>NZ_CP025938.1:2437500-3930000 GCF_002893765.1 Tamlana carrageenivorans | reverse complement strand
CCGCAGATGGCGTGATGTAGACACAAAAGAAACCCTGCAAAGAGACTGGAATAATGTAGCAAAAGGCACTCGTATGACCACCGAGTTTGCCGCTTTTTTAAAAGAAATTAATCGATAATAACAATACTAGCACGCAAACTATAGCTAATTTGTATGGTTTAGATGGTAAAAAGCTACAGCGCCAATATCGAGATTATTTAAGTGAATTTAAAGATTGGGAATACCTTGAGCAATCCACCAAATGGTTAGTCTACCCTCAAAATATTGGCAAACGATTATCTATAGATGAAATAGCACTTTCACAAGGAGAGTTATACACCGTAGTAACCAATAAAAAAGCCAAAGGTAGAGCAGGTTCTATTGTAGCTATTATTTCAGGAACTAAGTCTGAAGAGGTTATTAAATATCTTAAAAAGATACCTGAAGGCAAGCGGAGGTTGGTAGAAGAAATAACCTTAGTTATGGCCGGTGGCATGAAACTAATTGCAAAGAAGAGCTTCCCAAGAGCCGTGCAAGTCATTGATCGCTTTCATGTACAACAACTAGCTTCTGATGCTGTACAAGATATTAGAGTAAAATACCGCTGGCAAGCTCTAGAACTAGAAAATGAGGCTATCAAGACAGCTAAAAATAATAACTACCAACCCGTTGTGCATTTTAAATTATTGTTGTCCGATAAAAAACAGAATTAGCTAAAAAAGCTTTGGTGTTGACCTTTTTTATTGATCGCACTCTTTATTTTGAAAACAGAACCTCCTTATGGGTCAAAAAGGCTTAATTGCCCAATGTTTTTGGTTGTAATCTCTTCCCAATTAGCTTCTGGGTTGGGACTGTAAACTATTTTGTGTTTTTGCTGTTAGTTAGTTTAAAAATGATTTTGAAATTCATAGGCAAAAAATTTACTTTTAAATTTTTATTTTATGAACTCAGACTTAGAAAAACAATTAGACGCCTTGATCGGCAAAATCAGCAACAAGGAGGACTTTGACCAGGTCAAGGAACAGTTGCTTAAACGTGGTATTGAATCACTTTTAAAAGCAGAAATGACTGCCCACTTAGGGTTTCAAAAAGGAGGTTCTGTAATTGAGAACAACCAGCGCAATGGTTTCTCAGAGAAAACTATCAAGACTCATAACGGCGAACAACGCATCAAAATCCCCAGAGATCGTCAAGCGAGCTTTGAGCCTGTTATTGTCCCCAAACATCAATCGATTAGTCAAGAATTAGAAGATTGTATTCAACTGCTTTACGCCAAAGGTATGAGCAATAGCGATATTATTGATTTTATTGAAAGTACCTATGGAGTGCAGTATTCCACATCACAGGTATCCATTATCACCAATCAATTATTGGAAGACATCAAACAATGGCAGAATAGACCTTTAGAAGACGTATATCCCATTGTCTGGATAGATGCTATTCATTATAAAATACGTCAAGAAGGCAAGGTAATATCTAAAGCCTGTATGATAGTTTTAGGGGTGAATACCGAAGGGCAACAAGATATTTTGAGCATGAGTATTGTGGAGACAGAAAAGGCAGCTGCTTGGATGTCCATTTTAGACGATCTGCGCTCTAGAGGCGTAAAAGATATCTTCTTTCTGTGTTCGGATAACCTCTCTGGATTAGATAAAGCTGTAGAAGCTATTTTTCCAGGTAGTATACGTCAAATATGTATCGTACATCAAATTAGAAACTCTTTAAAATATGTGAGCTATAAGGACCGTAAATCAATAATGGTCGATATTAAAGCTATTTATCAAGCCGATAATGAGAAATTCGCTTTAGAGGCTTTCGAAGTCTTTAAACAAAATTGGGAAGATAAATACCTCTCTGCCGTACAGTCTTGGGAAAACAATTGGGATAATTTGACCTCGTTTTTAAACTACCCAAAAGAGATTAGAAAACTTATATATACTACCAATATCATTGAGAGTTTTAATGCCAGTTTAAGAAAATATACACGCAACAAAAAAGTCTTTCCTCATGATGATGCAGCACTGAAATCCATATATTTAGCAGCTCAAAGCATCAGCAAAAAATGGAAGAAAACACGATTTAAATGGGGCCAAATTTACAATCAATTGTATATTTGTTTTCCAAACAGGTTATAATCTATATTATTTTAACCTATGAATTTTGAAATTATTTTTCAAAAACACAAAATTTTGGATAAACTCTCTGGGTTTTTCAGGAATTTGAACAAATCGATATATGTCATCAAATGGTATCGTATGACGGACATCATATTGGAATAAGCCCAGTTTCTTTGGGCTTTTCTCTGGATCACAAGCATAATGAGCTGGATTATCAAACTGACCCAGATTTGTATTTCGATGGCATTTTGATTGTCTCCCAAAAAATACTTTAGCGGAAAGTTCTGTTTAAGCCGCTTGAACATCGTCTCAATCTGCCACCTATTTTTATAGATGTCGGCTATTTTGTCTGCATCAAGATCATAATTATTAGTGATGAACTCATAAACTTTTTGGTGCTTTTCGTGCCAAAAAGCGATTCTCCTCAGGGAAAAAGCATTGCCGTTTTTGTCCGTAAGCCCTATTTTTTCGTCCTTTAGGACAGCATCGTCCACTTTATTGGAGATATCAAACTCTTCAAGGCTTGTATAGCGAGCATTGTCCTTTTGCCGAGTCACAAAGTAAACATCTTCCAGTGTCCATTTTTGGTATTGCTCATAATCCACATACCCTTTGTCAAAAACCACATAAGAGCCCTTCTTGAGTTCCAGGTCTTTTAAAAAGGTGTGGTCGTGCGTGGCCGCGCTTGAAAACTTAATCAGACAAGGAACGTCTTCCATGACGTTTATCATAGTATGCATCTTGATACCTCCTTTCTTTTTGCCGTTGAGCGGGTTCCTTCCTACACCTTTAAGAATGTCGCTAAATAGGGGGATGGTCGAGGAATCAACGATTTTAAGGTTCTTCACTGCAGGTTCTAAGGGTCTGCTGTCCGATAAAAAGCGATGGTAACGTTTGTAGAGTAAATGATAAATATCGGCAAATACTTCAGAGCTTCTTCTCCTGTTAGCATCTGACAAGGTACTGCGTTTTGGAAAGTCCGTGAGTCCTAGATGGTTGATCTTTCCCTCGCAGGCAAGCATAATACTGGAAACCTCACGAAGTGAGCTACAGCCACTGATCACGGTAAATACCATAGTGGCCAAATGCTCATAGGTGGTAAACTTTTTGGTATAGCGATCGCTGTTGTGCTTTTTGGCTGTCCGATGAACATCTTTGGGCAAAATGAAATTTAATACCTGTTTGATTATGGGGTGTCCGCTAAAGTTTTTACTTTTATTCGCTGCATTCAAGGTTCTAACGCAACAAACGTTGCTTTTTTTTGTATGAGTCTAAGCTACAATTTTTAGTTCTTTTATCATAACTTCATTAGGGGTTTTAAATCCAATAATTTTACGAGGTCTATTGTTTAATTTTTCTTGAATTTCGATGAATGTATTTAAGTCAATTTTGTTAAAATCTGTTCCTTTTGGGAGGTACCTTCTGATGAGTCCGTTAGTGTTTTCATTGGTACCTCTTTCCCAAGAAGAATAGGGGTGTGCAAAGTAAATTTTCATACCTGTTTTCTTGGTAATTGTTTCGTGTCTTGCCATTTCAATTCCATTATCGTAGGTCATAGATTTTTTGAATATGGGATCTAGTTTGTTAAGTTCTTTAGAAAACATTTTAGCAATTTCCTTAGAGTTCCTGGCTTTTAGTTTGATAATTAATGTATATCTAGATTTGCGTTCTACGATAGTTCCAATAGCCGATTTTTGATCCTTCCCAATCATTAAATCTCCTTTCCAGTGTCCGATTTCATTTCTTAGGTTAATATGCTCGGGCCTTAGGTCTATACTGACTTGGTTTAATATTTTAGATCCTGTTCTGCGTCTTTTTTTAGAGGGTCTACGTCTTGTTTTTTTGCGTACGAGGAGCTTAATTAGTTTTTTATTTAAACTAGCTTGAGGCTTTGCATATATGTACCTATAAATTGATTCGTGAGAAATAGACATTATAGGATCATTTGGGAATTCTTCTTTTAGTCTTCCAGCAATTTGTTCAGGAGTCCATTGTGATAATAAGCCCCTATAGACATAAATTCGAAGTCTAGGGTACTTAGATATTTTATCAATATTTCTTTTGTTTAGGTAATCATCTTTGGCGCACCAATGAGCTAGTTCTGCTGAGTATTTATCTCTATCTGTTTGCACCCATTTATTAACTTCTCTTGTAACCGTAGATCGAGCTCTGTTAATGGTTATAGCGATGTATGATTTATTCTTTTTTTCAGTTAAAAGAGTCTCAATCTGTATTCTTTCTTTAAGGGTAAGTCTACCTGTTTTTTTTCGTACCATAATTACAAATCTATTAATTTAGATTTGTTGCGTTAAGTTCTTGAATACGGAGATTTGAGTAAACCATGTACGCTAACGGTCTCGTGTATGGAAAGTTGCGTTTTTGCATGCGAGGATTTTCCGAAGGAAAATCAGCAGCTAGCAAAAAAGCACTTGCCCTTAACTTTTGCCTAAAATAGCAATTTTTTATACATTTTGTTGGCGCACGTGATATTTTTAAGAATCTGCTAAACAATTTTTAAAAAACTAATTTTTAGATTCTGATTTGCGGTAAATTTTAAAAATCCGCCGTATTGCTTTCGAACTGCAAAAAGTCCGAAATCGTAAGTGAAGTGTCTACCTTTGTTGTGACGGTTTTATATAGAGTATAAACTATATTTGAATTATGGGAAAAAAATATGACAACGAGTTTAAATCGATGATATTAGATTTATCAAAATCTGGTATACGAACAAAACAACTGAGTGAAGAATATGGAGTTCATACAAGTGTTATTAATAGATGGAAACAAGAGTATGATTTAAAAGGAGGAGATTTTTCTAAAAATGAACCTAGATCCAAAGAACATCAAGAACTTATAGCATTAAAAAAGGAATTAAGAGATGTTAAAATGGAACGTGACATCTTAAAAAAGGCGGTGAGCATCTTTTCCAAGAGCGACAGATAAGGTATAACTTCATTTTATCAAACAAAAATACTTATCCTGTCGAAAAGATGTGCAAATGCATGAAGGTTAGTAAAAATGCTTATTACCATTGGCTTAAAACCAAAGACACCTTAAAGGTTAATTCCTCTAAATCATTTTTAAAAGACAGAATCGAAGCTATATTTGACAATAGTAAACAGATTTATGGTAGCTATCGAATTCAAAAACAACTTGAACGAGAAAAGCTTTTTTATTCCCGTTCATATGTGGGGTTACTTATGAAAGAAATGGGACTAAGAAGTGTATTGAATAAAAAATTTGTGGTAACTACGGATTCAAATCATTCTCTAAAAACAGCTAAAAATGAATTAGACAGGGATTTTACCAGTTTTTCTTTAGGCTACAAATTAGTCTCTGACATTACGTATATAAGAGTTAATCAACAATGGAACTATTTAACCACGATAATGGATTTGGCTGATAGAAAAATAATAGGCTGGTCTTTAAGTGAAGATATGACTACTGAGAATACGGTTTTAAAGGCCTGGGTTGATGCTAGAAGAAACAGAGTGATAAACCAGCAGTGTATTTTTCATTCGGACAGGGGTGTGCAATATGCATCCAACAGAATCACAAATATGTTCTTTTTTAATCAAAAAGTGATACAAAGCATGAGTAGAAAGGGAAATTGCTGGGATAATGCTGTAGCTGAAAGTTTTTTTAAAACCATTAAATATGAGTGGATTAATAGATTTAAGTATACGTCTTATAATCAATTATACAAATCTATTGATCAATATTTAAACTGGTATAACACTCAAAGATTACATTCTAGTTTAGGATACATGACGCCTCTTGAAAAAGAATTACAATTAAAAGGATTTATTAACAAAGCTGCTTAGTATAAAATAGTACCAAATTTATTAGGTAGTCCATAAGAGTGGTAAAATCCGATTGCGTTTTACTTAAGCACAGTTTTTCAGTCCGCCGTAATATTTGCGTTTTGCTATTGTCCGAAATCGGTTGAGTAAGAAATTCAGATTTTCACGTTTTTATTTACGAAAATTTTGAGTTGTTAAATTTTAATTTTTAAACCGCTATTTTTTTTCGCGCCGTATTCATGAGCGCCAACGTGTTTGTATATGAAAAGTAGCAAGCTAAAAATACTATTTTTTCATATTAAAAGTAAAAGATAGCAGTTAAGAACCAAATTTTTAATTTAGCTCTTAACTGCTATTTTTTATATACGGTGTTGCAAACAGTTTATTATTCTACTTTTTCAAATTTATAACTACAGCCTTCATCACAATTCATATATGTAGGTGTGAGAATAATATTTTCATCTTCAAATACATAATTTTCAACAAATGTTCCAGCAGGATTTTCAATACCTGTATCAAATCCTTCACAACCGTAAACTAATGTAATTGAATTGCTTGATACTCCATAAGTACCTGTAGTACATTCGGTAAATCTTGTTGAGGAGAATGTTCCATTATTATTAAAAGTATAAGTATAACCGTTATCAACTGATGTCCATTGAGAATTACTTCCTCCATCACTTCCATATGTTTCGATTAGTTTCCAAGTCCCTAAAAAATTATTTTCTTGAGATTTTGCTTCATCATCACTACAACTTGTGAGTGATAAGAAAATACATAAAATTAAAATTGTTAGTTTCATTTTTTATATTTTAATGTTGAATAATGAATTGTTTAGTAATAGTTTCGATTTCATTGTTTATTTGTAAGATGTATAAACCGTTTTTAAAGTTGCCTGTATTGATGCTTAATTTTTTATTTTTCTTATTTCTCTTCTCAAAAATAATATTGGAAAAATAATCATAGATTATTACAGATTGTTCATTTTCAGGAACATTTTCAAACTCAATTTCTAATTTTTCATTTGCTGGATTTGGATAAATAATTATGTTGTCGCTTGTTTTTGAGTAAGAACCACAGGGATAAATCTCTGCTTCAGTAAAAACTGTTTTCCAGCCACAGCTATTAGTTCCTTTAACCGAAAACTCTAGATAGCTAGAGTAGTTTTTAGGTATTTGGAATACATATCTATCGTTATTTCCCCAACCATGTGTCATACCTGGGATTGGCACAACAAAAAAGTTGTATGTTTCATTGGGTTGGCGATTACTAACAACAAATTTTACATAATGATATTTATTATCACAGGATTCCTCTTGTGCACTTACTCGTGAAACATTAAAGTTAGGTTTTCCTATCCAAATATCTTTTCTGATGGTTTGTGTTGGTAAAATTGCTTCAATAAATGCCGCTCCATTTGTTGATGTACTAATTGGGGTTACTGTAATTGAAGTTGTGTTTTGAGAATTTATAATTAGATTAGAAGAAACATTCCAAGCTACTGAACTACCACCGTTTGATAATGTGTAAGTTGTTCCAGAGCTGTTACAGATAGTTTCTTGCCCATTAATTTCAGGTACTAAGCATGATGTTCCAACTACCTGCTGTAATAAAGAGTTACTTAAAATTGCTGACTTCATTCTAATGCTTTGTCCGTCTGTAAAATGGTCTCTATTAGAATAATAAGACATTATGTTGGTTAAATCGGGTGAATAGCCACCAGAGTTTCCTGTATTTGCGTCGGCAGGAGTATCACAAACCAAATCTCCACAAGAAGAGCAATTAGAACCATTAATTGCTTCTGCACAATAGTAGGTTTCAAAAGTATGCAATAAGTTTAAACAGTGTCCAACCTCATGAGGTGAGGTAGAGCTTAATACTCTATCATTTCTAATAATTAATCTGTTAGAAGGAATTGACAAAGCTGTACCTGTAACAAATCCTCCTCCCGTATTCCACAAGGCATCTACAATGTAATAGTTAATGGCATTTGACTGATTGTTTATTTGCCCCAAAGCGTTTGCCTCGCTTTCACTTACTTGTACGTAGTTGGAGTTATTGATATAATCAAATCCAATATTTGAAAAATAAATATCAAAAACATTATAAAACAGGTTTAAGTTATTTACGATATTATCAAGCTGATTTGGATTGATGCCTCCACTTCCATTGGTTTCCCTTACAATATGAAAATAAATGTTTATACATATTGCCTCATCATTGGTTGATTTGTTATTTACAGTGCTATAATCTTGGTAATTGGCTGGTGTTGTCGTACCACAGACTTCTTGTGCGTTTAGATTATTTGATGAAATAATTCCAATTAAGGTTACTAAAAGTAAAATTTTCATTTTCATAATTCACTGTTGTTTAAAATTAGAAGTATAGCTGCATTCAAGGTTCTAACGCAACAAACGTTGCTTTTTTTTGTATGAGTCTAAGCTACAATTTTTAGTTCTTTTATCATAACTTCATTAGGGGTTTTAAATCCAATAATTTTACGAGGTCTATTGTTTAATTTTTCTTGAATTTCGATGAATGTATTTAAGTCAATTTTGTTAAAATCTGTTCCTTTTGGGAGGTACCTTCTGATGAGTCCGTTAGTGTTTTCATTGGTACCTCTTTCCCAAGAAGAATAGGGGTGTGCAAAGTAAATTTTCATACCTGTTTTCTTGGTAATTGTTTCGTGTCTTGCCATTTCAATTCCATTATCGTAGGTCATAGATTTTTTGAATATGGGATCTAGTTTGTTAAGTTCTTTAGAAAACATTTTAGCAATTTCCTTAGAGTTCCTGGCTTTTAGTTTGATAATTAATGTATATCTAGATTTGCGTTCTACGATAGTTCCAATAGCCGATTTTTGATCCTTCCCAATCATTAAATCTCCTTCCCAGTGTCCGATTTCATTTCTTAGGTTAATATGCTCGGGCCTTAGGTCTATACTGACTTGGTTTAATATTTTAGATCCTGTTCTGCGTCTTTTTTTAGAGGGTCTACGTCTTGTTTTTTTGCGTACGAGGAGTTTAATTAGTTTTTTATTTAAACTAGCTTGAGGCTTTGCATATATGTACCTATAAATTGATTCGTGAGAAATAGACATTATAGGATCATTTGGGAATTCTTCTTTTAGTCTTCCAGCAATTTGTTCAGGAGTCCATTGTGATAATAAGCCCCTATAGACATAAATTCGAAGTCTAGGGTACTTAGATATTTTATCAATAGCGTCCAAAACGCTTAAAAAGAGAAAGGGATTTTGTATCTCAAAATATTATTTTTGAGTTGCACAACAAAAAATAACCTTTCTCCATGACAAATATAACATTGTTCTCTCAGATAATCTCCAAATTAGACCGTTCTAGTTTTTCTAAACTTGTAAAAGCCAAGGGAACAGATAAACATCAAAAAGGATTTAATAGTTGGACACATTTAGTCTCCATGTTGTTTTGTCAATTTGCAAAAAGTCAATCCGTCCGAGATATAAGTAATGGACTTCGCTCTGCCACAGGAAACCTTAATCATTTAGGCATACAGAAAGCACCTTCTAAATCAACGATAAGCTATCAAAACAAACATCGAGACTGGACGCTTTATCGAGATTACTACTATGTTCTTTTAAAAAGTTTTGGACAGCACCCTCACTTAAAACGTGTTAAATTCAAAATTAAATCCAAGATATTTCTATTAGATTCTACAACGATAAGTCTATGTTTAAGTCTCTTTGATTGGGCAAAATACAAAACCCACAAAGGAGCTGTAAAAATGCACACCTTGCTTGATTATGATGGTAATTTACCGCACTATGTAAATATTAGCGATGGTAAAACAGCAGATAATAAAGGAGCTTACGATATTCCTTTGATTAGCCGTTCGGTTATTGTCGCAGATCGATTTTATAATGATTTTTCGTTACTTAACGTTTGGGACAGCAACCAAGTGTTTTTTGTAATTAGGCACAAAGAAAACATCCAATTTAAGAGTATTAAAGAAAAAGAATTGCCAGAAAATAGACATCATCATGTTTTAAAAGATGAAATCATTGAGCTAACAGGGGCTAAATCAAAAACAAAATACCCAAAGAAGCTACGTAGAATAGCTGTATGGGACGATAAAAATAAGCAGGAAATAGAACTTATTACCAACCAAATGTCTTGGACAGCAAACACAATTAGCCAACTCTACAAAGCTAGATGGGATATTGAGATATTCTTTAGAGACATCAAACAACAGCTACATATTAAATCGTTTATAGGAACTTCTGAAAATGCCGTAATGATACAAATATGGACGGCTCTTATTACTATACTCATCCTAAAAGCCTTAAAAGCAAATGCAAAATATAATTGGTACTTGTCCAATTTAGTAGCTTTTATAAGACTTAACCTTTTTGTCAAAGTGGATTTGCAAAAATGGATTGATAGCCCTTTTAACGAGCAGCCTCCCCCCAAACAAAATTATACACAAGGGGTTCTTTTTTGAAAAAGATAAAAAACATGGCTAATTACCAGTAAAATCGTTGACTTTTGATTAGATCAAAAATGTTTAGGACAGGATTGATAAAAAACCATTAGTGTCCGATAAAAGATTTAAAAAGCGGGATTTCCAAGATAGGATTTCCCGCTTATTTTGTATCTTGAAGTTATCACACATCCAAGATATGAATAAAAGTAAAAACTTTAGCGGACACCCCATAATCAAACAGGTATTAAATTTCATTTTGCCCAAAGATGTTCATCGGACAGCCAAAAAGCACAACAGCGATCGCTATACCAAAAAGTTTACCACCTATGAGCATTTGGCCACTATGGTATTTACCGTGATCAGTGGCTGTAGCTCACTTCGTGAGGTTTCCAGTATTATGCTTGCCTGCGAGGGAAAGATCAACCATCTAGGACTCACGGACTTTCCAAAACGCAGTACCTTGTCAGATGCTAACAGGAGAAGAAGCTCTGAAGTATTTGCCGATATTTATCATTTACTCTACAAACGTTACCATCGCTTTTTATCGGACAGCAGACCCTTAGAACCTGCAGTGAAGAACCTTAAAATCGTTGATTCCTCGACCATACCCCTATTTAGTGACATTCTTAAAGGTGTAGGAAGGAACCCGCTCAACGGCAAAAAGAAAGGAGGTATCAAGATGCATACTATGATAAACGCCATGGAAGACGTTCCTTGTCTGATTAAGTTTTCAAGCGCGGCCACGCACGACCACACCTTTTTAAAAGACCTGGAACTCAAGAAGGGCTCTTATGTGGTTTTTGACAAAGGGTATGTGGATTATGAGCAATACCAAAAATGGACACTGGAAGATGTTTACTTTGTGACTCGGCAAAAGGACAATGCTCGCTATACAAGCCTTGAAGAGTTTGATATCTCCAATAAAGTGGACGATGCTGTCTTAAAGGACGAAAAAATAGGGCTTACGGACAAAAACGGCAATGCTTTTTCCCTGAGGAGAATCGCTTTTTGGCACGAAAAGCACCAAAAAGTTTATGAGTTCATCACTAATAATTATGATCTTGACGCAGACAAAATAGCCGACATCTATAAAAATAGGTGGCAGATTGAGACGATGTTCAAACGGCTTAAACAGAACTTTCCGCTAAAGTATTTTTTGGGAGACAATCAAAATGCCATCGAAATACAAATCTGGGTCAGTTTGATAATCCAGCTCATTATGCTTGTGATCCAAAGAAAAGCCCAAAGAAACTGGGCTTATTCCAATATGATGTCCGTCATACGATACCATTTGATGACATATATCGATTTGTTCAAATTCCTGAAAAACCCAGAAGCTAATTGGGAAGAGATTACAACCAAAAACATTGGGCAATTAAGCCTTTTTGACCCATAAGGAGGTTCTGTTTTCAAAATAAAGAGTGCGATCAATAAAAAAGGCCAACACCAAAGCTTTTTTAGCTAATTCTGTTTTTTATCGGACAACAATAATAAAAAATCATTAGTGTCCGATAAAAGATTTAAAAAGCGGGATTTCCAAGATAGGATTTCCCGCTTATTTTGTATCTTGAAGTTATCACACATCCAAGATATGAATAAAAGTAAAAACTTTAGCGGACACCCCATAATCAAACAGGTATTAAATTTCATTTTGCCCAAAGATGTTCATCGGACAGCCAAAAAGCACAACAGCGATCGCTATACCAAAAAGTTTACCACCTATGAGCATTTGGCCACTATGGTATTTACCGTGATCAGTGGCTGTAGCTCACTTCGTGAGGTTTCCAGTATTATGCTTGCCTGCGAGGGAAAGATCAACCATCTAGGACTCACGGACTTTCCAAAACGCAGTACCTTGTCAGATGCTAACAGGAGAAGAAGCTCTGAAGTATTTGCCGATATTTATCATTTACTCTACAAACGTTACCATCGCTTTTTATCGGACAGCAGACCCTTAGAACCTGCAGTGAAGAACCTTAAAATCGTTGATTCCTCGACCATCCCCCTATTTAGTGACATTCTTAAAGGTGTAGGAAGGAACCCGCTCAACGGCAAAAAGAAAGGAGGTATCAAGATGCATACTATGATAAACGCCATGGAAGACGTTCCTTGTCTGATTAAGTTTTCAAGCGCGGCCACGCACGACCACACCTTTTTAAAAGACCTGGAACTCAAGAAGGGCTCTTATGTGGTTTTTGACAAAGGGTATGTGGATTATGAGCAATACCAAAAATGGACACTGGAAGATGTTTACTTTGTGACTCGGCAAAAGGACAATGCTCGCTATACAAGCCTTGAAGAGTTTGATATCTCCAATAAAGTGGACGATGCTGTCCTAAAGGACGAAAAAATAGGGCTTACGGACAAAAACGGCAACGCTTTTTCCCTGAGGAGAATCGCTTTTTGGCACGAAAAGCACCAAAAAGTTTATGAGTTCATCACTAATAATTATGATCTTGATGCAGACAAAATAGCCGACATCTATAAAAATAGGTGGCAGATTGAGACGATGTTCAAGCGGCTTAAACAGAACTTTCCGCTAAAGTATTTTTTGGGAGACAATCAAAATGCCATCGAAATACAAATCTGGGTCAGTTTGATAATCCAGCTCATTATGCTTGTGATCCAAAGAAAAGCCCAAAGAAACTGGGCTTATTCCAATATGATGTCCGTCATACGATACCATTTGATGACATATATCGATTTGTTCAAATTCCTGAAAAACCCAGAAGCTAATTGGGAAGAGATTACAACCAAAAACATTGGGCAATTAAGCCTTTTTGACCCATAAGGAGGTTCTGTTTTCAAAATAAAGAGTGCGATCAATAAAAAAGGCCAACACCAAAGCTTTTTTAGCTAATTCTGTTTTTTATCGGACAACAATAATAAAAAATAAAAAAAGAGGCCGTTTGAAAAGTAAATTTGTTGTCATAATTTGGTTGTCGAAATATCTCCATGTACCAAAACAATAGGGATTTCGACAGGCTCTACCTAAGTAATCAAATTATATAGACTTTTCAAACAGCCTCTTTAAATAATATGGTACATTTAATGTAGTTAGTATCCTACATAATCGGTGATTTCTAAACCATAGCCTATTAAACCTACACGCTTACTTTGTTGTTGTGTGTTAGAAATTATGCGCAGTTTATGAATGTTTAAATCGTGTAATATTTGAGCACCAATTCCAAAATCTCTATTATCCATATTAATTTTTGGAGCTTTGCTTACTTCATTTTCTACTTGATGGTTTTTCAAGTAAGCCAATCGCTTTAGAATATTCATGGATTGTGCTTCTTGATTAATAAAGATGATAGCGCCTTTACCTTCATCATTAACTACTTTGAACATGGCGTTTAAATCATCGTCGGCTTTATTGGTAAGGGTACCTAAAATATCGTTATTAACTAATGTAGAATTGATTCTGGTTAAAACCGCTTCATCGGCTTTCCAAACGCCTTTAGTTAAAGCTATATGAATTTGCTTGTTTGTGGTTTGTTCGTAGGCTCTTAACCTAAAACTACCAAAACGGGTTTCTATTTGGAAATCTTCCTTTTTCTCAATTAAAGAATCGTGTTGCATACGGTAAGCAACCAAATCTTCAATAGATACAATTTTGATATCATGTTTTTTAGCTACTTCCATAAGTTGAGGAAGTCTTGCCATGGTACCATCTTCATTCATGATTTCAACAATCACACCAGCGGGTTTTAGGCCTGCTAATCGTGCGAAATCTATAGCAGCTTCGGTATGTCCTGTACGTCTTAAAACGCCACCTTCTTTGGCTACTAAAGGGAAAATATGACCTGGTCTTGCCAAATCGTACGGTTTTGTATCTTCGTCAACAAGGGCTTTAACGGTTAAAGCTCTATCGGCTGCTGAAATCCCTGTAGTAACACCTTTACCTTTTAAATCAACCGATACGGTAAATGCCGTTTCCATGTGGTCGGTGTTGTTTCTAACCATCATGTGTAAGTCTAAATCCTTACATCTATTTTCGGTTAGCGGTGCACAAATGAGTCCGCGACCTTGAGTGGCCATAAAATTTATAATCTCAGGCGTTATTTTTTCTGCGGCAGCTAAAAAATCACCTTCATTTTCTCGGTTCTCATCATCCACAACAATGATAACTTTACCATGTCTAATATCTTCAATAGCAGAATGGATGGTATCAAGCTTGATTTTTTGTGTGGTATCTTGTGTCATAGGTTCTTCTAATATCATGCTGCAAAGATATTGCTATTTTATCGAAATCAAACAATTTGATTACAGCTCTATTTTAATTCTGATTTTTGGAAACTTGGATTAACGGATCATGGATTTCATCCTCTTTCACATCTTTATTAAGCATGCGCTTTTGCACGATATACACAATAAAGAACAGTGGTAATCCAACTAAAATGTAAAGAATTGAATTGGCAAAAACTTCCTTTTTCACATGCTTTTTGAAGTTTGAAAAACTAATAAACGAACGTGAAAGCGCAATGAGGTATACCACTCCAATGACTACACCTGAAATAAATAAGCCTTTTCCAATGGATTCATAATGATTGTTTTCTAAAATTTTACCTACCAATACTAATGGGGTAAAAAATACATAGAGGATAAGCGCAAGATTAGCATCTTCATCACATGCGTTTTTAAGTCGGATGGTTTCATCAAAACGCTCATCAGAATATTCACCAGTAAACTTTAATTGTTGTTTGGTAACGCCTCTTTCATTTAATATCTCTAATGCCGAGTTTTTATATTTAATATCATAATTGTAGTGTTTGTAATTTTTTATGATATCTATAAGTTTGGCATTGTCATAGGTGGTTAAAGTTGTGTACTCATCGGTTTCAGTACTGAAAGTTGACAAGTCCTTTTCCTGAGGCTTAATTTTAATTCCGAATAATTTTTTAAGCGGTTCTAGAATACCCTGGCTTTCAAAAAGTCCACGATCGGCAGTGGCACGTCTGGTTAAAAAGATGCCTAATGGGAGCATGATAAGCGTTGAAAACCAACTGGCCAAAATGGGATTAAAACCACCACTCTTAGCACTGTTTGTTGAGAAAATCCCAATGAAGTGATAAGTTAAAAAAAGTAAAATAGCAATAACCATTGGTAAGCCAATACCACCTTTTCTAATTAGGGCTCCTAATGGTGCGCCTACGAAAAACAGAATTATACATGCAAAGCCCAAGGCAAATTTTTCATGTAAAGAAATAACGTGCTTATTAAGCCAAGTCTGTGAATTTCTAAGACTTTTTTCTTTGGTAGTTAAAATTTGTTGGGAGCTAATAAGTGATTTATTAGCTAAATCTACCAATTGCAGTTGGGTTTTGGTATCAAAAATGTCTAAAATTTCACCAGTATAAACCGAATCTTTATTAATGGTTTTGGAAGGCGCTCGGTAACGCATAAACCCTGTACGCTGATAAAGGTTTTTTGTAAATCCTTCATAGTCCGATTCACTTTTTTGTACTAAAGAGTCGATGGCTTTATTCAAACCAGGAACATCAAGCATGTTGTATTTATCGGTTTGAGATTTATCGTCAAAATCTACTTTATTAAGTTTCGATAAGTCAATGTTCATCAGTTTTTTGTCAAAATTACTCTTAACAAAAGGTTTTTTCTCTCGCGCTTTAAAGGTTTTTGCGGTCACATCATTATAATAATGTCCATCGGTTAAAATAAGGGTAAGCACATTGGAATCTTCTTTACTTGTTAGCTCACCTAATTTGGCTTTTATTACCGTGGCATTGGTTCTTCCATTGCTTCCTTTAATATGAATGGTCACATTATCGAGAAATTGATCGCGATCACCATGTTTTTTGTCAAATTTAATGTTGTAATCGCCCATTTCATTAAACTGACCAACCGCCAATAACATAGCAGGTTTTAGTTTGGCTATATTGCGTCTTAAATTATACGAGTTGTATTCTGCCCAGGGAATGACATTATTTGAGAAAAAAAACGTTACGATACCTAAACCAACAATAAAAATACTTAACCCAGACATGGCACGTTGCAATGAAATTCCTGTAGATTTCATGGCTGCAAACTCATAATTTTCAGCAAAACTACCAAAAACCATAATGGAAGCCAGTAGTATGGTTAATGGAAGTACCAACGGAATTAGTTTTGGCATAAAGTAAAATAGAAATTTTACAATAACGATAATGTCTAAATCCTTTCCAGCCAACTCTTTAATGTATAGCCAGATGGTTTGTAAAACAAAAATCATCATAAGTATTAAAAATACACTGATGAAGGTTTTCAAATAAGACGTGAGTATGTAGCGATCTAGTATTTTCACAAGTTAATTAGTCTAGATTATTGATGTAATAATCTTTGTATTTTGATGCATCAAAAGTAAATACATGATTAGGTAATTGCTCATTGGTATGAAATGAATTTACCGTAAGTTTTGTTTGGGTACCATTATTACCAATTTGAATAAGGTTGTAAATGTGCTTTGTTTGTGCATCAATACCTAAGAGGATATGCTTGATTTCGGAGTTAGAGTCGATAGGTGTTAATTTCATATATTGAATTTTGCGCCCTTTGATATCCTGTTTGATGTCCATTTTATAGGTGTAACCACTTTCGTAAAAAGAAAGCATTTTACTTGGTGTAACAACATCTTTGTCCTGATCGATGTGCGAAGATATGGTAACCTCTTCATCTTCGGTACTTATGCTGTAAAGTTTTTTGCCATCGAATAGTTGCGTTACGCCTAAAATATTTAAGCGGTATTTGTCGCCTTGTAAAATAACATCACCTTTAGTTTCTTGTTTTATATTTTCTGAAGGATTTTCAAGACTATATTTAAAGTCTAAAGAAATATTGTCATAGCTTTTTATTTTTTTTGAAACCTGATTTAATAAGGTTATAGCATCGCTCTGTCCAAAAGCATTAAAAGAGACGGCGATTATAAGTATTACAATAAATTTTTTCATGATTTAAGAAATTAAATTTCGTTTTCTAAGTGTGCATCAAGAGCGATTAAATCGGTGATTAAAACTTGTCTGGCTTTACTGCCTTCAAAAGGGCCAACAATACCAGCTGCTTCAAGTTGATCGATGATTCTTCCTGCTCGGTTATATCCTAATTTTAATTTTCGTTGTAATAATGATGCCGAACCTTGTTGTGCCGTTACAATAACGACCGCGGCATCTTTAAACAGTTTATCTCGGTCTGAGATATCTATATCAAGACTTGTGCCATCTTCTTCACCCACATATTCGGGTAGGAGGTAAGCATCGGGGTAAGCTTTTTGTGAGCCTATGAATTCGGTGATACGTTCTACTTCAGGTGTATCTACAAAGGCACATTGTACACGAATTAAATCGTTACCTTGGGTGTAAAGCATATCTCCTCGTCCAATAAGCTGGTCGGCTCCAGAGCCATCTAAAATGGTTCGCGAATCAATTTTTGAAGTTACTCTAAACGCAATACGCGCCGGGAAATTCGCTTTAATAATACCTGTAATAACGTTAACAGAAGGACGCTGGGTGGCGATAATTAAGTGAATACCAATGGCACGCGCTAATTGGGCTAATCGCGCAATAGGGGTTTCAACTTCTTTTCCGGCGGTCATAATTAAATCGGCAAACTCATCAACCACCAAAACAATGTATGGTAAAAATTGATGTCCGTCATTCGGATTTAATTTTCGAGATTTAAACTTTTCATTATACTCTGCGATATTACGACACATGGCGTTTTTAAGCAGTTCATAACGGTTATCCATTTCAATACAAAGTGAATTTAGAGTATTGATAACCTTGTTGTTATCGGTGATAATGGCTTCTTCACTATCTGGAAGTTTTGCTAAATAATGACGTTCAATTTTGTTGAACAAGGTAAGCTCAACCTTTTTAGGATCGACCAATACAAACTTAACTTCAGCAGGGTGTTTTTTATACAGCAAGGAGGTTAAAACAGCATTTAATCCTACCGACTTACCTTGACCAGTGGCACCGGCCATAAGCATGTGAGGCATTTTAGCTAAATCGACTACAAAAGTTTCGTTACTAATGGTTTTACCTAGCGCAATAGGCAGTTGCATATCGGTTGTTTGAAACTTTTTAGAGGCGATTACCGAACGCATCGATACAATAGTAGAATCTTTGTTAGGCACTTCAATACCAATAGTTCCTTTTCCAGGAATTGGTGCTATAATACGAATTCCTAATGCCGAAAGTGATAAAGCAATATCGTCTTCTAAATTTTTAATTTTAGATATACGAATTCCAGCCTCGGGAACAATTTCATAAAGGGTTACGGTAGGCCCAATCGTTGCTTTGATACTTGCGATACCAATTTTATAATTGTTCAAAGTATCGACAATTCTATTCTTATTTTCTTCGAGTTCTGCTTGATTTATTTTAATGCCTTCGGCGTCGTATTTTTTTAATAAATCGAGGGTTGGAAATTGGAACTTACCCAATTCTAAAGTGGGGTCGAATTGTCCAAAATCTTCAACCAGTTTATTGGCTAAATTATCGGTTTCAGAAAGTTCTTCTTTAACTTCTTCCACTTTAATTTCTAGGGAAGGGTCGTCCTCTTCAGACTCTTCCTCAGTGACTTTAACTTCAAATGATGTAGAAGCTACTTCAGGTTTTAATG
This sequence comes from Tamlana carrageenivorans, assembly GCF_002893765.1. Classification (NCBI taxonomy): domain Bacteria; kingdom Pseudomonadati; phylum Bacteroidota; class Flavobacteriia; order Flavobacteriales; family Flavobacteriaceae; genus Pseudotamlana; species Pseudotamlana carrageenivorans. Next base: position 3,911,027 of record NZ_CP025938.1, on the reverse strand, counting down.
TGGTAACAGCTACTTTTTCCTCAACCTCTTCTTTACTTTCTGTTTCGTCTAGCGATCCTTTATAAGCTTCTTTAATAGCTTCGGCTTCTTCAGTTAAATTATTATTTAAAGGGACAACTTGGTTTTCTGCGTTACTTGAAAGTTCGTCCGAGATGTCTTTTTTAGCCGATTTGAACACATTAATAATGCTTTCAAACGTGACTTTAAAACGAATGGCTAAGTAGGTGATGAGTCCAAAAATTAGCAATAGAACTGTACCTGTTTTACCAATGTAATCTTGTAAATAGCTATTAACTTCAAAACCTATAGTACCACCTAAAACATCATTTTTATCACCGAAAAATCCGAATAAAATGGATATCCAAATGATAATAAATATGCCCCAAAACCAATGTTTACGAAGCTTACTGATGCTTAAATTCATTAAAACAAATACGCCAGAAAGAAAAACTAAACCTGAGAATATAAATGAAGAAATACCAAAGCCACGTTGAATGAATAAATCGCTTAGCCAAGCGCCAAATTTACTTAGCCAGTTTTTTGTTTTAACATGGCGAGAAGCAAATTCAGACAAAGCACTTTGATCAATTTTACCTGTAAATAAATGCGATATAAAAGCAATACAAATAAGTAAACCACTAATAACAAGAAAGCTACCTAATACCAGTTTTTGCTGGCTAGATAACTTAAAATTAGGCATTTTAAATTTCTTTCTAGGTGCTTTTTTAGTTTTGGGTTTGCTTTTAGCCATTAATGCGTTTTTGATTCAAAATGTAATACTAAAATACATGCTGCTCTATCATGTTTTCACAAAGCAACAAAAATACAAATTACTAACGTTTATCCTAGAGGTAAAAGTATTTAAAAAAACTTAGGAAGGTAGATGATTAATCCAATGATACAAGCAAAAACAGAGGCTATAAAAACAGCCCCTGCAGCGATATCTTTAATCAAACCAATTTTAGAATGTTGTTCGGGGTGAATAAAATTTGCTATTTCTTCAATAGAGGTGTTTATGCCTTCCATGCTCATAACGAGTCCGATAGAAAGGATTTGTGCCATCCATTCGTAGGTTGAAATATTAAAAATAAATCCGAATAGGGTTGCAATTAAGGCGATAGCGCATTGAATTTTAATACTCGCTTCCGTTTTTAGTAAATAAACAGCGCCCTTAAAGGCGTAACCAACACTTTTTAATCGGTTTTTTAAAAGTGATTCTTTGTTATGCATTTTAAAGCGCTTCTAAAGCAGCTTTGTAATTAGGCTCATCAACCGTTTCACTAACTTGCTCGGTATGTTTTACAACACCATTTTCATCTAAAACAATAACGCAACGCGAATGTAAGGCCTCTAATGGACCATCAACAAAGTTTAAACCGTATGATTTACCAAAACTTCCATCTTTAAAGTCTGATAAACTAATCACATTATCCAGGCCTTCAGCACCGCAAAATCGCCCCTGAGCAAAGGGTAAATCGCGCGAAATACAAAGCACTTTAGTGTTTTCTAAATTACTAGCTTCTTTGTTAAAGGTTCTTACCGATTGCGCACAGGTTCCTGTGTCAACGCTAGGAAAAATATTTAAAACCACTTTACTTCCAGCAAAATCACTTAAGCTTTTAGAAGATAAATCGGTTCCTGTTAATGTAAAATCAGGGGCTTGAGATCCTACTTCTGGTAGGTTTCCCGATGTATGTATGTCGTTTCCTTTTAATGTTACTGTGGCCATTGTTTTGGTTTTTAAATTTTTATAAAATTAGAACAAATAAATGTGAATGAATATAAGAATTTAATTTTTCTATCGTAAAATTTTTATCTATCAGTTTTATTTATTCTTTAATAGATTATTATCATTTGCTTGATATCTTTTAAGGGTGTATATTTAGTAAATTTGTAATTATTCGGAACTATTTAAATCATATTACCAATGGAAAGTTATCAAAATTCTAATTCATCTAAAAGTAATGAAAGCAAGTGCCCTTATTTTGGAGGCGAACAAAAAGTAACATCGGGTAACGGTACACGAAATCGTGATTGGTGGCCTAATGAATTGAAGTTGAATATTTTGCGTCAGCACGCCGTAAAATCAAACCCTATGGGGGAAAATTTTAATTACGCTGATGCCTTTAATAGTATAGACTTTAAAAATTTGAAGCATGAAGTGATGCATTTGATGACAGATTCTCAAGATTGGTGGCCTGCCGACTACGGTCATTATGGGCCGTTTATGATTAGAATGGCCTGGCACAGTGCAGGAACATACCGGGTTGGTGATGGTCGAGGCGGAGCTTCAACTGGAAATCAGCGTTTTGCGCCTTTAAATAGTTGGCCAGATAACGGGAACCTAGATAAGGCACGGTTGCTTTTATGGCTTATTAAAAAGAAATATGGAAAACATATCTCTTGGGCCGATTTATTAATTTTAGCTGGAAACTGTGCTTTAGAATCCATGGGCTTTAAAACCTTTGGTTTTGCAGGTGGACGTGAAGATATATGGGAACCGGAACAAGATATTTACTGGGGATCAGAAGCAGAATGGCTGGGTAACCAAGAACGTTATAAAGACGGCGAGTTAGAAGGGCAATTAGGCGCTGCACATATGGGGTTAATTTATGTGAACCCAGAAGGTCCTAATGGAAAGCCTGATCCGTTAGGTTCGGCCATTGATATTAAAGAAACCTTTGGGAGAATGGCGATGAATGATGAGGAAACCGTGGCATTAGTTGCGGGAGGACATACTTTTGGAAAAGCCCATGGTGCAGCCAATCCAGATGAATACTTAAGTGTAGAACCTGCAGGAGCCGCCATAGAAGAAATGGGTACCGGTTGGAAAAATAGCTTCGGAACAGGGGTTTTAGATGATACCATTACGAGTGGACTTGAAGGGGCGTGGACACCAAATCCAACCCAATGGGACCACGATTATTTTGATGTGCTACTTAACTACGATTGGGAGTTAACAAAAAGTCCTGCTGGGGCTCACCAATGGAAACCAACAGCGGCTTCAAAAGCAAGAATGGCTCCTCGTGCAGGTGATGCTTCAAAAAAACAAGAGCTAATGATGAGTACCGCCGATATGGCACTAAAAATGGATCCTACTTATTTAGAAATATCTAAACGTTTTCATAAAGATCACAAGGCTTTTGAAGATGCCTTTGCCAGAGCTTGGTATAAATTAACACACCGTGATATGGGACCTGTTTCTCGTTATTTAGGACCTGAAGTTCCTCAAGAGGAATTGTTGTGGCAAGATCCAATTCCTAAAGTGAATTACACCTTAAGTGATGATGATGTCGCGACCTTAAAAAATTTAATTTCGAATTCTGGTTTGAGTATTTCTCAATTGGTAACTACAGCTTGGGCTTCAGCGTCAACCTACAGAGGTTCGGACATGCGTGGTGGTGCTAATGGCGCACGTATTAGACTGGCACCTCAAAAAGATTGGGAAGTAAATAACCCACCAGTTTTAGCTAAAGTTTTAGGGGTTTATGAAGATATTCAGAAACATTATAATGGCGAGGTATCTATTGCCGATTTAATCGTTTTGGGAGGTGCTCTAGGTGTGGAAGAAGCAGCTAAAAATGCGGGATATAACGTTAGCGTACCATTTTCTGGTGGTCGAGGTGATGCATCTCAAGAACAAACTGATATCGAATCATTTAATTATTTAGAGCCTCAAGCTGATGGTTTTAGAAATTATTTAAAACCAGATTTATCGGTTTCTGCCGAAGATCTATTAGTTGATAAAGCGAATTTATTAACCCTTACCGTTCCTGAAATGACCGTTTTAGTTGGTGGTTTACGTGTTTTAGGCGCTAATTATGATGGTTCAAAGCATGGTGTGTTTACCGATAAAGTAGGCCATTTAACCAATGATTTCTTTAGTAATATTTTAGATTTCCGATATACTTGGAAAGCGTCTTCTAGTGATGATGCCTTCTTCGTTGGTTCAGAAAGAAAGACTGGTGCCGAAACTTTTACAGGGACTCGTGCCGATTTAATTTTTGGTTCAAACTCAGAATTAAGAGCTGTTGCTGAAGTTTATGGAGCCGATGATGCCCACGAAAAGTTCGTACACGACTTTGTAGCTGCTTGGGCTAAGGTGATGGATCTAGATCGCTTCGATTTAAAATAATTAATATCATGTTTTTTAAATTGGGATAAGTGTACTTTACGCTTATCCCAATTTTATTTTAAATATCTATTCTCATGGAAAACGTAGAAACATTTTTTAGTAAAATTCAATCAGGAAATCTTGAAGCGGTGAAGGCTTTTATAGAAGATCAACCTGAATTAATTCATACTACCGACGCCCGAGGGTTTACTCCTTTAATTTTAGCATCGTATTTTGATAAGAATGATTTGGCAAAAGCCTTAATCGATAAAAAAGCTCCAGTTGATGCCCGCGATGCCATGGGAAACACTGCTTTAATAGGTGTCGCTTTTAAAGATAACCAAGAGGTGGCCAAGTATTTGTTAAATCATGGCGCAGATATTAATGAAAAAAATAATCATGGTGTTACCCCTCTAATTTTTGCTTCGATGTATGATAAGGCAAACATGGTAAAATTTCTATTAGATAAAGGCGCCGATAAAACACTTCGGGATCACGAAGGAAAAACAGCGCTTCAGCATGCAGAATCTGAAGGTTTTGAAGGGGTGATTAGCTATTTGCTATAGGCGGTAAGCTTTATGCTAAATGTGTGTAACTCGTGTCTGGATAATGTTAATAGTTAGATGTAACTTTTAAACCTTAAACTTTTCACTTCCCATATCTAATATTTAACTTCTGTTATTACTAGTCTTGCGAAAGGTTCAGAGTGATATTTCGTGGCATTAGGCAGGGCAGAGTTCTGTCGAGATCTTGAACCCAAAAAAGGTAGATTGGTAGTTAATCATAAATTGTAGCAGGTTGTAAACCACATGTTGTACATCTTTATGAAACTTGTGAAATTCGATTAATGTTAATCGTTTGACGTAATTTTAAAGTTTAAACTTTTCACTTCCCAAATCTTATATTTAACTTCTAATATTGCTAATCCTTCAACAGGCTCAGGATGACATTTCTTGAGTTTAGCTAAGTTAATAATCAATTATAATTATTCATTAATCAATTATAAGTCCTATTAATCGTCTAAAACTTTAATCATTTTAAAAGACTTCATTAAGTGAAATAAACCAGGAAGAATTATCAAGCCGCCAATAATTAAAGAGATACCAAGCACGTTAATTACTTTTTCTGGTGAAGCGGTTTCTAATAAGTTAATGTTTTTGTTATAGGCTATAATAAGCACAGGGAAATGCGTTACAAACGCAGCGACTAAAATTAAAGTAACTTGTATACCTGCTAACAGTCTTGTGGTTACTTTTTTAGCTTTTTTGATGCTTATTATTAATGGAAAAATTAAGATAAAAGAAAGAATAACTAATCCTACCGTTAATGGGTTTTTAATAAAATCGGTTACAAAAGTGATGTTGTGATAAAACCCATAACAGATAACAATAAAACCGATACCAACAACGGCTGCGGTGGCTTTTTCAGATTTAGTAACATACACCTTACGGTCGTTAGCATGCGATTCTCCAATGAGTAAAATGGAAGCTAAAAAGGCACATAGGGATGCAAAAAAGACACCAACTAAAATGGAGAAACCGTTAAACCAAGGCTGTACAAAGAGGTCTATAAAACTATAGTTAGCATAATCATCTGTAATTACGAGTTGTCCCGATAACATAGATCCGGCGGTCATTCCTAAAAAAATAGGTGTCACCAAACTAGAAAAACGAAACATCCAATCGTATAAAATTTGAGATTTATCTTTAAAAGCATCATAATGTCTAAAAACAAAAGCGACGCCTCTCATGGTAATTCCTAGTAACACTAAAGTAAGAGGAATGTGTAAATACACCACCAAAACATTGTAAAATTCGGGGAATCCTACCCATAGTATAACGACTAAAATAATAATCCAAATATGGTTGGCTTCCCAAACAGGACCCATCACGCGATAAATGGTTTTTTTGGTGAGTTGTTGATTTTTTTTAGTAGAAAATAATTCAACAATACCAGCACCAAAATCTGCTCCAGCTAATATCACGTAGAGTAATAACGACACCATTAAAAAAAACAGAACAACGTTTAACATTTTAATACAGGTTTGGGTAGTTAAGTGATTTAATTTGACGCATCATTAGCCAGGTTACAGCAAGTGTTAAGATGCTATATAACCCCACATACATGTAAAAGCTATATATCATACCCGGCATGGGTGTTACGGCATCTTTAGTTTTCATGATGTTGTGAATAATCCACGGTTGTCTACCCACTTCAGTTACTATCCAACCTGCCTCTAAGGCTATGAAGCCTAAAGGTACTAAAAGCGTGAAGATTAACCAGAATTTTCGGTTTGTCCACCATGATTTTTTAACAAGGCTTACAAAAAAAACGAGTCCGAAAATTAAAAGTAAAGTTCCTAAACCTACCATAGTTTGAAAAGCATAATGAACAATAGGTACATTGGGTTGCACATCTATAGGAAAATCGTTTAATCCTTTTACTTCGGCATCAAAATCGCCAAAAGCTAAAAATGATAAGGCTTTCGGGATTTCTATTTTATGTGTAACCTCTCGAGTTTCTGTATTTACAATACCACCAATATACAGAGGTGCTCCTTTTTGAGTTTCATAATGTGCTTCCATGGCAGCCAATTTTACAGGTTGGCGTTTTGCGATATCTTTGGCCGATAAATCGCCACTAATAGGTTGTAAAATAGCAGCTACAGCGCCAAAGGTAATGGCTATTTTAAAAGCTTTTTTATGTAACTCCACATGGCGTCGCTTATAAATTTGATAAGCATGAATGCCTGCAACGGCAAATCCCGTAGCAGTGAATGCGGCTAAAGTCATGTGTAAAGCTTGAGTAAACCAGGCAGGATTGAGTAGGGCTTGAACTGGATCGATATTCACAAATTCGCCGTTTATATAATCAAAGCCTGAAGGGGCATTCATCCAGCCATTAGCCGAAACAACAAGAATCCCCGAAGCAACACCCGATACCCCCACGATAACCCCTGTAAACCAATGAAATTTTTCAGGAATTTTGTCCCAACCATATAAATAAAAGCCTAAGGCTATGGCTTCAACAAAAAAAGCTGCACCTTCTAATGAAAAAGGCATCCCAATTATGGGGCCGGCATGTTTCATAAATTCTGGCCAGAGTAAGCCCAATTCAAAGGATAGAGCCGTTCCAGAAACAGCACCAACTACAAAGAAAATAGCAACACCTTTTTGCCAAGACTTGGTAAGTTTTAAGTAGATGACATCCTTGGTATTTAACCATTTTTTATGGGCTACAATCATAAAAAAAGGCATAACCATACCAACACAAGCAAATACAATGTGAAAAATGAGGGTAAATGCCATTTGCAGTCTTGCGGCATCTAAATTATCCATAAAAGTGGGTTTAATGTATTAAAACAAATATAAAAGATATCGTTCTGTAAACCCTAATTATTTTATGAAATGACGAAAAAACTCCCTAAAAGGTATCTTATTCCTTCACAATTTCAATTTCAAAGAGTTTATCCCAGCGTTTTCCTGTCACAAAAATGGTTTTACTTTTAGGGTTATAAGCAATCCCGTTTAATACATCTAAGCCTTCATGTTGGGTTACTAGGTTTTTTAGTGGGGTGAAATCTACCACCGCAATAACAGCACCATTTTTTGGGTTTATTATAGCCACGCCATCTTTTTGGTATCGATTTGCGTAAATGTTGCCTTCAATCCATTCCATTTCATTGATGCCTATAATTTTTCCTTTGTTGGTGTAAACTTGTATATGATCTTCTTCCACAAGGGTTTCAGGATCTAGAATCCAAATGTTTTCAGAACCATCACTTTTATAAATAGTTTGATCCACATGGCATAAACCCCATCCTTCTTTACTGTTTCCGTATTTAAAAGTGCTTAATTTTTCAAAAGTATTCACATCATACACGAAACCAGTGCCTTTTTGCCAGGTAAGCTGATAAATTTTATCATTTAAAATGGTAAGACCTTCACCAAAATAGGCGGGATCTAAATCGGTGTTTTTTATAACTTCACCAGTTTTATAATCTACTTTTCTAAGTTTCGATTCTTCATATTGACCGGTGCTTTCGTAAAGCGTGTCATTATAGAACTCTAAACCTTGGGTGTAAGAGGTGATATCATGAGGATACTCATTAATTATTTTATAGGTGTAAACCTTAGGCAACTCATGATTTAAAATAGTAACTACCGAAGTTGTTGTTTGTTTTTCACCATTAAAATATACGGTGGCTTCAATGGTATGTTTGCCTAATTTTTTGTCTTCTAAGCTGAAACTTTCAGGAACAGAAATACCATCTAGTTTATAAGAAACCGAGTCTATAGTGTGACCTTTTTTGTTTTCTAAATCTAATTTTAGCGTTTTTTGATTCGATATATTACCTTTTAGAGCATTGGTGATGATAGAAAAATCACTTTTTTTAGGATTTCCATTAGATCCACAAGCGATTAAAGTGGTTGTTAAAATTATGATTATGAATTGCTTAAGTCTTGTCATTGTAATTATGTAATTTAAGGCAAGATATTTATTTAAAATCAGTTTAAAAAATCATTGTGATATTTTTAAAAGGTTGTATATTTGCACTCGGCAAGTCCTACACAACCAGCTCCTGTTGAATCCTCCAGGTCGGGAACGAAGCAAAGGTAAATGGTCGTAGCGGTGTGATGTAGGTAGCTTGCCTTTTTTTGTACCCAATACTCAAATCTTGAACAGCTTTAGTTTCAAGATTTTTTTATTTCTTCACTTCATTTTTATCATATAATGCATTAACTTTTATTAAGCGAAAAAAAGTTAAGATGTGTTGGGTCAAGCACAAAAGGGATCAAGCACAAAAGTTGGGGAGTAAAAATAATTTTATCTTTGGAAAAAATTAAATTCCGTGGAAATTTCTAAAGATTTATTATCCTTATTACTACCTGATTTTCTGGTAGCTCATTTTAGTTTTAAAAGTAGTTCTTCAACAGAAGATAAACTTCGGTTGTATTTCGAAGAGAAGAACATTGTCCCAAATAGTTTTAAAACACGTAAAGTAGAATCTAAAGGTTTTCATAAAGAAATAATTATCGAGGATTTTCCACTTAGAGGGAAACTAGTTTATCTGCATTTAAAGCGCCGCAGATGGCGTGATGTAGACACAAAAGAAACCCTGCAAAGAGACTGGAATAATGTAGCAAAAGGCACTCGTATGACCATCGAGTTTGCCGCTTTTTTAAAAGAAATTAATTGATAATAACAATACTAGCACGCAAACTATAGCTAATTTGTATGGTTTAGATGGTAAAAAGCTACAGCGCCAATATCGAGATTATTTAAGTGAATTTAAAGATTGGGAATACCTTAAGCAATCCTCCAAATGGTTAGTCTACCCTCAAAATATTGGCAAACGATTATCTATAGATGAAATAGCACTTTCACAAGGAGAGTTATACACCGTAGTAACCAATAAAAAAGCCAAAGGTAGAGCAGGTTCTATTGTAGCTATTATTTCAGGAACTAAGGCTGAAGAGGTTATTAAATGTCTTAAAAAGATACCTGAAGGCAAGCGGAGGTTGGTAGAAGAAATAACCTTAGATATGGCCGGTAGCATGAAACTAATTGCAAAGAAGAGCTTCCCAAGAGCCGTGCAAGTCATTGATCGCTTTCATGTACAACAACTAGCTTCTGATGCTGTACAAGACATTAGAGTAAAATACCGCTGGCAAGCTCTAGAACTAGAAAATGAGGCTATAAAGACAGCTAAAAATAATAACTACCAGTATCGAGCAGAAGTATTTAGTAACGGGGATACGCGCAAACAACTGCTAGCACGAAGTAGGTATCTTCTATTCAAAAGTCCTGACAAATGGACTAGTTCCCAAAAGGAAAGGGCAGGAATTTTATTCAAGCAATACCCTATGATAAAGGAAGCTTATGACTTGTCAAACCAGCTAAGAGTAATTTATAATACTTGTACAGACAAAAATATAGCAATGACTAAATTGGCACTTTGGTACAATCAAATTGAAAATAGTGGCTTTAAAAGCTTTAGAGTTGTTATGAACACAATCTCCCTAAATTACAGGGGAATATTAAACTATTTTGACAACAGAAGTACCAATGCGGCGGCTGAATCTTTTAATGCAAAGATCAAAGCCTTTAGACAACAACTTAGAGGTGTGAGAAATAAGGAATTCTTCCTCTTTAGATTAGCACAAATTTATGCCTAGTCCCCAACTTTTAGGACTGATCCGATGTGTTTAAATTGTTAATTTCTATATTTAGAACCAATCCTGTCCTAAACATTTTTGATCTAATCAAAAGTCAACGATTTTACTGGTAATAAGCCATGTTTTTTATCTTTTTCAAAAAAGAACCCCTTGTGTATAATTTTGTTTGGGGGGAGGCTGCTCGTTAAAAGGGCTATCAATCCATTTTTGCAAATCCACTTTGACAAAAAGGTTAAGTCTTATAAAAGCTACTAAATTGGACAAGTACCAATTATATTTTGGATTTGCTTTTAAGGCTTTTAGGATGAGTATAGTAATAAGAGCCGTCCATATTTGTATCATTACGGCATTTTCAGAAGTTCCTATAAACGATTTAATATGTAGCTGTTGTTTGATGTCTCTAAAGAATATCTCAATATCCCATCTAGCTTTGTAGAGTTGGCTAATTGTGTTTGCTGTCCAAGACATTTGGTTGGTAATAAGTTCTATTTCCTGGTTATTTTTATCGTCCCATACAGCTATTCTACGTAGCTTCTTTGGGTATTTTGTTTTTGATTTAGCCCCTGTTAGCTCAATGATTTCATCTTTTAAAACATGATGATGTCTATTTTCTGGCAATTCTTTTTCTTTAATACTCTTAAATTGGATGTTTTCTTTGTGCCTAATTACAAAAAACACTTGGTTGCTGTCCCAAACGTTAAGTAACGAAAAATCATTATAAAATCGATCTGCGACAATAACCGAACGGCTAATCAAAGGAATATCGTAAGCTCCTTTATTATCTGCTGTTTTACCATCGCTAATATTTACATAGTGCGGTAAATTACCATCATAATCAAGCAAGGTGTGCATTTTTACAGCTCCTTTGTGGGTTTTGTATTTTGCCCAATCAAAGAGACTTAAACATAGACTTATCGTTGTAGAATCTAATAGAAATATCTTGGATTTAATTTTGAATTTAACACGTTTTAAGTGAGGGTGCTGTCCAAAACTTTTTAAAAGAACATAGTAGTAATCTCGATAAAGCGTCCAGTCTCGATGTTTGTTTTGATAGCTTATCGTTGATTTAGAAGGTGCTTTCTGTATGCCTAAATGATTAAGGTTTCCTGTGGCAGAGCGAAGTCCATTACTTATATCTCGGACGGATTGACTTTTTGCAAATTGACAAAACAACATGGAGACTAAATGTGTCCAACTATTAAATCCTTTTTGATGTTTATCTGTTCCCTTGGCTTTTACAAGTTTAGAAAAACTAGAACGGTCTAATTTGGAGATTATCTGAGAGAACAATGTTATATTTGTCATGGAGAAAGGTTGTTTTTTGTTGTGCAACTCAAAAATAATATTTTGAGATACAAAATCCCTTTCCCTTTTTAAGCGTTTTGGACGCTATTGATTTAGAACCAAAATAAACCCTAACTAATTTTGAATAACCAAAATAAATGCGGTATTTGAAGAGTTCTGTTCTGTGTTACATGAAGTCTACTGGCATAGTGCAAAGCACCCATGATTTTTGTAAGTTTAGGTAAGTGTGACTTAATTTACAGCGAAATTAATAACTTTTCAAAAGGCTTCATATTTTCAAAAGAAATCACAATGCTTTATCAGAGAATTATTATTTGTCTTTTTTTATTAATTAGAATTAGCTTTATAAATGGACAAATTAAATGTAAAATAGAAAAATATACCACAGAAGATGGTCTTTCTCATAATGGAATTAGGGATATTATGAAAAGTAAAGATGGTTTTATGTGGTTTGCTACTTGGGATGGTATAAACCGATTTGACGGGACTAATTTTGTGACCTATAAAGCGAAACCAGGGGATGGCAGTACCTTAGGAAACAACCGCATTGATATGTTGGAGGAAGATTCATCTGGTAATTTGTGGCTTATAGCCTATGATGAACAAATTTATAGATTTGAAAAAAGTAAAGAGAAATTCTTATCTATTGCAGAAATCATAGGAACAAATAAAATAACTTTTGATAGAATAGTTCCAACAAAAAGTGGCAATGTCTGGCTGATTTCAGAAAATAGGGGGCTTTTTTTAGCAGAAGAAAATACAGAATCTAGCATACAGATATCTCATTATAGTAAAGATTCTATAAATGGCAACGCCATTTCGTCAAATTATATAAATTTTGTATATGAGTATAAAAAGGATTCGGTTTGGGTTGGCTCTCGTAAAGGCCTAGATGTTTTAACGAAATCAGAACCTTATAAATTTAGTTCAGCGAATATCATAAACGGTCAAAATGTACGCAGTTTTGCAGAGACGGAAGAAGCAATCTGGTTTGGTACAGGTGAAGGACATTTAGTTAAATGGGATAAAAGAACCATGGTGTCTCAAACTACCCAGCTTACTAACAGCATAATTAATGCTATTGAAGTTTCTAAAATTTCACCCGATATACTATATCTAACAACAGCAGGAGGTGAGTTCCTTACTTATAACATAATAACCGAAAAAATAGGAGGTAGACTTAAGCTATCTGAAAAAGCACTCCATAGTATTTTTGAAGATAAAGAGGGATTAATTTGGGTAGAACCACATAAGCATGGGGTTTTTATGGTAGATCCAAAAAGTTTTAAGTTTAGTTTTTTTTCACAACAAAATGATGCATCTTTTTTATTAATTGAACAAACTTACTCAGTATTAGAAGATTTATTTGGTAGGGTTTGGGTTAGGTTAAAAGGTGGAGGGTTTGGCTACTATGACCAGGAAAAGAGTGCTTTCGAATACTTTTATAATAAACCAGGTGATCCCAATCAAAAATTTTCAAATATTGTATCTTGTATGTATTTGGATAATACCTGTGGAGGGTTATGGCTTAGTACTAAGGATAGAAGTATTAATAAAATTATTTTTCAGAAGGGAAGCTTTGAGCAACAACTCGTAATTCCGGAAACTAAGAACAAATCCGAGAATGAGATTAGAGCCCTTTTAACCGATTCCCAGAAACGCGTATGGATTGCTTCTAAAGCTAGAAAACTTCATGTTTTTAGTGGTAAAAAAAAGGTTAATCTTAAAGACCTGTTTGTAAATTGGCCAGAGGATGATATCGGATTAATATATACCATGCTAGAAGATAGTCAAAGTAATATATGGCTAGGTTCTAAAGGTGATGGATTGTATAAGGCGGTGCCTATAAATAATGAAAAATCTAAATATGAATTAATTCATTTTAAAAGTAATGATAGTAATGCCAATAGTCTAAATAGTAATCTTATTTATTCCATTTTAGAAGATGCCCAAGGACGAATTTGGATTGGTACTTTTGGAGGTGGAATTACTCTTATTGAGCAAAGTGAAGAAGGTGTACGATTTATAAATAATTTTAAAAATTATCCCATTACAGCATCTGGACGGGTAAGGTATTTGTTAACAGGGTATGATGATAAAATTTGGGTAGCCACTACTAATGGGTTGTTAACTTTTGATCCCAATACTACAGACCATCAGAATATTGAATTTTCAAAATATGTAAAGAAGTCAGATGATGGATTTAGTTTGGGGAGTAACGATGTACTTTTTTTGTATAAAGATTCAGAAAATAAAATGTGGGTTTCGGCCGCAGGAGGTGGTTTAAGTTTGGTTTCGCAAAAGGAAAGTGGACGATTAAAATTTAAAACTTATACTAAGTATGATGGGTTGCCAAGCGATTTCATCCTAAGTATGATTGAAGATAAAGAGAAAAATTTATGGTTAGCTACTGAAAATGGCTTGTCTAAATTCAACTTAATTAATCAGAAATTTAAAAATTACGATTCTAACGATGGATTGGTGGATACTGGATTCTCAGAATCTACCAATGCCATGTTACCAAATGGAAATTTAATTTTCGGTTGTATAAAAGGTTATATAACATTTAACCCAAAAGATGTTGAAGACAATGAAATTGATGTGAAAATGGTTTTCACTAACTTAGAAATTAACAACAAAAACGCTACGATTAGTTCAGATGATTTCCCTCTTAAGAAGAATATTAATTATGAAGATAATTTATTGTTCGATTATAAGCACAGTACGATAGGAATAAATTATACGGTTTTAGATTATCGTTCTAATAACAAACAAATTTACGCATACAGATTGAAAGGGTTTAACGATGAATGGCAAAACGTAAGCAATCAGAGAAAAGCAACGTTTACCAATTTACCGCCTGGTGATTTTACTTTTGAAGTGAAATGTATGAATGATGATTTGTATTCTAACATGCCTAGTAAATCACTTGCATTTACAATTTCTCCTCCGTTTTGGAAATCTAATTTTGCTTATTTTTTATATCTAATTTTGATTTTGATTTTGATCGAAATAGCAAGAAGGATTGCTTATTCAATGATTAGACTTCGTAACAAAGTGGTGGTAGAACAAAAAATGACTGAATTAAAATTGAGTTTTTTTACTAATATTTCGCATGAGTTAAGAACACCACTAACTTTAATAGTAAACCCTATTGAGGAAATTGCTAAATACGAAAAGTTAAGTTCGGTTGGGAATGATTATATCGAGACCGTTAGAAAAAATACCAATCGATTAGTACGTTTTGTAAATCAATTACTCGATTTTAGGAAAGTACAAAGCGGAAAGGAAGTGTTGCATGTGGAAGAAATGGAGATGATTTCATTTTTAAATGAATTAGCTTCTTTATTTGCTCAAACAGGGAGCGAAAAACAAATTAGAGTTAAAATTGATTCTAATTTTGATGCATTATGTGTGCATTTGGATAAGAAAAAAATTGATATAGTAATTTATAATTTGTTATCTAATGCCATCAAGTTTTCACCTCATAATAGCACCATTATCATTAATTTGGATAAGGACAATCACAATATCTTAAAAATACGGGTTATCGATGAAGGTGTCGGTGTTGAAGAAAATAAGCTACAAGACATCTTTAAATTGTACTATGAAACTGAAATGAACCAAAGACATATTGAAGGCACAGGAATAGGTTTGGCTCTATGTAAGGAATATATACAGCTTCATCAAGGTGAAATTTATGCAACAAATAACGAACATGGAGGTTTGACGGTCCATATTGAAATAGATTTAAATAATAAAATATTTAATTTTGATGAAAAACCTAATATCGTAATCCCTAAACCTAAAACACCTAAAATAGAGAAATCATTAACTTCTGAAATTGAAACTTCAGATGTAGAGAATATGACCCATGCGCCTTTAGTGTTAATTGTTGAAGATAATGATGAACTAAGAGCTTTTTTAAGGAGTCAGCTTAGGCGATTTTATCGAGTTGTAAGTGCATCCCATGGCAAGGAAGGCTTAGACCTAGCCATTAAAAAAGTGCCAGATTTAATTATTAGTGATGTTATGATGCCAGTGATGGATGGTATTCAATTTTTGGAAGCACTAAAGAATACCACAGAAACTAGTCATGTTCCTGTTATTTTGCTAACAGCAAAGTCTTCAGTAGAAAGTAAAATAGAAGGTTTAAATTATGGTGCCGATTATTACATTACTAAACCATTTGATACCGAATTTTTAAAAGCTTCTATTGAAAACTTAATCAGTAGCCGAAAGAAATTTTTTCAAACCTTACAGGGTAACATTAAAAAAATAGCCCTAGAGCCTAGTGAAATTATTATCACGACTAAAGATGAAAAATTTCTGAAAGATATTATATCCATAGTAGAAGAGGGACTTAGCGACCCTAGTTTTAATATTAATATTATTGCAAAAACCATTAAAATGAGGCGCCCTACTTTTAACAAGAAATTTAAAAGTCTTACGGGTATGACCCCAGTTGAGTTTGTTAGGGATATGCGTTTAAAAAGAGCCAAACAATTTTTGGATGCTGGAGAAACAGATATTGCAGATGTAGCATATAAAGTTGGGTTTAATGCAGCTGGTTATTTTAGCACATGTTTTAAGGAGGTCTATAACGAGTCTCCTTCAGATTACGTAAAAAATAGAAATGTTAATTAGTTGGACAACGAATTAATAACTATTTGTCATTTCGGACATCGAAACAACTTACGAGAATCTTAATATATTTTAAGATTTTCATATTCCTTGTAAGTGTAAATCTTTTTAATATCAATTCATAGTATTACATCCAAGTGATATAATTCTTTTGTCTTCTAAAAGTCAAAAAGACTTCTCTTTTTTCAAAATGTAACCTTTATAATCAGATTCATAAGATCCCTTCAATCTGAATATAATGCAACCTGTTTGTGTAAATTCAATTTGAAATCTCTAAAAATTACAAGTAAAATTTATAAATCGTTCACTTTTTGGTTCTTAAAATTGAACGATTTATTAAAAAAATCAGCAATCATTTTGTGAAACAGTTGCTCTAAACCCTTTAAAACTCTGTAAACGTTAAAAATTTGAAAGCAATCGATTAAAATTTAAAAGTGCTTAACATTTTATTAAGATAAATTTGACCAAGTGATAATATTATGCATTTGTTAAGACAAAGCAGTTAATAATGTTGAATCAATAAAATTGTATAAAACATTTTGATGCATTGTTAATAAGTGGGTTTTAAAGTCATAGATAATTCTAGCCAAATTATTGATTAAACTAAACTAAAACCAATATTTATGGTAAACTATTTTTATTCTAATTATTTATTATTCCTCCTTAAAGTGAGGAAAATGGAAGGAAAGGCTTTGCAAAAAGTTGTTTTAAGTGCTTTTGCAATGCTACTTTTTTTAAGTACAAGTTCAAGTTTTGGACAAACAATTTCAGGTACAATAACGTCTAGTGATTTTGGAGACCCGCTACCAGGTGCTTCCATTATTGTTAAAGGTACTAAAAATGGTACAGTGTCAGATTTTGATGGTAATTATACCCTTAATATATCTACACCAAACCCAGTTTTACAAATTAGCTATATGGGGTATAAGTCCCAAGATGTTGTTGTAGGCGATCAAACAGTTATTCAAATCATCCTTGAAGTGGATGAGAACCAACTCGATGAGGTTGTTATTGTTGATTATGGTTACGGAAAAGTAAAAAGGGAGAACATGACTGGTGCCGTAGCTAGTATTTCTGGTAGTGAAATTGAAAAAATTCCGGTAGCCACAGCAGCAGAAGCTATTACAGGGCGACTCCCTGGAGTTAACGTGACATCTGCCGATGGAGAACCAGGAGCAGATATCCAAATACGTGTTAGAGGAGGTGGTTCGATCACTCAAGATAATTCACCGCTTTATGTTGTCGATGGATTTATTGTAAGCACAATAAATGATATTCCAGCAAGTGATATTGAAACCCTTGATGTACTCAAAGACGCTGCAGCTACCGCCGTTTATGGGGCTCGAGCATCAAATGGAGTTATTGTTATTACCACAAAAAGTCCAAAGCTGGGTAAAGTATCTGTTGCTTATAATAATTACTTTCAATTTAATACCTTACCAGAAGATAGACGATACGAGGTGTTATCTCCTTATGAATTTGTTTTAGCTAATTACGAATATCAAGCCCTACGTGGTGAGACAGCTATTAGAAGTCATGAACGTTATTTTGGTAATTATGAAGATATTGATATTTATAAAAGTAAAACCCCTACCGATTGGCAAGAGGAGTTATTTGGAGGTTCAAGATTATCTCAATATCATAATTTGAGTGTGAGTGGGGGTACAGAACTAACAAGCATGCGTTTAAGTGTGTCTCATAACGATGATGAAGGTCTTTTGGTTGGTTCTGGTTTTGCCAGAACAGCAATTAACTTTAAATTAAATCAAAAAATCACCGATAAATTAAAGTTAGATGTAGGTACCAGAATTACAAATACAGAAATTAATGGTGCTGGTACATCAACAAGGGCTCAGTTAAAAATAAAGGATGCCGTTCAAACGAGACCTGTTAATGGTATAGCTGATGATATAGATGTTGACTTAAATAACCCTAGCGCGGATAATGATTATCAACAATTTCTTTTAAGTCTAGTGGATCCAAGAGAGCTTGTTGAACAAGACTGGAGAAAGCGTACCTATAATTCATACGTTTTAAATGCTGGGTTAGCTTGGAATATTGTTGATGGACTGGAATTTAAAACAACCTTTTCAACTGAGAAAGAATTTAGAGAGGAATTAAGATTTTATGGGCCTTTAACAGGAGAGTCTTTCAATAACGGAGGGAGTTTGCCAATTGGTCAAAAGGACAACAGGGAAGAGTTTTCATACCGATGGTTAAATACTTTAAATTATAAAAAATCTTGGCATGATGATGATTATGTATTAGACTTTTTATTAGGCCAAGAAATATCATCAAGCGGTGGTAAGCGTGACTTTACTAGATCGGAAGATTTTAGAGCTTCTATTACACCTGAGGAATTATTCGCTAATATGGCCTTTGGTAGAGTAGACAGAAAAGAAACGGAAGATTTTACAAATTCTAATAGAAAATCGGTTTTTGGAAGATTGGATTTTCAGCTTATAAATAAATATATTTTTACACTTACATTTAGAGCAGATGAGTCTAGTAGATTTTCTGAAAAAAACAGACTAGGTATTTTCCCTGCTTTAGCATTTGCGTGGAAAATTCATGAAGAAGGTTTTATGTCTAATGCCAATTTTGTTAACGAACTTAAGCTTAGACTAACTTATGGTGAAACGGGTAACGATAGAGTCCCTGCAACAGCCACGCAGTTTTTATTTGGAGCAACAACCAATAGAGGTCCAGGTTTTGGGAATTTTGATAATGTTTATTACACACCCGATAGTAATTCATTATATAACCCAGACCTTGTATGGGAAACTACAGCAACCAATAACTTGGGTCTTGATTTCTTATTTTTTAACAGACGCTTAAACGGTAGTGTCGATTTATATTCTAATAAAACAACCGATTTATTGATTCAGTCTGCCATCCCAAATAATACAGGATTTACTACGCAGTGGGATAACATTGGTTCTACTTCCAATAAAGGTATTGAATTTGGAGCTACTGGGTTTATTGTAGATAATACAGATTTTAGTTTGTCTACCAATTTTAATATTGGTAAAAACACTTTTAAAATTGATGCTTTAGATGGAACTACCGAACGGTTTGAACGTTCAAATTGGGCGAGTACAGATTTAAATAATATCAACGATTATTATTTACAAGTAGGTGGTAAAGTAGGAGATATTTATGGATATGTTACCGATGGGATGTATACTGTAGACGATTTTTCAAGCTACGATGATGCCTCTAAAGCTTATGTGTTAAATAATGGTGTCGTAGATTCTGGTCCTGTTGTGGGGAATAGAAACTTAAGACCAGGTTTCCTTAAATTAAAAGACTTAAATACCGTAGATACAGACGGGGACGGTATTGCCGATGCTGGTGATGGTGTTATTGATGCTGACGACAGACAAGTTATTGGTAATGCTTTACCAGATTTTCAAGGAGGATTTGGTTTAAACGCACGTTATAAAGCATTCGATTTCTCTATATTTTTCAATTATCAATATGGAAATGATGTTTATAACACAGGAAAAATTCAGTTCAATCAATTTAGAAGAGTTACCAATGGTAACTTATTAGAAGGGATGAGTACCGATCACAGGTTTACATATATTGATGTGGATGGGCAGTACACAGGAACGCCAGGTGGTGTTGTGACAGATTTAGATCAATTAGCACAAATGAATCCTAATAAAGATATGTGGTCACACGCAAGTCATGGTGGTGCTGGTGCTGTAGTACATTCATGGGCTATTGAAGATGGATCTTTTATAAGGTTAAACAACTTAACTTTAGGGTATAACTTACCTTCAAAATTAATTTCAAAAATAGGAATGTCTCAGTTTAGAGTGTATGCCACTGGAAGAAATTTAAAGCTATGGACAAAATATAGTGGATACGATCCAGAAGTAAATTCGAGAGGTAATGGATTAACACCAGGTGTAGATGACTCTTCATTCCCAAGAAGTCGTTCATATACCGTTGGTTTAAACGTAACATTTTAAGCAATGGGATTAAAACATTTAAATATGAAAATAAAAAATATAATAGCAACATGCTCACTTGTAATGTTTGCATCTTGTAGTGAGGATTTTATGGAACCTGATTCTATTTCTACTTTTGATAATAATTACATTTACTCTAATGTAGACGATGCTAGAAATGGTGTTAATGCGGCTTACTCTTATTTTAATCAAGACGCATTTAGGTCAAGGTTGTCAAACAATATGACCGGAAATACGGATATAGAACACTCAAGTGGTTGGGGAAGTCAATCCGATCGTTATCAAATATGGAATTTAGATGCAAACCCAGCAAATAGAGATTTAGATATCGTATGGTCTAATGCTTATAAAGCCATTAGAGATGCCAATATTTCTATTGAAGGTATTAAAAATAGTGGTAAGCTAAATTCTAGTGATTCTACAGAAAGAGGCACATTTTATCAATTGTTAGGAGAAGCCTATACTTTAAGAGCTTACTGGTATAGTATGTTAAGTTTTTATTTTGGAGATGTCCCTTATGTTGTAGATGCTCCAGTAGCAGGTGCCGATTTCTTCCTGCCTAAAACACATAGAAACACCATACTTTCGGGTGAAATTCAAAACCTAATTGAAATTGAAGAGCACATGAAGTGGTCTGAACAAACCAGATTCGGCATTGAGCAGGTAAACAGAGAATATACTTTGGGTATGATTGCTAGGCTAGCTCTTCAAAGAGGGGGCTATTATTTAACCCCAGAATTAACCATGGTAAGAGACGCTGATTATTTGGAGTATTACCGTATAGCTAAAACCTATGCAGCTAAATTAATGAGTTTAAAAGATCGTGAATTGCCTAAAGATTTTAGGCAGATATTTTTAGATCAAGTTAAGTTTCAACAACCTTCAGAAAATGGAGAAATTTTATTCGAGGTGCCTTTCTCTTTAAATAGTGGTGATGTGGGTTGGAATATTGGAATTACTGTTGAAGGTGGTCCAACATCATCACACGATTTTGGCTCAGGAAATAATTATATGGCCATGCCTCCTTCTTATTATTTGTCATTTGATTCCGATGATTTAAGAAGAGACATAACCTGTGGTTTATATAAAATCAATGTAAACTTTGAAAAGGAATTTGTAGACAGACCTCTTAATATCTCACAAGGAAAATGGAGTAGAGCAGATTTAACTAATCCTCCAGGAGCATCATCAGCCAAAAGTACTGGGATAAACTGGCCAATGATGCGATATGCCGATGTGATTTTAATGTTTTCCGAGGCCGAAAATGAACTTAACGGTCCAACAATGGAAGCTCAAAACGCTTTAAGAAGAGTGAGAGAAAGAGCTTTTGATCAATCGACCTGGACTGAAGATGTAGACCAATATTTAGCTAGTGTATCCACATCAAAAGAAGCGTTTTTTGAGGCTATTGTTGATGAACGTGCTTGGGAGTTTGGAGGAGAAATGATTCGTAAATATGAGCTTATTAGATGGGGTATTTACTCTGAAAAAATGAGAGAAACCGTTGAAACGCTTAAAAATTTAGCCGATGATGCTTATAATGGTACTACTCAATATCCAGATTATATGTACTGGAAAATTGATGAAAATGGTGAGTTTGTCATATTAAACCCTGACAGAAAAATTGTTCCACCAGATGATTCTTGGACAAGAGTATCATTTTTATTAGAACTTCATGATGATGACCTTACTTATAAAGAATGGGTTACTAGAGATTGGGCAAACCATATTGATGAAGGACCGATGCCAGGAGTTGCAAGATATATATTTCCAATTCCTACAATTGCGATTGAAAATAGCCAAGGAACTTTAAAAAATGATGGTTATGCTTTTAAATAAAAAAAATACAATACACATGAAAAATAAATTTAACATATTTAATATAAACGTGTTAGCTTTATCTTGTATATGCATGGTTTTATGTTATGCATGTAACAATGATGATGATGTTTCTCAGGAAAAAACACGTTTGTTCGGTCCTGTACTAAATGAAGGGCTATTGGAAGCAATAGATAATACCATCATAGTAGATATGGCGCAATATAAAGATGCCATTAATTACACTGTAGAAGTGAGTCGAGATTCCTTTGCCACGGTAGAATATATAATTAAATCTGATACGAGTTATGTCGTTGTTGAAGAAGCCACAGTAGGAGAAGAGTTATTCTGGAATGTGATCTATCAGGTAAGAGCACAAGCACATGCTCAGGAGGCTATGTATGATAGTAAAGTTTCAGATTTTGGAAACATACGTACCCAAACTTTTCCTTCGATTTTAAATAAACCAGCACCTTTTGATGTAACTGATATCGCAGCAAGAGTAACATGGACACCTTCAGGTTTACCTGTTACAGGAATCCAAGTGTTTAGTGAAAACGATTTAAGATTAGAAAATCCGCTTTTTCCAGAGCAAGCAGTCACAGAAGACGAGCAACTGGCAGGTGTCGCCGTAGTTGAAAACCTAGAACCTGAAACAACTTATCAAATAGCCATTTATAGTGAAGATAGATCTAGAGGTTGGGTTAATTATACTACAAGAATTGCAGATATAGACCCCACAAGTCCAGGAGTAATCGATATAAGAGGAGATCAAAGTGTAAGTGCTGTAATTGATGCTTTAGCATCTGCTCCAGATAATTCTACAATCTTAATAGCTCGAGGTTCTGTTTACGATGCGCCTTCTGTTGCTTTAGATAAATCGGTTACTATTCAAGCGGCTTATGGTTTTGGAGAAGAAAAAGCTAAACTATTATTTAACGGGAATTTTGATGTGGCCGATGGTGCGAATGTAGGTCATCTACGCTTTGTAGGTTTAGAGTTACGTGGAACCGATTGGTCAGGTAAATATGTTATGAATATGAGTAAAACATCAACTCTCGACGAAATTAGCTTTGAAGATTGTTACATAACCAATTTTAGAGGGGTTTTAAGACAAAAAGATAATGCTAATGTTATAAATAATTACCTTATTAATAATTGTGTTTTAGACAGTATTAACGGGTATGGAGTTGTAGCTGTAGATAACGTTGCTGCCAAATTAAATCATTTTTCAATAACTAATAGTTCGGTAAATCATGCTGCATACTTTATTGTCTCAAAAAATGATTTTGAGTCTTTAAATATTAGCGATTGTAGTTTTGCAAATACACCAGAAACGGGTAGACAATTTCTACGATTTAGAGAATCAGGACAAGATAATGTAACTGGAGGTGTAACCATTATTAATACGATCATGGGGCATACTTGGGACATGACAGATTCTGATAACTATGGTATGCAAGGTATAGATGGTTTAGAAAATACTAGCTTTGATTTATTAAATAATTATACCACAGCAAACTTTTCATTTACACGAGATGAAATACCAGGTTTCCCGGTAGCAAATTATACAAACGCTCAGGATGATCTTTGGATAGATCCAAATATGAATGATTTTCATATCAAGGATAAAAGCTTTATTGGTAGATATGATTCTGGAGATACAAATTTTAGAGATAAAATCTAAAAAAATCACAGTGTGATTTGAATTAATTGGGTGCCTATTATGTTGTTAGTATTCATTTAAAGAATACCTTAAAAGTTAGTAAATTGTTTAGTTGTAACATTTGTAGATGTTTGGCAATTCCTTGCCAGAAATGGAGTTGACAATAAAACATAGGCACCTTTATTTATTGAAATAAAAAAATAAAAATGAAGAAGATTCATGTATTAATAGTTATAATTTTAATTTTCGCCTATAACTGTAGTTCATCAACTGTTGAGGATGAAAAGGAAGAAAAGGTGGAAGAAGTAACACCAGAACCTCAGCCTGAACCAGAAGAAGAGCAGCCAACAGCAGTCCAAGAGGAGGCTTTTGCTTTTCCTTCGGCAGAAGGATTTGGAAAATATACAACAGGAGGACGAGGTGGTAAAGTAATTTTTGTTACAAATTTAAACGATTCAGGAGCAGGTAGTTTTAGAACAGCTGTAAATACAAGTGGAAAACGTTATATATTGTTTAAAGTGTCTGGTACTATTGCCTTAAAATCGCCTATAAAAATTACAAATAATGATTTAACAATTGCAGGGCAAACAGCCCCAGGTGATGGTATTTGTATTAAAGATTATCCTGTTGTTATAAATGCAGATAACGTCATTATTAGATATTTGAGGTTTAGAATGGGTGATGCTGCAGCACAACAAGCCGATGCCTTAGAATCAAGATTCCATAAAAACATTGTTATCGACCATTGTTCTTTAAGTTGGTCGTCTGACGAAACAGCTACGTTTTATAATAATGAAAATACCACCTTTCAATGGTGTTTTGTAACTGAAAGTTTAAAAACCTCAGTACACGAAAAAGGTTCTCATGGATATGGCGGAATTTGGGGAGGAAAAAATGCCTCTTTTCACCATAATTTAATAGCGCATCATGATAGTAGGAATCCTAGATTAGGAGAGTATGCAGGATCATCATTTGCGTTAACAGATTTAGTCGACTTAAGAAATAATGTTATTTATAATTGGGGAGGCAACAGTTGTTATGGCGGTGAAGCTATGAATGTTAATATTGTTAATTGCTACTATAAGCCAGGGCCAGCAACCAAGAAAAAAACAAGAATTATTGCAATTGATAAAAATAAAAATGAAGGAACCGAAGTCTATGATATTTGGGGGAAGTTCTATATTGATGGAAATCTTATGGAAGGAAGTTCAAATGTAACCAATGACAATTGGACTTATGGCGTTTATAATCAATTTCACGGAAGTTATGGTACCGTTTCTGAAGAAGATAAAGCTAACATGAAACTAAATACACCACACGATATTGAAAATAATGTGCAAACAGATTCGGCTGAAGAAGCTTATGAAAAGGTTTTAGCACATGGTGGAGCATCTCTGGTGCGCGATTCTGTTGACGAACGTATTGTTAATGAGGTTAAAAATGGTACTTATACTTTTGAAGGTTCTAAAGGAAGTACTAGTGGCATAATAGACTCTCAGGCCGATGTGGGGGGATGGCCAGAATTAAAATCTACAGAAGCTCCAGTAGATAGTTCAGGCGATGGGATGCCAGATTCTTGGAAGAAAGAAATGAAACTTGATGTTACTAAAAACAACCCGAATGGGCACGAACTTAGTACAGGTTACGAAAATATTGAAGTATATATAAATAGTTTGGTGGATTAAATCACGATTAGATTATAACTAATCAATGTAAAAAAATCAACGAAAATATACCTCTTATAGACCTTATAATAGTGTTTAGGTTTTCCTTATTAACAAAATTTAACAACCTTTTATACGGTATCATAATATACAAATCTACAATCCTATGGATTATCTAGAAGTAATTTTAATGTCACCTTATTTATTTCGGTTTTCACATTTGGGGATGCTTTCTTGATCAGAATTTTTTAAAATTATTATAAAATAAACACAAATTTAAAAATGAAGTATTACTTTTTTTTATTAACTATCATATGTTATCATATTGGATTTTCTCAAAATAATAACAATTTTGTGTCAGATGTTTGGGTGTCCGATTTAGGTGATGAAACTTACCAAAATCCTATTATTCATGCCGATTACTCCGATCCCGATGTGGTGCGTGTTGGAGACGATTACTTTATGACGGCATCAAGTTTTAATTGTGTTCCTGGATTACCAATTTTACATTCTAAGGATATGGTGAATTGGAAGTTGGTTAATTATGCTTTAAAAAAACAAGTTCCAGAAGATGTTTTTAATATCCCGCAACATGGTAATGGCGTTTGGGCACCTAGTATTCGTTACCATAACGATGAGTTGTATATCTATTGGGGCGACCCAGATTTTGGGGTATATATGGTGAAGACCAAAGATCCCTTTGGAAACTGGGATGCTCCTGTTTTGGTTATGCCTGCCAAAGGTGCGATTGATGCTTGTCCGCTTTGGGATGATAATGGACGTGTTTATCTTGTTCATGGCTGGGCTGGAAGTCGTGCAGGCGTAAAAAGTATCTTAACCGTTAGAGAATTAAATAAGGAAGGAACAGCGGTAATTGATGAAGGTCAACATGTATATGATGGCCATGAGATAGACCCAACAGTTGAAGGATCTAAATTCTATAAAAGAAATGGTTATTATTACATTTTTGCGCCAGCAGGTGGAGTTTCTACAGGTTGGCAGTTGGCTTTAAGGTCTAAAAATGTATATGGACCTTATGAAAGAAAAGTTGTGTTAGAGCAAGGTAAAACAGATATAAACGGGCCTCATCAAGGGGCTTGGGTCGATACACCTAGTGGAGAATCTTGGTTTTATCATTTTCAAGATGTAGAAGCTTATGGTAGAATTGTGCATTTACAACCTATGTCTTGGAGTAACGATTGGCCTTTAATGGGGGAGGATTTAGATGGAAATGGTATAGGAGAGCCAGTTAAATCGCATAAAAAACCGCATATAGGAAAAACATACCCTATAGTAACTCCACAAGATACCGATATGTTCACAGGTAATAATATTGGCTTACAATGGCAGTACCAAGCCAATACCAATATTTTATGGCACTCTAAACTGCGTGGTTCCGACAACTTAAGGTTGTTTTCAATAAAAACACCTAAAAAGTCCAAGAATTTGTGGATGACACCTAACTTATTATTGCAAAAGTTTCCTGCTAAAAATTTCGTAGCAACAACAAAAATTAAATTAATTCCAGAGGAAGCCGTTTCCGATAAAGCTGCGGGATTAATAATTATGGGGATGGACTATGCTAGCTTACAAATCACGCATCAAGAAAATAACTATTACATACAACAGATTGTAGCCAAGAAAGCTATTAAAGGAGGAGAAGAAGAAATTATAGAGTCTCAAAAACTAAAAACAAATGAAGCCTATTTTAAAGTAGAGGTTACTGGTCATGGTTTGGATGCTATATGTCAATTTAGTTATTCTGAAAACGGAAAAAAATATAAGAAAATAGGAAAGCCATTTACCGCATTACCTGGTAAATGGATTGGTACAAAAGTTGGGCTTTTTAGTGTAAGGGGAGAAGAATCAACAAGAGGTGGTTATGCCGATGTAGACTGGTTTAAAGTTTCGAAGTAAACAATGAAAACGTATTTAAAATACTTGGCTTTTTTTGGGTTATTAAGTACTAAGGCTTTATTTGCACAACAAACTTATAAATTTCAAAATCCAGAATTACCTATTCAAGAACGTGTAGATGATTTAATTGCTCAATTAACTTTAGAAGAAAAAATAGAGCAACTAATGTCTGATGCACCAGCTATTAAACGTTTAGGTTTGCCAAAATACAATTGGTGGAATGAGGCTTTACACGGGGTAGCCCGTGCGGGTTATGCGACTGTTTTTCCACAGTCTATCACGATGGCGGGTTCTTGGGATTCCGAACTCATGTTTAAAGTGGCACAAGTTATTTCCGATGAAGCTAGAGCCAAACATCATGAATATAAACGAAATGGGCAGCATGATATTTATCAAGGATTAACTATTTGGTCGCCTAATATCAATATTTTTAGAGATCCCAGGTGGGGGCGTGGGCATGAAACTTATGGTGAAGACCCATACTTAACAGGACAAATGGGCTTACAGTTTGTAAAAGGTTTACAGGGGGACGACCCTAAATATCTTAAAACCGTAGCTACAGCGAAACATTATGCAGTACACTCGGGGCCAGAACCCTTAAGGCACGAATTTAACGTTAACGTGAGTACCCGTGATTTATGGGAAACTTATTTGCCTGCTTTTAGAACTTTAGTAGAAGAAGGTAATGTACATTCTATTATGACGGCTTATAATCGAGTTAGAGGAGAAGCTGCAAGTTCAAGTCCGCTTTTATTCAATATTTTAAGAAACACATGGGGGTTCAATGGTTATGTTGTTTCCGATTGTGGTGCCATTGCTGATATTTATAAAGATCATAACATTACTAAAACAGCAGCCAAAGCTTCGGCGCTTGCCTTAATGGAAGGTTGTGATTTAAATTGTGGAAGTACCTATAAAAATTTAAATGAAGCTGTAAGAGAGAAACTAATTGACGAAGGCAAGTTAAATTTAGCATTAACTAGGTTATATACTGCAAGGTTTAAGCTAGGTATGTTCGATGCTGATACGATAGTGCCTTATGCACAAATTCCATTCTCGGTAAATAATAATGCCGCACATAATAGTCTGGCAAGAAAAGCATCGCAAAAGAGTATTGTTTTATTAAAAAATGATAATATACTTCCTCTTTCAAAGTCATTAAAAAAAGTTGTAGTTATCGGTCCAAATGCTGATAACGTGCAATCGCTCTTAGGTAATTATAGCGGAACTCCTCAAAATCCAATTACAGTACTTGAAGGAATTAGAAATAAAGTAGAGCCTCAAGTGGAAGTTGCATATCAAGAAGGAGGTCCATTAGCAGAAGGGCTGCCAACCATGGAGGTTATTCCTTCTGTCTATTTAAGAACCGAAGAAGGTGTACAGGGTTTAAAAGCTGAATATTTTGATAATTTAGATTGGAGTGGAACACCTGTTTTAACGCAAATAGATGATCAAGTAAATTTTACTTGGGATGTCAATCCGCCTCACACCAAATTGAAAATGGGAAATTACAGTGTGCGTTGGACAGGGTATATCATAGCTCCCGAAACAGGAGATTTTTATTTTAGTAACTGGGCAAAACCTTTCCAAGAATATACTATTTCCGAAACTTTAAAAGACGGAGGTAAATTTACGCATCACGCCAAAGTTAATGCCAAAAAAATACATTTTGAAAAAGGTAAAACTTATCATGTAGAAGTTAAGTTTAAAAATTACTATGGCGAAGCTGAAGCGAAATTATTATGGGGTACCCCTAAAAATAATCAGTTGGAAAAAGCTGTGGATTTAGCCAAGAATTCAGATGTTATCGTGTTAGCATTAGGTTTAAATGAACGTTTAGAAGGCGAGGAAATGGGCGTGAGTTTAAAAGGGTTTGAAGGTGGTGATCGTACAAGTTTAGATTTACCTGAAGCACAAGTTAACCTTATGAAGGCACTTATTAAAACAGGAAAACCTGTTGTAGTGGTATTGCTTAATGGTAGTGCTTTATCTATAAATTATGCCGCAGAACACGCCGCTGCAATTGTATCGGCGGGATATCCCGGACAGCAAGGTGGAAATGCTATTGCCGATGTTTTGTTTGGTGATTATAACCCAGCAGGGCGCCTGCCAGTTACATATTACGAATCGGTAGATCAATTACCCGATTTTGAAAATTACGATATGCAGGGACGTACCTATCGTTACTTTTCTAAGGAACCATTATTTCCATTTGGTTACGGTTTGAGTTATACCAAATTTTTATATAGTGATCTAAAAATAGCGTCTAATTTAACAACTTCCGATGCTGTTAAACTTAGTGTTAAAATTAGAAATACAGGAGATTTTGATGGAGAAGAGGTTGTACAGGTGTATATATCCGACGAAAAAGGATCAACTCCAAGACCTATAAGACAATTAGTAGCTTTTAAACGAATCACTCTGAAAAAGGGAGAGGAACAAGAGGTAGAATTTACTATTAACTCTAGACAACTTGGTATGATAAACAAAAAGGAAGCTTTTGTTGTTGAACCAGGATGGTTTAAGGTTTCAGTTGGAGGTGAACAACCAGGATTTAAAGGACGTTTAAATGCAAATTCTACAGAAACCATTGAAGGACGTTTTCAAATGAAAGGCAAAGTGTTGAAACTGGAGTTTTAGTGATTATAGCTAAATCTAAATTATTTAAATATGAATTATAAAATAATCGTTTCTGTTTGTTGTTTCCTTTGTTTATTAAGGGGATATGCTCAAAGCACAACATCATTTTCAGTAAAAGATAATGACGAAAATGTGCTGTGGTATGAATCTGCAGCAAAAAACTGGAACGAAGCACTGCCTATTGGAAATGGTAGAATTGGAGGTATGTTGTTTGGAGGCATTACCCATGATAAAATTCAGTTAAATGAAGAAACGGTTTGGGCAGGCGAGCCGGGAAATAATATTACAAAAGATTATTTTAACGAAGTAGAAGAAATTAGACGCTTATTATTTGATGAAAACTATAAAGAAGCCCAAAGTCTGGCACTCGAAGTATTTCCAAAAGACACTCCAAAGAATAACAATTATGGTGTGCCTTATCAAACCGTAGGCAATTTGAATTTACACTTTCCTAATCAACAATCTGTTTATAACTATAGAAGAGATTTAAACATAGCTAATGCCATGGCTTCGGTTAGTTATACAGCTAAAGGAATTCAATTTAAAAGAGAATATTTTGTGTCCTATCCCGATCAAGTCATGGTAATCCATCTTACGGCAGATAAACCAAGTAGTTTGACTTTTGAAATTACTATGGATAGCCCACAATTGAATCATAATATCAAAACAGAAAATAAGTTTTTGAAGTTAGAAGGTGTTGGTGGTGATCATGAAAATAAAAAAGGAAAAATTAAATTTGAAACATTAGTATACCCTAAAGTATTTGGCGGTGAAATAGTAGAAAAGAACAACGGTATTTCAATTAAAAATGCGAATGAGGTTATTTTGTTAGTCAGTATTGGAACGAACTTTAAAAATTATAAAGATTTAAGTAATTCTGCGAATGAAATTGCTAAGTCTTTTATTGAAAAAAGCAAGAATAAAGGATATGACGAGTTGAAGAACAGTCATATAAAAGATTATCAGCAATTATTTAATAGAGTTACTTTAAACTTAGGAACGAACCAAAAAAATGAATTACCAACCAATCTGCGTTTGGCAAATTTTGCAACTAAAGAAGATTTATCGTTGGTATCGCTTTATTTTCAATTTGGGAGATATTTATTGATATCGAGTTCTAGACCTGGCGGTCAGCCTGCAAACTTGCAAGGTATTTGGAACGATCGGTTAGCACCTCCTTGGGATAGTAAATACACGGTCAATATAAATACCGAAATGAATTATTGGCCAACAGAAGTTACAAATCTTTCCGAATTGAATCAGCCTTTATTTTCCATGTTGGAAGATATTTCGGAAACAGGAAAATTAAGTGCGCAGAAACTGTATCATGCTAGAGGTTGGAACATTCATCATAATACCGATATATGGCGGATTTCGGGTATTGTAGATGGTGGCTTTTATGGTTTTTGGCCCATGGGAGGCGCTTGGTTAACACAGCATTTATGGCAGCATTATTTGTTTACGGGTGATGAAGATTTCTTAAAGGAATACTATCCTATTTTAAAATCAACAGCTTTGTTTTACAAAGATGTTCTTCAAGAAGAACCAAAAAATAAATGGTTAGTTGTTGCGCCTTCAATTTCACCAGAAAATAAATATGTAGATGGTGTTGGAGTAACTTATGGTACAACCATGGATAATCAGTTAGTTTTCGATGTGTTTAGTAATGTTATTAGGGCTTCAAAAGTGTTAAGCCAAGACTTGGAATTTGCAGATTCATTAAAAGTTTTACGTAGCAAACTGCCTCCAATGCAGATAGGTAAACATGGGCAATTGCAAGAATGGATTGAAGACTGGGACAGACCAAATGATAAGCATAGACATATTTCGCATTTATATGGTTTGTATCCAGCTTCGCAAATTTCACCATTCAAAAACCTAGAATTATTTAAAGCGGCAGAGCAAACTTTAGAATATAGAGGCGATAAATCTACTGGATGGTCCATGGGGTGGAAGGTGAACTTTTGGGCACGGATGCTTGACGGAAACAGAGCGTATAAACTTATTAAAACCCAATTAACCTTGGTAGAAGACGGTACGATATCTGGCGGGACATATCCTAATTTATTTGATGCACATCCGCCATTTCAAATAGATGGAAATTTTGGTTGCACGGCGGGAATAGCCGAAATGCTACTTCAGTCGCACGATGATGCTTTGTTTTTACTACCTGCTTTACCAGAATCATGGAAAGAAGGAAG
The DNA here is from genome assembly GCF_002893765.1 of Tamlana carrageenivorans. NCBI lineage: Bacteria > Pseudomonadati > Bacteroidota > Flavobacteriia > Flavobacteriales > Flavobacteriaceae > Pseudotamlana > Pseudotamlana carrageenivorans. Next base: position 3,878,899 of record NZ_CP025938.1, on the reverse strand, counting down.
TGTAAAAGGACTTGTGGCCATAGGTGGCTTTGAGGTCGATTTACATTGGGAAGCAAACACATTAGAGACAGTGAAAATTTACTCAAAAAAAGGTGGGAATTTAAGAATACGTACCAATCAAATTTTGTTGGATAAAAACGGGGTGGAATTGCAAAAAGCTACAGGGGAAAACACCAACATGTTTTATCAAAATCCAAAAATAAAAGAGCCAATAGTTTCTAACCATACCAATAATGAGGAGGTTATTGTAACTACATTCAATGTGTACGATGTGTCAACTCAGGCTAATAGTGCATATAATTTCACAACTAAAAAAAATAAAATGAAAAGTAAGTTGATAAAGTTTGGATTGTTGCTATTCGTAGGCGCGTTTTTTATAGCCTACGGTTTGAAAGAAAAACTAGTAACAACAATTTTTTTAATTGGGGATTCCACGATGGCCGATTACTACAATAACTACGAACCAGGTAAAGACTATATGAAAACCAGGTATCCCGTTACAGGATGGGGCCAGGTATTCCAACAATTTGTAGTCGCTGATGAAATGAATGTAGCGTTAATCGATTTAAATAAGGCATCACGAGACCTTTTTACACAAAAAGGACAGGATTATGTAACCAATAATTACTTTATGAATTTACCTGCTGGTAAGTACGAGGCTTATCCAGAGGGACAAAAAGATAATACACATTTTCAGCCTAAGGGAGCCGTTGAGGTTGCTCGAATAGTATTTAATAATCTTCAAAACCTATAAAAAAAGTTAATTGAAAAAATCTTGCAAATACATGAAGTATATCAAAAAAATAACATGGGCTATTTTCGGTGTTTTGTATATCATAAACACAGGGAGCTTTAATGCTCAAAGTCAAAATGTACAATTAGATAATATTTATAATGACATAGAATTTAAAATGCCTAAAGTAAAGGAGGTTTCCTTTCCTGACTATGAAGTGAATATCATCGATTTTGGCGCCATAGGTAATGGACTTTTTAAAAATACCTTGGCATTTGAAAAATCTATTTCTCAAGTTTCTCAAAAAGGAGGAGGAAAAGTTATAGTGCCTCGAGGTATTTGGCTTACCGGGCCAATTACACTTCAAAGTAATATTAATTTGTATCTAGAAAGTGGTGCAATTATACTATTTAGTAAAGATTTTGATGATTATCCTTTAAAAAAAGTCAGTTTTGAAGGTTTAAATACAGTACGATGTATTTCACCTATTAATGCCAATAATGCGCAGAATATTGCTATAACAGGCAACGGGATTATAGACGGTAATGGTGACGCTTGGAGACCAGTTAAAAAAATGAAAATGACCGATAACCAATGGAATAGCCTAAAAAAATCTGGAGGTGTTTTATCTGATGATGGCAAACTGTGGTTTCCTTCTGAAAGCTCCAAACAAGGTTATGAAAACACCACCGACTTTAACGTTCCAAATGCTGAAAACAATGAAGACCTTATCGCTGTAAAGGATTTCCTTAGACCTGTAATGGTTAGCCTTGTTCAATGTAAAAAAGTGCTTTTAGATGGGCCAACTTTTCAAAATTCACCCGCATGGAATATTCATCCCTTAATGTGCGAAGATCTAATTTTTAGAAATTTAACGGTTAGAAACCCTTGGTATTCACAAAATGGAGATGGATTAGATTTAGACTCTTGTAAAAATGCATTGATTTACAATAACACCTTTGATGTTGGTGATGATGCTATCTGCATAAAGTCAGGAAAAAATAAGGATGGTAGAGACCGTAAATTCCCTACAGAAAATGTAATAGTAAAAAATAATGTCGTGTATCATGGTCATGGTGGTGTTGTTGTAGGAAGTGAAATGTCTAGTGGTGTTAAAAATGTGCATGTTTCAAATTGTTCATTTATTGGTACTGACACAGGACTCCGATTTAAAAGTACAAGAGGAAGAGGAGGCGTTGTAGAGAATGTCTTTATTTCAAATATTGATATGATTGATATTAAAGCGGATGCCATAAGGTTTAATCTTTATTATGGCGGAAAAAGTCCTGTTTCAGATGGGCTAACTACAAATAAAGAGGTTAATTCAACTGAGGAAGTTTTAGTTGAAGTTACCGAAGAAACGCCTTCATTTAAAAATATTTTCATGAACAATATTCATGTTTCTGGAGCTGAAAAAGCAGGTTTTTTCATGGGGTTACCAGAAATGAACTTAAAAAACATCAACTTAAGTAATGCTGTGTTAAAGGCAAATAAGGGGGTGGAAATTGTGGATGTAGATGGACTGAAGCTTAAAAATGTTCAAATATTAACGCCTGAAAAAAAAGCGATAACAATTTACAACGGAAAAAATGTAAACCTAGATTCTGTCTCATTTCAGAATAACCAACAAACACAAATTGAATTATTTGGAAGTAAAACTAAAGCAATACGCTTTCAAAATGTAAATTTTGATAATTCAAATTTAGAATTGAAATCGAGTAAAGAGGTAATTAAAAGAGAAGTGTTTATAAATTAATTAAATGAGATTAGTAGAAATATGAAATTTTATGGAACCATATTTAAGAAATTGATTCTTTTAACTGTTTTTCTTATTAACTCTATTGTAAGTTTTGCTCAAAATAACCCCAGTCATGACGATATTTTATGGGTTGCAGAACCGAATCATAAGGATTGGCTTTATAAGTTAGGAGAGGAAGCCAATATTACTATACGTGTTTATCGTTACGGAGTTTTGCTTGATGCAGCTGTTGTAAATTATAGTATTGGTGAAGATATGATGCCTGAAGAAAAACAAGGTAAAGTTACTTTAAATCATGGTGTAGCCACTGTTCCAATAGGTACAATGAATACCCCTGGGTTTAGAGATTGTAAACTTAGTTTAAATTATAAAAATAAACGATATAGTTATCATATTAAAGTTGGTTTTGAGCCAGAAAAGCTAACACCTTATACTAAGTTTCCGAACGATTTTAAAAGCTTTTGGGATGATGCATTAAAAAAGGCTTCTACTTGTCCTATGGTTGTAGAAAGGGAATTCGTTTCAGAATTTTCAAATGATAAAATAAATTGCTATTTACTTAAAATTCAGTCTGTACAAAAGGGACATTTTTTCTATGCATATCTAACGCTACCCAAAAAACAAGGGAAATTTCCTATTGTAATTTCACCTCCAGGAGCAGGTATAAAACCTATGAATCCTTCAAAGGATTTGTTCTATGCAGAAAATGGGTTTATCCGTTTGGATATGGAAATTCATGGTATTCGCCCAAATTTGGATGCGCATACTTATAGTGAGATCAGTAAGGCTTTTGGAAATAAAAATAATAGCTATTTAGTAAATGGTTTAGATGATAAGGAGCATTATTATATGAAGGGCGTTTACCTATCATGTATAAGGGCTGTGGATTATTTAGTGACATTGCCGGAATGGGATGGTAAAAATTTAATAGCTCAAGGTGGTAGCCAAGGAGGGGCATTAGCTCTAATTACAACGGGATTAGATAAACGTGTTACGGCATGTGCGGCCAATCATCCCGCACTCTCCGATATGGCAAGATATAAAATAAATAAGGCAGGGGGATACCCGCACTTGTTTACCACATTTGAAGGTATGGATACACCGGAAAAATTAGAAACTCTAGAATATTTTGATGTGGTTAATTTTGCTAAACTTATAAAAGTTCCAGTTTTTATGACCTGGGGATTTAATGATAATGTATGTCCTCCAACCACAAGTTATATTGTTTATAATACAATACAATCCCCTAAGGAAGCTTTAATTACGCCAGTTAATGAACATTGGATTTCACTAGAAACTAGATATAATATTATGGACTGGATTAAAACGACATTAAAATAACCAATGAATAGATAAATTAATTATTAAACCCAAATATTAAACCAAGTATTATGAAACATTTAAACTTTTATCTTTTTTTTATTGTAGGACTCCTGTGGAGTTCCTTGGGTACAGCCCAAAATTTTAGCCCAGACATTGTAGTGGATGTTAACGGAACAGGCGATTTTACAACGCTTCAAGCCGCTTTTGATGCAGCACCTTCTAACAGTAGTTCTGAAATTATTATTTATGTAAAAAGGGGATTGTATGATCAAGAAAAATTGATTATTCCGCCTTCTAAAACGAATATTACTTTAATTGGAGAAAGCAGAGAGGAAACTGTTATTAGCTATGATATTTATAACTGTAATGATGGAGATGATGGCCTTTGTCCTGATGATAAGGTAGCCCTTTGGAGTAGTAATAGCGAGTTAGTTAGAACAGCAGCAACACTCACTATTCAAGCAAACGATTTTAAAGCAGAAAACATCACTATCGAAAACACTGCTGGTCCTGTTGGACAAGCCCAAGCCCTTACTTTACAGGCCGATAGAAATGTGTTTGTTAATTGTAATATTACAGCATACCAGGATACTATTTACTTTTGGACGGCTGAAACCAACCGAGCCTACTTTAAATCTTGTATGATTTTAGGGCGTACGGATTATATTTATGGTCGAGGAATTGGTTTCTTTGATGAATGCGAAATTAGAAGTTATGGTGGCGCTTGGATTACGGCACCTTCAACAACTATTAACCAAAGTTATGGTTTCGTATTTTATAAATGTGATTTGACTTATCAAGATAATAGCCCTAGACCAGGAGATGATGGTGCTTTAATTAAATTTGGTCGTCCTTGGCATGAATATCCTAAAGTGGCATGGTTATACTGTAACATGCCTGCTGAAATTGATCCTTTAGGTTGGGGGGATAAATGGAACATGGATTATGCAGATACAAGTACCGACTTACATTTATACGAATGGATTAACACAGGAGCTGGTGCCGATATGAGCGGTAGAGCCAATTGGGCTGGTCTTCGTGCCATGACCGACCAAAATGAAGCCAATTTATATGAGCCAGAAATCGTATTAGCTGGTACTGATAATTGGGATCCTACAGCAATTGCACCCGCAGTTACTGTTTACACTTGGGATGGTGGCGCTGCTAACAACGACTGGTTAGAGGCTAATAACTGGAACCCAGATGGTGTACCTGTAGCTTCGGAGGTTGCAAATGTTGATGGTAATGTCATAATAAATGCAAATGGAGGCGATTTTGCTGCAGATTTAAACTTAACAAATGGAGCAACTTTAGAGGTTACAGCTAATAGTACTACCACCTTATTAACTCTAAGTCAGTCAGTAATTACAGCTTCTGCAGATGCAACTTTGGCAGGAACAATAAAGTCAAAAGGGAATTTTGATTTTAATCTTACTCATAACCTTAATCTTGAAGGCTCAATACAAGGTGTTCACCAAATCACGAAAAAAGGATCTGGAATTGTTCAGTTAAATGGTGATAGTGAAGATTATACAGGTGAAATTGTTGTAGAAGAAGGCGATTTGCAAGCTAAAGTTTCTGGTTCTTTAGGTAATACCAAGAATATTACTGTAAAAACCACAGGACAATTAACCATTGATGTAAGTAACGCACTAAAAGTAAATACACCAATTTTTACTGAAGGTAATGCCAAAATTGTTATTAATCAAGATATCACCATTAGCGAATGGTATATTGATAATGTTGTACAAGGTGTTGGACAGTATGACGCCACTACGCATCCGTCTATTATTAGTGGTTCAGGTAAAATAATCATTGGCAGACCAAGTGAATTTATTTTTATAGGTGGAGCTAACGGAAAGTGGGATAATCCAGTGCATTACTCACCGGCACTTCTGCCAGAACTAGGAGAAAAAGTTATTGTAGATGGTAAAACTATTGAAGCTCAAAGCGCTCCTTTTTCTGGAGACATGTATGTGCAGAACGCTGGAAGTATTCGTTTGAGAAGATCGGACTCTAAAAGCTTAGGACCTGTTAGAATGTTTCAAGGTACAAATATCACTTATGCAACAGGTGGAACGGGATTTTATTTTGAAGCTCCTATCATTTTGGAAGGAGATATTTCATTGTTAATGAATGGTTCTAACGCTGCAGGTCATGTTATGGATTTACCTGGTACATTTTCCGGAGATCATAAAATAATCGTTCAAAACACCAGAGATGTTGCAAATACTGCAACAGTAAAATTAGGTGGCGATAATAGTGGGTTTACAGGAACTTGGGATTTAAAAGTGGCTGCTTTTAATGCAGCAGGTGTAGCAGCGATTGACGGAACCGTAGAAAATGCCTTTGGAAACGCTTTAATTGATCTCGATGCTAATAATCAAGCCATTTTTAATCATGCTAAATGTGCTGGTGATAAGCTAGTAATGAATATAGCAGGAAATGCTTCTGCTGTTTTGAATGTTGCTGTGCTGGTTAATCAATTTACTTTAAACGGAACCGATTTAGGGGATGGAACTTATGATGCCTCGACACATCCAGGGCTTCTTTCTGGAAGTGGTTCCATAACTGTAGATACTAGTTTGAGTATTGATAAGAAAGTGTTTTTAGAAAAAGATACTTTAAGAGTTCATGGTGTTCTTCAGAACATGGAAATTTTTAATATGTCTGGACAACAGTTACGTAAAATAACAAAACCTGTTCAAGAAATCGATTTACAATGGCTAAAGTCGGGGTTTTATATTGTCAGTTATAAGATTGATGGAAAAAATGGCACACTTAAAGTGTGTAAAAAGTAAGGAGATACTAACCACGTTTCCTTTGGCTTAATTAATCCTGGGCAAGTCTTCGGATGTGCTCAGGATTTTCCTGCCTAAATAAACTAAACTAAATAAAAATGAGAAAGTTAGCTTACAAAATGCTTATTGGTGCTTTTGTTGCTTTTTGTAATATACATGGTGCAACGGCTCAAATTACATTACATACGATTGGCGATTCTACCATGGCCAATTATGATGAGAACACTTCTGATATAAGAGGTTGGGGGATGATGTTTCAGCAATTTTTTACTTCTGATGTAGTGGTTAATAATCGTGCGAAAAGTGGATCAAGTAGTAAAAGTTTTTACTTGGAAGCCCCTTATTGGACAACTGTAAAAAAACAGATTAGTTCAGGCGATTACGTGATTATTCAATTTGCCCATAACGATGAGAAAAATGGTGGTTTAGACGGGGGAACTGATCCTAACAACCCATTAAACGGAACAGATTATAGAGGAACTTCAGCTCAAGGTACTTACAAAGAATATCTTATAAAATATATCGATGAGACCCGAGCCTTAGGAGCCACTCCTATTTTAGCTACAGCCATTTGTAGAAAATATTTTAGCGGTGGAACCATTACCAGAAAGGGGCGACATGATTTGGGTGAAAACTTTAGTATGCCAGAATCCGATCATTCTTATGATTATAGCTTTGCTATGAAGGAAGTGGCTGTTGCAAAAAATGTTCAACTTATCGATTTAACAACCTTAACAAAGGGGTTGCTAGAATCTTATGGAGATGCCGCTAGTACAACACAACTTTTTGTGTCTTCTGATTCCACCCACCCTTCAGCTCTTGGCGCTACATTAATAGCTCGATTATGTGCTCAAGACATGACCAACCAAAATATTTTAGCGTCATATATTAATACGGCAACAGACTTACTCATTAATCCTACCATATGTGACTTTGGAGATGCGTATTCTGGACAAACTTTGACTAAGGAAGTTACTATAACAGGATTTGATTTAGATCCTTCCGATGGAGATTTTACACTTTCAGTTAGCGATGGTTTCTTAATTGCACCTAGTAAATCTGATTCATTTTCTTCAAGTATAACTTTGAATTATTCTAATGGAAATCTGGAGTTTAAAAAATTCTATGTTTCAGTTTCACAATCCACCGGTGGAAGCAAAAACGGAACGCTTACAGCAACTAATGGTATAATAACAAAGGAAATTCCACTTAAATCAAATTTTATTGAATTAACAGGTGGAACAGAGGTTAATCTTTTGTGGGAATTATCGACTGATAAAAGTTATGTTCTTGATGGTCCAGCTTTAGCTCTTGATCAATCTTTTGTTGGTATGTACACGCAGATCTTATGGTGAAACTCTTAAATTACGTGTTTACCCTTGGTATAGTGGAGAAGCTACGGGAAAGACAATTTGTCTTGCTGATGTCAATATACACGGAGTTGCAACTCCGCTTTCGCTTTCTATTGATGATTTAGATTCTAACAAAATACAATGGGTTCTTAAAGATGATTTAATTAATATAAAAAACCTACCTATAAATAGCCTTGTAACTATTTATGATTTAACAGGCAGAGTTATGCATAAATCTCAAAATGTTTCAAGTACTTTAATGGTAAAAGCACCAAATACTACAGGAATTTATATAGGAAGAATTGAATCAAAATTAGGAGTGAAATCAATTAAGTTTTTTGTGCCATAATTGTTGGTATTTTATACGATTGTCTAAAAACAAATTAAACTTATTCTAAAAACAAGAATATTACATCAACCATTTTGTGTAAATCAAAAATGAGAAATAGTATGTATTAACCTTATTTTTAAACCAAATTGAATCAGGGATTAATACAGTGTAAACAAATAATTAATGATAGTTAAATTAAACATCTTATGAAAAATTTAAACGTATTAATCCTTTTTATTCTAGGGTTATAGTCTAGTTATCAGGGCATGTCTCAGAACTTTACCCCAGATATTGTTGTTGACCTTAACGGAACGGGAGATTATACTTCAATCCAAGCCGCGATAAATGCTGTTCCTGCAGGAACACCAACAACCATATATTTAAAAAATGGTCATTATAATAATGAAAAATTAATTGTTCCAGCAAACAAAACTAACATCACTTTAATCGGTGAGAGCAGGTCGCAAACTATAATTTCTTACGATACTTATAATTGTAATGATGGTGGCGATGGCATGTGTCCAGACCATAAAGTAGCACTTTGGGCCAGTAATAGTGATTTAGTTCGCACTGCCGCTACATTAACCATTAAAGCGAATGATTTTAGAGCTGAAAATTTAACCATAGCCAATACTGCAGGCCCTGTAGGGCAAGCGCAGGCATTAACGTTACAAGCCGATCGTAATGTTTTCGTTAATTGTGATATTACGGGATATCAAGATACTATATACTTTTGGATGGCAGAAACGTCACGTGCGTATTTTGAATCATGTATGATTCTAGGTCGTACAGATTATATTTATGGTCGAGGTATCGGTTATTTTAATGAATGTGAAATACGAAGTTATGGTGGTGCATGGATAACAGCACCTTCTTCTACCATTAACCAAGATTATGGTTTCGTTTTTTATAAGTGTAACTTAACATATCAAAATAATAGTCCGAGAAATGGAGATGATGGTGCTTTAATTAAATTTGGACGACCTTGGCACGAATATCCTAAAGTAGCCTGGTTGTATTGTAATATGCCTTCTCAAATAGATCCTTTAGGCTGGGGGGATAAATGGAATATGACTTATGCCGATACCAGTACAGAACTTCATCTATACGAATGGATGAATACAGGGCCTGGAGCAAATATGAGTGGTAGAGCCAATTGGGCTGGGTTGAGATCTATAAACGGACAAAACGAAGCGGCACAGTATGAATCAGAAATTGTCTTGGCTGGTCAAGATAATTGGAATCCAGCAGCCACTGTTCCTTCTAGGAGCGCTTATAATACTATTGAAGCAGAGAGTTTCAGCTCTCAGTATGGTATTGCAACCGAAAATTCGGGTGAAGGCGGAGAAAATGTTGGGTTTATTCAAACAGGAGATTGGTTGGGTTTTTCTAATGTTGATTTTGGAAATGGCGCTGCCCTTTTTAATGCAAGAGCTGCGACCACTAACTCTGGTAACATTAAGGTGGTAATAGATAATCCTACTTCTGGTACGGTTATAGGAGCTCTAAGCATATCGAATACTGGAGGCTGGCAAACTTATGCTAATTTTTCAACAAATGTTAACCTAATAACAGGAGTACATGATGTATACCTCGTTTTTGAAGGTGGTAGCGGTTACTTATTTAATATAAATCATTTTCATTTTACAGAGTTGCAAGCACCAGCAGAACTAATTAAGCATGGTGCAGGATCATCAAGTCAAACGATAAGCATAAATGAAAGTATTACTAATTTTTATTATAATTGGGAAAATGCTACAACAGTTAGTGTTACTGGCTTGCCAACAGGGATTCAAGTAGATGTCGATAATTCAAATCAAGAGGTATCCTTTAGCGGATCACCAACACAAAGTGGTGTTTTTAATTATACTATTACTACTCAAGGCGGCTCACCTAATGCTGTAAAATCAGGAAGGTTTACCGTAAATGATAACGTTAATATCCAAGCACCAGCTTTTCCAGGAGCAGAAGGTTTCGGGCGATTTACCACTGGTGGTAGAGGTGGTCAAGTTATTTACGTAACCAATTTGAATGATTCTGGATCAGGGAGTTTACGTGCCGCAATTGAAGCATCTGGACCAAGAATTGTCATGTTTAAAGTTTCTGGTATTATAGCTTTAAATTCCGATTTAAGAATAAACAATAACGATATAACCATTGCAGGACAATCGGCTCCAGGTGATGGAATTTGTCTTAAAAATTATTCCTTTATGATAAGCGCAGATAATGTCATTATGAGATATATTAGAAGTCGAATGGGGGATGAATCACAAACAACTAATGATGCACTTTGGGGTAGAAATAACAAAAATATTATTATAGATCATTGCTCATTGAGCTGGAGTACCGACGAGTGTTCTTCGTTTTATGATAATACAAATTTTACTATGCACTGGTGTATACTTTCTGAAAGTTTAAGAAATTCTGTTCATAATAAAGGCAATCATGGCTACGGAGGTATTTGGGGTGGTAAAAAAGCAAGTTTTCATCATAATTTAATAGCACATCACGATAGTAGAAACCCACGAATGAATGGGAGTCGATATTCAAATCAACCAAATTTAGAACTTGTTGATTTTAGAAATAATGTTATATATAACTGGGGGTCAAATAGCGGTTATGCTGGCGAAGGCGGTTCTTATAATTTTGTGAACAATTACTATAAGCCAGGACCAGCAACCAAGTCTAATGTGAATAAACGAATTTTTTCACCAAACGCCGATGGCGGTACAAATAGTCAGGCTGCAGGGGTTTGGGGCATGTTTTATGTAAATGGAAATTACATGTGTGGGAGTTCTTCTGTGACATCCGACAACTGGGAAGGGATTCACCCCAACCCATCCACTAAAAACAAGAACGAGTTAAAGTCACTAACCTCATTTGATTCGGGAGATATTACCACACATTCGGCAGTTTCAGCTTTTAGCAAAGTGCTTGCACATACAGGAGCTAGTTTTAAACGTGATGCTGTAGATGCTAGAATTGTGAATGAAACTAATTCTGGGACGTATACTTATGAATGGTCTAATGGAAGTACAAATGGAATTATTGATACGCAATCTGATGTTGGCGGATGGCCTAATTACAACTCTAATTCAGCCCCCGAGGATTCTGATGGTGATGGGATGCCAAACGTTTGGGAGGCTGCCAATGGATTAGATAGTAATAATGCTTCAGATGGTTCTGCCTACACTTTAAGTGCCATTTACACTAATGTGGAGGTTTATTTAAATAACATGGTTGCTTCAATTACAGAAAGTCAAAATCAAAATGGCGCCCCTAATTATACCGATCCCTCAGATGGATCTTCTTGTATAGCAACAGTTCTAGAAGGTTATACTCAAATTGATGGAGAAGCCTGGCAACAAGTAAATGTGGCAACTGTAAATGAAGGAAGTGCGGTTAAATTTGGACCACACCCTACTTCGGGAGGTACATGGATTTGGAATGGACCAAATGGGTATTCGGCCAATACACGAGAAATTAATCTTAATAATTTACAGGTTTCTCAATCGGGAACTTACACAGCGGTTTATACCAATGATTGCGGTACTCAAAGTACTGAAGACTTTATTATTAATGTTTTAGAGCCAGTTTCAGAAATATCAATAAACGAAAATACCACAGGTTTTTGTTTTGTAGAAGGCACAATTGATAGTAATCATATCGGTTTTCAAGGAGATGGTTTTATGAATTCAACGAATGAAATAGGGGCTGGTATTGAGTGGTTAATAACAACTCCAAATGCAGGGGAATATATTTTACGTTGGAGATATGCTAATGGAAGTGATGCAAGTAGAGGGGCTCAAGTTATGGTAGATGGTAATATTGTAGAGACCACAGATTTTAGTGTAACAGATTCGTGGACAAGTTGGGCTGAGAATTCAAGCGCTACTGTTTCAGTGCCTTTTTCAGCTGGTGTTCATACTATTAGGCTAGAAGCTTTAACCGAGTCGGGATTAGCAAATATTGACAAAATGGAAGTTGAAGGTTATAACCCTCAAGCCACGATTTGTACAAACCTATCTTCTGCATATAAAAACAGTTCTTCTGGATCTAAGGCTCAAAGTCAAATGGATGATTTGGATGAGAATGAAACGATTCAACCGAAATTTTATCCCAACCCTGTAGCAGGCATTCTTAATGTAGAAGCCCAATCTGGATCGGTTTCAATCTATAATATTATGGGACAGAAAGTATTTGAGAATAAAAATTTTATCAAAAAATTAGAGATCAATTTTTCAGAGTTTAACTCAGGTTTGTATTTAGTCATTTTAACTACCGATCAAAAGCAAATTTCGCAAAGAATAATTAAAAATTAGTATAAAGTTTGGTTAATGATAATAAAGTATGGTCTTTTTAAATAATGTTTAATCGTTCCTTTCTGAGATCTATTAATGGTTTTGTTGATACCTTTTGTAGGCTCATAAAAAAGCAAGCTTTCTATGGCTTGCTTTTTTTATGATTTAGTGTTAAAAAAAATACTTTTAAGTATATTTTTTATAGAAAAATTACTACAAAAAATTAAGGTTGATTTATTAAAATATTGTAGATTTGGCAAAATTAGTAAGAAAAAACTTAATTAAATCATACGAAATACATTGTAAAATTTAGTATTTATTGATTTTGATAAGTTTAAATACATGATGTTTACAATAATATAGATGATAAGAATATGTGCTAAATTAATTGTTGGTATTTTGTTTTTATACCTTCCATTAAGCTGTAAGAGTTCCAAAACCACAAATAATAATGATGATATTGTGGTGACTTACAAACCTATTATTCCAGAAAAGACCTTCTTGCCTGTTCAAATTGAATATGCCAAAATTCTCAATACAGTTCCCGATTCATTGCAAAATGTAAAATTATACCAATTTATTGATGAGTGGAAGGATACCAAATATCTTCTTGGAGGCGAAACTAAAGATGGCATTGATTGCTCGTCATTCTCACAGCTTTTGTATATGGTTGTTTTTGAAAAGTATATCGAGCGCACGGCACATAAGCAATTTGAATCTGAATACATTAGCAAATTTAGAGGTAAAGAGTTTTTAGAAGAAGGCGATTTGTTGTTTTTCAATAGAGAAGGCGAACAAACGATAAGTCACGTGGGTGTCTACTTGATGAATAATAAGTTTGTTAACGCGACATCCTATAAGGGTAAAAGTGGTATTGCAGGAGTTAAAATTTGTGACATTACCGAGCCGTTTTGGGAGAAACGTTATGTAGCCGGGGGTAAACGAAATGATTTGCAATAGCTGAGCGCGTTAACGAAATGTCATGTCATGAAAAAGGACCTACAAGCCATACATAACGAACTCAAAGATATTCACTACAATGTAAAAGCGGAAGTGTTGGTTGCTGAAATTGAAGATAAAATTACCGTCACATCAGATCACATTTTGGTTTCAAACCAGAGTGATTTTAATCGGTCTTACCGAAATGACATCATAAATGTATCAATCGATAGTCATGGAGGAGATCAAGAGTTATTGAAGCTGGATTTGTCTCGACATGGGATTTATGATTTACTGCCTGAAGGCGTGTTTCACAGTGTGGAATCAAAGGGCAAAACGTCGTCCTATAAGGAGCTAAATAAGCTTCAAAAGGAGGAAGAGCGGCAAGCACGGTCTTTGTTTGCTCCGCTGGAAGATGCTTTTTTTAGGAGTCGTGTTGAGGCAGAGCAAAAACAAGACAAAACCATACGTGATTTTAGTAATTTAAAGGACCCATTTTTGTTGAATTTTTGGAAAATTGATCCATCTATACCCAAAGATTTAGCGGTTAAATTACTACGATTACTGCCGTACACCCATCAGATTTCAGGAAATTTAGAGCTCACTTTTCTTAGCTTAAAGAAAATTTTAGCTGTTGATATTAATTATAAAAAAGGCTTTGAATCCCTTGAGTTGCGTATTGATCAACCTTCAGAAAGTAAATTAGGCATTAATTTTGTCTTACAAGAAGATAATTTAACCATCCAACAACCTACTTTACACATTAAGGTACAACCTCAATCTAATAGTGATCTTGCTCCAATTTTAGGAAGTCAAGGTTTTAGGCGTTTTCTGCAAGTGTTTTACAAGTTTTTTATCCCTTTTGAGTACCATATTAAAACTGAAATTCAGGTTAAAGAAGCCGATGACTTTATTCTGGGAAGCGCATATGATGCATATTTGGGGATGGCTACCAGAGTTTAAAAATGATAATTATGATGACAAGTTTCGCTCACAGTGATGTTTTTAAGATTAGTTTAATATTGCTTTTAATAAGTTCTGTACTTATGGTTTTGGTTAAAAAAGTGAGAACTATTTTCTCTAAGAACAAACTCAAAGCATTAATTTATGCGGTAGTTTTAGCGCTTCTTTTTGCACTTACAGGATTTTTAGCTTACGATAAAGTTTTAAATAATTCGCCTACCCAGGCTTTTATGGCTATCGAGCTTATCTTTTTTATTTTAGGTATCATTCATGTGTTTACCATGCGTAACACCTTTAAAGCCGTGATTGGACAAAAGCTCGAGTTTTTAAATGAGTTTATGCTGACTCTCGTTTTCCTAGGTGTAGCCTTATTCGTTTTTATTCAGGTTGTTAGTCGGTTTAGACCAGAATTTGTTAGTATTTACATGACAGCAGGACTTGTTTTTATCACGCCGTTTTTGGTTCTAAAAACGTTCGAATATGCCATGGCTATTCCGGTTCAGGTTTATAAAAAATGGTTATTCCCAATACGTCAAGAAATTAAAGAGCCTACAGCATCGGAGCTGAGTAACCCCCTGGTGATATCCTTAGAATTTAAAAAGAAAAGCGGAGATAAAGAATTAAGTCGTTTTAAAGTAAAAGCACCAGAGCAGATGGAGTTTGGTAAGTTGTTTTATTTTTTTGTTGACGATTATAACGCTTTGCACCCCGAACGTAAAATTGAAATTACAGATAATGAAGGTGGGGCCTCGGCTTGGATCTTTTATTTTAAGCCACGATGGTGGCGTGCTTTACGACATATTGATGCTAATAAGACCATTGAATGGAATGGCATTCGGGAGGAAAATAGTATCGTAGTACAACGTGTTGAAGCTTAAACTCAAACAATAATTTAATATCAATAGTTATGTCATTTTTATCTAAATTGAGCATTGAAGGCGATGAAATGAATGTGCTAGATTGTGCATTCGAATTTTCTCAGCAAGCCGATTATAACGGTCGTCCAGCTGAAAATCCACGTGGCGGACAAATACAACTACTTGTAGAATCGACCTCTAAAACCGATTTTATGGATTGGGCCATTTCGCCAGAAATGGTAAAAAACGGTACCATTACTTTTTACAAACGAGAAAATATGGCAAGCCTAAAAAAAATAGAGTTTAAAAACGCTTATTGTTTGCGTTATCATGAACATTTCAATGCGCATGATACAGAGCCTATGCAAACCCTATTGATGATTTCGGCTCATGAAATTACTATAAAAGGAACTACTTTTTCCAATAATTGGCCTATAAAATAAGGCATTAATGTTTTATGGTATGGTAGCTTAATTGATTTATATTTTACTTTATGGAAAACGGAAAACTACAAAAACTAAAAGACTTAGTACAAAG
The DNA here is from genome assembly GCF_002893765.1 of Tamlana carrageenivorans. NCBI lineage: Bacteria > Pseudomonadati > Bacteroidota > Flavobacteriia > Flavobacteriales > Flavobacteriaceae > Pseudotamlana > Pseudotamlana carrageenivorans. Next base: position 3,863,003 of record NZ_CP025938.1, on the reverse strand, counting down.
TCAAGCTGATTATGCTTTAGAACTTAGTTTAAGTGATAATCAGAGCGGTTTTAGTTGTACAGGCATGGGTAAGCACCTTGAGTTTCTTTTGAATTCTAGAAATCATGAAATTAATTTCCTTTTAAGTGAAATAGCAAAAGAGCAATTAAAGGATCAAAAGAAAACTCCTGAGCCACCTGATTTTACGAAATATATTAGATATTCAAGTACTCTATTATCACATAAGGAGGTTTTTGTTGGTGATAAATGGGTGCTTGTCCCTAATGATGCTTGTGTCGATTTTAAAACGACTTCTTTGAGTAGACAACGCGCATTTTCGGTGACTATCAGTCACGGAAGTAACTATGCAACATTTACTTCTACAGAGCATTTAAAATCGTATCAAGAACAGAATAAAGCATTATATGGGCATGATATCTCTATACAGCTGGAAGATGATTATATCAGTAAAGAAGAACACGATTGGATGAATTTAGCTTCTCAGGCTTATGGTGCTACAAAAAAGCATACAGGCGGGTTAGATAATCTTACCGAACTTTATAACAGAATTCCAAAAGAATTTAAACGTAGTTACGCTTATAAAATATCAAAGCTTACCAAAAAAGTGGGAAAACCGGCAAAAGCGGGTAAAATATTTCAAGGGACTGAAAAAGTTATGGGTAAGGTAGGAAAAATAGCTAAAGTTGGACCTTATTTGTCTGCGGGAACAATTGGTTATGAGTTGATTACAGATAGTTGGGATGCTCATACAGCTGTTGATGGTACTTTATTAGTAGTGGGTGTTGTTGCTACATTGGTTGGTGGTGCTCCATTAATTGTAGTAGGAATTGCAATCTATGGTATTTTAGATTATGCTTTTTGTATTAGTGAAGGTTTAGATAGAGAGTTCGGAAGGAACTCTGATATTTGGAATAAAAATTCAGTTTTGAATTTTCCAAGACAAAGCACTCCATTATTTAATGAAGTCAAAATTGATAATACTTATGTTGCACCAAAATTTAAATATTAATGTATAAATTTTTTTTTAGACGTTTGTTGCTTGCAGATTATTGTGCAGCAAAATGGCTTGTAAATAAAAAAATGCCTGAACGAATTATTCCTTCTACGTTACACTTTTTTGCAACACCGTTCGCTTTTATTGGAGCGGGATTATATTTTGTAATTATAGGCACAATTAGTTATAGGTTTGAGACGTATTTACCTATTTTAATAGGGTTAGGGGGAGTCATGTTACCATTACAATTTTATATAGAGAAAAGGGCTAAAAAAGTAATTTTTAAATGGGGAATTGAAAAGGAATTTAATACCCTCTCTAAAAATGAACGTTTGAATAAAAACATTTTTGCTTTCTTGTTTTTTTGGGGAGCTTTTTTCTTGTTTTTCTATTTGGGAGTCACATATGTTGGGGGATATTTAATTGAATAGGAATAACGTTAGAATGTATAAAAAAAGAAAAAAAGACCATACTTACGTAGCTCCGAAATTTAAAAAACTATCAAATACTTTTAAAGATTAAATGTTTAAAATTTTATTTGAAAACTTATTGTTAGCGAACTATAGTTTTGCTAAACGTTGGGTTAACAAAAAAAAACCTGAAAGAATTATTCCAGCAACACTTCATATTTTTACAACTCCTTTTAGTTTTATAATGGCTGGCATATATTGTTGGATATTAGGTTTTTTAGATTTTAAGTTTACATCTTTCTTGCCGACCTTCATTGGGTTAGGAATAATAATGTTGCCATTTCAGTTTTTTTTAGAAAAAAAAATATTGTTGTCCGATAAAAAACAGAATTAGCTAAAAAAGCTTTGGTGTTGGCCTTTTTTATTGATCGCACTCTTTATTTTGAAAACAGAACCTCCTTATGGGTCAAAAAGGCTTAATTGCCCAATGTTTTTGGTTGTAATCTCTTCCCAATTAGCTTCTGGGTTTTTCAGGAATTTGAACAAATCGATATATGTCATCAAATGGTATCGTATGACGGACATCATATTGGAATAAGCCCAGTTTCTTTGGGCTTTTCTTTGGATCACAAGCATAATGAGCTGGATTATCAAACTGACCCAGATTTGTATTTCGATGGCATTTTGATTGTCTCCCAAAAAATACTTTAGCGGAAAGTTCTGTTTAAGCCGCTTGAACATCGTCTCAATCTGCCACCTATTTTTATAGATGTCGGCTATTTTGTCTGCATCAAGATCATAATTATTAGTGATGAACTCATAAACTTTTTGGTGCTTTTCGTGCCAAAAAGCGATTCTCCTCAGGGAAAAAGCGTTGCCGTTTTTGTCCGTAAGCCCTATTTTTTCGTCCTTTAGGACAGCATCGTCCACTTTATTGGAGATATCAAACTCTTCAAGGCTTGTATAGCGAGCATTGTCCTTTTGCCGAGTCACAAAGTAAACATCTTCCAGTGTCCATTTTTGGTATTGCTCATAATCCACATACCCTTTGTCAAAAACCACATAAGAGCCCTTCTTGAGTTCCAGGTCTTTTAAAAAGGTGTGGTCGTGCGTGGCCGCGCTTGAAAACTTAATCAGACAAGGAACGTCTTCCATGGCGTTTATCATAGTATGCATCTTGATACCTCCTTTCTTTTTGCCGTTGAGCGGGTTCCTTCCTACACCTTTAAGAATGTCACTAAATAGGGGGATGGTCGAGGAATCAACGATTTTAAGGTTCTTCACTGCAGGTTCTAAGGGTCTGCTGTCCGATAAAAAGCGATGGTAACGTTTGTAGAGTAAATGATAAATATCGGCAAATACTTCAGAGCTTCTTCTCCTGTTAGCATCTGACAAGGTACTGCGTTTTGGAAAGTCCGTGAGTCCTAGATGGTTGATCTTTCCCTCGCAGGCAAGCATAATACTGGAAACCTCACGAAGTGAGCTACAGCCACTGATCACGGTAAATACCATAGTGGCCAAATGCTCATAGGTGGTAAACTTTTTGGTATAGCGATCGCTGTTGTGCTTTTTGGCTGTCCGATGAACATCTTTGGGCAAAATGAAATTTAATACCTGTTTGATTATGGGTTGTCCGCTAAAGTTTTTACTTTTATTCATATCTTGGATGTGTGATAACTTCAAGATACAAAATAAGCGGGAAATCCTATCTTGGAAATCCCGCTTTTTAAATCTTTTATCGGACACTAATGAAAAAAAAATAAAAAAAGCAATTCATCAATGGCATATAGAGAAGGAATATAAGACACTTTCAAAAAATGAACGTTGGAATAAAAATACACTTGCTTTTCTGTTTTTTTGGATTGGATTTGGTGTGTTTATATGTCTTGGAGCAAAGTTTATGGGAGGATATTTGATAGAATAATAATTGTTAGATAACTCAATGACTTTATAAATGAGGTTTTAATTATGACCAAAACTATATTTAAACCATTATTGCTGGCGTTTTACTGTACCTCAAAATGGCTTGTAAATATAAAAACGCCTCAAAATTTGGTGCCATCAACTATATTGACTTTCTCCTTTCCTTTTACCTTTATAGCTACAGGAATATTTTGTATGTATATATTAGAGCGTATACTGAATACCATTAAAAGTCCTATAGTGTGTGTTGTAGGTGTATTATTATTTATTAGTCCCGTTTATTATTTTTCTGTAAAAATTGCTAAAAACGGTATTTTTTGTCCAAACTTATCCATACCAAAAGATGTGTATTCAAGGAAAAAGAATCTAGAATTCTAATACGATTTTAATAGGTGTTTTTCTTTGTTTATGCTTCAAAATATAAGTTAACTTTTTAATTCTATTAAAACTGAAAATATATAAATGGTTGGAAATCGGTTGAAAAGGCTTGATAACAAATAACACCTACAATAACAGACGCTACAGCTTTTACATAAATAGGGCTGTTCGCGTATAGATTTTCAATATAGCTTTTAGTCGAAGATGGTAACCAATGTGTAATGTACCCAATAAGCATCACAATAAAAACAGATTTGTAACTTACTAAGACATCCCAAGCATAATGCCAGTCCATATGATACGCCACTTGGTTGTACCACTTTGCAATATGATCCATGCTTTCGCCTCTAAAGTAAATCCGTGTAAACGTTATAAATATTAGAGTAATTAATATTTTCCACCAACGCACATACCATTGGTTGTAGTTTTCATACGGACTAATTTTACGCCAGTATTTGTAAACTACAATGCCTAGTCCGTTTAGGCCGCCCCAGATCACAAACTTCCACGAAGCCCCATGCCATAAACCGCCAATAAGCATGGTAAGCATCAGGTTGATGTTGGTATTAATATTGTTTTCTACAGTTTTGTTATACTGAGCCAGAATAAAAATGGTTAAACAAATCCCTAAGGTGATAAATACTACCAGTAAATTTTGATACGCATATAAAGTTCCTAAAATAATGATCGATAGGATAATGTAGGATCCCACAGAACCCTTTCTATTTCCGCCTAAAGGAATGTATAAGTAATCGCGTAGCCATGTGGATAACGAAATGTGCCAACGCCTCCAGAAATCACCAGTATTAATAGCTTTATAAGGCGAGTTAAAGTTAACAGGGAGCTTAAATCCCATGAGTAAGGCCAGCCCAATAGCAATATCGGTGTAGCCCGAGAAATCGCCATAAATTTGTAAAGAGTATCCAAACATAGCCATCACATTGGCGAAACCGGAAAACATATCGGGAGTATCGAAAACACGATCCAGGAACTGCATGGCTATAAAATCGGCAAAAATCATTTTTTTTATGAGTCCTTTTAGAATCATGAATGTGCCTTTATCGAAGTCTGATTTCGTTAAAACCGTAGGTGCAGAGATTTGAGGTACAAAATTTTCAGCGCGTACAATAGGACCCGCTACAAGCTGCGGAAAGAAACTTACGTAAAATCCGAAGTCTAATATAGATTTTAAAGGCACTAATTTTCTACGGAAAATATCAACACTATAACTTATGGTTTGAAAGGTGTAAAAGGAAATCCCCACAGGTAGGATAATTTTATCCACCGTGAAATAATTTTGATCATTAAAGCTGTTTCCAAACTGGGCTAACCAATTCATCACTTGGTAATCGGTATGGAATAGCATGTTAAACGAATCGGTAAAAAAGTAAGCGTACTTAAAATAACATAACACACTAAGGTTTGTAATAACGCTTATGGTCACTAAGGCATAACGTTTTTTACTGTTTTCACTGTTATAAATGCTTCTTCCAATAAAGAAATCGACTATGGTGCTAAAAATCAAAATACCAATAAACAGCCCGCTAGTTTTATAATAGAAAAACAAAGAAATTAGAAATAGATAGGCATTTCGCTGTTTTATTTTTTTATAAAATACAGCGAATAGGGTATAGGCTACTGCAAAGAATATCCAGAAATTAACCTGTGTAAAAATTAACGGAAATTCTTCCGAAAAGGTAAAAATGTCGTAAAGCCTATTCATCTAAGTGTTTAAAATAATTAAGTAATTCTTCTGCGTTTCTTCCGGTTGATGCCGCCCAAGCCTTGACCAGTGCTACCAACATTAAATCGGCTTTAACACTATATCCGAAAAGTGTAAAATGTACACGGTCTTTGGGCATTAAATTGTTTTTATACCATTTTTGGGAAGAACCCAAACCGCCCATAATTTCAAAGCAATCCCAAACTGCCATGTTGTATTCTTGAGCTAATTCTAAAATAATTTGTTCTTGTGTTATGGTATTAGGGTTGGGTTTTCTACGCTTATAATAGCTATCGTTAGGAACGGTAAGCAGTATGGCACAATCGGGATTTTTGCGCTGTATCATGTCTATAAAAGACTTGTAATAATACCTGAAATTTTCTGCATCAAACTTGTCTTCTGGCATATAGGCATCGTTAGTTCCTATTGAAATGATAAACAAATCGGGATGATATAAGTCAAATTGCTTTTCAAAATACGCACTGCGATCAAAGAGTTTAAAGCTTGCCCCATTAACCCCAATGGAGGTGTATTCTATACCAGGATTGTTATTCATAAACTCCATGCCCATCATGGCAAATTCTGGATGAATATTCGTGGTGTCTTTAAGTTGAAGAGCAATAGCGACAGAGTCTACCGCAGTCTTAAAACGAAACTCACGGTACATTTTGTTGTAATTAATCGTATCAGAAATCACCAAAGTACTATCCAGAACATTTAAATAATAATCATCTTTCCAGGTGTTGTAAAACACACGTAATTTATTAAAGTTATAGCGATCTCTATTATAGTTTCTGTGGTTAGCTTTTACAGTTATCGTGTCGCTAACATCACGAAAGGCACCTGTAATACCTGCTAAACCCCAAGTAATACTATCGGAAGTAATAGAACAGCGGTAGCCCTGCCATTTACTTTCGGTATTTGTTGATATTCTATAACTTAAAGGGTTGTTGGTATGTGCGAAGTGATACGGAAAAACAAAACCTCGTTGCCCTGTGCTATTGGCGTTCATGTTTTGTAAATAGGTTCTCATTTTATTCGAGTAAAAATCACCTTGAATATGTGAACCTCCAATATGAAAGATATGTAGTTTGTCTTTTTTTCCAGAGTAAATACTGTCTAATTTTGCGAAAAAACGATCAAAAGCAGGTGATTTATCAGCAAATTTTAAGGTGTTTGCTTCAAAATTTATAAGATGACCTAAGCTTGGCGTGATGCTGTCCAACACATAATGTTGAGCAAAAATCGACGAGCTTAAAAACAGGGAGAAAATTAAAAGAACTATTTTCATTTAATATCTGTTAGGTCTAAGTAAAGGGACAGAAACAATATTTCGGAAATAATTTTAGTTCCCGAGGGCGAAAAGTGGGTATAATCATTTCCTGCAAGTTTTTGGTCTACCCAGTATGACATGGAATTTTTTCCACCCATAGCATCATAAATACTCCAATATGCAGCTCCGTTTTCAGTCATAATATCCTTTAAACAGGTGTTTAGGTAAGGTAAAAGCGGGTAGGTTACCATATTTCCATTTTCGGATGTAGACATGTCACTAGGGCCTATAAACAAAATACTGGCATCATTAGTTTTACGTTTCACCCAATTCACATGATTTTTAATATATCCGGCATAACGTTTTACATGCAGCGAATCTTCAAAGTATGGTACCGAGTTTCCGCCGTATTGAAAAATCACCAATTTAGGATCCAATTTCTTGTACATCCGATTAAAATTCGTAGAGTTTGTTCCAGCGAAGACCGTACCTGCCGATCCACGCATGGCAACATTGTCTAAATTTATTCCGCCATCACCATCTAATGTAAGTCCGTAAAAATCCGGACTAATTTTACTAGCGAGTTCTATTTTTAAATTAGTAGGCGTTGTAGCTAGGTTAATTTTATATTCATGATAATCACCATCATTAATAAGTTCATCCGTTTTTATGAGTTCTCCATTTTTATATACATTTACGGTGGTCGGTGTTACCGAATTACCATAGTGTAAACCAATTTTGGTAAACGTTTTTAATCGACTATAGGATTTTGACGGCTGACTGATATAAATATTCCCTATAGCAATAGGTAAGGAGTCTAATAGAGCTTCATTGATGCTGTCATGACTTTGAGTAAACCTTGAAAATGACGAATAAGCCCCATATTTTTTGTGCTCAAAAGGCTTTTCTCTTCTATCGAAATAAGCATGGCGTGTCCAATTTTCTGAAGCAGCCACCTCATTACTAATTTGCTCGTATACCTGTACAATAGGCACAAAGCCTGGTCCGGTACCACCATAAATACCTTGAAGCCTGTTTCTTAAATAAGCTGAAATTCTATCGCCTTCCAATTGGGAATCTCCGTAATGGATAATGCGGCACTCACTTGAGCTTAAGCTATTTTTTAGTTTCTCTAAGTATTCAAGTTTATTTTCAGGATAGACAATACGTTGCACTTTTGAAGTGTCAATTTTTCTGAAATTTGGTGGTGGTGGAAGATCTTCAACTTCGGCTATTTCAACCTCATTAGTTTCAATGAATGTTTCTACATTGGTTACAATACTGTCAATAGTCGTTACCTGGGGTTCTGATATGTCTTCCTTCTGAAGAAAGGTGTCCGATTTGGGATACTTAACGGTAACATCTCCAATAAAAAAGCCTTCCTGAAATGTGCCATTAGGCAGCGGCTTGGAGTCTGTAAGGAAGGTTAATCCTAATAAAATCAACAAAACGATGATTAGGTATACAGAAATTCTTAACGGTGTGTATTTCAAGTCGGTTTAAGTTTGGTGTTTTAATAAAACGTGGTATCAGGGCATAAAGATACATTTATCAATTAAAATTATCAATGTGTAATATTAAAACCAAAATAATATTCTTGTAAGGTTTTATCATGTAACGGTCATTTAAAAGCGTGCATCCCTATTGTTTTAACAAGAACTTAACCCTATAAAATGGCTGAATCCCTTAATATTTAAGGAAAACTTCCGCATCTTTGCCTTAAAATTAGAACGATGAATTTTAAAGATAAAAACCTTATCATATTTGATTTTGATGGCACCCTCATCAATAGTATTCCAGACCTTACTTTAGCGGTAAATAAAATGTTGAAGCATTACAAAGCCTCAACATTAACTATTGAAGAAGTAACGCCTTTTATTGGAAATGGTGCAATGCCTTTGGTAAAAAGAGCGTTTGCTAAAGGTTTGCCTGAAAAAGAGCTTACAGAGCTTTTTCTTGAAGAAGCCTTTAAAGTATACATTGCGGCTTATGAAGAAGAACTATGTAAAGATACTTTTATGTATCCTGGGGTGCTAGAAACCTTGAATGACTTAAAAAGTAAAGGATATAAATTAGCAATTTGTACCAATAAGCCATACGGATTTATAGAACCTATTTTAGATAAGTTAGAGATTAAAGCGTTTTTTGATCTTTGGGTTGGTGAAGATTCCTTGCCAGAGAAAAAACCGCATGCGTTACCACTTCATCATTTAGTAGAGGCCATGCAAACTACAGTTGAAAATAGTATCATGGTTGGTGATTCTAAAAATGATATTCTAGCAGCACAAAATGCAAAAATGGATAGTATAGGTGTTAGTTATGGTTATAATTACAATGAAAATATTGCAGATTATCACCCAACGGTTGTGGTGGATACATTTGCCGAGTTGCAAAACCTGTTATAGCTATGAGTAAAATTTATAATGTTGGTATTATCGGTGCGGGTGTTTCGGGAGTCGTCACGGCATTACAATTGGCAAAGCATAACATAGATTCTGTATTGTTTGAACAGGAAAAAAGTGTGGTTAACGGGCCTCCCTTTTGTCATTTACATGCTGGCGGAAACCTTTATCCCGATATTTCAATAGAACAATGTAAGTTACTTATGAAGCAATCTATAGAAATGGCGCGTTTATTTCCAGAGTCTATTGATGAACGACCAACATTTATAAGTGTACCAAAAACCGAAAAGTACGAAATAGCACAACTAACCAAACGTTTGGATGCGCTTGTTGCTTATTATACTTCGCTTATAGCGGAAGATCCAGCTAATGCCATTCTTGGTAAGCCAGAAGCCTATTATAAAGTGTATTCTCAATCCGATTTAATGGCCTTAGCGAAACATCCTGTCGTTGCGGTGCCAAAATCGGCTGATCAATGGCTCATAAACACCCTACACCTCGTAGATTTTAACAAGTTAAAAACACCAGTAATTTTAGTACAAGAGTTTGGTTGGAATTTATTTAGGCTAGGGGCACAAGCACAGTTAGCTTTAGAAAAAAGCCAATATTGCGATTTAAAAATGCAAACTAATGTGCGCAGTATTAAAGATGTTAGACATAAAAATCTTGACCATAATTGGGAAATACAAACCAAGGATACTGTTGTTAAAACGCGTTATTTAGTAAATTCATCGGGTTTTAAGGCAGGTGATTTTGATGCGTCTTTACGCATAAAAACGAAACATCTCATAGAGTTTAAGGCGGCTTACGTATCGAAGTGGCAACCTATTTCGGGCTTAATACCAGAGCTTATATTTCATGGTGAGCGGGGTACACCTAGAGGTATGGTGCAGCTTACACCGTATCGCGATCACTACTACCAAATACATGCCATGACCAATGCTATCACCTTATTTGAAAAAGGATTGGTAAAATCGGATGCCGAAATAAAACTTGAATTTGATAGAGCCATTACACAAAAATTAAAACATGGCTGGGAAACTAATGAAGTAAATGAACGTACAGAAAAAGCCATTGCTTCGGTAGCTCAATTTTTGCCAGCGTTTAAATCGGCAACAGTGGGTGGTCCTCCATTATTTGGCGCTCAGCAAATACCTGGCGATGATCCTAGTTTTAGGGTTGGCGAAGTCAGTTTTCCATGTAAAACTTACGCCCGGAGTGAAATTGTTAAAGCCTCTTCCGCTTTAACCGTAGCCCGACAAATTATGGATCAAATTAAAGCACTTGGAATCATATCAAATTTAGAAAAAAGAGGAGATGAAAATGCGCTATTAGAAAGTATCTCAAAAGATGATATAGATGCGCTTGCACGCCGGTTTGCGATGCAGCGCGGTTATCCTGAGGCGCTATCCCAATTGCTTATTCCAAGGAAATCTTAATTAAAACAAGATTTTTAAAATCGTTATTTTAGAAAGATTCACCTATTCTAAAATAGATGCCCCAATCGTCTTTTCCAACAGCAGCATCTAACCCGATATTAAATTTCACTTTCTTAAAAGCGGCATAGCGGTAGCCAATACCTAATCCAGGGTAGGTTTTCCAGTTAAATTCTTCGGTGTCAGAACCATACATGGTGGCAATATCAGCAAAACCAACAAGTCCCATTTTGTCATTAAAATTAAAACGATACTCCCCTTGTAGAGCCATTAAACCATCGCCACGATATTTGCCTTTAGAATAACCACGAATATCATTTCCACCAATAGTTACCTGCTGTTGGAAGGCAATGTCACCTAATCCAAACTGACCAGAAAAACGTGCCGCAATAACATCTTTCCCGGATCTTGTAGAGAAATAGGTGTTGTATTCCGATAAAATTTTATGAGCACTTACCTCGTTACCAAACCAGGTAGGAAAAGATAAATATCTTAATAAAGCCTTAGAGCTAGATGTTGGGTAGTACAGAGCATCTCGAGAATCGTATAAGGTGTTTAACTCTATAGCGTTAGTGTCGGTAATATCTTCGGGCTGCACATCATCTTCAAATTTTGTGTCATAATGAGCATAATTATAGGTTAGACCGGCATATAAATGTTTAACCCGTTGTGCATTTTAAATAATGCTAATTTTAATATTATTAATGTTTCTCCCAAAAATAAACTTATTGATATACTGAATAGTTGTTAAAGCAGTTATCTTAGCTACGATTCTTGTTTTAAAACCTTCAAAAGTTTTAGCATAATTGCGTCTTATCATAAATTGGTCACAAAGTTGTGAAAATAATGTTTCTATCCTTTTCCTCTTTTTTCTAAATACATAAGGCTGTACTTTGTAATTTTTTTGATTGCTTCTCATAGGTGTATTTAGCGTTATATTACAGGTTTCAAACAAGTTAAGTTGTATTTCTGTTGATAAATAGCCTTTATCACCAATTAATGTACAATCGCTTATTTGCATCTTAATATCTTTAAGATAATTAATATCGTGTACAGATGCTGGACTCAAATCGATACTTTGAAAGACACCATTTACAGAACAAACAGCGTGCAGTTTATAACCGTAATAATTAGAACTTTGAGCTGCACAATAACCTTTATCTGGAAATGCATAAGTGTTTTCTTTACAAATCTTTGAACGAGAACTGCGTGATAATTTACAAACTTCTAAGGGCATACTATCTACTACAAAATAATCTTCAAATTCATTAAAATGGGAAGCTAAGCTTAACCTGATACTGTTGAGCTTATTAACTAGTTTTCGTCTTCTTCTATTGTAGACACTTCTCTCTATTTTTGATAATAGGGAATCTGGAAGTTTTCTAAAAAGGTCATTTTCACTATCTATTCCCATAAATTCGGCAGTAAGACTCAAACTGATAAGTTCTAAATCACTAAGCTTTGGTTGTCGTCTTTGATAACTTAAAAGTTGTTCTTTCGATATTTTTCTTAATACTTCCAATATTCTTTCGTAATTTGCACTCAAGTTGTTCATTATTAATGATTTGTAGTTAAATCAATTTACTGATTTTCAGTAAGATGAACAACTTTTTTCTTTTAAATCATAATGCACAACGGGTATGTTTAATAATTTTTCGTTGTAAACCAACACTAACTGCGGTGATATGGGTGCCGTAATTATAAAAACCAGGAGCTTCTAAATCTGTCATAAAAAACTGCGAGTTTTTATTTCCAGTTAAAACGAAAAATTTACCACGCCATGTGTCTTCTTTAAAATACCATTTGTTAAAAAGTGCCATAAAATACGAGCCATTAGTAGTGTAAACTGCAGAAAGCCCTGATAAAGATTTGGGAGAAATAGTATCCTGACCGTCTAATTTATACATCATCATAGGAATGGCACCTATCATAAAATCTAAATTCCTATTGTAACTTACGAATGGCATAATACTAAAATCTACTTTTTTTTTGTTTAAGAGTGTCATGCTGTTTAGTAGCTTGTTCTTTCTCTTGCTGTGTATAAAAGTTTGTGAGAAAAAAGGTGAAGCATGCAAGAAATAGGATATGCTTTTTCATGGTTTTTCGTAAATACTGGTTTAATAAGTGAGTTTACTATGAATTTAGTTATTAATGAAAGATTGGGCGCATTATTTGTTAGGATTAAGAAATTTAAAGTGACAGCTTGTCAGTTTTTTTGTATTGGCATAAAGATTGACTTATACAACTCGAAAATAAAAATGAACACATGTTTCCGTGAAGACGGAAATCTATAAACAAATAAAAAGTTATGAGTAAAATTATTGGAATTGATTTAGGAACAACCAACTCTTGCGTTTCTGTAATGGAAGGTAATGAGCCTGTAGTTATTCCTAATGCAGAAGGAAAAAGAACAACACCATCTGTAATTGCCTTTGTTGAAGGCGGCGAAATTAAAGTTGGTGATCCAGCTAAAAGACAAGCAGTAACAAACCCAACAAAAACGGTTTATTCTATTAAACGTTTTATGGGAAATAAATATTCTGAATCTAAAAATGAGGCAGAACGTGTACCATATAATGTAGTAAAAGGTGATAATGACACACCTAGAGTTGATATTGACGGTCGTTTATACACGCCTCAAGAATTATCGGCTATGATTCTTCAAAAAATGAAGAAAACAGCTGAAGATTATTTAGGTCAAGATGTATCTCGTGCTGTAATTACAGTACCAGCTTACTTCAACGATTCGCAACGTCAGGCTACTAAAGAAGCTGGAGAAATTGCAGGTTTAAAAGTAGAGCGTATTATTAACGAGCCTACTGCCGCAGCTTTAGCTTACGGTATGGACAAAAAAGGTACAGACCAAAAAATAGTAGTATTCGATTTTGGTGGAGGAACACATGATGTATCTATCTTAGAATTAGGAGATGGTGTATTTGAAGTACTTTCAACAGATGGTGATACACACTTAGGTGGTGATGATGTAGATGAAAAAATTATTAACTGGTTAGCTGATGAGTTTCAAGCTGAAGAAGACATGGATTTAAGAAAAGATCCAATGTCACTTCAACGTTTAAAAGAAGCTGCTGAAAAAGCGAAGATTGAATTATCATCTTCAGCGCAAACAGAAATCAACTTACCTTATATCACAGCTACAGCTAGTGGACCAAAACACTTAGTGCGTACTTTAACAAAATCTAAATTCGAGCAATTAATCGGCGATTTAGTAAAACGTACTATTGCACCATGCGAGTCGGCTTTAAAAGCAGCAGGTTTATCAAAATCTGATATCGATGAAGTGATTTTAGTAGGTGGTTCTACACGTATTCCTGCGGTACAAGAAGCTGTTGAGAAATTCTTCGGAAAAGCACCAAGTAAAGGTGTAAATCCAGATGAAGTTGTTTCTTTAGGAGCAGGTATCCAAGGTGGTGTATTAACAGGAGATGTTAAAGATGTATTACTTTTAGATGTTACACCTTTATCTCTTGGTATTGAAACAATGGGTAATGTATTTACAAAACTTATTGAAGCCAATACAACCATTCCAACAAAAAAATCACAGGTTTTCTCTACAGCAGCAGATAACCAGCCATCAGTAGAAATTCACGTATTACAAGGTGAGCGTGCTATGGCAGCCGATAACAAAACTATTGGACGTTTCCACTTAAGTGATATTCCACCAGCAAGACGTGGTACGCCACAAATCGAGGTAACTTTCGATATCGATGCTAATGGTATTATTAAAGTATCTGCGGAAGATAAAGCAACAGGTAAGAAACAAGATATCCGTATTGAAGCGTCTTCAGGATTAAGTGAGGAAGAAATCGAAAAGATGAAAGCTGATGCTGAAGCAAATGCTGAAGCAGATAAAGCTGCAGCTGAAAATGCTCAGAAATTAAATGAAGCTGATTCTATGATTTTCCAAACAGAAAAGCAATTAGAAGAGTTTGGTGATAAATTATCTGATGATAAAAAGAAACCAATCGAAGAAGCTTTAGAAGAATTGAAAAAAGCTTACGAGTCTAAAGATATCGCGGTAATCACACCAGCTTTAGATAAAATTAACGAGGCTTGGAAAGTAGCTTCTGAAGAAATGTATAAAGCGCAAGCTGAAGCTCAAGGTGGACAACCAGGACCAGATGCTGGTGCAGGTGAGCAACCACAAAACGAAGGAAGCGACGTTGAAGACGTAGACTTCGAAGAAGTCAAGTAGCCTGTGCTGAGCGAAGTCGAAGTATAGACTTCGAAGAAGTAAAATAAATTTAGATATTCCTTCGAAAACAGGAATCTCACTCCATAAAAAAAACGCAATCATTCATTTGGTTGCGTTTTTTTTTATAAGCCTAATTCTTGTAATATTGTAGGCTAACTAAATGATCCCATTTTTATGAAACATCTAACCCTTTTATTTTTTGTTTTAATAGTATTATCATCCTGTTCAAACGACGACGGTGACTCCCAATTTTCAGGTGATTTGGTAGGAGCCTGGGTAGGAACCGAATTAACTTACCAAGGCACTGCAGAATCCTCACTTCAAGGTTTTCCTATCACTACAAATTTTGAAGGTGAAGCTTACGATATGACCAGTACTATAACCTTTAACGAATCTCCAAATACCGTCGTTTCAGAGGGGGCTTATAGTCTTAAATTCACCTATAATTTTAATGGAGTATCAAAAACTGAGTTTATTGAGGATGTTCAATTTCTTGAAAATGGTACCTGGGAAGTTGATGGTAACACATTAATTATTAACAATAATGGCCAAGAAAGTATGGCTGATATCTTATTCCTAACAGAGGATAAACTGGTTGTTGAAATAAATCAGGTTGAAGAAACTGAAGTCGATGGACTCACCGTTATTGCTACAATAAAAAGCATCGCAACCTTTAAAAGGTAAAATACAAGCGTAATTACTAAAATTAATAAAGGCGTTCTGAAAAGAAGACTTGATGTCATATGCAGCTTGTTGAAATCGATCTCGCTAGATGGATAATCCATTTTAGTTTCGACAAGCTTAACCTGACAAATCAAATTTAACCGACTTTTCAGAGCGCCTTTAGTTATTAGCAACAATAACAAAATTTACATTAAATTACCTTGGGGATCAACTCTTAGGGTTTCGTACGATCCTTTCGAGGTAAGCACTTTAATTTTATAAATTTTTTCGGTGCCTTGTTTTAATGAATAATTCACGTAATACGTATTGTTTTTAAAAATACAATCAGGATAGGCAAGACTTACGGCGTATCGTACTGTATAGGGTAAAATAACATCTTTAAAACGTTCATTAGATTTTGTTAGATTGCCTCTAGCGTCAAAATGTGCAGTAATACTTCCTTTATAATCATTTTGTTCTTCAAAAGTAACATGATATGCTCTTGATCTATTGTCAAAGATAGATTGCTTAGTAATATCATACTGTGCTACCTTGCTTTCTAACGCATCAACTCGCTTCGCGATTCGTGGTTCTAGCACAGCGCTTAAATAATGGCTGTTAACGGCAGTTGCAGTTTTGTACTTTAATAAAATTAAGTCATCCGATTCGTAACTTGATTGAGAGAACATGAGGTTGGTAAAGCCTAAAAATAGTAGACCAATTAATAAATTTTTCATAGCAATGTTGGATTTAAATTAAACAGTTTGTTAATGGAAATTTATTCTTGAGAGAGAGGAACTATTTAATAGTTAACGCAAATTATAAATAATATCACAACTAAAACGCTATCTAGGTAGCAATTTTGTAACATTTTATGTTAAAATGCTTATTTTTTTGCTTTGTTAATGAGTAAGTTCATATTGGTGATTTCAATCTGCTTATTTTTAATTTCGATAATGCCGTCCTCTTTAAATTGTTGAATGTTTCTATTTAAAACAGCCCGTGTTGTGCCTATTAATTGCGCCAATTCTTTATGTGGTAACCCGTTTATGATTTCAATTTTTTGTGTTGTTTCATTGGTGTGTTGTAACAACAATTTAGCTAGTCGGGTGGCAGTAGTGTCTAAATTGGAACTTGTAACCGAGCTCTCTAAGGACTTCATTTTAATAATTATATATTGTAATGCATTTTTGTAAAAAGCAACATGATCTCGCATCCATTCTTGTAAAAAAGGTAATGGTAGGGCATAGATTTGAAGGTCGTCTAGAGCTTCATAATTAACATCATGGTGGTTCCAGTTAAGGAGGTGATAGAGGTCGAAAACATCATGTTTTGTAATGATGAACAATGTTATTTTTCGGTCTTTTTCAGGGTTATAAAAATAAACTTTGAGGCGACCACTGCGTATAATATAAAAATAACGCAGGGTTTTAGTACTTCCTAAAAAGCAAAATCGTTTTGGCCAATTTTCTAAAACAGCATGTTCCAATAAGAGGTTTAAACCGTTATCGGAAACATCATTAAATAAAGGATTTGCTTTTAGTTCATTTAAACCATCATTGGCATGACTTAACCTCATAATAATACAGCACTTAGGTAATAGGCTAATAAAAGAATTGGGGAATGCTGTTATTAATAATTTGAGAGAGAGAGAGAGTAAAGGTAATCATTTAATAATCAGTATACTAATGTTGTATTTAATTTTATAAAATATTTAATTTTTCAAAATTTTATATATTGGTCTGTATTATAAAACTGTTTAAGCCATTTAAATTATAAAAACGCCTACTTTTGTTTTAAAAATAAATGATGCTTTTTTCTCCAAAAATTGAATACAAAAATCAACCCAAAAGATTAGCTGTAAAACTAAATGGTAAAGGAGAACAGTTTGTCCTTCAGGGACATCCTTGGGTGTTTTCAAATAATATTATAAAAATTAACGACGGCGCCAAGTCGGGTGATTTAGCTATTATTTTTGGAAAAAGTAAAAACCGTGTTATCGGACTAGGGTTGTATGATGCGAACTCGCCTATTCGGATAAAAATGTTACATAGTGGTTACGAAAAAGTAGAAATTAATGCCGATTTCTTTCAAAAGAAAATAGAAGAAGCTTTTTCAAAAAGAAAAGGACTGTTAAAATCAAATACCAACAGTTACCGATTGTTATTTGGTGAAAATGATGGTTTTCCAGGGCTCATAGCCGATGTTTATGCTCAAGTTTTAGTGGTTAAAATTTACTCCGAAATTTGGTTGCCTTACATAAAAAGTATTATTCCGAGTTTGCAACAAACAGCAAAAGCAGAAACTGTCGTGTTGCGTTTAAGCCGTGGTTTAGAACAATCAAAACTGCATCAATTTGAAAACGGCGAAGTAATTTATGGTACATTAGAAAATGAAGTGGTAAAGTTTGTAGAACACAACGTTAACTTTTCAGCAAACGTAATTAAAGGTCATAAAACGGGCTATTTTTTAGATCATCGTGCCAATCGTAAACAAGTAGGGCAGTGGAGTAAAGGCAAAACGGTTTTAGATGTGTTTTCTTATGCTGGCGGATTTTCGGTACATGCCTTGTATAACGGCGCAAAGGAAGTCACTAGTTTAGATATAAGTGCACAGGCTTTAGAGGTTGCCGTGCAAAATGGAAAACTCAATGATTACAGCGGAAAACATAAAGTGATTGCTGGCGATGCTTTTGAAGCGTTGTCTGAACTTATAAAAGATAAAGTCACGTTTGATGTGGTGGTTATCGATCCACCAAGTTTCGCTAAACAAGCTTCAGAAATTAGTCTTGCTAAAAAGAAATATGCACAATTAGCCCAGTTAGGTGAACGGTTAACGGCAAAAAAAGGGCTACTCGTTTTAGCTTCTTGTTCTTCACGGGTGCATGCTCAAGATTTTTTTGAAATTAATCGAGATGTCTTAGATAAAACGAAGCGCCCCTATAAAATGATTTTAAAAACAGAGCACGATACCGACCACCCTATAGGATTTCCAGAAGGAGCCTATTTAAAATGTGGTTATTACCGTTTTCTGGATTAATGTATATGGATTATAAAAATTTTCCAATTTCATTGGTTTTAAGCGATAAAATTTCAGACTCTTTTTTTATTTTTATTTTATATACTTGGTTTAAAGTATCATTTTCATGATGATATTTTATAAAATGGAGCCCTTCAATTATACACCAATCTGGATAATTTTTAGATATTGCTTGCATCACTTCAAGAGGTAGCCTATTATTTTTATACCTTTCATGGGTTTTAATAAGCTTCCCTTTTTTGTTATATGCAGCCTCAATTTTTCCAGAAGAGGTGTAAAACGATACGGTATATAAATCATTTTCATCATCGCATAGATCTTCGAGATCTGCTGTATAATTAGAGGTTATGAGGTGACTTTCTACGTCTTTAATATGCTTTGAAATCAGGTCTCGGCTTGTCGTATTTATATAATTTTGATGTTGCGAGATGTAAGTGTCAGATAAAGCAATGGTTTGGCTATTAACTTCAAACATCAAAAATGAAACGAGTAGTAAAGGATAAATCTTTTTCATGAGTATCGGTTTTAGTACGTCTAAATTAACTATGCATGCATAATAAAAAAATGATAAATGTCATAAGATGCATTTGGTTTCTTTTTTTAACTAACAATTTGATTTTTAGCTGTTATGCGCGCATAATATTTTGTTATATTTGAAAAAAATGAATGATGCCTACTAAACTTACACAACTTCTAGATATTAAATACCCTATTATCCAGGCACCTATGTTTCTCGTTTCAAATGTAGACATGGTTAAGGAGGCTATGAACTGTGGTATTGCAGGCTGTATACCGGCACTAAATTATAGAACTTTAGACGAGCTAAAAATAGCCATCAAGGAACTTAAAGCGGCAAAACCTAAATATGGTGCTTTTGGTTTTAATCTCATTGTAAACAAATCTAACGTAAAGTTTAACGGCCAATTAAGTGTTATTTGTGAATTGGGTTGCGATTTTATTATCACGTCGCTTGGTAGTCCAGAAGAAACCATTAAGGAAGCTCATAAAGCAGGAATAAAAGTGTTTTGTGATGTTGTGGATCTAAAATATGCCAAAAAAGTAGAAGCTTTAGGTGCCGATGCGATTATTGCTGTTAATAATGAAGCCGGTGGTCATCGCGGGCAATTAACACCACAAGCTTTAATAAAGGAGCTGCACCAACATTGTAATATTCCTATTATTTCAGCTGGGGGTGTGGGTTGTAAAGATGATATTGAAAAAATGCTAAGCTATGGCGCTAGCGGGGTTTCGGTAGGAAGTTTGTTTATAGCATCGGAGGAAGCAGGCGTTACGCAAGAGTATAAACAAGCCTGTGTGGACTATGGTAAAAACGATATTGTCATGACCAAACGCATTTCAGGGACTCCATGTACCGTTATTAATACACCTTATGTACAGCGTATAGGGACCGATCAAACTTGGTTAGAGTCTATTCTAAATAAAAATAAAGTGCTTAAAAAATGGGTGAAAATGATTCGCTTTATCATAGGTATGAATGCTACAAAAAACGCTGCGACTAAGGCTACATATAAAACGGTTTGGGTTGCTGGACCAAGCATTGAATACAGTAATAAAATTTTGCCCGTAAAGGAAATTGTTAGGCGATTAGTAAGTTAAAAAGTTAGAAGCTCTTAAATCTTTAATAAGATTAATTAAGCACATAAACTTAATGCTTATATTTGATTTCAAATTTAAATTAACACCATAATACTTTTACAAAAACAACAAACAATGAAAAGAAAATTATCAGTTTTAAGTACGCTTCTACTCACCATCTTTTTCTATAACTGTGGACCTTCCATAAAAGTTACCGATACTTGGAAAGCTCCAGATATTAACAATGTTAAAGGAGATAAAATTTTAGTGATTGCTAGAATGGACGATATGGCTTCCAGACAATTATTTGAGCAAGAAATTTCGAGTGCGCTTAAAGAAGCTGGCATGGATGCTACGGCTAGTTATATAGCCTATCCAAATACGACCGTGAATAAAAAAATCAACGATGCCGAGGTAAAAGAACATATCGTGAAATTTAAAAGTGATGGTTATCAAGCAGTTGCTTTAACTGTGGTAAAAGATGTAAAAACAGAAATTAATACTCAAGAATCTGGAGGTTATGTTTCTGGAGGTTATTATCCTGGTTTTTACGGTGGATATGGTCGATTTGGTGGTTATTATGGTTCTTTTTATTCTCCTTATGGTATGGGAGGAACATATGTACCAAGCTCGCAACGTACTTACGAATCGGATATTTATAAGTTAGAAACGGTAGTTTACGATTTAAGTAGAGATGATAACAAACAATTAGTAGCCGTTGTGGCTTCAAAAATTACAGACCCAGATTCAGCTGCTGGTATCGCTAAACCTTATGCAAAGAAAGTATTAGCACAGTTTACTAAATAAGAAGCTGCTTTAAAATAGATTAAAATACCGTTTTCAAAACCCTTTATTTTGGAAACGGTATTTTTTATTATAAAACTTAAAAAAATTGATTTCAATGAAATTATCTAAAGAAGCTGTACTCGCTAGGGCCAATGCCGTTTGTAAAAACACTTTAATGGAAACCTTAGATATAGAAATTATCGATTTTGGTGATGATTTTATACTAGGTAAAATGCCTGTAACTTCAAAAGTATATCAGCCCGATGGTGTGTTACATGGCGGTGCTACTGCAGCACTTGCTGAAACCATGGGGAGCTTTGCTGTACAAATTTTAATGCATAATAAAGATGTGTTTGTTAGAGGTATCGAGATTTCTGCAAACCACCTAAAAAGCGTAAAAGAAGGGTTTGTTTATGCACGTGCTGTATATCTGCACAAGGGAAGAACTACTCAGCTCTTAGAAATACGTGTCACAGACGACCATGATAATTTGATTTCGTTGTGTAAATTGACTACTATTGCACTCCCAAAATCTAAATAATTCTCATGACTTCTGAAGTTTTTTTTGAACGTATTAAAACACAGTACGAAAACCAATTGCCTTTTGTGGTTTATAGGAAGCCTAATGTCTTGAAAGTGCAAGCGGTGTTTCAAAAAAAAGCCGACCTGTTTTATGCAGAAGACTATTCTGAAAAAGGATTTGTATTTGCGCCTTTTGATAATGCCCAAAAAACGGTGCTACTGCCATATGATGTTTCAGAAGTTTATGATACCTTTTATGAAGCTTCAGAAAATTTACAAACATCAAAAATTCAAGACACTACAGAAGCCTCTTTTAAAAATTTTCATATTAACTTGGTAAATAAAGGGGTTAAAGCTATAAAAAATAAGACCTTTAAAAAAGTTGTCCTGTCGCGAAAGGAAGAAGTTGAGCTTTCTGATTCCAATCCTATTAAAATTTTAAAAAACCTTTTAAGCCGCTATAAATTGGCATTTGTATATTGTTGGTTTCATCCTAAAGTTGGACTTTGGCTAGGCGCTACTCCAGAAACTTTAATTAAAATTGAAGGGAAACGCTTTTCTATAATGGCTTTGGCAGGTACTCAAAATTATTCAGGTGATTTAAATGTTACTTGGCAAGATAAAGAAATTCAAGAGCAGCAATTTGTTACTGATTTTATCCTAGATCATATCAAACCTTTATCAGAAAGTTATAAGACTTCAGAGGTAGAAACCGTAAAAGCAGGGAATTTGGTGCATTTAAAAACAATGATTTCAGCTCAACTGAAAGATGATATAGCCCTGTCTAGTATCATAAATATCTTGCATCCCACTCCAGCGGTTTGTGGCTTACCCAAAAAAGAAGCTAAAGAATTTATAGTTAATCAAGAAAACTATAACCGCGAATTTTACACCGGTTTTTTAGGTGAATTAAATTTAGATAAGAAAATAGCACCGCGTTCTGGCCAACGTAATATTGAAAACAGAGCCTATGCCTTAAACCGAAATAGCACACAATTATATGTGAATTTACGTTGTATGCAGTTAAAAAAAGGCACCGCTATTATTTATGTGGGTGGCGGAATTACACAAAGCTCGGATGCCGAAAAGGAGTGGCAAGAGACTGTTTTAAAATCTTTAGTCATTAAAAGTGTCATTTAATTAATCGATTTCTTACTTTTGATAAGTAACCAAAGATTATTAATTCAATGATTTATTCAAAAATTCCTCTAGCCCAAACTGTAGTTTCTCTTTGTAAGTCTAAAGGTGTTAAGCACATTGTGATTTCTCCAGGAAGTAGAAATGCGCCGCTAACCCTAGGTTTTACTAACGATTCATTTTTTAAATGTTATAGTATAATTGACGAGCGTTGTGCTGCATTTTTTGCTCTAGGGATTGCACAACAATTACAAGAGCCCACAGCTGTGGTTTGTACTTCTGGTAGTGCTTTGTTAAATTATTATCCTGCTGTGGCAGAAGCCTACTACAGTAATATTCCTTTGGTAGTGTTATCGGCAGATCGGCCAAAAAACTTAATTGATGTGGGTGATGGCCAAACCATTAACCAGAAAAATGTTTTTGAGAGTCATGCTTTGTTCTCAATAGATTTGAAGTTGGATTTAAAAGATGAAAAACACATTCATGCCAATGAGAATGTCCCTGTTTTAGTTAAAGTGGAAGACCGGTTTGAACGTTTATTAGGTTTGCAGAAAAATATTCAAACCAATAATGAAGAAGAAATTAATATGGCCATTAATATGGCCATTATGAAAAAAGGCCCTGTTCATATTAATATTCCTTTTGATGAACCTCTTTATGATGTGGTTGAAAAACAAACCGTATCACCAAAAACCATTGAAGCGGTGGCTAAGCCTCACAACCTAGAGGATTATGTTTTACAATCTTGTTTGGAACAATGGGACGTGTCTCCTAAAAAAATGATCTTGGTAGGTGTTAACATGCCAAATCAAGTTGAAATGAAATGGCTGGATGAATTAGCACAAGATGACAGTATCATTGTTTTAACAGAGTCGACTTCTAATTTACATCACAATGGCTTTTTTCCTAGCATCGATCAATTAATTGACGGGTTAACTCCCGAGGAAAAAAAGGCTCTTCAACCAGATATTTTAATAACCTTTGGAGGCTTAATTGTTTCTAAAAAAGTAAAACAGTTTTTAAGAAACTATCAGCCAGCTCACCACTGGCATATCGACAGAAAAAGAGCTTACGATACTTTTTTCTGCTTAGATAACCATATTGAAGCGACTCCAAATGCCTTTTTTGAATCCTTTTTACCAAAAATATTACACTATGTAAAAAGTCATTATAAAACGAAATGGTTGGATGTAAAAGCCAAGCGCCTAAAAAAGCATAAAGATTATATTAAAAACATTCCGTTTTCCGATTTAAAGGTTTTTAATAAGGTTTTAAAATCGATTCCAGACGATAGCATATTGCAAGTAGGGAATAGCTCGGCGATTAGATATACGCAGTTATTCAAAGTAAATAAAACTCTAGAAGTTTACTGCAATCGGGGTACCAGTGGTATTGATGGATGTACATCAACAGCAATTGGATGTGCTGTGGCCCGAGAAGATAAACCTACAGTTTTGTTAACAGGCGATTTAAGTTTCTTATATGATAGTAATGCGCTTTGGAATAATCATATCCCGAAAAACTTTAGAGTTATTATTGTAAATAACCAAGGCGGAGGTATCTTTAGAATCCTTCCTGGACATAAAGACACCGAAAATTTCGATACCTATTTTGAAACCAACCATAACTATAGCGCAGAGCATTTATGTAAAATGTATGGCATGGCTTATCAGTCGGTTGACAATGAAGATGCTTTAACTTCGGCCTTAACAACGTTTTTCTCTGAGGCCAATCAGGCTAAAATATTAGAGATATTCACTCCTAAAAAAGTGAACGACGATGTGCTTTTAAAATATTTTGAACACTTAAAAGAAACGCCTAAAGAAAAAGCAGATACAGATAACCCTAAAAAATAATCTGTTAATTCTATAAAACAGGGTGTTATTTCACTTTTTATATTATAAAGTTTAAAATAAAGGAGGCTGTTCGAAAAGTATACTTGATGGCATATGGAGCCTGTCGAAATATCTTAATTTACTCATATACAGTATGGGTTTCGACAAGTTCAACCTGATAAATCAAATTTAATTTACTTTTCAAAGCCTCTTTTATTTTTTCATAAACCGAACTTTCGTTAATATCATTACCTTTGCAGCATGATAACACTCGGACAAGTAAATACTTTAGAAATAATACGTGAAACCGATCACGGTATTTATTTAATGGATAACGAAGACAATGAAGTCTTACTTCCTAATCGCTACGTGCCAACAAGCTTTAAAATATGGGATAAAATAGATGTTTTTGTCTATTTAGATAATGAAGAACGCCCTGTAGCTACCACCGATATGCCTTATATTAAATGCGGTGAATTTGCTTTGTTACGCTGTAATCAAGTCACCGATTATGGGGCCTTTTTAGATTGGGGCCTGGTTAAGGAGTTATTTTGTCCGTTTAAAGAACAGGCCTTCAAAATGAAACCTGGAGGTTGGTATTTGGTACACTGTTATTTAGACGAAAAAACGAACAGGTTAGTCGCTTCAAGTAAAACCAATAGCTTTTTAGATAATACCAATTTAACGGTTCAGCAGTTTGATGAGGTAGATATTATCGTTTCTCACCCATCAGATATTGGTATGAATGTGATTGTCAATAAAATCCATTCAGGTTTAATTTATAAAGATCAAATCTTTAAAGATATAAGTGTAGGTGATAAGTTAAAGGGCATCGTTAAAAAAGTGCGTCCTGGTAATAAATTAGACATTTCTTTAGGTCAAATCGGATACCGTAATATCGAGCCTAATGCCGAGCGTATTTTACACGAATTGCAAGATAATTCGGGGTATATGAATCTTACCGATAAATCGAGTCCAGAAGCCATCAAGGAGCAACTTCAAATGAGTAAGAAGAACTTTAAAAAAGCCATTGGAGCGCTTTATAAGGAGCGCCAGATTGAAATTAAATCAGATGGCATTTATTTGCTATAATCTATTGGTTTAAAGCGTTTTATACCCAAGAGACCACTTCTGTTAAAGATAAAAAGTTACGTTTGTTAAATTTAAAGAAGTGACTTTCTAGTTCAAATGATTTTTGTGAAAAATGGTTATAGGTTACTGTAGCATAAGCTTTCGCATGAGGAAAAGCCTTATTAAAAAGGTATACTTCAGAAATCACAATGGAGTAGGAGTTTATACGATTACTAATATATCCGAAATCCTTCTTTCCAAAGAACTGTTTAATAAGTGTTTGGCATGGTTCAAAACTTAAATAATCGATATCTACGCCTTCATTAAATTCTGTAATAACATAATTTTAAAAAAAATACAGATCACCTAAATTTGTTTTTTCAATTTTAATATGATGTGTAATTAAGGGCGATTTGGCTACCAACATGTTGCGATTTTTAGTAAGATTTAAATATACTCTTGCTCTTCTAGAAGAGGTTTTTATAGAAGTATTAAGGTATTAAATTAATTTGGTATTAAAAAACTGATGGTTTAATAGGTTGATTACATGTGCTTTGAAATCTTTTAACACTGAGAGAAAGAATCGAAAGTCTTACAGCAATGCTTCGTTAATTATAATTATTTTTGTGCTATGATTAATCAAGATACCATAGTCGCTTTAGCAACGCCTTCGGGAGCAGGTGCTATAGCTGTAATTCGTTTGTCGGGAAAGGATGCGATCACTTTAGCAGAAGCTCAATTTAAATCGGTTTCTGGAAAACGGTTGGCAAAACAGCCCACCCACACCATCCATTTAGGACATATTATTGAAGGCGATAGAACCATTGACGAGGTTTTAGTATCGGTTTTTAAAAACCCGAATTCGTATACCGGCGAAGATGTGGTTGAAATATCTTGTCATGGTTCCCAATATATTCAGCAGGAAATTATTCAATTATTTTTGCGACATGGTTGCAGAATGGCCACTGCAGGGGAGTTTACTTTACGCGCTTTTTTAAATGGTAAATTAGATTTAAGTCAGGCAGAGGCTGTAGCCGATTTAATTTCTTCTGATAATGAAGCCAGTCATCAAATCGCGATGCAACAAATGCGAGGAGGTTTTTCTTCGGAAATTGCTAAACTCCGTGAAGAACTTCTAAATTTCGCCTCTTTAATTGAGTTAGAATTAGATTTTGCCGAAGAAGATGTCGAATTTGCCGATAGAAGCCAGTTTAAGGAACTCATTTCAAGAATTACCTTCGTTTTAAAGCGTTTAATAGACTCGTTTGCTGTTGGTAACGTGATAAAAAATGGTATTCCGGTGGCTATAGTAGGTGAGCCCAATGTGGGGAAATCCACTTTACTAAATGCGCTTTTAAATGAAGATCGTGCCATTGTAAGTGATATTGCTGGAACGACTAGAGATACCATTGAAGATGAATTGGTGATTGAAGGTATCGGTTTCCGTTTTATTGATACGGCCGGAATTCGAGAAACCAAAGATGTGGTTGAAGGTATCGGAATTAAAAAGACTTTCGAGAAAATAGAGCAATCGCAAGTGGTTTTGTATTTGTTTGATGCGACGCAGTTTGTTGAAAATGCAGCACAGTTTCAAGTGGAAATTGAAAAAATAAAAAACAAATACCCTTTAAAACCACTATTAATTGTACCCAATAAAATTGATAAACTTTCTGAAGCTGAAGTGGCGCAATTGGAAGTGTTTTTAAGTGGTATCGAAAATTCTAAATACATATTATTATCCGCTAAGGAAAATAGGGGTGTAGAGGCTTTAAAAAATCAACTGATTGGTTTTGTAAATACAGGCGCTCTACGAAACAATGAAACCATTGTTACCAATACGCGTCACTACGATTCCCTAATAAAAGCTTTTGAAGAAATCCAAAAAGTTCAAGAAGGCATCGATACTAATTTATCGAGCGATTTAATGGCTATCGATATCCGTCAGGCACTCTACCATTTTGGTGAGATTACAGGGCAAGTCACTAACGATGAGTTGCTTGGTAATATTTTTGTTAATTTCTGTATCGGTAAATAACTACACAAAAGTATTTGAATGAAAAGTAAATATTATATCGGCATATTATTTTTGTTAACCATTTTAGCATCTTGTAGTACCTACCACCCAGAAAATATTTACAATTATTATAATGGAAGTTCTTTTTATAATGATAGCTTAAGTATTAGTGTTAATTTTTTTGGAGACACAAAAATTAGTAATCCAAAAATAGAGGATAAAAAATTTATAAAGTCTTCAATAAAAGGTTTAAAAGATATTAAGCTTAGAAATTTAATAGTTTTTGGTACTTGCTATGACCCTGATTACAATGTCTTTTTATTCTATAAAAAATTATTGTTGTCCGATAAAAAACAGAATTAGCTAAAAAAGCTTTGGTGTTGGCCTTTTTTATTGATCGCACTCTTTATTTTGAAAACAGAACCTCCTTATGGGTCAAAAAGGCTTAATTGCCCAATGTTTTTGGTTGTAATCTCTTCCCAATTAGCTTCTGGGTTTTTCAGGAATTTGAACAAATCGATATATGTCATCAAATGGTATCGTATGACGGACATCATATTGGAATAAGCCCAGTTTCTTTGGGCTTTTCTTTGGATCACAAGCATAATGAGCTGGATTATCAAACTGACCCAGATTTGTATTTCGATGGCATTTTGATTGTCTCCCAAAAAATACTTTAGCGGAAAGTTCTGTTTAAGCCGTTTGAACATCGTCTCAATCTGCCACCTATTTTTATAGATGTCGGCTATTTTGTCTGCGTCAAGATCATAATTATTAGTGATGAACTCATAAACTTTTTGGTGCTTTTCGTGCCAAAAAGCGATTCTCCTCAGGGAAAAAGCATTGCCGTTTTTGTCCGTAAGCCCTATTTTTTCGTCCTTTAAGACAGCATCGTCCACTTTATTGGAGATATCAAACTCTTCAAGGCTTGTATAGCGAGCATTGTCCTTTTGCCGAGTCACAAAGTAAACATCTTCCAGTGTCCATTTTTGGTATTGCTCATAATCCACATACCCTTTGTCAAAAACCACATAAGAGCCCTTCTTGAGTTCCAGGTCTTTTAAAAAGGTGTGGTCGTGCGTGGCCGCGCTTGAAAACTTAATCAGACAAGGAACGTCTTCCATGGCGTTTATCATAGTATGCATCTTGATACCTCCTTTCTTTTTGCCGTTGAGCGGGTTCCTTCCTACACCTTTAAGAATGTCACTAAATAGGGGTATGGTCGAGGAATCAACGATTTTAAGGTTCTTCACTGCAGGTTCTAAGGGTCTGCTGTCCGATAAAAAGCGATGGTAACGTTTGTAGAGTAAATGATAAATATCGGCAAATACTTCAGAGCTTCTTCTCCTGTTAGCATCTGACAAGGTACTGCGTTTTGGAAAGTCCGTGAGTCCTAGATGGTTGATCTTTCCCTCGCAGGCAAGCATAATACTGGAAACCTCACGAAGTGAGCTACAGCCACTGATCACGGTAAATACCATAGTGGCCAAATGCTCATAGGTGGTAAACTTTTTGGTATAGCGATCGCTGTTGTGCTTTTTGGCTGTCCGATGAACATCTTTGGGCAAAATGAAATTTAATACCTGTTTGATTATGGGTTGTCCGCTAAAGTTTTTACTTTTATTCATATCTTGGATGTGTGATAACTTCAAGATACAAAATAAGCGGGAAATCCTATCTTGGAAATCCCGCTTTTTAAATCTTTTATCGGACACTAATGATATAAAATATAATTAAACAACTGATTTTCAGGTGTTAATTTACCGTGTAAATTGCGTTTGCATGGAATCCGTAGCCGCATGAGTGAGTGAAGTCCGATTTATTTGGTTTTGATAAACGCAATGTTTTTCAGTCCGCCGTAATATTTGCGTATTACTTTGGTTCGAAATCGTCTGAGTAATAAATTCCGAATTATATCGTTTTGCTTTGCCATGCAGTTTATCAGTCCGCCATCCAGATTGCGTATTGCTATGATCCGAAATCGCAAGAGTGAGTGAAATCTAAATTATTCCGGTTTGTTTTGCTGCAAAGTTTGTTAGTCTGCAGTACGAGTTTCGTATTGTTATTGTCCGAAATCGGCTGAGTAAGAAAGTCCGATTTGTTACGTTTTGCTTTGCTGGCTAACACGGTTCGATTTGTGCCAGTGATTTCGGAGTTACTGTGCCGTTGATTTCGGTTTAAATTGTGCCACACGGAAATTGAGTTAGCTAAAAACGGTTTGATTTGTGCCAATGTTTCCGTTTCGATTTGTGCCACTTTAAGAGATCAAGTAATTACCTTATTGCTCTAAAAAGCGATATGGCCAACACACTTGATCCAATGGACCTAAAACAAATTATCAACTTAAAACAAGATGGTTATAGTAACCGTCAAATTGGAGCCACACTTGGCATTTCCCGCAACACTATAAATAGCTATATACACCTATTTAAAGGTAGTGGTTATAGTTTTAAGGAGTTATTAAAGCTAGACAACCACACCCTAGAAAAGCTCTTTACATCTCATACAACCATAAATAACAAACGCTATGATGAATTGATGTTTTATTTTGAAAGTATTAATAAGGCTCGGAACCACCCAGGATTTACTTTTTTGTACCACTACACAGAATATAGTCAAAAGGTTAAAGACCCTTATAGTTACACTCAATTCATGGAGCATTACCATCGTAAATATGCCAAGATCAAGGGATCTATGAAACTTGAACACGAGGCAGGGAAAGAGATGTTCGTGGACTTTGCTGGAAAAAAACTTCAGATAGTAGACAAAATCACAGGCGAGATACTTCCAGTAGAGGTCTTTGTTGCCATGCTCCCTAACAGTCAGTATACCTATGTTGAGGCTTGTATGAGCCAAAAGCGTGAAGATTTTATAAGTTGTTGCGAAAACGCCCTTCATTTCTACGGGGGAGTACCCAAGGCCATCGTATCAGACAATCTAAAATCAGCCGTTACCAGATCTAGTAGATACGAAGCTCAGGTTAACCGTAGTTTTAAAGACTTTGCCCGCCATTACAACTGCGTGGTCAATCCAACGCGTAGTTACTCCCCTCAAGATAAAGCGCTGGTGGAAAACGCGGTGCATCTAGCTTATCAACGGATTTATTATCCCCTTCGGGAAATGACCTTTTTTTCTTTAGCAGATCTAAACAAAGAGATAAAACTTCTGCTAGAGTGCTACAACAACCTATTATTCCAACGCAAAGAAGCTAGTCGTCTGGAGCTCTTCCAAAGCGTCGAACGAGAGTATCTAAAACCCTTAAGCAGTACACGCTACGAGATAAAAGAATATAGAAGAGCTAAGGTTCAGAAAATAGGCTATATCTATTTTTCACCAGATAAGACTTACTACAGCGTTCCATATCGTTACATTGGCAAGGAAACCACGCTACACTATACCAAAGGCATGGTAGAGGTGTATTATAATCAACAGCGCATAGCTATACACCAACGTAGCGGTTCCAAAGGCGCATACATAACCAACAAGGATCACCTTAGTAGTTCTCATAAACAATACAGCCAGTGGAGTCCGCAATACTTTAAGAACAAGGCAGCTGTCCATGGTAGTTATGTTGCAGCATGTGTCGAGCGGATTATTGCTGCGTTGGATTATCCTGAAACAGGGTATAAAAGAGCTATGGGCGTTATACAACTCCATAAGTCTTATGGCTCCCAAAGGTTAGATAATGCTTGCAAAAGAGCCATACAGGCTGATGCTGTAAGCTAGAACAGGATAACCAACATACTGAAGAATAATCTAGATCAAAGCTCCTTATTCCTACAAGAAGAAACAGACCGAGGTTCTCATATCCCCAAGCATGCGAACATCCGTGGGGCATCCAATTATAAGTAAAAACAACACGAAAAAATCACTTAAATTTTATACATATATGAATACAAATCACACCATCGAAAAACTCAGAAAAATGAGATTAACAGCTATAGCTGAACTCCATCACAACCACCTTAGTGATAACCGAATAGAGTGTCTTACGCCAGATCAATATCTAGCATTGCTTACCGATCACCAATGGGAAGACCTTCAGAATAGAAAGATAAAAAGGCTTACAACGCAAGCAGCCTTTAAGCAGGGAGCTACACTTACAGATATTAATTACCTGCACAACAGAAGCTTGGACAGAAATATGTTCGAGCGTTTGGCTACTCTAGATTTTGTACAAAAAAAGGAAAACTTGATTATCACAGGATCCTCTGGAGTGGGTAAAAGTTATATAGCTCAGGCATTGGGACATCAAGCTTGTATGATGAATAAAAGAACCCTATACACAAATACTGCTAGACTGATGAAACGATTAAAACTAAGTAAAGTAGATGGCACTTACCTTAAAGAACTTGCAAAACTATTAAAAGTAGATCTGCTTATCCTTGATGATTTTGGTTTACAGAGCTTCGACAATCAGAACAGAGAGGCGCTTATGGACATAATCGATGAAAGACATGATAAAAAAGCAACGATTGTAGCTTCACAAATACCTGTATCCGCTTGGTACGATATTATCGGCGAAAGCACTATCGCTGATGCGATACTAGATCGTATTGTAAATTCATCGCATAGGATAAACCTTACTGGAGAATCCTTGAGAAAAGGTAAGTTGAAAGAACAGTATTAATTAAATTTAAGGGACTGTAAACTATTTTGTGTTTTTGCTGTTAGTTAGTTTAAAAATGATTTTGAAATTCATAGGCAAAAAATTTACTTTTAAATTTTTATTTTATGAACTCAGACTTAGAAAAACAATTAGACGCCTTGATCGGCAAAATCAGCAACAAGGAGGACTTTGACCAGGTCAAGGAACAGTTGCTTAAACGTGGTATTGAATCACTTTTAAAAGCAGAAATGACTGCCCACTTAGGGTTTCAAAAAGGAGGTTCTGTAATTGAGAACAACCAGCGCAATGGTTTCTCAGAGAAAACTATCAAGACTCATAACGGCGAACAACGCATCAAAATCCCCAGAGATCGTCAAGCGAGCTTTGAGCCTGTTATTGTCCCCAAACATCAATCGATTAGTCAAGAATTAGAAGATTGTATTCAACTGCTTTACGCCAAAGGTATGAGCAATAGCGATATTATTGATTTTATTGAAAGTACCTATGGAGTGCAGTATTCCACATCACAGGTATCCATTATCACCAATCAATTATTGGAAGACATCAAACAATGGCAGAATAGACCTTTAGAAGACGTATATCCCATTGTCTGGATAGATGCTATTCATTATAAAATACGTCAAGAAGGCAAGGTAATATCTAAAGCCTGTATGATAGTTTTAGGGGTGAATACCGAAGGGCAACAAGATATTTTGAGCATGAGTATTGTGGAGACAGAAAAGGCAGCTGCTTGGATGTCCATTTTAGACGATCTGCGCTCTAGAGGCGTAAAAGATATCTTCTTTCTGTGTTCGGATAACCTCTCTGGATTAGATAAAGCTGTAGAAGCTATTTTTCCAGGTAGTATACGTCAAATATGTATCGTACATCAAATTAGAAACTCTTTAAAATATGTGAGCTATAAGGACCGTAAATCAATAATGGTCGATATTAAAGCTATTTATCAAGCCGATAATGAGAAATTCGCTTTAGAGGCTTTCGAAGTCTTTAAACAAAATTGGGAAGATAAATACCTCTCTGCCGTACAGTCTTGGGAAAACAATTGGGATAATTTGACCGCGTTTTTAAACTACCCAAAAGAGATTAGAAAACTTATATATACTACCAATATCATTGAGAGTTTTAATGCCAGTTTAAGAAAATATACACGCAACAAAAAAGTCTTCCCTCATGATGATGCAGCACTGAAATCCATATATTTAGCAGCTCAAAGCATCAGCAAAAAATGGAAGAAAACACGATTTAAATGGGGCCAAATTTACAATCAATTGTATATTTGTTTTCCAAACAGGTTATAATCTATATTATTTTAACCTATGAATTTTGAAATTATTTTTCAAAAACACAAAATTTTGGATAAACTCAAATTTAACTATTATTGTATGATCTCTTAAAGTGGCACGGTTTGACCGAAATACGTGCCATGGTCACTCCGAAATAGCCAGCAACTTCTTTTGCGTAATAATCCGGATATAAACCCGTAATAGAATTAGGGAAATTCTTTGAAATAATACGGCAAGCATTTATTCTAAAATTATTTTGTGAAATCCGCCTTTCTTTTTCTATTGGATCATTATTTCTTGCTGGATCCCATAATCTTGTCATAAAGATAATCCTCCCACCATAATCATTGATTTCATTACTCCATATTGTATTTAGGTCTTTTGATTTGTGAGAATCATTTGTTACAAAGCTGAAATAATCTAATGCTCTAATTAGTTCAGTTTTCGATTCTTTAAGTTTTAAAACATCAAAAGGTATTTTCGTTATTAATTTTAAAGGCTTAAATGAAAAATTAATTTGAAAATTTAAAGGCTTAATATTCCCTGAATATTTTTCTAGTAATAACGAACGTTTGAAATAGAAATCAAAATTTTCAGGTTTGGTAATAAAATTTACATCATCTGAATAATCAAAAAAATATTTTATTCCACTAAAAACCAATTCCATCCCGTTATTTGGTATTTCATATGAGTATTTAATTTTTAAATCAATCTTATTCAATTCACAATAGTAAAACAAACTATAAATTAATTGATTGTGGTGGGAAGTCCATTTGTTTATCGTAAGTGTCATAAATTGCAAGTAACGGTCTCGGGTATGAAAAGTAGCGTGAAAACATGCAAGACTTTTCGATTAATAATTAATTATTAAATATACCCGTTGTGCATTATGATTTAAAAGAAAAAAGTTGTTCATCTTACTGAAAATCAGTAAATTGATTTAACTACAAATCATTAATAATGAACAACTTGAGTGCAAATTACGAAAGAATATTGGAAGTATTAAGAAAAATATCGAAAGAACAACTTTTAAGTTATCAAAGACGACAACCAAAGCTTAGTGATTTAGAACTTATCAGTTTGAGTCTTACTGCCGAATTTATGGGAATAGATAGTGAAAATGACCTTTTTAGAAAACTTCCAGATTCCCTATTATCAAAAATAGGACACTATCCCGAAAAGTGTGTAAGTTATAAATCGAGGGTTTAGCTTTTTTAAAGTTGAACCCTTTTTTCAAATATAGTTAAAAACTGGTTTAAAATAATGCCCCAGTTCCTAATAGGCATCGACCATTTTTTGGTAGCCTCTCTAAGGGCTAAAAAAGTGGACTTCATAACAGCCTCATCTGTTGGGAATGAGAGCTTGTTTTTAGTGTACTTTCTGATTTTTCCATTAAGGTTTTCAATAAGGTTGGTAGTGTAAATGATTTTTCTAATTTCAACAGGAAATTCATAAAAAGCAGTAAGCTCATCCCAGTTGTCTCTCCAGCTTTTAATAGCATAAGAGTACTTGTGTTCCCATTTCTGAGCAAAGTCCTCTAGAGCAGCTTTTGCTGCGTTTTTGGTGGGTGCATCATAGATATTTTTCATGTCTTTTGCAAATTCCTTCTTGTCTTTCCAAACAACATAGCGACAAGCGTTACGAATCTGATGTACCACGCAAATTTGGGTTTTAGATTCAGGAAAAACATTTTTAATGGTGTCGGTGAAACCGTTAAGATTATCTGTGGCCGTGATAAGCAAATCCTGAACGCCTCTGGCTTTCATATCGGTTAGTACACTCATCCAAAAGGCTGCCGATTCATTCTTACCCAGCCAAAGTCCTAAGACTTCCTTTTTACCATCTCTACGGAGTCCTACGGCGATGTACATGGTTTTGTTAATGACTTTAGAGTTCTCCCGAACCTTAAATACAATACCATCCATCCAAGTAATTAAATATACGGGCTCCAGGGGTCTGTTTTGCCAAGCAATAATATCATTGGTAACTTTATCTGTGATACGTGATATGGTAGATGTAGATACATCAAAATCGTAAACTTCTCGGATTTGCTCTTCAATATCAGAATTACTCATACCCTTGGCATAAAGGCTGATAATGACGTTTTCTATGCCGTCAACCATGTTTGTGCGTTTAGGAACCAGCATAGGGTTAAAAGAAGCTTCTCGGTCTCTGGGAACTTTAATATTAGTCTCTCCTAAAGCTGTTTTTATCCTTTTAGATCCATAGCCGTTACGGGTATTGCTATTATTGGATTGCTGATGTTTCTCATAGTCTAAATGAGCGTCAAGTTCTCCTTCTAGCATCTTTTCAATACCTCGCTTTTGGATGGATTTTAGAAAGGAGGTTAGTTCGTCTCCTGTTTTGAACTGTTTTAAAAAATCGTCGTTTAGAAAATCTTCTTTCTTCATAAGTGTGTAAATTTTAAAATTAAACAAAAAATATCGAGGGTTGCAACCCTCGATATTTTTTGTTTACACACTTTATGAGATACTGCACAATAAAAGTAAGATATCTTATACTATTGTTAAAAGTTTGGAAAAAAAAACTATATTTGGCAACCACTAAATTTTATTTGGTGGTAATTTTTCTTTTTCATAGCAATTTTTTTCCCATCCTTAATTTTTTTTAAGGGTGGGTTTTGTTTTTATAGCGAACCGTTTTTTCTAAATTTTATAGGCTTTTAGAACTGCTCCCGCCAGTTTGCAACTGGTGGTTTTCATACCAGCAATTTACACTCGTTTTAAAATTATAAGGTTTTTTTGTTTACTCTTGCCTCCACTAGTCACAGACTAGCGGTAGCGGTGTGATTTTATTTTTACAACGAATACTTTTTATAAATTTTCAGCTATTTAGAGTAGCTCCCGCCAGTTTGTAACTGGTGGTTTTCACGCAGCAATTACCCCAAAAAACCTGCATCATCAATTTTTAAAACAGTATCATCATCCTGAAAATTTCTAGCACTTGAATATTTCCAATCAATTGAATTAACAACAAGGCCACTTTCTACAGGATTATTATGAATGTAATCAATTTTTTGATTTATTACGGATGTGGAATATAATTCTATTGGTTTATTATGATGTTGCCAAAATTGATATTTACTAACATTACTTTTCTTTTTGCCAGCACGTTCAAACATCCAAAGTAACCATTCTTTTCGACTTTCATGCGGATTGGTTTCAATAGCCTTTATAACTTTCTTAGCAGTATATTTTTTAAAGTCTCGAATCAAATCCATTGGTTGCTCTGTTGAAGATCTAAATATCAAATGTATATGACTTGGCATAAAACAATAACAATATAGCTCCATAGATTTTTCTTTTCGGCAATAATTTATACTATCTGCCAAAACATTAAAATAAACGTCCCTTGTAAATACATCTATCCAATAAACAGTTGCAAAAGACACGAAATATAGCCCAGATTTGTTATGGAATTTATAATTTCTACTCATTGTATAAATGTAGTTAAAAAACTATAAAATAGTAAAGTTGTGGAGTTGTTTTCTTAATATGCCCACCAGTTGCAAACTGGCGGGAGCGTAGATAATTTTTCTTTTTCATAGCAATTTTTTTCCCACCCTTAACCCGTTCAAGGGCGATTTCCTAGGTAACGGCAATTCTTGGTTCTTGTTGAATAATTCTAGTTATTAGAAGACTAAATAAATCCTCTTCTCTATTATTGAACTTGAAGGCGATTTCATCTAAATAGCTCTGTAAATGTTCAGGGCTTACTCGGTGATACTGACCCACAATAGCCCTTTTGATTGTTGTCCAGAAAGAATCCAATCTAGAAGTATTATATTTTCCTAATGACATTATGTTTTTTGAATGATTGAGCTTAACATGTTTTGCATGTGTCTTATGAAGCATTCTATAAGCTCCAAAACCATCTGTAACTACCTCGCTTGCTGTATCAATGTGCTTGTTTAGCAATGGTCTAATGGTTTTTGCATCAGCCTTATCAATCACTATAACTTTCACTAACCCTTCCCGCTGCATCATCCCAAGAACGGGCTTTTTGTGTTCCATTCCTCCAGGATAAATACCGAGTTCCTTTTTATAAGACTTACGCATATTAGTCATGCTTCCTCCAACATAGCTCTCATCTACCTCGACAATACCCTTTAATAGATCATCTGAATCAGAATACATAGCTTCTCGTATGCGTTTTTGCATATACCATGCTGTATTTTTGTTAACATTAATATCACGAGCAAGTTGTAGTGAAGAAATCCTTTTTTTAGCATTAACAATTAAAAATATTGCTGCAAACCATTTGGGTAATGGTAATTTTGAAGCGTGCATTATAGTGTCTACCGTAACGCTAAAAGAACTATTACAGTCCCTGCACAAATGTCTATTTGAATTTTTTCGATTATGAATATGCATGCTTCCACAATGAGTTCAAACAGGCCCATTAGGCCAACGAATAGACTCAAGGTGCTCTATACACGCTTTCTGAGTACCAAAACGTGAGACGATTGAAAGTATTGATTCTTGTTCCATTTCTCTAAGATATATATTTTTTGCCATATTCTAGGAAATCGCCGCCAGAGCGGGGTAACGCCCAAAAGGCCTTAAAGTTTTTCGCTACATTGGTAACAAAATTTTGCGCCTTCCCGATGGTTCTCAGCCAAACAGTTGGGGCAAATTTTTTGAGGGATTTCTGCTGGGTTTTGGTCGCTATTTTTGGTGCTCGATGCTTGGTTGCTGTATTCTACAGATACGATACCCGTTGGAACGGCAATAATGCCATAACCTAAAATCATAATAAGGGCGGCAATAAATTGTCCTAATGGGGTTTGTGGCGCAATATCGCCAAAACCTACGGTGGTAAGGGTTACGATACACCAGTATACACTTTTCGGGATGTTAGAAAAACCATTTTCTTCGCCTTCAACCATGTACATAATGGTGCCTAATATAACGGCAATTATAAGTACGGCAAACAGGAAAACTGAGATTTTGGCGCGGCTGGCTTTTAAGGCGTTTAAAAGGTTATTGGAAGCGCCTAAATACCGACCTAGTTTTAAAATTCTAAAAATACGAAGTAACCTTAGAGCACGTAAAGCCGCTAAGGCATGAATTCCTCCTAAGAATAAAGAGATGTATTTTGGTATGGTAGACAGTAAGTCGATGAGCCCGTAAAAACTAAAAATATATTGCCAAGGTCTTTTTGCTGTTACCACTCTAAGAATGTACTCGACGGTAAAGAGAATGGTGATAATCCACTCCGAAATATTTAAAAAGGTATGATAATGCTGGTCGATACTTTTCACACTTTCTAGCATAACAAGT
This sequence comes from Tamlana carrageenivorans, assembly GCF_002893765.1. Taxonomy (NCBI): domain Bacteria; kingdom Pseudomonadati; phylum Bacteroidota; class Flavobacteriia; order Flavobacteriales; family Flavobacteriaceae; genus Pseudotamlana; species Pseudotamlana carrageenivorans. The sequence goes on along the minus strand of NZ_CP025938.1, from coordinate 3,824,372 downwards.
AAAATACTAGCGATTATGGTATAGAGTAAAATAACATCAAACAGTTTTCCAGCTGGTGTGTTTGTACCGTAGATAATAACAAAAAGCTTGGTTTTCCAATTTTTTTTAGGCGTCGTCATAACATCAAAAATAAGAAAAGTATTGTAGGTTTTGCTATTTGTCTATGACTACAATTTTTAAACGCTTGTTTCTTCGCATATAGCTTTGGATAATATGTTGTGCATCGCGATTATTTTCCATGGGCGTGATAATGGATTCGAGAACTTCGAGATTATTAATTTGGTAGTTTAGGTTGAAGAACCCGATGCCTTTAAAAACGCCGTTTTCAATAAGAATTGCGCTGCGCTCATCAACTTCGCGACCCCGATCTACAATTACCATGTTTTTATTGGCGTAACTGTATTTGTCGATTAAGGCAAGCACACGTTTGTTATAATCTTCGGGCGATTCCTCTTGAATACAGGCACCATGACAGCTTTTTATATCGTAATGAAAGCAACTGGTTTTAGTTTTATATATACCTGCAAGTTTCTGGCAGAGTTGAAATTCTTCAACGGCTCGGGTGATAAAGCTTTTACCACTTTGCATGTTGCTAAAAGTGGTTATGGCTTTTTTTCGACCATCGGCCTTATCTATTTTTAAATTGATATAACCGTTTTCGTCTACAAATTGATAAAGTGCATAATTGAAAATGGAACGACGTAAAGCACGATTAAATCTGGGCTTTAAGCGTTTTATAGCTTCGCTCTCTTTTAACAGTGCCACCAATTCACTGCCTGTGGCTTCGTAGGTAACAGAGGCTACTTTAGCTTGGATACGTTTTGCTTTGGTATTGTTATTTGTAAAATGCTGATTGATGCGTTTTTTAATATTATTGCTTTTGCCTATATAAATAATCTCGCCATCTTCTTGGTGTATGTAATAAACGCCTGTAATGGATGGCATCTCGGCAATAATATCTAAATGTTTAGGTTCTAGTTTTTGTTTCGGACTCGTTTTTATAGCGTTTTTAATGATGGTTTTATTGGTGTCTTTATCCAGAAGTAATTTGAATAATTTCACCGTTGCCAAAGCATCACCCGAGGCACGGTGTCTGTCGGTAACAGGAATGCCTAAAGAACGCACTAACTTGCCGAGACTGTATGAGGCTTGTCCGGGAATTAAATCTTTAGCCAGTTCTACAGTACATAAGGATCGGCGTTCGTACTCAAAACCTAAGCGTCTAAATTCTGTACACAGAATGCGGTAATCGAATTGGGCATTATGAGCGACTAGAATACAATCTTCGGTAATTTCAACAATGCGTTTGGCGACTTCGTAAAATTTAGGTGCATTGCGTAGCATGTTGCTGTTTATTCCGGTAAGATTCACCACAAAGGGCTGAATTTCACGTTCCGGGTTAATCAAGCTTATAAATTGATCGACCACTTCATGACCGTCATATTTATAGATGGCTATTTCGGTAATGCCTTCTTCATTAAATTTCCCTCCCGTTGTTTCTATGTCTAATATGGCGTACAAAAATTGTTTATGCGTTTATTTGTTTTTTGTTTAACTGTCTGACTTCATTGTGAAATCAATACTCTTTTTTTAAATTCACTATTCACTATTCACTATTCATTATCGAACTCCAAATATACTACTTCCAACACGAATCATGGTGCTGCCACAAGCGATAGCTAATTGATAATCGCCACTCATCCCCATGGAAATGGTTTGCAGTTTACAGTTTTCGTTTTCTATGTGTTTTAGGGATTCAAACACCGATTTTAAGCTGCTGAACTCTGCCTTTACTTGGTTTTCATCTTCCGTAAAAGTTGCCATACCCATGAGCCCGGTTACTCGAATATTTTTTAATGCTGAAAAGGCTTCCGATTTTAAAATCGCTTCAGCATCACTTGGCGTCATACCAAATTTTGAATCTTCCGAAGCTATTTTTATCTGAAGCAAACAATCAATAATGCGGTCGTGTTTTTTGGCTTGCTTATCAATTTCATTTAATAGCTTCACATTATCCACACCGTGAATTAGGTTGACAAATTCGGCCATGTATTTCACTTTATTGCGTTGCACATGGCCAATCATATGCCACTGAATATCTTTAGGCATGGTTTCGTGTTTTTCAACCATTTCCTGGATTTTATTTTCTCCAAAAATGCGTTGTCCAGTCTTGTAAGCTTCCATTAAATCGCTTACAGGTTTGGTTTTAGAAACCGCTACCAAAGTAACATGCTTTGGTAAGGTTGCTTGTATGTGTTTCAGGTTTTCTGAAATAGTCATTATTAGCTTTTTTTTCTCGAAGCTTTAAAAGCAACAAGGGTTTTAAGGTTTAGCTGTCATTCAGACGAAGTATGAGGAAGAATCTCTATATAGTGAGATTTCTCGTCTTTCGTTCCTCCTTCCTTCGAAATGACAAAAAACTTAAAATATATTATTTTTTATATTGTAGTTCAGGTCATTTTAAAAACTGAGTAGCAATTTTTTCGGCTTTTTTACTTTCCGAGTAATCGTAAAAACCTTCGCCAGACTTAACGCCTAATTTTCCAGCACGAACCATATTTACTAATAGGGGGCAGGGAGCGTATTTCGGGTTTTTAAAGCCGTCGTACATCACATTTAAAATAGATAAACAGACGTCTAAACCAATAAAATCGGCTAATTGTAAAGGTCCCATAGGGTGCGCCATGCCCAGTTTCATTACGGTATCGATTTCATAAACGCCAGCTACGCCGTTGTATAAGGTTTCAATCGATTCGTTAAGCATGGGCATCAAAATGCGGTTGGCAACAAATCCAGGATAATCGTTGACTGCTACTGGTACTTTGCCCAAAGTTTCAGAAAGATCCATGATGGTTTTAGTAACCGAGTCGCTGGTATTATACCCGCGAATAATCTCTACCAACTTCATAATCGGTACAGGATTCATGAAATGCATGCCAATAACTCGCTCCGGGTTTGAAGTAGCCGCTGCAATTTGTGTAATGGAAATGGACGAAGTATTAGTGGCTAGAATGGCTGGTTCTAAGCTCGCTTCGTCTATGTCTTTAAATATTTTGAGTTTTAAATCTAAATTTTCGGTGGCCGCTTCAACGATTAAATCGGCTTTAGCAACACCTTCTTTTAGATTCGTAAAGGTTTTTATATGGTTTAGGGTAGCTGTTTTATCGGTTTCTGAAATTTTTTCCTTAGCAAGCATACGGTCCAAATTGGTGGTAATGGTTTGCATGCCTTTTTTTATGGCCTCAGGATTTACATCAATCAACTGTACATCAAAACCGCTTTGCGCAAAGGTATGTGCGATACCGTTGCCCATAGTTCCTGCACCTATAATTGCTACATTTTTCATCTAGAAACAATTTATAATTTGAGTAGCTACGCGAAGTGCTTCAGTGCCATCGTGTAACGAAACAATAGGTGTTTTATTGTTGTTTATAGCATCAGCAAAGGTTTCTAATTCGTCTAAAATCGAATTATTATCTGGAACCTCAGGGTTATCAAAGTAGATTTGTTTTTTAACACCTTCAGCATTTTGAAGAATCATATCAAAATCTCCAGGGTTTTCTGGAGCGTCTTTCATTTTTACCACTTCACATTTCTTAGTTAAAAAATCTACCGATATGTAGGCGTCTTTTTGAAAGAATCGCGCTTTACGCATATTTTTTAGTGAAATACGGCTAGCGGTTAAGTTAGCAACACAGCCATTTTCAAACTCCAACCTCGCATTAGCAATATCTGGGGTGTCGCTAATAACAGAAACGCCACTAGCAGAAATGTGTTTTACTTTGGATTTTACAAGACTAAGAATAATATCGATATCATGAATCATTAAGTCTAAAACCACGGGCACATCGGTACCACGAGGATTAAATTCTGCCAAGCGATGTGTTTCAATAAACATGGGCGCATTAATATCGTTTTTTGCGGCTATAAAAGCTGGGTTAAAACGCTCTACGTGCCCCACTTGGCCGCGTAAATTATTTTCGGCAAGCAGTTCACGAATGTGTTCGGCTTCCTCAACGGTATTGGTGATGGGTTTTTCTATAAAGATGTGTTTACCTTTGGCGATGGCCTTTTTGGCACAATCGTAATGCGAAAGTGTTGGGGTTACAATATCTACAACATCTACAGCTTCTATTAGGGCATCAATTGAGTTGAAAAATTTATATCCAAATTCGGCTTCAACCTTTTTACCATTTTCTTCATCGGCATCATAAAAACCAACAAGATTATATTTTTCAGATTGATTAAGAAGTCTTAAATGAATTTTACCTAGGTGTCCCGCACCTAGTACTCCAGCTTTTAGCATAATTTTTTAGGTTTTCAACAAAAATAAGATAATTAAAGTATGATACTGGGGATTTAAGTTTATTTTTTGGTCTGATAAAAAGTAAAAATAAAAATATAAAAAATGGTTTTGCACTTAAGCAGCTTCGCGTATTTTTGTAGACCAAACTCCCAACCAATTTGAAAGATACATACAGACATCAAGGTTTACGACAACAGCTTGTCAATGTTTTAATTAGCAAAGGCATAAAAGATCAAAATGTATTGAAGGCGATAGGAAATATTCCTCGTCATTTATTTATGGATTCTAGCTTTTTAGACCATGCTTACCAAGATAAAGCCTTTCCTATTGCGGCCGATCAAACCATTTCGCAACCTTATACTGTAGCTTTTCAATCGGAATTACTTCAAATAAAACGTGGCGATAAAATTTTAGAAATAGGCACCGGAAGCGGCTACCAAACAGCCGTTTTATGCGAGTTAGGTGCTAGGGTTTATAGCATTGAGCGTCAAAATGAACTGTTTAAGATTACCAGTCGTTTTTTACCAAAATTAGGATATCGTGCTAAAAAGTTAATTTTTGGTGATGGTTATATTGGGTTGGAGGAAGAAGCGCCTTTCGATGGCATTATTGTAACAGCCGGCGCTCCTTTTGTTCCTAAACCGTTATTGAAACAATTAAAAGTAGGAGGTAGGCTCGTGATTCCTGTGGGTGATGATGTGCAAATCATGACCATGTTTACCCGAAAAGGTCCAAAAGAATTCGAACAAGAAGAATTTGGAGAATTTAGATTCGTGCCGTTGTTAGAAGATAAAAACTAGATTTTTTTTCGAGGCGGCAAATAATCTCTAGGGATGAGGTTGCGATAAGTTTCATGGGTCCAATAAATATTGATAATCCACCAACGCTCTTCATCGTATAAAAGTTGAATGCTGTTAATGCCTCTTAAAAAAGGTTCTTCGTCTGAGGTTTTATGGTAGGCTTCAAACGTACTAAAGGCATGGGCCATATTGCCAAATATTTCAGTTTTTCTGTGAATTTCATTTTGGATGAAACCGTTGTTTTTAAACCAATCACTAGATTTTTTCTTGTATTCATCGGGTGATAAATATCCCACGTGGTAAACCCCCATTTTGTCTTTTCCGCAAGGAATTAATTTGGCATCTTTTTTAAATAAATACTTGAATTGTTTCCAGTTTCTAACCGTGTCCTTTTTAGCAGAAATGACTTTATAAAAACTTTTTATGGTGCCGTCAAGAGTTAACACGGCTTCTTTATCTATTTTGAATTCTACTTTTTTTACAGCAGTCGTATCGGTTTTGGTAGCGTCTTGGGCTTGTAAGCTAAATACTGTAGCAAAAACAAAAAGTAAGGATAGATTTTTTAGCATGAGGTTAGAATTGATTTTTTTATCCGCATCAAATTTAAAGCCAAAGGTCTGTACTACTTGTATATTTTTTTAACGCGGTCTAAGTTTCTTTTGTTATCGCGATCCTTAATTGTTTCACGCTTGTCGTATAACTTCTTACCCTTAGCTAAAGCAATATCGAGCTTAGCATACCCCTTATCGGTAATAAACATGCGCAAGGGAATAATGGTAAGCCCTGTGTTTTGAACTTCCTTTTGTAATTTTTTTAATTCCCTTTTGTTTAATAAAAGTTTGCGTTCGGCTTTGGGTTTATGGTTGTAGTAGGTACCATAAATATATTCCTCAATGGTCATATTAATCACAAAGAGTTCGCCTTTGTCATTAAATTCACAAAAACTTTCGGCTATAGACGCACGACTGTTTCTAATCGATTTTATTTCGGTACCCGTTAGCACTATGCCTGCTGTGTACTTGTCTAAAATTTCATATTGAAACCGCGCCTTTTTATTCTGTATGTTTATCTTTTTCTGCATGAAGCACAAAACTAAACAATTTTTAATTTGTGTCTTAAATATTGTGCGTTTTCATTGCATAAATTGTAATGGCTTTATTTTAATCGTTCATGGTAAAGCCTATTTTAAGCGTTACCTGCCAACGACCCACTTTGTCGTTTTCAATATTTCCTCGGGTGTTAGTCACCTCAAACCATCTTAAGTTTTGAATACTTTTTGAGGCTTTAGCTAAAGCATTAGAAACGGCATCATCGCTAGATGTGTTTGATGTTCCTACAATTTCGATAATTTTATAAATATGATCTTCCATGATATATGATTTATTTAAGGATTAATACTTGTAAAATATGAAAAAAACTGATGAATATGTTGTTTTTAAAGTTATAATAAAGAGATGCAACAATGTTTGTGTTAAAATATTAAGTTAATCACATACGAAAACGTTATAGAAATATTTTGGTATTTAGAATGATTATTAAGATAATTAGGAAAATTTATCAGCTTAAATTTAGAAATTGCCAATTCAACTTATAAACCCTTGTTTTTTATTGTTGAAGCGTAAAACATTCGTATTTTTGGTTCTGACATTAACTTAAGATAATTACAAAAATATATTATGAATTCATACGATGTAGCCGTTATCGGCTCGGGTCCTGGAGGATATGTAGCCGCAATACGTTGCGCACAATTAGGCATGAAAACGGCCATTATAGAAAAGTACGCAACCCTTGGCGGAACCTGTTTAAATGTGGGATGTATCCCGAGTAAAGCGCTTTTAGATTCTTCACACCATTATGAAGATGCCGTAAAGCATTTTGAAGAACATGGTATTGAAATTCCAGGTGACATTAAAGTGAATTTGGAAAAAATGATCGCTCGTAAACAAGCCGTTGTCGATCAAACTACAGGAGGTATCGATTTCTTAATGAAGAAAAATAACATCGATGTTTATCAAGGTTTAGGAAGTTTTAAAGATGCCACGCATATTACTATTGCTGGTGAAGAAACAACCGAAATTGAAGCTAAAAACACCATTATAGCTACAGGAAGTAAGCCATCTAGCTTACCGTTTATTAAACTAGATAAAGAACGTGTTATTACGTCTACCGAAGCTTTAAAATTAAAAGAAATCCCTAAACACTTAGTTGTTATTGGTGGTGGTGTTATTGGTTTAGAGCTTGGTCAGGTGTACAAACGTTTAGGTGCCGAGGTTACTGTAGTGGAGTATATGGACCGTATTATCCCAACTATGGATGCTGGTTTATCTAAAGAACTTAACAAAGTACTTAAAAAGGCGAAGTTTAAAATGAACTTGTCTCACAAAGTAAAATCTGTTGAAACCGTAGGAGACGAGGTTATTGTAAAAGCAGATAATAAAAAAGGCGAAGAGGTAGAAATTAAAGGGGATTACTGTTTAGTTTCTGTGGGGCGTCGTCCTTATACAGACGGTCTTAATGCTGAAGCTGCTGGTGTGAAATTAGACGAAAGAGGTCGTGTTGAAGTGAATGAGCACTTACAAACAAGTGCTTCTAATATCTATGCTATTGGTGATGTTGTTAAAGGAGCGATGCTAGCGCATAAAGCTGAAGAAGAAGGCGTTTTTGTTGCCGAAACTTTAGCAGGACAAAAACCTCACATCGATTATAACTTAATTCCAGGTGTGGTTTATACATGGCCAGAAGTTGCTACAGTTGGTAAAACTGAAGAGCAATTAAAAGAAGCTGGAGTGGCTTACAAGACAGGATCTTTTCCAATGCGTGCTTTAGGTAGAAGTAGAGCGAGTATGGATTTAGACGGATTTGTAAAAATCTTGGCCGATAAAAATACAGATGAAATTTTAGGGGTACACATGGTTGGAGCTCGTGCTGCCGATATGATCGCTGAAGCGGTTGTTGCTATGGAGTATCGCGCTTCCGCGGAAGACATCTCTCGTATGTCTCATGCGCATCCTACATTTACTGAAGCGATTAAAGAAGCAGCTCTAGCAGCTACTGAAGATCGTGCACTTCATATTTAATTTTTAGAGATTTTATTCTATCATACAAAACGAGGCAGTTTCATTGAAGCTGCCTCGTTTGTTTATGATGGAGTTTTCTATTGTTCACTACTCATAATAATTTATGAGCTGATTTATTTTGTTATATGTGATGGTTATTGGCAAGCTAAAAAAAATTAATAAGAAAAGAGAATTTAATATTTTGCATAAATCAATGTCACGTAACAAATTAATATATTTGATTCTATGAGTATACCTAATGTTCCAACCGACAACATTTATAAATTTTCCGCGATATTTGGATTGATAATTTTTGCAGCCTCAAATTATTTATATCAAGCATTCGATAGAAATATTCATGATGCTAAAATTCAAAGAGAATTATCTTATAATAAAAGAAGAACGGATAGTATCTTTTTAAATAATACTATTCAAATGTTTAACATGCGAATGGAAATGCTTAATAATAGATTAAAGAAAATATCAGAAAATAATCTTTATATTGAAGATATTTTGCCAGAAAATGCTGGAATTAAAAATGATTTTCTAGAAATACATAAAGTCTCTAAAGAATATGAAAATTCAATTATTGAGAGTTATAAGAGAGATACTGACTTAGAATATTCTAAAAATGAACAAAACAAATATAAAGTGTACGCTATTACATGCATGATTTTTGGTATTGTTCTAATCGCATGGGGGTTTTCTAGTTGGTACTTCAAGCATCAAATTTACATTGATGCAGAGGTTAAATGCAATGGTCAAACATTCAGAGATTTATTGAAGAATGCAAACAACAATTCTAAATCCAAGCCTGAACAAACTGACTCGAATGATGAAACTCCAATAGGTGAATCAATTAGCTAATTTCAACAATAATTATATTAGAATTTAAAAGTAGAACGGAATAGAGCCAGTCGCCAACAAGGTTTGTAATTAATGGCTAGTTCGAGTTTGTTTATGAAAATCTTATCAGAATTTATATTCGGTTTTATATGCTTATACACGCCACAAATCATAAACGAAACCGTTTGAAGAAATTTAAAAATGAGGAACTTTTAAAACTTAAAAGAAAATATTGTTATCGGAATTAGACTCAGAAATTAAACGGAATACCGACAATGAAATTCTGTCACCCTTGCAAAGGAATTTGGATTCTTATCTTAAATCAAAGGGCAAGTTGTTATTTTGTCAGCTTCGCAATTAATTGTTCATCACTGCTTTCAAATACCCTATTTCTTTCGCAACTGCTTAATACTCCCTTTATTCATTACTAGTAGAGGCAACGCCACTCCAAAAGTTAATCCTATTAATACATAAATCATTTTAAATCCGTGAGAAAACATGGCGTCTATGAGTAAAAGGCGCTTTTCGGGATCGGTTTCTACAAACACAAAATGCATTAAAGATAAAATGGTTTCATAGGCAAAATAACCGGGAATCATAGGAATCATGGTAGGAATAGAGAAAACTACTGGTGGATGATGAATTTTATGGGCGATAGGAATGCTTGCCCAGCCTACAAATGAAGCGGCTGCCAAACTAGCCAATGCAATATGATGACCATGGTGTAAAATGCTAAATTTGATTAATCCTGCTAAAAAACCTAAAATAAAAATGCTTAAAATGGTTTGTTTGGGTACGTTGAATAAAATACCAAAACCCACAGCGGCTACCCCAGACCAAAACGACACTTCTAATAAATGTAATAAAATTTCAGTCATACTTTAAACGCGGTTTATTGAAAAAATAGACATGGCCAAAAACAAACCTGTTGCAATGGCTAAGACGATCATTAGTCCAACTGCAAATCGAGCCAGTCCGTTTAAAATATTGTTTTCTAATAAATCGGTAAACGAATTGATTAGAGGCACTCCTGGAATTAAGAACAGGATGGAAGTGGCCAATGCGGTTTGTGGCTTAGCCCCAATATCAAATACAATACCCAATGAAGCCACTAACGAAGCCGTGAGTGAAGCCAAAAATATACGAACGTATAAATTGTAATGTCTTTTATGTACTTGTTGTGAAACAAATAGCCCTGTAAAAGCGCTCACAAAAGCGACGGTCATATTAAGGTAGTCGCCTTTAAAAATATTGCAAAACCCAGCAACAGCAAAACTTACAGCAATTAAAACGACAATGTTGGGGTATTTGTCTAAGCCTTTAATGCGTTCGATTTCAGTTGTTATTTTGTCGATGTCCCAGTCTTCGCGCTGTGCTTTCCAACTGGCTTTACTAATTTCCGAAATGGTTTTAAAGTTTATGGCATGCGGAGGTAAATTGAATACTCTGGTGTCGCTAACTTTAGAGGACTCATCCGTTAAGGTCATAATAATGGTTTTCTGATGAATCCATGTGTGAACCGTAAAGTTTAAAGCAGAGGCAAAACGATTAATACTTCTTTGTATTCTACTGGTGTTAGCTCCAGAAACCATTAAAAGAGATGCGATTTCTAAAAGTAAATAGGCAGTTTTAGCAAACTTTTCAGAATCTGACATACATTAAACGACGTTTATTTTGTGTAACATGACCTAGCTCTCTCTGTGTGTTTAGAAAAAGATAATTAAAGTTACAATAAATTAAGGAAAATGCTACTTTTTCTTATTGCGCTTATTGTAATTTTTATCGCCTCTAGTTTTAGGCTTTTTGTATTTAGCAGCGATTTTAAATTTATAAGAACCACCTAAATTTTCTTTAGAATTTTTAGCCGATTTCTCATGGAATGCAGGTCCAGGAGCATCCTCGTCTTTACGCTTTGTAGGGTTGTTGCGCTCTTTTATTTGCGGACGCTCTTCCTCAATAAGTTCTGTTGAAATTTGCACTTCCTCAGGCATTTCCAATACCGGAATTTGCATTTTCATTAAGCTTTCAATGGCTTCAATAGCATCCTGGTCTTTTTCAGTTGTAAAAACTAAAGCTTCACCCAAACGTTCAGCACGACCGGTTCTACCAATACGGTGCATGTAGTTTTCAGGATATTCTGGGGTATCAAAATTAATAACATGTGATACATTATCGATATCCAATCCGCGTGCCATCACATCGGTAGCAATTAAAATACGGTTGTGACCTTCTCTAAACTGTTCGATGCTTCGTAAACGGTAATTTTGCGTTTTGTTAGAGTGAATCACGCATAATTCTTCTTTAAAAAATTCGTCTAATTGCTCAAATAAACGGTCTGCCATACGTTTAAATGCCACAAAAATAAGCACCTTATTATACTGCTCGGTGTCTTGAAGTAAATTTGTAAGCAGGTTCACTTTTGTGTAAAAGTTAGGCACTTTGTAACGAACTTGATTGATGTTTTCTAGTGGTGTTCCTGAAACAGCAATGGATACACGTTCTGGATTTTTAAAGAAATCATTAATTAATAAATCCACATCCTGAGTCATAGTTGCCGAAAACATGATGTTTTGTCGGCGTTCCGGAAGAATATCGAAAATATTGATTAATTGGTGTCTAAATCCTAAGTCTAACATCACATCTACCTCATCAATCACTAATTTCTGAATGGATTTAAGTTGTAACACACGACTCAAAGCCAAATCGTATAAACGGCCTGGCGTGGCTACTAATATGTCTAAACCTTCGGCAATGGCTTGTTTTTGCGTGTTAATGTTGGTACCGCCATAAACCCCAAGCACACGATTATTAATGTATTTGGATAGTTTTTCAATTTCTTCAACCACTTGTACAACCAATTCACGGGTAGGCACTAATACTAAAACCCTCGGGTTTTCTTGTCTGGAATATTTTAAATTTTTTAAAATAGGCAACATGTAGGCAAAGGTTTTTCCTGTACCTGTTTGTGCGATACCAATCACATCTTTTCCTGAAGCCACCACATTAAAGGCTTGCTCTTGGATGGGCGTAGGGGTTGTAAAACCTAAATCATCAAGGGCATTATATAATGGTGTGTTTAAGTTTAAATCTTGAAAATTTGCCATAAAAAGAAGGTTTCCGTAATTATTGTGCCAACCAAACAAGGTTTTAGCGTACTATTTAGCTGGCAAAGTTACGCTTATTATTCTATTTATGTTAAATGCGTTGTGGCAATTTCAATTGAATAGCTTGCTAAGTAAGACTTCTGAGCTTCAAGTTTTATAATCCCTTCTTTGGATTTAAAATCCTGATTGGTGTTTTCATGGTCTGCAATGCCTAGCCATGGCTCGATACATACATAATCACCCGTAGGTTTTGCCCAAATGCCTAAATACGGATAGTCAGGGTAGCTAACCGTTAAAATGGGGCCATGATTCTTACTGTGCAATACTACTTTTTTAGATTTTAAATCTTTAAAAACTAGGGCATCGGCACGAAATAAATCATGAGTTAGCTGTAGTGTTTTTGTGTTTTTGAATATGGTTTTAGTTTTAGAAGAAATCAGTCCGTTTTCCATGTTAATCATATGGGTTTTGGCGTTTTCTTCTTGTTCAAATTCTAAGGTGTAATCCTCGTAATCGTCATTTTGAAAAACAGGACATTTAAAAGCAGGGTGTCCGCCAAGCGAGAAATATATGGGTGTGGAGTCCATGTTTTTAACCTCGTGCGTGAGTGTTATTTTGTTTGCCTCTAAAGTGTAGGTGAGAAAGAATTCAAACTTAAACGGATAGATTTTTAACGATTTTTCGCTGTAACCCAGTTTAAAAGTTAAGCTATTCTCAGATTGTTTGTGAAGTGTCACATCAGGGTTGTTTCTAACTAAACCGTGTTTTGGTAGCTGGAATGATTGCCCTTCAAACATATATGTGCCATCTTTTAAGGCGCCAATAATCGGAAATAAATTGGGCGCATAACTGTTCCAAATCTCAGGGTTCGCATCCCACATAAAGTCAGTTTGATGATTTTTAGCACGTATTTGGCATAATTCGGCACCTGTTTTTTTTACAGCGATTTCCAGGTATTCATTTTCTAAAGTAAACATGACAGATTATTTAAACTAAGTTACAAATCTTGCAATTTTTTAAGTATTCTAAGTAACTTTACAGCATAAATTTTAAGCTTGAGAACAAAACAAATTTATCATTTAGATGATGTTGCTTTATTTAAGGAAAAAGCCTTGCAGTGGAGTTTGCAATACGACGACTTGGTTTGGCTAGATTCTAATCAGTATGATGAAAAATATTCAAAATACGATGCGGTTTTAGCGGTTGATGCTTTTACCTGTATTCAAACCGATTATTTTCAGGCTTTTGAAAAACTGAAGGAATATCAGAGTTTAACTAAAGACTGGATTTTCGGGTATTTAACTTACGATCTAAAAAATGATGTTGAAGTACTCCAGTCTGAAAACTACGACGGCTTAGGGTTTCCCGATTTATACTTTTTTCAACCTAAAAAACTGTTTCTCTTTAAAGGTGAATCAGTTGAAATTCAATATTTAAAAGCAGTTGATGATGAGCTTGAAACCGATATAAAAGCGATTCATAAATTTGAAGACAAAAGTCAGGACAAGGCATCTGAAGCCCTAAAAATAAAATTACGCATTCATAAAGATGCTTACTGCGAGAAAGTGAATGCCATGCTAAAACATATTAAGCACGGTGCTATTTATGAAGCTAATTTTTGTCAGGAGTTTTACGCCGAAAACACGCAAATCAATCCATTAGAAACTTATAATAAATTAAATAGCATCTCCAAACCACCTTTTGCGTCTTTCATTAAAATGAACGATAAGTTTGTGCTAAGTGCCTCGCCAGAGCGTTACTTAAAAAAGGATGGTGTGCATGTCATTTCACAACCTATAAAAGGCACGGCTAAACGATCTAAGGATCAGGAAAAAGACGAACAGCTAAAAAGCGATTTGTCTAAAGACGAAAAGGAACGCAGCGAGAATATCATGATTGTCGATTTGGTGCGCAACGATTTATCTAAAACCGCCATAAAAGGCAGTGTAAAGGTTGAAGAACTGTGTGAGATTTATACTTTCGAGCAAGTGCATCAAATGATTTCCACGGTAACTTCAACGGTTGAAGCCACCACGCACCCAGTCGATATTATTAAGAGTAGCTTTCCAATGGGAAGTATGACGGGGGCTCCAAAAATTTCAGCCATGAAAATCATTGAAAATCTCGAAGAAACCAAACGCGGCGTCTATTCTGGAGCTATTGGTTATTTTACCCCGCAAAACGATTTCGACTTTAATGTGGTTATTCGAAGTATTCTTTATAACCAAAGTAATGGTTATGTGTCTTATTCGGTGGGAAGTGCGATTACAGCGAAAAGTGATGCCCTTCGTGAATATGAAGAGTGCTTGATAAAGGCTAAGGCGATGCGTACGGTTTTAGAAAAGCCATAATCATATGGGGTAAAGAGGTCGTTTTCTTTGCTAACCGATTAATCCACGAAATAATATTACAAGTTGTATATTTATTACCATGTTAGAAGGATTCAAAAAACACATTGAAAATCATTTTCATTTTTTAAAAGAGAAGAAGCTGCTTATCGCCATTTCAGGAGGTATAGATAGTGTGGTTTTAACGCATTTATGTGATAAAGCAGGGCTCAATATTACTTTGGCGCATTGTAATTTTAACTTGCGCGGAAAAGAAAGCGATGCCGATGAATCTTTTGTGAAACAATTGGCAGATAAGCTGAATTTAGAGGTTTTTATACAGCATTTTGATACTGAAAAATACGCCAAAGATGAAAAGCGTTCCATACAAATGGCAGCTCGTGAATTGCGTTATAATTGGTTTAATGAATTATCGGAACAATTGGGTTTCGACTATATTTTAACAGCCCATCATGCCGATGATAATTTGGAAACTTTTTTAATTAATTTCACCAGAGGAACTGGTATTGAAGGCTTAACAGGTATTCCCGAAGTCAACCAAAAGTTTGTAAGACCTTTATTGAAGTTTTCGAGTGCTCAGATCCACGTTTTTGCTGAGGAAAACCAGATCGCTTGGCGCGACGACAGTAGCAATGCATCGGTAAAATACCTCAGAAATAAACTACGTCATGAGGTGATTCCTATTTTAAAAGAAATCAATCCGAGTTTGTTAAATAGTTTTGAGAACACCCTTCATAATTTACAAGGCGCTTCCGATATTATTGATGAGTCTATTAATGATTTTCTGAGTAAAACGATTGAGAATATAGACGATACCACCGTAAAATTTAAAATTTCAGAATTCAAAAAAAAGGCACAACCTAAAGCCTTTTTATATGAAACCTTTAAAGATTTTGGTTTTACAGCCTGGGACGATATTTTAAATCTGCTGGATGCCGAAACCGGAAAACAAGTGCTATCAAATACATACCGCTTAATTAAGAATAGGGATCATTTATTGCTGAGCGATATAGCTCAAGATGCAACCGGAAATATTTCAATTTCAGAAGAAGAACAGTCTAAGAAAACGCCTTTTGGAACTTTAGTTTTCAGTCAGGTTGATGCCGTTTTGGAAACTTCACTAGAGGTGATTTATGTTGATCAAAACTTATTAAATTATCCTTTAACCTTAAGAAAAAAACAGGAAGGCGATGTGTTTTATCCTTTGGGAATGACGGGTAAAAAGAAATTGAGTAAGTATTTTAAAGACGAAAAAATGTCTTTGCTAGATAAAGAAAATGTCTGGTTGTTGTGCAGTGGAGACGCTATTGTTTGGGTGGTCAATAAACGCGCTGATAACCGCTTTAAAGTGACTTCAAAAACCACATCCATTTTAAAAATAGAAATTAAAAACTAAATCATTTTGAAACTACAAGGGCAGATTGTCGACATCCATCAAAAACGAATTTTTAAAGGGGAAATAACCTTCGAATCAGGAAAAATTATTTCTATAGAAGAAAAGGGTCATGAGGTGAATTATTATATACTTCCTGGATTTGTAGATGCTCATATTCATATTGAAAGTTCTATGTTGGTACCTAGCGAATTTGCAAAAATGGCAGTCGCTCATGGTACGGTTGCTACGGTTTCCGATCCGCATGAAATTGCCAATGTTTTAGGTGTTGAAGGCGTGGAATTCATGATTGAGAATGGTAAAAAAGTACCCTTAAAATTTAATTTTGGAGCGCCATCTTGTGTGCCAGCTACCAGTTTTGAATCTGCTGGTGCTGAAATTAATGCCGAAGACATCAAAAAACTTTTAGAGCTAGACGATATAAAATATTTAGCCGAAATGATGAATTACCCAGGGGTGATTTTTGATGATGAAGAAGTGCTAAAAAAAATAGCCTGGGCAAAGCATTTTAACAAACCTGTTGATGGCCATGCGCCAGGACTGGTTGGGGATAAATTAACCAAATACATTAATGCTGGAATTTCAACCGATCATGAAAGTTTTACCTATGAAGAAGGCTTAGAAAAGCTTCGAAAAGGGATGAAAATCTTAATTCGTGAGGGCAGTGCGGCCAAAAACTTCGACGCATTAATCGATTTGGTGCCTGAACATTTTGAAAATATGATGTTTTGTAGCGACGATAAACATCCCGATGATTTGATGCTTGGTCATATCAATCAATTGTGTGCTCGGGCAGTGAAAAAAGGCATGGATCTGTTTAAGATTTTACAAATGGCCTGCATAAATCCGGTTAAACATTATACCCTAGATGTGGGAACCTTGAAAGTTGGAGATGTAGCCGATTGTATCGTTGTTGAAGATTTGGTGAATTTTAAAACCCTCCAAACTTATATCGATGGGACTTTGGTGTTTAATGATGGCAGATCATTAATTTCGCCAGTTTCATTTGAAAATTTGAATAACTTCAACTGCGATTTAAAAGAAGTATCCGAGTTTAAAGTGATGTCTTCCGCAAAAGAAATACGTGTTATTGAAGCTTTAGAAGGGCAGTTAATCACGAATGAAATTATTGAATCTGTAACTATTGACAACGGAAATTTAGTTTCAAATACAGATAAAGATGTTCTAAAAATGGTGGTTGTTAATCGTTACCAAAATCAGCCTCCAGCTTTGGCTTTTATTAAAAATTTTAATTTAAAGGAAGGCGCTATTGCAGCTTCAGTTGGGCATGATTCCCATAATATTGTTGCAGTTGGTGTTAGTGATAAGGCCATTTGCAAAGCCGTTAATTTAATTATTGAACATAAAGGTGGTGTTTGTGCTGTTTCTAATTCAGATTCAAAAATTTTACCACTCCCAGTGGGAGGTATCATAAGCGATCAAGACGGCCAAACGGTAGGTAAAGCTTATGCCGAACTCGATAAAATGGCCAAACAATTAGGCAGTACCTTAAATGCACCGTATATGACGCTTTCTTTTATGGCTTTATTGGTTATTCCGTCGTTAAAATTAAGTGATAAAGGTCTTTTTGATGGAACGCATTTTAAGTTCGTTGATTTGGAAGTGGAAGGTTAAAAGGTTTTAAAGACTCAAAGTTGGATAGTTTCTTAGCCAACAGTCAACAGTTAAAAGTTTGTTTGAAAACGCATTGTCATTCGGACGAAAGGAGGAATCTTTAAGTGTCAAGCCTGAATTAGTTAATATTGGAGCTACAGAGCTACAGAGCTACAAAGTTTCAAAGTTGGATAGTTCCTGAGTCAACAGTCAAAGGTCAACAGTCAAAGATCAACAGTCAACAGTTAAAAGTTTGTTTGAAAACGCATTGTCATTCGGACGAAAGGAGGAATCTTTAAGGGCCAAGCCTGAATTAGTTAATATTGGAGCTACAGAGCTACAAAGTTTCAAAGTTGGATAGTTCCTGAGTCAACAGTCAAAGGTCAACAGTCAACAGTTAAAAGTTTGTTTGAAAACGCATTGTCATTCGGACGAAAGGAGGAATCTTTAAGTGTCAAGCCTGAATTAATTAATATTGGAGCTACAGAGCTACAAAGTTTCAAAGTTGGATAGTTCCTGAGTCAACAGTCAAAGGTCAACAGTCAAAGGTCAATAATCAACGGTCAACAGTTAAAAGTTGAAGAGTTTCATAGTTAATAATAAAAAGTTAATTTTACTTATATCTAATATCCAACAACCAATATGCCCATAATCGAATCCACATACAAACCTTCATTTCTGTTTAAAAACGGTTTCGTTTCAACGGTGTACTCTGGTTTATTTCGTCGTGTACAATTAACACAGGAGCGGGAACGCATTACTTTATGCGATGGTGATTTTCTTGACTTAGATTGGAGTTATGCTAAGGGGAAAACTGATAAACTCATCATTTTGCTTCACGGATTGGAAGGCAGTGGAAACCGACCGTATATGACGGGGGCAGCAAAGCTTTTTAATGAAAATGGTATCGATGCCGTTTGTGTGAATTTTAGAGGGTGCAGTGGTGAAACCAATTTGAAATTTAGAAGTTACCATTCGGGAGCTACCGAAGATTTGGTAGATGTGATTTCACATGTTTTAAACGAAAAAAAATATACCGACGTTTATTTAAAAGGCATCAGTTTAGGGGCAAACATGATTCTTAAATATTTAGGTGAACGCGAAGCAGTTCCTCAAGAAATTAAAGCGGCCATTGCTGTTTCGGCACCATGCTATTTATATGGTTCTGCCAAGGAATTGCATACCATCAAGAATAAATTATATCACGATAGGTTTTTGAAACACCTTTCCAAAGCCTTAAAAAATAAGCAAAAACGTTTCCAAGAAGATTTAAGTTTGGAGCAGATTGAAAGCATAAAAACCTTGTTCGATTTTGATAACATATACACCTCAAACGCTCATGGTTTTAAAAACGGATTAGATTATTACGAGCAAGCGAGCAGTTTGCAATTTCTTCCCAAAATAAAAACACCAACACTTATTATAAATGCTTTAAACGACTCGTTTCTTTCTCATGAGTGTTACCCCGTTAAAGAAGCTAAAAACAATCCGTTTTTACATTTAGAAATGCCTAAATATGGCGGGCATGTGGGATTTATTTCTAAAAAAAATGTGTATTACAACGAAAAACGGGCGCTGGAGTTTGTGCAAACTATGGTAAAATAGGTTGGTCTTTGGTTAATTTTATTACAGTTAGGTACCTGTTAATGTTATAAGTTAGCTTTTCTTAGTCTGTGATTTTTACTAACTTCAAACAAAAAGGAAAATGCCAACCTATCAGTTAAAAATAAATAGAAAAACCTATACCGTTGAAGCCGAGCTGGATACACCGCTTTTGTGGATTTTAAGAGATCACTTAAAACTTGTCGGCACCAAGTTTGGCTGCGGTATTGGGCAGTGTGGCGCTTGTACCGTACACATCAATGGTACGGCCACCCGTAGCTGTTTGTTAGAGGTGCCTTTTGCTGTAAATGTAGAAATTACAACCATTGAAGGCCTCTCCAAAGATGGTGATCATCCCGTTCAGCAAGCATGGAAAACCATGGATGTACCGCAATGTGGCTACTGTCAGGCAGGACAAATTATGACAGCTTCTGCTTTTTTACAAAGAAATCCGAATCCCACAGATGAAGAAATAAGAAACGCTATGCATGGTAATATTTGCCGTTGTGCAGCTTATAATAACATTGAAGAAGCTGTTAAATTAGCTTCAAAACAATAAATTTAACCAGTTCTAAAAACATGAAATCTTCAAACAAAAAAGTATTTAGTAGAAGGGCTTTTTTAAAATCTTCAGCATTAGCTAGCGGAGGTATGTTAATTGGTTTTAATTTGTTTCAAGCATGCAAAACAGATGCAGAGGTGCCTGTTGATATCAGTAAAATTCACTTTAACGATTTTAACGCCTTTATTAAAATTTCCGATGAAGGTATCGTTACCATATTTTCTCCAAACCCAGAAATTGGTCAGGGGGTTAAAACCTCCATGCCTATGATTATTGCCGAAGAATTAGATGTGGACTGGGAAAACGTTTATGTAGAACAAGCGCCTCTAGATACAAAAAATTACACGCGACAGGTTGCTGGTGGTAGCCAATCTATAAGGAGTTCTTGGGAGCCATTAAGACAAACGGGCGCTACAGCTAAACAAATGCTCATTAATGCCGCAGCAAAAGAGTGGCAGATTTCTCCCGAGGAATGTACCGCTAGATTGGGGGTTATTTCCAATCGAACAGGGGATACATTAGGTTACGGTGATGTCGTAAAACTTGCCGCAACCTTAGAGATTCCAGAAAATGTTAGCTTAAAAGATCCTAAAGATTTTAATATTATTGGTAAAGGCAAAGGGAATGTTGATGTCGATAAAATTGTAGTTGGCGAGCCTTTGTATGGTATGGATTATTCCGAAGATGGCATGCTTTACGCATCGGTTTTAAGGCCACCGGCATTCGGTCAGAAACTGGAATCTTATGATGCTTCTGAAGCTAAAAGATTGCCCGGTGTTGTCGATGTTATAACTATTGGGGAAAAATATAGGGCTTACAAAGCGGCCGGACACAAGAGTTGGGCAGCACAATTAAGCAGCAGTGATAAAGTCGTGGTTATTGCTAATACCACTTGGGATGCCTTTCGGGGTTTAAAAGCAATTAAAGCCAATTGGGTAGCGGAATCACCTTTAGAAAGTACCGAAGATTACGACGCTAAATTGTTAGCCTTGTTAGGAGGTAATAAATTCAATACCAGAAGGTCAGATGGTGATATTAAAAAAGCTTTCGCGGAAGCAGATAAAGTGGTAGAACGTACCTATGAGGCACCATACTTACCACACAACTGCCTTGAACCTATGAATTTTTTTGCACATGTTACCGATGAAAAAGTACGCCTCATTGGACCTACACAAACGCCTGAAGAGGCAGCAAAAAGTATCGCTCAATTATTGGAGCGGGATTTGGAAACTGTAGAGGTTAACATGACACGTATTGGTGGTGGTTTTGGAAGAAGGCTTTATACCGATTTTGTTTTTGAAGTGGCCGAAATTGCCGATACTGTTCGAAAACCCATAAAAATGGTATCTGCTAGAGAAAACGATATGACTACGGGAGTATACAGACCTGCGGTGAAATATCGCATTGCTGCAGCCATTAAAAACGGAAAAATTACAGGCTATCACCTTAAAGAGGCCTGTGCTAATGGCAGTATGTATGGTATTATTGCCGATTTTTTTCCAGCTGGCGCCATAGAAAATTATCAGGTGGATAGTGCAACCTATAAAAACAGTATTACCACCGGGGCATGGCGAGCCCCATACACGAATTTTTTGGCTAGTGCTGAACAGAGTTTTTTCGATGAATTGGCTCAGGAGTTGAACATAGATCGCATTCAATTACACTTAAATTTAATTCAAAATGTAAAAGGCACCCCAGACGAACGCATTCAATACAGTCCGGAGCGTCTAGAGGGCGTAATAAAATTGGTCGCCGAAAAAGCAAAATGGGGACAAACTAAACCAGGTGTTTACCAAGGTTTTTCAGTGTATTATAGTCATAATACCCATGTTGCCGAAATAGCTGAAATAGTTCTGGAACATGGCAATCCGATAGTTAAAAAAGTGACTTGCGCTGTAGATTGCGGCATTGTGGTAAATCCTACTGGGGCGTTGCAGCAAGCTAAAGGCGGGGTGATTGATGGTCTTGGGCATGCTATGTACGCCGATTTATCCTTTAAAGACGGCGTGCCACAATCCAATAATTTTAATAACTATCAATTAATAAGAATGGCAGAAACGCCAAAAGTTGATGTATATTTTGTAGAAAGCGATTTGGCACCAACGGGACTGGGCGAACCTACTTTGCCGCCCATAGGCGCAGCGGTTTCTAACGCCATATATGCCGCAACAGGAAAACGAATTTATAAGTTTCCGCTTATGAAACATTTTAATGAGCAAGAAAAGGTATTGAGCTAATTAACGGAAAGCATTTTATGACTCACGAATTTAAAAATATCGTAAAAGCAGCTGTCGAGGCGAAGGAATGCGGATTAAAATCGGTGTTAGCTTCTGTTGTAGATTTAGATGGTTCTTCTTATCGCAGGCCTGGGGTTAGAATGCTTATTACTGAAAACGGCACGCTCACAGGAGCGGTAAGTGGAGGTTGTGTTGAAAAGGAAATTGTTTTGCAAGCCGAGTCTATTTTTAAAACAGATATAGCAAAAATAATGACCTATGATGGTAGATACCGCCTGGGTTGTGAAGGTGTTTTGTATATTTTAATTGAACCATATGAACCGCATGTTTCTTTTGAAAGTGTTTTTAAAACTTGTTTAATGCTTAGAAAGTCTTTTCAGTTAAAATCGTATTACGAAAAAGAGGTGAAAATGTCAAAGGCCTTCGGAACTATGGTTCATATAGATGATGAAGTGTATCCTTTAAACCCTCGTTTGAAAAATCAGCAACTAGATAAGAAATCAATATTTAGTCAAACCATGCCGCCATGTTTTAAACTGATTATTATTGGTGCCGAACACGATGCTGTGCAATTGTGTAAATATGCGGCGTTAACAGGGTGGGAAGTAATTATCGTATCTAATATAAAAGAAAATAAATCAATAAAAGAATTTCCTAGTGCAGAAACCTTATGGGCAACAACACCTGAAACGGTAGATTTTAGTTTGGTAGATCAACAAACAGCTGTTGTGCTTATGACTCACAATTTCGCCTACGATTTAAGGTATTTAGTGGCACTTTCAAAATGTCATCCTAATTATATCGGTGTGTTAGGCCCAGCCAGACGACGAGAAGATTTGTTATCGCAACTTATGACTTACTGTCCCGAGTTGGATACCGAGTTTTTGGATTTAGTTCATGGTCCCGCAGGGTTAAATATAGGTTCTGAAACACCTCAAGAGATTGCTGTGTCTATTGTTTCAGAAATTTTAGCCATCACCAGGAATAAACATCCCATGTCCTTGAGTGAAAAACAGGGACGTATCCATCAAGAAAAATAAGGCTTTGCTTCAGTCAGATTCAAATATAGCCATCGTTGTTTTAGCTGCAGGGGAAGCTTCAAGAATGGGAAGTCCAAAGCAACTATTGTCGTGGGGTGAAGGGAGTCTTATTACACATGTGGTGCAACAAGCACTTTGTACGTCTTCTTCAGAAGTTATAGTGGTTCTAGGGGCGCATTTTGAGGCTGTTCATCATACCATCAGTGACTTTCCTATTACTATTTTACACAATCAAAATTGGCAAGCAGGACTTAGTGAGTCTATAGCCTGTGCTGCTCAATATCTTCTTAAAGAAAATAAAGCCTACCAAGGTGCGCTATTTCTATTAGCTGATCAACCTTTAGTGAGCTCAGAATATATAAATATGATGATTGAAAAATTTAAACCTCATCAAAAATGTATTTTGACTTCTACATACACTGATGGTAAAAAAGGGGTGCCCGTTCTGTTTGATGCGTGTTATTTTAAAGGCTTAATCGAATTATCTGCTCATAACGGCGCACATCATTTCATAAAAAATCAGGAGCTTTTTGTACAGTCGATTAATATGCCCTTTGAAAACTTGGATATCGATACCAAACAAGATTATATCACTTTATATCAGCGGTATTTCGGGTCTAAATAGCAGGCTGATTATAGAAGTTACGAAAACCTTTAAGTTATACTTGTTGGTTTATAATTGTTTGTTTTTTAGTAACTTATGTGTTTTTGGGTTTTCTCCAATTTTCTCGATTTTAGCTGTTTAAGTAGCAGTCAACGCTTCTTATAGCTAACTTTGAAACACTCCAACAACTAAACACATTATATTTTGTATTACTTAGGATACGATTTAGGAAGCTCATCTGTTAAAGTGGCCATTGTAGATGCTGCTACAGGACAACAAATTGTTTTATTAAACGAGCCTTCCAGCGAAATGGAAATATTAGCGCCAGAGTTAAATTGGGCAGAACAAGACCCCAATATGTGGTGGCATTACGTTTGTGCGGCTACAAAACGTGCTATAAAAGAAACGAAAATTGATGCTTCTAAAATTCAAGGTATTGGTATATCATATCAGATGCATGGTTTGGTTGTAGTTGATCAAGCTGGTGAGCCGCTTAGAAATTCAATTATTTGGTGCGATAGTCGTGCAATTGAAATAGGTAATAAAGCCTTCGGTGATTTAGGTACTGAAAAATGTACGGCCGATTTACTGAATTCCCCAGGGAATTTTACAGCATCAAAATTAAAGTGGGTGCATGATAACGAACCTGAGGTCTATGCTAAAATTTATAAGTATATGTTGCCTGGCGATTTTATAGCATCAAAATTAACTGGTGTTATAAATACGACTAAAAACGGACTGTCAGAAGGGATTTTATGGGATTATAAAAAGGATGAAGTAGCCAATTGGTTATTAGAATATTATGATATCGATACCGGGTTAACCCCAAACATTGTAGAAAACTTTACCGTGCAGTGTTTAGTGAACGAAAATGGAGCAGCAGACACAGGATTGCCTGTTGGAATTCCTATAGTTTACCGTGCTGGCGACCAGCCTAACAATGCCCTTTCACTAAACGTGTTTAATCATGGTGAAGTGGCCGCTACAGGAGGAACTTCCGGTGTTATTTATGCGGTAACCAATCAGAAAAAATCTAAAGAAGCCTCAAGAATAAATCATTTCGCCCATGTAAATTATACGAAAGAAAATTCCAATTTAGGGAAATTACTGTGTATTAATGGCGCGGGCATTCAATACCGATGGCTAAAAGATAATTTGGCTTCAAATACCTATGAAGCTATGAATGCGAAGGCTAGCGAGGTTCCTGTAGGAGCCGAGGGTGTTTGTATAATACCTTTTGGAAATGGTGCCGAACGCATGCTAAACAATAAAACCGTAGGTACGCAACTTTTAAATCTGAATTTGAACAAGCATCATGAAGGACATTTATGTCGCGCAGCGCTTGAAGGTATCGCTTTTTCTTTCGTTTATGGTATGGATATTTTGAAGCGTGATCATGCCGAAATTAAAGTCATTCGAGCAGGAAATGATAACTTATTTAGATCCGAAATCTTTTCAAATACCGTCGCTACATTAATTGGTCATGATATTGAAATTTACAACACAACAGGTGCCATTGGAGCCGCCAGAGCAGTAGGGTTAACTGACGGTGATTTTAAGAAATTTGGCGACCACATTACTAATAACGATCACGTGATGACTTACATACCCTTGGGGAATAAAGAGCCTTATGTTGAGGCTTATCATACATGGAAAAAACAATTAGAGCTTTTTTTACAAGAAAAAGAAAATAAATAAAAACTAAATTAATTTTGATATGGCAACTATTGGAAATACAGAATACTATAAGGGTATTGGCGAAATTAAATATGAAGGAAAGGAATCTGATAATCCTTTAGCTTTTAAATATTATAACCCAGAGCAAGTGGTGGCAGGAAAAACCATGCGCGAGCATTTTAGATTCGCTATTGCTTACTGGCATACCTTCTGTGGTACAGGTGGAGATCCTTTCGGACCAGGAACTTTAAATTTTCCTTGGGATCAACCAATCGATGCTATTGAAGCCGCAAAGGCTAAAGCTGATGCTGCTTTTGAGTTTGTTACTAAAATGGGCTTTGATTACTATTGTTTTCATGATGTAGATTTAGTGCGTGAAGGGAATTCATTTGGTGAATTGGAAAGCCGATTAGACACGATTACCGATTATTTAAAAGAAAAACAAGCTGCTTCTGGAGTGAAATTACTTTGGGGAACGGCGAACTGTTTTTCAAATCCGAGATACATGAATGGGGCTTCTACCAACCCTGATTTTAATGTGTTGGCGAGAGCAGGCGGACAAATAAAATTGGCTTTAGATGCAACCATTAAATTAAATGGTGAAAACTATGTGTTTTGGGGAGGTCGCGAAGGTTATATGAGCTTGTTAAATACCGATATGGGACGCGAATTAGATCATATGGGGCAGTTTTTAACCATGGCCAGAGATTACGCCAGAGCTCAAGGTTTTAAAGGAAATTTCCTCATTGAACCTAAACCCATGGAGCCTATGAAACACCAATACGATTTTGATACAGCAACGGCCATTGGTTTCTTAAAAGAATATGGTTTAGATAAAGATTTTAAAATAAATATTGAAGTAAATCATGCCACTTTAGCACAACACACCTTTCAACACGAAATTGCGGTTGCTGCTAAAGCAGGTATGCTAGGAAGTTTAGATGCGAACCGCGGGGATTACCAAAATGGATGGGATACCGATCAATTCCCTAATAATATTCAAGAAACAACCGAAGCGATGTTGGTGTTCTTAAAAGCTGGTGGACTGCAAGGTGGCGGTGTGAATTTCGATGCTAAAATTAGAAGAAATTCAACCGATTTAGAAGATGTATTTTTAGCACATATTGGTGGCGCTGATACCTTTGCTCGTGCTTTACTTACTGCCGATAAAATTATAAGTTCTTCGGCTTATGATAAATTAAGAACCGAACGTTACAGTTCATTCGATTCAGGAAAAGGTAAAGATTTTGAAAATGGAAAATTAAATTTCCAAGATTTATACAGCATTGCCAAAGAAAACGGCGAACTACCATTGCAAAGTGGAAAGCAAGAGTTGTTTGAAAACATTATCAATCAATACATCTAAGTCATGGGACATCACAAGTCGTTTATCTATATAGTAACACTTGTAGCAACGCTCGGAGGCTTGTTATTTGGTTATGATACAGCAGTCATCTCAGGAGCCGAAAAGTCTATACAGGCCTATTTAATAGATAGCCAGGGGTTAAGTTCTTTTTTACACGGTGTAACCGTTTCATCGGCATTAATTGGTTGTATTCTTGGTGGTGCCATTTCGGGAGTGATTTCGTCATCCTTAGGGAGAAGAAAGGCTTTAATTGTAGCGGGCATTCTATTCCTATTATCAGCCTTAGGCTCTGGTAATCCTGAATTTTTGTTCTTTGAAAAAGGTGTGCCTTCCATGGGATTGCTATGGATGTTTAATTTTTACAGAATTGTAGGTGGTATTGGCGTTGGTTTAGCCTCTGCTGTTTGTCCGATGTACATTGGTGAAATAGCACCTGCTGATATTCGAGGGAAACTGGTTTCTTTAAATCAATTTGCTATTATTTTCGGGATGCTTGTCGTTTATTTTGTGAATTGGGGTATTGCAGATGGGCAAACTACTGAATGGATTAATAATTTTGGTTGGAGATACATGTTTTTATCCGAAGCCATACCGGCTACTATCTTTGTTGTGCTCATGTTCTTTATGCCTGAAACGCCAAGATATTTAGCTTTTCAGCAAAAAGATGATAAGGCTTTGAAGATATTAACTAAACTGAATGGGGTTGAAAAGGGCAGAGAAATTTTATCTGAAATTAAAGGTTCACTAGCATCGACTTCTAAAGGCGAATTATTTTCTTATGGTAAAGTGGTTATCATCGTGGGTATTTTACTCTCTATTTTTCAGCAGTTTGTTGGAATTAATGTCGCCTTGTATTACGCACCTCGAATTTTTGAAAGTATGGGAGCGGCTAAAGATGCTTCGATGCTGCAAACCATCATCATGGGGTTAGTTAATGTTGTTTTTACGGTTGTAGCGATTATGACTGTAGATAAATGGGGCAGAAAACCATTGTTAATTACAGGTTCTATAGGTATGGCTATTGGTATGATTGCTATTTCATATTTAGCATTCCAAGATATCATAGGCATGGCAACATTGGTGTTTATTATAGTTTATACGGCTTCATTTATGATGAGTTGGGGCCCTATTTGTTGGGTGCTTATCGCAGAAATATTTCCGAATAAAATACGTAGCCAGGCTATTGCAATCGCCGTGGCAGCACAGTGGGCAGCAAACTTCTTTATCTCATCTACCTATCCGCCTATGATGGAGTTTAGTAGTGGAGGTACCTATCTGTTTTACGGTATTATGAGTATCCTTTCTGCAATTTTTGTTTGGAAAATGGTACCTGAAACTAAAGGGAAAACCCTTGAGGAAATGGAAAATGTTTGGGTAAAATAAAAGTATTAGGTTAGTGTTTGGTAAAAAAAGCTTCAACGATTTTTTGTTGAGGCTTTTTTTTAGTTTTTAAAAAAGGATAATCGGTATCCATTCGAGCTGTACCGATACCAAATAGGGGATGTGTGTCAATTATAGTATTCAATTTTGCATTTATTTTTACGCCTGTTTGGTAATCGGGGTTGGTTAAAAAGTTTCTACCAAAACCTACTAAGTCTACCAATTTTTCTCCTAATAAGGCATTAGTTTGCTCCGGAGTTTTGTTTCCTGTGACTATAATAGTATTCGTGAAATTTTCACGTAAAGTGACTCTGAAATCAGCGGGGATTTCAGGAGCATCATCCCAATCGAAAAGCTTTCTATTGCCAGATAAATCAAAATTACTTTTTTGAAACGCTTTCTACACGCTGCCTTTTTGTTCAAATTGCATGTTGGGTAATTCTTGAATGTCTCTCATAAACTCTTTAATATAGCTGCTGTCGTATTTTGTTACGGCGACTTCATGGTTAACCCTAGAACAGAATGATTTACAGTTTCTAACTTTGCGGTGGCTCCCCATGCGCTTTCTTTTAATTTGTTTCTTAATCCTCGATCTTGACCGACAACAAAGTGATAAGACTCAAATCCAAAAGAGTCAGTTTATTAATCATGGTTTAAGTTTTAAATGATAGGACAAAGCAACAGGGAGACTTAAAAGTTAATATTGTATAAATCCATTGTATGTTTGTATAATTATATGGTTATATGGTACAGCGTTTTTATATTACAAAATATTTTAATGTTATTGATTTTTATGTTGTTAGTTAATGGGATTGACCTAGGGGTAAGCTTTTTTTTTTTTTTTTTTTTTGAACTTACTATAGTGCTAAAAGGTTAGGGCCAACACTTGTTAAATGATAATATTGTGGATTATCAATCGGGTGATGTTTTCTTTTTAACGCTTAAAGATGAGCATGAATTTATTATTTCAGAAGCACAACCTTTGGTATCATCAAATTCACAGAGCAGTTGTTTCTTGAGAAATCTTCTTTTTCAACCAGTAGATATTGGCGTAAAAATTTAGAAACTGTTATTTTTCATTCAAATATTATAGCCGAAAACATAGTGCGTTATCAATCAGATAAAATCCAAATTAAAGGATTGTACCAGTCAATCAAGCATGTAATAAATAGTAACTCTCTATTTAATTGTTATGTGTTATCAGAATTGTTTGGTGCTTTCGCGTTCAATTAAGCTTGTTTTAATAATTTTGGTTTCACAAGGCTTCGGTAGGTCTTCATTTTCAATACGATCAATAAGCATTTTAGCAGCCGTTTCGCCAATGTATTTGCCATGCTGGCTAATAGCTGAAATGGAAGGAGAGAGGTGTTGCAGGAGTTTTCCGTTTGTAAAACAGGCAATAGATAATTCTTCAGGAATTTTATATGTCATACGTTTTACCAAATGCAGCACATTAACAGCGGCACTTTCTTCTAAACATAGCAAACCATCAATAGATTTATCGGCTAAAATAATTTTCATGACGGTATCAAAATCTTCATGATGCCCTATGCGCACAATTAAACGTTCTTCAATAGGTATATTAAAAGTTGTTAATGCTTTTTTGTAGCCTTCAACGCGTAGTTTGCCAACACTCAAATTATCGATAACCGAAACGAGGGCCACTTTTTTACAGCCTGATTTTATAAGATGACAGGTAGCGTGATAGGCACCTTCTAAATCGTTAACAATTACCTTGTCGCATTCTAATTCATCCGAAACACGATCGAACATCACCATAGGGACTCCTTCATTTAAGGTGTTTTTTAAGTGGGTGACATTCTGTTTTACCTGAGTTTCTTCAGCTAAAGAAATAATAATGCCATCTAGATGACCGTGCTTTAATAAATCGATGGTTTTCACCTCCTTTTCGTAAGACTCGTTAGAAATACAGGACACCAGTTGATAGCCTTTTTGGGAAGCAATGTGCTCGATACCCATAAATACTTTCGCAAAAAAAGTATTCATAATGTTTGGTATGACCACGCCTATAGTTTTCGTGTTTTTATTTAATAGATTTAATGCGGTTACATTAGGTTTATAGTGATGAAGTTTCGCGTATTCTTTTATTTTAGATTTAGTATTCGGACTAATCTCATGGCTGTCTTTTAGCGCTTTAGAAACTGTGGCTATCGAGACATTAAAGTTTTTAGCGATATCTTTTAAGGTAATTCTTTTTTTCATGTAGTAGAAAGGAAATAGGTGTACAATTTAGTACAATTATTTTTGATGATAACGAAGTCCATTCATTACTGTGTTATATTAATCATTTAAAAAAACGATATTTGAGTTAAATACAAGAAAAATGAGTTTATCTGCGAAAGAAAAAGCATTAACGCCCGAGGAGTCTAAAAACCTTAAAACCACAAAGCCACCAGTAAACAGCGTTGGTTTTGGTGGCATTGTGGCAGCCTTTAAACAAACATCAAAGTACATGAATCTTAAAGATACTTTTGTGTTGGCGAGAAAAATGAATCAGAAAGGAGGCTTCGATTGTCCGGGGTGTGCATGGCCAGATCCCGATGATGATAGGTCTTCATTAGGCGAATTTTGTGAAAACGGATTAAAAGCTATTGCTGAAGAAGCTCAAAATAAAACGATAGGTGCCGATTTTTTTAAGAAACACAGCGTTGATGCATTAGCCACATGGAGCGATTTTGAAATTGGAAAATCTGGACGATTAGCCGAACCGATGTTTCTTGCTGAAGGCGCCACTCATTATCAACCCATTTCCTGGGAAGACGCTTTTAATAAGGTTGGAGCGCATTTAAATGCTTTAGATTCTCCAGATGAAGCAGTCTTTTATACCTCGGGACGAACCACTAATGAAGCGGCTTTTTTATACCAGTTATTCGTTCGAGAATTTGGGACTTCTAATTTACCCGATTGCTCAAATATGTGTCATGAAGCGAGTGGGAGCGCCTTGTCTGAAACCTTAGGTATAGGAAAAGGCTCGGTAACTTTAGACGATTTATACAAGGCAGAATTGGTGCTAGTCGTGGGGCAAAACCCAGGAACAAACCACCCGAGAATGTTAACAGCTTTAGAAAAATGTAAAAATAATGACGGAAAAGTGGTGGCTATAAATCCGCTACCAGAAGCAGGATTAGTTAGGTTTACCAATCCGCAAAACCCTATAAAATTACTAACTGGCGGAACACAAATTGCCGATGTATTTGTGCCAATTACCATTAACGGTGATGTGGCTTTTTTTAAAGCCTTACTATTAAAATTATTAGAAGCTGAAGAAGAAAAAGGCGGTGTGTTCGATCGTGAGTTTATAAATACATTGACTAGTGGTTACGCCGATTTTATAGCCGATTTAAAAACTTATAATTTTGAAGCTTGTTTAGCGGCTTCAGGGGTTTCGTTAGATATTTTCAATCAGGTTTTTGATTTGGTTTTAAATAAAAAGAAAATCATTATTTGTTGGGCTATGGGACTTACCCAACATGAAAATGCTGTTGATAACATTCGCGAAGTTGTTAATCTTCTGCTTTTAAAAGGAAGTATTGGTAAAGAAGGTGCTGGAACCTGTCCTGTTCGTGGACATTCCAATGTTCAAGGCGATAGAACGGTAGGCATTTGGGAATCGGCACCTCAGGCTTTTTTAGATAAAATTGAAAATAAATATGGCTTCAAACCTAGCGCAAAACATGGCTATTCCGTTATCGAGGCCATAAAAGCCATGTACGAGAAAAAGGCCAAAGTGTTTTTTGGTTTGGGAGGTAATTTTATCTCGGCGGTACCCGATACTCTATATTCCGCGAAAGCGTTAGAAAACTGCAATTTAACAGTACATGTTAGTACTAAATTAAACCGTTCACACTTAGTAACAGGAAAGGAGGCACTCATATTTCCTTGTTTAGGACGTACCGAAAAGGATTATCAGAAATCGGGACTTCAAATTCAAAGTGTTGAAAACTCAATGGGTGTGGTGTCTTCAACTAAAGGTGTTTTAGAACCCTGCTCTAAAGATCTGCTCAGTGAAGTAGCAGTGGTTTGTGGTATCGCAAATGCCACTTTAAAGGAGCGCTCTAAAATTAATTGGTTAGCGTATAAAGATGACTATACTTTGGTGAGAAACGATATTGAAGAGGTCGTTGCTGGTTTCGATAGTTATAATAAGCGCTTAAATAATCCTTCAGGATTTTATTTGCCTAATGGTGCCCGTGTTAGAAAATTTAATACTTCTACAGGAAAAGCTAACTTTTCCATTAATAAAATGCCAGATTGGAAGTTAAAGGATGGCGAATTGGTAATGATGACCATACGTAGTCATGATCAATTTAATACCACGATTTATGGTTTAGACGATCGTTACCGTGGTGTATTTAACGACCGACGGGTTGTTTTTATGAACCGTGAAGACATGCAAGAACGGGGGTTAACCGAGCATCAGGTGGTTAATTTGAAGTCGGAATTTAACGGAATAACTAGAAAAGTACGTAGTTTTAAGGTTGTTGGTTACGATATTCCTAAAAATTGCTGTGCTACCTATTTTCCAGAAACGAATGTATTGGTGCCGCTAGATAGTTTTGCGCATACTGCGAAAACGCCCGCATCCAAGAGCATACGCGTCACAATTGAGATTCTTTAGGGTTTTCATCAAAACTCATCCTTTAATTTTCTTAAAAAGCAATTAATCGTAAATCAATTTGAGAAATCGACAATAATCGGCTTTCTACGAAAATTTCTTAGAAAAATACAGTGCAAAATAAGTATAAATACTTAGTTTTGTTTTCAAATACGTAATTATGAAACAAATTATTGTTGTTGGAAACGGAATGGTTGGTTATAAGTTTTGTGAAAAATTTGTAGCAAACGCTGAAAGTAAGGACTTTAAGATCACGGTTTTTGGTGAAGAGCCAAGACCAGCTTACGATCGAGTGCACTTAAGTGAGTTTTTTGAAAACCAAGATGCCGAAGCCTTAGAGATGGCTCCTAGGTCTTGGTATGAGGAAAACGGTATCGAGTTAGTGACGAGCGAGCGTGTCGTAGATATAAGTAGAGGTAAAAAAACAATTACAACAGTAAGTGATCGCGTATTTTCTTATGATTATTTGGTTTTAGCAACAGGATCGGCGCCTTTTGTACCACCAATTAAAGGAGTGGAGAAAAAAGGGGTTTTTGTTTATAGAACCATCGAAGATTTAGAAGGCATGTTGGCTTATGCTGCCGAGATTAAAGCTGAAAAACCAAGTGCTAGAGCAGCTGTTTTAGGTGGTGGTTTGTTAGGTTTAGAAGCAGGAAAAGCAGTTAAAGATATGGGCTTAGAGCCACATATTGTAGAGTTTGCAAATAAATTAATGCCAAGACAATTGGATTTGAGAAGTAGCCAAGTGCTGCAACTTAAATTGGAGTCTATTGGTTTAAACATACACTTAAGTAAAGCGACCAATCAAATTTTGGGTGATGATCGTATCACAGGAATGGAATTTGGCGAAGATGATGTTCTAGATGTTGATATGCTTGTTATTTCGGCAGGTATTCGACCTAGAGACGAGCTAGGAAAAACTTGTGGTTTAGAAATGGGTGTTCGTGGCGGCATTGTTGTAGATAACAAGATGCAAACGTCAGATCCTAATATTTATGCCATTGGTGAAATCGCCCTATATAATCAAATGATTTACGGTTTAGTAGCTCCTGGTTACGATATGGCCGAGGTTGCTGTAAATCAAATTATCGGGAATACCGAAAAATTAATGCCTGCAGACATTGATATGTCTACCAAACTAAAGTTAATTGGGGTAGATGTAGCGAGTTTTGGTGAGCCGTTTATGCCACCATCTAAAGGACATTCCATTATTTTTGAAAATAAAACACAGTATTTATATAAACGTATTAACGTGAGCCTAGATGGGAAATCACTTTTAGGAGGGATTTTAGTTGGTGATGCTTCAGATTATAGCATGTTACACCAAATCTACCTAAATGGTATGGCGATTCCAGAAGATCCTGCGCAATTAATCTTACCAGCTACCGAAGGTGGTGGTGCTTTTGGTGATGTGATGGATTTACCAGACGAGGCTCAAATATGTTCATGTGAAAGTGTTACTAAAGGTCAGATTTGTGGTGTTATTGAAAGCGGCGAGGCTAAAGATTTAGGAGATGTAGTGTCTTGCACTAAAGCAGGAACTGGTTGTGGAGGTTGTAAGCCTATGGTTAAAGATCTTACCGATGCTACCTTAAAATCACTGGGTATTGAAGTTAAAGATACCATTTGTGAGCACTTCGAATTAGGAAGGCAAGAATTATACGATATTATTAAAATTAAAGGGTATAGAACTTTTAACGAAGTGATAGATAACCATGGAACAGGTTGCGGATGTGAGCTGTGTAAGCCTCTAGTAGCATCGTTAATGGCTACGATTCATGCCGATACGGCCAATAAAGAATATGCTATTCAAGATTCAAACGATAGATTCTTAGCCAATATTCAACGTAACGGAACCTATTCTGTTGTACCACGTGTACCAGGAGGTGAAATTACTCCAGATAAACTTATTGCTCTTGGTCAGATAGCCAAGAAATACGATTTATATACTAAAGTAACAGGTGGTGTGCGTATCGATTTATTTGGTGCAACATTAAAACAGTTACCATTAATCTGGAAAGAATTAATTAGTCATGGTTTCGAAAGTGGTCATGCTTACGGTAAATCGTTACGTACTGTAAAAACATGTGTGGGCTCTACATGGTGTCGTTATGGTATGGATGAAAGTGTAAGTTTTGGTATCGAATTAGAAAACAGATACCGCGGTATTCGTGCGCCACATAAAATTAAAGGTGGAGTTTCTGGATGTATCCGTGAATGTGCTGAGGCGCGTGGAAAAGATTTCGGACTTATCGCTGTTGATGGTGGTTGGAACCTATACGTAGGTGGAAATGGAGGAGCAACGCCGCGTCACGCCGAACTTTTAGCTGAGCAAATCGATAATGAAACTGTTATTAAATATTTAGACAGATATTTAATGTTCTATATGAGAACCGCTAAGCCTTTACAACGTACTGCTGCATGGCAAGAGCGTTTAGAAGGTGGTATGGATTACTTAAAAGAAGTGATTATAGACGATAAATTAGGGATTGCTGAAGATTTAGAAAATGAAATGGAAACTCTAGTTAATAAGTTTGAGTGCGAATGGACACAAGCGGTTAATGATCCTGAAATGATGAAACGTTTCAATCACTTTGTAAATAGTGAAGACGAAGATGATAACTTGGTTTTTGTCCCTATGAGAGAACAAAAAATGCCAGAACCTTGGAATTAATAGTAATAAAATTTAAGTGAGTATGGAATTAGTTTTAGATAAATACGCAACAACCAAAGTAGAAGATGTCAAGGTTTGGTTTAAAGCCGCATCGGTAAACGATTTTCCTCAAGACGGAGGGGCTTGTGTGAAATATAAAGACAAGCAAATAGCTGTTTTTAATTTCGCAAAAATGGACAAATGGTACGCCTGCCAAAATGTTTGTCCGCATAAAATGGAAATGGTTTTATCACGAGGTATGATTGGTGATGATAAAGGAATTCCTAAAGTCGCTTGTCCGTTACACAAAAAAACTTTCTCGTTAGAGAATGGCGAAAATTTAAATGGAGATATGGATGCTATTGCTACATATCCAGTAAAAATTGAAGGAGAAAATGTGTATATTGGCTTTTCAGAATAATGAAAAGTAATATTATAAATACATATGAAGCCTACAAGATTTGAAACCGCAATAGCTTTAATAGATAAAAAAAACGCCGAAGATACTAATACATACCAAGTTGCAGGTATAGACTACCCTAAAGAATTGCTGTATTCACAGCGTATGACAAGGAAGTTATTGCAATTTAATCCTAATGCATCAAAGGCACTTCAAATCGCGGCAAGAGCACAACACATTTGCCGCTGGAAAATAGCAAGAGATGAGTACCCTATGGATCGTGTGGGGTATTTAAAATGGCGTGAAACTTTAAAGAAAATGCACGCCGAAATTACTGCTGAAATTTTAGAGCAAGTAGGCTACGATCAACAATTTATTGATAGAGTGTCTTTATTAATAAATAAAAAGCTCATTAAAAAGAATGAAGAAACTCAAATTCTAGAAGATACCATCTGTTTGGTGTTTTTAGATTATTATTTCGAAGAATTCGCAGCCAAACATGAAGACGAGAAAATTATAGATATTCTTCAGAAAACGTGGGTTAAAATGTCGGAGGATGGCCATCAAGCCGCACTGCAATTACCTTATTCAGAGAAAAGTCTTGAACTCGTTAAAAAAGCAATTTCATAAGATGTAATATATGACGAAGCACGGAAATTCATTAGACCAAAGTACGTTTGATAAATTAAGCCGGCTTTATATTATCGCTTTAAGCGCCATTGCAGTCTCTGTCATTGTTAGTCAAATTCTAATTCGAAACCACCTTTCAAATCAGGAAACAGATTCTTCGGTCATAAATGTAGCAGGGCGACAACGTATGTTAAGTCAGAAACTGACTAAAAACGTCGTGTCACTCACTTCAGAAAAATCGCTAGAAGGGCGGATAGCCTTAAAAAATAGAATAAAGGAAACGCTTAATGTTTGGGAGCTTTCGCATCATGCGCTTCAAAATGGTAATGATAGTCTAGGGCTTCCCGATACCAATTCGGCCGATGTAAAAGTCCGTTTTGCCGTGCTGAATCCGGTTTTTGATAAAATGCGTTTTGCCACGAAAACCATCATTTCAGAAATTGAAAAATCGCCCGAGTTAGACTTGTCTACATTAAATACCGAAGTAGACATTGTAAGAGATAATGAAGGTGATTTTCTCTTGATGATGGACGATATCGTAAATCAATACGATCTGGAGGCCGAGAAAAAAGTTGCTTGGTTACGTAGACTAGAATCATGGCTTACAGCGTTAACCTTACTCATATTATTGGCAGAATTTTTATTTATTTTTTGGCCTGCGGCGAAATCGGTGAGATCCACGCTTTCAGAGTTGTTGTATGCCGAAAAACGTGCCAAGAAAATGGCTTTTGATGCCGATGAACTTAGTTTAGCTAAAGAAAAATCCATTAAAGAATTGCGTGCTTTAAGTCGCGCTATGGATGATACCTTATTATTTGCTCGTATTTTACAAAATGGTCAAATCGTACATATGGGTAATAAGTTTTCACGCTTATTTGCCTATTCTAAACTTAACGATTTGGGCTTGTTTTGGAAAGTGTTGTCAACCGTAGAAAACGAACAGTTAATAATTGAAGAGTTAATTGTTAAGTCTAAAAAAACAGGTTGGCAAGGCGAAGTGAAGGCTACTACTAAAGACGGAAAAGATGTATGGTTGGAAATGGCCATCATTCCCTTTAGTCCTACCGAAGACAAATCGGAGTTACTCATTATTGCTTCCGAAATCACTGATAGAAAAGAAGCGCAACTGGAAATTGACCGACTTACTGCGGCGAGTTTCGAGGAGAAAATGAATCAGCAAAAAATCATTTCTAGTAAGATTATTGAAAATCAAGAAAAGGAGCAAAACCGTATTGCTAAAGATGTTCACGATGGCATAGGGCAAATGCTTACGGGATTAAAATATAATTTAGAAAGTATTGATACCACTGATGTGGAAAAAGCCACGGCTAAAGTTGAAAACCTAAAAATACTCGCTTCCGATATTATTAAAGGTATTAGAACAGCAACCTTTAATTTGACTCCGCCAGAATTAACCGATCATGGTATTGTACCCGCCATTACGAAGTTAACTCAAGAATTGGCTAAGCTTACAGGAAAACAAATTATGCTGTTTAATAAAACCGATTTTAATCAGCGTTTAGATTCTTTATCCGAAATTAATATTTACCGCATCACCCAAGAGGCTGTTAATAACGCGATTAAGTATGCTGAAACATCACATATTTTGGTGTCCCTGTCTCATAGTAAAGATATTTTGAGTATTGTTATTGATGATAACGGTATTGGTTTCAATCCGAGTAAGGTTAAAAACATCAAAAATGGTGATGGTGGTATGGGTATGACCTTTATGAGAGAACGCATTAAATACATTAACGGTCGGTTTTTTATAAATTCTGAACCAGGTAAAGGTACACGTGTAACGCTAAATATTCCATTAAAAGAGAAGTAAGAGGCGTTTTTATTATTTTATAGGTATAAAGATATGGAACGACGATTAATTAGTTCAAATTCCGATTTCGAAAATAAGATAGGCTATTCCAGAGCGGTGGTTAAAAATGGTTGGGTGTTTGTTTCAGGAACTACAGGATATAATTATGAAACGATGCGTATTAGTGATGATATTGTTGAGCAAACCGAACAATGTTTTGTGAATATCATAAAAGCATTAGAGGAAGCAGGGGTAAGTTTGAAAGATACGGTTCGAGTTACGTATATATTGCCGGAAGCAAAAGATTTTGAAGCCTGTTGGCCCGTTTTAAATAAGTATTTTGGCCACATAAAACCGGCAGCCACCATGTTTTCGGCGGGTTTGGCCGATGATAAAATGAAAATTGAAATTCAAATAACAGCACTAAAAGGATAAATACGTAGTTTTACTTAATTTTATTACTTTTGTGTTTTAATTAAAGGTTATGGATATTATTAATGTTGTGCTTGCCGATGATCATGTTTTGGTTAGGGATGGAATAAGAGCACTTTTAGAAGATCAATCTGGAGTAAAAGTGGTAGCTGAAGCATCAAATGGAAAGGAAGCTTTGGAGATTGTTGCTGAGACTAAACCACATGTGCTAATTGTTGATATTAGAATGCCCGAAATGAACGGTATTGAAGTGGTTGGTGTTATAAGTAAAACGTATCCTGATGTTCGTACTTTAGTATTATCTATGCACGATTCTGAGGAATATGTGTTAAAAGCCATTCAGGCTGGAGCCGATGGTTATCTGTTAAAAGGAGCCAGTAAAGAAGAGTTTATAAAAGCGCTGAATAATGTGGCGTCTGGTGGTAAATATTTTACCGGTGATGTGTCTGCAATCATTATGAATAATTTTGTTAACGGCAACACAAACGCTGCAGTAGTTCCAGAGAAAAAGGCTGTAAAAGATCCGTTTAAATTAACCAAGCGTGAAAAGCAAATACTTAATTTAGTATTGCAACTTAAAAACAATAAGGATATTGCTGAAGAACTTCAAATCAGCAAACGTACCGCTGAGGTACATCGTTTTAACTTGATGAAAAAATTGGAGGTTAAAAATTTGATGGAACTTAGTAATAAGGCTAAGGAATTCGATTTGGTATAAGTTTGGTGTAAACTTTTTAAAAATAGCAAGCGCTGCCTGTTATCTTGGTAGTTCAATGTTGCTAACTGCACATTAGAGGTTGCTTGGTAATTTATTGTTGGTAAAAGTTATTTTTTTTGATATTTATAACTGCAACCTTCAATACAAATGGGGCCACTCGTGGGTGAAACGATAAAGTAATCAGAATAAAATTCCAAATCATAAGTTATATAACCTTGTTCGTTTTCATATTCACTATTAAAATCCTGGCAGTTGTATTTCAGGAGTAATTTGTTTTCAATTATTGAAAAGGTTCCAGTAGTACATTCAGTAAATCTACTAGAAGAAAATGTTACGTTTTCCAAAAAATCAATGTCATGGCCGTTTTCAACATCTATCCAGTATTGGGGGCCACCAGCGCTTATGTATGCTTCCGTTAGTTCCCATTTACCGACTATCAAGGTTTCATTAGAAACAATGGGTTCATTCGATTTGGCGCAATTGATGAGAATTAAAAAAAGCAGTAAGAAACAATATTTGTATTTCATTTTAAGTATTTGTTTTGTAGATGAAGATTTTCAATAAAGGTTGCGTCTTAATTACTAATGATTCATTTGATTAAAACTACTAAATTCGATAATTTCAATTAAAATTCCCCGCTACCGCCAGTTTTCAACTGGTGGTCATCTAATAAGAACAAGATAAAACAGCCCTCCAAGTAGCGCAATTACCTACAGCAGATATAGTAAACCTAGTTATTAAATACAACGATAAACCCAATACAAGTCATGAATACGCCTCTAGCGTAAAGGAAGCAGCTGTTAAAATGGTAGAAACTCAAACCCCTATACCTGAAATATTAATGCTTTTCTTAAGTTTTTACAAAATGACATTATAACTTCGTACCAACAAGAGCATGACGATGTGTTTTTCTTGTTTGAAGATTGCGATGGTAGTTGTTAAAAACAATAAAAAGAAATGAAACAGAAATTGTATCTTTACAAGACTAAAATGAATATTACTATGGATTTACAAGCAGAAATAAAATGGATTGAAGCAGCACTGTCTGAATCTAAAGACCCAACATTTATAGCAGCTGTAAAGAATATGATAAAATCGATGCGTAAAGTAAAGGAAACTTTGTCCAAAGAACAGGCAAATGAGGACATGCTAATGGCAGAAGCAGAAGCAGATATAAAGTCAGTTCGTGTTTATAGTATTGAAGAGGCACATAAAATTGTGGATAATTGGGAGCTATAATCAAACCTGTAAAATGGACAAAAAGAGCTTTAAAGGATTTAAATAAAATATCGATTTTTAATGTGAAGCGTATGGGAAAACAAAAAGCCCTTGCGATTGCCCATAATATTATTGATGCCTCAAAAATATTAGAAAACACAGCATACGATTTTGAAAATATTGGCTCTGTGGACGAAGCGTTTGATCATTTAAAACTAGAGTACAGAAAGATATTTTACAAAAACTACAAAATTACCTACCGCAACGGCAAGACAAAAATATATATCACAAGGGTTTTTGATTCCCACCAGAACCCGAATAAAAACAAATGATATTCTCCGCTACCACCAGTTACAACTGATGGACATTGCAAAAAAAATACATTTACACCCCGATAGCGCGACTTTAAAGTGTAAGTCTGTGTTACATGGTTCAGGTAACTATAAGTTCGTAACGTTTTATTCTTTAAAAGTACGATGTTTTTATGTGATGCAGGCTTATTGTTTTCTTCTTAAATCTTAATATTTCCTAAATTAAATTGAAATTCCCCTTTTCTTTTAATGATTCTTCAATATCATTAAACTTAAATTGTCAAACTCATATTTCTGTTTAATTACGTAGTTTTAGATGTTTAAAATTAAGTATTTATACTTAATTTTGTTTCAGGAATTAGTTATATCTGTATTATAAATTTTAAACTATTATTGAAATGAATACAACTAAAGGTGCAAATAAAATACTCTTTATAAATACTTTAGCCTTTACTTTTTGCTTTGCAGCTTGGCTGTTAAATGGCATATTGGTGACATTTTTAGTGGACAATCAAGTTTTTGATTGGTCTGGTGTTGAAATAGGATGGTTAATAGGGATTCCTGTATTAACTGGTGCTATTTTCAGATTGCCAGCCGGAGTTTTAACCGATAAACTAGGCGGGAAGCCTTTGTTTACTGGTTTGTTGTTGCTATGTGCTGTTCCTATGTATTTGTTGTCTTATGCTAACGATTTTTGGTCTTTCGCTTTATGTAGTTTAGGTTTTGGAATTGCAGGTGCTAGTTTTGCCGTAGGTATTGCATTTTCATCGATTTGGTTTCCAAAGGAAAGACAAGGTATTGCCTTAGGGATCTTTGGTGCTGGTAATGCAGGGGCAGCGATAACTACTTTAGTAGGACCTAAACTTTTGGATTACTTAACCGATGGAAAAACCAATTTAGATGGTTGGAGAGAGATGCCTAAAATTTATGCAGCAGTATTGGTGCTTATGGCGGTTATTTTTTTCTTAACGACTAAAAATAAGAAGCCTGCTTCAAGTACTAAGAGCTTAAAAGGAATGATGGCGCCGCTTAAAAGTATCAGAGTGTGGCGTTTCGGCTTATATTATTTCTTAGTTTTTGGATGTTTTGTCGCTTTTGCTGGGTGGTTGGTGCCTTATTATACCAATGTATATGCTTTAGATTTGGCTACTGCCGGACTTTTAGCATCTTGTTTTAGTCTGCCTTCTGGGGTGATTAGAGCTTTTGGTGGTTGGTTGTCCGATCGCGTGGGTGCTAGAAAAGTGATGTATTGGGTTCTAGGGTCTTCTTTAATATTTAGTGCGATTTTAATCGTTCCTAAAATGGATATATATGCAGCCGGAAAAGGGATTATGGCTAAATCAGCAGGGACAGTTACAGACGTGAGTGCAACTTATATCGAAGTTAATGGTGTTAAATGTCCTGTGAAAAGTAAAACGGATAAATTGGCCAACGTCGATGAAGGCTTTCATATTTTTCCTGTGAAGGAGTCTTGGCAAGAGGTACTTGTACAAAAAGGTGATGAGGTTAAAAAGAAGCAGTTAATTGCTAAAGGAAACACACATATTTTCTTTCAAGCTAATTTGTGGATTTTTGCGATTATTGCGATAATTATAGGTTCTATTTGGGGTATTGGTAAGGCTGCTGTTTATAAGCATATTCCTGACTATTTTCCTGAAGAAGTTGGTGTTGTAGGTGGTATGGTAGGCGTTCTTGGTGGACTAGGTGGTTTCGTTTGCCCAATTTTATTCGGATACCTATTGGAAGGTACTGGGTTGTGGTCAAGTTGTTGGATATTAATGTTATTCTTATCAGCCATCTGTTTAATTTGGATGCATAGAGTGGTGCAAAAAATGGCCGATAAAGCAACGCCTCAACTGGTGGATAAGTTTGAAAAGGAAATGGAGTAAACGTTTAGGTTTTGTTAAGTATTTGTTATGTAGTGCTTTAGTAGGTAGCTTTTTGATATAATGATAAAACTTAAATAATTATTAGACGAATATTATAAAATCCGTAAAACGAGTATTCTTAAATTATTAATCTTACAAATTTTTCAGATTACTTAATTTTGATGCTTTAAATTAAGTATTTATACTTAATTTTACGATAACAGAGTTTGGATTTAGGCTTTGTAAATCAAAACATCTTGTTAAATCTGAAAAATTGAAAGTGTTAAGATTAACAAAACGGATTTTTGTATTTGATTAGTTAATAGTGATAAAGACTACTTAATTGGTAGTGTATACTACCGCGGTGTCTAATGGTTATTTCATAATTGGGGCCATATAGTGGTTGTGGCTGCGGTAGTTTTCTTTATCAATGGCAATGCTCTTAAAAAAAAATGAAAGTCATGTTTTGGAAATTGTTTAAACGCAATTTAAAATATATAACAGTGGCGATGTAAACCAACAAAATTGATGGTTTATTTTATTAAAATAATAAGATAAAGTGTCTTTTTTATAGGTATTCAGAATAATGAATTCAGTATTTGTTTTCTGAAATTAAAAATTATTATTTAGTATAAAATCTTTGTCTGAATGATTAAAAACGAAGTAAAAACAACGTGTTCATATTGTGGTGTAGGCTGCGGAATTATTGTTAAAAAAGACAGTAATAATAAGGTGCTTGTTGAAGGTGATAAGGATCATCCTGTTAACCGTGGCATGCTGTGTTCAAAAGGTATGAATTTGCACTACGTCGCTAACGACACCTCCGATAGAATTTTATACCCAGAAATGCGCTGGAGCCGATCGCACCCAAGAGAGCGTGTTAGTTGGGATGATGCCCTTGATCGAGCGGCAAGCGTTTTCAAATCCATTATAAAAAAACACGGTCCAGATAGTGTCGCTTTTTATGTTTCTGGACAGAGTTTAACAGAAGAATATTATATCGCTAACAAGCTTACTAAAGGTTTTTTAGGAACTAATAATATCGATACCAACTCCAGACTTTGTATGAGTTCGGCCGTAGTGGGTTATAAGAAAACTTTTGGTGAAGATAGTGTACCTATTTCGTATGCCGATATTGAGTTGGCCGATACCTTTTTAATATCAGGCGCGAATCCTGCTTGGTGTCACCCGATACTTTTTAGACGTATTGAAAAGCGTAAAGAGGATAATCCCAATGTTAAAATTATTGTGGTTGATCCGCGTAAAACAGATTCTGCTAATTTTGCCGATCTGCACTTACAATTGTTACCTGGTACAGATGTTATTTTATACAATGCCATCGCCAGATGCCTTTACAAAAGTGGTTTAATTGATGAAAAGTTTATCGCTCAGCATACCGATGGTTTTGCCGAGTATAAAGATTTAATTTTCCAAACTTCATTACGAAAAGCCTCAAGCTTATGTGGGGTTTCTGAAGATGATATAAGAAAAGCTGCCAAGTACATCGGACTTTCAAAAGGTTTTATCAGTATGTGGGCCATGGGGCTTAATCAAAGTGTGGTAGGTACTGATAAAAATGTGTCCTTATTAAACTTATCGCTTATTACAGGGCAGGTTGGAAAGCCAGGTGCAGGGCCATTTTCACTTACTGGGCAACCTAATGCAATGGGGGGTCGTGAAGTAGGAGGGATGGCGAATTTATTGGCAGTCCATAAGGATTTGATGAATGAAGAGCATCGTCGTGAGGTGGCTCAGTTTTGGGGGGTTGATCAAATTAATCCGAAACCAGGACTTACAGCTACCGAAATGTTTGACGCCCTTGAAAGTGGAAAATTAAAAGCCATTTGGATTGCTTGTACCAATCCGTTAGTGAGTCTTCCAAACTCAAACAGCATTGAACGTGCCATGAAAAACGCGAAGTTTG
This sequence comes from Tamlana carrageenivorans, assembly GCF_002893765.1. Taxonomy (NCBI): domain Bacteria; kingdom Pseudomonadati; phylum Bacteroidota; class Flavobacteriia; order Flavobacteriales; family Flavobacteriaceae; genus Pseudotamlana; species Pseudotamlana carrageenivorans. The sequence continues at coordinate 3,779,837 of NZ_CP025938.1, read as the reverse complement.
TTGTGGTTCAAGATATATCTCATAAATCTGATACCGTAGATTTTGCCGATTTAGTACTTCCAGCAGCCGCATGGCTTGAGAAGGAAGGGACGATGACGAATTCTGAAAGACGTATTTCATACCTGCCTAAAGAAATTGATGCGCCAGGGGAAGCTAGACCGGATGTTGAAATCTTTTGTGATTTCGCTCAGCGTATGGGCTTTAGAGGTTTCAATTTTAATAATGCTAGCGAAATTTATGATGAATACGCATCGATGACCAAAGGCACGAATATCGATGTGTCTTTCTTGAATTACGATCGATTAAAAAATGAAGGTACTTTTCAGTGGCCAGTTCCAGAATACAGACATCCAGGAACACCGCGATTGTTTGAGGATAAAAAGTTTTACACGCCTTCAAAAAAGGCACAATTCAATTTACCTAGCACCATTAAAAATACGTCGGTTCAGCCTAACGACGATTATCCGTTAATTCTTACCACAGGTCGTGTGCGTGATCAATGGCATACCATGACGAAAACCGGAAAGGTATCTCGTCTAAAAACACATTACCCAACACCTGTTTTAGAAATCAATCCAGTTGACGCCTTCTTAAATAAAATTAAAGATGGCGATATTACTGAGATTAAAGGTGAAAATGGTGAAGTTCGTGTGCGTGCAAAAATTACCGACACCATTAAAAAAGGTGTTGTTTTCTTACCGATGCACTGGGGTAAACAATTACAGAGTGATTTAAACCGCGCCAATAATTTAACCAATACGCATGTCGATCCGACATCGAAAGAACCAGATTTTAAATTTACCCGTGTAGCGGTTTCAAAATATAAAAAGCCTGTAGAAAAAATTATTATCGTAGGGGCTGGAGCAGCGGCATTCCGTTTTGTTCAAAATTATAGAGAATATAATGAGGTTGATGAAATTCATGTATTCTCCAAAGAGCCTAATTTGTTTTACAATAGGGTTTTATTACCAGAATATGTTACCGAAGAATTGACTTGGGAACAGTTGCTTAAAATTAAAGAATTAGAACTTGGTAAGCTAAATATTCATTTACATCCAGAAACGTCAATTACTAACATAGATAAAGAAAATAAACAGGTTACCGATAGTAACAATGAAACCCATAGTTTCGATAAGTTGATATTAGCAACAGGTAGTCGAGCGTTTATTCCTAAAGATGTTCAAATTGATTTACCAGGACGTTTTACTATGCGTAATAAAAGTGATGCCGATAGGTTTAAAGCTTATTTAGATGCTACCAATTTACCACCAGAAGAACAACATGTGGTTATCGTAGGTGGTGGTTTATTAGGTTTAGAGCTGGCTGCAGCCATGAAGCATAAAAACGCTAAAATTACCATTATCCAACGTGCTTCTCGACTTATGGAACGTCAGTTAGACAAAGTTTCAAGTAAGTTATTAGCTTTAGATGTGCAAGAGCGTGGTATTCAAATTTACTTTGATAACGAAGTAAGTACCGTTTTTGATGATGAAGATACCGGTGAATTAAACATCACATTAAAAAGTGGAAAATTTATTACAGCGAATGCTATTGTATATGCTATAGGAACCATTCCTAACGTGGAAATGGCAAGAGCAAACGGTATTTCTTGTAGTCGTGGCGTTAAAGTAAATCAGCATTTAGAGTCTTCTCACAAAGATATTTTTGCCATTGGTGAAATTGCTGAATACAATAACCAATTGTTTGGGATTACTTCGGCAGCCGAAGAGCAAGCGGGGATTCTAGCCAACTTTATTGCCGGAGATATTAGCTGCGCATATAACGGTTCGGTATTAATGAATATCTTAAAATTCAACGATTTAAACCTTTGTAGTATAGGTGATATTAGTGTGCCTGAAAACGATGAAAGTTATGAGGAAATCATCTTTACAGATATTAAAAAGCGCTACTACAAGAAGTGTATTGTTAAAGACGATTTATTAGTTGGCGCGGTTTTAATGGGCGATAAAAATGAATTTGCCGAATTTAAAACCATGATCGAGAGTAAAATTGAAATGGCCGATAAACGTAATACCTTGCTTAGAGGGGCTTCAAACGATACGCCTGTTATTGGTAAATTAGTTTGTTCTTGTAGTCAAGTGGGTGAAGGAAATATTGAAGAGGCCATTGCAAAAGGGTGTACCGACTTTACTGAGTTGTGCAGTAAAACAGGTGCTGGATTAGGTTGTGGAAGTTGTAAAACTGAAGTGCGTGAAATACTTCATAATTCAAAAGTGTTAGCATAATGGAAGAACCATATAGAATTAAGATAAATGGAGGTGTGTTGTCTCCAGGTGAATTAAAATATATTTGTGAAGCAGCCGAAAGTTTAGGCTTAGATGCGATTTCATTTGGTTCTCGCCAAGATATTATTTTTCCAGAGCAAATTGATGAAAGCAAATTCGATCAGTTTAGTAAAATCCAGTTTATAAAACCAAAACGCGATGGTATCCAGAATATCGCTTCATCTTATGTATCTGCCGAAATATTACCGAGTACCTCTTGGTTAACAAGTGACCGCTACCTGTATATTTTAGAGCAGTTTAAACATAAATTAAAACTAAGGGTTAATATTACCGATCCTAGACAACGACTAGTGCCTTTATTTACTGGAAATGTAAATTTTATCGCTTCCGATCATGAAGATTACTGGTATTTATATGTTAGACTTCCAGGTTGGAAAAAAACATTGATGTATCCTGCGCTTATTTATAGCTGGGATATGGATAAAATTGAAATCGCCATTGAAAATATTTTACAAGAGGAACCTGAAACCATTGAAACGGTTTTCGATTTGGTAAGTGATGCTGTCGATACGAATAATAGAACAGTTGATAAGCCGCTAGAAGTGCCTTTCTATCCTTTCCCTTATTATGAAGGGATGAATCGTATTGGTACCGATCGTTATTGGTTAGGCTTGTATTGGAGAAATAATCGCTATGATTTAAAATTCCTAAAGGCGATGTGTGAGCTGTGTTCGGATAATAAGATTGGTAAAATCTCGATCACACCATGGAAATCTTTTATCGTAAAAGGTATTCCGTTGAAAGCGAAATTACAATGGGAAAAGTTTTTAGGGAAATTCGGAATCAATGTGCGTCATTCCATGCTGGAAATGAACTGGCACTTGCCGGTAAACGATAGAGAAGCCTTAAATCTTAAAAAATACTTGGTGACTAATTTCGACCAAAATGATATTAGTACCTACGGACTCACCTTCGGAATTACAAGTTATGAAAGTGATACCTATAATTTTACCTCCATTGTTATTGAAAAAAACAAACAACCAGATATTATAGGGGATTTTAAAATTAGAGATACCTATAATTTATTATATGCTAAGAATTTCGATCCGAACACCCAACAATATATCATGCATGTTCAAGATGTAGATAAGGTGGAATTGCCTGGTTTATTAATGGAATTAAGTCAGTTGTACTTCGAACAATTAGGAACCGAACGCGAAGAGGAAGAGGTGAGCGTTATTAAAAAGGAACGTAGCGAAGAGGAGGTTTATCAATGTTCGGAATGTTTAACGGTTTACAATGAGATTTATGGCGATGTTACGCAGGATATTGCGCCTAACACCCCTTTTAAAAAATTAGAGGATACTTATGAATGTTCCCTTTGTGAGGCTCCTAAAAGTAGTTTTGAAAAGAAAGTATTAGTCAAATAGAATTTTTTTTAATCAAATATTATTGAAGTTAGTCTAAAAATTAAAAGAAATACTTTTGCTCGAATGCGATGTCTCGGATGCGTTTGATATGTTTTAAATATGCTTGGGTTTGTATTTGAAAAATCAACATTGACGCCAGAGATGTCGCATTATTTTTTAGAATAATTCACGGCGATTCTTCATGCAGCTGTTATTTATTTAAGGATTTAACAATTTTACTGCGTTTCTTTTTTTAGGGTATATAACTTAAAGTACTCTTTTTTATTCTTGAACATCGTATTTTCAGAAATTTCCTATAATTTCAAAAACTCTAGGTCGTTATTTTCGTTGTATGGAAACAACAAAAAAACAATTTTGGTACGGAGTGCTTATTGGTATTTTAGGGGTCGTCCTATTTTCATCAAAAGCGGTTATGGTTAAATTAGCCTATGGCTATCATGTTGATGCTATAAGTATTCTATTGTTAAGAATGCTGTTTTCTTTTCCTATTTATGTAGGTATTGCTATCGCTTATAGAAATAAAAACACTGAGGCCACTTTGGTGAAAAAGGACTATTTATGGTTGTGTTTTTTCGGTGTGGTGGGCTATTATTTGGCGAGTTACTTTGATTTCGTCGGACTTAAATATATTAAGGCGAGTTTAGAACGTATTATCTTGTTTTTATACCCTACTATCGTTTTAATTTTAAACCGTGTGTTTTTAAAAAGGCCTATCACTAAAATTCAGGCCATGGCTATCGCTTTAACTTACTTAGGCGTTGTGATAACGTTTTGGGATGAAGTAACTTTATCAGGAACTGAAACCTTCATCGGAGCGGCTTTTGTATTGCTTAGTGCGATTACATATGCCACTTATTTAGTAGGTAGCGGTTGGTTAATACCGAAATTTGGCGTGGTACAGTTTACGGCTTATGCCATGATGGTGTCGTGCATTTGTGTATTTGTGCATTACAGTTTGGTTTCAGAGGTGGATTTATTTAGTTTTTCATGGCAAGTGTATGTCTTAGGTTTTGTAATAGCCATGTTTGCAACGGTAATACCTTCGTTTTTAGTCTCTACGTCTATTAAAATGATTAGCTCATCAAACTTTGCTATTGTGGCGGGAATAGGGCCAATTTCAACCATCATATTAGCTGCGATCTTTTTAAATGAAATTTTAACGGGTTTACAGTGGTTTGGTGCTTTAGTGGTTATTGCTGGAATATTAATAGTGTCCTTAAAGAAAGGGAAGTGAGTTTTTAATATTGGTGTAAATCTTTAATTTAAACTGGTTTAAAAAGGATAACAGTCTTAGGGAAAAGTGTTTTTTAAGGCCTATCGAAACTTTATCGTAAAATTTGAAGTGAAGTACCTGTGAAATTTTAGGCTGTTTGAGCTAGGAAGGATTTTGGCATTTCACTGTTTTTAATGGCGAGTTCCTAAAATTTTGGGACAAACAAAAAATTTAGATAAAGTTTCGTAAGCCTAGATTTTTTTGATTCGTTTTTTTATCAATGAAATCGACATAGGAGATTCATGAACTCCTTAATTTGAAATTTAAACTGTGAAATAAAAAAATGAATAACTTAAAAATATTTTCATTGTTAATTACTTTGTTGCAATGCTGTTTTATTTTTTATTTGCTTGTGCTATATTAGCATCCTATCTTAACCACACCTCTTATTAATGGCAGAAAACTCTAACTATACCGAAGACAATATTCGTTCATTAGACTGGAAAGAGCATATTCGTATGCGACCTGGAATGTATATTGGAAAATTAGGTGATGGGTCTTCGCCAGATGATGGAATTTATATACTTCTTAAAGAGGTGCTCGACAACTCCATTGACGAGTATGTCATGGGAGCTGGAAAAACGATTGAAATTTCTATTCAAGGAACGAAAGTTACGGTGCGCGATTATGGTCGTGGTATTCCTCTAGGGAAAGTTGTAGACGTAGTTTCCAAAATGAATACTGGTGGTAAGTACGATTCCAAAGCCTTCAAAAAATCGGTGGGTTTAAATGGTGTTGGTACCAAAGCGGTTAATGCCTTATCCTCATTTTTTAGAGTAGAATCTACACGTGATAGTAAAAGCGCTTCCGCGGAATTCGAACAAGGTAACCTTATAAATGAAGAGTTTTTAGAAGAAACTTCGCGTAGAAAAGGAACCAAAGTATCTTTCATTCCGGATGATATCATTTTCAAAAATTATAAGTTCAGAAGTGAATATATAGTGAAAATGCTTAAAAATTATGTGTACCTAAATCCAGGTTTAACCATAGTTTTTAATGGTGAAAAATATTATAGCGAACACGGTTTAAAGGATTTACTGAGCGAAAATATTAATGATACCGATCGTTTATATCCTATCATTCATCTAAAAGGCGATGATATTGAAATCGCGCTTACTCATAGTAAAACGCAGTACAGTGAAGAATATCATTCATTTGTAAACGGACAAAATACCACTCAAGGTGGAACACATCTAAATGCTTTTAGAGAGTCGCTCGTAAAAACCATAAGAGAATTTTATGGTAAAAATTACGATGCTTCCGATGTAAGGAAATCGGTAGTAAGTGCCATTGCCATAAAGGTGATGGAACCTGTTTTCGAAAGTCAGACCAAAACAAAATTGGGGTCTACCGATATGGGTGGCGAATTGCCAACGGTAAGGACCTATATTAACGATTTCGTAAAGCGGTACTTAGATAACTATCTGCATAAAAATCCAGACACTGCCGATAAGCTTCAGCGTAAAATTTTACAAGCCGAGCGTGAGCGAAAAGAGTTATCGGGTATACGAAAGTTAGCTAAAGACCGTGCTAAAAAAGCCAGTCTTCACAATAAAAAACTAAGAGATTGTCGCGTTCATTTTGGTGACACTAAAAATCCAAGAAACTTAGAAACCACTTTGTTTATTACCGAGGGAGATTCGGCTTCTGGTAGTATCACAAAATCACGAGATGTAAACACTCAAGCCGTTTTTAGTTTAAAAGGGAAACCGCTAAACTGTTACGGGCTCACCAAAAAAATTGTTTACGAAAATGAAGAGTTTAATCTGCTTCAAGCAGCATTAAATATAGAAGAATCATTAGAAGATTTACGTTATAATAATGTAGTGATTGCTACCGATGCCGATGTTGATGGGATGCACATCCGTTTGTTATTGATAACATTTTTCTTGCAGTTTTTTCCAGAGGTGATTAAAGAAGGCCATTTGTATATCTTACAAACGCCTTTATTTCGTGTAAGAAATAAGAAAGAAACCATTTATTGCTATTCTGAAGAAGAACGCAAAAAAGCCATAGAAAAACTTAAACCAAAACCTGAAATTACTCGATTTAAAGGTTTGGGTGAAATTTCTCCAGATGAGTTTAAACATTTTATTGGGGAAGATATTCGTTTAGATCCCATTATGTTAGATCATAACATGTCTATCGAAGATTTACTAGAGTTTTATATGGGAAAAAACACACCGTCTAGACAGGAATTTATTATTGAAAACTTGAAAGTTGAGTTGGATATTATAGAGTAAGTTTAATCGAATTTTTATCCCTATTTTTATCAAATATAAAGGATGAAATCGTAATAAATTTTAGTTAAAATTATTTAAGTAAATTATCTTTAAATGTAACTTTGTTGCTGCTAAAAAAGATAAATTAATTTGTAAAATAATCCCTTTTTAGGGAAGCAAAAAAACTTAAATAAGATGTTATATACTAAGAAAGAAGATTTAGAAGTGGTACGTTCATACGAGTATCTATATGTACACCCTGCTATCGAACAAGTTGCAAGATTACAAGCACGTGGCGGTAGAGTGATGCTTAATGGCAAACCAAAACCAGTTAAAAAATAATTAATGATTGAAAACGGCGACGATTTAATTAACGAACAAGACGAACCTCAAGAAACCATTACCCGAGTTACGGGAATGTATAAAGATTGGTTTTTAGATTATGCTTCTTACGTTATTTTAGAACGTGCTGTTCCTGCTATTGAAGACGGTTTTAAACCCGTTCAGCGTCGTATCATGCATTCCATGAAAGATTTGGATGATGGACGTTATAACAAAGTAGCCAATATCGTTGGTCATACCATGCAATACCATCCTCATGGTGATGCCAGTATTGCCGATGCCATGGTTCAAATCGGGCAGAAAGATTTATTAATTGATACCCAAGGAAACTGGGGGAATATTTTAACGGGCGACCGTGCTGCGGCCTCCCGTTATATCGAAGCTCGAATTTCTAAGTTCGGGCTCGATGTGGTTTATAACCCTAAGATTACCGAATGGCAAGCGAGTTACGATGGCCGTAGAAAAGAACCTATTAACTTGCCCGTTATGTTTCCGTTGTTGCTGGCACAAGGCGGAGAAGGAATTGCGGTTGGACTTTCTACAAAAATATTACCACATAATTTTATTGAACTTATTGATGCTTCAATAAAACAATTACAAGGCAAACGCTTTACTATTTTACCTGATTTTCCAACAGGAGGCGTTGCCGATTTTTCAAATTATAATGACGGATTAAGAGGCGGAAAGGTGCGTGTACGTGCTCGAATTTCGCAACTCGATAAGAATACTTTAGTCATTACCGAAATACCTTTTGGAACCACAACATCTTCGTTAATCGATTCTATTTTAAAGGCGAATGATAAAGGTAAAATCAAAATTAAAAAGATTGAAGACAATACGGCGGCAGAAGTTGAAATTCTAGTGCATCTTCCAACGGGATTATCGCCAGATAAAACCATAGATGCCTTATATGCTTTTACAAGTTGTGAGTCGTCTATCTCGCCATTGGGTTGTGTTATTGAAGATAACAAACCTTTATTTATTGGTGTTACAGAAATGCTTCGTCGTTCCACAGATAATACGGTGCAACTTCTAAAACAAGACCTCGAAATTAAATTAGGTGAGTTTGAAGAACAATGGCATTTTGCATCCTTGGAGCGTATTTTTATTGAAAATAGAATTTATCGCGATATTGAAGAGGAAGAAACCTGGAAAGGGGTTATTTCAGCTATTGATAAGGGATTAAAACCACATATTAAACACTTAAAACGCGCGGTAACTGAAGACGATATTGTGCGCTTAACCGAAATTCGTATCAAGCGTATCTCTAAATTTGATATTGATAAAGCACAGCAAAAAATTGAAGCCCTAGAGGAACAAATTGCTGAAATTAAGCATCACCTGGCACACCTTACCGATTATGCTATCGCTTATTTCACTAGGCTTAAAAAGGAATACGGTGAAGGTAGAGAGCGTAAAACAGAAATTAGAGTTTTCGATGATGTTGATGCAACTAAAGTGGTGATTCGAAATACAAAACTTTATGTAAATCGTGCAGAAGGGTTTATAGGAACCTCATTACGTCGTGACGAATACGTTTGCGATTGTAGTGATATTGACGATATTATTGTGTTTACCAAACAAGGGGTAATGATGGTCACCAAAGTGGACTCCAAAACCTTTATAGGTAAAGACATTATTCATGTCGCCGTTTTTAAGAAGAAGGACAAGCGCACCATTTATAATATGATTTATCGCGATGGAAAAAGCGGCCCTTCCTATATAAAACGTTTCGCGGTGACTAGTGTAACCCGTGATCGAGAATACGATCTCACTAACGGTACTAAAGGGTCTACTTGTTTGTATTTTTCTGCAAACCCAAATGGAGAGGCAGAAGTGGTTACCGTATTGCTTCGTCAGGCGGGCAGTATTAAAAAGCTTAAATGGGATATCGATTTTGCCGATATTCTTATTAAAGGCAGGGTGTCTAAAGGTAATTTAGTTACTAAATATCCTGTAAAGCGTGTAGAACTTAAGGAAAAAGGCGTTTCAACCTTAAAACCTCGTAAAATATGGTTTGATGATACCGTTCAACGCTTAAATGTTGATGGTCGTGGCGAATTGATAGGGGAGTTTAGAGGGGAAGATAAACTACTTATTATCACGCAATCGGGCATGGTAAAAACGGTTACACCGGAAGTAACTATGCATTTTGATGATAATATGATTGTCATGGAAAAATGGCAGCCTAAAAAACCAATTTCGGTGGTTTATTACAATGGTGAAAAAGAATTGTATTATGTGAAACGTTTCGTAATTGAGCAAGAAGGTAAGGAGGAAATGTTTATTCCAGACGATCCAAAATCACAATTAGAAATCGTTTCAACAGATTGGCGTCCTATGGCCGAAGTTGTTTTTGCTAAAGAACGCGGAAAAGACCGTAAAGACAATCTAGAAGTCAATCTAGAGGAATTTATAGCCATTAAAGGTATTGGTGCTCTAGGTAACCAATTAACTAAGGATAAAGTGAATCAAGTGAATTTAATGGAACCATTGCCTTTTGAGGCACCCCAGGAGGTTCATGCCGATGATATAGAGGTGGTTGACGAAACTGAAGTGTCTGATTCTGAAAATTCTAAGGATGATGAAACCCAAACCAAATTATTCTAAAACAAAAACTTTTGAATCTCTTTAAAAGCACCTATGTCGTGCTTCGTAGTATTATTGCTATTGTAATACCGCTACTTCTTGTTTTTGGTTGTGTCATTACTCGGTATGTCGAGAATGTATGGTCTTTAATTTTTTCTGTTGTACTTCCTGTTCTTGTTGTTTTAAATGGATTCCTTTTTGTAGTATTTATTTTACTTAAATCGAAGCGTGCCTTTTTTTTAGGGTTTGCTTTAGTGCTATATAGTTGTACTCATGTGTTTTTTTTCAAATATAATTTTGATAATCAAAGTATAGAAACTGAGAATCTGTCTGTATTAACTTATAATGTGAGAGGCGGTGGTGGTGCTGGTCATACTTCCGATCGGACACAAATGAAGCCGAGAATTAAAGCGTTAACCAATTTTATCAATAATCAAGATGCAGATGTTGTCTTGTTTCAGGAGTCTTGGTCGGTACGGAAAAATAGCTTTGAAAACTACCCATATGTTTTCGTAGGAAAACGTCGCGGCATTAGCAAATCTTTACAAGTTATTCTGTCTAAGTTTCCCATTGTACATACGGGTTATATCGATTTTCCTAATACAGCTAATAATGCCATGTTTGCCGATATTCAATACAACGATGTGCTTATTAGAATTTACAACGTGCATTTGCAATCGTTTAGCATGGAAGTGGATTCTAAGTTTTTTACAAAAAAAAGCTTAGAGTCGGTTTACCCTAAAATAAATGTGGCGCAAAAAATGAAAAGCGCGCAAACCCAATTATTACTTGAAAATATAAAAGGCTTCCAAGGAAGACATATTGTAGCAGGTGATTTTAATACCACACCTTTTTCTAAAACCTATCATTCTATAAGTCAAGGTAGGCAAGACACCTTTCTCGAAAAGGGTTCTGGTTTAGGTGGTACTTATCACTTACTAGGATACCCCATGCGCCTAGATTATGTGTTGCCTGATAATAGTTTTCAAATAGTGGCTCATGAAAATTTCAATTTAAAATGGTCAGATCATGAGCCTATATTGGTTCAATTAACTGTTAACAAGTCATCAAATTAAAATCTAGGTTCGCTTCAACTGTTTCTGAATTTTTTTAATGGCCGATTGAATCGATTTTTCAGGCTCTATAATATTGTAAGCACCCCAAAATCTAGGATCTGAAAAGCCTGAAGCTTTTTCGGTTAAAATAGTGGTGGGTCTTAAAACCTGACTTCTATTTTTTGCTAGTTTCGACTCTGCAATTTCCCAATCTGTTACGGCCATTTCACTATTTAAGGTATACGTACTATTAAATAATTTGCCTTCCCAATCGACTTTAAAAGTTAATGAAATATTACTGTAAGCATAATGCCATTTACCATCCTTTGTTCTATAATTTACACGGTAAGCCGTTTCAATAGGGTAAACATCGGCTTTTCTTGGTTTTTTTCTAACAAACATTTCACTCGATAATACTTTGTTAGTTACATTTAAACTGTAAACCGCGTTTGTTAAGGCGTAGGTTTCGGCATCAATAAAAAGTTTACCGTAAAACAGTGGTGTTGTAATATCAGCCTTTTGTTTGAAGTTAATGACATATATTATACGCTCATTTATTTTTGTAGACTTATCAAAATTAAAGTCATACATAGGCATGGTTTCTGGGGTAAAAATGTATTCTGGATATTTAATCATATCGGTATACAAATTACTAAAAGGTCCGCCTTGTAATTTGAGAGCAATGGTATCCAACCTTTTGTAGTTTGTTGTTTTGCGTGCTTTCACCAATTCGATATAATCACTTTTTACATTATTATACGGTTGTTTATGGATTTGAACAACAGCTTCAGACAGTGAGGCGTTTTTTCTGCGCTTTTTTATAGTTTCGCGGTAAAATGCCGTCATTAAAGTGTTTTCATTACTATACAAACTACTCTTTTTGCTTAAACAATTTAAAACTACTGCTTCGGCTTTTTTAGGAGTGGTTAAAATTTGAACAACGTCTAAAGTGGTGTTAACGGGTTTCAGTTTTACTTTTAGGTGTTTTTCAAAATCGGAAATCGGAAGAACAATTTTTTCGTAGCCCAAGTAAGAGATGGCAATATGGCCATCAGCGTATGTTTTAGGTATTTTTAATGTGAAATGCCCGTCGCTGTTACTTACGGTGCTAATATTCGAGTTTTCGAGAACAATATCCGCAAAAATTAAATCATTATTCGTCTCTGCATCAATAACTTTGCCTTCAATTTCTTTGAAGTGTTCTTTAGTGTCGTCTTCCTGTGCAATTATGGTGTTTGCTCCAAAAAGGAAAAGAACAAACAACAAAAAGACAGGGGAATAGATTAGTTTTTTCATAGTTTCGTTTTTTGTGAAGGAACAAGGCCTAATATACGAAAAATTCATGTAAAAAACTATATTTCAATAAGTTGAGTTACTTAATAGCTTCGGTTTTTGATTGATCTGTGAGGGTTTTCATAAAAGCGATTATGGCATGTTGTTCATCTTCAGGCAATTCTAAGTTGTTAAACGGTAAGGTTTGATGTTCCAAATTAAAGCCAAATCCAACGCCACCTCCTTGGTTATAAAAATCTACTACTTCTTCCAAAGTCGTATATACACCATTGTGCATATATGGCCCCGTAAGTTCAATATTTCTAACAGTTGGAGTTTTAAAAGCACCTATGCGTTCTTTCCTTTTAAAGAGGTCGTATCGTCCTAAATCGTCGTCTAGCCCTTTGTTTTCCTTAGTTTCTGGAACGCCAATAATTTCCAATTCCGTGTCGGTGAAATTTGGAGGAACCGTACCGTTAAACATAGGTGGAAAATGACATGTAGCACAAGCCGCTTTACCCATAAATAAATTAAAACCACGTTTTTCTTCTGTGGTTAATGTATTTTCTTGGTTGTTAATGTTCTTGTCGAATTTAGAATCGAACGTATTCAAGGTTCTGATGTAGGATGCTATGGCGTGTCTTATATTGAAATCTTCTCGTTTGTTGTGGTAGAGCGTATCTAAAACATATTTATACTGTTTATCGCTTTTAACCCTTGTTATTATGGAGTCCATAGACATGTTAAACTCATCATGATTATTCACCACGCCAACGATTTGCCCTTCTAAACTGCCCACGCGTGCGTCGGTAAAGTACAATTGCTGATTAGAAGCATAGGTAAGGGTAGGGGTGTTTCTTTTTTGACGCTTATCAAAAGTGACACGTCCGTCTGTAAAAGCCTTGTCTTTAATATGGCAAGTGGCACAGGCCATGTTTCGATCTTTGGAAAGGTTTTTATCATTAAAAAGTTGTTTTCCGAAGGCTACTTTGTTTGCCAAATTGGTAGTATCACTTTTATAATCTGTAAAGAAATCCATATTAAGGGTTTCTTTTGTAAACAAAGACGTGAGTTCGTTGGATAAAGCGAGGTTAAAAGGAAAGCTTACTTGCCAATCGTTTTGTGTATCTACTAAAAGTTTCAACTGCGGATGAATATGATTTTTAATGAAGGCATAACGGTCAAAAGTATCGAAGTCGGCATTTAGAGCGGTTTTAGCCTTTTCTATAGCACCTAAAAGTGATTTATATAAAGTTTTCGAAGTGAATTTGCTTTCTGAAAGTTTTATAATAGCTTCTAAAGTTTCATACGTGAACTGACTTTCTTTTAATGATTGTCCTAAAACAGGTGAATCAAATCCTGTAATTCCTGTTGTAGCGATACGCACTATTTGGTTTCGTAATAGCCAAATAATATGATAATCTTTTAAGTTTATATGGGTGTTATGCTCTATCAGTTTTAGTCGACTACTGGTCATATTAACGATTTCAGCAATTTTGATTGTATCTATTGGGGGTTCATGAAGCAGTTCCTCAATCACTTGAAATCCAAATGGGTTTCTAATTTTTATATCGGTGGGGCTATCTTCATGAACTTGTAAAATGTTTGGCGCATTTATCGATTTGTAATTGTTTTGATCGACATACGCTAAAATAGGTTCGGCCAATTTAAAATACTGTCTCGCTTTTTTGTAGCTATTAATTTTATCATTCGTGTTTTCAAAAGTATTAATAGCATCTAGGTTTACAATACTTTGCTTTATGTTCTTTAAGTAAATCTGTTCAATGCCATTTTCTGTAGCTTTTGTGGTTTCACTTTTGCACGCTAGTCCGGATAAAAGCAAAAGACATATACCAAAAGTATATGCCTTTGCTCTTACTTGAATTAAGAATATCTTCATGTTTTTTTATCGCTCTAATCCTGTAATTGTGAATAATGTAGAACCTTCTTTTCTTGAGTTGTTTACCGAGTTTGCTGTGGGGTCTGTAAATGCAGAACCATCAGCAGGCTCCCAACCGTGGTTTTGAGTGATCACTATAAATGTGTTTTCGCCGTTGTTTACCACATCAGTAACGTCAATCATACCTGTAATTTCCCAAGTGTTAGTTGTCGTTCCATAACCAGCAGCTGCAGCAGCATCTTGATCACACTCTAAAACGGTTTTTAATTCACCAGTGTTTAAGTTGTACTGGTACATTTTAGCATACCCTGAAATATTAGCGTTTAAATAAGCGTATCCATTAGGATCTTCTTGAATGTAAGCATAATTTTCGGTAACAAGGATGTTGTCTGGAGAGTGGAAGCCATCTGCCTTTCCACCAACTTTATCGCCATCTAAAATACAAGTGATTTTCGCAGCTCCAGCTGGATCCGTTTCATTTAAAACCACCTTGTAAACACGACCTAATAATGACCCTTTCCCAACTAAGTCGGCTCTATCTCTTCCTGTAACACAAAAATAAATTTCTCTTTCAGCAGCAGCCGAACCACGTCTATAATCGATATCTTCTAACCTTGAGAAGCCCATAATGCCTTTAGCTTTCGCTTCAGCGTCTAATAGATCGATTTGTGTTTCGTTAAGTTCTACAAACTCGGCATCGTATTCAACACCTTCAGCCATATCCATTTCAAAATCAATACCAGCCGTTGTTACTTTTAATCCGTAAATCTGGCCACTGTCTAGGTTTCCTCGTTTTCCAACGTACATCCCTAATTGTCCAGAAGGTACCGAGTTATCAGAGTGATCATCACCTATAAAAACTACGGTTTTATCTGAATAAGCATCTTTTCCGAGAATAACAGCATTTTCGGTAGACCATTCACCTAAACTAGGCAGTAAGATAGCTGTGTCAGCATTGTCAGCAGATTTATATGGGTTAGTAGCAAAAACACCTTTTGAAGAACCTTCCCATTCTCCTCCAGATAGGAAAAGTGGTCCAAAACCATGTTCTTCAGGTGTGATTAAAGACCCCGAACATTGAGCCGTAAAAGCCGTAGCAAAAGCATTTACTATGTACTCACCATGCATAGGTTTTAAATCTTTGTTTAATCTAATTCTTGCAATAGCAAAATCGGCTTCAATGTTATTAATTAAAGTAAAAGTACCATCATTTTCAGCTAAAAGACCAGCACCATCTGCCATAGAACCGTAAACGAAATCTGGAGTACTTTCTAAAACATCTTCAGAAGACAAAATTGGAGTTACTTCAATTGAAGTGAAAGCGGACTCTACTTTTAAAAAGTTAGGTGTTCTTGAAGTTTCAAGCGGAATCAAGTCTTCAACCGAATAATCGGCGCCATCCTCACCGTCTTGACCATCTTGTCCGTTTGTACCGTTAATACCATCTTTTCCGTCTTCGCCATCACAAGCGACTAACACCGTACTCGTGGTTGTAAGTACTAATAAAAGCAGTAAAAGTTTAAATAAGTTTTTCATAATTAAAAATTGATAATTTGTTTGGTTTATGTTTCTATCAAATGTATTATGAGTGCACGGGAAACGTGTTAAGTGATTGATGTTGAATGTTTATCTTAGGGTTAGTTGAAAGTTAATAAGGTTAAGTAAGGATTAATACATTACTTAGACAAAGCTTTAAACGTTACCTCAGTATTAATTGGCGGTTAAGCCAAATAGAAGCATCTTAACTTAATTTTTAGATTTGTTAAAATAGAATAACAGTATATTTACGTGATTTTTTACTAAACATGCAGCATAAAACCCTTCCTTTTAATAAAACCGGCTATTTTTCATCATTAATTTGTGACTATTTAGCTGAAAGTGAAACATTACAGCCGTTTTATAACAGGTTTCCGAACTTGGATAATTTTAAACTTCAAATAGAAGAAAAAAGTAAATCCTTTAGTTTGGAGTCGCGACAAACTTTGGTTTCCGTTCTAAAAGGGCAATATAAAAACCTAGAAACGTCTAAACTGGTATTAAGTCAGATTGAATTGTTGCAAGCGGAAAATACCTTTACCGTCACTACAGGCCATCAATTAAATTTATTTACCGGCCCCTTATATTTCTTATATAAAATTGTCTCGGCCATAAACCTCGCTAAAACCTTAAAAAAGGAACACCCCGAAAGTAATTTTGTGCCTATATATTGGATGGCTACAGAAGATCATGATTTCGATGAAATCAACTATTTTAATTTTAAGGGAAAAAAAGTACAGTGGAATCGCGAATCCACTGGGCCTGTAGGCGAATTATCTACAGAAGGTTTACAAGCCGTTTTTGATGTTTTTTCAGAAGAATTAGGCTCTACGACACATGCCGAAACCATTAAGGAACTTTTTAAGAAGGCGTATTTGGATCATGGTAATCTAGCTGATGCAACCCGTTTTCTAGCCAATGCTTTATTTAAAGAGTATGGCTTGGTTATTTTAGATGCCAATAATGCACGTTTGAAAAGGGATTTTATTCCTTTTATGAAGGAGGAACTTTTTAACCAAGTGTCGTTTCAAGCGGTTTCTAAAACCAATGATGCTCTTACAGAAGCTTTTCAAGACTACAAAATACAAGTTAATCCTAGAGAAATAAATCTATTTTACATTGAAAATCAGTTACGAGAGCGTATCGTTTTTGAAGATGAGGTTTATAAAGTTTTAAACACAAACATCCATTGGAACGAAGCCGAATTGTTACAGGAATTAAATGAAAACCCTCAACGCTTTTCGCCAAACGTTATCATGCGTCCTTTATACCAAGAAGTCATTTTACCTAACTTGTGCTATATTGGTGGTGGCGGAGAATTAGCCTATTGGTTTCAGCTGAAAGGCTATTTTAATGCTGTTGATGTGCCTTTTTCCATGTTATTGTTGAGAAACTCTGTTTTAATTCAGACCGAAAATCAGCTTAAAAAATTAAATAATTTAGATATTTCTACCCAAGATTTATTTTTGAAGCAAAGTACCTTCATCAATAAAAAAGTACGTGAAATTTCAAATATCGATATCGATTTCTCTGCTCAGAAAAAACACCTAAAAGAACAATTTTTAGCTTTATACGATCTGGCCGAACAAACCGATAAATCTTTTTTAGGCGCTATAAAGGCTCAAGAAGTAAAGCAATTAAAAGGCTTAGATCATTTGGAAAAACGATTACTGAAAGCCCAGAAACGAAAATTATCCGATGAGGTTTTGCGTATGACCGACCTTCAAAATGCGCTTTTCCCTAATAAGAGTCTGCAAGAACGAAACACCAATTTTTCTCAATTTTATTTGGAGTATGGTGAAAAGCTTGTGCCTAGCCTTATTGCAAACTTGAATCCTTTAAGTGGTGCCTTTTCGATATTGACTTTATAGTTTTCTAAAAAGCTTTTCGATTAATTGCTGTTAAAATTTCACAGTTTCTAATGATAAGCTTAATTTTGGATTTTTATATAAAATATAACTTAAATGCATAAGATTGACTTTGATTTGGTAGAGATGACTATGGATACCATGAAATATGTTATCGATAGAGTGTCCTCTACAACCACTAAAATTGGAAAACCTAAAAAAGCTGAAGAATTAAAGGCCTTAGTAGGCGAAACCGTTACCGAAAAAGGAATTGGTGGCGAATATGCTTTTAAGTTGTGGCGTAAACATCTTGCAGGGGCTAATGTGCCTGTGGATCATCCTAGAAATTTAGCTTTTGTACCAGCATCGCCAACCAGAGCAGCCATTATGTTCGATTTAGTTACAGCAGCCTCTAGTATTCATGGTGCGTATTGGATGGAAGGTGCCGGAGGTATTTTTTGTGAAAACGAAGCCATGCGCTGGATGGTGTCTTTAACGGGTTTACCTGAAGGGGCTTTTGGTGTATTTACAAGTGGTGGAACCGCCGCAAACCTTTCGGCTATTGTAACAGCTCGTGAATATTGGCGTAATAGTGATGCCGAACATAAATCTCAAAAAGGACTTATTATAACCTCTATTGGTGCGCATTCTTCGGTGAAAGCCATGGCTAAAGTTGCCGATATCGATGTGGTTCTTGTTGATACCGAAGATTGTTTGGAAAAAGCAGCGTTACAAGATGCTATAAACAAATTATCGCCTTTAGAAAAACAGCGCTTATTTGCTGTTGTGGGGACTGGTGGGACTACAAATGCTGGAATTATTGATGATTTGGAAGGTATCGCTGAAGTTTGTGAACAAGAAAATTTATGGTTTCATGTAGATGCTGCTTACGGTGGTGGGGCTTTAATGGCCGACTCGGTGAAACACTTGTTTAAGGGTATAGAAAAAGCTGATAGTATTACTATCGATCCGCATAAGTGGATGTTCTCTCCCTACGATTGTGGTGCGGTAATTTATAAAAATCCAGAATTAGCAAAGGATGCGCATTCCCAGGAAGGTTCTTATCTGGATATTTTTAAAGATGAAGGCGCTCATGGCTTTAATCCAACCGATTATCAAATACAACTAACACGCCGGGTGAGAGGCTTGCCTTTATGGTTTTCTTTAGCCATGCATGGCACCGATCGTTATAAGCAAGCTGTAGAACGCGGTATAGAATTGGCACAAATAGCAGGACGTTTAATTGATGAGATGCCTCATGTTGAACTGGTAAGAGATCCTAGTTTGTCATGCGTTTTATATAGAAGAATAGGTTGGAATCCAGATGATTACAAACATTGGACTTACCAAAATCATGAATCAGGATTTGCTTTAGTAACGCCAACCAAGTGGAAAACGGCCGATACTTTTGAAACCGTTTCACGCTTTTGCTTTATTAACCCCGATACCACCGAGGAAGATATTCGCATGATTTTAGAAACCATGGCTTAAAAAAAACCTCAAAAAATTGGTTCGGTAATTCGTCAATAAAAAATCAATTCATATTTTTGCGCATGCAACATGATAAGGTACTAATTTTAGACTTCGGATCGCAATACACTCAACTTATTGCTCGTCGAGTTAGAGAACTCAACATCTACTCCGAAATACATCCATTTAACAAGATTCCAACCAATCTAGAAGAATACAAAGCAGTGATTCTTTCTGGTAGTCCAAACTCTGTAAGAGGTGAAGACGCCTTACATCCTGATTTAAAGGGGATAAGAGGGGTGAAACCAATGCTTGCCGTATGTTACGGTGCACAATATTTAGCGCACTTTTCTGGTGGCGAAGTGGCACCTTCAAATACGAGAGAGTATGGTCGTGCGAACTTGTCATTTATTAAAAGTGAAGAAGCATTTTTTCAAAATATCAGTCAAGGCAGCCAAGTGTGGATGAGCCATTCTGATACCATTAAAAAATTACCAGAAAATGGTGTGCTACTAGCAAGTACCACCGATGTTGAAAATGCTGCTTATAAAATTGAAGGTGAAACAACCTTTGCCATTCAGTTTCATCCTGAAGTTTACCACTCTACAGATGGTAAACAACTCTTAGAAAACTTTTTGGTAGGTATTGCAGGACTTAATCAAGATTGGACCCCTGATTCTTTTGTTGAAGAAACCGTTGAGGCCATACAAGCAAAAGTTGGCGGCGACAAAGTTGTTTTAGGGCTTTCAGGAGGTGTAGATTCTACAGTAGCTGCGGTACTATTAAACAAGGCTATTGGAGCTAACTTATACTGTATTTTTGTGAATAATGGCTTACTTCGTAAAAACGAATTCGAAAGTGTTTTAAAGCAATATGAAGGTATGGGACTTAACGTTAAAGGCGTTGATGCATCCGATAGATTTTTAGCCGCTTTAGCAGGAATTGAAGATCCAGAATTAAAACGTAAAGCCATCGGAAATGCTTTTATAGAAGTATTTGATGACGAAGCTCATAAATTAGAGGATGTAAAATGGTTAGCTCAGGGAACCATTTACCCAGATGTTATTGAAAGTGTTTCTGCAACCGGAGGTCCTTCAGCAACTATTAAAAGTCATCATAATGTTGGGGGATTACCTGATTTTATGAAACTTAAAATCGTAGAACCTTTAAGAGCTATTTTTAAAGATGAGGTAAGACGTGTTGGTGCTACCTTAGGAATCGATCCAGAATTACTAGGTCGTCACCCATTTCCTGGTCCAGGGCTAGGTATCCGTATTTTAGGCGATATTACAGCCGAAAAAGTACGCATCCTTCAGGAAGTTGATGCTATTTTTATCAACGGACTTAAAACTTGGGGACTATACGATAAAGTATGGCAAGCTGGCGCCATGTTATTACCTGTTAACAGTGTAGGTGTGATGGGCGATGAGCGTACCTACGAAAAATGTGTGGCACTTAGAGCTGTTGAAAGTACCGATGGAATGACTGCCGATTGGGTAAATTTACCATACGAGTTTCTTCAAAAAACATCAAACGATATTATAAATAAAGTAAAAGGTGTAAACCGAGTAGTTTACGATATTAGTTCAAAACCACCTGCAACAATTGAGTGGGAATAAAGATGATGACTGAAACCTTTAAATTTTGTGATTTAGGATTAAATACATAATTTTGGTTTCAGCATACTATATGAAAAAAGAGAGAGGCTGTACAAAAAGTAAAATTTTCGTCAACCTGAACTTGATTCAGGTTCTTATAACGACTGGTTATCAGTATGATGAGATTCTGAAATAAATTCAGAATGACGTGTTTAATACTTTTTAGACGGCCTCTTTTTTATTTACATTTAATGTAATTCGGCGTAGGTATTTACGTTTTACTATCTTTATATTAGCAGATAATAACAAACTATGAATAGAATATTATTAGTACTGGTTTTTGTATTGACATTTACAAGTGTTAAGGCTCAAAATTTTAGCACACATAACGTTAAAGAAGGTGAGACTGTTGAAAGTTTAGCCAAGCGTTATTCGGTTTCAACTTCAGGTATTTATAAGTTGAACCCGGATGCTAAAAGCGGTTTAAAAGCGAATACGATATTAATTATTCCTATTTCTAAAGCCGAAAAGCCTGAAACAACAACTACTGTTTCAAGAGTGTTTCAGGGTTTAAAACCTCACCGTGTTAAGCGAAAAGAAACCTTATATAGCTTGGCTAAAATGTATAATGTTGAGGAAGCCGATATCAAAAAATATAATACCTTTTTATACTCAAATCCGTTACGAAAAGGAGATAAGATTCAAATTCCTGTATATAAAACCGTAAAGGTCGTTGAAGAAGTGAAGCCCACTAAAAAATACATCGTATTACCTAAAGAAGGGAAGTGGCGTGTGGCTTATAAGTTTGGTATCACTTTAAAAGAATTGGAAGCGCTTAACCCAGATATGGGGGAGGTGCTAAAGGAAGGCCAAATTCTATTAGTGCCTAACCTTGACGAGTCGGAAGAAAAAGTTATCGATGAACAACAATATAGCTATTATAAAGTTTTACCTAAAGAAGGCTTTTACAGACTTAAAATAAAATTAGATTTAGAACAATCGGAATTAGAAGCGCTCAATCCTGGTTTAGCGGAAACAGGATTGAAATCTGGTATGATTTTAAAAATTCCGTTTTCTGAAGCAGTAGCTCCTATAGTGGGAGGTTCGGTAGCCGAAAAAGTAAATCTTGTGGATAGTATTTCTAATCGTAAAACAAAACACATTGCTGTGATGTTGCCTTTCCGATTAAATCGTGTAGATTTTGATTCTGTCTCACATGCAAAAAACAGCATCAAGAGTGATCCGTATCTAAATGCTTCTTTAGAATTTTATTCAGGGGTATTAGTTGCTGTCGATTCCTTGAAAAAACTTGGGATTTCTTTGAAACTTGATGTTTATGATACCAAGAATAGTGTTAGTGAGGTGACTAAAATTGTGGAAGATCATGATTTTAAAGATGTCGATGCTGTAATAGGGCCTTTAACTTCAATGTGTTTTGATAAAGTAGCTGCGGCTTTAAATGCCGATCATATACCGGTGGTGTCTCCTATAGGTTTAAATTTAAATTTACGTGATAATGTTTTTCAATCTCGTCCTTCAGATGAATTGTTAAAACAAAAAATCGTCAACTTTGTAAAAGCCGATACACTCAGTTATAATGTATTAATTGTATCCGATTCTAATTCTTCAGCTATTGCTAGAGATCTTAAAAATGATTTTCCTGCAGCCAATCATGTCGAGTCGAGAAAAGGTAAAAATGGTAAGGATGAGTTTTTTGCTACCCGAGAAGAAATTAGTAGAGGCCTTAAGCCAGGAAAAAACTATGTGTTTTTGGAAACTAAAAATGATGGATTTGCCTCAAACGTAACGAGTATTTTGGCTTCTTTAATTCGTAAAGAAAATACAGAAAATCAGCATCAAGCGGTTGATATTATCTTAGTTACTACAAACATTAATATGGCTTTTGAAAGCGACCAAATTAATAACAGTCATTTGTCTAAATTACGTTTTCATTTTGCAACGGGATTATTGGAGTATAACGAAAGTCAGTATAATTCTTTTGTAAAAACATATAACCGTATTTATAACACAATTCCTAATAAACGCGCCGTAAAAGGCTTTGATTTAGCTATGGATGTTGTATTGCGTTTGGCTTCTTCCAACGATTTGTACATGTCTACTATTAATGCCCCGCTTACAGAATACGTTGAGAATAAATTTGCATATAAAAAACAGCCTTTAGGTGGCTATTATAATGATTCGGCTTATTTGGTAATGCATGATAATTTAACCATAGTTAAAGTTCAGGACTAACAGTTTATAAATTAAAAAGAAAACGGTATAAAAAGTCAATAAAATTTGATTGGTTGGTTTGAGGAGCAGGTCGAACCCTCAATTTGTTTTCAATGAGTTAAAAAATGTTGACTTCGGGCTCCACGCGAGAATGCGTAGGCTATTCAGACCGCCTCTTTGTAGTATTCTATTTTAAGAATATAACCTTAAATTAACCAATTAGTTAAAATTATCATGGTACCCAATCAACAGTTTTTAATCGATTTAGCGCATACCAAAATGCCTTTTGGTAAATATAAAGATCGGTATTTAATCGATTTGCCAGAGTATTATGTAGTTTGGTATCACAGCAAAGGTTTTCCAAAAGGTAAATTGGGTCTTATGCTAGAGCAAGTTTACGAACTCAAATTAAATGGCTTGGAAGATATTATACGTAATATTAAAAAACAATTTCCAAAATAACTTAAAGTTACAGGGATTAATCTGGGGTGTAAACTTGGCCCCGATGTGGTTTTAAGGCATCTCGTATGGGCCTCATGTCACTTTCATCGACAACCAAAAAAGCAATACTGTGCATGTCGCTTAAGTTTGAAACGCCCGTAATAGGAATATCAAGGTTTTCAATTTTAATATATTCTTTTAAATGAATATTATGGTGTTTTGCAGTTTGTTCAGCATTTGGCCCGTGAAAATCCCAAATAAGTTTGAGTTTACGCATGTGAATAGTTTAAAAATTCAAAAGGTAAAAGTACATAAAAGGGATGAAATATATAGTCCTTTTAATCGTTCATAAAACAACTTGCAATCTAGGTTTATATTGCTATTTTTGTACCTTTTGAAAATAATTTGAATCTATGAAATTAAAATATTTTTTTTTATTTTTTTCTTCAATTATAGCCTGTAATACTTGGGCTCAATCTGCTGAAGAAGACGTTTTATTTACCGTAGGAGATGATCCTGTTTATGCTTCCGAGTTTATTAGAGTTTACCAAAAAAACTTAGATCTGGTTCAAGATGAATCACAAAAAGATGTTGATGAATACCTGAAGCTTTTCACAAATTATAAGTTGAAAATTAAAGAGGCTAGAAGTCAGGGGTTTCATGAAAATCCAGGTTATAAAAAGGAGCTCGAAAGCTATAAAAAACAACTTGCTAAAAATTATATTTCAGATCCTAAAGTTACAGATGAATTGGTTGAAGAGGCCTATCAGCGTATTACTCACGATGTAAATGCGAATCATATTCTGGTGAAAATATCTGAAGACGCAAGTCCTGCAGATACATTGGCAGCATACAATAAAATAGTAAAATTAAGAGCACGAACTGAAAAAGAAGGCTTTGAAAAAGTTAGAAAAGAAGTGCATAATGGCAAAACCATCTACGGAGAAGCTTTAGGTTATTTTTCTGGTTTTAAAATGGTTTATGCTTTTGAAAACGTGGCGTATAATACGCCTGTGGGAGCTACTTCTCAGCCTTTTAGAACCCAATTTGGATATCATATTTTACATGTTATAGACAAAAGAAAATCTGAGGGAGAACGTGAAGTAGGGCATATTATGATTGCAACTGGACCTGAAGCAAACGATTCTATAGTTCATAAAGCTGAAATAAAAATTAATGAAGTTTATGCTAAAATTAATCAGGGAGGTTCTTTTGAGGCATTAGCGAAGCAGTTCTCGGAAGATACCAGCTCGGCGGAAAAAGGTGGAAAATTACGCCCTTTTAGTCGCGGACAAATAAGTGTCGAAGCGTTCGAAAATGTCGCTTTTAGCTTAGAGAATGAAGGCGCAATTTCAGAACCCTTTCAAACAAAATTCGGATGGCACATTGTAAAATTGTATCGAATTATCCCTGTATCCGATTTTGAAACAATGAAAACAGAGCTTGCCGAGAAGGTGAAAAGAGATTCCAGATCAAAAATTATTGATCAGGCTTTAATTGACACTTTAAAGAAAAAATATGAAATTGATGACGAGCAAGTATCATTATCCTATTTTGAATCGATTTTAAACGATAATTATTTTAAAAATACATGGGTGCTTCCTAGCGATTTTTCTTCAGAAAAAGTTTTATTAAACATTAAAGAAGAGCAAATCTCTTATCAGAATTTTGGTGATTATCTTTTAAAAACACAACGTCAAACTAGAAGAAAAAAGCCTCTTAAAGACCTTGTAAAGGAAAAATATCAAGCGTTTTTAAAAGACCAATTAATGGCATATCAAGAGTCGCATTTAGAAACCGAAAATGAGGAGTATGCTTCAGTGGTTCATGAGTACAGAGACGGACTATTGCTATTCGAACTTATGGAAAATACGATTTGGAATACGGCTCAAACCGATTCTTTAGGGGTGAAAAAATATTTCGAAACACATCAGTCAGACTATATGTTCCCAGAACGTATCGATGCGGTAATTGCTTCGTCTTCTAAGAAAAAAGACTTAAAAACCGTTTCTAAATTATTAGAACAGCAGGAAAATGTGGAAACTATAAAGTCTGCCGTAAATAAAAACGGCGATGTAAATGTTATCTTTACATCAGGTGTTGTCGAGGCTAATCATCAAGGTTTACCTAAGGATTTCGAGTTTAAAAAAGGTGTTTCAAAAATATTTAAACACAATGATGCCTTTGTAGTGGTTCAGGTTAAAGACGTTTTTCCTAAAAAACAAAAAACATTTGAAGAGGCAAAAGGCTTGGTAGTTAACGATTACCAAACTTTAAAAGAAGAAAAATGGATAGATAGTTTGGAGAAAAAATATCATGTTAAAGTCAATCAGGACGTTTTCAAAAAAGTAAAAAATCAACTTAAATAAAAAAGGTGCACCATAGAATTAGCATAATATTGTTGGGGTTTTTAGTAGTTTCTTGTGGTTATTTTAACAAATCGGAAGAAATAGACGCCGTAGCTCGTGTTAATACCAGTTATTTATATCAGGATGATATTAAAGGCTTGGTTCCTGCTGGCGCTTCTAAAGCTGATAGCATCTTAATTATTCATAATTTCATTAACCGTTGGGCAACGCAAAAATTGCTCGTTGATGGTGCTATGGTAAATTTAAGTCAGGAAAAACAGGATGCTTTCAATAAACTTGTCGAGCAATATAAAAACGATTTGTACACCAAAGCTTATGTTGAAGCCTTAGTAAAACGCAGTATTGATACCCTTGTTACTATGGACGAGGCCGATACTTACTATGAAGAAAATAAAGAGGTTTTCAAATTAAATGAAGAACTTATAAAATTTCGATACATCCATGTTGATGAACACCTTATTAATTATAAAGAAATAAATGAGCGGTTCCAGAGATACTCCCAAAAGGATAAAAAAATGTTGGATTCCATCTCTATTCAATTTAAATCTTATTCCTTAAACGATTCGATTTGGATAAAGTTAAGTCAGGTGATTAACAAAATTCCAGCGGTAAATACTGAAAATAAAAACGAATTGTTAAAAAAATCTAATTTTATACAGCTCAAAGATTCATTAGGAGTATATTTGATGCAAATTAATGATGTTTTATTGCGTAATGATACGGCGCCATTAGAGTATGTTAAGCCCACTATTGATCAAATCGTGATTAATAAGCGAAAGCTGGAATTAATTAAAGAGTTAGAAAAAGATATCACAAAAGATGCCATTAAAAATAAACAATTTGAAATTTATAAATAATTTGAAGCATATATGGATTTTTAGCATGACTTTCCTTTTTGTAGGAGTTATGGCTGGCCAAGAAATAATTGAAGATAAAGTGCCAGAACAAGCTGTTACAAAGATAGATTCTATTAAAACTAAAAATGCAAAAAAGGTTGATGGTGTTGCAGCAGTGGTTGGCGATTATATCGTTTTAGATTCTGATATTAAAAAGGAAAGAGAGCAAGTTAAAGCTGCAGGAGGTTCGTTAGAAGGGGTAGATGATTGCGAATTATTTGGTTTAATGCTAGAGCGTAAGTTGTATGCACATCATGCCATTCAAGACAGTCTTCCTGTTTCTGATGCCGAAATTAGAAAAAATGTAGACTACCAGATCGAGCAGTTTTTACAGCAAACTAACGGATCTATGGAAAGACTTTTAGAATTCTATAATAAAGAGGATGAAAAAAGTTTTAGAGACGATATGTTTGAAATTAATAAGGCCAATGAGTTGGCAAATAAAATGCAAGCACATATTGTTGAAAATGTTGAAATAACCCCTGAAGAGGTTAGGACCTTTTTTAACAGCCTTCCAGAAGACGAACGTCCAACTTTTGGAG
Organism: Tamlana carrageenivorans; assembly: GCF_002893765.1. Taxonomy (NCBI): domain Bacteria; kingdom Pseudomonadati; phylum Bacteroidota; class Flavobacteriia; order Flavobacteriales; family Flavobacteriaceae; genus Pseudotamlana; species Pseudotamlana carrageenivorans. The sequence goes on along the minus strand of NZ_CP025938.1, from coordinate 3,752,577 downwards.
CCGAATTGAAAGTAGCCCAAATCGTTGCCGAGCCTCAAGTTTCGGAAGAAGAAAAACAAAAAATTATTGATCGTTTAAAAGGTTTTAAAAAGGATATTATTGAGAATGGTGCGAGTTTCCGATCGAAAGCCGTGTTGTATTCCGACGACCCTGGATCGGCAAGTAAAGGTGGTAAATATACACTGAACAAGAAAAAGCCTAAAATGGTGAAAGAGTTTAGACAAGTTGCTTTTTCTTTAGAGGAAGGTCAGATTTCAGAGCCCTTTGCAACCGATTATGGTTACCATATCATCATGCTTGAAAAAATTAGAGGTCAGGAATATGATGTCGCACACATTCTTTTAATCCCTAAGGTTTCTCAAAAAGCGATTGATGAAGCGAAAGAACGTTTAGAGAAAGTTAGAAAACGTATTATCGATGGAGATATTTCTTTTGCTGAAGCAGCAAAAGAAGTGAGCGATGAAAAGGAAACTAAGAATGATGGCGGACAGTTAATAAACCCAACAACACAAGATTATAATTTTGAACTAACCAGAATGGATCCCGAGTTGTATTCTCAAATTCAAAACTTAAAGGACGACGAAGTAAGTTTGGTTTTAAAAGAAGAGGATAGAACTGGAAAAGTAAAGTTTAAAATTTTGAAAGTAACCGATAGAATCGACGAACATAAAGCTGATTACGGTAGGGATTATTTAAAAATTAAAGAGTTAGCGCTAGATCAAAAGAAGATTAAAGCAATTGAAGAGTGGCAAGAAGAACATATTTTAGATACCTATATAAAAATTAGCGGAGAGTACAGGAATTGCGATTTTACTGGAAATTGGTTAAAAAAATAAAATATGTCAGACGTATTAGCACTAGAATCATTCGTTAAACAATTCAAAGATTTAAAAACTGAAATAGCTAAAGTTATTATTGGTCAGGATGAAGTTGTTACCCAAATTTTAATTTCTATATTTTCTGGTGGCCACGCTTTACTAATTGGAGTACCTGGATTAGCAAAAACCTTGATGGTAAATACCATTGCACAGACGCTAGGCTTGGATTTTAAACGCATTCAGTTTACGCCAGATTTAATGCCTAGTGATATACTTGGGAGTGAAGTGTTAGATGAAGATCGTCGCTTTAAATTTATAAAAGGTCCTATTTTTTCTAACATCATTTTAGCCGATGAGATTAATAGAACACCTCCTAAAACGCAGGCAGCATTATTAGAAGCCATGCAAGAACGCGCTGTAACTGTAGCGGGACATCATTATAAACTTAGTTTACCTTATTTTGTTTTAGCGACCCAGAATCCTATCGAACAGGAAGGCACTTACCCGTTACCTGAAGCGCAGTTGGATCGGTTCATGTTTGCGATTCATTTAGATTACCCTACTTTCGATGAAGAAGTTGAAGTCATTAAATCAACCACCACCGATAGCACGGTTAAATTGAATACCTTATTTACTTCAGAAGAAATTATCGGATTTCAACACCTTATTAGAAGAATACCAGTGGCCGATAATGTCATAGAATATGCCGTAGCTTTAGTGGGTAAAACCAGACCAAATTCTGATGCTGCTCCAGAATTAGTGAAAAAATATATCGATTGGGGAGCAGGGCCTCGTGCTTCTCAAAATTTGGTTTTAGCAGCCAAAACCCACGCCGCTATTAATGGTAAATTTTCCCCAGATATCGAAGATGTTCAAGCTGTTGCCTTTGGTGTTCTAAGACATCGAGTTATTAAAAACTACAAGGCAGAAGCCGAAGGAGTTTCCGAAGAACACATTATCAAAAGCTTATTTTAACCAATGTAAACCTTACTGGTTTTACTCTTGTTTTTATAAAGTGATAATATCTTATAATGCTCCCATTTACTTGTGGTTTACGCGAGTTAAATAAACAATTCCATTTATCTTTAAAAAACAGGTTTCTTTTTCGGTTTATTGATTTGTAAAATCTTCAATAAGTTATTTGGAGCAGTTTGTTATCTTTTTTAACTCTAAGAAGAGAGCGATAAAAAAAACAAAATAAAGGAGTTTCACTATATAAATCCCGTAGATAAGAATCGTCAAACTCGATTTAGGTTCTAAATCAAAAAAATAAAAATGAAATGGGTGTAACATTTTTATTAATTCGCTAATTATTTATGAGTATTTATGTCAAAAATTAAATGATTTCAAATAAATATGTCACAATAATAATTAGGTAGTATTACTTAAAGCATAAGAAGAATTCCTTTTAAAAATAAGCTTTTTATTTTGTATTTTGCGAAGCCTAAAAAAATAAATGGCCATGAGGTCGCTTGGTTTATTGTGTTTACAACGAATTCAAGTTCTACATATTAATAGTTTCAAAGCTGTTAAATTATGACCTACAAGTAATGCCAAACCAGATTAATTCTATTATATGAATACTTATACAGATTATCTCAAAGAGATTGAAGAAAGAAAAGAACAAGGTCTTCACCCTAAGCCAATAGATGGTGCAGAATTATTAAGCGAAATTATTGAACAAATTAAAGATGTCGATAATAAGCATAGAGAGGAATCTCTAAACTTTTTTATCTATAATGTACTACCAGGAACCACTAGTGCTGCTAGTGTAAAAGCTAAGTTTTTAAAAGAAATCATTCTTGGAGAGTCTGTTGTTAAAGAAATCACTCCTGCTTTTGCTTTAGAGCAATTATTGCATATGAAAGGTGGGCCATCAATTGAAGTGCTTTTAGATTTGGCACTTAGTGATGATGAAGCTATTGCTAAAGAAGCTGCGGAAGTTTTAAAAACTCAAGTTTTCCTTTATGAAGCTGATACGACTCGTTTAGAAGCTGCTTATAAAGCAGGAAATAGCATTGCTAAAGAACTTATTGAAAGTTATGCTAAAGCAGAATTTTTTACAAAGCTTCCTGAAGTTGAAGAAAAAATTGAAGTAGTTACTTTTATTGCCGGTGTAGGTGATATTTCTACCGATTTATTATCTCCTGGAGGTGATGCGCACTCAAGATCAGATCGTGAATTACATGGTCAATGTATTTTTGAACATAATAAAGCACAGCAAGAAGAGCTTAAAGCCTTACAAGCACAACATCCAGATAAACGTGTGATGTTAATTGCCGAAAAAGGAACCATGGGTGTAGGTTCATCGAGAATGTCTGGTGTAAATAATGTGGCTTTATGGACAGGTGTTAAGGCTAGTCCATATGTACCATTTATAAATATAGCTCCAATTATTGCTGGAACCAATGGTATTTCTCCAATTTTCTTAACCACTGTTGGAGTAACAGGAGGTATTGGAATCGATTTAAAAAACTGGGTTAAAAAGACCGATGCTGAAGGGAATGTTATCAAGGATGAAAATGGCGATCCTGTTTTAGAAGAAAAATACTCTGTAGCTACAGGTACAGTACTTACTGTTAATACTAAAGAGAAAAAATTATACCACGGAGACCAAGAATTAATTGATATTTCAGCGTCATTAACACCTCAAAAAGTAGAGTTTATTAAAGCTGGAGGATCTTATGCTGTTGTTTTTGGTAAAAAACTTCAAACGTTTGCATCTAAAGTTTTAGGTACAGACGTTATTCCGGTTTACGCACCATCAAAAGAGATTTCTATTGAGGGTCAAGGACTTACGGCTGTTGAAAAAATATTTAATAAAAATGCTGTTGGATCAACGCCAGGTAAAGTATTACACGCTGGTTCTGATGTTCGTGTTGAAGTTAATATTGTAGGGTCTCAAGATACTACAGGGTTAATGACATCGCAAGAATTAGAGATGATGGCAGCGACTATTATTTCGCCTATTGTAGACGGGGCATACCAATCGGGTTGTCATACCGCATCGGTTTGGGATAATAAATCGAAAGCGAACATTCCAAGGTTGATGAAATTCATGAACGATTTTGGATTGATTACAGCACGTGACCCTGAAAACAAGTACAAGCCAATGACCGATGTAATTCATAAGGTACTTAATGATATTACTGTTGATGACTGGGCTATTATTATTGGTGGAGATTCTCACACGAGAATGTCTAAAGGTGTGGCTTTTGGAGCAGATTCAGGAACCGTAGCTTTAGCGCTTGCAACAGGCGAAGCTTCTATGCCAATTCCACAATCGGTAAAAGTAACTTTTAAAGGTGAAATGAAACCGTACATGGATTTCCGTGATGTAGTGCATGCAACACAACAACAAATGTTAGCGCAGTTTGGTGGTGATAACGTATTCCAAGGACGTATTATTGAAGTACACCTAGGAACCCTTACTGCCGATCAAGCCTTTACATTTACAGATTGGACTGCAGAAATGAAAGCAAAAGCATCGATCTGTATCTCTGAAGATGAAACCTTAATTGAATCATTAGAAATTGCTAAGAGCAGAATCCAAATCATGATCGATAAAGGAATGGATAATAAATTAAACGTTCTTAAAGGATTAATTGCAATTGCTGATAAACGTATTGCCGAAATTAAATCTGGCGAAAAACCAGCTTTAGCTCCTGATGCTAATGCTAAATATTTTGCTGAAGTGGAAATTGATCTTGAAAAAATTCAAGAGCCAATGATTGCCGATCCAGATGTAAATAATGAGGATGTTTCTAAACGTTATACACACGATACCATCAGACCATTATCTTATTACGGCGGAACGAAGCAAGTAGATTTAGGTTTCGTTGGATCTTGTATGGTTCATAAAGGGGACATGCAAATTTTGGCTCAAATGTTAAAAAACATTGAAGCCTTACAAGGTAAAGTTGAATTTAAGGCACCATTGGTTGTTGCGCCTCCAACGTATAATATTGTAGATGAATTGAAAGCAGAAGGTGATTGGGAAGTGTTACAGAAATACTCAGGGTTTGAGTTTGATGACAATGCCCCTAAAGCTGAAGCGCGTACTAAATATGAAAATATGCTCTATTTAGAGCGCCCTGGTTGTAACCTTTGTATGGGTAACCAAGAAAAAGCTGAACCAGGTGATACGGTTATGGCCACTTCTACGCGTCTATTCCAAGGTAGAGTTGTAAAAGATTCTGGCGAGAAAAAAGGAGAGTCTTTATTATCTTCAACGCCGGTAGTAGTATTATCTACTATTTTAGGAAGAACACCTAATTTAGAAGAATATCAAGCTGCAGTAAAAGGTATTAACTTAACAAAGTTTAAACCATCAAGTAAATTGTTAGCAGTCTAATAATATATAAGTAATAACATAAAAAAAGCCTGAGTTTTTCGCTCAGGCTTTTTTTTGTATGGTTAATAGTCATTAGCCTTCATTTATTTTGGATCAAGAGCAAAAGTTGGGGGATTTTAGAATTAAGCAAAAATAGTAGTTAATCTATAGAGGAAGAATTTTACGTTTCTTACGCCTCTGAACTGTGCTCTAAAAGCCTTAATTTTAGCATTGAAAGCTTCTGCTGAAGCGTTGGTACTTCTATTATCAAAATAGTTTAGAATGTTTTGATAGTGAACAGACATGGTTCTGGATATAGTATTAAAGCTTTTAAAGGCTGCTTGTCTAACTTTTTCATCCCATTTAGCTAATCGTGTTAGTGCGGAAGTTTTATCCTGAGTATTGTTAAAAATCCAAGATAAGTTCTGGCATAGTTTGTATGCTTTTTCTATATCAGGATAGTGTTTAAATAGTATCACTGATCTTTTAGCTTGGTTTTCAGTCCACTTATTGCTTGGCTTATAGAGTAAATATCTTCCTCTTGCCAGTAGTTGTTTTAATGTATCTCCGTTTGGAAGTATTTCAGGTGTGTATTTTAAAGATTTACTTCTAGCGTCTTCTATGGCATCATTTTCAAAATCGATGGCTTCCCACCTGTGTTTTATTCTTATTTCTTGCAAAGCGTCCAATGCTAATTTCTGCACATGAAAACGGTCTATAACTAAGGAGGCATTGGGGAATGATTTTTTAACAATGAGTCCCATGTTTCCTGCCATATCCAGAGTCACTTCTTTAACTTTATTTCTTTGTTTTAAAGGAATTTCATGAAGTATTTTTATCACTGTTTCAGCTTTAGTTCCTTTAACTATAGCTACTATAGAGCCTTTCTTTCCTTTGGCATCTTTATTGGTTAAGATGGTGTAGAGTTCGCCATTGCAAAAAGCGGTTTCGTCAAGCGATAGGTAGCTTCCTAGATTCTCAGGGTACAATAGCCAATCTTTTGCATGGGCTTTTTGATCCCAAGATTTAAAATCACTTAAGTGATCTTTGTACTGGCGTTGCAGTTTCTTGCCGTTAACACCGTAGAAAAATCCAATGGTGTGGCAATCCGTAGCTTTAGTATGGACTAATTTCTTTTAAAAAATCAGCAAACTCGGCGGTCATCCGTGTTCCCTGTGCTACTAAATTCCAATCTCTATGAACCACTTCATTGGTTTGCTTATTCAGCCATCTGCGGCGTTTTATATGAAGGTAAACATTTTTACCTCGTATAGGGAAGTCTTGAACGGTAGCCTCAGAAAAGAAGCCTTTGGAATGAAGTTTAGTTCCATTAAATTCTTCGGGAATCGTGTTTAGTTCTGTAAAATAAAAATGTAGTGCTTCTCCTTTAATTTCGTGCTTGTCCAAATCAAAATACTTCATAAGTATTTCTGGAAGTAATAAATTGGCTATGGCTAATAATGAATCTGATGACATTAAAAATTTTTATTCAAAGATCTTCTTTTTTTAAATACTCCCCAACTTTTGTGCTTGATCCTTTATTTTTTAACTGTTATTAGGTTTTAAAGACTACAGTTTCCAATATATTTTCAAAATACTTATTGTTTTAATTAAGACAAAGTAGGTTTTTTCTTATTTTTGCAAACTTGTAAAATACATAGGTTTAAATGCTTATCATTTTGAAATAAAATAACAAGCTTCATTAAAGCTAATTGCCGTATTTTTAAAAACAGTTAACCCAAACTCAACCATAATTTATGAAATATTTTTCTTTAACCTTAGTGCTGGCTATTCTATTTTTTACTGGATGTAAAAACGATTCTAGTGTGTCTTTGAACAACATTCAAAAGTTTAAAGATCATATATTTGAAGTAACCACTGGAATTATTTCTACTAAATCTAATATTAAAGTGGTTTTAATAAACCCGATGAAAGATGTTTCTTCGGAAGTTGAGTTAGACAAAAGTATATTAAAAGTGGCCCCTAAGATTGCAGGTAAAGTTGTTGCACTGAACAATAGAACGATTTCCTTTATTCCAGAAAATAAATTTGAATCGGATACGAGATATACATTTACTTTAGATTTGGGAGCTATTCAGGATGTAAGCAGCGAATATGAGAATTTTGTTTTTGATGTAAAAACAATGAAGCAGGATTTTCAAGTGGTAACAAATAACTTAGAAAGTTATTCTAGAGATTGGCAATATTTAAACGGCACTTTAAGATCTAGCGATGTTATTCTAAAATCAGTAGCAGAAAAATTAATAACGGCTAAACTTAAAGGTAAAACCTTACCTGTAAAAATCCTAAATGAGAGTTTAGAGAACAATTATTTTAAATTTAAAATCGATAGTATCAGACGCTATGAAAAGGATAGTTACCTTGAAATAGAATGGGATGGTAGTGATTTTGATATCGATACTCAAGGTGATTATACCTTTAATGTCCCAGGTAAAAACAATTTTAAGGTTGTAGATATCAATGTTTTTGATGAAAAAAATAAATACATAGAAATTAATTTTTCCGATCCTATAAAAAAGAACTTTAACCTAGATGGTTTTATAACTATTGAAGGCAAAAAAGATTTGTCATTTTCATTTATTAACAATGTGGTTCGTGTTTATGTAGGTCATTTGGAAGAACCCAAAACATTAACCATTAAAAGTGGTATTATAAACCAATATGGATACAAACTAAAAACGTCTTTAACAAAGGAGGTTAGTTTTGAAGAAATTAAACCCAATGTAAAACTATTACAAAATGGTACCATTTTACCAACTTCGGAAAACCTTAAATTTAATTTTGAAGCGGTAAACTTAAGGGCTGTAGATGTTACTATTATTAAAATTTTTGAAGATAATGTATTGCAATTTCTTCAAAATAATAATTTAAGAGATAGCACCGAACTTTTGCGTGTTGCCAGACCCATAGCCAAAAAGACCATTAATTTAGCTAAATATAAAACCGATTTATCAAACTGGAAATCCTATTCAGTGGATTTAAAAAGCATCATCAATCCCGACCCAGGTGCTATTTATCGTGTAGAATTAAGTTTTAAAAAGCAATATTCTAATTATCAATGTGCAGGTGATGATACCAGCGAAATTGAAGAAACTGTTATTAACTACGATCAAGAAGCTCCAGAGAGCAGTAATTGGGATAGTTCCTATTATAATGAAGATAATGGAGGCTATAATTGGAGAGCATCCAATAATCCTTGCCAGCATTCCTATTACAGAAATAAAAAAGTTAGTACCAATCTATTATCGTCCAATATTGGTGTTATTATAAAACAAGGGGCAGATAATAATTACTTTTTAGCTGTAAGTGATATTATTACAACCAATCCCATTTCAGATGCCGAGGTTAAATTCTATAACTACCAGCAACAACTAATAGGGAAACAAAAAACAGACGCCGAAGGTAAACTTGTGTTTCCTATTACTTCAAAAGCCTATTTTGCAGTAGTTACAAAAAACAAGGTAAGTACCTATGTTAAGTTAAATGATGGAAATGCTTTATCTGTAAGTAAATTTGATGTTTCTGGAGCAGAATTAAAGCGAGGTTTAAAAGGTTTTATCTTTGGAGAACGTGGGGTTTGGCGACCAGGAGATACTTTACATTTATCCTTTATGCTCAATGATAGTAAAAACAAATTGCCCGAAAATCACCCCGTAAAATTAGAGGTTTTGGAGCCTTCAGGTGCTTTATATTTTTCAGAGATTAAAACCAAGGGATTAAATAACTTTTACAAATTTACAGTGCCCATTAATGATGATAGCTATACAGGGTCTTGGATGGCTAAAGTGAGTGTTGGTGGTGCTGTATTTACAAAAAAACTAAGAATAGAATTTATTAAACCCAATAGATTGAAAATCAAAACTTCAATCCTAGGCTATGTTTTAACCAATAAAGAGGTGCATGGAAATATCGAAGCGGTTTGGTTGCATGGAGCAAAGGCTAAAAATTTAAAGGCAGATGTTATTGTGACATACAAGTCGATAAAAACGAGTTTTAAAGCGTTTCCGAGTTATGTGTTTGACGACCCAACTAAAGTGTTTTCTGGAACAGAACAGCTGATTTTTAATAAAAATTTGGATGGTAATGGTAAGGGATTTGTAACATTTAGACCAAGCACAGGCACTAGTGCTCCGGGCTTATTAAAAGCAACTTTTGTGTCTAAAGTATATGAAGAAGGTGGTGACTTTAGTACCGATGCCTTTTCGACCGACTACGCACCCTTTGGTTCTTATGTTGGAATTTTAGCACCTAAGGGAGATGCTGCAAGAAATATGTTGCTCACCGATACCAAACATAAGTTTGAAGTGGCTACAGTTGATGCTTATGGAAAACCTAAAGCAATTAACGATTTAAAAGTGTCTATTTTTAAGGTAAACCATAATTGGTGGTGGAATGAAGATGAAGATAACTTATCGTCTTTCGATACAAGTTCGAGTAAAAATGAAGTGTTTTCAACAACGGTATCTACAAATTCAGATGGTAAGGCTGTCTTCGATTTTGAGCTAAAATATCCAGAATGGGGACGTTATTTGGTGTATGTTTATAATAATGATTCTGGACACTCAACAGGAGAAATGGTTTTTATCGATTGGCCAGGATGGGCAGGAAAGGCTCGAAAAGGAGATCCTTCAGCAGCAACGATGCTTACTTTTTCAACCGATAAAGAGCAGTATGAGGTGGGAGAAAAAGCGCTTGTTACTTTTCCTTCATCAGGTTCAGGAAGGGCTTTGGTTACCGTTGAAAATGGTACGGGTGTGATTAGTTCATTATGGATAAAGTCTAAAAAAGGAGATACGAAGTTCGAGTTACCAATTACGGAAGATATGACTCCCAATGTGTATATAAACATCAGTTCATTACAAAATCATAATAATACCCAAAACGATTTGCCTATTCGAACGTTTGGATTAAAGGGCATTCATGTTGAAAACCCTGAAACGAGACTCGAACCTAAAATTTCCATGCCAGATGTTTTAGCACCAGAAAAAGAGGTGGCTATCAAAGTTTTTGAGGCAAATGGCGCGGCAATGACCTATTCTATCGCTATTGTAGATGAAGGCCTATTAGATTTAACTCGATTCAAAACCCCTAACCCTTGGGATACTTTTTATCAAAAGCAAGCATTAGGTGTGAAAACCTGGGATATTTATGATGATGTTATTGGTGCCTTTGGAGGAAAAATTAATCAAGTTTTTAGTATTGGTGGTGATGATATGCTTCAAGCAAGTAAGAATAAAAAAGCAAATCGATTTAAGCCTGTCGTTATTTATCAAGGGCCGTTTAAACTAGATGCAGGTAAGAGTGAAACTCATAAAATCAAAATACCTAAATATATAGGGGCTGTTAAAACGATGGTGGTGGCTCATAATCCTGAAAAGGAGGCTTATGGTCATGCTGAAAAATCTACTCCAGTTCGTAAACCTCTAATGGTGTTGGCTTCTATGGCAAGAAAGGTGGTTCCTGGCGAAAAAGTTAGAATTCCAGTGACGATTTTTGCTATGGAAAATAAAATTAAAAGTGCCAATGTATACATAAAAGTTAATAATGTTTTTAAAGTAATTGGGAGGTCAACAAAAACAATATATTTTTCTGGTCCCGATGAAAAAATAGCATATTTTGATGTAGAAGTGCTTAAGGATGGAATTGGAAAAATTGATGTGAATGTTAGTGGACATGGTGAAAAAGCATCTTATAGTTTAGAGCTAAATGCCTATAATCCTAATCCAAAAACCATCGAATCTATAGGAGGTGTCATGCAACCTAATAGCTCACAAACATTTGAATTTAATACTTTTGGTGTATCAGGAACCAATGAGGTAAAATTAGAAGTTTCAGCTTTTCCTTCTATTGATTTTACCAGCAGAATAGCCTATTTAATTGCTTATCCTCATGGATGTGTGGAGCAAACAACATCTGCTGCTTTTCCGCAGTTATTTATTAATGATATTTTTAAAATTTCGGATGCCAAGAAAGATGAAACTCAAACAAACATTCAAATAGCCATAGATAAGTTATCTAAATTCCAAAAGGCCGATGGTGGCTTTTCATATTGGCAAGGTCAGAGTTTTGCAGATGATTGGGCTACTAGCTATGTTGGGCATTTCTTTTTGGAAGCTGAGAAAAAGGGATTTGTACTTCCTTTGGATTTCAAAACGAGATGGATAGACTACCAAGAAAAGGAAGCGAAGCGTTGGAGTGAGTCAGATAATCAATTGGCTCAGGCTTATCGACTGTATACGCTGGCATTGGCTCAGGAACCAGACAAATATTCTATGAATAGATTTCGTGAATTGGCCATTCAAAATACATTAAATGATGTGTCGAAATTACGATTAGCCGCAGCTTATGCTTTATCAGGGAAACATAGCGTTGCTAAAGAATTAATTGGAGATTTTGATATTCATCAAGCTTTGGACAGTATGGATATAAGTGAAACAAATTATGGCTCTAAACAGCGAAATTTAGCAATGATTTTAGAAACGTATATGCTTTTAGATGAACAATTAAAAGCCAAAACTATTGCAGATATTTTAGCAACCGAATTATCTGGTAATCAGTATATGAGTACTCAAACGACGGCATATTGTCTTCTGGCCATGTCCAAATACGCCAATTATGTCGGGAATAAGGGTATTGACTTAACGTACAGTTTTAACAGGCAAAAAATGCAATCTGTTAAAGCAGATAAAGCCTTAATACTTGAGGGTATTAAAATTAATAAGGAACATAATACCTTTAAAATTGAAAATAAAAATGATAATGTTATTTATGTAAGACTACTTAATATGGGGATATTACCTATTGGAAGTGAAAAGGTTATTCATAATAACTTGACTTCAGAAATAACTTTTACAGATAAATCTGAAAATCATATAGATATTACTAGCATCAGCCAAGGAACAAACTTTGTAGCCCATATCACATTAACGAATCTAACTTCAGCTAAAATAGATAACGTGGCGTTAAAAGCTCTTTTTCCTTCAGGATGGGAAATTATTAATACACGATTTAATACGGGAGCAAGTTTAAATTCTCAAATCACCCATGAAGATATTAGAGATGATCGTGTTAATTTTTATTTCGACTTAAATCCGAATCAAACAAAAAGGTTTAAAGTGTTATTAAATGCATCGTATTTGGGGAGTTATTATTTACCAGGGTTACAGGCAGAGGCCATGTATGATCAAAATTATTTTACCCGTGCAGAGGGGCAATGGGTTGAAGTAACGAAGTAAAGGATGTTAAGGCGTATCAAATATTTTTTGATTAAGAATAAATTTAAAGTACTAGTTTCACTGGTGGTCCTTATAGCGTATGTCTTTTGTTTACCAAATAAATTATTTGACAGTCCAACTTCTACAATTTTAGAAAGTCGTAATGGGGAGTTGCTCGGGGCTTTAATTGCAAATGATGGGCAATGGCGTTTTCCGAAGTTAGATTCGGTACCTGATAAATTTAAACATTGCATTACAACCTTTGAAGATGCCTATTTTTATAGGCATCCTGGTTTTAATCCTGTGTCAATGGTTAAGGCTTTTCAGGCCAACCTAAAAGCAGGCAAAGTTGTTAGAGGAGGGAGTACAATTACGCAGCAAGTTATCCGATTATCACGAAAAAATCAACCCAGATCTTATTTTGAAAAAGTTATAGAAATTATCCTATCCACCCGATTGGAGTTAAGAGATTCAAAAGTAACCATTTTAAACACCTACGTTTCAAACGCTCCATATGGCGGCAATGTTGTGGGCTTAGAAGCGGCATCCTGGCGCTATTTTAAAACATCTCCGCATAAACTATCTTGGGGGCAGTGTGCGTTATTGGCTGTATTACCCAATGCACCTAATTTACTTTATCCTGGAAAAAATTCTAACCAACTTATTAATAAAAGAAATGCATTATTAAAGAAATTATTTGACTCCGGAGTCATCGATCAAACCACCTATGAATTATCCATTGAAGAACCTGTGCCAACGAAACCTCAAAAGTTGCCACAAATAGCTCCGCATTTATTGCAAAAAATAGCAAAAACCCAACAAGGAGAACGTGTTATTAGCACTATAAATACGCATTTCCAAGAATTAACGCTTCAAATTGTCAACAGGCATCATAAGCAGCTAACACAAAATGGTATTCACAATATGGCTGTGTTAATTTTGGATGTAAAAAGTAAAAAAGTGCTTAGCTATATAGGAAATACAAATACAAAAAACCAGCACCAAAAAGATGTTGATATTATTCTCGCACCAAGAAGTACAGGTAGTGTTTTAAAACCACTTTTATATATGGCTATGCTAGATACTGGTGAGTTATTGCCAGAAACATTATTAGCAGATGTTCCAACTACGATTGGAAATTATAAGCCAGAAAATTTTAGTCTTAAATATTTGGGGGCTGTTTCAGCTAAAGAAGCGCTTGCTAGATCACTAAATATACCTGCAGTAAGGATGTTGCAGGATTTTGGTTTGACCAGATTTTATGATGTGTTACAAAAATTAGAATTGTCCCATATAAATAAAGGTGCAGATCATTATGGGTTGTCAATAATTCTTGGAGGTAGTGAATCAAGTTTATGGGATATATGCAATGCTTATGGCAACTTGGCAGGAACCTTAAATCATTTTAATGAAAATTCGAGTCAGTATTACACCAATGAATTTCAAAAGTCTGGTTTTTCCAGTGAATCTCATGCTAATTTAGGAAAATTAAATTTTGATAAGGCTGTTTTTAATGCTGGCAGTATTTATTATGGTTTTGAAGCGATGAAAGAACTAAATAGACCTAGTGATGATAATTCATGGCGTTATTTTGAGTCGGCTCAAGAAATCGCCTGGAAAACAGGAACCAGTTTTGGTAATCGGGATGCTTGGAGTGTGGGGTTAACATCAAATTATGTCGTTGGGGTATGGGTTGGAAATGCAGATGGTGAAGGTAGGCCTGGGTTAACGGGAGTTTCTGCAGCAGCCCCAGTAATGTTTGATGTGTTCGATGCTTTGCCAAAATCAGCATGGTTTTTAAAACCCATAGACGATTTGGTAGAAGCCAAGGTTTGTGATAAAAGCGGGCAGCTAGCCTCAGATATTTGTCCGGATACGATTAAACAAATCCCTGTAAATGGATTGGATAGTGGCTTGTGTATGTATCATAAGCTGGTTTATTTAAACCAAGATTGTACCTATAGAGTTAACGCTTCGTGTGAAAGAATAGATGATATGGTTAAAACCTCACAATTTGTACTACCTCCATTAATGGCTTGGTATTATAAAACTAATCATGCCGATTATAAATATTTACCGCCTTTAAAAATGGGCTGTGAAGGTGAAGAAACGCCTGTAATGGCGTTCACAGAGCCGTTAAATACCAATACCATAATTGTACCTAAGGGCATTTCAGGAGAAAGAAATAAAATTATTTTTAAAATAGTCCATACCAACCCGGAAGCACAAATTTATTGGTATTTGGATGATCAATTTTTAAAGGTAACCCAAAATTTTAATGAATTAGCCATCAATTTAACTTCAGGATATCGTATGGTTACTGCCTTAGATGAAAACGGGAATAGTATTGTTAAAAGAATCCGTGTGAAATAGGCAAGTCTTATGTTTTAAAATAAAGAGCGTCAAATAGTTAAGTAATACCGTTAAAAGTGGTTTCGATAAAGCAAAGGAAGCTTCTTTAATAATCTTTCTTTATTTCGTATATTGTAATATTTAATTAACCCAATATTAAAACAAATTTTATGGCATTTGATATAGACAGGATAAAAGGTGTTTACGAAAATATGGCAGTACGCGTAAATAAAGCTCGCGAAATTGTTGGTAAACCGTTAACGCTTTCAGAAAAGATTTTATATGCCCATCTTTGGGATGGTACGCCTACCAAGGCCTTTGGTAGAGGTAAGGACTATGTAAATTTTGCGCCAGATAGAATTGCTTGTCAAGATGCGACAGCGCAGATGGCTTTATTGCAATTTATGCAAGCAGGAAAAACTAAAGTCGCCGTGCCAACTACGGTACATTGCGATCACCTTATCCAGGCTAAAGATGGTGCTGAAAAAGACTTAAAACATGCTAATAGCGTAAGTAGTGAAGTTTTTAATTTCTTAGAATCGGTATCAAATAAATATGGTATTGGTTTTTGGAAACCTGGAGCAGGAATTATTCATCAAGTCGTTCTAGAAAACTATGCCTTTCCTGGTGGTATGATGATTGGCACCGATTCTCATACGGTTAATGCGGGAGGTTTAGGTATGGTCGCTATTGGTGTTGGTGGTGCCGATGCGGTAGATGTGATGGCAGGTATGGCTTGGGAATTAAAATTTCCGAAATTAATAGGAGTGAAATTAACTGGGAAATTATCTGGTTGGACGGCTCCAAAAGATGTTATTTTAAAAGTTGCTGAAATTCTTACCGTTAAAGGAGGGACAGGTGCTATTGTAGAGTATTTCGGACCTGGAGCAACGGCTATGTCTTGTACAGGAAAAGGAACCATTTGTAATATGGGAGCCGAAATAGGAGCAACCACTTCTACATTTGGTTACGATGAGTCCATGGAGCGCTATTTGCGTGCTACAGATCGTGCCGATATTGCCGACGCTGCAAATAAGGTTAAAGAACATTTAACAGGTGACCCTGAAGTTTATAATAATCCAGAGCAGTTTTTTGATGAAGTTATTGAAATTAATTTATCTGAATTAGGACCGCTATTAAACGGACCTTTTACGCCAGATTTATCTACTGAAGTTGGTGCTTCCATGACCGAAAAAGCTAAAGCCAATAAATGGCCTATAAAAGTGGAATGGGGCTTAATAGGGTCTTGTACCAATTCATCTTATGAGGATTTGTCAAGAGCATCTTCTATAGCTCAACAAGCCTTAGATAAAGGTTTGAAAATGAAGTCTGAACTAGGTATAAACCCAGGATCGGAGCAAGTGAGATATACCGCCGAACGTGACGGGATTCTTCAAGTTTTTGAAAATCTAGATGCCAAAATTTTTACAAATGCTTGTGGACCATGTATTGGCCAATGGGCGAGATATAGCGATCCGAAAAATGCACCTAAAAATAGTATCGTACATTCTTTTAATAGGAATTTCGCTAAACGTGCCGATGGAAATCCAAATACACATGCCTTTGTAGCCTCTCCCGAGATAACCGCTGCCATTGCGATTGCTGGTCGCTTAGATTTTAATCCGATTACAGATAAATTAATAAATGAAAATGGCGAAGAAGTCATGTTCGACGAACCTACAGGTTGGGAATTACCTCCAAAAGGATTTGCTGTTGAAGATAACGGGTATATAGAGCCCGAAGCAGATGGAAGTCATGTGGAGGTTGTGGTCAACGAGGATTCGGAAAGACTACAATTGTTAACACCTTTCGAACCTTTAGGAAATAACATTATGGGCGCGAAATTATTAATAAAGGCCTTCGGTAAATGTACTACAGATCACATATCCATGGCAGGTCCTTGGTTGCGATTCCGCGGACATCTAGATAACATTTCTAACAATTGTTTAATTGGAGCAGTTAATGCCTTCAACAAGAAGACTAATTTTGTTAAGAATCAACTAACTGGTGATTATGCTGGTGTTCCAGACACAGCAAGGGCATACAAAGCTGCTGGGGTAAAATCGATAGTGGTTGGTGATCACAATTACGGTGAAGGCTCTTCGCGTGAGCATGCAGCTATGGAACCACGACATTTAGGTGTGGCCGCTGTTATTGTAAAATCTTTTGCGCGTATTCATGAAACAAACTTGAAAAAACAAGGGATGTTAGGTTTAACTTTTGCAAATGAATCGGATTACGATTTAATTAAAGAAGACGATACATTTAACTTTTTAGATTTAAATGAATTTGCACCAGAAAAGCCTTTAACTTTAGAAATTGTCCATTCCGATAATTCTAAAGATACGATCTTGTTAAACCATACTTATAATGATGCGCAAATTGCCTGGTATAATGAGGGGTCTGCATTGAACTTAATTAAAAAGCAAAATGCCTAACCTCTTCATTTAAAACAGTAATTGACGCTGTTTTTATGATATGATTCATAACATTTCAAAAGATCATCCGAAAGGATGGTCTTTTTTGTAAGTAAAAACGCTTCTTTTCGTCAAAACATAAAAATAACTTTCATGGATAATTTTTGGTATTTAGACGACGTTAATGTTTTTAAAATTTTATGTCCGCATAAATTTAAAACCTTTAAGGATTGCCATAACTTTAACGTTTATAAACCAAAAGATTATATTTATTTTGAAGATGATCATTCTAATAAAATATTTTTAATCGAAAAAGGGAAAGTTAAAATTGGCTATTACACCTCAGATGGTCTGGAAGTCGTAAAAGCTGTTTTAAGAAAAGGAGATGTCTTTGGCGAAAAGGCAATCTTAGGAGAAGATGTTCGAAATGAATTTGCCCAAGCTTTAGATAAAGAAACCGTAATATGTTCTGTAAACGTTTCAGTGTTGCATGAACTTATGCGCGATAATAAAACATTTTCTTTAAAAATTTATAAACTCATTAATTTTAGAATTCGAAAATTAGAACGCCGGCTGCAGCTCTTGTTATTTAAAGATGTACGCACCCGGTTAATGGAATTTCTTCAAGAACTTTGTGAAGAATACGGCGTATGCTGCGAAAAAACAGGCAATATAAAAATATGTCACCCCTATACCCAAAAAGACATGGCTAGTTTAATAGGAACTTCTAGACCTACTATAAATTCAATTATGAATGAGCTAAGAGAAGAAAAACTTATTGACTTCAATAGGAATGAAATTTTTGTCTATAAAAAAGTGAGCTAATGTAAGCTAGCTAACTTTTTATCTTCTTTTTAGAGTTTAATTTTGAACTAAACTAAAAACATGAAATTATGATTAAGCCATTTAAACTTTTTGCCTTATTCGCTTTATCAATTGGTTTTACCAATTGTTCAAACGATGATGATAATACACCAAAAACATCCGATTTAACTTTAAACATTGAAGGCTTGGAAAACCTTGGAGATGATTACGTTTATGAGGGATGGATTATGGTTGATGGAACACCACAAACTACGGGGCGTTTTACAGTAAACGATAGTGGTGAGTTGTCGGATAACGATTTTGCTTTAAATGCGAACGACCTAGCAGAGGCTACAGCTTTTATTCTAACTATAGAACCTGCTGTTGGTGATGATCCAGCACCTAGTAAAACACACATATTAGCAGGAGATTTTAATGGAGCTCAAGGTGATTTAACCATTGCTCATGGTGCTGCCTTAGGTGATGATTTTAGCGGTATTTCAGGTAACTATTTCTTGGCAACGCCAACAAATAGTGATGATACTGATGAGAAAAGCGGATTATGGTTCTTAGACACTTCTTCAGGAAGTCCTGCGGCAGGATTGGATTTGCCTGTTTTACCTGAAGGCTGGAAATATGAAGGTTGGGCAGTTAAAGGACAACCAATTACAACCGGAACATTTTTAAAGGTTAATGAGATGGATGATTTTAAAGGTTTTAGTGGTCCCATGGCAGGCCCGCCATTTCCGGGAGAAGATTTTCTCGTAAATGCACCTGCAGGACTAACTTTTCCATTGGATTTATCGGGAGGAATAGCTGTGATTTCTATTGAGCCAGACCCAGATAACAGTCCAGCGCCATTTCTATTAAAGCCATTAGTTGGTAACATTTCCAGCAATGCCATGCAGCATGTAACTTATAATATGTCACCAAACTTAAGCTTTCCTTCCGGAACAGTTTCTAGATAAAATATTTTTTCTTTTAAATCTAGTAAAGCTGCTGTAATGGCAGCTTTATTTATTTCACCAGGTTTAAGTTTGTGTAGTGAAAGCGGTTTTAGTTTTTCCATTAAGGCAGAACAGGTGTTAAAAAAGGATATATAATCGTATTTTAGCTAAAAATAGTTACCTATGAATTCAAGAGAAAATCAACTTAAGGCTTTCGATCGTTTATTAACCATTATGGACGAACTTCGTGAGCAATGTCCGTGGGATAAAAAGCAAACCATGGAGTCTTTAAGACATTTAACAATTGAAGAAACTTATGAGCTTGGTGATGCCATTTTAGATCAAGATTTAGATGAGGTTAAAAAAGAACTGGGTGATGTGTTATTACATATCGTTTTTTACTCGAAAATAGGAAGTGAAACCAATGATTTTGATATCGCTGATGTTTGTAATACGATTTGTGAAAAATTAATTCATAGGCATCCTCATATTTATGGCGACGTTACAGTTGAAAATGAAGATGATGTTAAACGTAATTGGGAAAATTTAAAACTTAAAGAAGGTAAAAATAGTGTTTTAGAGGGCGTTCCAGATAGTTTACCTGCATTGGTAAAAGCGAATAGAATTCAGGAAAAGGTAGCTGGTGTAGGTTTCGATTGGGAGGCTCCTAATCAAGTATGGGAAAAAGTAGAGGAGGAACTTGCCGAATTTAAAGCGGAAGGGGAAAAAGGCGACCAAGAGGCTATGGAAAGTGAATTTGGTGACGTGCTTTTTTCAATGGTAAATTATGCAAGATTTTTAAAGATTAACCCAGAAAATGCCTTGGAGCGCACCAATAAAAAGTTCTCAAAACGATTTCAATATCTTGAAGAAAAGGCTAAAAGTTTAAATAAACCTTTAAAAGAAATGACCCTAGCCGAGATGGATGTTTTTTGGGAGGAAGCAAAAAACGTTTAGTCAATTGTCCGTTTTGTGACATACCATCGCCAACCTATAATGGCAAGCTGTAACTTATTCGCTTTTGAAATATCTAGCTGTTTTTTAGAGTAACTTGGTAGTACAGCCTTGTTTATCTTGGCTAAGATTTTAAAAAAATGTTTTTTCATAATTCAAAAGTAATCATAAATAAATTTATGCCTTATTAGTTTTATATGAATTGTGAGATACTTTAATTGGTTATAGGTATTATATTATATTCGCATAAAAATTATGATATGAGTATTCTATTGGTTGTTCTAGGTTTTATTTTGTTAGTGATTGGTGGCGAGTTTTTAGTACGTTCATCGGTGGCACTTTCTTTTAAATTTAATATTTCTAAAATGGTTATTGGAATGACGGTGGTGTCATTCGCAACCTCTGCTCCAGAATTACTAGTAAGTGTTCAAGCGGCTTTTTCAGGGTCACCGGCAATAGCCATTAATAACGTTATTGGGTCTAATATAGCTAATATCGGATTGGTATTAGGAATAACAGCTTTGGTGAGTACCATTGGGGTAGATCGTTCTTTTTACAGGCTTAATTGGCCCGTAATGATGGTTTTTTCAATGGCCTTATATTATTTTTTAAGTAATGATTTGGTGTTATCTATGTGGGAAGGTGGAGTGCTGTTTGCTGGGCTTATTTTATTTCTTGTGGTTTTAGTGAGGAGTGCTAGAAAAGATGTTGGTTCCGATGAAGTGGATGATACCCTAGCCGTAGTTTCAAATTTTAAGATTATAATCTGGTTATTAATTGGAGCTGCAGCGCTTTATTTTGGGAGTGAATGGCTTGTTGAAGGCTCTAAAGAAATAGCATTAGCCATGGGGATTAGTGAAGCTGTAATAGGTGTTTCCTTAATTGCAATTGGTACTAGTGTACCTGAATTGGCTGCTTCGGTTATTGCGGCTGCTAAACAAGAAAAAGCCATTTCTTTAGGGAATTTAATTGGCTCAAATATTTTTAATATTGGATCGGTATTAGGGCTAACCGCATTGGTAAAGTCTATTCCTGTAACCGCTCCTGAAATTCTTACCAACGACATTATATGGATGTTAGGTTTTGCTGCCATTTTGGTTCCGTTAATATTTCTACCTAAAAAACTTCAAATAAATAGAATAAAAGGGCTCGTTTTAGTGGGTGCCTACGGCGTGTTTATGTTTTTAATATTTACCAATAAATAATTCTTTATTTTTCATTAAGTCAAAAATAAAAGGCTAACATGATATCATGTTAGCCTTTTATTATGAACAAAACAATTGTTGTGTTGTTTGAATTAGATCTTAGCTGATTTTACAGTTTTGATAATTCTTGCAGCAATTTTGTATGGGTCACCGTTAGAAGCTGGTCTTCTATCTTCTAACCATCCTTTGTATCCTTTTTCTACAGCGATTAATGGAATACGGATTGAAGCACCTCTATCTGAAACTCCCCAAGAGAAATCTGTAATAGCAGCAGTTTCGTGTAAACCTGTTAAACGTTGGTCGTTAAACTCACCGTAAACTGCGATGTGCTCATCAACAACTGGACGGAAAGCTTCACAAATTTTTGCGTAAGTTTCTTTATCCCCACAAGTTCTTAATACATTGTTAGAGAAGTTAGCGTGCATACCAGAACCATTCCAATCCATATCTTTACCTAGTGGTTTTGGGTGGTATTCAATATAGTATCCGTATTTTTCAGTTAAACGGTCTAATAAATATCTAGCAATCCAAATTTCATCTCCTGCTTTCTTAGCGCCTTTAGCAAATAATTGGAATTCCCATTGTCCAGAAGCAACCTCTTGGTTGATACCTTCAAAGTTTAATCCAGCCTCAATACATAAATCAGCATGCTCTTCGACTAAATCTCTACCATGGGTGTTTTTTCCACCAACTGAACAGTAGTACATACCTTGTGGAGCAGGGTAACCACCAACAGGGAAACCTAATGGTAATTGAGTTGCTGTATCCATGATAAAGTATTCTTGCTCAAAACCAAACCAGAAATCATCATCTTCGTCATCAATAGTAGCTCTACCGTTAGAAACGTGAGGCGTACCGTCTGCATTCATAACTTCAGTCATTACTAACCATCCATTAACACGATCTGGATCTGGGTAAATAGCAACAGGAACAAGTAAACAATCTGAAGAGCCTCCTTCAGCTTGTCTTGTAGAAGATCCGTCAAAAGACCAGTTTCCTATTTCTTCTAAAGTTCCTTGAAAGTTTTCATGCTCTTCTACTTTGGTTTTACTTCTCATATTTTGAGTTGGGTAGTACCCATCTAACCAAATGTATTCTAATTTAATTTTTGCCATAATAATTATATAATAAATGAAATGTTAGTATTAATATCACAAATATAAATTTTTATGTATTTAATTGAAATTAATGGGGGTCTTTTAACTAAAGGGTGCTATATTTTTATTTATACCCTATTATTTTAAGGTATATTTAGAAAAAAGTTGAAATTTTTATTTAAATACTGAAAAAGTGTTAACAATAAAATTTTAGTCAGTTACTACATAATTGATAAAAGCTAACTATTTTTGTTTTTGTATTTATTTATCAAAGTTTTAAAAAATGTCGACACTTAGATTTCATGCTATAAAAGAATCACTAGCTTATAAACCTGTCAAAATTGAAGAGGTGGAGCGAAGATCTGAAATATTTGGTAAAAATGTATTTAACATGAAAACCATGCGTCAATACCTCACGAAAGATGCTTTTGTAGGTGTTGAAAATGCGGTGCAATTTGGGAAAAAAATTGACAGAAATATAGCCGATCAAGTAGCGTCTTCTATGAAAGATTGGGCGCTAGCGAAAGGAGTAACCCACTATACTCACTGGTTTCAACCTTTAACGGGGGCGACGGCTGAAAAACACGATGCTTTTTTTGAGACGGTTGGTGATGATTTGGCTATTGAACAATTTGGGGGATCACAATTAGTACAGCAAGAACCTGATGCGTCTAGTTTTCCAAACGGCGGTATTCGTAATACTTTCGAAGCAAGAGGTTATACGGCTTGGGATCCTACTTCACCCGCATTTATTTATGGAACAACTTTATGTATTCCAACTATTTTTGTGGCCTATACAGGTGAGGCTTTGGATTATAAAACGCCTTTATTACGAGCTTTGCAAGCTGTAGATACTGCGGCTACAGCCGTTTGTAAATATTTTGATAAAAATGTAAAAAAAGTAACCTCTTCGTTAGGATGGGAACAAGAGTATTTTTTGATTGATAAAACCCTAGCCGCCAGTCGTCCTGATATCATGTTAACGGGCAGAACATTGCTAGGGCATACCTCGGCAAAAGGACAACAACTAGACGATCATTACTTTGGATCAATACCTAATCGCGCATTAAATTTTATGCGTGAACTGGAAAAAGAATGTATGCTTTTAGGGATTCCTGTGAAAACACGACATAATGAGGTAGCTCCAAACCAATTTGAAGTCGCTCCAATTTTTGAAGAAGCGAATTTAGCGGTAGACCATAATTCCTTGTTAATGGATATTATGGGCAGAATTGCTTCTAAACATAATTTTAAAGTGCTTTTTCATGAAAAGCCTTTCGCTGGTGTAAATGGCTCTGGAAAACATAATAACTGGTCGCTTTCTACCGATACTGGTGTAAACTTACTCGCGCCAGGAAAAACGCCAATGAGTAGTTTACAGTTTTTAACCTTTTTTGTTAATACGATTAAAGCGGTTCATAAACACGAAGCCCTATTAAGAGCGGTGATTGCTTCAGCAAGTAACGATCATCGATTAGGAGCTAATGAAGCGCCTCCAGCCATTATTTCTGTCTTTATAGGAGAACAATTGAAAAAAGTGCTTGAAGAGCTTGAAGGTGTTACAAAAGGGAAATTATCACCTCAAGAAAAAACAGAACTTAAACTGAATGTGGTTGGTAAAATTCCGGATGTTTTATTAGATAATACCGATAGAAACAGAACCTCTCCTTTTGCCTTTACAGGGAACAAGTTTGAATTTAGAGCCGTGGGTTCTATGGCAAACTGTGGAAACCCAATGACGGTTTTAAATACCATTGTAGCAAAGCAATTAAAAGATTTTAAAAAAGAGGTTGACGCCTTAATAGATAAAAAGGACTTGAAGAAAGACGAAGCTGTTTTTAATGTGCTTCGTGAATATATCAAGTCTACCAAAGATGTTTTATTCGAAGGGAACAGTTATGGTGAGGCGTGGGAAGCTGAGGCTAAAAAGCGTGGTTTAAGCAATAGTAAATCCACACCCGAAGCATTAAAAGCAAGTATTTCAAAGGAAACCGTATCTCTGTTTAAGGAAATGAATGTGATGAGTGAAATTGAAACTAAAGCACGTTATGAGATTGAAGTTGAAGCTTATGTGATGCATATTCAAATTGAAAGTCGTGTCTTGGCAGATATAGCAAGAAATAATATTGTGCCTACAGCAGTGAAGTATCAAAATGTATTGATAGAAAACGTTAAGGGCTTAAAAGAAATCTTTGATAAAAATTTTAAAAATGTTGCTAGGGAACAAATAACGTTAATTGAAGAAATTTCAAATCACATTGAAGGCATTAATTCAAACGTCACTAAAATGATAGATGAGCGAAGAAATGCAAACAAATTACTAGAAATGGATAAGCGGGCAGAGGCATACAGTAAAAAGGTGATGCCTTTCTTTGATGAAATCCGTTACCATTGTGATAAATTGGAACTTCTTGTTGATGATGAAATTTGGCCATTAACAAAATACAGAGAGTTATTATTTACGAGGTAGTGTTTAAAACTTGTGAAATCCTGCTGTAAAAAGCGGGATTTTTTAATTCAAAGAAGTAAATTTGCAACACAATTTTATATTATGAGTCAAGAGGTTTCAAAAAGATACGCGCAGCGCGGGGTTTCTGCATCAAAAGAAGATGTACATAATGCTATTAAGAACATTGATAAAGGATTGTTTCCGAAGGCATTTTGTAAAATAGTTCCAGATTATTTAACTAATGATGAAGATTATTGTTTGGTAATGCATGCCGATGGAGCAGGAACAAAATCATCCTTGGCTTATATGTATTGGAAAGAAACTGGCGATGTTTCGGTTTGGAAAGGTATTGCTCAAGATGCCTTAATTATGAATATCGATGATTTATTATGTATTGGAGCTACCGATAATATCATGCTGTCTTCAACCATTGGAAGAAATAAAAATTTAATTCCAGGAGAAGTGCTTTCAGCAATTATTAATGGTACCGAAGAGCTGTTAGAAGATTTGAAATCCTTTGGAGTTACTATTCATTCTACTGGAGGAGAAACTGCCGATGTTGGTGATTTAGTGCGAACTATTATAGTTGATTCAACAGTTACCGCACGTATGAAACGCAGTGATGTGATTGATAATGCTAATATTAAGGTTGGAGATGTTATTGTTGGACTGGAAAGTTTCGGACAAGCAACTTATGAGAAGGAATATAATGGAGGTATGGGCAGTAACGGATTAACTTCTGCACGTCATGACGTATTTCATAAATATTTAGCTGAAAAATATCCTGAAAGTTTTGATGCTTCAGTACCAGAAGATTTAGTGTATTCAGGTGGGGTAAAATTAACTGATGCTGTTGAAAACGCGCCTATAGATGCAGGGAAACTCGTTTTGTCTCCTACGCGTACTTATGCGCCAATAATTAAAAAAATTCTTTCGGAATATAATAGCGATACCATCCATGGTATGGTGCATTGCTCTGGAGGTGCGCAAACTAAAATACTACACTTTGTAGATGAATTTCATATTATAAAAGATAATATGTTTCCAATTCCACCATTGTTTAAATTAATTCAAGAGCAATCAAAAACCGATTGGAAGGAAATGTATCAGGTTTTTAATTGTGGACATCGAATGGAATTATATGTGGCTCCAGAAGTTGCAGATGCTATTATTGAAATATCAAAATCCTTTAATGTGGATGCCAAGGTGATTGGTCGTGTTGAAGCTTCCAGTGATAAGAAGCTTACAATAAAATCAGAGTTTGGTGAGTTTACTTATTGATTCTTTTTTTGTGTGCGCTAAATGTGGAATAGTTGTTGATGAAATTAGGACTTGTATAATTTAATTTTAGCCTTTCATGAGAACTTCTGTCTTATTGATTACTTTATTTGTGTCTAATGTTTTATCAGCACAACCAGATTGGTTGTACATTGAAGAAGATAAAGATGATTATAAAGGTCCAGAATGGGTGCAAACAAATAAAGTAGCCTTAGATATTAATGAAGCTGTATTTGTTAACTGGAGTGAAGGGGGTACCAATTCTATTTCTGGTCTATTAGATTTTAAAAGTGTCCTTAACTACTCCGATAGTTATTACGTATGGAATAACGATGCGCATTTGCGTTATGGGATTAACAAGCAGCAAAAAAAGGAGGTTAGAAAAACAGATGATTTATTCGAAATCAATTCAAACTTAGGGTATAAACCAGACCAGGCTTCAGAGTGGTATTATATGGCCCGACTTAATTTTAGAACGCAATTAACAAATGGTTATACTGGGTCCAATGAGGGTGATCCAATTTCTAAATTTATGGCACCTGGCTACTTGTTTTTTGGTGGCGGAATGGAGTATAGTAAAAACAAAAAGAAGTTTTTATTATATTTTTCACCCTTAACTTTAAAAGCCACATTCGTTCTAGATGAAAAGTTAGCTAATGCAGGAGCGTTTGGTGTGACAGGTGCAGAATTTGATGATCAAGGCAATGTGGTAGTTCCTGGAGAACAATTTAGACGTGAGGTTGGTGTGTTATTAACGAATACTTACGAGAGGAAATTAGTAAAAAACATTAATGTAAAAAATCAAATTAGTTTGTATTCCGACTATATTAATAACTTCGGAAATGTAGATGTCGATTGGAGATTGGATTTCGATTTTAAAGTAAATAGTTTTGTTCGAGCTAATTTTGGAACTCATTTACGTTACGACGACGATGTAAAAACGTTAGTGCCTTCCGATGTAGAAGGGGAGTTTGATGAGGCTGGCGCCAAAGTGCAATGGAAACAGTTTTTAGGTGTTGGCGTGGCATTCGATTTTTAATTCAAATTCGAAGCGTTTTTTAATCGTTAAATATTGGTTTTTCAAGAGTAAATGGATGTGTCTTTCCTTGTATTTAGTGGGCGGTTTGCTAAATGAATGTTGTTCGGTTCTTTTTACTTGCATGTTAGTTTTGTTTTTAAAAATTGTTAACTTTCTTTTGTTGATAAATTTTTAAGTTGTTGACTGTTAGTGTGTTTGAGTATTTTTGTTGACAACTTTATGATTTGTGTCATGT
Organism: Tamlana carrageenivorans; assembly: GCF_002893765.1. NCBI lineage: Bacteria > Pseudomonadati > Bacteroidota > Flavobacteriia > Flavobacteriales > Flavobacteriaceae > Pseudotamlana > Pseudotamlana carrageenivorans. Next base: position 3,725,414 of record NZ_CP025938.1, on the reverse strand, counting down.
TTTAAGTTGTATCTTTTTCTTTTATTTGTAAGCTGAAAAAAATATGTAATCCATCCTAATACTGCAAAAAATCCATGAACGAAAAACTAACAGAAGTACCCCAAAAAACATATACACAGGAAGAGGCCTTTCAGGCTGCTTTAAAGTATTTTAAAAATGATGATCTAGCTGCTCGTGTTTGGTTAAATAAATATGCTCTTAAAGATTCTGAAGGGAATATTTATGAGTTAACACCAAATGATATGCACAAGCGTATTGCTAAAGAAATAGCAAGTGTAGAGTCTAAGTATCCTAACCCATTATCGCAAAAAGACATATTCGATTTAATAAAGGATTTTAAATATATCGTTCCTCAAGGGAGTCCGATGGCAGGCATAGGTAATCCCTTTCAAATAGCTTCCTTGTCTAATTGTTTTGTGATTGGAAATGATGGAGAATCCGATTCATACGGAGGAATCATGAAAATAGATCAGGAGCAAGTACAACTTATGAAGCGCCGTGGTGGTGTTGGTCACGATTTGTCTCATATTCGTCCAAAAGGTTCTGCTGTTAAAAATTCAGCATTAACATCTACAGGAATTGTGCCTTTTATGGAGCGTTATTCAAACTCAACAAGAGAGGTTGCTCAAGATGGTCGACGTGGTGCTTTAATGTTATCAGTTTCTATTAATCATCCCGATTCTGAAGATTTTATCAATGCTAAATTGGAACAAGGTAAAGTAACTGGTGCCAATGTTTCGGTAAGAATTGATGATGAGTTTATGAAAGCGGTAAAAGATGGAAAGACATACACTCAAAAATACCCTATTTTTAGTGCAACCCCTAAAGTGTCAAAATCTATTGATGCTAATGCGCTTTGGAAAAAAATCGTTCATAATGCATGGAAATCTGCCGAGCCAGGTATTTTATTCTGGGATACCATTATTAACGAATCGGTGCCAGATTGTTATGCCGATTTAGGTTATAAAACAGTATCTACCAATCCCTGTGGTGAGATTCCTTTATGTCCTTATGATTCATGTCGTCTTTTAGCGATTAATTTATTTTCATATGTAGAAAATCCGTTTACTAGTTCTGCGAAATTCAATTTCGAATTGTTTAAAAAACACGTCGCAGCTGCTCAACGTATTATGGATGATGTTATTGATTTGGAGCTTCTTAAAATTGATAATATTCTTAAGAAAATAGATGAAGATCCAGAACAAGATGAAGTAAAAAGAACCGAGAAAAATTTATGGTTAAACATTCAGCGTAAAGCAGAAGAAGGCCGTAGAACTGGTGTAGGAATTACTGCCGAAGGTGATATGTTAGCTGCTCTAGGAATTAAATACGGAAGTAAAGAAGGTAATGCTTTTTCTTTAGAGGTGCATAAAACTATTGCTATTGAGGCTTATCGAGCATCGGTGCATTTGGCAAAAGAACGTGGTGCCTTTGGGATTTTTGATATAGAACGCGAGAAAAATAATCCATTCATTCAACGACTAAAAGAAGCCGATGATAAATTGTATTATGAAATGCTTGAATATGGTCGTCGTAATATAGCTTTATTAACGATTGCTCCAACAGGGACCACGAGTTTAATGACGCAAACAACCTCTGGTATTGAACCGGTATTTATGCCGGTTTATAAAAGAAGAAGGAAGGTAAACCCTAATGATAAAGATGTTCGCGTAGATTTTGTAGATGAAGTAGGGGATTCATGGGAGGAATATGTGGTTTTTCACCACCGTTTTAAGCAATGGATGGAAGTGACCGGTGTGGATACTAAGGTTAATTATTCACAAGATGAAATTAACGCCTTAATTAAAAAATCACCGTATTATGAGGCAACTTCTAATGATGTTGATTGGTTGAGCAAGGTGAGTATGCAAGGTGCTATTCAAAAATGGGTAGACCACTCGATTAGTGTAACTATTAATTTGCCAAACGATGTTTCGGAAGATTTAGTAGGAGAACTGTATTTAAAAGCATGGGAAGTCGGATGTAAAGGTGTTACTGTTTATAGAGATGGTTCGCGTTCTGGTGTTTTAATTTCTAATGATGAAAAGAAGAAGGAAGAAACCGAAGAAACTTTAACAGCATTTCCTACCAAGCGACCGCAGTCGTTAGAGGCCGATGTGGTTCGTTTTCAAAATAGTAAAGAAAAGTGGATTGCTTTTATTGGGATTATAGACGGGAAACCTTACGAAGTTTTTACAGGTCTTGCCGATGATGAAGATGGTATTTTAATTCCGCGTTGGGTAAACAAAGGTGTTATTATAAAGAATAGAGGGGAAGATGGTGTACGACGTTACGATTTTCAATATAAAAACGCTAGGGGTTATAAAACGACTATTGAAGGGCTGTCACATAAATTTAATCCTGAATTTTGGAATTATGCTAAGTTGATTTCTAGTACATTACGTCATGGTATGCCTATCGATAAAATTGTAGATTTAATTAACAGTTTACAATTGGATAGCGAGTCTATTAATACCTGGAAAAATGGTGTGGTGCGTGCCTTAAAACGTTATGTTGAAGATGGTACTAAAGCTAAAGGACAGAAATGCGATGCTTGTAAGTCTACAAACTTAATTTATCAAGAAGGTTGTTTGACTTGTAAAGATTGTGGCTCTTCTAAATGCGGATAGATTAATTTACTCTATAAAGTATTTTAAAAATGAAGAAAAGGAGGCTGTTTTTTAACAACCTCCTTTTTTGTTCAATGAAATCGACATAAATTTTAACCCCATTTCAAGGCATTGAAAATTGATAAATTATCGTATTTTTGACATCCAATTAAAAAAGGCAGATGTTAGAGAAATTACAAATAGTAAAGCAGCGTTTTGATGAGGTTAGTGATTTAATCATTCAACCCGATATTATTGCAGATCAAAAACGTTATGTCGAGTTAAATCGAGAATATAAAGATTTACGTATCCTTATGGGGAAACGTGAGGAATACATTGAGTTTACCAATAATCTAGCTGAAGCTGAAGAAATAATCGCCGATGGTAGTGATGCCGAAATGGTTGAAATGGCTAGATTACAGTACGATGAAGCAAAAGAAGGGATTCCTAAACTTGAGGAAGAAATTAAAGTGCTTTTAATACCTAAAGATCCTCAGGATACTAAAAATGCCGTAGTTGAGTTACGTGCTGGAACAGGTGGTGATGAGGCGAGTATTTTTGCCGGTGACTTATTTAGAATGTACACAAAATACTGCGAAAGCAAAGGTTGGAAGGTTGATACAGTAGATTTTAGTGAAGGAACCAATGGCGGATTTAAAGAAATTCAGTTTGAAGTTTCTGGAGAGGATGTTTATGGTACTTTAAAATTTGAAGCTGGCGTTCACCGTGTACAACGTGTTCCGCAAACAGAAACACAAGGTCGCGTGCATACATCAGCAGCAACTGTCATGGTTTTTCCTGAGGCTGAAGAATTTGATGTAGAAATTAATCCTAAAGATGTTCGTATCGATTTTTTCTGTTCATCAGGTCCTGGTGGTCAGTCGGTAAATACGACTTATTCAGCTGTGCGTTTAACACATATTCCAACAGGATTAGTGGCGCAGTGTCAAGATCAGAAATCTCAGCATAAAAATAAAGAGAAAGCTTTTAAAGTATTACGTTCGCGTTTATACGATTTAGAGTTGGCTAAAAAGATGGAGGAAGATGCCGCTTTACGTGGTACCATGGTAACCAGTGGTGATAGAAGTGCTAAAATTAGAACTTATAATTATCCTCAAGGACGTGTTACCGATCATAGAATTGGTTTAACACTTTACGATTTATCGAATATTGTTAATGGTGATATTCAAAAAATTATTGATGAATTACAACTTGCTGAAAACACCGAAAAGTTAAAGGCAAATAGTGATCAAATTTAGTGTAACCTCATACCATAAAAATTAATAGTATACGCTGTGTTTCTTAAAAAAAAGTCTTTGTGAAACACAGCGTATCTGTTCTAAATAAAAGTCATGACAACAAGTCAACTTATTCAGGAAATTAAAAGAAAGAAATCCTTTTTATGTATAGGATTGGATGTCGATTTAAATAAAATTCCGAAACACCTTCTGGAAGAAGAAGATCCTATTTTTGCCTTCAACAAAGCCATAATTGATGCGACGCATCATTTGTGCGTAGCGTACAAACCCAATACGGCTTTTTATGAAGCTTATGGGTTAAAAGGTTGGAAAGCTTTAGAAAAAACGATCAATTATTTAAATGAAAACCATCCTGAAATCTTTACAATTGCCGATGCGAAACGTGGTGATATAGGGAATACGAGTACGATGTATGCCAAAGCTTTTTTCGAAGATTTAGCCTTCGATTCGGTAACCGTAGCACCTTATATGGGCAAAGATTCCGTAGAGCCATTTTTAGCTTTTGAAAATAAGCATACCATTCTTTTAGCCCTAACATCCAACCAAGGGGCGTTTGATTTTCAAACCAAAACGGTTGATGGTAAAGAGGTTTACAAACAGGTGTTAGAAACTTCTAAAACCTGGGTAAATTCAGAAAACTTGATGTACGTGGTTGGAGCTACTAAAGCTGAATATTTAGTAGATATCAGAAAAATTATTCCAAACAGTTTCTTGTTAGTACCAGGAGTTGGAGCTCAAGGCGGAAATTTACAGGACGTTTGTAAATACGGTATGAATGACACTGTGGGGTTACTTATAAACTCATCAAGAGGTATCATTTATGCTTCAAATGATACTGACTTTGCAGCGTCAGCAGCCCAAAAATCTGAAGAACTTCAAAAGGAAATGGCTGATATCTTAGATGCGTCATCATTTTAAATGATGTCATGGAGTTTAAAGATCAACTGCATAGAGTAATTTCTTTAGAAGGGGGCTCTAAGCGAATCATTTCATTAGTGCCTAGTCAAACCGAATTGCTTTGTGATTTAGGTTTGCAAGATGCATTAGTGGGAATAACCAAATTTTGTATTCACCCCAAAGAGCTGCGTAAAAAGGTTACTGTTATTGGGGGGACCAAGCAAATTCATCTTGATAAAATCAAGTCACTAAATCCGGATATCATTCTTTGTAATAAAGAGGAGAATACTAAGGAAATTGTAGAAGCGTGTGAAGGTATTTGCAAGGTACATGTGTCCGATATCTATAATTTAGAAGATAGCTTAAATTTAATCGCACAATATGGCGCGCTATTTAATTGCCAATTAAAAGCGGAAAAAATTGTTGAAACTATTAAAGCAGAGTTTAATGAATTTCAAGACTTTGTAAAGGATAAACCTGTTGTTTCAGTTGCTTATTTTATTTGGAAATCTCCTTGGATGGCAGCCGCAAATCATACATTTATAAACTATTTATTGAACATAAATAAGTTTGAAAACATATTCGGTCACTTAGAAAGATATCCTGAAATAGAACCTAATAAATTAGATACCGGTAGAGCGCCTGAATTTGTCTTGTTATCCTCAGAGCCTTTTCCTTTTAAGGAAATTCATAAGAATAAGTCACAAGAAATTTTTCCCAAAAGTAAAGCTATACTTGTAGATGGGGAAATGTTTTCTTGGTATGGATCAAGGCTCATGGCGGCGTTTAAGTATTTTAAAACGCTCCGTTTAAATCTTCATACTCAACTTTAGTAGTATCTTCTACAAAGTTTGCAATTCTATTTTCTAATTGTTTTAAGCTGATTAATTTATTTAAATTAGGCTTAATTTTTCCTACGCGACAAAAGTGAGGGTTCATAACGTTTTAGTTTTTTTGTTTATATAAAGTACGTAATAAAAGACTGTACAGATGTTTTATTGAGGTTAATATAACAATAAATAATGATTATATCTTACAGTATATCAATTGATTTGAGTTTAAAAAGTTTAAACGATTTAATTCGTTAAGCAACTTAAGGGCTTTAAACTCTAAAATATCGCTCAGAGCAGCGTCCATTTGTCTAAAATTATAAGCTTGTTCCATAAGCTGTTTGTAAGTGTTTAATAATTTACTTTGTTGTGTTTTTATAAATGACGTATTCATGATGTTAAAATTTTAATTATAAATTAATGTATTAGCAATTTTAATGCCTCAAACATCTTTAAAAAGTTAAATAAATGGTAATTAAATGTTAGGTTATTGATTGCTGCTTTTCTCGATCTCTATATAGATATTTTAACCTGTTGAGTTTGTTTAGCAGTTTTATGGCGCGATATTCTGAAATATCACTAAGTTCTGAATCGGTTTGTCGAAAATTATACGCCTGCTCAACTAGAACCTTATAGTCTCTGTGGAGTTTATCTTGATGAAGTTTTATGGCGTCTAGACGTTTCAATGTTACAGGTTGATTTACAGTTGTTTAAATATACATCTTTTTTGTTTAAATTATAAAAAACCAACTAAAAAATTAAATGTATTTTAACTAAAATTTTAAGTGCATAAAAAAAACCGAATAAATTTTTATCCGGTTTTAAAATTATGAAGGGTAAATGGGTAATACAATATTTTAGCCTTGTAAAGCAAACACCTTCTTTAATAAATCTGTGGTTCTAGATGAGTATTGTGTTCTAATTTCTTTTTCTTCTACTTCAATCATCGTGAAAACACCTTTTAAAGCTTCACCTGTCACATAGTCGGTTAAATCGGGGTTAACGTCATCTGTAAAAGGAATACTGTTGTATTTGTTAATTAAATTAGACCAGATTTTATCGGCGCCTACTTTGCTAAAGGAATTTTTAATCACAGGATTAAATTTATTATACAAGGAGGTTTCTGTTTTAGAACTTAAGTATTGTGTTGCGGCATTGTCACTTCCAACTAATATGCTTTTAGCATCATTAAATGTAATGCCCTTTACAGCATCTACAAAGATGGGTGTAGCTTCCTTTACGGCATCTTCAGCAGCTCGGTTAAGTGCTTTTAGTCCTTCATCAGCGAGGTTTCCTAACCCTATTTTTCTTAGGCCATCATCAACCTTTTGTAATTCCTTTGGTAATAAAATTTTAACCATCTCATTTCCGTAAAAACCATTGGTTTGAGTAAGTTTTGATACTTGTTTTTCTATACCTAAATCTAAAGCTTGCCTTAAACCAGCAGCTATATCAGCGTTTCCAATAGTGCTGTTTGGAATATTGGTTTGTGTTTGAGGTAATTGCTTGGCTACTTCATGCAGTTCGGCACAAGCAGTTAGGTTTATTAACAAGGTAATGGCTAGAATTTTGCGTATCATATGTGATTGTTGTTTTAGAAAAAATGACGGGTTGAATTTGTATCCGTTTATGTGAAAATTACGGTCTTATTATTATAAACCATAACTTTTCTATTGGCGTGTAGTTTTACGGCGTTAGCAAGAACGACTTTTTCTAAATCACGCCCTTTAGCTATCAGGTCGGAAATAGCATGTGTATGCGATACGCGGGTAACATCCTGTTCTATAATAGGTCCTGCATCTAATTCTTCTGTGACATAATGGCTGGTGGCACCTATAATTTTAACACCTCGTTTGTAAGCAGAATGGTAGGGTTTAGCACCAATAAACGCTGGTAAAAACGAATGGTGAATGTTTATAATTTTATTTTGGTATTGATTGATCAGTTTGTCAGATACAATTTGCATGTACCTGGCCAATACGATAAAGTCTATTTTATGTTCTAAAAGTAACTCCAACTGTTTGTCTTCAGCCTCCTTTTTAGTTTCTTTAGTTACCGGGATGTGGTAGAAAGGAATGTTGAAATTTTTAGCGATATGCTCCAAATCGTTGTGGTTACTGATAATAAAAGGTATTTCCAGATTGAGTTCACCAGAGTTATACCTTCCTAATAAATCATATAAACAATGGTCGTATTTTGAAATAAATAAAGCCATTTTCGGCTTTTTCTCAGAAGAATAAATGCGCCATTTCATTTTAAAAGTTTCCGCTAGCTCACTTTTGAAATCAGTTTTAAAGTCTAGTGTAGAGAATGTATCAGAAACAAATTCACTTTCCAATCGCATAAAGAAAATATCTTGCTCCCGATCAACATATTGGTCGATGTAAACAATGTTACCCCCTTTATTCGCAATAAAATTTGTGATTGATGCAATGATATTTGGTTTGTCTTTACAATGTATTAATATGGTTATTTTATTCATTAGAATTTAAGCTTTAATGTTCAAAATTAGGTTAAAATTATAAAAGACTAAACTTAGAATATAGTTTTAGATAATATCAAGTAAATGGTTTAAAATTTTGATTATTTCGTAAATTGGCAGACTAAAATACGAGAATATTTACGAATGAACCAGCAAGCAATATACAAGCCAAAAAATAAAATTAGAATCGTAACTGCAGCCTCCCTGTTCGATGGGCATGATGCCTCAATAAACGTAATGCGTCGAATCATTCAAGCCACTGGTGTTGAGGTGATTCATCTAGGTCATGATCGCAGTGTTGAAGAAGTGGTTAATACCGCCCTTCAGGAAGATGTGAATGCTATTTGTTTAACCTCTTATCAAGGTGGTCACAATGAATATTTTAAATACATGTTCGATCTTTTAAAGGAAAAAGGTGCTGGACATATCAAGATTTTTGGCGGCGGCGGCGGCGTTATCTTACCTTCAGAAATTAAAGACTTAATGGATTATGGCATCACCCGTATTTATTCACCTGATGATGGCCGTGAAATGGGACTGCAAGGAATGATAAACGATTTGGTACAGCAATCTGATTTTGCGATTGGGCATGGGCTTGATGTACATTTAGAGGATATTCAAAGTAAATCGGTTAAAGATATCGCTCGTGTTATTTCTTCCGCTGAAAATTTTCCAGAAATAGCTAAAGCTACTTTAGATAAAATTCATTCTATAAATAAAACTTCAAAAACACCAGTTCTGGGAATTACAGGTACAGGAGGTGCTGGAAAATCTAGTTTGGTCGATGAACTCGTTCGACGTTATTTATTAGATTTCCCTAATAAAACCATAGGTATCATTTCGGTAGATCCTTCTAAACGTAAAACTGGTGGTGCGCTTCTAGGGGATCGTATTCGAATGAATGCCATAAATAGTGAGCGCGTTTATATGCGTAGTTTAGCCACAAGGCAATCCAATCTGGCGCTTTCTAAGCATGTAAATGAAGCCATTGAGGTTTTAAAAGCAGCAAATTATGATTTAATTATTTTAGAAACTTCGGGAATCGGACAATCAGATACCGAAATAATTGAACACTCCGATGTGTCACTTTATGTGATGACTCCCGAATTTGGTGCCGCCACACAATTAGAAAAAATTGATATGCTCGATTTTGCCGATTTAGTTGCCATTAATAAATTTGATAAAAGAGGCGCTTTAGATGCTTTACGTGATGTGAAAAAGCAATATATGCGTAATAATTTGCTGTGGGAGACGCCTCAAGAAGATTTACCCGTTTTTGGAACGATTGCCTCTCAGTTTAACGACCCTGGAATGAATACTTTATATCTGGCTATTATTAATAAGTTGGTTGAAAAAACAGAAGCAGATTTAAAATCAAACCTGGTTGAATCTCTAAGTAACAGTGAGAAAATTTTTGTAATTCCTCCTGCTAGAACCCGTTATTTATCTGAAATATCTGAAAATAATAGAGCTTATGATAAAAAGGCTAACGAACAAGTTGAAATAGCTCAAAAACTCTATGGAATTTTTAAAACGATTTGTACGGTAGTTGATGTTACTAAGAAAGAAGACGAACTATCTTTTATGGGAAAGTTGGGCCTCGGCCTCGATGAAGCTAATGTTTTAAAACTTGGCCCTGCTGAAAACCACGAGTTTTTAAAACTACTTATAGCCGAATTTGATCGCCTAAAAATGAATTTAGATCCGTTCAATTGGGAGATCCTAACGGGGTGGGATGCTAAAGTTAATAGGTATAAAAACCCTATTTATAGTTTCAAGGTGCGTGATAAAGAAATTAAAATTGAAACCCACACCGAATCCCTTTCGCATACTCAAATACCGAAGGTGGCATTCCCAAAGTACCAAGCTTGGGGTGACATACTTCGTTGGTGTTTGCAAGAAAACGTTCCAGGAGAGTTTCCTTTTACTTCTGGATTGTATCCTTTTAAAAGAAAAGGGGAAGACCCAGCGCGTATGTTTGCAGGCGAAGGAAGCCCAGAACGTACCAATAAACGTTTTCATTATGTAAGTCAGGGTATGCCAGCAAAGCGCTTGTCTACAGCTTTTGATAGTGTCACACTTTATGGAAACGACCCTGATATTAGACCAGATATTTATGGTAAAATTGGTAATGCAGGCGTTTCTATTTGCTGTTTAGATGATGCTAAAAAGTTGTATTCCGGTTTTAATTTGGCCGATGCTATGACCTCAGTGAGTATGACTATAAATGGCCCTGCACCCATGTTATTAGGATATTTTATGAATGCAGCCATAGATCAGCAATGTGAAATTTACATCAAAGAAAATGGTTTAGAGGATACTGTTGAAGCGAAATTAGAGGAATTATATAAAAAGGAAGCGCGTCCTAAATACAACGGTAGCTTACCTGAAGAGAACAACGGTTTAGGTTTGATGCTTTTGGGTGTAACAGGTGATCAGGTTTTACCTAAAGAAGTGTATCATTCTATTAAAGCCAATACCATTGCTCAAGTTCGCGGCACTGTACAAGCTGATATTTTAAAGGAAGATCAAGCACAAAATACTTGCATTTTCTCAACCGAATTTGCTTTGCGTTTAATGGGCGATGTTCAAGAGTATTTTATAGAGAACAATGTTCGTAATTTTTATTCGGTGTCTATTTCAGGCTATCATATCGCCGAAGCAGGAGCGAATCCTATTACCCAGTTGGCGTTGACTTTATCCAACGGCTTTACTTATGTGGAGTATTATTTAAGCCGTGGTATGGATATCAATAAATTTGGTCCGAATTTATCTTTCTTTTTCTCTAATGGTATCGATCCAGAATATGCCGTTATTGGTCGTGTAGCGCGTAAAATATGGGCAAAAGCCATGAAGCATAAGTATGGGGCTAATGAAAGAGCTCAAATGCTTAAATATCATATTCAAACTTCAGGACGTAGTTTACATGCTCAGGAAATTGATTTTAATGACATTCGAACCACACTTCAAGCCCTTTATGCGATTTATGATAACTGTAACTCCTTACATACCAATGCTTACGATGAAGCCATTACAACACCAACTGAAGAGTCGGTGCGTCGTGCCATGGCTATTCAGCTTATAATTAATAAAGAGCTTGGGCTGGCTAAAAATGAAAACCCCATTCAAGGTTCTTTTATAATTGAAGAATTAACCGATTTAGTAGAAGAAGCCGTTCTTGTTGAGTTCGATAGAATCAATGAACGAGGTGGCGTATTAGGAGCTATGGAAACCATGTACCAACGCAGTAAAATTCAAGAAGAAAGTTTGTATTACGAAACGTTAAAACACAATGGTGATTTTCCAATAATTGGTGTGAATACTTTTTTAAGCAGTAAAGGGTCTCCAACAGTTTTACCAGCAGAAGTTATTCGTGCTACCGAAGAAGAAAAACAACTTCAAATTAAAACGTTGAAGAACTTGCATGAAGCTCATAACACCACCGATTTGTTAAAGGATTTACAGCTAAAGGCCGTTCAAAATGAAAATATTTTTGATGCGCTTATGGAAGTATGTAAAGTTTGTTCTTTAGGAGAAATTACTGAAGCCTTATTTGAAGTCGGTGGCCAGTACAGACGAAATATGTAGTTTTTTAATATGTAATTCAAGGATTTGTTAATGGTTCTTTTTTGTGTTCTGTATTTTAACGGCTTAAAATCAGTTGTATAAGAGCCTTTTCAACCTTGTTTTTGACATTATAATACAAGTTATAGGAATTTAATAACGCTTAATCTAAAAATTAGGCGTTATTTTTTTGCTTTAACTATCTAAGTGTAAATTAATCTTCTAGAGCTATTTATTTAGTATTGTTTAACCCTAAAAACAATTTTATATTATGGAATGTACCCTCAAATACAAGTTTAAAAGGCGTTCAAAAAACTATTTAGATTGGTTATTTTATACGGTCAAATCAGAAAAATATCACTTAACTGAAGGCCATGTCTTAAATTCGAAAACAAAGTTTATCGCGTGATAGCATTACGATGAACATGAAAAAACGCTCAATAAATTTAAATTTTTTGAGCGTTTTTTATATAACCTAGAGGGGTTAAGTTCTATAATGTAAGCATCCAAGTGCTTTGTAGTTTTTTAAACTTTTTTAATTCACTTCTTAAAATCGGTAAAAAATCTTTTCCGTTACTGTTAGAACGTTCTAAACGATATGAATTTTTATAAAGCTTATTGGTTAATTTCCTTAAAGATTCAATATGCTTATATCTGCGTTCTGAATGTCTTTGTAATTCTGCGTTTAGAATTTCTGGAGCTAATGAAACAGATTGTTGAATAATATCTCCTGAAAAATAAATATGATGACTTTCACTACCATCTTGATTTAGAGAAGATAAGTCGCTATTTAAGTAAGAAGAAATGCTTTGAGACAGGGTGAAAATCTCCAAAGCTTTCTGGTAAATCGGTAATTCCGATAGATTTAGTGGGGTATTAGACGACATAATTATTTATTTCTTAGCATTTATTCAAAATTACTCACAACTCAGGAGAATCAACTTTAATCATTAAAGTAAAATTGTATATTTGCTTTAATTATTAATTAATTAGTGTTAAATTTCTTTTAAATGATAGTTGATAGTCTTAATCGAAAAATTTTAAAATGTTTACAGGAAAATGCAAGGCTTTCTAATGCCGAAATTGGAAGGCGGGTAGGTGTAAGTTCTCCCGCAGTTTCAGAGCGCATCAAAAAGATGGAAGACCTGGGTATTATAGAAGGCTACAAAACCATAGTTTCCCCTTTCGAGATCGGCTACCAACTTAAAGCGATTATCACCTTAAGAGCATTTATGGGGAAATTAAGACCCTTTTTAGATAAAGTAAAAACCTATGATGAGGTGATAAACTGTTACCGAATTACAGGCGATGAAAATATAGTGATGGAAGTGGTTTTGAAAAATCAAAAGCATCTAGAGACTTTTATAGATCAGTTGATTACTTATGGTGAATCTAAAACTCAAATTGTATTATCGAACGTGGTAAAACAAAAAGAAGTAACTCCTATTAAATAGAATTAAAGTTAGAGGGAGATAAAATATGAATATTGTTTAAATATTCACATAAAAAATCATGCCTATGCAAGGCGTCTTGGTGGATTTTTTCTGTTTTTACCAGCATGGTACAAAATAATACGGTTGCCATCTGGATCGTTAAGTTGGGCTTCTCGCCACAACCAAGACCTGTCTGTAGGCAGTTGGTTAAACTCCATGCCTTTATTAATTAAATATTCTACAGTCTCATCCAAGTTTTGTTCTTCAAAATAAACCATAATTCCAGAATTATCCGAAAGGCGTTCAACTTGGTGTATCGAGAAAGTTGCATCACCATCAGGACATTCAAACCTCGTGTATTTAGAATGTGTGAAAACAATCAACTTTAAGCCTAGCGTTTTATAAAATGCTACCGATTTTGCGACATTCAATGAGGGGACAGTAACTTGATTTAAATTCATAAGATTTATATGGATAGTGTTTCAAGATGTTTTGCGATGCGTCTGGCATGAACTCGAGAGTTTTCTATAAACCATTTATGGGTTTCGTTTCCTCCACAAACCACACCAGCCAAATAGAGGCCTTCAACGTTCGAAACCATCGTTTCTGCATCGTAATATGGTCTGTTTTTACCATCTTTTGAAAGCTTTATACCACTGCTCTCTAAGAGTTTAAAATTAGGCAGGTAGCCTGTTAATGCGATTACAAAATCGTTAGGTATAATTATTTCCTCATTAACGGTGTCGATAACCACCTCTTGCTCTTTTATTTCTTTAATAAAAGCGTTAAAATAAGCCGTAATACTGCCTTCTTCAATTCTATTAATAATATCTGGACGCACCCAGTATTTCACACGTTCCCCAATGCTTTCTCCTCTAATAACCATAGTGACACGTCCGCCTTTACGCCAAATTTCTAAAGCAGCATCTACAGCCGAATTGCTCGCCCCAACAACAAGAACATCTTGCAGTGCATATTGGTGTGCTTCTTTGTAATAATGAGTGACTTTCTTAAGATTTTCACCAGGAATATCAAGCATTTTAGGAATGTCATAAAACCCCGTGCAGACTATAGTGTATTTAGAAAAATATGTGGATTTGTCCGTTTTTATACTAAATTCATTAGGTTTTGTTTTTTCAATAGCAAGTACGGTTTCAAACAAATGCATGTTTAATTGATTTGAAGTGGTTACCCGCCTGTAGTACTCTAAAGCTTCATCTCTATTAGGTTTAGGATTATTACTTATAAACGGAATGTCATCAATTTCAAGTTTTTCTGAAGTTGAAAAAAACGTCATGTTTTTAGGGTAATTAAACAGCGAATTGGTTAAGGCTCCCTTTTCAATAACCACATAGCTCCAACCTCTTTTTTTACATTCTAATGCACAGGCGATGCCTATGGGGCCACCACCAACGATAATAATATCAAATTGATTTACTTTCAAAATATCCGTGTTTTTTAAATGCTTTTAATGTATCAAAACTATTTAAAACATTTGTAAATTGTATTTTTGAAAGGAAAAAATTTAGAAATAGTAAAGTCTAATGAAGAAATTAAAACTTGTTTTCCTTGGGGTTTTAGTCTGTTTGACAAGTTGCAACCAGAAAATACGACCTATAAAAGGGGATACGCCTTATCAAAGACAGCAAAATGCCGATTTTAAGGATGTAACCAAATCACCTTTAAAACCTAGTGACCTTAAAGTTTTTCAAGGCCTTGATTTTTTTAAGCACGATTCGACCTATAGGGTTCATGCCTATTTAAAGTGCACTCCGGATACGAAATGGTTTAAAATGAAAACGACTACAGATCGCCTTTCTGATGAGCGTATTTATGGGGTTTTATCTTTTGAATTAAAAGGGGAATCATTCAACTTAAACGTATACCAAGGGAAGGATCTCATGACTCAAGAAGGATTTGAGGATTATTTGTTTTTGCCTTTTTTAGATGAAACTAATGGGGTTGAAACTTATGGTGGTGGCCGTTATATTGATGTCAGGATTCCAACGGGAGATTCCCTAATAATTGATTTCAATAAAGCTTATAATCCCTATTGCGCTTACAATGAGGCTTATTCTTGTCCGATTGTGCCAAGAGAAAATTATCTAAAAACTAGAGTTGAAGCTGGCGTGAAAGCCTTTAAAAAGGATTAAAAATTTTTAATTAAAAAAACAAGATAAAGGACAAATATGCCTGCTATAGAGTTTTTTAATACATATAATTAAAGTTAATAAGGTGATTAAAAAGCTACATATAAAATTAGCTTCTAATGGCATCAAATGGAATATTTGTTTCTAAATTTCTGATTTTTTTTAATTTATTTCACGGCTATGTAGATTTCGGTAATCCATTCGGCTGGGTTTTCAGTATTACTTGGGTCGGTGAGGTATGCTTCAAGCATAGGGCCATTTTCAGTAAATTCGAAACCATTTTCAGGAATGTATTTCATGGCTGTATCCCATGCTTCTTTTAAGTTGTCGTAGCTGCCTTTTAAAGTCGTTTTAACAGCTTTAAATGATTCCATATGGCCTGTTAGAATATGATCTTCTGTAGTGATAACTCTTTCTGTAGTAGGAATACAACAAGAAAAGATAGCGGCATTATTTGCAACGTCCCATTTAAGATATTGAACAAAAGGCGCACCAGCCATTTTGATGTGGTGTTGCTTTGCAAAAGCACTAACTTTAGGCATCATGTCTTGCATTTTATTTGATATTTCAGAGATTTTGCATGAAGTTGTATTGTAAATGTAAAAGCCTCCTCCATGTTCTGTAATGCCATTTACCGTTACACTGTATTTTTGCATATCGGCTGTAACAATACTATCCAGTTTGAAAAGACCTCGCTCAAAATCTGGAGAAGTGTTTTCTTCAATAGAACCAGCAAAAGTGGTGTGCATTTTTGTCATAAAATCTTGTTTCCCTTGCATAGCCCAAGTTACTTTGGTGCCTTCATCTGTGTCTTCAAAAGACCAATTAATATCAGATTGGGATTTAAAAGGTTTAACGAAAGTTATTTTTTGTGAAATGGCTTTATTTTTATCAACCGAAATTGTTTTCATTTTGCCTTCGCCTAAAATCTCACCAGACCAAGAATATCCAGCATCAACGCCGGCAGTTTTATCTTCGTAAGTGAGGGTTGCGTGAGGTTCCTTTTCTATCCATGGCGAAAAGTCTGGCCAATTTTTATAGTCGTTAACTTTATTATACAGTAGTGAAGCGGGAGCTTTAATAATTTTACTTCTACTAAAACTAAATTCATTGGGTTGCACAGCAATATACATAGCTGTACCAATAAAAATAATTAATAAAAGTAAAAGAATGTATTTAAGTGCTTTCATTTGGTGTTGGTTTTCAATAAAAAATTAAATCAAAGATACTCAATTTAATTTTTTACTTTATAAATTCTTATTTTTGCGTCAAATTGATTATTCTTTTATAGGTTAAAGCTTAAAAAAGATTTTAATATTCGATGGTTTGTGGTAATATGATTTTAATTTCTAACTATATTTAATAAAATGCAACTAAAAACAATTTTAAGCTTGGCCTTAATAAGTACGCTCTTATGGGCTTGTGGCAATGAGAAGTCCCAAACCAGTATTCCTGAAATAACCGAAAAAAAGGAGGTTAAATTTGATTATAATGTAGAGCAATTTGCCGATATCAAAATTCTGCGTTATCAAATTCCAGGTTGGGAAAATTTAACACTAAAAGAGCAAAAGCTTGTGTATTACCTAACCCAAGCGGGTTTATCGGGACGTGATATTATGTGGGACCAAAACTACCGCCATAATTTATCGATTAGAAAAGCCTTAGAGAAAATATATACAACTTTTGAAGGCGATAAAACTACTGATAACTGGAAGGCTTTTGAGGCTTATTTAAAGCGTGTATGGTTTAGTAATGGTATTCATCACCATTATTCTAATGATAAGTTGAAGCCAGGTTTTTCTGCCGAATATTTAAAATCTTTACTGGAGGCTACACAAACATCTTTAGAAGGAGAAGCTTTTGCTGTTTTGTTTAATGATAAAGATGTCAAGAAAGTAAACCAAGCGAAAGGTGTAGATAATGTGGCGCTTTCTGCGGTAAACTTCTACGGACCTAATGTAACTAATACAGATGTTGAAAGTTTTTATAAAACAAAAACCTCACCAAACCCTGAAAAACCTTTGTCTTTTGGTTTAAACTCTCAGTTAGTAAAAGAAAACGGTGTGCTAAAAGAGCGTGTATTTAAATCAGGTGGTTTGTATGGTGAAGCTATCGATGAAATTATAAAATGGCTTGAATTGGCGCAAGGTGTAGCCGAAAATAAAGCTCAAGGGGATGCGCTTGGACTGTTAATTGAATACTACAAAACAGGAGATTTACAAACTTGGGATGATTATAATGTGGCTTGGACAGGTGCTACCGAAGGTAATATCGATTATATAAATAGTTTTATTGAGGTGTATAACGACCCATTAGGATATAGAGGATCATACGAGAGTATCATTCAAATTAAAGATTTTGATATGTCTCAAAAAATGAAAGTCTTATCGGATAACGCACAATGGTTTGAAGATCATTCAACGCTAATGGATGCTCATAAAAAGAAAAATGTTGTTGGTGTTTCATATAAAGTAGTAAGCGTTGCGGGCGAGGCAGGAGATGCTTCTCCTAGTACCCCTATTGGAGTAAATTTACCTAATGCAAACTGGATTCGTGCTGCTGTAGGTAGTAAATCGGTATCTCTAGGAAATATTATTAATGCTTATAACAATGCTGGAGGTTCAGAACGTTTAAAAGAGTTTGTAAACGATCGAGAAGAACTGGAACTAGAAGAGAAATACGGACAATTAGCCGATAAATTACATACGGCTTTACACGAGGTTATAGGACACGCTTCAGGACAGTTAAATCCTGGGGTTGGAGAAACTAAAGAAACTTTAAAAAATTATGCCTCAACTTTAGAAGAAGGGCGTGCCGATTTAGTAGGACTTTATTATTTATACAACCCTAAACTTCAAGAATTAGGTTTGGTTGACGATTGGAAGTCTGTTGGAAAAGCAGCTTACGATGGCTATATTAGAAATGGTTTAATGACGCAGCTTATTCGTTTAAATTTAGGTGACGATGTTGAAGAAGCGCACATGAGAAACAGACAATGGGTATCGGCTTGGGTTTTTGAAAAAGGTAAGGCTGATAACGTTATTGAAAAAATAAAAAGAGATGGTAAAACCTATTTCAATATTAATGATTACGAGAAATTACATGAATTATTCGGACAATTATTAAGAGAAACCCAAAGAATTAAATCTGAAGGAGATTATGCTGCTTGTGAAGCTTTAGTTGAAGGTTATGGCGTAAAAGTAGATCAAGAGATTCATGCTGAAGTTCTTGAGCGTAACAAACAGTTTACATCGGCTCCTTATAGCGGTTTTGTAAATCCTGTTTTAGTACCAGAAACAGATAATAATGGCGAAATCATAGCAATAAAAGTAACTCAACCAGAAAGTTTTGATGGTCAGATGTTGAACTACAGTAAAAACTACAGTTTCCTTCCTGAAGTAAACTAGAAGTTAATACATAAGTAAACAAAAAAACAGAATCTAAATCAAGGTTCTGTTTTTTTGTTTACACTAAATATGAGTAAAATGATATTAACAACAATAAGCGCACTTAAAATTAAAATAATGGTCATATTTGATTAGATTTTAGTGGTTTGCTATTAGATGGTATATTAGTAAAAAGGTTGCGTCTAAAATATTATTTTTTTTATAAATAAGTTAAATTTTTAACGATACTCTTGTTTTTTGAGGGATTGTATGCTATTTAAAAAAGAATTTAATAGCCGAAATAAAAGCGATAAAGGCAATAAAAGCAATAAGCATCCAGTAGCTTCCTGCGTAAAATCGCTTGTGTAATTTTAAGTCTTTTCTATAGGTATATGCAATAATGATTGCAAAAACGATAAAAAATAAAACACCGAAAATGATTTGACCTTTACTGAACATATGATATTTTTATGCAAATTTACGCATTTAACATGCATTTACTACCCAAATATAAAATCACATTATGAAAAATAAAATAGAAGCTGTAAAGGCGTTTCATACGGCCTTTAAAATTGGGCATTTAGAATCGCCAAAAGCAGATTTAGGTCAGGCTAAAAATAAGCTAAGATATAATCTAATGAAGGAGGAAAATGATGAGTATTTAGAAGCCGCTCAAAACAATGATCTTGTTGAGGTTGCCGATGCCCTAGGTGATATGCTTTATATTTTATGCGGAACCATTATTGAACATGGTATGCAGCATAAAATAGAAGAAGTTTTTGATGAAATTCAGCGCAGTAATATGAGTAAATTAGGAGAAGGAGGTGAGCCTATTTATCGAGAAGATGGTAAAGTTCTAAAAGGCCCTAATTATTTTAAACCTAATATCAAATCTATTTTAGAACAGTAATTTATTGGAATTTTAAATAAAAAAAAAGGTCTATTTCTAGACCATTTTTTTGTGTTATTACTTAACCTCATAGCGCCATCCAAATGGGTCTTCAGCTTTATTAGTTTGTATATCTGTAATACGCTTTTTCAAAAAGCTAGCGTAGGTATTGTCAATCTTTTCTATCTCATAATCTTCACCCTTATAACCAAATCCAGAAATAGGAGAAATTACAGCAGCGGTTCCTGCTCCAAACATTTCCTTAAGCGAACCATTTTTGGCAGCTTCAACCACTTCAGCTACGGTAAGTTTTCTAACTTCCACAGGAATGTTTTCAGATTCTGCTAACTCAATAATACTTTTACGGGTAATACCGTCTAGAATTCTATCGCTAGTAGGGCCAGTAATTAAAGTGTCGTTAATACGAACAAAAATGTTCATAGCCCCTGCTTCTTCAATATATTCGTGTGTATTATCGTCTGTCCAAATAACTTGTTGATAGCCTTTTTCTATAGCCAATTGCGTAGGGTAGAACTGTCCGGCATAATTACCACCAGCTTTTGCAAAACCAACACCACCATTAGCAGAACGCGAATACTTTTCTTCAATTAAAACCTTAACATCACCAGAAAAATAAGATCCTGAAGGTGCTGTACAAATAATAAATTTATATTCATCGGCAGGAGAAGCGTGGAATCCATTACCAGAAGCAAAAATAAAAGGTCTTATATACAAAGAACTTCCTTCGTTGGAAGGAATCCAATCTTTATCAACTTCCAATAAGGCTTTTAAACCATCCATAAAATAGTTTTCAGGAAGCTCAGGAATCGCCAAACGTTTTGATGAGATATTGATACGCTTAAAGTTATCTAGAGGTCTAAATAACCAGACTTTTTCATGAGCGTCTTTGTAGGCTTTCATACCTTCAAAAACTGATTGCCCGTAATGGAAAATTTTAGCAGAAGGATCTAAAGTAATACCTTGATAAGGAACTACTTTAGGAGCTTGCCATTTTCCATCTTTATAGTCACATTCAAGCATGTGATCAGAAAAAACATGTCCGAATTTTAAATTGTTAAAATCTACATCATTTATTTTTGTAGTTTCCGATTTTATAATCTCAATATCGTTGATTATAGCACTCATAGTCTCGTGTTTTTATGAGACAAATTTAAACAAATTCGTCTTTAAAAAATGCTATATTTACAACAAATCATGGATTCAATTATTTTTTTTGAGGCCAATTGATAAAAAAACCACTTTTTACTAGAAATTCTTAATTTGAAACGAGAAATTATAATTACTTCCGATGGTTCTTCAACCATTCATATTCCAGAATGGAATGAGCAATATCATTCAAAACATGGTGCCATTCAGGAGGCTTATCATGTATTTATAAAACATGGTCTTGAGTATGTTTTAGACAAATCGTTAACTTCTACAAAAGGTAAAAATATTGCCATTTTAGAGATTGGCTTCGGTACGGGATTAAATACACTGATTACCTTAGTAGAGGCTGAAAAAAAACAAGTTCCAATTGAATATTGTGGTGTAGAGGCTTATCCTATTTCAGATGAAGAAGTTAAGCATCTCAATTACGTTTCTGAATTACATATTGAAGAGAGATCAGACCTTTTTGAAGCCATTCATAACTCTAGTTGGGAAGAAAAACATAAGATTCAAGAGGGTTTTTCATTAACGAAACAAAAAAAGTTCTTTAAAGATATTACAGATTCTAACTTGTACGACCTCATATATTTTGATGCGTTCGGAGCGCGTGTTCAACCTGAATTGTGGACGGAAGCCATTTTCTCAATCATGTTTAATGCTTTAAAAGAGGGCGGTATTTTAGTTACCTATGCAGCCAAAGGTAGTGTGCGTCGTGCTATGCAAGCCGTTGGGTTTTTAGTAGAAAAGTTGCCTGGCCCTCCGGGAAAACGAGAAATGCTTCGAGGGGAGAAGTTGAAAGTGAAAAGTGAAAAGTGAAAAGTGAAAAGTGAAAAGTGAAAAGTGAAAAGTGAAAAGTGAAAAGTGAAAAGTGAAAAGTGAAAAGTGAAAAGTGAAAAGTGAAAAGAAGCTCCTTATAACACCCAAAATGTTAAATGGAATTTTTAAATTGACTATTGACTATTGACTATTGACTATTGACTATTAAACAATATTGTTAAACCTAATATAAATACAGGTCATTAGGTAGGGCCATTTTGTAATTTTGTAAAAAAAATAGAAGATGCGCGTTTTAATTACAGGGGCTACAGGTTTAATTGGTCAGGAAGTAGTAAAACTTTGTCACCAACAAGGTATAAAAGTAAGTTACCTTACAACGCGTAAATCTCAAATTTCTAAAGAAGAAAACTATAAAGGCTTTTATTGGAACCCTAAAACCTTGGATATAGATACCAATTGTTTTACCGATGTCGATACGATCATTCATTTAGCGGCAGCTCCCATTTCAAAACGTTGGACACCTTGTTACAAAAGGGAAATCTTAAAAAGTAGAACCGAAAGCACTAAATTATTAGTTAATAATTTAAAAGGAGAATCACATCACATTAAACAGGTTATATCTGCTAGCGCCATAGGAGTTTACCCAGATTCCATTACAAATTATTATGATGAAAATTATAAAACAAAACCAACATCATTTTTAAGTAAAGTGGTTTGTGCTTGGGAGCATGAGGTCGATGCTTTTAAAACTTTAGGGATAACGGTTTCTAAAATAAGAATTGGTTTGGTACTTTCTGATAAAGGTGGTGCTTTGCAAGAATTGGTGAAACCAGTAAATTACGGATTAGGAGCAGCTTTTGGTACTGGGAAACAATGGCAGTCGTGGATTCACGTTCACGATCTGGCTCAATTGTTTTTATATGTTTTAAAATATAGGTTGGAAGGTGTTTATAATGCTGTTTCGCCTAATCCTGTCACAAATAATGACTTGGTTAAGACCATTGCATCCATTCAGGAAAAACCATTATTTCTTCCTAATATCCCAAAAGCAGTCATGAAATTAGTTTTAGGGAAAATGCACACCATCTTGTATGAGAGTCAGCGTGTAAGTTCTAAAAAGATTGAGGATAAAGGCTTTTACTTTAAATTTCATCATTTAGAACCAGCATTATCCGATTTGTTATAAAATAAAAAAGCTACTCCCTGAAAAAAGAGTAGCTTTTTAGATTTATAGGGGAGTTTATCCAAAATTTTGTGTTTTTGAAAAATAATTTCAAAATTCATAGGTTAAAATAATATAGATTATAACCTGTTTGGAAAACAAATATACAATTGATTGTAAATTTGGCCCCATTTAAATCGTGTTTTCTTCCATTTTTTGCTGATGCTTTGAGCTGCTAAATATATGGATTTCAGTGCTGCATCATCATGAGGAAAGACTTTTTTGTTGCGTGTATATTTTCTTAAACTGGCATTAAAACTCTCAATGATATTGGTAGTATATATAAGTTTTCTAATCTCTTTTGGGTAGTTTAAAAACGCGGTCAAATTATCCCAATTGTTTTCCCAAGACTGTACGGCAGAGAGGTATTTATCTTCCCAATTTTGTTTAAAGACTTCGAAAGCCTCTAAAGCGAATTTCTCATTATCGGCTTGATAAATAGCTTTAATATCGACCATTATTGATTTACGGTCCTTATAGCTCACATATTTTAAAGAGTTTCTAATTTGATGTACGATACATATTTGACGTATACTACCTGGAAAAATAGCTTCTACAGCTTTATCTAATCCAGAGAGGTTATCCGAACACAGAAAGAAGATATCTTTTACGCCTCTAGAGCGCAGATCGTCTAAAATGGACATCCAAGCAGCTGCCTTTTCTGTCTCCACAATACTCATGCTCAAAATATCTTGTTGCCCTTCGGTATTCACCCCTAAAACTATCATACAGGCTTTAGATATTACCTTGCCTTCTTGACGTATTTTATAATGAATAGCATCTATCCAGACAATGGGATATACGTCTTCTAAAGGTCTATTCTGCCATTGTTTGATGTCTTCCAATAATTGATTGGTGATAATGGATACCTGTGATGTGGAATACTGCACTCCATAGGTACTTTCAATAAAATCAATAATATCGCTATTGCTCATACCTTTGGCGTAAAGCAGTTGAATACAATCTTCTAATTCTTGACTAATCGATTGATGTTTGGGGACAATAACAGGCTCAAAGCTCGCTTGACGATCTCTGGGGATTTTGATGCGTTGTTCGCCGTTATGAGTCTTGATAGTTTTCTCTGAGAAACCATTGCGCTGGTTGTTCTCAATTACAGAACCTCCTTTTTGAAACCCTAAGTGGGCAGTCATTTCTGCTTTTAAAAGTGATTCAATACCACGTTTAAGCAACTGTTCCTTGACCTGGTCAAAGTCCTCCTTGTTGCTGATTTTGCCGATCAAGGCGTCTAATTGTTTTTCTAAGTCTGAGTTCATAAAATAAAAATTTAAAAGTAAATTTTTTGCCTATGAATTTCAAAATCATTTTTAAACTAACTAACAGCAAAAACACAAAATAGTTTACAGTCCCAACTAGCCATTAATTATACACCGTGTTGTAAACCGGCATTTTAGATTGTTATAAATTCTCTAAAGTTAGTTCTATCAACTATTTCTTCATTTGCATTATATTCACTTACGAACGTTTTTGGTAATCTTATTTTTTTCTTCGCATTCCACTTAAATTCAAATCCGGTAATAATTCCATTATTTTCTTCAACTAAATCGACTTCTTGTTGCTGCTTTGTTCTCCAAAAATACATTTTGGTATAGGTGTTTTTGTAAGTATTTTGTTTATGTCTTTCTGATATCAAAAAATTCTCCCACAATGCGCCTGTATCTTGTCTAAGATTTAATGAATTGAAGTTTCCTAAAACCATATTTCTAACTCCATTATCATAGAAATAAATTTTCTTATTTTTTTTAATTTCATTCCTTAAATTTCTACTAAAACTGTCTAATTTAAATACTACGTATCCTTTTTGCAGTATGTCAATATAATTTGAAACAGTATTTTTATCGACACCAACAATTTGAGCGAGTTCATTGTAGTTTACTTCACTTCCCAGTTGTAAAGCAAGAGCTTGAACAAGTCTTTCTAAAACTTCAGGTTTTCTAATATTAGAATAAGCTAGTATATCTCTGTATAAATAACTGTTTACTAATTGTTTTAGAATTTCTTGTTCCTCGCCAGGATTATTTAAAACATCAGGATAGAAGCCATATAACATTCGGTTCTCGACTTGCTGTTCAGAAACAAGATATCCATGTTTGTTTTCAAGTTCCTCCCAACATATAGGAAATAATTCGTATTCCCATTTTCGACCCGTAAGTGGCTCATTAAGTTCTCTAGATAAATCAAAAGAGGATGATCCGCTTACCAATAGTTGAACATCTTTAAATTGATCTGTTATTATTTTTAGTGTTAATCCAATTCCAGGTATTCTCTGAGCTTCATCTATAAATATAATTTTATTAGAACCTATGATGCTTTTAATCTGTTCTGTGTTAGGATTACTTAAGATGCTTCTAACTGTTGGGTCATCAGCATCTAGGAAAAGGTGTTTTTTATCGTTTATTAAT
Source organism: Tamlana carrageenivorans (assembly GCF_002893765.1). Classification (NCBI taxonomy): domain Bacteria; kingdom Pseudomonadati; phylum Bacteroidota; class Flavobacteriia; order Flavobacteriales; family Flavobacteriaceae; genus Pseudotamlana; species Pseudotamlana carrageenivorans. Next base: position 3,700,326 of record NZ_CP025938.1, on the reverse strand, counting down.
TTTCTAATTAAAGTTGTCTTTCCTACTTGTCTAGGGCCAATTAAAATGATAGCTTTTCCTTTACCTATTTTTTTCTCAATTTTATCTGATAATATTCTTTCATACATAACTTAAGCTTTGTTCAAATATATGAATAATAAAACATATTCACTAATAGTTATGTTTTTTAGTGAATTAAAATTGTATTTAGTAGAGTTTTTGCTTGTTTACAATGTGATTGTATATGAAAAGTAGCAGAATAAAGATACTCTTACTTTCATATTTTCAATAAAAAAAGTAGCTAAGCACAAACTTTGTAAATTGCACTTAGCTGCTATTTTTTATATATCGTGTTAGCAAAAGTGTTTACTCACAATTACTATTACAATTTACTGCGTTTTTGTAATCTTCTGCTGTGAAAGTAAATGATTCGTCAACGCCTTGATAAGCACAAATATTAATGGGGTTTCTATCTTCTCCATTACAGTTTTTAGAGTTAAAACTTTGGTGTTTAGTATTATCATAAATTACTCTAATAGAGTCTGTAACACTTCTACCACTTGGTTTTCCAAAAAAATCACTAAAATTATATCCTTTAGGAGGTGATCCATCTTCAAATTTTTTTGTCAACTCCTCGTTGTTTTGAAGTGTTATAGTATGAATTACTTCTCCAGGAGTCATACTATTACTATTAAAAGCATATATTTTTACTGGTACTCCACTTTTATTTTTGACCGTGTAAGTATAGGTTTCACCATCACTTAAATCTGTACAGGAAGCAAAAAATAAAATAATAACTAAATAAATAAATGTTCTCATATTACCAATTATTAAAAAGTTCGTCAATGTATTTGTTCGTTGGATTAGAAGGATTTTGTTGTTTGATATGTTCTTTCCATTCATTCCAACTATTGGTGTTGCTTAAACTATTTTCTATTTGTTTTATATTATAGCCTGACACTCTATCTTGAGGATATCCACTTCCATAGATTCTTTGATTGAAATTATCAATTAAGTCATAACCAACAGAAGTATAGTATGGTTGATAAATGGTGCCAAGACGTTGTCTGTTTTGATAATAATAAAAAAAACTAGAATGGCTTAAATAACTCTTTTATCTCAAATTAGTCAATACAATCTCTACAGTAGTAGCCCAAGTTTCCATAACACGTCTAGCATCTGCACCTGTAGGTCCAGGGTGGTCGCAACTTTCAGATGATGGTGTACATGGGCTTATCCAACCTTTCCAAGTTAGGTCTATATAAGCATCTCTATCAATATTTTTGTGTGAAGCATGTGCGAGTTCGTGAATAGTGGTACCATACACTAGATGAGAAGGGTCTCCCCAAGCCTTTAAAGAGATGTCTGAACCACCATAAAGCTTACGTGCTTCAGCATGTGAGGATTTTCCGTTAGCTTCCCGTGCTTTAATTGTAATTCTCCCTAAACCTCCTGTGTTAGAAGGTTTTCTTAATCCGTAATTATGTCTATAAAAATAGTCATGAGCAGCTAAAAAAATAGTTGCATAATACGCTTGTTTATCATCTTTAAGATTTAAATCCCAATTCCCTCGTTTTTTAGGGCCGTTGTATGTTGCACCATTAAGCAAACCGTCTTGTAGTGCAAAATAATGACGATCCCAATCGATACTGTAGTTGGCATCTCGTCTAAAACGACCATCGCAAGAATAACTACCGTCTGCTTTAACAAAGCCTCTGTGGGTCGTAAACCACCTTCTAGCTCTTACTTGAACGCCTTCAACACCAACAAATGTATTTTGTACATCATCCCATACTTTGATTTTACCTGCTGGTCTCCATTTGCTTGCCGAAACTTTTGAGCTTTTGTTATGTAATGCCATATCTAAATTATTGGTAATTCTTAAAGCTTCATCTACTAAGGAGTCAATCAAATCAGAAGAATATAACTTACCACTTGTTTTACCTTCTGTGCTATCAACGTTATCTTCATCAGGGATGAATAGATTAGCAATTAGCTCATATTCTACACCTTTAGGTAGTTTTTTATCAACAGGAATGGCACAATATTGGTAAGTTGGTTGGTCATCAGAAACTTCTGGGTCTCTATAATAGTAACCGATCTCAGTGATTTCATAATCTAGAGGATAATCATATAATACAAGGGTTGAATCTATTGCCAAAATATTGAGTTCTTCTTGATTTTTTGGTTTAAATCTTAGGTATAAATGTGTTGTAGTTATTTCAATGTCTTTAATAGAAGATAATTTTGAAGATGCATTTGACTTTTTTAGATTGTCTAATGCTTTTTTCATGTTTTCTACCGAATAAGGGTTTTCCTTTTTTTGCCAAGCTTAATTAAGCCCTCTGTTGATGCTTGTTTCATTGTTAGGGGAGTAATATCATCATCTTTTTGACACGAATAATTTAGTATTATGATTACAATAAATAATATTAATTTTCTCATTTTGTAGTTTATATTTCCTACAAATATAAAAGTTTTATTGTATAGTTAATAATCGACGTTATTATTTTTCCTACTTTTTTGCTAACGTGTTTGTATATGAGCCGTTGCGTGGTTTGGCACGAAACTTTGCAAGTACAAAACCAAGTTGGAAAATCCACGAGGATTTTCCAAAGTAGAACAGACCAAGCAATGGCTTATATACGGTGTTGGCAGTAGTTTTTTTATTAATTTCCAGCTCCAGCAACTGTCGCAATTATCTGAAGTACAATTCCTAATCCAATTCCCCATAATGCAGCGTGACAAGCCATTTTCGCTTTGTTTGGACTGTCACTTTTATTACTAAAGTAAATAATTGCTCCTGCTAATGGAATACAAAAAGATAAAACTTGTAATCCAGTACTTAATTTGTCGTTTGGATTTTCTTTTGGGTTCAGTTGTTCTGACATAGTTTAAAATTTAATTGATTAGTGTTAATATTTGGTTTCCTATATAAATTCCGATTATTGATACTAAAGACATTGTTCCAATTCCACTTAATAATCCAGTTATGAATCTTCTTGTATTATTACTCTCAATGTTAAAATATGCTTGAATAGTTCCGTCAATATATGTTGGAATAATTATTAAGATAGACCACAAAAGAGGGATTTTTATAAAGCCAAAAATAAAAAAAGGTAAAATACAATAACCTAAATTTATTCCTGTACATCTTGAACAAAGAGGGAATTGCTTGCCTTTCCAAAAGAAAGACCTTTCTGGTTTTTGGTGGCAAAAACTAAAATGTAAATTCGCTCCTTTAATTTTTATGTCTTTAATTCTTTTCATTGATTATTTATTGCCTAAAGCAAAAATTACTGCCAAAATCAAACCTACAAATACTCCTAAAACAGAAATACCACAAACTTGACTTGATTTTTTGTTATAGCCTTCGGCTCTATATTTAACAAACATAAATAAACCTACAATCGAGCCGACAACTGTGAAATTAGCAATAAATATCCAAGCTTTATCTTCAAATGCTAATTCAGTATTTTTCTTAATATTTGAAACTCTGCTTTTTTCAGCTTCTTCTTTTTTCTTTTGTTCCTGTTTTCGTTCTGTTTGTCTTTGGTTTGAATATGATGTATCTGTGTTTTTATATGTTGATTGTGATTGGCTATAATTTTCTTTTTGTTTGTTAGAAAAAAAAGAGTCATAAATCCTATCGTAATCGCTTTTCTTTTGCGAGTTTATTAAAACCTCATAAGATTCTTGTATTTCTTTGAAACGTTCTTCAAAATATTTGTCTCCATTATTTTTGTCAGGATGAAATTTTACTGCTAATTTTTTATAAGCTTGTTTAATTTCTTTATTATCTGCGTTTCTGTTTATCCCTAAAATCTGGTAATGATTTTTTATCATATTAAATTGGGAATTTTAATGAATTTGAAACTCGAAAAAAAACTGAACGCATATCATAAATGTCTTCTGGTTTACAGGTTGTTGTTAAAGTATAGATAACTCCATTTTTTATAAACATATAATTATTATAATACAAGGGTTCTTTGTCAATTACTTCTTTTGCAGTATAAGACATAAAGAAGCCTTTTGTGTTGTCAACAAAAACATTTCCTTTTTTTATAATTTTCATTTCAGAATACGGCATCATATTTATCCAAAAGTCATCAGATAATGACATCATATCATCGATTGAACCTTTCTCGTTTTTTGGTAATTTTTTTACGACAAGAACGATAGAATAACCCTTGTTGTTTACATACTTCAAATCAACATTTTTACCTACAATTTCTTCTTGACTATAACCTTTAGGTATTTCTATGGAATAAGAATACTTTGGACTTTTATGATAGAGTTCAAAAGAATTTATGAAAGTTGAGAATAAAGTATCTATTTCATTTTTGTTGGCAGTAATATTAAAAGTATATGCAAAACCATTACTTACAAAAATTGCTTGTTTATTAAATATATTACCAGTTGGTATTGTGTATTCTAATGCTTTAAAACCATAAATGTAAGGCTCTGAATATTCTATATTATTTGCATTAAGTTCCTTTTTATAGGTGTCTAAAAATTTAATTGAAAATAACCGTTTTTCTATGTCAGTTTTAAGTTCACTCAATTCGCCTTTTAGGTCTTTGATGGAAAAAGAATAAATTGATTCGTTGCTTTCTGAACTACAGCGATATGTGTAATAATTTTCTTGAGCATTGCTAAAATCCTTTTGTAATTTACAAGGCGATTCTATTTTGAAATAATAGTCAGAGAAAAATTGTTTGTTATCCTTTTCTTCAATCGAATTAGTGATTTCGGTTTTCTGTTCTTTCTCTTTGTCATTTCTACAAGAAAAAAACATTAAAGAAATTATAAAGAAGTATTTTATTTTCATATTAGTTGCAATATTCGTAAAAAATTGATTTTACATTCTGATTTCCTTCTTCAATAGCTTTTTTTAAATCTTCACATCCATCTTCTCCAATACTTAATTTGGCGATACCTCGATTCCCAAGAGCCATTCCTGTAAATTCTGTTTGGTAGTTGTCAAATTTAATTGTCATAGTAAAATCATAGATTGCTGTAGAGTATTTTTCCAGCATTAAATATGCAAAACCTCTATTATTATATGCTTTATAATAATCTGGACGAAATTCAATTGCTTTTGTATAATCAGCTATTGCTCCATTAAAATTGTCTAATTTTCTTTTATTTAAAGCACGATTATAATAAGCCTCCGATAATTGAAATTTATCTTCAATTGGATATGTATTTATTGCTAATGTGTAATTTTCAATTGCTTTGTTTATATTATTATTTGCTGATTGTTTTAATCCTTCATTATAGTATAAAACGGCTTGGTCGTGTTTTTTTAAATAATCCCTCATATTTGTTTTCATACCATTATCTTCAATTGAATTAATAATGTCAAGAAATTCTTTTTGGTCATATTTAAACTCATCAGCATACGTATAACATAAGATTTGAAGTGTAGCACTTTTGCCAACATAAAAACCAACCATTGCTATAAGATTGCCTTTAACATTTAAGTTTAAATCGTATGTGAAAATTAGTAGTTGTTTTCCTTTATCATAGTAGGTTTTTCCAATTTGAAGTTCCATTTTTACTTTATCTGTTTCTAAACTTTCTAAAACCTTATTGACACCAAATTTGTCCGTATAGAATTCCCTTAATTTTTCAATCTCATTTTCGTTGGTAGTTGTTGCATAGAAGTTTTTAAATAGAATATATGGATAGTCCATATCAGCATTTCCAATTTTTTGAAAACAAGCATCATATTGAATATTCCCTTTATATTCCATATAAGTTTTAATGAATTTTGTTTTTTCTTGTAAAACTTCTTTTGGTAATCTTTTCCAAGTCTTGTCGAATTTTACATTGAACCCAAGAGGGTTTTTATATATTGTTTGGCTTTGAGCCAAATATATTGTACATAGAAAAAGTAGTGTAAATAATGTTTTCATTTATTCGGTTAAAAATATAGTTTTAATGTAAATTCCTTCAGTATTAAATATTCGCCAATCTCCTCGATGATTAATTACTAAATACAATATAAGTTCATCTTTTAAGTCATATATGCCAAATGTTCTTTTATCCAACATTTTTAAGTAAGTAGTATCATTCCCATACTCATCTTCTACATAGATTCTATCAGGATATTTAATTTTTGGATTTACGTATGGTTCATTGTAAGTTTTTGGTGAATAGGTGTAATCAGTATAATAAAGTGTATTATAGTTGTTGTCCCGATTTATCCAGCCAGGTTTTCCTGTATATGGATTTGTGTTACCTACTGTTGAAAAATTATCATTTCTTGTACTATTTGGTGCTGTTCTGTAATGTGGTTGAACATATGTCCCATTTTTTTTATAATAGCCTTTAACTTTAACGTGATTGGAATTGGTCTGCGCAATTGAAGATAGGCAAAAGAATATTGCCAAAAAAAGAGTAATATTATTTTCTTAAATCGTGCTTTCAATTTTCGAATCTTGTGTTTTTATTAGTTATCTCGATGCTGCATTCAAGGTTCTAACGCAACAAACGTTGCTTTTTTTTGTATGAGTCTAAGCTACAATTTTTAGTTCTTTTATCATAACTTCATTAGGGGTTTTAAATCCAATAATTTTACGAGGTCTATTGTTTAATTTTTCTTGAATTTCGATGAATGTATTTAAGTCAATTTTGTTAAAATCTGTTCCTTTTGGGAGGTACCTTCTGATGAGTCCGTTAGTGTTTTCATTGGTACCTCTTTCCCAAGAAGAATAGGGGTGTGCAAAGTAAATTTTCATACCTGTTTTCTTGGTAATTGTTTCGTGTCTTGCCATTTCAATTCCATTATCGTAGGTCATAGATTTTTTGAATATGGGATCTAGTTTGTTAAGTTCTTTAGAAAACATTTTAGCAATTTCCTTAGAGTTCCTGGCTTTTAGTTTGATAATTAATGTATATCTAGATTTGCGTTCTACGATAGTTCCAATAGCCGATTTTTGATCCTTCCCAATCATTAAATCTCCTTCCCAGTGTCCGATTTCATTTCTTAGGTTAATATGCTCGGGCCTTAGGTCTATACTGACTTGGTTTAATATTTTAGATCCTGTTCTGCGTCTTTTTTTAGAGGGTCTACGTCTTGTTTTTTTGCGTACGAGGAGTTTAATTAGTTTTTTATTTAAACTAGCTTGAGGCTTTGCATATATGTACCTATAAATTGATTCGTGAGAAATAGACATTATAGGATCATTTGGGAATTCTTCTTTTAGTCTTCCAGCAATTTGTTCAGGAGTCCATTGTGATAATAAGCCCCTATAGACATAAATTCGAAGTCTAGGGTACTTAGATATTTTATCAATATTTCTTTTGTTTAGGTAATCATCTTTGGCGCACCAATGAGCTAGTTCTGCTGAGTATTTATCTCTATCTGTTTGCACCCATTTATTAACTTCTCTTGTAACCGTAGATCGAGCTCTGTTAATGGTTATAGCGATGTATGATTTATTCTTTTTTTCAGTTAAAAGAGTCTCAATCTGTATTCTTTCTTTAAGGGTAAGTCTACCTGTTTTTTTTCGTACCATAATTACAAATCTATTAATTTAGATTTGTTGCGTTAAGTTCTTGAATACGGAGATTTTTCTTTAAATTACTGCCAACGGTCTCGTGTATAATTAGTGGCGTTATTTAGCACGGAAGATAACAAATAAAAACCGAATAGAAAATCCGCAGGATTTTCGTAAGCTAGCTCGACCTAGCCATTAATTATACACCTTGTTGTTTACAGTGCAATTTATTTAACATTATATATTTAAACAACTTTAGAATTAAATCTTTTTTAAACGTCTTGCTTTACCGTACAGTTTTTATTTCGCTGCTCAGTAGGGTAGAATTGAGTAGTTTTAAGTGTCTGCTTTACGTTTTGTTTTGCCATGCAGCTATCAGTCCGCCGTACTGCTTGCGAATTGTTATGTGTCCGAAACCGTATGTGTGAGAAAAATTCCGATTTAATGTGTTTTGTTATGCCATGCAGCTTATCAATCCGTCGTTCTGCTTGCGAATTGTTATGTGTCCGAAACCGCAAGAGTGAGTAAATTCCGATTATTTACGTTCTGTTTTGCCGCAAAGTTTATCAGTCCGCCGTCCCGATTGCGAATTGTTAAGTGTCCAAAATCGGCTGAGTGATTTATCCGAAATATTATGAGTTTTTAGACTTAAACCACAATATTTTTTTTGGTAAAATTGAGTTATAGTTCTGTTTTGGAAACGTCGCGAAGCATTGTAAACAACGGTGTCGTGTATAATTAGTGGCGTAATTTAGCACGGAAGATAACAAATAAAAACCGAATAGAAAATCCGCAGGATTTTCGTAAGCAAGCTCGACCTAGCCGTTAATTATACACCTTGTTGTTTACAGTGCAATTTATTTAACATTATATATTTAAACAACTTTAGAATTAAATCTTTTTTAAACGTCTTCCTTTACCGTACAGTTTTTTAGTTGGCTGTTGAGAATAGTAGAATTAAGTATTTTAAGTGTCTGCTTTACGTTTTGTTTTGCCATGCAGCTTATCAGTCCGTCGTCTTGCTTGCGAATTGTTATATGTCCGAAATCGCAAGAGTGATAATTAAGTGTCTGCTTTACGTTTTGTTTTGCCATGCAGCTTATCAGTCCGTCGTCTTGCTTGCGAATTGTTATATGTCCGAAATCGCAAGAGTGATAATTAAGTGTCTGCTTTACGTTTTGTTTTGCCATGCAGCTTATCAGTCCGTCGTCCAGATTGCGAATTGTTATGTGTCCGAAACCGTATGAGTGAGAAAAATTCTGATTTATTCCGTTCTGATTTACCACACAGTTTATCAGTCCGCCGTCCCGATTACGAATCGTTATGTGTCCGAAATCGACTGAGTGATTTTACAGAAATATTATGAGTTTTTACATTTAAACCACAATATTTTTTGCGTAAAATTTAGTTGGAGTTGTGTTTTGGAAACGTCGCGCAGCATTGTAAACAACGGTTTTGTGTATGATTAGTGGCGTGTTTCAGCACCGAATTTAGTAAAAAAATCCGAATAGAATATTCCGCAGGAATATTCGTAAGTAGACTGAAACCAGCCATTAATTATACACGTTGTTGGCAACAGTTTTTTTAATTCAGATTATAGTTTTTCACTCAAATCTTGTCTGCCGACAATTGCCATTATTTCTACAATGTCCTCATTTACTTTAAAATAAATGCTATCAACTCCACAAACACAACGTCTGTAATCTTTTTTAATATAGTCAACCGATTCAAATGAAAAGGGTCTTTGTGCAATAATTTCAAAATATTTAAAAAATGATTCAAAGTATTTGTCCGCTTGAGTCATTCCAAATTTTTTTACACCGTAATGATGAATCCGTATCAAGTCATTTTTAGCTTCATTGCTTAATCTATATTTAGTCATTAAGTAAAGACTTTGATTGAGCTAAAATTTCATTTTTACTTTCACTTGTAAACCCGCTATTTTCGGCTTTCTCCAATTTAGCGCGAATCCAGTTAATTTCAACTTGTTGTTTTCGGGCTTGTCTAATTAAGTCATTTATTAATTCACTCTTACTTGAATACTCTTTTTTATCCACTTGAGTTTTTAGCCATTCATCGTTTGGCTTAGTGAATGATATACTTTGTCTTGCCATAATTCAATTATTTGATGTAAATATACACCAAATCCGAATCATCTCCAAATTGTTGCCAACGTTTATGTATATGGAAAGTTGCGTGTTTGCGTGCGAGGAATTTCTGAAGCAAATTCAGACGTAGCAAACGTGCAACGACCTTTGTTTAAGCCCAACAACAGCAATTTTTTATATACTTTGTTGTGTGTAGTTTTATTCTTTCATTACTTTTATATAAGCCCTTTCTCCGTTTACACCTAACAATTCTATAAAATAAATTCCAGCTGGTTGGTCAATTTCAAATTGAAAAAATGAAGATTGATTAATTTTTTTCAACCAAATAATCTGCCCAAGAGAATTATACAATTTAGCTTCAAATGATTTTTGAGTATTTCCAAAACTGATAGTGATTTCTTGGCTAAATGGATTAGGATAAGCTTTAATATCAGTTGAAAACAAATTTTTAATAATATTTAATATATAACAACCGCTTGTAATATTAGGCACACAGCTATATCCATCAGTAGTATTAGCTGTCCAACCACTACAAGGTGGTAAAGTGCTGTCTTCTGTATTATACGCTAATAAAAAAACACCGGTTGTGGATACTCCCGTACACTCGCTTACAAGCCAAAAACAACCTTCATTTCCACTTATCCATTCCCATCTTGTACCATTCCATCTAATAATATATCCTCTAGTAGCAGAAGTTACAGGATTACAGTCATTTTCTGTAGGAAAATCAGAACAATTAACATACGAAGACGAAGTGTAACTAGCCTTGCCATTATACATTTCATAGTAAGTGTATTCAGTAAATGCATTAGATGAATACACATAGTTAGAGCAATCACCGCCACTATTTCCGATAGTTATAGGGACTTGTGCTAAAATTGTGTTTAGTGTAAAAACAGATAAGCTAAAGTAGAGCAATAGAAATTTCATAAAGTTTTGTATTTGGTTAGATTAATTTTGTTCGTAAACAATATAATTTAAAAAGTAAAAATAATTTTTTTTCGATGTTTAATTGATTTAAAAGCAAGTATTATTAATCATTCTAATTTTCATCTTTTAGAGTTATCTAAATGGAGTAAGATTGATTGCTGCATTCAAGGTTCTAACGCAACAAACGTTGCTTTTTTTTGTATGAGTCTAAGCTACAATTTTTAGTTCTTTTATCATAACTTCATTAGGGGTTTTAAATCCAATAATTTTACGAGGTCTATTGTTTAATTTTTCTTGAATTTCGATGAATGTATTTAAGTCAATTTTGTTAAAATCTGTTCCTTTTGGGAGGTACCTTCTGATGAGTCCGTTAGTGTTTTCATTGGTACCTCTTTCCCAAGAAGAATAGGGGTGTGCAAAGTAAATTTTCATACCTGTTTTCTTGGTAATTGTTTCGTGTCTTGCCATTTCAATTCCATTATCGTAGGTCATAGATTTTTTGAATATGGGATCTAGTTTGTTAAGTTCTTTAGAAAACATTTTAGCAATTTCCTTAGAGTTCCTGGCTTTTAGTTTGATAATTAATGTATATCTAGATTTGCGTTCTACGATAGTTCCAATAGCCGATTTTTGATCCTTCCCAATCATTAAATCTCCTTCCCAGTGTCCGATTTCATTTCTTAGGTTAATATGCTCGGGCCTTAGGTCTATACTGACTTGGTTTAATATTTTAGATCCTGTTCTGCGTCTTTTTTTAGAGGGTCTACGTCTTGTTTTTTTGCGTACGAGGAGTTTAATTAGTTTTTTATTTAAACTAGCTTGAGGCTTTGCATATATGTACCTATAAATTGATTCGTGAGAAATAGACATTATAGGATCATTTGGGAATTCTTCTTTTAGTCTTCCAGCAATTTGTTCAGGAGTCCATTGTGATAATAAGCCCCTATAGACATAAATTCGAAGTCTAGGGTACTTAGATATTTTATCAATATTTCTTTTGTTTAGGTAATCATCTTTGGCGCACCAATGAGCTAGTTCTGCTGAGTATTTATCTCTATCTGTTTGCACCCATTTATTAACTTCTCTTGTAACCGTAGATCGAGCTCTGTTAATGGTTATAGCGATGTATGATTTATTCTTTTTTTCAGTTAAAAGAGTCTCAATCTGTATTCTTTCTTTAAGGGTAAGTCTACCTGTTTTTTTTCGTACCATAATTACAAATCTATTAATTTAGATTTGTTGCGTTAAGTTCTTGAATACGGAATTTTAGGTCAGAATTACACACAACGGTGTCGTGTATAATTAGTGGCGTAATTTAGCACGGAAGATAACAAATAAAAACCGAATAGAAAATCCGCAGGATTTTCGTAAGCAAGCTCGACCTAGCCGTTAATTATACACCTTGTTGTTTACAGTGCAATTTATTTAACATTATATATTTAAACAACTTTAGAATTAAATCTTTTTTAAACGTCTTCCTTTACCGTACAGTTTTTTAGTTGGCTGTTGAGAATAGTAGAATTAAGTATTTTAAGTGTCTGCTTTACGTTTTGTTTTGCCATGCAGCTTATCAGTCCGTCGTCTTGCTTGCGAATTGTTATATGTCCGAAATCGCAAGAGTGATAATTAAGTGTCTGCCTTACGTTTTGTTTTGCCATGCAGCTTATCAGTCCGTCGTCTTGCTTGCGAATTGTTATATGTCCGAAATCGCAAGAGTGATAATTAAGTGTCTGCTTTACGTTTTGTTTTGCCATGCAGCTTATCAGTCCGTCGTCTTGCTTGCGAATTGTTATATGTCCGAAATCGCAAGAGTGATAATTAAGTGTCTGCTTTACGTTTTGTTTTGCCATGCAGCTTATCAGTCCGTCGTCCAGATTGCGAATTGTTATGTGTCCGAAACCGTATGAGTGAGAAAAATTCTGATTTATTCCGTTCTGATTTACCACACAGTTTATCAGTCCGCCGTCCCGATTACGAATCGTTATGTGTCCGAAATCGACTGAGTGATTTTACAGAAATATTATGAGTTTTTACATTTAAACCACAATATTTTTTGCGTAAAATTTAGTTGGAGTTGTGTTTTGGAAACGTCGCGCAGCATTGTAAACAACGGTGTCGTGTATAATTAGTGGCGTAATTTAGCACGGAAGATAACAAATAAAAACCGAATAGAAAATCCGCGGGATTTTCGTAAGCAAGCTCGACCTAGCCGTTAATTATACACCTTGTTGTTTACAGTGCAATTTATTTAACATTATATATTTAAACAACTTTAGAATTAAATCTTTTTTAAACGTCTTCCTTTACCGTACAGTTTTTTAGTTGGCTGTTGAGAATAGTAGAATTAAGTATTTTAAGTGTCTGCTTTACGTTTTGTTTTGCCATGCAGCTTATCAGTCCGTCGTCTTGCTTGCGAATTGTTATATGTCCGAAATCGCAAGAGTGATAATTAAGTGTCTGCTTTACGTTTTGTTTTGCCATGCAGCTTATCAGTCCGTCGTCTTGCTTGCGAATTGTTATATGTCCGAAATCGCAAGAGTGATAATTAAGTGTCTGCTTTACGTTTTGTTTTGCCATGCAGCTTATCAGTCCGTCGTCTTGCTTGCGAATTGTTATATGTCCGAAATCGCAAGAGTGATAATTAAGTGTCTGCTTTACGTTTTGTTTTGCCATGCAGCTTATCAGTCCGTCGTCCAGATTGCGAATTGTTATGTGTCCGAAATCGCAAGAGTGATAATTAAGTGTCTGCTTTACGTTTTGTTTTGCCATGCAGCTTATCAGTCCGTCGTCCAGATTGCGAATTGTTATGTGTCCGAAACCGTATGAGTGAGAAAAATTCTGATTTATTCCGTTCTGATTTACCACACAGTTTATCAGTCCGCCGTCCCGATTACGAATCGTTATGTGTCCGAAATCGACTGAGTGATTTTACAGAAATATTATGAGTTTTTACATTTAAACCACAATATTTTTTGCGTAAAATTTAGTTGGAGTTGTGTTTTGGAAACGTCGCGCAGCATTGTAAACAACGTTTATGTGTAAGGAACGTTGCGGTTTTGTGTGCGAGGATTTTCCGCAGGAAAATCAGAGTTAGCAAAAAAGCAACAACCTTTCGGTTTAACTAAAATAAGCAATGTTTTTTACACGGTGTTGGCAATAGTTTTTTTTTGACTCAATTATGCTAATGAGTTTCCTAAACCCGAAATTACATGAATTATAACACAAGTAATTGCAAATATTTTACCAAAATTATTTTTTGAAAAAAGAGAAATTAGTCCAGCAACAATTGCTGGAATTAGTAATGCTCCTAATAATGAAGCTAAAAAATCAGACAGACGATTTGTGCTAAATCCATAAATTATTATTACATAAATGATTGCACTTATTAAGCCTAATATATATCCAGTTTTGTTTGTCATATTTAAATTTGTTCTAAATATTATTGTGTCGAGTTAATTATGTCATTTAATTTTTTTTCATCTTTTAAAAAATATAGATTTAAATATAGCTTGTCATAATAATCAGGATTTACATCATAAAACATTTTTGGTATAACCCGTTGTGCATTATGATTTAAAAGAAAAAAGTTGTTCATCTTACTGAAAATCAGTAAATTGATTTAATCACAAATCATTAATAATGAACAACTTGAGTGCAAATTACGAAAGAATATTGGAAGTATTAAGAAAAATATCGAAAGAACAACTTTTAAGTTATCAAAGACGACAACCAAAGCTTAGTGATTTAGAACTTATCAGCTTGAGTCTTACTGCCGAATTTATGGGAATAGATAGTGAAAATGACCTTTTTAGAAAACTTCCAGATTCCCTATTATCAAAAATAGAGAGAAGTGTCTACAATAGAAGAAGACGAAAACTAGTTAATAAGCTCAACAGTATCAGGTTAAGCTTAGCTTCCCATTTTAATGAATTTGAAGATTATTTTGTAGTAGATAGTATGCCTTTAGAAGTTTGTAAATTATCACGCAGTTCTCGTTCAAAGATTTGTAAAGAAAACACTTATGCATTTCCAGATAAAGGTTATTGTGCAGCTCAAAGTTCTAATTATTACGGTTATAAACTGCACGCTGTTTGTTCTGTAAATGGTGTCTTTCAAAGTATCGATTTGAGTCCAGCATCTGTACACGATATTAATTATCTTAAAGATATTAAGATGCAAATAAGCGATTGTACATTAATTGGTGATAAAGGCTATTTATCAACAGAAATACAGCTTAACTTGTTTGAAACCTGTAATATAACGCTAAATACACCTATGAGAAGCAATCAAAAAAATTACAAAGTACAGCCTTATGTATTTAGAAAAAAGAGGAAAAGGATAGAAACATTATTTTCACAACTTTGTGACCAATTTATGATAAGACGCAATTATGCTAAAACTTTTGAAGGTTTTAAAACAAGAATCGTAGCTAAGATAACTGCTTTAACAACTATTCAGTATATCAATAAGTTTATTTTTGGGAGAAACATTAATAATATTAAAATTAACATTATTTAAAATGCACAACGGGTTGGTATAAATAAATTAAATGTATAGTAGTAATTTCCTCTAACAGCTTGTTGCATTATACTAACGTTATCATATTCATATTCAGAATCTCTGACGGTGTGTTCAAACTTTCTTTTTAAAGATTTAACGTTTTTTATGTAAGTTTTCTTGAAAGAATAATTTTTAATATCTGTATTTAATTGACCAGTTATCATTTGGCTGAATTGCTCTTCCATGCCTTTAGGGTTTAAATCATATATTTCCCAAATATTCTTGCCAGGCTCAAAGGTGGTTTCAATAACATTAATAGTCATTCCTATTGCGCTATCTTTATCAAAAGTTCTTAAAATTGTATGTTCAGAAACGCCATAATCGGATACCCAATAATCAAGTCCATCGTAAGCGACGTTATATTTATAATTTGAATATATATTCTTAGTTTTGTCGAAATGTTCAGAATTATCTTCTAAAGAATTATTCTCTCTTTGAGTTTTATACGAATCTTCAAAAAGCTGTTCAGGGTTTAATTTATTGTTTACTTTATCTTTACAAGAGCAGAATAAAATTAACAAACTAATTATTGTTAAATTGAATTTCATTACTTTTTCGTTATTATTTAATATAAATTGAATTTTTGAACTTTTTAATGAATGGTAAATTTGTTTCAAAATCTTCAATTAGAGTTGTGCCTAAAATATTTATCATATTATTTTTGTAGAATGTAATCCAATTTATTTGTTTCTGAACATTTGCTCCTATTAATTGAACTTCTATAAATATTTTGTCGCTAAAAACAACTACCTTATATTCTAAAATTTCATTTATAGGATGCGGAAATATTTGACTAATAAATGATTTTATTGATTGCTCTGAATTAAAAAAATTTTCAGCATCTTGTTGCATTTTTGAAGGTATTGGTGTAGAGTAAATTTGTAATGCCGCTATCGGTTTAGAGGCAACAAATGAAATTACTAAATTTTTATTACCACCTTGCGATAAACTTTCATCACTCCGATTAAAGGGATAATTAGGCTTTTTAAATTGAAATTCAATATTATTTTTTGTTAATTTTATATTTTCTCCTAGTTTAAAATTTGATTGTCCAAACCCAACCATTGAAAAGCATAATAAAATAAATGTAATTTTTTTCATTCGTAATCGTGATTTTTAATTATTGCCAACGTTTAGGCTATGGTTAGTGCGGGGATTAAAAGTAGTGAACTTTCGATTAAGCACTTAGCCAAAACTTTTTGTTTTGTTTTATCTTTTTCTTTATAAAGCCAAATCAAAAGATTTGGCGGACTTCGTTTAAAGCTCTAAACTTTGGGTTAAGCACCAAAACCCGTATTAATTATAGCCATTGTTGGCATTTCGTTGTTTTTAATCCACTAAAATTTTTAATTCCGAGTATGAGTCGGCAAAAATTTCGTTTTATTTTTTTCCGTTTGAGCGGGAATTCTATAGCAGTTTTGAGTCATATTTTTATTCAGAGTTCTAATTTTAAATTCCGAAAACGAGCTAAATTCCGTATCCAGTTCGGTTAGTATAAACTTGCTCAAAATCCGATTATTTATTTTCTTTTTTATTTAAATCTCTAACACTAATTATCATTGCTAAAATCAAAAGAACATTTGAAACAATTCCGGAAAAAGGTCCATTTTTAAGATTACTAAAATCTAATTCAGATATATTTATGATTAAGAGAATTAATCCAGCAATCATAACAATATAAGCTCCTGTTTTTTTTGTCATTTTTATTTCTGTTTTTTTAAGTTCGATTGGTTTTCTCAATGAATGCCAACGGTTGGTTATATGAAAAGTAGCAGATTTATATGTGCTAATTTTCGGTTTAAAACAAAAATAGCAGAAAAGAACATACCTGTCGGTTTAACACTTAACTGCTATTTTTTATATAACGTGTTGTAGGCAGTATTTTTTAATTTCGATTAATTTTAACAAATTCATTTTTCAAATCTCCATATATAGAAAAAATTTCTTTTAATATTTCTTCAAGTTCTTCATACGATGAGTATTTAGGAATATTATAAATTTCTCTTTGAAAATTTGAGCTTAATATTTGAGCATAACCGTCAAATCTATTGTACATAATCCATTCATCATCTTTTAAATAATTAAAATGTGCTTCTACCAATCCACCATGAATAGTCAAAATTAAATCTAAAACATAATTTTTATATTTAAAAGAATACTTAAAAGTTCTATCCTTTGATGAATAAATAACGGTATCATCAATTGAATTTAAAATCTCTAAATATTTCTTTTTGTTGCTACCAGACATGCTGTTTTCAAAATTATTATGTTCTTCACATATTTTTTGATATCTATCGACAAAATTAATTTTTCTAAATAAAGGTTCTAAAATCATGATTATTCTGCTAAATATTTTATTCTTATGAGTACATTATTATCGACATTGAATTGGGTCAGTAATTGTTGAAATGTGGCACTATTTTCAAAAAATGATTTGTTTGACAACGGGATTTCTAAAAAATAATCCCCAGATAACTTTGTCCCTTTTGGTAGTTTGGTAGAGTTAATAACACTACCTTTTGGGTATTTGTTAATTAATTCCTGTAAATAACTTTTAAAGGTTTCAGGTTTAATGTCTGCCAACGTGGTTGCCTTTCTTGAAATAATTTCTAATCCCGGGATATATGAATCTAATCGTTTTCCTGTTTCCAAAACTATTTCATTATATGTATAAACAGTCCTTGCTTTTTTATTAAAATCATTCCCTCGTTTAAAAAGTACTTTAACTTCTTCCCAAGTTAGTTTTCTTCTTTTTTTATAGGAAAGGTCTCTGATTTCCTGTCCAACCTCGATAATGATTTCATCATCAAGAATATCGCCTTTTCTTAACGCTTCTTGTAAGAGGTCTTTAGCGCCTTCCACATAGTTGTCAAAATGTTGAATGGTTTCTTCTGTTAACTCTCTTACGGTTCTAGTAAAAACTTTATCTCCATTTTTAATAACAAATTTCCAGACTTTGCCAGTTCCTTTTCTAACTGGTTTTAATATTTTCCCACCCGGAATAAACCCAACAATCATAAAACCCGCTGTTTGTACTTTGCTTTGTTCTACACCGTCAAAGTCTTTACCGTCTATTAATATAATGGCGTCTTCAAGAGGTGTAGCGTAGCGCCCGACTATTTTGATACCATCCCAAAAGGCATCGAGCAGAAAATCGATATCAGCTTTGGGGTAATCAGGTTGAGGCAACCTGTATTCATAAAATAGGTCTGTGTGATAGCTATATATGTAATGATATCCATCATTGTTAACTTCTGTACTTGAAATTGAGTCAGGTATTTCTTTGTTGATTATTTTAGGGCCATCTGCTACGTAAAGTACCAACCCATTTTCAAGCAGGTACATTTTCTCTGTGCCAGCTTTAAATGGAACATCAGCCGATGCAATATATTTAAGGGGCATTCTATTTAAATAGGTTCCTGTTTTGCTAAAGTCCCATTGATAAGTTGTATAATATGTGTCATTTACCATCTCCAAGTCTAATCGCATTTTGGCCTCTGTGGTGGCTTCATCTGAGAACATTTCTAAAGTGAGAAAATTATATAATTGAAAAGCTACGCCCCCGTGTTTGTCAATCCATTGTCTTTGAGGTAAGTTTAGGCTAAGTTCCGACTTAACAGCGTCTATTTTAATCAATTCTTCTGTATCGTATGGCGAAGGTGTGGGCGAGGTGGTTGAGCCTCCCGAACCTCCATAGCTTGTTCCGCTTATGGTAACGGTAGCTGTATTGTTGTTGTAGTTGTAAGTAGTTTTGTCCTCCTCTTCATAATATACAGTTTCACAATATGAAGCGTCTAGTACCCAACCATAGTCAAATTCAATTAAATTACTGTCACCGTTTGTGAAATGTGAGCCAGTTCTAACATATTCATAGGAATAGATACAGACATAAGCCGATTTTGTTTTTGCAAAAAGGGAGTTGAAGACCAAATCGATGGGTTTCATCGAGGTCTTCAACGATAAAGAACTTAGGTCTTGGTTTTTAAACTCGTTTGCAGAATAATCGTATTTTACCAAATAGGCATCGTATTCGCCTTGGTCGTTGAGTTCGAATAGTACGTTAGTTATCTTTTCATCTGCACCCTGTACCAAAGGGAATGTATAGGAGTGGTAATCGTTATATGCAATGTAAGTAGCGGAATCCGTATATACCGTGAAGTCGTATTCTTTGTTGTAAATGCTTTTACCAGAGTATTTACCGGATTTATTTTCTAAGAGGTTGTCTTTGAATTCTTTTAGCTTTGAAACAAGTTTCGTATTATTTTCAAAATTCTTTTTTGAGTAATGTTTGAGTGTGAGAGTTGGTTCTTGGCTTTCAGCATTGGGGAGTTCTTCTTGAGGTTCATTTTCGCAGTTGGTAAGTAAAAGTCCGATTGCTAATAATGCTAATCCAAATTTTAATAGTTTCTTCAACTTGTTTTTCATAAGTTCCGTTGTTTAAATTTAATAAAAATGTTTCAATGTGGTGGCATATTGCCTACAACGGTCTCGTGTATGATTTGTGGCGTGATTTAGCATCGAATTTAACAAATAAAAACCGAATAGAATATTCCGCAGGAATATTCGTAAGCAAGCTCGACCTAGCCATTAATTATACACCTTGTTGCCATTAGTACTTTTTTTGTTCAAAATTTAGTTTTAATCAACAAAAGTTTCTCTAATAATATCTTTACAATTCTGTATTTCAGATTTCGATAATTGGTCAAAGGTTTTTAATATTCGAGATTTGTCAATTGTCCTAATTTGGTCGATTGCAATCATTCCTTTTTTTCCGCTGTGTTTTACTTTTATTCTGGTCGGATAATTTTTCAAGTTCGTTGTCATTGGTGCAACTACGATTGTTCTTAAAAACTTATTAATTTCATTTGGCGAAATAATTACACAAGGTCTTGTTTTTTTAATTTCACTACCAATTGTTGGGTCAAGATTTACCAGTACGATAGAATACTGTTCTAATTCCATTCCTCAAAATTTTCGTCCTCAAAAACATCATTGAATAATAATCGGTCGTCATTATTCTCACGCATTTCTTGAAAAGCTTTTTCCCAGTTTTTTCTCGGACTACTAATTGGTTTAAGGATTATTTGTCCTTTTTCCAAAATCATTTCAACTTTGTCTTTTATGTTATACTTTTCTAAAATAGTCTTACTTAAACGTAGACCTTTAGAATTTCCGATTTTTATAATTGCTGTTTCCATAACATTTTATTTGTAATTACAAAGTTAGTACAAACTATTCAGTCCGCAAAGGCTGCATTCAAGGTTCTAACGCAACAAACGTTGCTTTTTTTTGTATGAGTCTAAGCTACAATTTTTAGTTCTTTTATCATAACTTCATTAGGGGTTTTAAATCCAATAATTTTACGAGGTCTATTGTTTAATTTTTCTTGAATTTCGATGAATGTATTTAAGTCAATTTTGTTAAAATCTGTTCCTTTTGGGAGGTACCTTCTGATGAGTCCGTTAGTGTTTTCATTGGTACCTCTTTCCCAAGAAGAATAGGGGTGTGCAAAGTAAATTTTCATACCTGTTTTCTTGGTAATTGTTTCGTGTCTTGCCATTTCAATTCCATTATCGTAGGTCATAGATTTTTTGAATATGGGATCTAGTTTGTTAAGTTCTTTAGAAAACATTTTAGCAATTTCCTTAGAGTTCCTGGCTTTTAGTTTGATAATTAATGTATATCTAGATTTGCGTTCTACGATAGTTCCAATAGCCGATTTTTGATCCTTCCCAATCATTAAATCTCCTTCCCAGTGTCCGATTTCATTTCTTAGGTTAATATGCTCGGGTCTTAGGTCTATACTGACTTGGTTTAATATTTTAGATCCTGTTCTGCGTCTTTTTTTAGAGGGTCTACGTCTTGTTTTTTTGCGTACGAGGAGTTTAATTAGTTTTTTATTTAAACTAGCTTGAGGCTTTGCATATATGTACCTATAAATTGATTCGTGAGAAATAGACATTATAGGATCATTTGGGAATTCTTCTTTTAGTCTTCCAGCAATTTGTTCAGGAGTCCATTGTGATAATAAGCCCCTATAGACATAAATTCGAAGTCTAGGGTACTTAGATATTTTATCAATATTTCTTTTGTTTAGGTAATCATCTTTGGCGCACCAATGAGCTAGTTCTGCTGAGTATTTATCTCTATCTGTTTGCACCCATTTATTAACTTCTCTTGTAACCGTAGATCGAGCTCTGTTAATGGTTATA
This sequence comes from Tamlana carrageenivorans, assembly GCF_002893765.1. Taxonomy (NCBI): domain Bacteria; kingdom Pseudomonadati; phylum Bacteroidota; class Flavobacteriia; order Flavobacteriales; family Flavobacteriaceae; genus Pseudotamlana; species Pseudotamlana carrageenivorans. Next base: position 3,679,029 of record NZ_CP025938.1, on the reverse strand, counting down.
GCGATGTATGATTTATTCTTTTTTTCAGTTAAAAGAGTCTCAATCTGTATTCTTTATTCTTTCTTTAAGGGTAAGTCTACCTGTTTTTTTTCGTACCATAATTACAAATCTATTAATTTAGATTTGTTGCGTTAAGTTCTTGAATACGGACGATTATTCTCAAATGTGTGGTAACGTTTTGGGTATGAAAAGTAGCCTTTGTATTAGGCGACAATTTTGGTATACGCTAGTACTTTGGTTTATTGAATTAAATTTTGTTTTTAGAAATCAACTAGGCTATTTTTGATACCCAGTGTTAGCAAACGTTTTTATTCTTTTATGAATTTCAAGTTATTTCCATTATTAAATTTCAATAAATATACACCGTTGTTTAGGTTTTGTATATCAATACTTTTCTTATCAGATATTTCTCCTTTAGATATTTCTGTTCCCAAAAGACTAAAAATTGTATATTTTTCGATTTTTTTTAATCCTGAAATTTGTATAAAATTTCTTGAAGGGTTAGGGTATAAATTTAACTTATCACTACTTAATTCTATTTCCGAAATTCCAAGAGTAGAATATGTTAATTGAAGTGTACTTTCTTTTTGTATATTATAATCAATTAATGTTCGACCATCTTCAAGAATTACGTCATTAAATTTTAATACTTGATTATTAGGGGCAATTCCTTCTTTATCCTGAATTTTGGCTTTAATATTCTCAATCGTGTCATTAGGTTCAACCTCTAACGCGATTGTTTTACCTTCAGGGGTTTTTATAAAAATTTGCATTGCTTGTACATTGAATGATAAAAGCGTAAATAAGATTAGAGTGTAAATTTGTTTCATAATTTAATGTTATTTTACAAGGTTTATTTTTGAGGTTAGAATAATCGTTTAAAAGTGTAATTATACGATAAAACTAATAATTTATAAACCCGTTGTGCATTTTAAATAATGTTAATTTTAATATTATTAATGTTTCTCCCAAAAATAAACTTATTGATATACTGAATAGTTGTTAAAGCAGTTATCTTAGCTACGATTCTTGTTTTAAAACCTTCAAAAGTTTTAGCATAATTGCGTCTTATCATAAATTGGTCACAAAGTTGTGAAAATAATGTTTCTATCCTTTTCCTCTTTTTTCTAAATACATAAGGCTGTACTTTGTAATTTTTTTGATTGCTTCTCATAGGTGTATTTAGCGTTATATTACAGGTTTCAAACAAGTTAAGCTGTATTTCTGTTGATAAATAGCCTTTATCACCAATTAATGTACAATCGCTTATTTGCATCTTAATATCTTTAAGATAATTAATATCGTGTACAGATGCTGGACTCAAATCGATACTTTGAAAGACACCATTTACAGAACAAACAGCGTGCAGTTTATAACCGTAATAATTAGAACTTTGAGCTGCACAATAACCTTTATCTGGAAATGCATAAGTGTTTTCTTTACAAATCTTTGAACGAGAACTGCGTGATAATTTACAAACTTCTAAAGGCATACTATCTACTACAAAATAATCTTCAAATTCATTAAAATGGGAAGCTAAGCTTAACCTGATACTGTTGAGCTTATTAACTAGTTTTCGTCTTCTTCTATTGTAGACACTTCTCTCTATTTTTGATAATAGGGAATCTGGAAGTTTTCTAAAAAGGTCATTTTCACTATCTATTCCCATAAATTCGGCAGTAAGACTCAAGCTGATAAGTTCTAAATCACTAAGCTTTGGTTGTCGTCTTTGATAACTTAAAAGTTGTTCTTTCGATATTTTTCTTAATACTTCCAATATTCTTTCGTAATTTGCACTCAAGTTGTTCATTATTAATGATTTGTGATTAAATCAATTTACTGATTTTCAGTAAGATGAACAACTTTTTTCTTTTAAATCATAATGCACAACGGGTAGGTTTAATTTAAAAGAATCTTTATGATCTGTTTTTTTTTTTGAATAAGATATGAAGTATTAAACGCGTCATGGTATTGACTTAAAGTTGGGAGCGTGGGGTTGTTAGTTGATAATGTGCTGATTATTTGGGTTGAACAAATGGAATACAAAGGATTTAAGTCTTAAAAAATAGCTTTTCTGGAAATGTTAAATTACGTACTGTTTATTACGTATTAATAACTAAAGTTTATTTTTTTGATTGCGGTAAATTAGTGTTAATCTAATGAAGTGCTTGTAATTTTATGTGCTTTTTTTGGAAGGACTAGACAACGCGTTTGATTTATAAACTAAATAGTTGATTTTTTGTTTCCTGTTTAAATTAAATGTAAATAAATCATTTTCTTTAAGTTGAAATTATAAACTTTTTTTTTAAGTTAAATATTTTTTGCGTATCATTGCAAGTGTAAAAACAACACTTGTTTTTTGTGAAACTAAAAATTTCATTTTATAATACGTAAACTATAATTAAAAAATGAACAAACAAAATGATCAGCAAGCAGCAGATAATATTAGAGCATTAGCTGTTGCTATGGTAGAAAAAGCGAAATCAGGTCACCCAGGTGGCCCTATGGGTGGTGCAGATTTTATGCACATTTTATACTCAGAATTTTTTAATTATGACCCTACAGATATGGAGTGGCCTTTTAGAGACCGTTTCTTTATGGATGCTGGTCACTTGTCTACTTTAATGTATGCACAGTATTACCTTTTAGGAAACTATGCTAAAGATGATGTTGCTAATTTCAGACAATGGGGTTCTATCACACCTGGTCACCCAGAAGTTGATGTAAAACGTGGTATTGAAAACACCTCTGGACCATTAGGGCAAGGACACACGATGGGTGTGGGAGCTGCTATTGGTGCGAAGTTTTTACAAGCTAAATTTGGCGATTGGATGAACCATAAAGTTTATGGATTTATTTCTGATGGTGGTATTCAAGAAGAAGTTTCTCAAGGAGCAGGACGTATTGCTGGACACTTAGGGTTAAGTAACTTTATCATGTTTTTCGATTCTAACGATATCCAGTTGTCAACATCTACCGATGAGGTAACTACCGAAGATACGGCTATGAAATACGAGTCTTGGGGATGGAAAGTTGTTACTATCGATGGGCATAACCACGACGAAATTAGAAAAGCTTTAAAAGACGCTAATGCTGAAACTGAAAAACCAACCTTAATTATTGGTAAAACCATTATGGGTAAAGGTTGTGTAACTGCCGATGGAAGCATGTTTGAAGGTTATTGCGAATTACACGGTCAGCCCATTGGAGCTACTGGTGCCGATTACGAAAAAACATTAGAGAATTTAGGTGCAGATGTGAATAATCCATTTGAGATTTATCCTGAAGTAGCCGATTTCTATAAAAATATCATAGCTGAAAAAACAGCTCAGGCTGCTGAAAAGAAAGCAGAAATTAATACGTGGAGAGAAGCAAACCCTGCATTAGCAGAGAAATTAGACTTCTTCTTCTCTGGAGAATTACCAGAATTAGATTTTAATATTCCTCAAAAAGAAGGTTTGGCCACTAGAGCAGCGTCTTCTGCGGTTTTAGGATACCTTGCGGAAAACGTAGAAAACATGATTGTGTCTTCTGCCGATTTATCAAATTCAGATAAAACCGATGGTTTCTTAAAGAAAACTCACGCGATGAAAAAAGGTGATTTTTCAGGAGCCTTTTTACAAGCTGGTGTTGCCGAGTTAACTATGGCTTGTATAGCAAACGGATTAGCTTTACACGGTGGTATCATTCCAGTTGTTGCAACGTTCTTCGTGTTTTCAGATTATATGAAACCAGCCATTCGTTTAAGTGGTATTCAAGAATTGGGTGTTAAATATGTATGGACACACGATGCCTTTAGAGTAGGAGAGGATGGTCCAACACACCAACCAATCGAGCAAGAAGCGCAAATTCGTTTACTTGAAAAATTAAAAAATCATAGCGGAAACCCAAGTTTCTTAGCCTTACGTCCTGCCGATTCAGCAGAAACAAACGTGGCTTGGAAAATGGCGCTAGAAAATAAAAACACGCCTACAGGTTTAATCCTTTCTAGACAAGGTATTAAAGATGTTGCTCCTCAAGGAGAATCAAGATATCAAGAGGCTTTAGCTGCCGAAAAAGGTGGATATTTAGTGAAAGAAGTTGAAAACCCAGATGTGGTGCTTATCGCAAACGGATCTGAAGTTTCTACTTTATTAGCTGCTGCTGAAATTTTAGAAGCTGAAAAAGGCTTAAAAGTAAATATCGCTTCTGTAATTTCTGAAGGCGTTTTCAGATTACAATCTAAAGCATACCAAAACAGCGTGATCCCACAGGACAAACCATTATTTGGTTTAACAGCTGGTTTACCGGTGAACTTAGAAGGTCTTGTTGGTGCTAACGGAAAAGTGTTTGGAGTCGATCATTTCGGTTACTCTGCTCCTGCAGGTGTATTGGATGAGAAATTCGGATTTACAGGTGAAAATGTAAGCAACGAAGTATTAGAATATTTAAAAACAGCATACAAAACTGCATAATTATGAAATTTTTTATTGATACAGCAAACCTTGATGATATCGCTGAAGCACAGGCTTTAGGTGTTTTAGATGGGGTAACAACAAACCCGTCTTTAATGGCGAAAGAAGGTATTACAGGTGCTGAAAATATTTTAGCACACTATACAAAAATCTGTGATATTGTTGATGGTGATGTAAGTGCCGAGGTTATTTCAACCGATTTTGAAGGTATGGTAAAAGAAGGTGAAGCCCTTGCTGCTTTACACCCACAAATCGTGGTAAAACTTCCTTTAATTGCCGATGGTATTAAAGCTTGTAAATATTTTTCAGATAAAGGCATTAGAACGAACGTCACTTTAGTATTCTCTGCTGGTCAAGCTTTATTGGCTGCAAAAGCAGGTGCTACTTATGTGTCGCCTTTCATTGGAAGATTAGATGATATTTCTACAGATGGTTTAAACCTTATTGCAGAAATCAGACAGATTTACGATAACTACGGTTTCGAAACTCAAATTTTAGCAGCTTCAGTACGTCACACCATGCACCTTATTGATTGTGCAAAATTAGGATCTGATGTGATGACAGGACCATTATCGTCTATTAAAGGCTTATTAAAACACCCTTTAACCGATATCGGTTTAGCGAAATTCTTAGAAGATTACAAAAAAGGAAACTAAAATTTAGTACTTTTTTGAAGTGATATAAAGCTTCTCAAATTCAAGAAAACATCTTGAATTTGGGAAGCTTTTATTGGTTAAACTATTTTGGATTATTCAATTTATAACACAGGATGTTTTCTCACAATTGTTTTACATCAGGAACCTTTATTCGTTTAATTGCCCTGTAATCTCCAGTTTTGGGTTTCCTTGTTTTGAAGTTTTCCAATAAAGAGCTTATTTCATCCTGCTCAGGTATTATTTTTTTAAAATTAAAAAGTCTTTTAATATTTAGAATAAATTGAAAACTATTTTTTCAACTGTTAACTTAGTTTTATCAGTAGCTGAAACCAATAGACATCTTATTTTTTTTGGCCGTATAGAAGGCTGATTATAGGAATTATCAAAAAATAAGTGTTAATTAAACATTTATTGATAAAAATATTTGTTAATGTTAATTATTTGTTATTTATTTACAAATGTTATTTTTACACTTATAGCAATAACTAAACTAAAACTAAAAAGAATGATAACAACTAAATTTTTACCTATGAATTACAGGTGCTATTGGTCACCTAAAGACTGGTTACTAGCATTAGTATTTATGATTTTCTGTGCAAATTTAAATTTTGCGCAACAAAAAAAGACAATTACTGGTATAGTTTCGTCTGAAAATGAAGGATTGCCTTTACCAGGAGTTAATGTTTTAATTAAAGGAACAACTAATGGAACTGTAACCGATTTTAATGGAGGTTATACCATTAATGCATCAGCGAAAGACGTTTTGGTCTTTTCTTATTTAGGCTATTTGAATAAGGAAGTTCTTGTAGATGATAATAAGGCCGAAATAAATGTTAAGCTTAAAGAAGATTTAACGGCTTTAGAAGAAGTAGTCGTTGTAGGATATGGAACTAAGAAGAAATCAGATCTTACTGGTTCTGTGAGTGTTGTCGATGTAGATGATGCAAAGAAAACAATAACTTACGATGTTGCTAAAATGTTACAAGGTCAGGCACCTGGTGTAACAGTGCAATCATCTGGAGAACCTGGAGGGTTTGTTAATATTAAAATACGTGGAATTACTTCTTTTAGAAACAATAATCCATTATTTGTGGTAGATGGTGTGATTGTAGACAATCCTTACGATTTCGCAACAGGTGATATCGAGTCTATTCAGGTTCTAAAAGATGCGTCTTCTGCGGCTATTTATGGTGCACGTGGAGCCAATGGTGTGGTGATTATTACTACAAAAAAGGGGAGAGAAGGACAGTTAAGTGTTAGTTATAAAGTGACTACTGGTTTTCAAAGTTTACCAAAAAACAGGTGGTACGATTTAACAAATAGAGAGCAATACCAAGAATTGGTTAGAACCGCAGAAACAAATGCAAACAATCAAGGTTTGGGAGTAGCAACCTCGCCAGCAAACTATCCAGGTAACGCATCTTACATAGATGATATAGATACAGATTGGCAAAATGAAGCCTTTAAAACAGGTATTTTGGAAAACCATACATTAAACTTTAGTGGCGGTTCTCAAACATTAAATTATAATGTAAATGTTGATTATTTCAAAAATACAGGGTATTTAGAAACACCGCAAGCATACGAAAGATATACAGCAACCATGAACTTAAATGGAGAAAAAGGTAAGTTTACATATGGAGCTAAAATGTCGTATTCTTTATCAGATAAGGAGAGTTTTAACGAATATATTCAAGGTACTAGTTCTATTATTAATTTATTGCAAGCTATTCCAACGATGCCTGTTTACGACCCAAATAGATTAGGTGGCTATGGTGGTACCGATGGTATTACACAACGCGCTATTTCATTAAATGTTTTAGGTTTTAATAATTTGATTACTAACGAAAATAAAAGAAATCGTTTTATTGGAAATATATGGGGTCAGTATGAAATTGTTAAAGGTCTTAAATACAAATTAAGCGTTAGTGGAGACCGTACTAATTGGAGTAATAGATTCTATAATCCAGAAAGTGATCTAGGATGGTATTATGTCACTACGGCAGATGAAGCTCGTTTAGCTGTAGAAAGTGGCCATACAACAAGATCTATTGTAAATAACTTATTGACTTACGATTTTAATTTAGGTGAAAAAAATGTGTTTAGCTTACTTGCTGGTACACTACACGAACGTAATGACTTTTATAGATTAAATGCCGTAGGTACAGGATATCCAACCGGAACTATAGCGCATTTAGAATATGCAGATAATAGAGATGCATCAGAAAATGAATCTGTTGAAACCTATAAGTCTTACATTGGTAGATTGGATTACACCTTTGATGATCGTTACTTAGTAACATTTAATTTTAGACAAGATAAATCTTCTAAATTTGCGCAAAGAAATAATACAGGTAACTACTTCTCTGTATCTGGAGCATGGAAAGCCCATAACGATTTTAACTTACCTGATTGGTGGAATACTTTAAAAATACGTGGTGGTTATGGTCAGCTAGGAAATAATACTATTGGTTTGTATGAGTTTGCATTAAACTTAAACCCATTTGCTAGCTACAATTTCAATAATCAAATAGCAAACGGTACAACGGTTGTAAAAATTGTAGATAGCGATATTAAATGGGAAGATACTGAATCTTCAAACGTTGCAGCAGAATTTGGAATGTTTAATAATAGACTGCAATTTTCTGCCGAATATTTTATGAAACAGTCTACAGATTTATTAGCAGACGTTCCAATTCCTTATTCTTCTGGATCATTTCCAATTTTATTAACGACAAATGCTGGTACCATTAGAAACAAAGGTATGGAGTTTACGTTAAGCTATAGTGGAGGTAAGAAAGATTTTAGTTACAATATTTCAGGGAATTTAGGGACTTTAAAAAATGAAGTACTCAAAATTGGAACAGAGGATACACCAATTTCAGATGGAGCAGGTAGAACAGAAGTGGGACGTTCTGCAGGTGAGTTATATGTTTATGAAACCGACGGACTTTTCCAGTCCCTAGAGGATGTATCTAACCATGCTTTTCAATCTGGAGCACAACCAGGGGATGTTAAGTTTGTTGATCAATTAACAGTAGACACAGATGGTGATGGCATTCCAGATTCCGGCGATGGATTAATTACAGATGAAGATAGAACATTTAAAGGAACGGTAATTCCAAAGCTTAATTTTGGTTTAAATTTAAGCGCTAGTTATAAAAACTTCGATATATCTTGTTTCTTTCAAGGCGCTGCAGGACATAAAGTATACAATGGTTCTCGCCAAAACTTAATGTTAGGAGATTTGGTGAATAGCTCCACAGACATGTTAGATTATTGGACTCCTAATAATACAGATACTAATATACCGCGGCCTGTTATTGGAGATCCTAATGGAAATAATAGACTTTCAGATCGTTTTATTGAAGATGGAGATTATGTTAGACTTCAAAACTTAGAATTAGGCTATAACATCCCTATAAATACTAAAATATTCGAAAGAGCCAGAGTTTTTGCTTCAGGTCAAAACGTTTTCGTTATTACAAAATATAGTGGTTACGATCCAGATTTTATTAGTAACGGTTTGTTTAATAGAGGATTCGATTTTGGTTCGTTCCCTAACCCTAGAACTTTTGCATTAGGTATACAGTTAGACTTTTAAAAAAACTTGAAAATTTAGAAAATCATGAAAACAAAAAATATAATATATTCATTTGCTCTTGCTTCAGCTTTTTTAGCAACAAGTTGCGTGGCCGATGAAGACCTTAATCAAATAGATCCCAATTTTGAAACTGCAGATTCGTTTTGGGAAAATGAAACAGATGCTCTAGAGGGTGTAAATGCTGTATACGGAAGTTTATTAACCGATGGTTCTTATATGCGTAGTACCCCACTTTTATTAGATTTAAAGGGTGATGGTACGCGCAGTAATAGTCCATGGGGCGCCATGGCTAATGTGGGGCGCTTTAATACAAGTGTTGCCGATGCTTCTATTTATGGATGGGCTTTTGAAACATTCTATCAAGGGGTGTATAGAGCAAATCAAGTACTGGAAAATGTACCAGGTATCGACATGGAAGATCAAGCTTTAAAAAATAGAATTTTGGGTCAAGCTCATTTTTTAAGAGGATTATACTTTTTTCATTTAGTTAACTTATTTAAAAATGTGCCCTTGCCATTATCTAGTTTAGAAATCTATCATGAACAAAAAACACAAGAAGAAGGTTGGGCTCAGGTTATATCAGACTTTGAAGCTGCTGCTGGGTTGTTGCCAAATAATTACAACAATGTATCTGGGGCAGATCAAGGACAAGCAGGAAGAGCCACAAAGGGTGCTGCCTTGGCTTATTTAGGTAAAGCTCATTTATTTACAGCTAATTTTGCAGAAGCAAAAGTAGCTTTTGAGGCAGTTATTAACTCAGGTGAATATAGACTTGTGGATAATTATCGGGACAACTTTACCATGGTGAACGAAAATAATTCAGAGTCTATTTTTGAAGTTCAGTTTAGTAGAGAAGCTGGTGGTGTAGATTTAGGTTGGGGTGGCGCTCCAGCATCTGGCTGGGGTAAAACGTCTGCAAGGGCGATAACTTATGGACCTCCAACTTTTGGTTTTACCGATGTTCAGCCAACAAGAATCTTATTTGATGATTTTCATAAAGAAACCACAATCTCAGGTGAAGTAGATCCGCGTTTAGATGCGACCATGTTTTATAACAAACCAGGAGGCATGATGTTATATGGGGTTGATTTCGCTACGCATTATGGAGCAAATGAAACCTACTTAAATGACCTATTTGTTGCTAAATACCAAAATTCTGATGGCAGTAGAGCCGATGAGTATGATTGGAGATCTGGAATTAATGAGCGTATTATGCGTTATGCAGATGTATTATTAATGTATGCCGAATGTTTAAATGAACTGGGGCAAACCACTGCTGCATACGGTTACATTCAAGAAGTTAGAGATCGTGTTAATTTACCAGATTTAGCAAGTACAAAACCAAATATGACTCAGCAACAAATGAGAGACCAAATAGCACACGAGCGTTTCTTAGAGTTTGCTTTAGAAGGACACAGATTTGATGATATACGTCGTTGGGGATGGTTACAAGATTCTGCTAAACTCGAGTGGCTAAAATCTAGAGATCCTGAATATAATAGTTATGTGCCTGGTCGTGAATATTTCCCGATACCACAGTCGGAAATGGATAACAATCCTTTGGTAACGGATCAAAATACAGGATATTAATTTCAATGAGTTCGTTTATTTTAATGAGTTAGTTTTTCAAAAGGTAAGTGTTTCACTTGCCTTTTGTTTTTTGAGTTTATTTTATAAAAAACTACTAAAAAGATTAAATTTTATTGATGAGTCTTTTGCATATGTCAATTCCTTTGACTTTATTTGTAAGTGTTCAATACACACTTGTAAAAAATCACAATAATAGAATTGTTGTAAAAATGAATTTATAATAAATAAACTATAAGGTTATGTTTAAAATTAACACAAATGATTTAAAATATTTAGCAGTTTTTTGTATCGTTTCATTATTTGGAAATGCTCAGGATAAAAGCACTACAATTACTTTTAATCAAGACGAAAAAGCACCCGTAATTAGCAAACATATTTACGGCCATTTTGCAGAGCATTTAGGACGTTGTATTTATGATGGTTTTTTTGTTGGAGATACTTCAAAAATCGCAAATACGAATGGAGTTCGTAACGATATTGTTAAAGCTCTAAAAGATTTAAAAATACCTAATTTACGCTGGCCTGGAGGTTGTTTTGCCGATACTTACCATTGGAAGGATGGTATTGGGCCTCAAAAAGACCGTCCTACAATTGTAAACCAATGGTGGGGAGGAGTAACCGAAGATAATAGTTTTGGAACACACGATTTTTTAAACTTATGCGAATTGCTGGAAACCGAACCTTATGTTTCTGGTAATGTAGGTAGTGGTACTGTTCAAGAATTAGCCGATTGGGTACAGTATACAAATTTTGATGGTGTAAGCCCAATGAGCGATTTACGTAAACAAAATGGAAGAAAAGAACCTTGGAAAGTAAAATATTGGGGTATAGGAAATGAAGCTTGGGGTTGTGGCGGAAACATGACTGCTGAATACTATGCCAATGAATATAGAAAATACGCGACTTTTATTGCCGATTGGACAAACTCTGGTGGTTTAATGCGTATTGCTTCAGGAGCAAATAGTGATGATTACCACTGGACTGAAACTTTAATGAAAAACATTCCAAATCATATGCTTGGAGGTGTTGCTTTACATCATTATTCTGTAATCGATTGGAATAACAAAGGCGATGCCGTATCTTTTACAGAAGACATGTATTTTAAAACCATGAGCGAAGCTTTAGAAATGGAAGAACTTGTTACCAAGCATGCTGCCATTATGGATAAATATGATCCAGAGAAAAAAGTGGATTTAGTGGTTGATGAATGGGGTGGTTGGTACGCTGTAGAAGAAGGTACAAATCCTGGTTTTTTATATCAACAAAACACCATGCGTGATGCCGTTTTAGCAGGAGTTACACTTAATATTTTTAACAATCATGCCGATAGAGTTCGTATGGCAAACTTAGCACAATGTGTTAATGTTTTACAAGCTGTAATTCTAACCGATAAAGCTAAAATGATTTTAACACCAACTTATCATGTGATGAACATGTATAAAGTGCATCAAGATGCAAAGTTAATACCGTTAAAATTTCATTCACCAAAATATGAATTAAACGGAAAATCACTTCCTGCAGTATCTGTTTCAGCTTCAAAAGACACATCTGGTTTAGTACATATTTCAATGGTAAATATCGATGCTAATAAAGCCAATACTATCAATTTAGATTTAGGCGCTTTAGGAGTTAAAAATGTAACAGCATCTATAATTACTTCAGATAAATTACAAGATTATAATGCTTTCGATAATCCAAATCATATTGTTATTAAGAAGTTAGATAACGCTAAAATTAAAAAAGGAAAGCTTAACATAACAATTCCTCCATTTTCAGTAATCATGATTGAAGGAAAATAAAATAAGGAATTATGAAAAAACACAATTATTTTAACGGCATAAAATCCTTTGCTTTAACTGCGCTAGTCATTTTTTTAAGTGCATGTTCTGGTGATGATAATATTGACGATTCTTCTGAAACGCCAAAACCAGATCCCGAACCAGAAGTTGAGGTGCCTGTTCCTGAAAGTTTTGATGGTCCAACATACGCCGATGATTATTCATCAATGGCATCTTGGGCTAATAGAAGCAAATGGAATTTGGCCAATGTACATGATCCAACAGTCGTAAAACATGGAGATTACTATTATATGTATCAAACCGATGCGTCCTACGGCAATGCGCATGATGGACATGGGCATTTTCATGGAAGGCGCTCTAAAGATTTGGTAAATTGGGAATATATGGGAGCTTCAATGCCTAATCAACCTAGTTGGATAAAAGAAGAATTAAATACAATTAGAGCCAGTTACAATTTAGCCCCAATAGAAAATCTTCAAATTGGTTACTGGGCACCTGTTGTGCGTAAAGTAGGAAATGTATATCGCATGTATTACAGTATTGTCGTTGATAATTTTATTGGTAACGGACTTCCAAATTCTGCTGCAAATTTTGACAACACATGGACAGAGCGTGCTTTTATTGGAATGATGGAAACCACAGACCCGTCAGTGAATTCTTCATGGGAAGACAAAGGAATGGTTGTTTGTTCGGTTTCAGATAAAGGTAATGATTGGAGTCGTTCATCTTACACCAACGATTGGAATGGTTATTTTAAATATAATGCTATAGATCCTTCATATGTTATTACCCCAGAAGGAGAACATTGGATGTTTTATGGCTCTTGGCATAGTGGTATTGCAGCTATTCAAATTAATGAGAGTACAGGTAAACCTCTAAATACTTTTGATTATAAAGATGAAGCTACTTGGGGAACTCATATTTATACACGTACAAGTGGATCAAGATGGCAAGGATCGGAAGGCCCAGAAGTTATTTATAATGAAAATACAGGTTATTATTATTTGTTTTTAGCCTACGATGGTCTTGATGTACCATATAATACAAGAGTTTGTAGGTCTGAAAATGTTACGGGACCATACAAAGGTATTGATGGGATGAATGTAACCAATGGTGGTGATGTTTATCCAATTGTAACACACCCTTATAAATTTAACAACCATTCAGGTTGGGTTGGGTTTGCTCACAATGCTATGTTTCAAAATGAAGAAACCGGAGATTGGTTTTATAGTTCACAAGCACGTTTACCTGAAAATACTGGTGGAAATATGTACAGTAATGCCATTATGATGGGACATGTGCGGGAGGTTAGTTGGACGTCTGATGGTTGGCCTGTTGTGTCGCCAGAACGTTTTGCTAACGTGCCCCAAACAGAAATTACTGAAGAAAATATTGTCGGAACTTGGGAACAAATTACCATGAACTATGAATATAGAGTGATGCAAACTTCTAAAACTATAATTTTTAGTAAAGATGGCACCTTAGGTGGTGAAGTATCCGGTTCTTGGGAATTAAACAAGCAAACAAATACGATTTATATTAACGGTGACGAATGTAAATTGTTTAATGCTTGGGACTGGGAAGCTGCCCCTCGTAAATTAACAATTGCATATTCAGGTTTAACCACAGATGGGAAACCAATTTGGGCTAAGAAAAAATAAAAGAATGACCTATGAATCGCTTAATTAAAGTAAATATTATTTTTAATCTGTTTTGCTGTGTTGTATTAAATGCACAGGTAAATACTGTAGAAAATAACCCTATTATTAAAGATAAATTTACCGCAGATCCTGCCGCATTGGTGCACGATAATACGGTTTACATATATGCAGGACATGATGAAGCACCAAACGATTTTCATTTTTACAAAATGAATGAATGGTTGGTGTATTCTTCAAAAGATATGAAAACTTGGCAAGAGCATCCTGTGCCCTTAAAGCCAACAGATTTTAAATGGTCGAAAGGAGAAGCGTGGGCATCTCAAGTTGTGGAGCGCTACGGAAAATTTTATTGGTATGTTACGGTTGAGCATAATGATTCTAATCCAGGAAAAGCCATTGGCGTAGCTGTTGCCGACACCCCAATTGGACCTTTTAAAGATGCTTTAGGTAAAGCTATTGTTACTAACGATATGACTACCAAATATACAGATATTAGATGGGATGATATTGATCCTACAGTTTATGTTGACGATAATGGGCAAGCATATCTATATTGGGGAAACACGGTTTGTTATTATGCTAAATTGAAGGAGAATATGATTGAACTTGACGGGCCAATAGTGACCGTTGATTTACCAAATTTCACCGAAGCCCCTTGGATTCATAAAAAAGGAGATTGGTATTATTTGTCGTATGCATATCAATTTCCAGAGAAAATAGCCTACGCGATGAGTAAGTCTATTACAGGACCTTGGGAATTTAAGGGTATATTAAATGAATTAGCGGGAAACTCAAATACAAACCATCAATCCATTATAGAGTTTAAAGGGCAAGATTATTTCATTTATCATACGGGAGGTATTCAACCAAATGGTGGTAGTTTTAGACGCTCGGTTTGTATTGATAGGTTGTACTATAATGAAGACGGAACTATGAAACGTGTTATAATGACTTCCGAAGGCATTCAAAATTAAAAATCATGAAATTAACTAAAAAATTCTTCGTATTAGCTGCGTTTTTTAGCTTTCTAGTGGCTTGTGCTCAAGATAAACCCATTACCCACGACCCCGTGGTGGCCAAACAAGGCGATACTTATTATCTGTTTTGTACAGGACCTGGGATTACAAGTTTTACGTCTAAAGATTTAAAAACCTGGACCCAAGAAGCACCTGTTTTTGCTGAAAGTCCGAAATGGGCTAAGGGTGTAGCACCAGGGTTTAACGGCCATATTTGGGCGCCAGATATTACGTTTCATAACGGCATGTATTATCTGTACTACTCTATTTCAGCCTTTGGAAAAAACACGTCTGCTATAGGTTTAGTTACCAATTCAACTTTAGATTCAAAAGACAAAAATTATAAATGGGAAGATCAAGGCATTGTTATTCAATCTGTACCTGGTAGAGATTTATGGAATGCCATCGATCCGAATTTAATTTTCGACGAAGCGGGTACGCCATGGTTAGCCTTTGGTTCGTTTTGGAACGGACTTAAAATGGTAAAGTTAACAGACAATTTAAAAGACTTGGCCCAACCTGAAGTGTGGTACACTATTGCAAGACGCGATCGAGATAAGACATTAGATGATTCGGAGCCCGGAAATGCGGCTTTAGAAGGACCTTTCATCTTTAAAAAAGGCGCATATTATTATCAGTTTTTATCTTGGGACTATTGCTGTCGTGGAGAGGAAAGCACTTACAAATTAGTTGTTGGTCGCTCTAAAACAGTAACAGGACCTTATGTTGATAAAGACGGAAAAGCCCTAAACGAAGGTGGCGGATCTTTAGTTATTGAGGGCAACAAAAACTGGTATGGCGTAGGGCATAATAGTGTGTTTACTTTTGATGGTAAAGATTATACGTTTATGCATGGTTACGATGCTAGCGATAAAGCATTGCCAAAATTAATTGTTAAAGAAATAACGTGGGTAGACGGCTGGCCAACCGTAAAACCTTTGGATTAATAGCAGGCTATAAATTAAAATTAATAGTTTTTTTAAGTTAAAAAATGCAGCATACTTATTTAAAATCTTTATGGCTAGGTTTAGGATTGTTTTGTGCAGTTCACACGACGGCTCAAGAATCAGTAGCACTGTTTCCTTTAAATCAGGTTACGGTAACTTCTGGGGTTTTTAAAGATGCTGCTTTAACGGATTTCAATTACATTCAAGATTTAAATCCAGACCGATTACTTAATCCGTTTTTAAGAGAAGCTGGGTTAAAACCTAAAGCTGAATCTTATACCAATTGGGAAAATACAGGGTTAGACGGTCACACTTTAGGGCATTATTTGTCGGCTTTGTCCATGTATTATGCGTCTACAAAAGACACAAAAGCCAATGCATTAATTATTTATGTTTTGGCTGAATTACAAAAAGTACAGCAGGCTAATGGAAATGGTTATATTGGTGGAATCCCCGAAAGTAATACGCTTTGGTCAGAAATTAAGCAAGGGCATATTAATGCTGGTAGTTTTAGTTTAAATGATAAGTGGGTGCCACTTTATAATATTCATAAAACATTTGCTGGTTTAAAAGACGCTTGGGTGTTTGCAGAAAAACCTGAAGCTAAAACCATGTTAATCGCTTTAACAGATTGGTTTATAGGGGTTACAAAAAACCTTTCAGAATCACAAATCCAAGATATGTTGCGTTCGGAACACGGTGGTTTAAATGAAGTGTTTGCCGATGTGTATCAGATTTCAGGAGAAAAGAAATATCTAGATTTGGCTAAACGTTTTTCCGAACAGGCGCTGTTGAATCCTTTATCTGCAAATCAAGATGTTTTAACAGGCATGCATGCCAATACACAAATTCCGAAGTTTATTGGTTTCGAGCGTATTTCGCAACTAGATCATGACCAAAAGTACCATCAATCGGCTTTAAACTTCTTTAATAATGTTGTAAACCAACGTACTTTAAGTATTGGAGGCAACAGTGTGCGAGAACATTTTAATCCTATTGATGATTTTAGTGAAGTTTTAAGTGGCGAACAGGGGCCAGAAACCTGTAACACTTACAATATGCTCAAATTAAGTAAAATGCTTTTTGAGGATACAGCTAATTCAGGGTACATCGATTTTTACGAACGCGGACTCTATAATCATATTTTATCATCACAAAATCCTAAAGGGGGCTTTGTTTATTTCACACCAATGCGTCCAGGGCATTACCGCGTGTACTCGCAACCAGAAACTAGTTTTTGGTGCTGTGTAGGCTCGGGCATGGAGAATCATACCAAGTATAACGAATTAATTTACGCAAAACATAAGGATGCTTTGTATGTAAATTTATTTATACCTTCTCAGGTTTCTTGGAATGAAAAAGGAGCAACCCTAACACAAAATACAGACTTTCCAGAGGTGCCTTCAACCGAGTTAGTTTGGTCGAGTAAAAAGAATGTTCAAACGACACTCATGTTACGCTATCCGGAGTGGGTTACCGCAGGAACGCTAAAATTGTATTTAAATGGTAAACTTCAAAATATAGCTGGAACTCCTGGATCTTATATTCCTATTCGAAGAATTTGGAAAAACGGCGATACCATCAAAATGGAAGTGCCTATGCATTTAAGTGTTGAAGACATTCCTGATCAATCGGGTTATGTGTCTGTTAAATATGGCCCCATTGTTTTGGCAGCTGTTACAGGTGACGCCAATCAAGACGGACTGTTTGCAGATGATAGTCGAGGCGGGCATGTGGCTTCAGGACCATTTTTACCTTTAACGGAATCACCTATGTTTGTAACTGAAAAGAATGAAAATATCTTAAATAAAATTAAAGCAGTTTCAGGAAAACCATTAGAATTTTCAGCTGAAGATTTAATACAGCCTTCAGCATATAAACATTTAATATTGCAGCCTTTTTATAAAATTCACGAAAAGCGTTATGCCATATATTTCAAAAAAGAAAGCCCAAGAGGGCTTGAGAAAATGCAACAAACATTGGCAGAAAAACAAAAGGCTGAAGCCTATTTAAGAACCATAACGGTAGATTTTATTGCGCCTGGAGAACAACAACCAGAATCCGATCATGGCATTGAATCTAATCAGTCTCATACAGGAGTAAACCAAAACAGACATTGGCGTGATGCGACCGGTTGGTTTAGTTATCAGTTGAAAAATAATGATAAGGCTGCTAAAGCTTTACGTGTTACTTATTTTGGTAAAGATGCCAATCGAAATTTTAAAATTTTAATCAATGGAAAGCAAATTGCTAATCCCAAACTAAAAGGGGGTAAAGGCGATGTGTTTTTTGATGTTGATTATGAAATTCCAGCAGATTTAGCGAAGTCAAGCGACATTTTAAAATTGCGTTTTGAAGCTGAATTAGGCTCGGTAACAGCAGGTATTTATGGTGTGCGATTAATAAACGTAGCTATAGATTAAAAAAAATGGAGTTAAAAATATAAGTATTAATCACTAATCGGGGACAGATTTAAAAAAGGTTAACGGTAGTATTTTTTTAAAACATATGAAATCAGAAAATCAAAAATTAAGCGTGCTTGAAAAAGTTGGATATGGTTCTGGGGACGCCGCTGTAAATGTGGTGATATCATCCATGTTCCTTATTATTACTTTTTTCTATACCGATGTATTTGGATTAAAGCCAAAGGATATGGCGGTTTTGTTTCTGCTGGTAAGGCTTATTGATGCCATTACCGATCCATTAATGGGACTTATTACCGATAAAGTATCAACCAAATGGGGGCGGTATAGACATTATTTCTTGTTTTTAGCCGTGCCTTTTGGGATTTCAGTTTTCCTAACCTTTTCTACACCAGATTTCGATTATGCAGGTAAAATGATTTATGCTTATGTAACCTACATATTTGTAACCATCATGTTTACTTCGGTAACCATACCCTATATTTCTTTAATTGGTGTTTTAACTAGCGACCCTAAAGAGCGGTTATCTGCGAATGGTTATCGTCTATTTTTTGCTAAAATTGCGGCGTTTTTAGTGTCGATTGTGGTACCCATTTTAGCTGAAAAACTAGGTAAAGATGATATAGGCAAGGGGTATCAACTGGCTATGGGTATTATGGCATTATTGGGCACAGCATTATTGCTATTTTGTTTTTTTACCACTAAGGAACGTGTAGCGCATAAAGTTGAAGATAAACCTTTAAAAGAACAGTTTAAACTGCTCATTAAAAATGGGCAATGGACTTTATTGTTTGGGGTTTGTTTTTTTGGTACCGTTGGTTATGTTATTCGTAACTCGGTTGCCATTTTTTATGCTAAATATTTTTTAGGTGGCGATGCGAGCGTACAATCTACTTTTATGGCAACAGGGGTTACAGCAGCCATTTTGGCCATGCCGGCCTCTACGTACATAACAAAGCGATATTGTAAAGTAAAATTGTTTAGATGGTCCCAATTAGCCGTTGGAGTTATTAGCTTAATAATGTTACTTTTTGTAAAACCAGGCGATATCATGATTGCTTACGTTTTGTATTTTATCTTATCGTTTGTGGTGGATTTACATGCACCCGTTTTTTGGTCGGCTATTGCAGAAGCGGTTGATTACGGTCATGCAGAATCAGGGAAACGTGTATCGGGCTTGTCTTTTGGAGGGATTTCTTTCGCTCAAAAATTTGGAATGGGCATCGCAGGTGCTGTGGTAGGGTATTTATTAGACTTTTTTGAATATGTACCAAAAGCAGATACACAAAGTGATTATGCGCTTTGGGGAATTGCGTTAATGTTAACAGTTATCCCAGGAATATTTCACGTGATTATGGGCGGATTAATGTTTCGTTACAAAATTACAGACACCTACTATGAGACTATAAAAACGAAATTAAACATATAAAATGGATACTACTCGAAACAACAACCCTGTCGTTGAGCAACGTGCCGATCCGTTTATTTACAAACATACAGATGGGTATTACTATTTTACAGGATCGCTGCCTGCTTACGATGCTATAGAACTTAGAAGGTCTAAAACTTTAAATGGCTTGCAAGATGCCGAAACGTTTATAATTTGGGAAAAACATGAAACAGGACCCATGAGTAAGCATGTTTGGGCACCAGAAATACATTATTTGGATGGTAAATGGTACATTTATTTTGCTGCCAGTGAGGTCGATGATATCTGGAAATTACGTCCGTATGTTTTAGAATGTAAAGGTCAAGATCCTTTAAATGATGACTGGATAGAGCTAGGACAAATGCAAGCGGCAGATGGCGATAATAAAACCTTTGTCGATTTTTCTTTGGATGGTACTGTGTTTGAAAATGCGGGTAAACGCTATTTTTGCTGGGCAGAAAAGACCGGGGGGCAATTCGCTGCTTCAAATTTGTATTTAGCAGAAATGGAATCGCCTATTAAATTAAAAACAGCGCAATTCATGCTAACAACGCCAGATTACGATTGGGAGCGTGTTGATTTTTGGGTGAATGAAGGCCCTGCTGTTATAAAAAATAAAGGAAAGATTTATATAACCTTTTCGGCAAGTGCAACAGGAGCTTGCTATTGCATGGGCTTAATGGAAGCCGATGAAAATGCCGATTTATTGGACCGAAATTCTTGGTCAAAATCAAGATACCCTGTGCTTCAGTCCGACTATAATAAAAACATCTACGGTGCTGGACATAACAGTTTTACCCTAGCCGAGGATGGTACGCCAATTTGTGTTTACCACGCTAGAGATTATGAAAAAATAGAAGGAGACCCCTTATACGATCCCAATAGGCACGCTAGAATTATGGAAGTGACATTTGATAATACAGGAAAACCCATTTTTCAGTTTTATTGAATCGTTGATTTAACATATTAAATTAAATCGAGTGCAAATATTAAGTTGGAAGAACTTAAGAATATTGTCATATACAAAAACACAAGTGTAAAAAAAACATTTGTTTCAAATTATCGTTTATATTTGTAACGTAGCAAAGGAAAAAAGATATGAAAACATACGTAATAGGCTTAGATTATGGCTCCGATTCTGTAAGAGCCGTTTTAATAGATACTCAAAATGGTGCCGAATTGGCATCGGAAGTTTACTGGTACCCAAGATGGAAAGCACAGCAATATTGCAACCCTAGTGAGAACTTGTTTAGGCAACATCCATTAGATCATATTGAAGGTTTAGAGCACACCATAACTTCAGTTGTCAAGCAAAGTGAAGTAAACCCAGAAACCGTTGTGGGGATCTGTATCGATACCACGGGTTCGTCACCAATGCCATTAAATGAAGCCGGGGTGCCCTTAGCTTTGGTTGATGGTTTTAAAGAAAACCCAAATGCCATGATGGTGCTTTGGAAAGATCATACCTCGGTAAATGAAGCCAATGAGATTAATGAATTGGCTAGATCTTGGGGAGGTGAAGATTATACAAAATATGAAGGCGGTATTTATTCTTCAGAATGGTTTTGGGCAAAAATATTACACATTGCGAGAGAAGATAAAGCCATTAAGAATGCTGCTTATACTTGGATGGAACATTGCGATTTTATCACCTATTTATTAGCCGATAATAAGGATTTAAAAAGCTTTAAAAGAAGCCGTTGTGCAGCAGGACATAAAGCCATGTGGCACGAAAGCTGGGGAGGTTTACCTGCTAAAGAATTCCTATTTAAATTGGATCCGTATTTATCAGATTTAAGAGACCGTTTGTATGATGATACGTTTACTTCTAATGAAACCGCTGGACATTTAAATGAAGCTTGGGCTACAAAATTAGGCTTGACTACAAAATGTGTGATTGCTGTAGGTACCTTCGATGCACATTCTGGAGCTGTGGGTGCCAAAGTAGATAACAATACTTTAGTGCGTGTTATGGGAACTTCAACCTGCGATATAATGGTCTCTTCGTATGAGACACTGGGCGATATCTGTGTGAAAGGAATTTGCGGCCAAGTTGATGGTTCGGTAATTCCTGGCATGATTGGTTTAGAGGCAGGACAATCTGCATTTGGAGATGTATTGGCTTGGTTTAAAGGTATCTTGTATTGGCCAATAGATAATTTGGTTTTGACTTCAGCCATATTGACCGACGATCAAAAGCAGAAACTTCAAGAAGAACTGGATGCTAAATTCATTAGAACTTTAGCTGAACAAGCTGAAAAAATACCACATGCTGTAGCAGTACCTATGGCATTAGATTGGGTTAACGGAAGGCGCACGCCCGATGCCAATCAAGAGCTTAAGGCTGCATTATCAGGGCTGTCATTAGGGACTAAAGCACCGCATGTTTTTAAAGCTTTAGTAAATGCCATTTGTTTTGGTTCTAAAATGATTGTAGATCGATTTGAAAGCGAAGGCGTGAAAATAGAATCTGTTATTGGTATTGGCGGTGTGGCTAGAAAGTCGCCATTCATCATGCAAACTTTAGCCAATGTATTAAATAGACCTATAAAAGTTGCCGAATCCGATCAAGCACCCGCTTTAGGAGCCGCTATTTATGCCGCTGTTGCCTCTGGTATTTATAAAGATGTCATTGAAGCTAGTAAGGTTATGGGAAGCGATTTTGAAGCTGAATATTATCCTAAAGCTAATGAATTTGAAACTTATGCTGCCTTAATGGAATCGTATAAGGAATTGGCAGAATTTGTTGAAAAAACGATTAAAAAGTAAAATTATGAGTTCTAAATATAAATTACTTAAGGAAGAATGCTACGAAGCGAATATGCAATTAAATGCTTTGAATTTAGTCGTGTATACTTTTGGAAACGTAAGTGCGGTTGATAGAGAAAATGGTGTTTTTGCTATTAAACCAAGTGGTGTTGCCTACGAGGTTTTAAAACCAGAGGATATCGTGATTGTCGATTTTGATAATAATATTATTGAAGGGGCAATGAGGCCTTCTTCAGATACCAAAACACACGCATATTTGTATAAAAATTGGGCAGAAATTGGAGGTATTGCGCATACACATGCGACCTATTCTGTGGCTTGGGCACAATCGCAATTAGACATTCCCATTTTTGGTACTACGCATGCCGATCATTTAACGGCCGATATTCCTTGTGCGCCACCCATGCGGGACGACCTTATTGAAGGGAATTACGAGCACAATACGGGCATTCAAATTTTAGAGTGTTTTAAAGATAAACAGCTTTCTTATAAAGAAGTAGAAATGATACTTATTGGTAATCATGGCCCTTTTGCTTGGGGAAAAAATGCAGCAAAGGCTGTTTATAATAGTAAAGTATTGGAGGTCGTTGCAGAAATGGCTTATTTAACAAGACAAATTAATCCCAATGCCCCAAGATTAAAAGATTCATTAATTAAAAAACATTATGAACGTAAGCACGGTGCAAACTCATATTACGGTCAGTAACAATAAAAAAAATAGTCAAAAATGATAGATATTTCTAAAAAGGAAGTTTGGTTTATAACTGGAAGTCAGGATTTATATGGTCCAGAAACTTTAACTCAAGTGGCCAAAAATTCAACCATTATAGCAGAAGCTTTAAATGACTCTAAAGCAATTCCTGTTCAAATTATTTTTAAGCCAACAGTAAAATCTTCTGAAGAAATTTACGAAACCTTAACCGCTGCAAATCAAGAAAAAAATTGCATAGGAATCATCACTTGGATGCATACCTTCTCTCCGGCAAAAATGTGGATTCGCGGACTTACGGCACTTCAAAAACCCATGTTGCATTTACATACTCAGTTTAATCGCGATATTCCTTGGGGAACCATCGATATGGATTTCATGAATTTAAATCAATCGGCGCATGGCGATCGCGAATTTGGATTTATGGTGAGTCGTTTGCGTAAAAATAGAAAAGTGGTTGTTGGCCATTGGTCTACAGATGCTGTACAAAAGAAAATCGGAGATTGGACGCGAGTTGCCGCTGGTTGGGATGATTGGCAAGGTGCAAAGTTTGCGCGTTTTGGAGATAATATGCGTTATGTTGCCGTAACCGATGGGGATAAAGTGGAAGCAGAAACAGTGTTTGGTTTTTCAGTAAACACGTATGCTGTAGGTGATTTAGCAGCCGTGATAAATAACATTTCCGATGATGCTATAAATGCACTAATTAAAGAATATGAAGCTTCTTATCACATGGCAGATTCTTTGTTAGAAGGCGGGAAAGACAGACAATCTCTTATAGAATCGGCACGTATAGAATTAGGACTGGAGAAGTTTTTAGTAGATGGAAATTTTAAAGGTTTTAGCGATACGTTTGAAGATTTACACGGTATTAAACAATTGCCAGGCATCGCCGTACAACGTCTTATGCAAAAAGGCTATGGTTTTGCTGGCGAAGGCGATTGGAAAACAGCAGCATTAACCCGTGCCATGAAAGTGATGGGATCTGGTTTAGAAGGCGGTAATGCTTTTATGGAAGACTACACTTATCATTTAGATCCAACAGCACCAAGAATTTTAGGGTCGCACATGCTAGAAGTCGATCCTGTTTTGGCAGCAAATAAACCAACCTGCGAAATTCATCCTTTAGGAATTGGCGGAAAAGCAGATCCTGTGCGTTTAGTTTTTAACGGAAGAGCAGGCACTTCACTTGTAGCTGGTTTAATGGATTTTGGAAATCGATTTAGATTATTAATCAATAAAACCATTGGAGAAGAAGTGGTAGAAGCCTTACCTAACTTACCAGTAGCTCGAGTAATGTGGAAACCATTACCAGATTTTGAAACAGCTTGTACGGCATGGATTTTAGGTGGCGGAGCGCATCATACCTGTTACAGTGAAAATATTTCGGTTGAACAGATGGAAGATTTTGCTGAAATGGCCAACATAGAATCCTTAGTTATTGATGAAAATACAACGCTAAGTAATTTTAAAATGGCTATTAAAACCAACGAAGCGTTTTATAATCATTAAATTGTTCACCAAACCAAATGACAGGAAAATGAAAATTTTAAAGACCAGTTTCTCTTGTGCTTTATTTTTATTAATGAGTATTGCAACGCTGAGTTGTAAAGAGACAAAAAAAGAACATGATAGTGACCAAAAAGAAATAGCAGTGAAAGCACATTTAACTATTGAAAAATCTAAATTTGGTGTGATGCCAGATAGTACAATTATAGATCAATTTACACTCAAAAACACTAATGGAGTTACATTGAATGTGATCACTTACGGAGGTAGAATTACTTCGTTAAAAGTGCCTAATAAAAATGGTGCCTTTGAAAATGTTGTTTTAGGTTTTGATAATTTAGAGGATTATTTAAAAGATAATCCTTTTTTTGGTGCGTTAATTGGTCGTTTTGGAAACCGTATTGCTAAAGGGAAATTTACTTTAAATGGAAATGAGTATACCTTAGCAACTAACGATGGGCCTAATCATTTACACGGTGGTGTTGATGGATTCGATCGTGTGGTTTGGACCGCAGAACCTATTGAAGATGAAGAGGAATCATCGTTAAAATTAACCTATTTAAGTAAAGATGGCGAAGAGGGGTATCCTGGAAACTTAGAGGTAACTGTGGTTTACACGCTTACTAAAGATAATGCTTTGGAGGTTTCTTATAAAGCTACGACCGATAAAGCTACCGTGGTAAATTTAACCCAGCATGCATATTTCAATTTAACAGGAGATTTTACCAAAGACATTTTAGATCATGAAGTGGTGATTAATGCTGATGCTTATTTGCCTGTTGATGCGACTTTAATCCCAACAGGAGTGATTAAAAATGTTGAAGGAACACCTTTCGATTTTAGAAAAGCTAAAACCATAGGAAAAGACATTACTACGCAAAATGAGCAATTAATCTTAGGAAAAGGTTACGACCATTGTTGGGTGCTAAATGGCGAAAAAGATAGCATGAGACAAGTGGCTTCAGCTTACGATAAAGCAAGTGGTCGCCTTATGGAAATTTATACTGATGAGCCTGGAATTCAATTTTATACGGGAAACTTTTTAGATGGCACCTTACCAATGCCTGAAGGAGGAACTTATGGACACAGAACAGGTTTTTGTTTAGAAACGCAACACTTTCCAGATGCGCCTAATCAAAAAAACTTTCCTTCGGTGGTTTTAAATCCTGGAGAAACTTATACAACAAAAACGACTTTTAAGTTTATTGTGAAATAAGAATACCGTAGTATTGTTTACATAACTATTTTATACTAACTAAACACATTAATTATGGATATTATTTCTTTTGTTGCCTTTACTTTATTGGTGGCAGTAATCGCATGGTGGTCTACACGAAAGACAGATGAAACGTCTTCCGATGGTTACTTTTTAGGCGGACGAAGTCTAACAGGCCCTGTAATCGCAGGGTCATTGTTGCTTACTAACCTGTCTACCGAGCAAATTGTAGGAATGAACGGTGTGTCTTTTAGAGACGGAATACCTATTATGGCTTACGAAGTTGTAGCGGCTATTGCCATGGTTTTTACAGCATTTGTATTACTTCCAAAATATTTAAAAAGTGGTATAGCAACCATTCCGCAGTTTTTAGAAAATAGGTATGGGAAATCAACTAAAACCATTGTTTCTTTACTTTTTCTTTTAGGATATGCTATTTCAATGTTGCCAACGGTGCTTTATTCTGGCGCCTTAGCGATAAATACCATGTTCGATATTCCTGAAAAGTTAGGTATGAATCCAGAACCAGCACTTTGGGTTACCGTTTGGGCTATTGGTATTATAGGTAGTATCTATGCCATTTTTGGGGGATTGAAAGCTGTTGCTGTATCCGATTCTATTAATGCGGTTGGTTTGATTATTGGTGGTTCGTTAATTCCCATTTTTGGTTTAATGAAAATTGGAGATGGTAATGTTTTAACAGGCTTAAAAACATTAACCACAGCGCTTCCTGAAAAGTTTGATATTATAGGAGGACCAGATTCCGATGTGCCATTTTGGACCCTTTTTACGGGAATGATTATTGTAAATTTTTATTACTGGGGCACCAATCAAGCTATTATTCAAAGAGCGCTTGGTGCTAAAAACTTAAAAGAAGGTCAGAAAGGGCTTTTAATAGCCGCTTTTATAAAAATATTAGGACCTTTTATAGTGGTACTACCAGGAATTATTGCGTTTTATATTTTTAATGGCGATTTAGCCAATGCAGATGAAGCCTATCCTATGGTGGTTAAAGCCGTACTTCCCGTTGCGTTTATCGGTTTTTTTGCTGCTGTATTATTCGGCGCTATTTTAAGTTCGTTTAATAGTGCATTAAATAGTTCGGTAACCTTATTCGGACTTGATTTTTACAAAGAATACATCAATAAAAATGCCTCAGAAATTCAGGTTGTTAAAGCAGGAAAAACCTTTGGTATTATACTAGCCCTATTTTCTATGGGCATTGCGCCATTACTTTATGGGGTACAGGGAGGAATTTTTACCTATTTACAAGAATTAAATGGTACACATAGTGTCCCTATTTTGGCTATTGTCATAGTAGGGATATTTTCTAAACGTGTTTCTGGAAAAGCAGCTAATATTGCTATATTGTTTAGTGTGGTAACCTATTTAGTCACACTTTATGTAATTAAACCAAATATTAGCTTCTTGCATTTAATGGGGATTTTATTTGTGTTAACAATCATTATTATGTTTGTAGTAAGTCATTTTGTGCCTAGAGAAACAGATTATAAACAAGAGTATACAAAGCAAGTAGATATCACGCCTTGGCAATATGTTAAACCTGTTGGTTATTTAGTTGTTGCCGCAGTAATTGGGCTATATATTTATTTATCTTAAGTAGAAAACTTATAAATCTAAAAGGTCTTAAAAGTTAAAACAATCGTCAATAAATTCAGATGACGTAAATTTTACTTTTAAGACCTTTTTTTTGTTTAAAATTTCATCACAAAGCCGCCATGTGCTTGCATGTTTATAGACATATTAGCGCTTGGTTCTAAAGTGGTTTGGCTAAAACCATTGTTATCATTATCAGTAATTATAAAACCCTTTTCTTTAGTAATAAATGATAAATCTATAGAGATTTTTTTGACTGTGTTTTCTCCATTTATTCCAGTAATAAACCAGCTATCACCTTTCTTTCTAGCCATGATTACATACTTACCAGGATATCCTGCAATAAATTTCGACTCGTCCCAGTTGGCTGGAATGGCTTTTATATAATCGCGAACAAATTGCGGCTGTTTTTCCATGCCTTCTGGAATTTCGGCAATATGCTGAATTCCAGATAAGAATAGTGTAGGTAAAGCCAATTCGAATGCTGGTGTCGTTTTTCTAGTGATATTAGGGATAGAATCTAAAACCATTGGGGTGAAATCCATGGGATCGAAAGCATTACGAGCAAAAGGTAACATGGCACAGTGGCTGGGTTGTAAATCGGCATTTTCCTGAACAAACGTGATAAATTCTTCACCTTTAATCGCTTCAACAGTTACTAAATGCGGATAGGTGCGTTGCCAACCTCTAGGTAGTGTTGCGCCGTGAAAATTAACCATTAATTTATGGGCTGCAGCATCTTTTAAAATGTCATGATAATAAGCAATCATAGATTGTCCGTCACCACCAAAAAAGTCGATTTTAACACCAGAAACACCTATATCATTTAGCTTTTTGAATTCGCTTACACGATCTTCATGGGTTAATAATTTACCTTTAGGATGGTATGGCGTGGAATTCCATGAACCTGAAGAATTGTACCAAACGTTTATTTTTACATTTTTGGTAGCTGCATAATCAACAAGGTTTTTCATTTTTTCAAAACCAATTTTTGTGTCCCAATCGGCATCAATAAGGCAAAAAGGCCACTTCATATCCGAAGCGTAATCAATAAATTTCATGGAAGTTTCAAAAGTGGTAAAATCATCTTTCAATAACACCCAACTCCATGAACTTAAACCTGTTTCAATAAATGAGGTATCCATATCGATTGCTTTTTCAGCTAAATCGGTACCCAAAGTGCTTTCTGTAATTGTTTTTAAGTCACCAATTGCAATGATACGCCACGGGGTAAACCAAGGTAATTTAGACTCAGGGTTTAATGCGCCATTAGGGAAAATTTCTTCGGTTTGCGGAAAAGTAACTTGTAATGCATGCGCTTTGGTATTGTATTTTAGTCGTGTACCGCAGTAGGTTTTTCCTAGAGCTGCCTCCGAAACTAACAACCAAGTATCTGCCGTGTTAAATAGGGCAGGGTAAACCCAACCTTCACCAATTGGAGAGGGCGTGTTTACCGGAATTTCCATCAAATAATTTTCTTCGTAAGACGGATTGGTTTCACTCCAGCCTGTTTTTGCTTTCGACATAGGTTGTAACCACGATTTTGTTTGTGTACTAAAATTATAGGTGGTTTTTTCTTCAACAATTTTTTTTATTTCTGAAGAATTTTCAGGAAAATGATAGCGAAAAGCAACACCGTTTTCAGAGATTTGGAAAATAATATCGATACGATTTCCTAAATCATTTTTTAATTGTGCCTTGTATTCGTTTGCCGAATAAGACCTGTTTTTACGTTTTCCTTGAAGCATCGTATAATGGTCTGTGACTGGTTTAGGACTAGAAACTGAAATGATTTCAAGATTGTTGTAAAAGGAAGCATCTTCTCTTATGATGCCCAAAAGAGATGAATCAATGACTGTTTTGTTTTGATAAAGCACCTTATAGCTTGCAGCTTTTTCTGCGTTGAGCTTAAATTCAACCGAAATACTTTTTGAAGGATTTTCAAAAAAATGTTCTTTTTTTTCTGCAGAACATGAGCAGAGCATAACCATTAAAACAGTTAGAATAGTGTAGTTTTTCATATTTAAGTGTTTATTTTACACTTGTAAAAATATGAAAAATAATATGGCTTTTAAAATTTAAGCTAATTAATTGATTGTCTAGAGTTTGGGATAGCTATTTCTTGTAGTGTAGCTGAATGATTTTATAAATTAATGAGATAACCACTGTGAATTTTCATTTCATAATGATTTTAAAGGTTGGTTTATTGAGATATACAATGGTTTACTAATGTAGTATGCTAGTTTTCGAGAATTATACTATGCTCACTTTGTGTTGTAATATGATTGTAAAACATAAAAGGCTTTTTTCTTAATTCCTTTTTCTGAAATTAAACCTTTTCTATTCCAGCCATCTTGAATATCTGGTAATTGCCTAAGTGGAGACATGAAATCGGCAAGAATCCAAGGAGTCATTCCTGCCAACCCATCTATACGATCGAAGATCGCAATATTTTCTTTATATAAATATTCTTGGTATTCTTCACTCCACCTAGTAAGCTTGTCGGCATAAAAACCTTGTAATGCACCTCCACCAAATTCACTTACTATTATAGGTTTATTTGTACTTGATGTAAATGTTTTTTTTCTGCATTCCTTAGGTAAGCCTCCGTACCACCCTAAATATTCATTAAAACTAACAATATCAAGATATTCCATTATTGGGTCGCTAATGCTGTAATTGTTTTCTGGATTACCATCTCCAGCCTGATCCTTTTTACATGCGGCACTTAATAAACGTGTACTGTCAATAGATTTTATATGCCCTGCTATGGCTCTTAAAAAATCATTTCTAGCGTCAGTTGGAATGGTTTCATTAGCGATTGACCAAATTATTGAGCTTGCTCTGTTATAATCACGATTTATAAGTTCTGTATATTGTTTTTTTGCTTTTTGAAGTACTTCAGGATTGTCCCACTCAATGCCCCAATACAATGGTAATTCTTCCCAGAGCATAATGCCCATTTCATCGGCTAATCTAACTATGTTTTCTTGATGCGGATAGTGTGCCAAGCGTATAAAGTTACAGCCTAATTCTTTTGCCCATTCTAACATTAATTTGGCATCCTCAATAGAGTTAGCTCGATCGCGTCGAAGTGGATTTTCGTCGTGAAGCGAAATGCCTTTTAAGAATACAGGTTTCCCATGTAATAGAATTTGTTTGACTTTTGTTTCAATGGATCTAAAACCTATTTTGTCGCTTATTTTTTCAGATTCAGTTTCAATGGAAACTTTGTAAAGCTTTGGCGTTTGTGGAGCCCATAGTTCTAAGGCTGCATTCAAGGTTCTAACGCAACAAACGTTGCTTTTTTTTGTATGAGTCTAAGCTACAATTTTTAGTTCTTTTATCATAACTTCATTAGGGGTTTTAAATCCAATAATTTTACGAGGTCTATTGTTTAATTTTTCTTGAATTTCGATGAATGTATTTAAGTCAATTTTGTTAAAATCTGTTCCTTTTGGGAGGTACCTTCTGATGAGTCCGTTAGTGTTTTCATTGGTGCCTCTTTCCCAAGAAGAATAGGGGTGTGCAAAGTAAATTTTCATACCTGTTTTCTTGGTAATTGTTTCGTGTCTTGCCATTTCAATTCCATTATCGTAGGTCATAGATTTTTTGAATATGGGATCTAGTTTGTTAAGTTCTTTAGAAAACATTTTAGCAATTTCCTTAGAGTTCCTGGCTTTTAGTTTGATAATTAATGTATATCTAGATTTGCGTTCTACGATAGTTCCAATAGCCGATTTTTGATCCTTCCCAATCATTAAATCTCCTTCCCAGTGTCCGATTTCATTTCTTAGGTTAATATGCTCGGGCCTTAGGTCTATACTGACTTGGTTTAATATTTTAGATCCTGTTCTGCGTCTTTTTTTAGAGGGTCTACGTCTTGTTTTTTTGCGTACGAGGAGTTTAATTAGTTTTTTATTTAAACTAGCTTGAGGCTTTGCATATATGTACCTATAAATTGATTCGTGAGAAATAGACATTATAGGATCATTTGGGAATTCTTCTTTTAGTCTTCCAGCAATTTGTTCAGGAGTCCATTGTGATAATAAGCCCCTATAGACATAAATTCGAAGTCTAGGGTACTTAGATATTTTATCAATATTTCTTTTGTTTAGGTAATCATCTTTGGCGCACCAATGAGCTAGTTCTGCTGAGTATTTATCTCTATCTGTTTGCACCCATTTATTAACTTCTCTTGTAACCGTAGATCGAGCTCTGTTAATGGTTATAGCGATGTATGATTTATTCTTTTTTTCAGTTAAAAGAGTCTCAATCTGTATTCTTTATTCTTTCTTTAAGGGTAAGTCTACCTGTTTTTTTTCGTACCATAATTACAAATCTATTAATTTAGATTTGTTGCGTTAAGTTCTTGAATACGGAATTTTAGGTCAGAATTACACACAACGGTCTCGGCTATGATTAGTACGGGAATAAAAAAGAAATTAACTTCCAATTAAACACTTAGCCAAAACTTTTTATTTTGTTTTATATTTTTTGTTCTAAAGCCAAATCAAAAGATTTGGCGGACATTACAAAAACATACTAAAATTTAGGTTAAGCACCTAACCCCGTATTAATTATAGCCATTGTTGTGAGCTGGCTTTATTTGTTTTTAATTCAGTTTCTACTTTTTTCTCAATTTTTTTTTGCTTGAAATCAAACCAATTTTGTCTAAAATTTGATTGGTCTACTTTACTTTTAAAATTCTGAAATGGCTTTTTGTTTTCCAATACTTTTCCCAATTCTGCCTTAAGATTTTGGTCAGTTAATTGTTGTACAAATAATTCCATAATTTTAAATGACTCAAAGCTTTCCAAAACAGCGAATTTTATAAAATCTGTTGTGTTATTTTCTATGCTTTTAAAATCCTGTTCAAAAGATTTTTTAAAGTCATCTTGGTCTGATACATAAGAAATCCCTGGAATAGATATAATTTCACTTGTTTTCACATTAAAATAGCAGTCGAATCCACAATCCAATTCCTGCGCAATATTTTTGATGATATTTTGTTTCAGATTATCCAAAAAAACAACCGTGTTTATCTTCTTTAATTACGTTAACTATTTTTTCTAAGTGTGTTGATTTTGGAAAAGGGTCATAAATTTCCCATTTCCCACTTGCTCGCATCCAATATAAATTCCATTCCTTTCTGGACTTATAAAATCTGATTTTAGCAAATTCAATATTTTCTATTTCTTCTGGATTGTTCCAAAAAGGTCTAATTTCATAAAGAATTACAACTTTTCCATCATAAGAATACCCAAAATCCAACTTTTTGCGGATTTCATTATCTTCAGGCCGTAATGATTCTATATATTTTTTTATTGTAGATTCATTTATATCGATTGCAGTATTTTTCATTTATTTCGGTTCTTTTTTCAACTTCTGACTAATGTAAAAATATGATCCTGAAAATCAGTAGTTTATAAATGTTCGATTTTCTCATATTTATTAAAATTCTTAGAGGCAATTTACTCAATTTTTCGTTAGCCAACATACCAAGGAATTTTTGGGTTTCTATGAGGGATTGCTCACGGTCTCGGCTATGAGTAGTTGCGTGAGTTAGCGGTTAATTTTGCAAATACATACCGGATTGAAAATCCGCAAGGATTTTCAGAAGTAGGCGAGAACAAGCAATTACTTATAGCCATTGTTAGCAAACGTTATTTTTTTTAAATGGATTTGGCTCGTTTTCTAAATGATGAACTAACTTCTCAAAATTCTCTTTAATTTCATGAGTATATTTATCTGGTTTTTTAATTGCATATTTTTCAATTAATATTTTTGTTTCTTTTTTGTATTCAAAATATCTTTCAGTTTGATTTCCCCATTTTAAAACAGCTAATTTCTTAAATAAATGCACAGGAAAACTACCACCAATAGGAATTTCACTTTGGTGTTCAAAAGGAACTGAGCCTACATATTCAGCTAAAAATTTAATATCTAAAAGTTTTGGAAAAATTTCTTTTTCGTGATATTCTAAACATTTTATAAATTCATTTATAAATTCAGTTAGTTGTTCTTCCGAATTTATTTCTTGTGAAAAATTATAGTTGGTTTTATAGAAACGTATTGAACTAAAATAAAAATTATTAGAGTAATAATTTTTTAATGGCTCAATTATTAAATTAGATATCTCCTTCTCAATCTTTTTTGATGAAAAAATTGAAAAACCTTCAAAAGTTAGTAGTCTAAGGTATTGAATCCTAATTCTAAATTCAACATTATAAATTTCATTTTTATTATTGTAAATAAGATAATCAGAATCTCCGTAGCTTGCAGTATATTTATCACTAATTTTGTCCAATATTAAAGACTCAAGTAATTTTTTATTTATTTCCATAGTTATAGTTTTATTACCCCTTCAAAATTTTGGTTACCATCACCATAAAGCTTATAAAATCCAGATATGGGTATTGCATCTCCTTGATTAATTTTGGTTGGTAACTCTTGGAAATTTATATCTAATCCTTTTGAATCTTTCGGTTTATACGATAAGTTTCCTTTAGTTACTTGATTTTTAGCGGCATTCTGTCCACTTGTTAGAGCAGTGGTTTCACTTAATTTTGCGTCAACGATTATCATATTTTCAATATCGTCAAATTCATCATATTTTATCCAAACTTGGTCGGCAATAAAATATTCTCCTTTAGCATTGCAAGGTGGACTTTTTCCTGGAATGCAAAATTGCATTTGGCTAATTAATTTTCTTTGGTCTATATCAGGAATTAATTCTTTCAGTTTTTCATATTCTCTGCCAGTTCTAGTTTTAACTTTGTTAAGCATAGCTATTTCAAAGTCAGTTCCTTTTTTTGTTACTGCTTTGAAAAATTCTGTTTTTTTGAAATTATTCCAGCTAGGTAATTCCTTAGCATATTCATAAGCTTTAAATGGATTTTCTTTTATTTGTTTCCATAAATAATAATCCTCTGGAAAGTCCCTCAAGTGTTCAAAAAGACCAGAATAATTGGGGTTTTTTAAATCTTTTCCTAAAGACTTTAATAACTCCAAATTAGTCCTAGTTGCAAAGTCTTGTCCACTTTCACGTAGAACTACCCATGCTTCTGTGACTTGGTCATATAATTTTTCATCAGAAGTTAACTGTCTAAATATTTTACTCTCACTTAAGTCTCTTGCATAATCATCTTTTAATGTACATTGCGCTCTAACATAGCTAAAAGATTGTACAGATAAAATTATTAATATTATAATTATTTTTTTTATCATAGTGGTGTTCAATGTTTGCTAACGGTCTCGTGTATGATTAGTGGCGTTATTTAGCACGGAATTTAACAAATAAAAACCGAATAGAATATTCCGCAGGAATATTCGTAAGCAAGCTCGACCTAGCCATTAATTATACACCTTGTTAGCACTAGTAATTTTATTTTGTTTAATAATCTTGGACTAAAACCTCTGTCGGAATATGCAGAGTGACATTTAGTTTTCTAATCATTTCTAAAGTCAGTTTACGCTTCTTGTTTAGGATTTCACTTACTCTACTTTTAAATCCGACAACTTCGGCTAAATCCTTTTGTTTCATTCCCATTTGTTCCATTCGAAATTTTATTGCCTCTATAGGATCTGGCATTCCGATTGGGAAATTCTCATTCTCGTATTTGTCAATCAAAATCGAAAGTATTTCAAGTTCATCACCTAGTTCAGTTCCTTTTTTTGAGTCAAAAATTTCCTCAAGTCGCTCAAGAGCATTTTGATAATCTTTTTCGTTATGTATTGGAGTTATTTTCATTTTAAATTTCGTTAGCGTTAATTTTATCATATTGCGCGTGAGTTCCTATAAATCGTATCCAACAGATTTGAAACTCGAAATTGAATTTTACAATTAATCTGTAGTTGTTCCCTTTTATATTAAAGACTATTCTATTGTCTTTTAAAATACTCGCATTTGGGTATTCTGTTTTAAGTTCGTTTATGGAATTCCATGCAGCTTTTTCGGTTTCTCGATACCACGATGTTAATTGTTGTTCACTATCAGGGTGTTTTATCCAAAAATCACGTAAAGTTCGTTTTGCAATTACTCTCACATTTTATTATTTTGTTGCAAATATATGAAAAAGTTACCAATACGGTAACTTTTCCTAGTTTTTTTTATTTGTGCTAACGGTCTCGGCTATGAGTAGTTGCGTGGTTTAGCGGTTAACTTTGCAAGTACACACCAAACTGAAAATCCGCGAGGATTTTCAGAAGTAGGCGAGAACAAGCAATTACTTATAGCCATTGTTGCCAGTAGTTTTTTTTCCGATTAATATTTTTATGTCACTAAATAAATAAGTTCCAGCTATAGCAAGACAAGCAATTGCATAAATTATTTTTCCATCTGGGAAAAGTAAGAATATGGCCAAAAGTATAAGTCCAATGCAAAAAGGATACATAAAAATCCGAGTAATTATTTTTTTATAACTCCATTCTTTTTCAGCAATCTTTTCTTCTGTTTCTATATCTAAAAGGGCATAAATTTTTTCAAGTTGGTTTTGTTTTTCAAAATTATAGACTTTTTGAACAATCAAAATAAGTAACAATAAAATTATACCAAAAAGTGTAAACGGTAACCAGTTATCAATTAAATTACTGCCATTTATAAATTGTATGACAATTAAAAAAATTATAGGTATTAATATTATTAGATTAAATATTTTACCAATTGGATTTATTTTATCAGTAATGTTTATTAAATGATTTTCTGAGTTAAATTCAAATATAAATATAGGATAAGTTGACATATTCCAAAATCCTTGTTTCCAGAATTTTATTTTATTCGAAGTTATTTCACCTTTTGCCTGAAAATCACGTGAAATGACTGTAAGAAAATGATTTTTAACAGTGTCATTTTCTCTTATTTTAATTAATTTTTCAACTTCTTTTTTCGTTATCTCCAAGGTCATTTTAAATTACTGGCAACGGACTTGTGTATGAAACGTAGCGTGTAAAAAGACACTAACTTTTCGGATAAACACAGAGCCGAATTTTTATATTTTGTTTTTAATTTTCTCTTTTTAAAAGCCAAATTAAAAATTTGGCGGACTTTCTAAATATACGCAAACCTTTCGGTTTAGCACTTATTAGCTATGTTTTATACACCGTGTTAGCAAACGTTGTTTATTCGAATTAGGTTTCCTCACTATTCATTAGTCTTTCGATTTTCCATTCAGAAACTTTACGTATTCTTTTAATTCTGTCCGACAATTCTTGATTGTATTCACAGCGTTTTTTTTCAAATCCAATCCAGTTAGGGAAATATTTTTTAGCTAATTCAAAAGTTCGTTTTCCAATGCTGTTCGAGTTCTTCTTTTTAATTTCAAAGTTCTTGTCAACAATCAAACTTGTTCGATAATTAAGAGCGTATCTTAATGCATTTTCCAATTCAGGATTACATTTTTTAATTCCCTCGTCATTCCAAACTACAGCATCAGCTAAAACGTGATAATCCATTTTTGGTTTTTCAGAAACGGATTTGGTTGGAAGACTGTTTTTGTACTTTTTAAAAACTCTCCTCATTAATAATTCCTGTGTAATCCGTTCAACTATTTTGCGCATCATTATTGTTTACGGCACATAAACCATTCTAATATCAAATAGATATTCAGTGTTATTTTCCCTTACTTCTGCTTTAAGTACTAAATCACTCAATCCTTCTCCTTCTGTATATAAGTCAATCAGCACATTCCAATAGTTTCCATAACATATATAAACAGATGTATTCCAAGTTTCGTCTGGTAGTTCAATTAACACTTCTCCATAATCCTCAATATATTCCTTTATTTGTTCAGCCGTATTTTCTAAAACTGGGTTTACATTATTTATTCCAGAGCTAAGTTCATAGTTTTTTTGAACAAACGCATTCACAATAGCTTTAAAAGTCGGTCTCCATAAATCCGGTATAGGAAGCTCTTCTTCTTCATTTTTTTCAACTTCTATTTTGTTCATTTTTATTTTTAATGTTTGCTAACGGGTTTGTGTAAGCGTCAGTAACGGGAAAATACGCGAGTATTTTCCGCTGACGCAACCAAGTTAATAAAAAGGCGAGAATTTTCGGTAGAAAATTCCGCCGTTATTGCGCTTACACGTTGTTGTGTGCAGTTTTTATTCCGTTTTTATTTGTTCCGATAAATATGAAATTTTTGGGTTTCTCTTATTAACTAATATTTTTATTCTATTCTCTTTTTTAATTCTCCTATTTTTTCTAGAATAACATCTCGGTCATATTTTTTGTTGTTAAAATTATAAGAGAATGATAAAACACTCAAACGTTCATTTTCAAAAGTTTTGGTTACAATTCCAACGAGAGTGTCAAAATCGGAATTTTCTATTATGATTGGTTTTGAATAATTAACTTCTGAAATTTCAGGTTTAGATTTAGAATATTTAATACTATAAAATTCTCCAATATTAAAAATCCGAGAACTTAAAGGTCGAATTTCATATTTTATTCCGTTTACTTTATACTCAATAAAGTTTTGTGTCGATTTATAAGTGCTGTTTCCAATAATTTTACCGAAAGTAAAGCCTGTATTTTCGTTTAATAAATTTTCTCTGTAAGTTTTGTCAAAATGTTTATAAATGAAAAATCCGCTGATAATTATTATTAGAAATAATATTTTTAGATATGCTTTCTTTTTCTGTTCTGGGGTTAAATTATCTTTCTGGATTTTCATTTTCTCAAATTCTGACTAACGTAAAATTAAATCACTGTATTTCAGGTAGTTGTAAATCTTGATTTGTGAGTCCATATTTATCAATTTGCTTGCGCATTCTTTTTACGAGTCCGAGTTTTCTTTTTTGGTCAAGGTAAAGATAACCCTCTGGGTTATGGTATGCAACCCCCTTTACAATCATATTCCAAATAATTACTGCTAATTTTCTTGCAGTTGCTGTAATAGCAGATACTCTTCCTTTTCTAAAATTGATTCTATGAAAAAAATCTCTAAGAGGCGTACTGTCTTTTAGATTACCAATAGAATTTGCCGCATTTCTTAGCGCTATTTTTAATCGGCTACTGCCTTTACCAATTTTACTAGACAGAACTTTTCCACCGCTTACTTTGTTATTAGGAGCTAGTCTGAGCCAAGATGTAAAATGTTTAGCAGTTTTAAATTTTTTAATACCATCATACCCAACTTCACTCATTATAGCTAGGACAGTATTATAACTCATTCCCTCTATGCTCATTAAATCTATGCCCTTGAACATTTGGTATGATTTTAAATTGATATCAATATTTTTAGGCGTGTTTTTATTGAGTCTTTTGTAAGGTTTTTTATCAATATAATGTTCGGCTTTTTCAGGGTCTTTACCTATAATTTCATCTAGTTTAGCAGCTATTTGATCATCACATTCTCTGATTTTTTTTTGAATAAATTCATAAGTCTCTAATTCATCTTTTAGAGCGTATAAAAAATCTTTACGTCCATTACTGTGTAATGCTTTAGCAATTTCTTCTTCACTTTTTTTACAATTGTAATGTCTTAGACTAGCAAGTTTATTAGGGTCAGATTCACCTAACGCTATAGCTTTTATGATTTTAAGACCTGTAAGCCCTACAACATCTTTAACAACAACATCCAGTCTAATATTCATAAGTCTGAGGTATTTTTGCATTTTTTTAGTTGCCGAAGCCGCTTGCTTAATAAGATTATGTCTGTGTCGTGTAAAAGTTCTAAGAATTTCTGTGTCCTCATCTGGTAGAAAACTGGAAGATAAAAGACCTAAGCTGTTTAGTTTTTGTATCCATTGACAATCTTTTACATCTGTTTTTTTGCCTTTAATATTCTTGGTAAACTTACCATTACATAAGGTCACTTCAAAGCCTCTAGAAACTAGCACGGCATGTAAATTTTGCCAGTAATTACCAGTACTTTCCATAGCAATAGTTTTAATTCCGTGTCCATCAAGCCAATCGGCTAATTGATAAAGATTTTCATTGTAGACACCAAACTCTTTAATTTGAGAATCTTGCTGCCCTACGGCTACCCAATGACTCCGGCTACCTATGTCAATTCCAGCAGCATTTTTGTTGATTACATCTAGTGTGATTTTATCATCCATAAAACTTAAATTTAAAAAGCTCTAAGAGAATGTGCTTTAGGCAAAGAGATTATTCTGAACGGGATCCACACAGAAAGCGTGGTCGCCAATGTACTGATGGCAAACATTCTAACCAGGATTGCGCACGTGCTTACATAAAGCAGCAACACTTTGAAAAACGGCCTTGCAAAGAGCTAAATATTAGAATAGTAATTTACAAATTTTACGTTAGCTTACGTACTGAGGAGTTTTTGGGTTGCTGCATTCAAGGTTCTAACGCAACAAACGTTGCTTTTTTTTGTATGAGTCTAAGCTACAATTTTTAGTTCTTTTATCATAACTTCATTAGGGGTTTTAAATCCAATAATTTTACGAGGTCTATTGTTTAATTTTTCTTGAATTTCGATGAATGTATTTAAGTCAATTTTGTTAAAATCTGTTCCTTTTGGGAGGTACCTTCTGATGAGTCCGTTAGTGTTTTCATTGGTACCTCTTTCCCAAGAAGAATAGGGGTGTGCAAAGTAAATTTTCATACCTGTTTTCTTGGTAATTGTTTCGTGTCTTGCCATTTCAATTCCATTATCGTAGGTCATAGATTTTTTGAATATGGGATCTAGTTTGTTAAGTTCTTTAGAAAACATTTTAGCAATTTCCTTAGAGTTCCTGGCTTTTAGTTTGATAATTAATGTATATCTAGATTTGCGTTCTACGATAGTTCCAATAGCCGATTTTTGATCCTTCCCAATCATTAAATCTCCTTCCCAGTGTCCGATTTCATTTCTTAGGTTAATATGCTCGGGCCTTAGGTCTATACTGACTTGGTTTAATATTTTAGATCCTGTTCTGCGTCTTTTTTTAGAGGGTCTACGTCTTGTTTTTTTGCGTACGAGGAGTTTAATTAGTTTTTTATTTAAACTAGCTTGAGGCTTTGCATATATGTACCTATAAATTGATTCGTGAGAAATAGACATTATAGGATCATTTGGGAATTCTTCTTTTAGTCTTCCAGCAATTTGTTCAGGAGTCCATTGTGATAATAAGCCCCTATAGACATAAATTCGAAGTCTAGGGTACTTAGATATTTTATCAATATTTCTTTTGTTTAGGTAATCATCTTTGGCGCACCAATGAGCTAGTTCTGCTGAGTATTTATCTCTATCTGTTTGCACCCATTTATTAACTTCTCTTGTAACCGTAGATCGAGCTCTGTTAATGGTTATAGCGATGTATGATTTATTCTTTTTTTCAGTTAAAAGAGTCTCAATCTGTATTCTTTCTTTAAGGGTAAGTCTACCTGTTTTTTTTCGTACCATAATTACAAATCTATTAATTTAGATTTGTTGCGTTAAGTTCTTGAATACGGAAAGGTTTTTTCAATATTGTGGGTAACGGTTATGGCTATGGTTTCGTTGCGTGAAAATCCGCGAGGATTTTCCACCGTGCACCGAAGATAGCAAATTTGCGAGGACTTTCCGCGAGGAAGGTCAGAAGCAATGAACTATAGCTGGTGTTACCCAAAGTTATTTTTGTTTTCTTGCAATATCGATTGATTTAATAACATCATAATTCCAAAATCCTTCTTTTACTCCGATATATGCATTTCTAATTGTTATATTTTTTGAGTCTACTGGACTTAAAGTGAAATTTTTATTTGTTCCCTTAAAATCAATTGAAATAATAGGTTTCATTGGACTTGTTCTACTACCTCTAGAGGTAATACCATGAACAAATCTTACATCAGTTATTCGGTAATTGTTATATACTATTGGTTTTGAAGATAATAAATCATTACTTTTTAAAAACAAGAAAGCAAAAATTAATCCAATACCAATATTATGAAAGAATGACCAATAAAAACCCAAATTATTTTTATAAAATTTTTTAAACCAAAAAGTTATTATGGCACTTACGGTTATAGTAAAAGAAATAATTAATTTAATTGGTATCCAATTTCTTTCTAATCCGAGATAAGTAAACCATCCCAATATAAGTCCAACAATTAAAATATTTTGATATGGAATATTTCCTGCGTATCTAACTTTTAAAAATTGAAAGAAGTCTATGGTTTTTAATATTGAACTCAATTGTATAAAAGCTGCATTCAAGGTTCTAACGCAACAAACGTTGCTTTTTTTTGTATGAGTCTAAGCTACAATTTTTAGTTCTTTTATCATAACTTCATTAGGGGTTTTAAATCCAATAATTTTACGAGGTCTATTGTTTAATTTTTCTTGAATTTCGATGAATGTATTTAAGTCAATTTTGTTAAAATCTGTTCCTTTTGGGAGGTACCTTCTGATGAGTCCGTTAGTGTTTTCATTGGTACCTCTTTCCCAAGAAGAATAGGGGTGTGCAAAGTAAATTTTCATACCTGTTTTCTTGGTAATTGTTTCGTGTCTTGCCATTTCAATTCCATTATCGTAGGTCATAGATTTTTTGAATATGGGATCTAGTTTGTTAAGTTCTTTAGAAAACATTTTAGCAATTTCCTTAGAGTTCCTGGCTTTTAGTTTGATAATTAATGTATATCTAGATTTGCGTTCTACGATAGTTCCAATAGCCGATTTTTGATCCTTCCCAATCATTAAATCTCCTTCCCAGTGTCCGATTTCATTTCTTAGGTTAATATGCTCGGGCCTTAGGTCTATACTGACTTGGTTTAATATTTTAGATCCTGTTCTGCGTCTTTTTTTAGAGGGTCTACGTCTTGTTTTTTTGCGTACGAGGAGTTTAATTAGTTTTTTATTTAAACTAGCTTGAGGCTTTGCATATATGTACCTATAAATTGATTCGTGAGAAATAGACATTATAGGATCATTTGGGAATTCTTCTTTTAGTCTTCCAGCAATTTGTTCAGGAGTCCATTGTGATAATAAGCCCCTATAGACATAAATTCGAAGTCTAGGGTACTTAGATATTTTATCAATATTTCTTTTGTTTAGGTAATCATCTTTGGCGCACCAATGAGCTAGTTCTGCTGAGTATTTATCTCTATCTGTTTGCACCCATTTATTAACTTCTCTTGTAACCGTAGA
Organism: Tamlana carrageenivorans; assembly: GCF_002893765.1. NCBI lineage: Bacteria > Pseudomonadati > Bacteroidota > Flavobacteriia > Flavobacteriales > Flavobacteriaceae > Pseudotamlana > Pseudotamlana carrageenivorans. The sequence goes on along the minus strand of NZ_CP025938.1, from coordinate 3,636,550 downwards.
TCGAGCTCTGTTAATGGTTATAGCGATGTATGATTTATTCTTTTTTTCAGTTAAAAGAGTCTCAATCTGTATTCTTTCTTTAAGGGTAAGTCTACCTGTTTTTTTTCGTACCATAATTACAAATCTATTAATTTAGATTTGTTGCGTTAAGTTCTTGAATACGGAAAATGATGTTTTAATTTTGGGTAACGGTGTCGTGTATAATTAGTGGCGTAATTTAGCACGGAAGTTAACAAATAAAAACCGAATAGAAAATCCGCAGGATTTTCGTAAGCAAGCTCGACCTAGCCATTAATTATACACCTTGTTGTGGAGCGTTACTTATAAGGCTTATGCTGGATTCACTTGGATTTGTCCTCCAATAGCTTTTAGTACTTTCATAATTGTAGCAAATTGAGGTTTCGCTCCATCGGATAATGCTTTATACAAACTAGGTCTACTTAAACCAGTTTCTTCCGCAATTTTTGTCATTCCGATAGACTTTGCAATATGTCCAATTGCATTAATGATATCCGCATTATTTCCTTCTTCGAGAACTGAATTTAGATATTCCGCAATCATTTCTTTACTATCTAAATAATCAGCAATTTCAAATTTTGAAGTTCCCATATTCTATTTATTTAATTTTTTCCAAATTTCTTTAGCTTTCACAATATCCTTTTGTTGAGTTGATTTATCTCCACCAATCAAAAGGACAATAATTTTTCCGTCTTTTTCTTTGAAGTAAATTCTGTAACCTTTCGCAAAATTTATTCGCATTTCACGAATTCCGTCGCCTACCGTTTTACAATCTCCAAAATGTTCATCCGTTTCTAATTTTTGAATTCTGAATAAAATCTTTGCTTTTGCCTTAAAGTCTTTTAACTTTTTTAGCCATTTGTCAAATTCAGTTGTTTTTTCAATAAAGAACATAAATACTGTATCTACTTGGATACAAAAATAAGAATAATTTATGATTTAATTGCTTAGAAATTCGATTTTTAGCAGAGTGAATTTTAATGCACCACAACGGTCTTGTATATGAAAAGTAGCGGATTTTTAAGCACTAACTTTTCGGATTATAACTGACCTTTATTTTATTATTTATCTTTTGTTTAAGCACCAAAACTGCTATTTTTTATATACGTTGTTGTGCTTAGTTATTTAAAAATTCGATAGTAGAGTTTCAATTTCTGTTATAATAGGTTCCGTTATAGGATTTGAATCCGTTTTAGATAAAATGTCATAAGTAGTATTTAAAGATTGACTTATTATATTTTTCTTTGGATTTTCTCTTTTTATTTGGGTTAATATTCTATCTGTTTCATCAATTATATCTTCCTTGTCGTCTTGCTTTAATTGTATTTTGTCAACTATATTTTTAATTTGTTCGGCAAGTTTTTTTATCTCCTCTTTTTTTAAACTACTCGTTTCGATTTCTTGATTTATGTTAGTTCCAGTTGCTGTATTAATTTTTGCATCATTACCAGTATTTATAGTATTACTGTTACCAGTATTTGTAATACTGTATTGATTACCCATTATAATATTAACTGTATTGGTTATATCATCTTTAATATCTTCGCTGATTTCTTCAAAATTACTAGGTAAATTGGGATATTCTGATTCTAATTTTAACATTAAATCTAAAAATTCACTTCTGATTTCTGTAAGAGTTTGAGTTATGGTAGAAATATGAGACATTTTTTTTATATCTCTTATTTCCCCTTTAAACCCAGATTCTCTCATAGCCCTAGTTAGAACAGCCCAAAAGTCTATTGGTAACACTTTCATTATTGTATCATTATCTTTATTGCTTAAATAGCTTTCTAAAGTTTTAACGCTATCTCTAAATTCAAACTCAACAAAGAAATTTCTCATTTTTTCATTATCTATAAATGAAATAGGAACAGGTGTATTCTCTTGCACAGCATAACCTTGTCTTAAAGTACAAGAGGAAGTCGCACTACCAATTCTATATTCTGGAAGTGAGTCATTTGTAGAATAGCCATTAATTTCCCTATTTACCCATTCAAGTAATTTTTTGTTTTTTATTCGAGAAGCAAATACTTTAGTTTTAAGCAATGAGCTAACTAATGATTTATCATCATTTGTCAAATCAGATATAATTTGTTGAATCATATATTTTTTTTAAAAATCATTAATTATTCTTTCACAGGAAATAATTCTAGTAGTCAACCTATCAACTTCATCCATTGTGTAGTTTTTACCTTTTACTTGTCTAATGTGGTTTATTAGTTCATTTATTTCACTTTCTTCTTTTACGATTAGATACATAATATTATTAGCGTTGAAATAAAGTCTTTCATCTTTTAATTTAGCATTAGCTTTTTGCTTTTTTTCTGTTGTATCATAATCTTTTTCATTGATAAAATCAGGAATGTCTTTTTTTAAAGTCATTTTTGGCACAAATCTCCATTCTCTTTCATCAGCAAATCTATATTTTTCTATAGTTTCAGTTTTTCTAATTAGTTTACCTTCATATTCTTTAGAGAGTCGCAACAAATCTATAATTGTTCCTTTATGTTTAATGTCAATGTTTTTGTCAGCGAGAAATTCTTTAATATTTGCTCTAAAGTTTGTTGAAAATTCAGATTTTAAGTTTTGATAAAAAACAGGGGAAAGTTTTTTTTCATTTGCCCAATCTTTACTCAAACCAATTCCATACTCTCCATATTTTTCAATGTGTTCTGTTATTTCTGATATCTTAATATCACAAAATGAAACCATTGGTACAGCAATTTTTCCTTCCTCTTTGTCATTTGGTAATTTTTCCAAACAATACTTTAATTTGAAGTTATCTCTAAGTATATCAAATAGTGCTTTTTTGTTTGTAAAATGGAAAAGTGTTGATGGTGAAATACTCATTTTCGATTGATGGTTTTAATTAAGCACAACGGTCTCGTGTATGATTTGTGGCGTGATTTAGCATCGAATTTAACAAATAAAAACCGAATAGAATATTCCGCAGGAATATTCGTAAGCAAGCTCGACCTAGCCATTAATTATACACGTTGTTGCCAGTAGTACTTTATTTTTGTTCATTAGATTCCTTTGCCAATGATAGATTAAATAAATCATATCCTATTCCAAATCCAAACCACATATTCCCGTTGCTTTCCCATTGATAATTACTTTGGTTATTAATATGGTCAACGCCAATATAAATTCCAGCTTGAACTTTATTATATTGAAGCATAAGTCCACTTAAGAAAGTTATTGTTGATACATCTTGGGCTTCGTCATCTGCAAGTCCAGCAGAATTACTTGTATTTAGACCAACTGTTCCAATTCCAGCGCCAATTTGCCAATTTATTGAAACATTGTTTGAGTATGCAAATGACCAATTAAGTGTCGAGTTTAAATTAAATTCCGTATCAAATGAAAAATCATTTTGCGGGCGAGCTTTAAACGGTAAAGTCAATAATCCAATACTTAATCTTTCTCTCGGTTCAAATTTTTCAGCGTTTCCGTCAAAATCAACTCTCGAAATTGTATATATTTTATTATTGTAAATTTCACTTAAGTCAACTTTTCCTTTTGCTTCATAGTCTTTTTTTTGTTTTTCTGTCAATTTCCCAAAATTAAGTGCTTGAAGTTGAACAACATTATCTAATTTGCTAACAACTTTAAATTTGATGCCTGATTGAAGAAAATCTGCGTTTTTCTTTAGTGTTTCTCCAGACACTAATCCTTGTACATTTGAAGTTGTTGTAGGTACATCAAGAATAATAATATCTCCTTTCTCTTGAGCATTAATTGATAGACTAAATAGTACAAAAACAATTAAAAGATAAATTTTAGAATTTTTCATATTTGGTTGGTTTTAAGTTAGTTTCTCGTATTACTGGCAACGTCTACATGTATGATTTAGTTGCGTATTTCGGGACTAATTTAGTAAACAAAACCGAGAACGAGAAAATTCCGAAGGAATTTTCTAAGTAATCACAGGCCAAAGCAATTAATTATACATATTGTTAGCGTACGTGTAATTTTTAGAATTGTATTATAACTATATTTAAACAACTGATTTTCAGGTTTTAATTTGCCGTCCGGTTTGCGTTTTGCTTGGAATCCGAAATCGTCTGAGTAATTAATTCCGAATTATAGCATTTTGCTTTTCCATGCAGTTTATCAGTCCGCCATCCAGATTGCGTATTGCTATGGTCCGAAATCGCAAGAGTGAGTGAAATCCGAATTATTCCGGTTTGTTTTGCCGCAAAGTTTGTTAGTCTGCCGTATTAGTTGCGCATTGATTTTGTCCGAAATCGTCTGAGTAAGAAAGTCCGATTTGTTACGTTTTGCTTTGCCACAAAACTTATAATACTATATATATATTAAACACCTTTTTAGCTTGGATAGAGTAGGGTACTGCCTTGATTTTTAGTATTTAAACCACTTTTTTTTAGATTTGAGTAAACCATGTACGCTAACGGTTTTGTGTATGATTAGTGGCGTGTTTCAGCACGGAAGTTAACAAATAAAAACCGAATAGAATATTCCGCAGGAATATTCGTAAGCAAGCTCGAACTAGCCATTAATCCGTATTCAAGAACTTAACGCAACAAATCTAAATTAATAGATTTGTAATTATGGTACGAAAAAAAACAGGTAGACTTACCCTTAAAGAAAGAATACAGATTGAGACTCTTTTAACTGAAAAAAAGAATAAATCATACATCGCTATAACCATTAACAGAGCTCGATCTACGGTTACAAGAGAAGTTAATAAATGGGTGCAAACAGATAGAGATAAATACTCAGCAGAACTAGCTCATTGGTGCGCCAAAGATGATTACCTAAACAAAAGAAATATTGATAAAATATCTAAGTACCCTAGACTTCGAATTTATGTCTATAGGGGCTTATTATCACAATGGACTCCTGAACAAATTGCTGGAAGACTAAAAGAAGAATTCCCAAATGATCCTATAATGTCTATTTCTCACGAATCAATTTATAGGTACATATATGCAAAGCCTCAAGCTAGTTTAAATAAAAAACTAATTAAACTCCTCGTACGCAAAAAAACAAGACGTAGACCCTCTAAAAAAAGACGCAGAACAGGATCTAAAATATTAAACCAAGTCAGTATAGACCTAAGGCCCGAGCATATTAACCTAAGAAATGAAATCGGACACTGGGAAGGAGATTTAATGATTGGGAAGGATCAAAAATCGGCTATTGGAACTATCGTAGAACGCAAATCTAGATATACATTAATTATCAAACTAAAAGCCAGGAACTCTAAGGAAATTGCTAAAATGTTTTCTAAAGAACTTAACAAACTAGATCCCATATTCAAAAAATCTATGATCTACGATAATGGAATTGAAATGGCAAGACACGAAACAATTACCAAGAAAACAGGTATGAAAATTTACTTTGCACACCCCTATTCTTCTTGGGAAAGAGGTACCAATGAAAACACTAACGGACTCATCAGAAGGTACCTCCCAAAAGGAACAGATTTTAACAAAATTGACTTAAATACATTCATCGAAATTCAAGAAAAATTAAACAATAGACCTCGTAAAATTATTGGATTTAAAACCCCTAATGAAGTTATGATAAAAGAACTAAAAATTGTAGCTTAGACTCATACAAAAAAAAGCAACGTTTGTTGCGTTAGAACCTTGAATGCAGCTAATTATACACCTTGTTGGCATTAGTTTTATTCGACATTTTCATTTGGTAAAGGTCAAAATTTTTCGCCCAAAAATCCTTTTCAATCTTTTCTAATTCAAATCCCTGTTTTTCATAAAATTTATGCACAAGTTGAGTTGTTCTAACGATAATTACTTCAATGTTTGTGTTTTCATTTATATGACTAATTCTATATTGAGTTAATTTCTTTCCGATTCCGTTTCGTTGCGAATTCGGGTCAATCATATCCCAAGAAATTCGAGCGATTTTTTGTTCAGTAAAATAGTTAATTCCGCCAGCTCCAATAATTTCTGAGTTAATCTCATAAACAAAATAATCTTCCACTTCGTTGACAAGGTAATTTTCAAAATCCTTTTCCTCTGAAGAGTCAAAATATTCAGGCGTATTTTTCCTAAATAATTCTAATATTTTTGGTTTATCAGAATTTGAATATTTTCTTATCATTCTTTACTAGTTGCGATTTTTTTCAAATTAATGCCAACGTCTACATGTATGATTTAGTTGCGTATTATGGGACTAATTTAGTAAACAAAACCGAAAGCAAGAAAATTCCGCAGGAATTTTCCAAGTAATCACAGGCCAAAGCAATTAATTATACATATTGTTAGCGTACGTGTAATTTTTAGAATTCTGTTAAAACTATATTTAAGTAACTGATTTTTAGGTTTTAATTTGCCGTACAGATTGCGTTTTGCTTGGAATCCGAAATCGTCTGAGTAATTAATTCCGAATTATAGCGCTTTGCTTTGCCATGCAGTTTTTCAGTCCGCCGTCCAGATTGCGTATTGCTATGGTCCGAAATCGCAAGAGTGAGTGAAATCCGAATTATTCCGGTTTGTTTTGCCGCAAAGTTTGTTAGTCCGCCGTATGAGTTTCGCATTGATTTTGTCCGAAATCGGCTGAGTAAGAAAGTCCGATTTGTTACGTTTTGCTTAGCCACAAAACTTATAAAACCATTTATATTTTAAACACTTTTTTAGTTTGGAAAGAGTAGGGTACTGCTTTGATTTTTAGTATTTAAACCACTGTTTTTCGGAGATTTGAGTGAACCATGTACGCTAACGGTCTCGGCTATGAGTAGTTGCGTGGTTTAGAACTTAACTTTGCAAGTACACACCAAACTGAAAATCCGCTAGGATTTTCAGAAGTAAGCGAGAACAAGCAATTACTTATAGCCATTGTTGTGCATAGTGCTTTTTATTCGGGTTTTATTTTTACTATTTTCCCGTCTTGCATTATTACAAGTTCACTATTTTTTTCTTTCTTAAATTCGATTAATCTTTCGTAAACCTTTTCAAGTCCTTTAACCACTTTATCTTTAAGCTCTATTTGTTTATCTTTTTTTGTCATAATATGCTTTTAATAAATTAAATTTTTCCGAATCGAGATTTGTTATTTCTTCATTCCCAAATTTTTGAGCGATGAGATTATGTTTTCCATAAGAGTTATCGAAAATTAGTGCTATATCGACTATTTCTAGATAAATTTCGAATAGGTTTTTTATGCCTTTTATATATCTTCTCTCAATTACGTCTTTAGGAATATTGTGTCCGCCTTCCTTTACTCTTATTTCTACACGTTCTTTAGCTAGTTCTATGTTCTCTAACCAAAAGAATAGTAATGTCACGGAATAACCTTGTTTTTTAGCTTGAAGAATTTTGTTTTTATAACTTCTTGTTGATAATGTAGTTTCGAAAGCGAAACTTTCATTTTCATCTAGGAGTTCATTAATTCTATTGAGCATAATTCTTCCAGCTTCAAAAGATACTTTTTCAGGTTGGAAAGGTGAAAGTCCTTTAGCAATTTCATCAGCGTTTACGAATTCTTTACATTCAATAATTTCGGGTAAAATTGTAAATGAAGCGGTTGTTTTTCCCGCTCCGTTGCATCCTGCAATAATGTAAAGGTTTTTATCTTTCATATCTATACAAAATTAGTCATTTTTTCTATAGTTGAAAGGTGATGGTGGTTTTTTCTGCATTATGCACAACGTTTATGTATATGGAAAGTTGCGTGTTTGTGTGCGAGGATTTTCCGAAGGAAAATCAGCAGCTAGCAAACAAAGCAACTAACTTTGGTTTAAGGTAAAACTAGCAATTTTTTATATACTGTGTTGTGGTTAGTTTTTTATTCGTTTCAATATTTCTGTCAACTTAAGGAATTCTAAATCATATTTTTTTATAGCAGTGGTTGTTTTCATATTCAAGTCCGACTACTATAATTAGTCCTTTTTTTAATTCGTTCTGATTTCGGAATTTTTCAAAAGACATATTACTTTTTTCTGTCTTGATACTCTTTCATTGCATAATTTATTTCTTCCTGACTCATTTGGTTTCCACAATAACGACAAATTTGAGCTTCCATCTTAATTGATTCTTTGCATTTATAGCACTGTTTTCTAGGTTCAACTCCGTATCTTAAGATTAAAAATGCAATCCATCCAAAAAACGGGTGAATTCCAAAAAGCATCCAAAGTTTAGAAACTCCTTTAATTTTTGCCCATTTTAACCCTAACCAAATAGGAACAACCCAGAGTATAATAATAAATAGTATAACAACTATAAAACCAATTACACCTTCAAATATATTTTCCATAAACTATTCTTTATCCTTTTAAATAATTAATTTTAATCTTCACTTTTCAAGTGTTTTTTTCGTTTTTTTAGTAATTAACAACAACGTCTACATGTATGATTTAGTTGCGTATTTCGGGACTAATTTAGTAAACAAAACCGAGAGCGAGAAAATTCCGCAGGAATTTTCCAAGTAATCACTAACCAAAGCAATTAATTATACATATTGTTGCCAACAGTACTTTTAACGAGTTTTGAGGTTCAATAATTTACTTAAGACTTAATTTTTTAAAAACCAGTAATTTGTAATGCTTTCGAAGCAAAAGAATATTAATCATCCTTTGCTCTTTCATATACGTCTAATGTCAAAAGGATTTCAGTTTCCATTATTGCTGTTTCATAAATATTTGAGCAGAATATAAAGGAAACATTATAATCTGCAGAATCAAAATCATAGTCATATTTAACCCATTGTTCCATTCCACAAATTGAAAACCAACGACTAAACAATCTTTTTCTGTTCAATTGTCTTGAATCTGCACTATCGCATAAAAAGTGCAACACTAGCGATTTGTCAGTTTGTAAAAATTCAATTATGATTTTTAATATGGTTAAAGATATTTTTGTGTCCTTTTTTCCTTTTAGTCCATTTATTTCACCAAAATCTAGAGAATATAAATTATTTAACGGAAAAGTTTCCTGAGACATATTTCTAAATGCTACATAGTATGTAAGATTGAGCTCAGTGTAGAAATAAAAATAGGGGCCATCAGCCCCTTGTTCTTTATAATATTTATACATAACTATCTGTTATCCTTAGCCTTTTCTTTTATTTTAGCTATGATTTTCTTTCTGTGCTCTTCTTTATCAAGAGCCATTCTATCCAATACTTTCATTGTATTGTGATTAGCTTTTATTGTTGTTGAGCGTATCATTGCATTATACTTTATTGGTTTATATCAAACAAAATTACAATAAGTATTCCAAAATAAGTATATACTTTATATAATATGTACTTATGGTGTATTTACTAATTATAGTTTTTAGTTATGGTGTGTTAGTCATTTAATCTTAGTATAGCTTACAGGTTTATAACGAAATAACTTAATATTTTAATAAAAATAACAAACTTATGTAAGGTGAAAAAAGATTCTAATAAGCTTGACTTTTTAATACATAAGAGTGAATTTGTATTGTTGGCAACGGTCTTGTGTATGAAACGTAGCGTATAAATAAACGCTAACTTTTCGGATTTAACACGAGCCGAATTTTTTATTTTTATGTTTAATTTTCTTTTCTAAATATAACCAAATAAAAAATTTGGCGTACTTTGTAAATATACAAAAACCTCTCGGAAAGCCTATAATAGCTATGTTTTATACACGTTGTTAGCCACTGGCTTTATTCCGCAAACTTGCTAGCGTTGGCGTTTAAGCTCTTTTAAATTTGTGAGGCACGAGCAAACTTTAAATGTGCTTGAACTTGCGTTGGCTTTACAGATACTTTTTCAGAATATTTTGTTTTTGTTCAGATATTGATTCTAATAATGTTTTTTCTTTTTAATTATTGACTCTTGTTTCTCTATTAGTTTTATAATTCTTTTTTGTTCTTTGATTGCTACGAAAGGAATTAAAAGGTTCTTAATCCTTGTTAAATTAGCCATTGTGAATTTTCCTTTGTCTTTGTTAAAATTAGATTCATAAGTAGCTAAAAGAACATAAAATAAATATTTAGGTAAAAGAACGCTTTTGTCTTTTGGATTTATTCCGGCAATATTTTGATTTGTTGTTGTTTCAAAATTAAGGAAAGCCACTTTACCAATTGTAGCACCTACTAATGCAATTAAAGTTGTTTCCTTTGAAAATAATCGTGCGGATGAATTTTTTAATCCTAATTCGGTTATTTTTTCCTCAACAATACTTTCCGAAATTATTCTATTCTGGCAAACTCTTGAGCCAACCCAATTTATATTACCGTTCCAATATTCACTTACATTTCTTTTTGGTGTTCCACCACTTTGAACTACACATAAATCTCCTATTTTTTTAGGTGAACTATCTTTAAAAGTATCGTCAATTATTTCTTCGATTGTTTTTTTAGCTACTAAAATTTTCTGTAGTGATTTCTCTTTGTTTTTTTCAATTTTATTACATTCTGTAGCAATCTCTTTTTGCACGTCAATTGTTGGTAAAGGTATTTTGAAATTTGTTATGTCCGTTTTGTTAATACTTGGATATTGACCTTTTCCCATAGTACTTTCTATTTGGGACATTAAAGGTTCAAATTCCATAAATAGATTTAAAAGATATTGATTAGAATATAATTTTTTATCCTTTGTACTGATTACAAAAAAGCCTGTTGAAAACAAACAATCTTTTACATCTTTATCCACTAAAGCAAAAGCTTTTAAATATGGACGTACAGATGAAATTATAATATCATTTTTCTCTGCAATTCTTCTTGCTCTAGAAGGTGCATCTTTACCAAGAATTTTATTGTTATATTCTATAATACCAGTTCCTTTACCTACCGAATCAATGTCAACATATATAAATTCTTGGTTAGGTTTCGATTCTGGATTAAATGATGTTTTATTTATGTCAAAGCAAGATTTGATTTTAGCTAAAGGCCATTTAGTTGCTATATGCTGTGATTTTTTTGGTGTTAATGATATTTGTTTAGTAAAGTTTGTCCTTGAAAAGTCTAGCATATTTACTAAAGGACTTTTAGTTACAAAATCATTTAATTTTTCAGGTATATTAATTGGTTTTCCTAAATAATGGCTAACACGGTTCGATTTGTGCCAGTGATTTCGGAGTTACTGTGCCGTTGATTTCGGTTTAAATTGTGCCACACGGAAATTGAGTTAGCTAAAAACGGTTTGATTTGTGCCAATGTTTCCGTTTCGATTTGTGCCACTTTAAGAGATCAAGTAATTACCTTATTGCTCTAAAAAGCGATATGGCCAACACACTTGATCCAATGGACCTAAAACAAATTATCAACTTAAAACAAGATGGTTATAGTAACCGTCAAATTGGAGCCACACTTGGCATTTCCCGCAACACTATAAATAGCTATATACACCTATTTAAAGGTAGTGGTTATAGTTTTAAGGAGTTATTAAAGCTAGACAACCATACCCTAGAAAAGCTCTTTACATCTCATACAACCATAAATAACAAACGCTATGATGAATTGATGCTTTATTTTGAAAGTATTAATAAGGCTCGGAACCACCCAGGATTTACTTTTTTGTACCACTACACAGAATATAGTCAAAAGGTTAAAGACCCTTATAGTTACACTCAATTCATGGAGCATTACCATCGTAAATATGCCAAGATCAAGGGATCTATGAAACTTGAACACGAGGCAGGGAAAGAGATGTTCGTGGACTTTGCTGGAAAAAAACTTCAGATAGTAGACAAAATCACAGGCGAGATACTTCCAGTAGAGGTCTTTGTTGCCATGCTCCCTAACAGTCAGTATACCTATGTTGAGGCTTGTATGAGCCAAAAGCGTGAAGATTTTATAAGTTGTTGCGAAAACGCCCTTCATTTCTACGGGGGAGTACCCAAGGCCATCGTATCAGACAATCTAAAATCAGCCGTTACCAGATCTAGTAGATACGAAGCTCAGGTTAACCGTAGTTTTAAAGACTTTGCCCGCCATTACAACTGCGTGGTCAATCCAACGCGTAGTTACTCCCCTCAAGATAAAGCGCTGGTGGAAAACGCGGTGCATCTAGCTTATCAACGGATTTATTATCCCCTTCGGGAAATGACCTTTTTTTCTTTAGCAGATCTAAACAAAGAGATAAAACTTCTGCTAGAGTGCTACAACAACCTATTATTCCAACGCAAAGAAGCTAGTCGTCTGGAGCTCTTCCAAAGCGTCGAACGAGAGTATCTAAAACCCTTAAGCAGTACACGCTACGAGATAAAAGAATATAGAAGAGCTAAGGTTCAGAAAATAGGCTATATCTATTTTTCACCAGATAAGACTTACTACAGCGTTCCATATCGTTACATTGGCAAGGAAACCACGCTACACTATACCAAAGGCATGGTAGAGGTGTATTATAATCAACAGCGCATAGCTATACACCAACGTAGCGGTTCCAAAGGCGCATACATAACCAACAAGGATCACCTTAGTAGTTCTCATAAACAATACAGCCAGTGGAGTCCGCAATACTTTAAGAACAAGGCAGCTGTCCATGGTAGTTATGTTGCAGCATGTGTCGAGCGGATTATTGCTGCGTTGGATTATCCTGAAACAGGGTATAAAAGAGCTATGGGCGTTATACAACTCCATAAGTCTTATGGCTCCCAAAGGTTAGATAATGCTTGCAAAAGAGCCATACAGGCTGATGCTGTAAGCTACAACAGGATAACCAACATACTGAAGAATAATCTAGATCAAAGCTCCTTATTCCTACAAGAAGAAACAGACCGAGGTTCTCATATCCCCAAGCATGCGAACATCCGTGGGGCATCCAATTATAAGTAAAAACAACACGAAAAAATCACTTAAATTTTATACATATATGAATACAAATCACACCATCGAAAAACTCAGAAAAATGAGATTAACAGCTATGGCTGAACTCCATCACAACCACCTTAGTGATAACCGAATAGAGGGTCTTACGCCAGATCAATATCTAGCATTGCTTACCGATCACCAATGGGAAGACCTTCAGAATAGAAAGATAAAAAGGCTTACAACGCAAGCAGCCTTTAAGCAGGGAGCTACACTTACAGATATTAATTACCTGCACAACAGAAGCTTGGACAGAAATATGTTCGAGCGTTTGGCTACTCTAGATTTTGTACAAAAAAAGGAAAACTTGATTATCACAGGATCCTCTGGAGTGGGTAAAAGTTATATAGCTCAGGCATTGGGACATCAAGCTTGTATGATGAATAAAAGAACCCTATACACAAATACTGCTAGACTGATGAAACGATTAAAACTAAGTAAAGTAGATGGCACTTACCTTAAAGAACTTGCAAAACTATTAAAAGTAGATCTGCTTATCCTTGATGATTTTGGTTTACAGAGCTTCGACAATCAGGACAGAGAGGCGCTTATGGACATAATCGATGAAAGACATGATAAAAAAGCAACGATTGTAGCTTCACAAATACCTGTATCCGCTTGGTACGATATTATCGGCGAAAGCACTATCGCTGATGCGATACTAGATCGTATTGTAAATTCATCGCATAGGATAAACCTTACTGGAGAATCCTTGAGAAAAGGTAAGTTGAAAGAACAGTATTAATTAAATTTAACTATTATTGTATGATCTCTTAAAGTGGCACGGTTTGACCGAAATACGTGGCATGGTCACTCCGAAATAGCCAAATAAGCTTCTTGGATATAATTATTTATTTTATCAGGATTATTTCTGTTATCTTCATCATAAAGAGGCGTTATATGTTTGCCTTTAGCATTTACATTAAGCTTAATTCCTTCATTACCTTTTGCAGTACTCCAATCATAACCTAGAAATTTTTTATTTTCCTTATTATCATTTGGTGCTTTTACGATTACGACTTCAGTTGGGTTTTGACTTGCTAAAACATAATAGTAAAGTTTCTCTTTTTCAATTTTTGCTATATAAGATATAAACAAAGAATTTAATTCTTCCTCCTGTTTTGTTTTCGAAAGCTTTTTGAAATTAGTTTGCTTTTTCTTATTTTTTATACTGCTTAATTCATCAAAACTATTCTTATAATCTTTGAATTGCGGATTCTTTAAAAGTTCATCACTTGGCTCTGATTTTAAAAGTGTTTGATATTGTAAAAAATCAATTTCAATATGATTACAATAGTCTTTAATAAAATGTTCGTCTTCAAAAACTTTTTGTTTCTTGTCTATTGAACTAAACCAAGACTCGATTCGGTTTTCAAAATGGTCTGCCTGTTCTGGTTTGTTACCTTTTCTTCTAATAAATAAGGTTGCCGTATTTGTACCTGTTTTACCAAAAGTACCAGACCCAAATTCAGTAATTGCTATTATGTCAAAATATTTTAGCAAAATACTACGAGTAGCGACATAGGTGCTATCATCTTTTGTTAATAGAGGTGAAGGCAGAATAATACCAGCTACTCCATTACCTGATAACATTTGTTTAGCACGTTCTATAAAAAAACATTCAATAGAGTTGTTAGTTAAAATTTGTTTGTCATCTATCGTACTTATTAATTCATAACTTTCTTTACTTTCCTGGTCGAGTGTACTTAAAAAACCTTTTACACTATATGGCGGATTCGCAACTAAAATTTGATAATCATTAGAATTAAATTTTTCGTTTTTAGTTAAAGCATCAGCATAAGTAATGTCAATATTATCTTGACCGTACATAAATGCAGAAACTTTTGCAACTTTTGATAAACGATATTCTTTTTCAATACCGTGAATTTCTTTGTGATATTCTTCAAGACTAACTTCTTTATTGGCTTCTATAAATGGTCGCATTTGTGAAGCTAATTCGTTTAAGAAATGTCCAGAACCACAAGCGTAGTCCAATGCTTTTGGTATTTGTTGACTTTCAGTTATTATACTTTCTAAAGGCAATGATTGAATTAAAAATCTAGTAATAGGCATTGGTGTAAAAAATTGCCCTTCTGATTGTTTAACACCTCCATCCAAAAAGTTTTCAAACATATCTCCCAAAAACTGATTTTTGGTATTACTTTTTATTTTGGTGTCTTGAAATAATCGAACGATTTCAATTAGTACTTCTGCATTTTCATAAAATAAACGTTCGTTGTGAACGTCTATAAATGCAAAATCATTATTTGTAAAAAATTTAAGTTGTTTAAAATAATCTTTTATCGTTTCTCTTGTTGCATCTGGGTCGTTTTTAAAAGCCCAAAATGCTTTATCTATTTGTTGATTATCTATATAAGTCACATCTTCTTTTAGGAATTCATTCATTCCTGTTTGATATAACTTTTGCAATCTGTCTTGAAGTTCAAATGGTGTGTCATATGCGACACCTTTCCAGTAGAACTGTAAATCTGTTGGATTATTCTTTTCATCAACAATTTTGCACAAAAATAAATTGACGAGCTTGTCAAAAGCATTCTCACGACCAGAAACATTATACTTTCTTAAAATGGTAGCAAAGGCGTGATGTTTACTTTGTTTTGTTGAACTATCAACTAATCTTAAATCGTCAATAGAGTATTTTTTCTTACCAATATTATATGGTTGAATATCTTTTTCAAAAAGTCCTTTAGTAGTAAAGTCTTTTTGATATGTGTTTTTCCAAACTCGATATAAATCTTCTCTAATTTTAGCATCTACGAAGCTCTCAAATTTTGGATTGTCTTCTAGATATTGTTTGTTATCTAATAATGTAATTAAACGATAATTTGCTTTTACTTTCTTGTCAATAAAATCAGAAGCGTATAAGCACAAAAAAGAAGCATCTTTTTCTTGTTGTGCATAACCAAAAAGTTGACTTCCATTTTCTAATGTTTCGTTCCAATGTTTTGTAAATTCAGTTCCTGCGTTTTTACATTCTATGATTAGCAAAGATTTCCCCTTATTATCTCTTACTAAAACATCTGCTCGTCCGCCACTTGCTCCGTGACCAACTTTCCATTTTGGTTCTAATTCTATATGTGCAGGATTGTAGCCTTGTTCTAGAAGTCGGTTTACACATTCTAGAACTACAAAGTTTTCGTTTGATGAAAGATTACAAGTTTGTCTTTCATTTATTTTTAAGCCTTTGTTTTCTGGGTAAACAATTACTTTCTTTTTGAAATCAATTTTTAATAAACAATCAAAGGATTCAAATTTTTTAGTATAAATTTCTCCTTTAGAAGTAAACTCTAAATTTTCTAAAACTTCTTTAAAATTCTTAATTGTTATCATTTATTCAATTTAGTTCTTTCAATTAATAATTCTTTTACTTCTACATTTAGAATTTCAGCAATCTTGTATAAATCTTCTAAACTTGGTTGCCTTTTATTTTGGGCGTATGAGTGTACCATATTGTAACTCTTCCCAAGTTGTTCAGCCAACCAGATTTGTTTTATTCCTTTCTGTTCTAAAACCTCTTTAATTCGGTTCATTTTGAATTTTTTTTAATTCAGTTTACTAATGTAAGAACATTTTTAAATATACTCACTAAATGAGTATTAAAATTATCATTCCGTAAGAGTGAGTTGTGGGAAAAGGCAAGCTCTTTTTATTTTGTGAGGCACGAGCAAAATAAAATGTGCTTGACTGCGCGTTGGCTTTTCAGAG
The DNA here is from genome assembly GCF_002893765.1 of Tamlana carrageenivorans. NCBI lineage: Bacteria > Pseudomonadati > Bacteroidota > Flavobacteriia > Flavobacteriales > Flavobacteriaceae > Pseudotamlana > Pseudotamlana carrageenivorans. The sequence continues at coordinate 3,620,036 of NZ_CP025938.1, read as the reverse complement.
CTTGTGGCTAACGGTCTCGTGTATGATTTGTGGCGTGATTTAGCATCGAATTTAACAAATAAAAACCGAATAGAATATTCCGCAGGAATATTCGTAAGCAAGCTCGACCTAGCCATTAATTATACACCTTGTTGCCATTAGTACTTTTTTTGTTCAAAATTTAGTTTTAATCAACAAAAGTTTCTCTAATAATATCTTTACAATTCTGTATTTCAGATTTCGATAATTGGTCAAAGGTTTTTAATATTCGAGATTTGTCAATTGTCCTAATTTGGTCGATTGCAATCATTCCTTTTTTTCCGCTGTGTTTTACTTTTATTCTGGTCGGATAATTTTTCAAGTTCGTTGTCATTGGTGCAACTACGATTGTTCTTAAAAACTTATTAATTTCATTTGGCGAAATAATTACACAAGGTCTTGTTTTTTTAATTTCACTACCAATTGTTGGGTCAAGATTTACCAGTACGATAGAATACTGTTCTAATTCCATTCCTCAAAATTTTCGTCCTCAAAAACATCATTGAATAATAATCGGTCGTCATTATTCTCACGCATTTCTTGAAAAGCTTTTTCCCAGTTTTTTCTCGGACTACTAATTGGTTTAAGGATTATTTGTCCTTTTTCCAAAATCATTTCAACTTTGTCTTTTATGTTATACTTTTCTAAAATAGTCTTACTTAAACGTAGACCTTTAGAATTTCCGATTTTTATAATTGCTGTTTCCATAACATTTTATTTGTAATTACAAAGTTAGTACAAACTATTCAGTCCGCAAAGTTTTTTCGGTATTAATGGCAACGGTCTCGTGTATGATTAGTGGCGTTATTTAGCACGGAATTTAACAAATAAAAACCGAATAGAATATTCCGCAGGAATATTCGTAAGCAAGCTCGACCTAGCCATTAATTATACACCTTGTTAGCACTAGTAATTTTATTTTGTTTAATAATCTTGGACTAAAACCTCTGTCGGAATATGCAGAGTGACATTTAGTTTTCTAATCATTTCTAAAGTCAGTTTACGCTTCTTGTTTAGGATTTCACTTACTCTACTTTTAAATCCGACAACTTCGGCTAAATCCTTTTGTTTCATTCCCATTTGTTCCATTCGAAATTTTATTGCCTCTATAGGATCTGGCATTCCGATTGGGAAATTCTCATTCTCGTATTTGTCAATCAAAATCGAAAGTATTTCAAGTTCATCACCTAGTTCAGTTCCTTTTTTTGAGTCAAAAATTTCCTCAAGTCGCTCAAGAGCATTTTGATAATCTTTTTCGTTATGTATTGGAGTTATTTTCATTTTAAATTTCGTTAGCGTTAATTTTATCATATTGCGCGTGAGTTCCTATAAATCGTATCCAACAGATTTGAAACTCGAAATTGAATTTTACAATTAATCTGTAGTTGTTCCCTTTTATATTAAAGACTATTCTATTGTCTTTTAAAATACTCGCATTTGGGTATTCTGTTTTAAGTTCGTTTATGGAATTCCATGCAGCTTTTTCGGTTTCTCGATACCACGATGTTAATTGTTGTTCACTATCAGGGTGTTTTATCCAAAAATCACGTAAAGTTCGTTTTGCAATTACTCTCACATTTTATTATTTTGTTGCAAATATATGAAAAAGTTACCAATACGGTAACTTTTCCTAGTTTTTTTTATTTGTGCTAACGTCTACATGTATGATTTAGTTGCGTATTATGGGACTAATTTAGTAAACAAAACCGAGACCGAGAAAATTCCGAAGGAATTTTCCAAGTAATCACAGGCCAAAGCAATTAATTATACATATTGTTAGCGTACGTGTAATTTTTAGAATTCTGTTAAAACTATATTTAAGTAACTGATTTTTAGGTTTTAATTTGCCGTACTGATTGCGTTTTGCTTGGAATCCGAAATCGTCTGAGTAATAAATTCCGAATTATAGCGCTTTGCTTTTCCATACAGTTTATCAGTCCGCCGTCCAGATTGGGTATTGCTATGGTCCGAAATCGCAAGAGTGAGTGAAATCCGAATTATTCCGGTTTGTTTTGCTGCAAAGTTTGTTAGTCTGCAGTATGAGTTACGTATTGCTATTGTCCGAAATCGTCTGAGTAATTGATTCCGAATTATAATGCTTTGCTTTGCCATCCAGATTGGGTATTGCTATGGTCCTAAATCGCAGGAGTGAGTGAAATCCGAATTATTCCTCTTTGTTTTGCTGCAAAGTTTGTTAGTCTGCAGTATGAGTTACGTATTGCTATTGTCCGAAATCGTCTGAGTAATTGATTCCGAATTATAATGCTTTGCTTTGCCATCCAGATTGGGTATTGCTATGGTCCTAAATCGCAGGAGTGAGTGAAATCCGAATTATTCCTCTTTGTTTTGCCGCAAAGTTTGTTAGTCTGCGGTATGAGTTTCGTATTGCTATTGTCTGAAATCGGCTAAGTAAGAAAGTCTCATTTGTCACGTTTTGCTTAGCCACAAAACTTATAAAACCATTTATATTTTAAACAGTTTTTTTAGTTTGGAAAGAGTAGGAGAGTGCTTTGAATTTTAGTAGTTAAACCACTGTTTTTCGGAGATTTGAGTGAACCATGTACGCTAACGTTTTTGTATAACGAAAGCAAGGGTTTAAAAATAATTTACTTTCGGTTAGTCGTTGTGTTTGTTTTGCTTCTAATTTTGGGCTTAGAAACTTCGCCCTTATTTTTGTTATACATTGTTGTGTACAGTACTTTTATCCGTTATTGCACTCTTTACATCTGTAGTTAAAACTTTCAAATATCTCTTCATAGTTCAAGCATCCTTTATCAACCAAAACATAGTATTTATCACAAGCGTATTCATCACAAAAGTCTTGAGCGAAACGGTCTATTTTATCATCAGAGTTAAAATCCTCGTACCATCTGTTAAATTGTATTTCTCTTTTGCATTGTCTACCATCTGAATCATCACATCTGTACATTATTCCGTTACAACTTTTTCTTAAAATTTTATCAAATATTTGAAATATTGTAGCTCCAACTCTATAGTCTTTCGGACAATTTTGGTCAGTACATATTACATCAACTTCTAAAATATCTCTACATTCAGAGCAATGTTCTTCGAAAAACCTATCGCTGAATTTAAACACTACTCTGTATAGATTGTGGTTGTCAGTCACAAAAGAATAGTTTAGTCCAGAGACTTCTTTGATTTCGTAAGGTTCGTAGTTTTTCATTTTTACACACTTGGTTTTTCTCCAAAATCAGGTCTATCTTTTTGATTGAAATAAGTTGTTTTTTTATGTTTTGGATGCATTTTTCCATTTATTTCCACCCATTCCAAAACCTCGACTACTTTCTTTTTGTCTTTATATATGATGTATGTCATTTCGTTTTTCGTATTGTGCACAACGTCTCCGTATATGAAACGTAGCGTGTAAAAAAAACACTATCGTTTCGGATTATACACGAGCCGAATTTTTAAATTTTTCTTTTTATCTCTATTTTACTAAAAGCCAAATTTAAAAATTTGGCGGTCTTAACAAATACACACAAACCTTTCGGAAAGCCTGTAATAGCTATGTTTTATATACATTGTTGTGCCCAGTTATATTTTAGCTTTCGGAACAGCACAAACACTTTCGGTTATTAAACTTACAATTTTATAAAGAAACTGTCTTGGACAAGTATCTATTATTTCTGTTATTAACGGATACATTTCTCCACTTAAAATTTCTTGAGTTTTTGTCGGTCGGTATCTTGCTAAACTGCCCATATAAAATGTCATCATTAATAAATTCGCAAGTTGATGATATGCATTTGGTTTTAAATTCACATAATATTTATAACCATCTCTGGTCAGCAGAATTGATATGTCAAGTTCTTTATATTCTTTACAAATATTTTTGTAAATACGAGGAAAATTGTCGTGAGTATAATTCTTTCTTTTAGCACTTCTGTAAATGGAATCTCCGTTGTCTTCAGTTTCTCTTAGTTTGAAGTATTTTTTTCTGTTGTTTTTGTAAAATTTATCGATTTGTAATCTTGCGTCATTTTCTTTTCTAAAGCTTAATTCTGTAAATAATTTTGTTTTGTCTTCATTGGTTAAAAAGTCAATCGATACAGGAAGATATTTCCTTTGCGAGATTTTCCCTAAAGTATATCCTAATTCGTGTATTTCTGGAATATCACAAATAATATCTTTAATATTAATCTTATGTTTTCCTATAATGGGTTTGCCTAAATGTTTAGAGAATTCAAGGAAAATATTTGTGCAATTTTGAAGAGGACCAAAAACTGTCAATTCATCAGGATTATGTCCTAAAGAAATTCCGTGACTTTCTTCTTTCTTTTCTAATTCAAGCCCTTTTACAGATAAAAATGCTTTAGTCAGATTAAGTAAGGAATAATAGCAAAGAGTTGCCTTAGTCGGCAATCTTGTTTTTTCAGCAGCAATCTGAAAACTTTCCGCTTGTTCTGAAAAATATTTAGCTTTAATCAATCTTTTCTTTTTGTCTCCTTGTGAACTATTGATTTGTTGGTCAATCCAAGCTCTTAAATATGCCCAAGGGTCAGAAGTTAAAACATATGAAGTTCCAGGCTCGGAATTAAATGGAAAATACTTAACTCCTTGGTGTTTGTAGGTAGCTTTTATTCCATTTTCATATTGTCTTGGCATAGTTTGGTTTTAATTGGGCACAACGGTCTCATGTATGGGAAGTTGCGGACAAAAGGAGAATGATTTTCCGCAGGAAAATCAGCCGTCCTAAAATGCACTTGCCATTAAGTTTTGCCTAAAATAGCAATTTTTTATACATATTGTTGGCGCACGTGACATTTTTAAGCAACTAATTTTTGCATTTTGCATTGCCGCATAGTTTATCAGTCTGCCGTCCAGCTTGGGCATTGTTATGGATCCGAAATCGTAAGAGTAATTAAATCCAATTATTGCGCTTTGTTAAGCCGCACAGTTTGTCTGTCCGACGTAATGCTTGCGTATTGCTTGGAATCCGAAGCCGCATGAGTGAGTGAAGTCCGATTTATTAGGTTTTGATATACGCACTGTTTATCAGTCCGCCGTAATATTTGCGTATTGCTATGGTCCGAAATCGGCTGAGTAAGAAAGTCAGATTTACACGATTAGATTTGCCGTAATATTGGTTTTTAGGAATATTTAACCGTTATTTTTATTACGCTGGGCAATCATGAGCGCCAACGGTCTCGTGTATGATTTGTGGCGTGATTTAGCACCGAATTTAACAAATAAAAACCGAATAGAATATTCCGCAGGAATATTCATAAGTAAGCTCGAACTAGCCATTAATTATACACCTTGTTGCCAGTAGTTCTTATGCTACTTTAAATTCCGATTCATTCATTTCGATACTAAATCGAACGTTTGCTTTCAATGCTCTGAACACTTTTAAAATCGTTTCTATAGTTACGTTTTTAGTATTTCTTTCCAATTTTGATATTTGCGATTTTTGAACACCGATTAATTCTCCGAGTTGTTCTTGAGTCAAATTTCGTTCTTTTCGGACTGACTTTATCATATCTCCAAGCACTTCCATTCGCAAGTCAAATTCGTATTTGTCTCGTTCTGGTGTTCCAACTTTTCCAATGTCCTTGTCCTTCATTTGGTCAAGTGTCATCATTTTCATTTTTTTGTTTTTCGTTGCCATAATTTCAAGTTTATTCGTCAAAATATTCAGCTCTAATTTTCAATGCTTTCTCAATTTCTGATTTAGGAACTTTACTAACTTTTTTTACCATTCCGTGTGTAGATAGCACAAGAGTTTCGGTTTTATCTGTTTTGTCCCAAAATGCAAAGAGTCTGTATTGAATTCCTTGATAAAGTGTTCTAAATTCCCAAATTTCGTCTGTTAATTTTTTAAACAGTTTTGGGTCATTTTCGAGTTTCGCTTTATCCAAATTGTAATAGATTTTCTTTTTTGCTTTATCGTCCAATTTGGACATAAATTCTATAGCTTGTTCAAGAAAAACTACCTCAAATTTTGGTTTCATTTAGTTTTTTTTGTCATTATATTTTAGCAAAGATAACAAAAAAAGTTGAATTATATGGAAACTTTTAATGGTTTTGTCTGCATTACTGGCAACGGTCTCGTGTATGATTTGTGGCGTGATTTAGCATCGAATTTAACAAATAAAAACCGAATAGAATATTCCGCAGGAATATTCGTAAGCAAGCTCGAACTAGCCATTAATTATACACGTTGTTGCCAACCGTTTTTTATTCAGATTATTAATTTTAAAATCAAATATCATGAGAAAATTTAAATCAGACATAGATGAAATTATATTTTATCAGAAGGGAACATTATGGGTATTAGGAATTTTATTAATTCTAAAATTGCTAAACCTATTCCTATGAAAAATCCAACTCTAGCAAACCATTTAGTTCTAGGAAATTCCTCTAAAGTTTTTTTTGCTAATTCAAAATCAACCTCTGTTTTTTCTAAACTATCTAAATATTCAATTCCAGACAATTTTATTTTACATTTTTCTGGTTTGTCAGATGGCACAACTCCAATCCAATCGCCTACCATTGGACTAGATGGATATGGTTCTGTTAAAATCAATTCACGCTTTTTTAAATCAGATATTACACTTTTTAAAAAATCAAAATCAGATTCTATTTCAGAAACATCCATAAATCTACCATTATTATTTTCAGATAAATGCTTTAATATTTTATATTCTAAAGTATGTTTCATTTTTCAGAGTGTGACTGGTAAATGGTTGGCAACAATAGTATATAGAACATTATGTTCTATATGTGACCAAATATAGGGATATGAATGTAATGTTTTATAAATCTTTTATATCAAAATGTAAAAATAAACGGTTTTTAACTAAATCAATCGTCTAACGGATTTTTTATAGCCTTAAAAGTAGTGGTGGCTACATGCGTGTAAATTTCAGTGGTCTTGGTCGAACTATGACCAAGTAAAACCTGAATCTGTCTGATATCAACACCATCTTCTAACAAGTGAGTTGCAAAACTATGTCTTAAAATATGAGGAGAGACTTTTAGGCGGATGCCCGCTTTCTTTGCGGCTCTTGATACAATTTGTGCAACACTTTGAGCTGAATATTGCTGGCCATACGTGCCTTCTATTAGGTAGGTTTTAGGCCGCCATTCTTTGTAATATTGACGTAAATCCACCAGTAAGTTTTCAGAAAGTATCGTAAACCTGTCCTTTTTCCCTTTACCTGCATTAACTCGAATTACCATTCTAGAGCTGTCAATATCTTGGAGTTTTAAATTAATCAATTCGCTGCGTCTCATACCCGATGAATATAAAATAGAAACAATACATTTATGTTTTATGTTATTCGTATTGGCAATAATGCGTTTTACCTCAGCTTTAGAAAGTACCGTTGGCAACTTCTTTTCTTTCCTTGGCCGCTCAATTTGATAAAACCGATTAGGCATGCCTAAAACCATTTCATAGTAAAATTTAATACTGTTTATGGCAATGTTAACAGAGGAATCCGATTTACCTTCCTGAACTAATTTTAATATATATAGCCGCACATCATTTTCATTAATCGCGTCTATCTCCTTACTGTAGTAATAATTAATAAAGGCTTCAAAAGCCGAAATGTACGATTTGGCTGTGTTGTTAGCATATTTTTTAATTTCCAATTTGTCTAAATATGAAGTAGGGCATAAGCGGTAGTTTTGTGGTATCGCACGATTTCTAAACCAAGTAATATCCAAAGGTTCCGTGTTTTCATTAATTGGCTTGTTATCAAAAAAATAATTCGCATTTACCCAGGCAACACCCGTAAAAATTTTATAAATGAAATCAAGGTTTTCTTTTGTGTTTTTAACATAAGCCATATTAAACTCCTTGCTCCATTTTACCTCAGGCAGTTCTTTAACCAAGGCGTGAATAACCTTATCTGTGTTAAACTGCAATCCTATAAAACGCTCTTCCCTAATTAATAAATGCTTTAAAGTAATGCTTCGTCCCTTGTACATGTTTTTTTTGGCAATATATACGACAAAAAAACATTAGTAGTATATTATATAAACAATATTCGTATATTATGCTTTTAATGTGAAATTTATGAGGTTTTATAAAAATTGTTTGTATTGTAATGAAGCTTTAAGCGGAAGAACCGATAAAAAATTTTGTGATGTGCAGTGTAAAAGTGCTTATCAATATCAGCAATCAAAATTACAGCCCGAACGGTTCTATAATAAAGTAGATAATCAGCTGAAGCTTAATCGAAAAATTTTAAAAGAATTCAATAAAGGCGGAAAAGTAACGCTTCGAGCGGAGCTGCTCATGGATCAAGGTTTTAACCCAAATTTCTTTACCCACTATTGGAAAAATCATAAAGGTGAAGTGTATCTGTTTGTATATGAATACGGATTTCTTAAAATTAAAGAGAACAATAAAACCAAATACCTCTTAATTTTATGGCAAAATTATATGGAGCATAAATTACACGAATAGTTTATAAATAACCATTCCTAACCGGTCTTGGTGAATTTCATAGGACACCAATTTTAATGATACTTTTGATATCAAAAAGCTATTACAAATAATCGGTGATTATTAATTGTTTAATCTAATACTAATGAAACATACATATAAAATACAAGGAATGAGCTGTAATGGGTGTCGTTCGCATGTGGAAAAAACACTATCAGAAGTAGAAGGTGTTTCTGAAGTTTCCGTGGATCTTGAAAAAGCCGAAGCGACTATAAACATGGTCAACCATATACCTCTTGAAACATTTCAGGAGGCTTTAAAAAATGATGGCGGACCGTATGCCATTCATAACCTCCATGAAAAACCCTGCTGTAGTAGTCAGCACAAAAAAGAAACGGTAACGCCACCTCCAGGGCAGGGTACAGGTGTATTTTACTGCCCCATGCATTGCGAAGGAGATAAAACCTACGATAAACCCGGCGATTGTCCCGTTTGCGGTATGGATCTCGTAGAAGAGCAAAACCTTTCGCTAGGGCATACTAATCAGTATACTTGCCCCATGCACCCAGAAGTCATCAAAGATGAAGCTGGCGATTGCCCCATTTGTGGGATGGATTTAGTGTCTTTGGAAGCTGATTTATCTTCCGAAGAGAAAACCTACAAAAAATTACTCGGTAAATTTAAAATAGCTGTGGCCTTTACTTTGCCCATTTTTTTAATTGCCATGAGCGAAATGCTTCCAAACAATCCATTGTACACGTTTCTCGATCAAAAATATTGGAATGTGGTACAGTTCTTATTGTCCATTCCTGTCGTTTTTTATGCAACATGGATGTTTTTTCAGAGGGCTTATAAAAGTATCCTAACATGGAACCTAAACATGTTCACCCTTATTGGTATTGGCGCTGGAATATCCTGGCTATTTAGTGTATTCGGATTAATTTTTCCTAACATTTTTCCAGATCAATTTAAAACCGAATTAGGTGCTGTTCATGTGTATTTTGAAGCGGCTACAGTTATTTTAACCTTGGTGCTTCTAGGACAGCTTTTAGAAGCTCGAGCCCATAGTAAAACCAATGCGGCTGTTAAAGAGTTGCTTAAACTAGCTCCCAATAAAGCCGTTAAAGTAATTGATGGCCAGGATGTTGAAGTGCGTATAGATAACATCGCCACCCAAGACATCTTAAAGGTTAAACCTGGAGATAAAGTACCTGTTGATGGCGTTATTACCCAAGGTGAATCTCGCATTGATGAATCCATGATTACCGGCGAGCCCATGCCGGTAACTAAATGGGTTGGCGATAAAGTGAGTAGGGGTACTATAAATGGTAATCAAATGTTCCTTATGAAAGCCGAAAAGGTGGGCAGTGACACCTTGTTATCGCAAATCATTCAAATGGTTAACGATGCCAGCCGTAGCCGCGCACCCATTCAAAAATTGGCCGATAAAGTCTCAGGGTATTTCGTTCCCGTAGTCGTAGCTATTGCCTTAATAACTTTTGTGGTTTGGGCTCTTTTCGGGCCAGAACCTGCTTATGTTTATGCCTTGGTTAATGCTATTGCCGTGTTAATAATTGCTTGTCCGTGTGCACTTGGTTTGGCAACGCCCATGTCGGTTATGGTGGGCGTGGGTAAAGGTGCTCAAAACGGCGTGCTCATTAAAAATGCAGAAGCACTCGAAAAAATGGATAAAGTCAATACCCTAATTATCGATAAAACAGGAACCATTACAGAAGGGAAACCCAGCGTCGAAAAAATCGAGGTTTTTAATAGCGATTTCTCGGAAGAAACCCTGCTTCAATTCATGGTATCGTTAAATACCAATAGCGAACACCCATTGGCTGAGGCGACCATTGCCTATGGCAAAACAATGAATGTTCAGGTTTTGAAATCTGAAAACTTTAATGCGGTAACAGGAAAAGGTGTTGAAGCCACCATTGAAGGTAAAAAAGTAAGTCTTGGAAATCCTAAAATGATGGACCATGCCCATGCTGAAATCACTTCCACAATGTTTGAAAAAGCTAAAACCTACCAACAACAAGGCAAGACCGTGTCGTTTTTAGCGGTTGATAAAAAAGTAGTTGGTTTTGTGGTGATAGCCGATAAAATAAAGGAAACAAGCGCTCAAGCTATCAAAGAACTGCAAAACAAAGGAATTGAAGTGATAATGCTTACAGGTGATAATTTTGATACGGCTCAGGCTGTGGCACAAAAACTAAAACTTGACGATTTTAAAGCCGGATTGCTCCCTGAGGATAAACTCAACCTGGTTAAACTTTTACAGAAACAGGGTAAAGTGGTTGCCATGGCTGGCGATGGTATTAATGATGCTCCAGCACTCGCTAAAAGCGATGTAGGATTAGCCATGGGAACAGGAACCGATGTGGCCATAGAAAGCGCCATGATAACCTTGGTTAAAGGTGATCTACAAGGTATTGTAAAAGCCCGAAACCTTAGTGATAAAGTGATGCAAAACATCAAGCAAAATTTGTTTTTCGCATTAATCTATAACACCGTAGGAGTGCCAATCGCAGCAGGGGTATTATTTCCGTTTTTCGGAATCCTTCTCTCACCCATGATTGCAGCTCTAGCCATGAGTTTTAGCTCGGTTTCGGTGATAGCTAATGCCTTACGTTTAAGAAATGCTAAAATTTAGAGCTTTAAAAAATATCTTTTTTTGTAATGTTTAATTGTGGAATAGTTAAATCCTGTAATATAGCACCAACTCACAACCGACGCCGTATCCCCTAAAAAAGGGATCATAGGGGTGTTTTTGTGAAGTTGAATCGTCGAAATGTTTACCCGCTTAATCGAAACAGCCATTCATTAAGTTAAATATCAATGATTATGAGAATCTGAAAGAAATTCAGATTGACGTAAAATCAACTTTTAAGATAGTTTTTAGAGAAGCGTTACCCAATTACATTCACAGAATTTCCCGCTATAAAGGCCTCTAAATTTTCAATAGCAGTTTTCATCAAACGCCTTCGCGCTTCTATTGGTGCCCATGCAATGTGTGGAGTAATGATGCAATTTTTAGCCGATAATAACGGGTTATTTGCATCAATAGGTTCAACCGAAGCGACATCAATAGCAGCGGCGAAAACTTTATCATTGTTAAGTGCGGTTTTTAAATCTTCTTCATGTATTAAGGGACCACGGGAGGTATTAATAATCATAACACCATCTTTCATTTTGGCAATATTGGCTTTATTGATAATGTGCTTCGTTTCTGGGAATAAGGGACAATGAAGGCTGATGATATCGGAGTTTTCTAACAATTCATCTAGAGATACAAATTTGCAGGTTTCCGATTCTAATTCCGGGTACTTTGTTCGGCTGTAAGTCAGTATGTTTAATCCAAATGCTTGTGCTATTTTTGCTGTAGCTTGTCCAATATTTCCGAAGCCTATAATACCTAAAGTCTTCCCATCCAATTCAATGAGGGGATGGTTCCAAAAGGAAAAATCGGGACTGGAACTCCATGCACCATTTTGTACCGCCTGGTTGTGATTACCAACATGATGACACATTTCAAGCAACAAAGCCATGGTAAATTGCGCCACAGATTTCGTGCTATATTCAGGCACATTGGTTACTGTAATATTATGATTTACAGCAGCTTCAATATCAACAACATTATATCCCGTAGCTAAAACACCTATGTATTTTAAATTTGAAGCCTTTTCTATAACCTCTTTTGTAAGTGGTGTTTTATTGGTAAACACAATTTCGGCATCACCAATGTTTTTTAATACAGTTTCCGCTTCTAATCTGGTACGATCATAAACGGTTAAATCTCCAATTTTCTTTAAATCTTCCCAGCTTAAGTCTCCCGGATTTAAGGTATATCCATCTAAAACTACAATTTTCATGATTTTATATTTTACAGCAATATACAAAGCATATTGTTATTATTTCAATTGTTGTACTAAGTAATTACTCGTGAAAAAGGAGGGTATAATTGTGTTTTTTACGTTTAATAGTAGAAATGTTGAACTGTGTTAATATCCCCTAGAGGACTATCGAGATGCAAACACCGTTTTTGTCGAAGATACCCAGCGTAGCTGATAGGGGTGTCATTTTTGGCAGATCACACAAAAAAATCACACAAAAAAAAGAGTTAAATTGTAACACGAATCATGTTATAATTTAACTCTTCAGTATAAACGACATGCGCTTATGCTCCAAGCTTAAATACTAGTCCGGTGCTAATGCCTGCTAACACAACTGTGCTTTGTGTATTAACACCGCTACCTCCAGTGCCTATGTAAAAGCCACCGTATTCAATTGGTAAAAATAGATTTCCTTGAACATTTAAACCTAATCGATCAGTAAGCATAAAGTTTGCGCCTCCTTTAAAAAAGAAAGTAAAGCGTGTAGAGTTATCTAAATAATAATTTCCGTTGTTATTATCATTTTCAGGTGATATAAAAACAACACCCAAACCGCCTCCTAAAAAAGGCTTAATGTGCTGGTTATTTCCTAAGTAATGATTAGCTCCTACAAGTAGCCAATCCATGTTTAGGGTTGATGTGGTATTTAAATTAGGTCTGTTGTAATACACATCTTTTAATTTAGTTCCGTGGCGGTAATAGCTTATTTCACCTACCATATTAGGTCTTACTTCCATGCCTAAAGAAATCCCATATTGATCACTATTGTCTACTTTTAAGTAGCCATTAGGGAAATTTAACTTAGCTCCAAATTGAGCTCCGTAAGAAGCCGTAATCTCAAAGTTTTGAGCGAATGCAGTGTACAAGGGAACAAGCACTAAAAAAGTAAATAAAATGGTTGTTTTTTTCATAGGTTTAAATGGTTTAAGGGTATGTTAATTTTAATGATTAGATGTAATCATGCAAATACAAGGATTACCATATAGGTTAAATCAATTTCTATTTAAAGTAGTAATAGGTTAAAATTATTATTTCTTTTTAACCCCATTAATAATGGTTTTTGCGTAGTTTTTAGCCAAATTATGCCCGGTTTCTAAATTATCAATTTTAGAGGTTACCGAGGCTACCAACTGTTCTTTTTGAGGTAAGTCTAAATTATAAACAACAGTTTCTAGAACATAAATTTTTGCTGTTTGGGTATTCACTTCAACTGGTTCGTATACCCCTTTAAAACTCGGACTTGGTAGCGGGCTGCTGTAAAAACCAAAAAAACCGATGTTATATAAATTAGAATAACTGTTTAATGTAGCTCCCGCTTCGTATCCACCGCTGGCAGTCGTTTTTGAAATTTCCTCCACACCAATAACTCTACTAAATACTACGCCATTAAATCCATCTTGAGTGAGTTTCTCCTTAATTTTAGAAACAGCTTCTTTAGAAACGGAATCACTAGAATTAATATCAGGGTATTGCTTATAACTAGATGTGGCTTTTATTTTTTCGGCCTTCAATTGTTTTGTAATTTGATCTTCATAAGCCGCTCTAATGTCTTGGTTTTTAACCTTTACAATCACTAAAACATTTTTAGATTTTATGGTAGCAGCATTGCCCGAAGTCCAGTGGTTTACTTCTTGTACACTTGAACATCCTGAAAGAATAAAGATTGTAGCGAGAGTTAATAATTTGTAAATTGAAAGCTTCATATTTATATTTTGTAGTTAATGAAATGATGTTTTAGTTTGTGAGGGTAATAATTCCTTAAACTTAGCACAAATATAAACTTTGCTTTGTATTTATATGATGGCCTTAGTTATTTAATTGTGATGTTTTTTAAAAGAAAGGTATTTTACGTGATTTTAGTTTGAAACTAGTCTATTCTTAGGACAAGAGGAGGTAATCAGTTTTTTTTAGAAACTTTAGAACGGGGATTAAAGCAGAAATAAGTCAAATAAAATACTTAGTAAACAAAGAAAAACTACTATTTTAAACTTATTGGTTACCCCTTATAACATGAGTTAATATTGACCTTTAGTAGATTTTATTTAATATCTTTTTTTAAGTTTTTAGGATTTTGTCTTGTATCAAAAATTGTGATGATTTCAATTTCCTTTTTATCAAATTTTATTCTATAATAAAGCGTTGTTTGTTTTGTTACTACACATTTATATAGGTTATGAAATTCAGATGATTTTGGACAACTTTCAGGATGAGTTGAAATTTTTTCAATTTTATCAGTTAATTTAGAAATAAATTTACCTCTAGTATTTAGGCTCCAATTTTCTAATAGGTATTCTGAAAGCTTTAGAAGTTTTTTTTCAGCAACTTCTGATAAGTATACCTTCATTTAGGATAAAATTTTCTTTAAAAAAGATTCATAGGAAACCCTTTTTCCATTGTCAAGATCTTCAATTCCTTTTTTTAATTCTTCTTGTTCAGTCAAACTTAACTCATTCCAAAAGTCCTTTTTCTCCTTGTTTACGAAATCGGCTATACGTTGGATGAACTCAGTATTATCATTTTCCAAGATAATCTTCATTAACTCTAGTTTTGTAGTTTGAATGTCCATTGTGAAGTCTTTTAAACAAATTTACGAAAAAAAATCTTCCAAAATTTTTGTGAGATAAAGGTGTAGATCATTTTCACTTTTAGATAATTAAGGTAAAATGTTTTTACCATTATAATTCCTCAATCATCAAATTAAAATCATACTGTAAATCCTCGTGAAGTGTACTTATAATTTTCTTTGCAAGTGCTAACTGTCGGTTATATAAATTCTGAAGTTGCACACTCTTAGAAATGGAAGGTTTAAAAGCTTTGAGTTGTTTGCAAAAATAGAGCAGTAGTTCCACTTCCGTTTCTTTTTTCGGGGAGTAGCGAATAAATTTTTTAACGTTACGAAGTATTTTTCGTGTGCTTTTTCTAATGTAAAAGTAGCTGGTACGGTTTATAGTTTTAAACTCGTCATCCATATAATGCTTAACACTTTCAATATAGTCATCTTCATGATGAGACTCGAAAAGTAAATAGGTGAGGAGTTCCTTGTTTTCTTTTTTAAAACGTGACAAGCGTAAACAAAGGGCTTGTAGTTCTTCTGAAGTTAAGGTATCTAGCTCTTTTTTTATTTCTCTAACGGAAATAGCTTTCATGGGTTGCTTGGAGTGGAATTGGTTAATGGTTTTTAGTTTTCTAAAAACGAGATGTTTGGTTTCAGAACCATTGCCCCCTTTGACATGCCCGCGGTGCCAATTGTCTGAAATTTCAATACTAAAATAAATGATAAATCCTGAAATTTAACCAATCTAAAAATTTAATTAACCGAAAGTTGCCTACTTACCTAAGTTTAGGGTATTTTGTAGGGTTGCTTTCGTGCATAACTTCATAAATACCTTCAAAAATATCCTCGGCTGAAGGTTTAGAGAAATAGTCACCATCATTCCCATAGGCAGGTCGGTGTGCTTTTGCAGATATGGTTTTAGGTGCACTATCTAAATATTGAAAAGCTTTTTGATCGTTTAAAAGGTTATCTAGAATATAAGCCGAAGCGCCACCAGGAACATCCTCGTCAATAACAACCACACGGTTTGTTTTGGCTATGCTTTTTACAATATCATGATTTAAATCAAAGGGCATTAGGGATTGTACATCAATAACTTCAGCATCAATGCCAGCAGCTAGTAATTCTTTGCTAACCTGTTCTACAATGCGTAGCGTAGAACCGTAAGAAACTAGGGTAATATCTTGACCTTCTTTTAGCTTTTCCACAACACCAATAGGCGTTTTCATAACTCCTAAATTATTCGGCATTTTTTCTTTTAAACGGTAACCATTTAAACATTCCACTACAATGGCAGGATCGTCACCTAGTAATAAGGTGTTATAAAATCCAGCGGCTTTGGTCATGTTTCTAGGTACTAAAAGGTTTACTCCTTTTACAAGGTTTAAAATACCACCCATTTGTGATCCTGAGTGCCAAATTCCTTCTAAACGATGGCCACGGGTTCTTATAATTAAAGGGGATTTTTGTTTCCCTTTTGTTCGGTAATGTGTTGTTGCTAAATCATCGCTTATAATTTGTAAAGCATACAGGATATAGTCTAAATATTGAATTTCAGCAATTGGTCGTAAACCTCTTAACGACATACCAATGCCTTGTCCTAAAATTGTGGCTTCACGAATGCCAGTGTCGGCAACACGAAGTTCGCCATATTTGGCTTGTAAGCCTTCTAGTCCTTGG
This sequence comes from Tamlana carrageenivorans, assembly GCF_002893765.1. Lineage (NCBI taxonomy): Bacteria > Pseudomonadati > Bacteroidota > Flavobacteriia > Flavobacteriales > Flavobacteriaceae > Pseudotamlana > Pseudotamlana carrageenivorans. Next base: position 3,603,472 of record NZ_CP025938.1, on the reverse strand, counting down.
TTTACATCACCAATATTACCAGTATCCTCTCCAAATATTAAAGTTTCGGGATAGTTTTTAAAAATGGCATCAAAATTATCACGTAAAATGATGCGTGCATCAACCATTTCAGCATCATCATCATAACTGGGCTTAACTTCTTTTATACGTGTATTAGCCCCTTGCGTTTGTGAATATAAATGTGAGCTAAATGCAGGCTGAACATTTTCAAAAATAGAATCAATCCAAACCTGAAGTTTACGTTTTTCTTCAAAATTTTCAAATACAAGATATCTTAATACTTTGCGAGCATTAGAAAGTAGGTCTTTGCGCGTTGGCTCATCTATACTTGTAAGGCTTTCAATTATTTTAGATATAAAAACACCATTAGCACTTAATTTTGCTATAGGTTTTAAAAGCGTAATTAATTCCTGATGTTCTCTACTAATTGGCTTTAAAAAAGTATTCCAGGCATTTTTCTTGGCTTCACGAACATCACGTTTTGCAGCGCGATCAATTTCAATAAGCGCTTCATTTGTTGCAATACCACTTTCTATAATCCAGTTACGAAATTTGAGATTACAGTCATTGTCGGATTCCCATTCTAATCGTGCAGCATCCTTATATCTTTCGTGCGACCCTGAAGTAGAGTGTCCTTGAGGCTGAGTTAATTCTGTAACATGTATTAAAACAGGCACGTGTTCATCTCTAGCAATTTTTCCGGCTTCTTGGTAGGTTTCAACTAAATTCGCATAATCCCAACCTTTTACACGTAAAATTTCAAAGCCTTTATTTTCGCTATCACGCTGAAAACCTTTTAAAATTTCAGAGATATTTTCTTTGGTCGTTTGGTGTTTGGCGTGTACCGAAATACCGTACTCATCATCCCAAACGCTAATCACCATAGGTACTTGAAGCACCCCTGCTGCGTTAATAGTTTCAAAAAACAAACCTTCACTGGTACTGGCATTACCAATAGTTCCCCAAGCGACTTCATTGCCATCAATTGAAAAATTACTAGTATTTATACCTTTTACATTTCTAAATATTTTTGAGGCCTGAGCTAAGCCTAACAAGCGTGGCATTTGTCCGGCTGTAGGAGAAATATCGGCACTGGAATTATATTGCTCGGTAAGGTTTTTCCAGCTTCCGTTTTCATCTAAACTATGTGTTACAAAATGACCACCCATTTGGCGGCCAGCAGACATGGGTTCTAACTCTAGATTGGTGTTGGCATAGAGTCCTGAAAAAAATTGTTCGGCAGTAAGTTCACCAATGGCCATCATAAAAGTTTGGTCTCTGTAATATCCCGAGCGCCAATCGCCTTTTTTAAAAGCTTTAGCCATGGCCAATTGCGGCACTTCTTTACCATCACCAAAAATGCCAAATTTAGCCTTTCCCGTTAGCACTTCACGTCTACCCAAAAGACTACATTCTCGGCTTATTGTGGCTATTCTATAATCATTTAATACTTCAGTTTTAAAATCTTCAAATGATAGGTTATTGCTCAAATCTGATAAGGTTTGCATAGAAGCCGTGCTTTTAAGTTGTGGCAAAAATAGTTAATTTTTGGCTTTTTTGCAATTATAAAAGATCTTAAGTTATTGAGAATAATTAAATATGTTGACTTATTTGTGTGTTTTTATTAGAATAAATGAATAAAAATTATGGTTTTATTGATTATTCTTAAAATTTAGTCGTTAAAACCAACGCCTTCGGAATAAACCGAGAAGGGATTGTGGGTCTACGGTAAAAATAAATCTAATATGCTGACTGTAATGGGGTTGAGATATTTCCCAGCCTAAATTTGAATATATTGGAAAGTATAGTTCAAAATAGTCGGTTACTAAATTAACACGAATTCCGGTGCCATAAACAAACTTAGGGTCTTCAAATTTGTTTTTTACAAAGCCGACATCGCCATAAAGTAATATGTAACGCCATAAGGTTGTGCTAGCGTTCAAAGTTGTGATCCATTGATTAGCAAATGCTGGTTCTAATTTGGATTTGAAGCCCCCTTCGGCAGGAATGTATTGCTGACTGAATATTCCAGTAGTTTCTGAACGCCCTAAGTAATTATAATCGAATAAATAATCGGTGGGACGGTTTAACGCAAAGCTGAAATAATCGGAATTAGGATCGTTATTATTCTTTAAAAAAGTACCAGCAAAGGCTCTTAAATTAATCTGACGGTTGTTTTCAAAAAGATGTCTGTACTCGTAATTTAAAGACAGTTTGCTAAATTCATTACTAAACTGTAAATCGACATACCATTTATAAAAGTTGATGAGGTTGTCGTTCGAATAAACAAACCTTGTGTTAAACAGAGAATAATTGGGTTCGTCTGTAGTTATAATGTGTTGCTCGTCTTCGTCTCTATGAATATCAACGAATCTAAAGTACAAACCGCCTCGTTTATTCGATCGAAAATCCTTATTATCGCGATATAATAAAGATACTGAAGGGCTAACACGTCGCACGAATAAATCTTCTGCATAAGACATATACGAACCAGTAAATCCGTAATTGAGATAATATAAGTTGCGATCTTGAATATTATGGGTTTTTGAAACCGTTAGGGAACCTGTTACCGAGTTAGAGCCAAACGAGTACTGTGGCGCAACTTTATAATAAAACATACGACGTAAAACCGTTTTGTTATACGCCTTTAATCCCAGGTTAATACCGTCGTAAATGTTATTGAATTCTAAAATAGGCATTATAAAAACCTGACTGTAATTCGGATCTTCAATATCTTTAAATAAACGTATTTGTAAAGGTTTGTTATTTGAAAGTGGTCCTTTTATAGATTTCCAATTGTCTCTTAAGTTAAATTCTGGTATGGTATTATCGTAATTTAACACCAATTTATCGCCATCATTTCTAGGAATGGTGAGGGTTTTGTACTCTTTAATATTTTCTACCCATTGTTTAGCAACGACACTATCGTTTTTAAGTGTGTATAATGAAACGGGCATATTATTCTTGCCTTTGTTTTTAATCGTTAAGGTGATGGAGTCTTCGGTTTTACTGACTTTTTTAATCTTGTAGTCCATCACTTTTCTAGTCGCCAAGTAATCTGTAAAAAACCAATCGATGTTCTTATCAGTGTGTGATTTTAAATGCTCTTCAAATGCAGAAACAGACGTGTTTTTAAGCTTTGATGTTTTTACATAATTTTCTATGCTTTCTTCAACCATTTCTTTGTCAGTGAAATCGTCTAGATATTTAAATCCGATACCAGCTTTGTATTTATTAGCGATGTTGGCGTTAAATTTTAAAAGCGAATCTTTTGCTGTAGTTAAGGCTTGATCTCGATTGGTTCGAGCCATAATCATAAATGCAAGAATGTACTTATCATTGTATATCATATCGGAAGCATGGAAGGGTCTGGCAGCCCAAAAATCGGCGAGAGAACCTAAAAACTTCATGTTTGGATAAAATTGATCTACATATTGCATCATGTAGTAAATTTGAATCCCGTCAATGAGCCATTGTTCGGTTCTCGGATTAAGAAGTAAAGTGTTTTCTAAATAATTATATAAAGCAACCTTTAAAATTTTAAGCTCATATTCGAAGCTTACAGGGTGTGTTTTTATAAATTTTGGAAGAAAATTTAAACCATAAATAGGATCTTTGTCGTAATCAATTTGTGAGAGTAATAATTTTTTATGAGGATATGCTCCAAAATTATCTGTAATGAATTTGGCCACTTTCTCTTTGATGACGACCTGGTCTAGTAGTTCTACATCTTTACCTGAAATATCTGAAACTAAGGACAGCGTATCGGTTTCAACCGTATCAAAATGTGAAAATTTTTGAAGAAAAATTTTGTTTGAATTTCTATTCTCTCCTTGTAATCTAATAATTTGATTTTTAGGTGCTTCATGCAAGTCAACTAAATCTAAATCTGAAGTAAGATGGTATTTTTTAGGGAAGGAAATTTCTAATGTAATATTGGCTTTAGGAATGAATAAATCGTCTAAATTCTTATTGCTGTAATAATGCCAAGTACCGTCGTAAACCGCAGGCGTGATATACCAATACCTTAAGCTAATATCGCCTGTATCACTTATACCATATCGCGTAAATTGTGCATGCGGAATCCTTACCGTGTATTCCAGATCTAAGATGTAGCTTTCATGTGGTTGTAAAGGTTCTTCTAAATAAACTTTTAGAATGTCTTGTTGATTTTTCAACTCATGGTAATCTAAATGCTTTCCGTTTTGACTAATATATTCAATGCTTGAAAAACCACGATCTTCATCTTTAACTAACTGAAATTCGTCTTTGTATTCTTCAGCTAATCTTTTCGCTAATGGGGTGTTTTTCGAGGAATAACTGTTGTTCCAATCATTAAGATAGATGCTTTCTAATACCTTATCAGAATCATTATAATATTGTATCGTTTGGGATATTTTAATGGTTCTATTTTCTACATCGAAATCTGCCTTCACCTTAATTTTATTTTGACTAAAACTAAGAAGGCATGATAAGATGAAAATACAATTAAAAAGTCCTTGTCTCAACAATAATGGCATTTGGGTTATTATATAATGTGTAATTTATGATTACTTCTACAATCTATCATTTTAATATTAATAATGAATGAACTTCATTATCATACTAAACTTGGTTTAAAAATTCGGACTTAAGTCTGAACTCTTATAAAATTCATCAAGGATATCGATAACTTCATCTTCGTTATCAACTAGATGAATGAGGTCTAGATCTTTCTCACTAATATTGGCATAACCATCTAAAAGGGTAGCCTTAATCCAATCGAGTAATCCAGCCCAGAAATCCCTTCCGACCAAAATAATAGGGAATTTTCCAATTTTATGAGTTTGTATTAAGGTGATGGCTTCAAAAAGCTCGTCTAAAGTACCAAAACCTCCTGGCATAACCACAAAGCCTTGTGAGTATTTTACAAACATCACTTTACGTACGAAAAAGTAATCAAAATCTAGGTTTTTGTCTGCATCAATATAAGGATTGTCATGCTGTTCAAAAGGCAATTCAATATTCAATCCAACAGAAGTTCCTCCGGCTAAATGCGCGCCTTTGTTTCCTGCTTCCATGATTCCTGGTCCGCCACCAGTAATTACACCATAGCCACCCTCAACAATTTTTTTAGCCACATTTTCAGCCAATTTATAGTACTTATGATCTGGTTTTGTTCTAGCAGATCCAAAAATAGAGACACAAGGGCCTATTTTGCTCATTTTTTCAAAACCACTTACAAATTCTCCCATAATTTTAAAAATGGCCCAAGAATCATTGGTTTTAATTTCGTTCCATCCTTTTGGGTGTTTTTCTGTTCTCATAATTTGATGTTTTTTATGCTTTACGCTGTAGGCTTTATGTTTACCGCCTTTAATTCTTTTTTTAAAAATTTAGCCGTATGGCTTTTTTTGTGTTTGGCTACTTCTTCTGGTGTGCCTTCAACGATGACTTTTCCGCCACCTTTTCCGCCTTCATAACCAATATCTATAATATGGTCTACTGTTTTAATAACATCTAAATTGTGTTCAATAATGAGTACGGTATTACCTTTGTCGGCAAGTTTGTTAAGTACTATCATCAATACACGAATGTCTTCAAAATGTAAGCCCGTAGTTGGTTCGTCTAATATGTAAAAAGTGTTGCCCGTGTCTTTTTTAGACAACTCGGTGGCTAGTTTAATACGTTGTGCTTCACCACCAGAAAGCGTGGTACTTTGCTGTCCTAGCGTGATATAACCTAATCCAACATCTTTTATCGTTTTTAATTTTCGGTGTATTTTAGGAATGTGCTCAAAGAAATCGACCGCTTCATTTATGGTCATCTCTAACACATCACTTATGCTTTTTCCTTTATATCGAATTTCTAAAGTTTCGCGGTTAAAACGTTTGCCTTGGCAGGTTTCACATTCTACATACACATCGGGCAAGAAATTCATTTCAATAACGCGTAAACCGCCGCCTTGACAGGTTTCACAGCGGCCGCCTTTAACGTTAAAACTAAATCGGCCTGCCTTATAACCCCTTACCATAGCTTCAGGAACTTTAGCAAATAAAGCTCGAATTTCGCTAAAAGTACCTGTGTAAGTGGCAGGATTACTTCGTGGGGTTCTACCTATGGGTGATTGATTAATATCAATAACTTTATCGATGTGCTCTAAACCTTTAATACTTTTATAAGGCATGGGTTTTTTAACCCCATTAAAATAATGCGCATTTAAAATAGGGTAGAGGGTCTCGTTAATTAAAGTGGATTTTCCACTACCAGATACCCCTGTAACTCCTATCATTTTTCCCAAAGGAAACTTAACGGAAACGTTTTTTAAATTATTACCCGTACATCCTTTTAACTCTATAAAATGCCCGTTGCCTTCACGGCGTTTTTTAGGGATTTCAATTTCTTTTTTGCCGTTTAAATAATCGGCAGTTAAAGTGTTGTGGGTTTTTAGTTCATCAGGATTACCTATACTAATGATTTCTCCACCATGTTTTCCGGCTTTAGGGCCGATATCAATAACGTAATCGGCACGCTCAATCATATCCTTGTCGTGCTCCACCACAATAACAGAGTTTCCAATATCACGTAAAGAGACTAAGGAATTGATGAGTTTTTCGTTATCACGTTGATGCAGGCCTATACTAGGTTCATCCAAAATATAAAGCACACCCACCAATTGCGAACCAATTTGTGTGGCTAGTCGGATACGTTGTGCTTCACCACCAGAAAGTGATTTTGAACTTCTATTTAAACTCAAGTAGTCTAAGCCTACGTCTAATAAAAACTGCAATCTTGATTTTATTTCTTTAAGAATTTCTTCTGCAATTTTTAGTTGTTTTACCGAGAGTTTCTCGTTTAGCGCATCAAACCATTGAGCTAATTCTACAATATCGGTTTGGGCTAATTCGGCAATGTTTTTACCGTTAAGTTTGAAGTAAAGTGACTCTTTTCTTAATCGTGAACCTTCACAAACAGGGCAATCAACCTTATCCATAAAATCTTTTGCCCAGCGTTTTATAGAGGTTGATTCGGCATTGTTATATTGATTTTCTATAAAATTGGCAATGCCTTCAAAATCTATTTTATAATCTCGCGTAACCCCTAAAGTTTTACTTTCTATAGAAAATTTTTCATTGCCTCCGTACAAAATCATTCGTTTTGCTTCTGCAGGAATATCTTTATAAGGATCTGTTAAACTGAAATTAAAGCGTTGTGCAATAGTTTCCAGCTGTTTAAAAATCCAACTGTTTTTTTTAGGGCCCTGTGGTGCTAAGGCGCCGTTATGAATGGAAATAGAATCGTCGGGAATAATTTTGGCTTCATTAACCTGATAAAGGTTTCCGATACCATTACAATTTGGACATGCTCCTTTTGGGGAGTTGAATGAGAAATTGTTAGGTTCTGGATTCGGATAGGATATACCAGAACTGGGACACATTAAATTACGACTAAAATAACGGGTTTCCTGAGTGTCTTGATCTATAATTAGTAGCACATTGTCGCCGTGATACATGGCTGTATTTATGGTTTCAGAAAGGCGCTTGTCGTTATCGGCCGTATTGTTAATTACCAATCGATCTATAACTATTTCGATATCATGATTTTTGTAACGATCTAATTTCATGCCTTTAGTGATGTCTTTAATCTCACCATCGGTGCGCACTTTTACAAAGCCTTGTTTTCCTATTTGCTCAAATAACTCGCGATAATGCCCTTTTCTGGAACGTACCACTGGCGCTAAAATATTGATGCGCTTTCCTTTAAAATCACTGTAAATCAGCTCTTTTATCTGGTCGTCGCTATAACTCACCATTTTTTCGCCCGTGTTAAAGCTGTAAGCATCAGAAGCACGAGCAAATAGTAAACGCATGAAATCGTAAATCTCAGTAATGGTACCAACGGTAGATCGTGGCGATTTACTGGTTGTTTTTTGCTCTATGGCAATAACGGGCGATAAGCCATCAATTTTATCAACATCCGGTCGTTCCAAACCACCTAAAAACTGTCTGGCGTAAGCCGAAAACGTTTCTATATAGCGGCGCTGACCTTCAGCATATATGGTATCAAAAGCCAAAGAAGATTTTCCGCTCCCCGATAAGCCTGTAATAACTACAAGTTTTTCTCTAGGAATGGAGACATCAATGTTTTTAAGATTGTGAACTCTAGCTCCTTTAACTTCAATAAAATCGTTGAATTGGCTCATAAATTTGCAAAAGTGCAAAGTTACAATTTTAGTTGTTAATTTCTTGTGAAGTTTTATGGTCTTCCGCGAAAGCGCTATTTAAATTTTAGCTTTAGTTTTCCGCTTTAATTTCTTTAAAATTTCTGCTGAAGACCTTATATTTAGCTGAATAAAACTATTAAGATAATTTAGACTTATGAAAATATTAGGAATAGGATCACGCATCAATCATTCTGAATTTGGTAAAGGCGTGGTAACCAATGTTACAGCACAATATTATTGGGTGACTTTTATAGATAGTGGCCTAGAAACCATTGAAATTGACAGCGATTTTGAGGTTATTGAAGCTGCCGATGGCGATGTAGATACCATTAGTTTTGCTGAAGTTGAAAGTAGCTTAGTGCGTATATTGAAAAAATATAGTGATGTGAGCGAAGTGGTACCAATTGCAGATAAATACAAGGGCGGTAAAATAATTCTTGAACCTGGCGATACCAATTTAAAAGCTTACGAATTGCCAATAGATAAGTTTTTTAATAAGATTATTATGGTTAGAGATCGCTTGCGAGTTATGGAACAACGTATTAACTCAAGCGATTTGGATGAGCAAAATAAAGTGGACTTGCAGCAGTACATTACCAGAATTTACGGGAGCTTAACGAGTTTTAATGTGCTTTTTAAATCTGATAGCCATAAGTTTGTGGGGCAGCGCAGTAAGTAAAAATGCTGGACTTAACTTCAAAAAAAAAGGATTACCTTATTTGGAAATAAAGTAATCCTTTTTAAAGTTTATGTGGTATATGAGGACTAATTCTTATAATTTAAAACTTTAATTATTTTTTAGATATTTCGCCAGAATTTAGGGCTTTAGTAAAATCGGCTTCTACGGTATTTAAAAATCCGAAAAACTTTCTTCCATTTTTAGGTTCTAAAGTAACCTGTGTATTTCCTTGACTATTAGTAGTTACGTTTTTTACAACAACGACTTTTCCATCTACACTGTTATAATTTGCAAGTCCTCCACGTTTAACAATAAAATTAAGTCTAGGGAAATCAACATGATTAAACTTGTCTGCTTTTTGAACGTTAATCACAAGCTCATCACCAACTTGAACATCTTGACTAATTGGATTTGTAGTGTTCGCAAAAGAAAAACCAAAGGCTAAAAACAATAAAAAAGTTAATTTTTTCATAGGATATAAATTTTAAATTTAATGGTCTGATTTAAGTGTTTTCCTTAAATCTTCAACTAAAATAATGAAGTGAAATAGGTTGAAAAAATTCGTTTTGAAGTCCTTAACAATTGTTGAAATTGGTCTGTTTTCAGAGGAAGGATATAAATTTAAGGGTACTATATTCTATAAAAAATGTTTTATAAATTTTAGGGGGTGTTTTTTAAAGGGTAGCTGTGTTTAATACCATAAAAAAGACATGGAGGTGTGTTAAATTTTAGGGTTGATATTTTTTTGAAAATTGTAAAAAATTAACAAAATTTAACGATTTAGCGACTTATATCTGCTTTGCTTTTTGAGCTTTTAATAAGCTTAAATAAGGGTAGAGCATGTGAAGCTACTGTTTTAGTTGTACCCCTTAATATCGGTGATTTCTATTCCTAAAAACAGCAGTTTGTGAAACTCTGGGAGTTGGGCTCCGGTTTCGGTTGTTTTCCAATGATCCCAAGACGCTTCTAAACCATCGATAGGTAAAATGGACGTCCACATTTTAAAAGCTGTAGGTTTTTTGTTTTTATCTAAAAGCCATAAATACGAATCACCAGGAGTAGTACCTCCAGTAGTGTATGTTACTAAAAGCGCGTCTTTACCGTTTTCTTTTATCAAACGACGTTCAACACCTTTATCGAATACTTTGTATGGAGCTACCAACCAAAAGGAATCGTTATTAAAATACATGGTGGCTTTTTCAATAAGTTCTGGTGCTAATTCACTCTGATTTATAAAGCCTTGAATATAAACTTTAGTGTTTTCTTTATTATTTAAATCTAAAACCACTCGATAGGATTTCCAGTATACCTCACAGATGTTATTTTTTTTGTCCCACTTATAATGATGACGCTTTTTAAAGGTCCATTCAATATAGTTGGTGTTTTTGTAGGCCTCGTAGTTTAAAGCTTCTAACATGTTATGAGCTAACTGGTCGGCTGTTTCTCCTTGAACCCCGGTAGGTAAATCTTCATTATATTTAAAATAAAGGAAACCAAAAAAAAGTAAACTTGGAAGAGTGAAAAAAATAATGACACCAGCTATAATTTTAAATACTTTAGTAGATTTTTTAGTCATAAATTGTTTGTTTAGGGCTTGGTTGCCCTTAATTTATTAATAACGTCATTTTAAAGATAGTAAATTAATTAAAACCCAACAGCGGTATCGTCACCTCGATGATCGGCACCTCCTTCGTAAGTATGTTCTTCTGTAACCAAAATACCGTCTACTTTACCTATAATAATAGATTCTTCTTCAATTGTTTTATAGCCTAAAGTTTCGAGTTTATTTATAATTTTTTTATTAAAAGCATTTGGTTCCATGGTAATTTCGTCTGGTAGCCATTGGTGGTGAAAGCGTGGGGCATTAACGGCTTCCTGCATGCCCATACCAAACTCATGAACATTAAGTATGGTTTGAAGTACCGATGTAATTATGGTAGAACCTCCAGGGGTACCAACAGCCATAAATAATTTACCGTTTTTTTCAACAATGGTAGGGGTCATAGAGCTAAGCATACGTTTTTCGGGGGCAATACTGTTGGCTTCAGCTCCAATGAGTCCAAATAGATTAGGAATGCCAGGTTTACTGCTAAAATCGTCCATTTCGTTATTTAAAAAGAATCCCAATTCACTGCAATAGAGTTTGGAACCATAATATGAGTTTAAAGTGGTTGTAGTGGAAACGGCGTTGCCAAATTGGTCGATTATAGAATAGTGTGTGGTTTCATTGCTTTCCGTAATCTGAACATGACCATGTGAAATAGCTGCAGAAGGCGTTGATTTGTTAAATGAAAAATCAGACATTCTATGATTAAGATACGAGGTGTCAAGCAGTTTTTTAGTGGGGATATTAACAAAATCGGGGTCTCCTAAGTAAAAACTTCTATCGGCGTAAGCCCGTTTTTCGGCTTCGGTAATTACCTGAATACTTTTTAGACTATTGTGCCCCATGTTATGAAGATCATATGGTTCTATCATTTTCATAATTTGCCCCAAACAAACACCGCCACTTGAAGGTGGTGCCATAGATATAATTTTTAAATCATCGTAATTAAAAGTGATAGGCTTGCGCCATTGGGCTTCATAATTAGCCATATCTTCCAAGGTAAGTATGCCACCGTTATTTTGAATAAACCTAACCAAAGTTTTAGCTGTTTCACCTTTATAGAAGTCTTCCTTACCATGATTCATAATCGCTTTTAAGGTTTGGGCTAAGGCAGGTTGCTTTAAAGTGTCTCCGGGCTTAAAATTGTTAATGAATATTATGGAGTCTTTATTAACGTCTCTAAAATCATTTTGTTTGCTTTTAATTCGTTCTGCTTGACTTCTAGAAATGGCATACCCTTTTTCGGCAAGTTCTATAACCGGTTTTAGAATGGTTTCAAGTGGTAATGACCCCAGCTTTTTATGTACAGCCATAACACCGGCTACGGTGCCAGGAACCCCAATAGCCATAGCGCCTTTAGTGCTCTTATCAGGAACTATATGGCCTAGCGAATCTAAATACATGTTTTTTGTTGCTGCTTTGGGGGCTTTTTCTCTGTAATCGAGGCTTCCAATGGCGCCATTAGCTTTTCTGTATACCATAAAGCCACCACCTCCAATATTACCAGCACAAGGGTATACCACAGCTAAAGCAAGTTCTGTAGCAACCATAGCATCAAAGGCATTGCCGCCTTTTTCTAAGATATCACTACCTATTTTAGAGGCTTCTACACGAGCAGAAACCACCATGGCATTGTTAGTAACCAGACCTCTTTTAATGTCCTTTTTACAGGAAAATAAAAAAGTGAGAAACACTACTAAAACAATAGGCGCTTTTTTCATCTATATGCTTTTTAGCTCCTTTAACTTTTGTTTTGAAAAGCAAATTAATTCATCAAAAAACGAAGTAAACTCAGTTTCAAACTCTTCATAATATTCTTGTAGTTCAAAGATGGCTTCATTCATACCCGATCTGTTTTTGGTGCGTCTATTCATGCCGTCTAAAACTCTAGAAATACCATCAATAGAAGCATAACTTAATAACCAGTTATCGGCAAGCATGTAGGGTAGTAGCTTTTGAATATTAAGCGGTAATATGTCGTAATGGACTTCCAAGGCATTGTAAAAACTCTCTGTATAATCAATAAGCGGTGTATTGGAATATTGCTGCCAGTTTTTAGCTAAAAAATGATCATATAATATGTCTACAATCACACCTGAATAGTGCCCATATTTTTTATGAAGCCTTTTTGTGCTTAATCTTACCGTTGGATGTGCATCGGTAAACGTGTCTATATGTCGATGTAGCAAGATTCCTATTTGAATATCTTTTGGGAACTGCATATACTTTTTTCCCTTAACGCCATCGGCAATAAAGTTTCCTATGGTAACCAATTCATTTTCGCCAGAAAGATAGATGTGCGCTAAATAATTCATTTTGGAAATTTACGAATTCCCTTTTAACAATTCCGATTTTGAAATACTATATTTGTTTCGGAAAAGAGGCGAATTACTATATGCTTTAGGCCGTAAGCTATAACTTATAAAGGCTTTTCAATTTTGACCTAATGTAATGTATAACACGGATATTTTTGGTCAACAGTCAACAGTCAATAGTTAATAGTCAACGGTCAATATTAAATAATAAATAATCAATACAAATATGACACTTATAAAATCAATTTCAGGCATTAGAGGAACTATAGGCGGTGCGGTTGGTGAAAATTTAACACCCATTGACGCTGTAAAATTTGCTTCGGCTTACGGGGTTTGGTTAAAACAACAACGTAATAAAGAGCACTATAAAGTGGTTGTAGGTCGTGATGCACGAATTTCGGGTAAGATGATTCAGGATTTAGTCATGAACACCCTTATAGGGTTGGGGATTGATGTCGTTGACGTCGGGCTATCAACAACACCTACAGTGGAGGTTGCTGTACCGATGGAAGTTGCCGATGGAGGGATCATTCTAACAGCAAGTCATAACCCAAAACAATGGAATGCTTTAAAATTATTAAATGATAAAGGCGAGTTTTTAAATGCTGTTGAAGGGGCTAAAATTCTTGAGATTGCCGAAGGCGATGCTATAAATTTTGCTGATGTGGATAGTCTTGGTAAAATCACAAAGAATAAAGCATACATCGATTTACATATTATTGAAGTATTAGACTTAGATTTAGTAAACGTTGGCGCTATTGAATCGGAGCGTTTTAAAGTGGTTGTTGATGGTGTGAATTCAACAGGAGGGATTGCTATTCCGTTACTATTAGAGCGTTTAGGTGTTGAAGTGATTAAATTATACTGCGAGCCTAATGGCGAGTTCCCTCATAATCCAGAGCCTTTAAAGGAGCATTTAACCGATTTATCGGAAGCGGTTAAAAAACATAATGCCGATTTAGGTATTGTTGTCGATCCTGATGTGGATCGTTTAGCCTTTATGGACGAAAATGGTGAGATGTTTGGCGAAGAATATACCTTGGTAGCTTGTGCCGACTACGTATTAAGTAGAACGCCTGGTAATACGGTGAGTAATATGAGTTCGACACGCGCCCTTCGTGATGTTACCGAAAAGCATGGCGGTATGTATGAAGCGAGTGCTGTGGGTGAAGTGAATGTGGTAAACCTTATGAAAAAGAACAAGGTTGTTATTGGTGGTGAAGGAAACGGCGGTATTATTTATCCAGATTCACACTATGGTCGTGATGCTTTAGTTGGTGTCGCTTTATTTTTAAGTTTGCTTGCCGATAAAAAAATGAAAGTGAGTGAACTTAGAAAAACGTACCCAAGTTACTTTATGGGTAAAAAGAGGATTGAACTTACACCTGGTTTAGATGTTGATGGCATTTTAAAAGAAATTGCTATCCGCTATAAAAATGAAGAACTAACCACTATTGATGGTGTTAAAATCGATTTCGCAGAAAGTTGGGTACACCTAAGAAAAAGTAATACCGAACCTATTATTAGAATTTATACCGAAGCTAAATCGCAAGAAGAAGCCGATACTTTAGGTGATAAATTTATTGCTGAGTTAGGTGAAATTGCAAAGTCCTTGTAATTGTAATAAACCTTAAATAAGCTGTTTAAAAGGTGGGTCAATCATTTTGTTTTAATAAAATGGTCTAAAAATCACTTTTTAAACAGCTTTTTATTTGAGTTGTATTTTAGGATTTTTACCACGATGTTTCCAGCGTTTGTGCGTCCAGAAATAGTATTCTGGTGCCTCGTAAATTTGTTTTTCTACCTCACGTAAAAACATATCTGTTAGCTCGTAGTCTTTAAATTCCTTGGGGTTTTCAGATAAAAGAATAAATTCCGATTCGTAATAACCGCGTTTCACTTTATTAACTTTTAGATAAGCTATAGTTAAGTCTAATTTTTTAGCAATACGCTCGGCACCAGTAAAACAAGGTACTTCAATACCCATAAATTCACCCCAATACACATCTTTAGAAAGTTTTGGCGATTGGTCGCTCAAAAAAGCCATAATACTTTTTAAGCCCTTTGCCTCATTATTTGTTATAACGTTTATAGTTTCTTTAGTGCTTATTAATGTTGTGTTGTATCTGGCTCTAATTTTTCTAACCAAGCGATCAAAATACTTGTTATTAAGTTTTTTGTAAACCCCAAAACCAGGAAGTGAGGTTTGGTTTTGAAGTTCTACAACCCATTCCCAACTGGCATAATGTCCAAACATAAGTAAAATACTTTTGTCTGATTTTTCCACTTTTTTAAAGACTTCAGGGTTTTTAAGAATAAAACGTTTTTGTAATGCTTCTCTAGAAATGGTAATGGTTTTTGCCATTTCCAGAAACATATCACACAAATGTTTATAGAATTTTTTTCTAATAGCAAAAATGTCTTTTTCTGATTTTTCTGGAAATACCAACTTTAAGTTTTCTGTAATGACCTTCTTGCGGTACCCAATAATATAATAGACTAACACATATACCATATCGGAAATGAGATACAAGATCCTAAAGGGTAAAATGGAAATTATCCATAATAAAGGATAAACAATAATATAAGCTAGTAAATGCATTAATTAATTTTAGATTTGCAGTAGCAAATATATGTTAAATCCTATTTAAACTTTTAATCCTTTATGGACAATTTAAGCTTAGTCACTATTATCATCATTGTAGCCAACGCTATCATATCCTATAAAGGTTTTGGTGATTTTAATTTTTTTGAAAAATATAAATTCCAAATCGGTGCTATTCAACGAGGGGAAAAAATTAGAATGTTTAGTTCTGGGTTTTTACATGCCGATACACAACATTTAATTTTTAATATGCTGTCCTTGTATTTTTTTGCTGATGTGGTTATTAATCATTTAGGGGCCTTTCCTTTTATAATTATCTATGTAGGGAGCTTGCTTCTTGGTAATTTGCTGTCTTATTATTTTCATAAAAATGAATACCAATACAGTGCTGTAGGGGCGAGTGGAGCAGTTTCAGGAATTATATATTCCGCTATTTTGTTGCAGCCAGGTATGAAACTCATGTTTTTCTTTATTCCAATTGCTATACCGGCTTATCTTTTCGGAATTGGATATCTGCTGTATTCCATTTATGGTATGAAAAACAGTATTGGAAACATTGGTCATGATGCCCATTTTGGAGGTGCTGTTGGTGGTTATTTGTTTACATTACTTTTAGCGCCTTGGCTTTTTCAAACCAATATGTTAATGATTGTTTTGTTAGCTTTACCAATTGTTTTATTGTACATTTTAAAAAGAACAGGAAAGTTATAAAAACGATTAGGCTTAACGGTTTTAGAGCTCTAAATCCTTCAGTTTTCTTTGCCAAACTATTATGGCATAAGTATTGAAATTATACTACTACAAAATATTACTTATATTTGGTAAGTTGCTGATATTTAACAGGATAAACAATCTATTTAAGAATCAATAAAATGGCTAAATCGGTCTTTAATGACAGATTGACCTAAAATAATATATGAAGAAATCTAATTTTATTACCCTTGACAGTTTGTCATTACAGGAGTTTGATGAAAATGCAGAATTAATCCCGTTAATGACACCTGAAGATGAGGAAGCGATTAATAATGAAGAGTTGCCAGAAACTTTACCCATTTTGTCTTTACGAAATACCGTATTGTTTCCTGGGGTAGTTATTCCTATTACAGCCGGGCGCGATAAGTCTATTAAACTGATTAATGATGCCAATAAAGGCGGAAAAGTTATTGGAGTAGTGGCTCAGAAAGACGAATCGGTTGAAGATCCTTCGGCTCAAGAAATTCATGAAACGGGTACCGTTGCTAAAATTCTACGTGTTTTAAAAATGCCCGATGGCAATGTTACGGTAATTATTCAAGGTAAAAAGCGTTTTAAAGTGGCCGAAGTGCTTACTGAAGAGCCTTACATGACTGCTACCATTAGAGATATTCCTGAAGCCAAACCAGCTCTAAAAAACAAGGAGTTTACTGCTATTATCGACTCAATTAAAGATTTGGCTTTAGATATCATCAAGGAAAACCCGAATATTCCTAGTGAAGCGTCTTTTGCTATCAAAAACATCGAGAGCAATTCATTTTTAGTGAATTTTGTGTCTTCTAATATGAACCTTTCGGTAGCTGAAAAACAAGAGTTATTAGAGATCAATGAGTTGAAAAAACGTGCGCTTGCGACTTTAAAATATATGAATGTTGAATTTCAGAAGCTTGAACTAAAAAACGATATTCAGTCTAAGGTTCAAATGGATATGAGTCAGCAGCAACGTGAATATTTCTTGCATCAACAAATGAAAACCATCCAAGAAGAATTGGGCGGTGTAAGTCATGATCAGGAAATTGAAGAAATGAAAACGAAAGCTAAAGAAAAGCTTTGGGATGAAAAAGTAGCGAAGCATTTCGAGAAGGAAATTGCAAAAATGCAACGAATGAATCCGCAAGTTGCAGAGTATTCAATTCAACGTAACTACCTCGAGTTGTTTTTAGAATTGCCTTGGAATGAGTTTTCAGAAGATAAATTTGACTTAAAACGGGCTATGAAAGTTCTAGATCGTGATCACTTCGGATTAGAAGATGTGAAACGACGTATCATTGAATATCTGGCTGTTTTAAAGTTACGTAATGATATGAAATCACCAATTCTTTGTCTTTACGGACCTCCAGGGGTTGGAAAAACTTCATTAGGGAAATCTATTGCTGAAGCTTTAGGGCGTGAGTATGTTAGAGTTTCATTAGGTGGTTTACGTGATGAAGCAGAGATTCGCGGGCATAGAAAAACCTATATTGGTGCGATGCCAGGACGTATTATTCAGAGTTTAAAAAAGGCTGGAACCTCAAATCCTGTGTTTGTTTTAGATGAAATTGATAAATTATCCAATTCTCATCAAGGTGATCCATCATCTGCTTTATTAGAAGTTTTAGATCCAGAACAAAACAGTGAGTTTCACGACAATTTCTTAGAAATGGGTTACGACCTGTCTAAAGTGATGTTTATAGCCACCTCTAATAGTTTGTCTACCATTCAGCCGGCTTTATTAGACCGTATGGAGATTATAAATGTGACAGGTTATACCATTGAAGAGAAGGTTGAAATTGCCAAACGTCATTTACTTCCTAAACAATTAAAAGAACATGGTTTAAGTGATAAGGATTTAAAAATAGGAAAACCGCAATTAGAGAAAATTGTTGAAGGTTATACACGTGAATCTGGTGTTCGTGGTTTAGAAAAACAAGTGGCAAAAATGGTGCGTTATGCAGCCAAAAACATTGCCATGGAAGAAGATTATAATATTAAAGTGACTAACGACGATATTATTGAAGTTCTTGGCGGACCAAAATTAGAACGCGATAAATATGAAAATAATAATGTTGCCGGTGTTGTTACAGGTTTAGCTTGGACACGTGTTGGTGGTGATATATTATTTATTGAGTCTATTTTATCTAAAGGAAAAGGTAGTTTAACCATTACTGGGAATTTAGGTAAGGTTATGAAAGAGTCGGCTACCATTGCCATGGAATACATCAAATCGAATGCTGACGCCTTTGGAATTGATGCTTCTATTTTCGAAAAGTATAATGTGCATATTCACGTACCTGAAGGGGCTACGCCGAAAGACGGACCTAGTGCTGGTGTTACTATGTTAACCTCTTTAGTGTCATTATTTACTCAGAAAAAAGTAAAGAATAACTTAGCTATGACAGGTGAAATTACCCTTCGCGGTAAAGTACTACCTGTAGGAGGTATAAAAGAAAAGATTTTAGCTGCCAAACGCGCCAGAATAAAAGAAATTTTATTGTGTGAGGATAACAGACGAGATATTGAAGAGATAAAACCAGAATATTTAAAAGGTTTAACCTTTCACTATGTTACCGATATGAGTGATGTTATTAAAATAGCGGTGACTAATCAAAAGGTGAAAAATGCTAAAAAACTGTAGACCTTAGGGTGTATGCCATAGGCTGTATGCTATATGCAATTTCACAACGTAAATTATGAAACGAAAGTGATAACTTTAAACTTTAAACTTTTCACTTCTAATATCTAATATCTAACTATTTACCTTTTAATAGAGGCTTGTCGAAATTCTATAATGAATGTATGCATTATGATTTTTCGACAAGCTTTTTTTATTTATGGCTTTATGCTATAGGTTTTAAGCGCTATGTTATAAGCTATTTCACAACGTTAATCACGGAACGAAAGCCTTAACTTTTAATATCTAATATGTAACGGCTCACTTTAATTATATTTCGACAAGCTTAATATGACAATCAGTATACTTTTCGGCCAGCTTCTTTTTTTTGATTTAAAATAAAAGATACATGCCATCGTTTTAAGATAGATTTACTTACTTTGTGTCGTAAATATGGTGAAAAAAACTATTCTTTCTTTTTGTTTACTCATGGGTACTTTCGCTTCAGCACAAGTTGGAGGTGAAAGCACGTATCAATTTTTAAATCTAATTTCTTCACCACGCCAAGCAGCATTAGGTGGTAAGGTATTTACCAATGTCGATTACGATGTTACCCAACCCTTATTTAATCCAGCAACTATAAATATGGAAATGGATAATCAGTTGGCTGTAAACTATACCAGTTACTTAGGAGGTATAAGCTATGGGTCTGCTGCTTATGCTTATACTTACGACAGACGCGTACAAACGTTTCATGGCGGTATAAACTATATAAATTATGGTTCGTTTGATGGTTATGATGAAGATGGTAATTCTACAGGGGCCTTTTCAGGAAGTGAAGCTGCATTATCTTTAGGTTATGCGTTTCAGTTAGGGTATTCCGATTTTTATTTCGGATCCAATTTAAAGCTGATCACTTCAAAATTAGAACAATATACTTCTTTTGGCGTTGCTGTCGATGTAGGATTAATTTACATTGATGATTATTTAGGATTGAATGCAGCTTTGGTGGTTAGAAATTTTGGTACTCAAATAACAACCTATGCCGATGTTTATGAAAAACTGCCTTTTGAAGTTGGTTTTGGGATCTCCCAAAAATTAGATAATGTCCCTATTAGGTGGCATGTAACCTTAGAAAACTTACAACAATGGCCCATTGCTAGACCAAATCCGTCGCGAACAACTAGTGATTTAGAAGGTAATGAAACAGAGGAAAGTATAAGTTTTTTAGGTCAGGTTATTAGGCACACCATTATTGGAGCCGAACTGTTTCCCGATAAAGGTTTTAATGTGCGTTTGGGATATAATTTTAGAAGAGGCGAAGATTTAAGAATTATCGATCAGCGTAACTTTTCAGGGCTTTCAGCTGGGCTCTCTATAAAAATGAATAAAATGCGTTTTAGTTACACATATGCGAGTTATACGAGTGCAGCTAATGCTAATTTCTTCGGACTTCAAATTGATTTACAATAGGTTTTTAAGTTATAAGTATTTAAAGTTACGAGTACTTAAAGTTATAAGTTGTTGATAAATTAAATGTTAAATACTTTGAATGTAAGTTGGTTTTTTGATTTATCACTTAATAACCAATAAAACAATATAACTTTATACCTTTGCAGCCTTTATAAACAATTTTAATGAACAAGATTACCATTGCCATTGATGGGTTTTCATCTACTGGAAAAAGTACAGTCGCTAAACAATTAGCAAAACATTTAGGTTATGTATACGTCGATACGGGTGCCATGTATCGCAGTGTGGCGTATTATGCTATGCAAAACGGACTAATAACTAAAGAGTCTTTTAATGTTGAGGCTTTGGTTGATCAACTTTCTAATATCAACATTACATTTAAATTTAACGACGCTTTAGGTTTTGCTGAAGTTTACTTAAACGATGTGAATATAGAAAAGGACATACGCACCTTAGAAGTGTCTAAATTTGTGAGTACTGTAGCCTCGGTTTCTGCAGTTCGAAAAAAACTAGTAGAACAGCAGCAAAAAATGGGAGAAAATAAAGGTGTTGTTATGGATGGTCGTGACATCGGAACCGTAGTTTTTCCAAATGCCGAACTTAAATTGTTTATGGTAGCTTCCGCGGAAACAAGAGCCAAACGCCGTTATCAAGAACTTATTGAAAAAGGGGATAAGGTAACTTATGAAGCGGTACTTAAAAATGTAGAAGAACGTGATTTTTTAGATACGACACGCGCAGATTCTCCTCTTGTGAAGGCTGAAGATGCTATTGAATTTGATAATTCGATATTGAACAAGGAAGAGCAGTTTGAGAAGTTACTGGACTTAGTGGAAACTAAATTGTAATCAATTTTTACAGAGAGATACCCAGTGAAAAATAACCAATACTTCTGTAGCATTGTGTGCTCTCTGCGAATCTTTAAATTATAAAAAAAACGAATCTTTAAACATTTAAAGATTCGTTTTATATAGCCTGTAATTTTGTTATGTTACAAATTAGGGATGATTAACTCTTGGCCTGGATGAATTAAATCAGGGTTCTTTAAAATATCAGAGTTTGATTTAAATATATCTTGATATTTTGATGCTTTTCCGTAATACTGAACAGCAATTTTACCAAGGGTTTCACCGCTTTTAACTACATGTCTGTGGAAAACACTGGTGTCGGCAACAGTAATATTCGCTTTAATGTCAGCAGGGTTTTCGCCACCAATTTCTTTAATTTTATCCCAAAGGATGTTTTTTTCATATTGGGTTTTGGCCTGCCCTTTTACTTTTAAAATGCCATCACCTTCTCTTACTTCACCGTTTTTAATTTGTAAAGATTCTCCTAAATCGAGTACTGGTTGATATTTTTCTTTTGCAGTCATAATGAATTAAATAAAATGTTATTGTTTTTTTTCAATCATAACAAGGTATGAAAATTATTAGTGAAAAAGCATACGATGTAGTAAGAAATTCATCCAATCTATGAACTAAAAACAGCTTCTCTTTTAAACCAAAATGATAATCTTTCGTCGGTGACGATATCTTATTTTGTTTTTCTCTTCATCTTAATGATAAAAAAGGGCTAATCATAGGGCAAATTTGCGTTCTTATACACTACAAAACCACTTAACATCAGGGTTTTAAAATTACATGATCATTTTTAGGTATTTAAATCATTATTATGTATTTTTGCACTCCTTTTAGCGGGTTATTGGAAAGATAAAAGGAATGAAATCAATTTTTATATAACACTTCTGTGTGTTAATCGCTTAAATCTTCCAAAACATACAGAATACAAAACATAATGTATTCAGGTTAAAAAAAACTAAGATACATTATCAATTAACAAAATGGCGGAAAACGCAAAACAAGCTGAGGTTGAGGCAACTGAAGCTAAAACTGTAGAAGCTCCAGTAGTATCTGAAGCTAAAGCAAACCCTGAAAAATTCTTAAAAGAGTTTAACTGGCACAACTACCAAGAAGGTATTGATGAAGTTGACGATTTACAATTAAAAGAATTTGAAAAGTTAGTAGCAGAAAATTTCGTTGACACTTTAGACGACGAAGTTGTAGAGGGAACTGTAGTACATATTACAGATCGTGATGCTATTATCGATATTAACGCTAAATCTGAAGGCGTTATCTCTTTGAACGAGTTTCGTTACAACCCTAACTTAGCGGTTGGAGACAAAGTAGAAGTATTAATTGATGTACGTGAAGACGCTACAGGACAATTAGTATTATCTCACAGAAAAGCACGTGTAATCAAAGCATGGGATCGTGTAAACGCTGCTCATGAGTCTGGTGAAATCGTAAACGGTTTCGTTAAGTGTAGAACTAAAGGAGGTATGATTGTAGATGTTTTCGGAATTGAAGCATTCTTACCAGGTTCTCAAATTGACGTGAAGCCAATTAGAGATTACGATCAGTACGTAAATAAAACAATGGAATTCAAAGTTGTTAAAATCAACCACGAATTTAAAAACGTTGTTGTTTCTCATAAAGCACTTATCGAGGCTGATATTGAAGAACAAAAGAAAGAAATTATTGGTCAATTAGAAAAAGGTCAAGTATTAGAAGGTGTTGTTAAAAACATTACTTCTTACGGTGTATTCATCGATCTTGGTGGTGTAGATGGTTTAATCCACATTACTGATTTATCTTGGTCTAGAATTAACCACCCTAACGAGATTGTTGAGTTAGACCAGAAATTAAACGTTGTTATCCTTGATTTTGATGAAAACAAATCAAGAATCCAATTAGGTCTTAAACAATTATCTAAACACCCATGGGAAGCTTTAGCTGATACTGTAAAAGTTGGTGATAAAGTAAAAGGTAAAGTTGTTGTAATCGCTGATTACGGTGCATTTATCGAGGTTGCTGATGGTGTTGAAGGATTAATTCACGTTTCTGAAATGTCATGGTCTACACACTTACGTTCTGCTCAAGATTTCGTATCTGTAGGCGATGAGGTTGAAGCGGTTATCTTAACTTTAGATAGAGAAGATCGTAAAATGTCTCTTGGTATTAAGCAATTAACTGCTGATCCATGGACTGATATTACTGGAAAATACCCTGTAGGTTCTAAACACACTGGTGTGGTTCGTAACTTTACAAACTTTGGTGTTTTTGTTGAATTAGAAGAAGGTATCGACGGATTAATTTACATCTCTGATTTATCTTGGACTAAGAAAATTAAGCACCCATCTGAATTCTGCGCTGTAGGCGATAAATTAGATGTTGTGGTATTAGAATTAGATGTTGAAGGACGTAAATTATCTTTAGGTCACAAACAAACTACTGCTAACCCTTGGGATAAGTATGAAACTGAGTTCGCTTTAGGAACTACTCATACTGCTGAAATCTCTGAAATCGTTGATAAAGGAGCTACTATCGAATTTAACGAAGATATCGTTGCATTTGTACCTTCTCGTCACTTAGAGAAAGAAGATGGAAGCAAACTTAAGAAAGGTGAGTCTGCAGAATTTAAAATCATTGAATTTAACAAAGAGTTTAAACGTGTTGTAGCTTCTCATACTGCTATTTTTAAAGCAGAAGAAGTTGCTAACGTAAAAGCTGCTGTTAAGAAAGCTGCTAGTGCTGCTGCCGAAGCAAAACCAACTTTAGGTGATGCTAACGACGCTTTACAAGCGCTTAAAGATAAAATGGACGGGAAAAACTAATTAATTCCTGTGAAAACAGGATTCTCATTCATTTAAAACTTAAAGCCTCTCGTGTATTCGAGAGGCTTTTTTTATGCTTTATTATCTATATAGGTGTTCGAGCGGAGTCGAGAACATTATAGCATAAATCAAAGACAAAAAACTCTACACGCGACAAATCTCAGAAAGACCTCAGTAACTTCACAGCTATGAAACTCTGCAACTTTCTAAAAAATAGATGCTTCAGCCATACCTCCTTCTAAAAGACAACTTGGGTTTATCGTGTAAGGGATAGAAGCGGCATCCTTTATTGGGTACGAGAAAAAGATATAGCCTTTCAACTTCACTCGAAGATAAATTCCCACCCGACCTTCCCAACGGTAATAGGGAGGTATACACCCTAATAAAGTTTACAACTATTGGTTTCAACTTCTAATATTTTGCATTACCTTTGTTCTCCAACTTACGTTTTGGATAATATATGAGTCAGAAAGTTTTACTTAACGAGAAAGAGGTAAACATCATTCTTCACCGATTGGCTTGTCAACTTATTGAAAAACATAACGATTTTTCGAATACCGTGCTTATTGGTTTACAACCGCGTGGGGTATTTTTAGCAGATCGGCTAGCCAAAATTTTATCTGAAGATTATCAGGTAAAAGACATTCAATTAGGACAGCTAGATATCACGTTTTTTAGAGATGATTTTAGAAGAGGAGAAAAGCCTTTAGAGGCCAATAGCACGAAAATTAATTTCTTGGTTGAAGATAAAAATATCGTTTTTATTGATGACGTGCTTTATACAGGAAGAAGCATTAGAGCGGCCCTAACAGCCATTCAATCTTTTGGTAGACCTAACGAAATTGAGCTATTAACGCTTATAGATAGACGATTTAGCAGACATTTACCTATTCAACCCGATTATCGTGGCAGACAGGTAGATGTAATTAATAATGAAAAGGTAAAAGTGAATTGGAAAGAGCATGATGATGCCGATGCCGATTCTGTTTACCTGATTGAAAAATAAAATAAATAACTAAAGTTCGAGTTTTAAAGGGCTTACTAAGTGATTTTTAACTTCTAACTTTTAACTTTTACCTAGTATAATGAGCGAATTAAGTGTAAACCACTTATTGGGAATTAAATATCTTAACCAAAAAGATATCCAACTTATTTTTGAAACAGCCGATCATTTTAAAGAAGTGATTAACAGACCTATTAAAAAGGTCCCTTCGCTTAGAGATATTACTATTGCCAATTTGTTTTTTGAAAATTCAACGCGAACAAAATTATCTTTTGAGCTTGCCGAAAAACGATTATCTGCCGATGTGATTAATTTTTCCTCCGGACAATCGTCGGTAAAAAAAGGAGAAACTTTAATTGATACGGTTAATAATATCCTCTCTATGAAAGTGGATATGGTGGTGATGCGTCACCCAAATCCGGGTGCTGGAGTGTTTCTTTCTAAACACGTTAATGCGAGTATTGTTAATGCTGGTGATGGGGCTCATGAGCACCCTACACAAGCCCTTCTTGATTCGTATTCGATAAGAGAAAAACTAGGCGAGGTTAATGGGAAAAAAGTGGTTATTGTTGGTGATATTTTACACAGTAGAGTAGCGCTATCCAATATTTTTGCCTTGCAATTACAGGGTGCTGAAGTGATGGTTTGCGGACCAAAAACACTCATTCCAAAGTATATAGATAAACTTGGAGTAAAGGTTGAAACTAATTTGCGTAAAGCACTGAATTGGTGCGATGTAGCAAACATGCTTCGTGTGCAAAATGAGCGTATGGATATTAGTTATTTCCCTTCAACAAGAGAATACACACAGCAATTTGGTGTCTCTAAAGATTTATTAGATTCATTAGATAAAGAGATTACAGTTATGCATCCAGGCCCCATTAATAGAGGCGTAGAAATAACCAGTGATGTTGCCGATTCGCAACAGTCTATTATATTAGATCAAGTAGAAAATGGCGTGGCCGTTAGAATGGCCGTGATTTATTTATTAGCATCAAAAATAAAACAGTAAGTTATGATTTTAGACCAAAACGGAAATACTTTTATAATAACTCAAGAAAAAGCTACTGTTATAGAGCTCGTTAAAAAAATACAGGCTTTATATCCTAAATTTAAAAACAACAATATTATTGTAGCTTTAAACACCTTAGGAAGTTTTAGTAAATCAGATATTGTTGAATTTCTTGAACTTTCCAAAACACATAAGGCCGCAAAGCAATCTTTTGTGATCGTTACCAATAAAATTGATTTAGATTCGGTTCCTGAAGAGATAGCTGTGGTTCCTACCATTGAAGAAGCCTACGATTTTATTGAAATGGAAGATATGGAACGTGATTTAGGTTTTTAAAGTAGTTCCATAAACCCTAAAAGTTGTTTGTGGTAAACTTTACTTCAACAACACATACAACGCCACCAGATATACCATTATGAAATTATCAATTTTAGGCTGTTATAGTGCAACGCCAAGAACTTTAAATAACACCACGTCACAAGTATTAGAAATAAACAACCACATGTTTTTGATAGATTGTGGTGAAGGTACACAAGTTCAGTTGCGAAAACATAAGGTGAAATTTAATCGCATTAAGCATATTTTTATTTCGCATTTACATGGTGATCATTTTTTTGGTTTAGTGGGTTTAATTTCAACGTTCAGATTACTAACTCGTGAAACCGATTTACATGTTTATGGCCCTAAAGGCATTAAAGAAATTGTAACACTTCAATTGAAACTAGCCGATTCATGGACCAATTACAACTTGTATTTTCATGAATTATCGTCTAGCAAGTCGGAATTGGTATTTGAAGATGATAAAGTTGAAGTTTATACCATCCCTTTAAATCATAGAATTTACACTAATGGCTATCTCTTTAAGGAAAAAGAAGGGGATAGAAAATTAGATGTTTATGCTGCCGAAGAAGCCAATATTAATGTGGCTTACTACAGAAAGCTGGTTCAGGGCTTTGATGTGGAAAATGAAGATGGTGCATTAATAGACCATAAAAAAGTGACTACCCCAGGCCCAAAACCTTTAAGTTATGCCTTTTGTAGTGATACCATGTATAAAGAGGATATAGTTCCCATTATTAAAGATACTGATGTGTTGTATCATGAATCTACATTTTTAGATCAACATGAAAACTTAGCCACAAAAACAAAGCATTCAACAGCTAAACAAGCCGCTCAGATAGCAAAACAAGCTAATGTTGGAACTTTAATTTTAGGGCATTATTCAACACGGTATGACAACATTCAAGTGTTTAAAAAAGAAGCCAAGGAAATCTTTAAAAATGTTCAGCTCGCTAAAGACGGAAAAACCTTCGAGTTTTAATCGGTAACCTTTAAATTCATCACCCAAGTAATGGCTTCCTCCAATGAATTGCAGGTTTCCATATCTAACTTAGCAAAGTGTTTCTCTAAACTAGCATTCAATTCTGACATTGAGCTATAAGAAACTATGGCAGTAGCCGTAATCTGAGTTGTATTTTCGGTGACATTCGCCCAGTCTTGAGGGTCTGTAGAATAGGAGTTTACACGATTAGAAATATAAGCTACTTTGGCATCACCACCGTAGTATCCTATAATATCTTTTGTTGCAAGCATGATTTTATTCCAGTCAAAATGAACACCTTCATGTATTTCTGAAATAATAAATTTTTCACACAGATAAAAATTAC
This sequence comes from Tamlana carrageenivorans, assembly GCF_002893765.1. NCBI lineage: Bacteria > Pseudomonadati > Bacteroidota > Flavobacteriia > Flavobacteriales > Flavobacteriaceae > Pseudotamlana > Pseudotamlana carrageenivorans. The sequence goes on along the minus strand of NZ_CP025938.1, from coordinate 3,575,893 downwards.
CAAAGGGTAATTCAAGTTTATAAAAACTATGTATTTTACTTAGAGGGGAATTTTCAAATTTCATTATAGTTTCTTAGAAACTGCAAATTTAAATTGTTTGCTAAGATATTTGTGTTAAAAAAGTATAATTTTTTGTTATTTTGTAACTTATGGAAAAGGATTTAAGTAAATATCGTAAGTCGTACGAAAAGGGCGCTTTATTATTATCAGAAGTCCCTGAAAACCCATTGGAATTGTTTCAAAAATGGTTTCATGAGGTCGATGCTTTTTTTATTGAAGATGAAACCAATGCCATGACCGTGTCAACTATCGGCTTGGATGGTTACCCCAAAAACAGAGTAGTTCTTTTAAAAAAATATACCTATGAAGGTTTTATTTTTTACACCAATTATAACAGTGAAAAAGGTAAAGCTATAGCAATGAATTCAAATGTGTGTTTATCTTTTTTTTGGCATGGTGCAGAACGCCAAATTATTATAAAAGGTAAGGCTGAGAAAATTGCTGAAAATTTAAGCGATGGTTATTTTGAGTCTCGCCCCCGTGGCAGTCAAATAGGTGCCTTGGTCTCCAACCAAAGTGAAGTTATTGAAAATAGAGACGTTTTAGAAAACAAACTCAAAACCTTAGAAATTGAATTTGAGGGTAAGGAAATTGATAGACCAAAACATTGGGGTGGTTATTTAGTTAGACCTGTAGAAATAGAGTTCTGGCAAGGTCGCCCAAACCGTTTGCACGATCGGATTCGTTATAAATTGCAGGACGATTACCATTGGAAAATTGATAGACTGGCTCCTTAATATATAAAAAATGAAAATTGGTTCAAAAATCCGTCCTTTTTCAATGAGTATTCTAAATTGAATCATTCGGAACTATTTATGGACTTAAGTTTAAATTACGAAAGAGATTATAGATTGAGCACTAATAAATCCTTAGCCATGAATAGTATATCAGAACCCACAAATTATCTTAATGATTAATTAGCAATAGCGTCTAAAACGCTTAAAAAGAGAAAGGGATTTTGTATCTCAAAATATTATTTTTGAGTTGCACAACAAAAAACAACCTTTCTCCATGACAAATATAACATTGTTCTCTCAGATAATCTCCAAATTAGACCGTTCTAGTTTTTCTAAACTTGTAAAAGCCAAGGGAACAGATAAACATCAAAAAGGATTTAATAGTTGGACACATTTAGTCTCCATGTTGTTTTGTCAATTTGCAAAAAGTCAATCCGTCCGAGATATAAGTAATGGACTTCGCTCTGCCACAGGAAACCTTAATCATTTAGGCATACAGAAAGCACCTTCTAAATCAACGATAAGCTATCAAAACAAACATCGAGACTGGACGCTTTATCGAGATTACTACTATGTTCTTTTAAAAAGTTTTGGACAGCACCCTCACTTAAAACGTGTTAAATTCAAAATTAAATCCAAGATATTTCTATTAGATTCTACAACGATAAGTCTATGTTTAAGTCTCTTTGATTGGGCAAAATACAAAACCCACAAAGGAGCTGTAAAAATGCACACCTTGCTTGATTATGATGGTAATTTACCGCACTATGTAAATATTAGCGATGGTAAAACAGCAGATAATAAAGGAGCTTACGATATTCCTTTGATTAGCCGTTCGGTTATTGTCGCAGATCGATTTTATAATGATTTTTCGTTACTTAACGTTTGGGACAGCAACCAAGTGTTTTTTGTAATTAGGCACAAAGAAAACATCCAATTTAAGAGTATTAAAGAAAAAGAATTGCCAGAAAATAGACATCATCATGTTTTAAAAGATGAAATCATTGAGCTAACAGGGGCTAAATCAAAAACAAAATACCCAAAGAAGCTACGTAGAATAGCTGTATGGGACGATAAAAATAACCAGGAAATAGAACTTATTACCAACCAAATGTCTTGGACAGCAAACACAATTAGCCAACTCTACAAAGCTAGATGGGATATTGAGATATTCTTTAGAGACATCAAACAACAGCTACATATTAAATCGTTTATAGGAACTTCTGAAAATGCCGTAATGATACAAATATGGACGGCTCTTATTACTATACTCATCCTAAAAGCCTTAAAAGCAAATGCAAAATATAATTGGTACTTGTCCAATTTAGTAGCTTTTATAAGACTTAACCTTTTTGTCAAAGTGGATTTGCAAAAATGGATTGATAGCCCTTTTAACGAGCAGCCTCCCCCCAAACAAAATTATACACAAGGGGTTCTTTTTTGAAAAAGATAAAAAACATGGCTAATTACCAGTAAAATCGTTGACTTTTGATTAGATCAAAAATGTTTAGGACAGGATTGATTAATTAGAATGGAATTAAATACATATTAAAACGGACCAATTAAAAACCCCGTAATTGATACCTAAAGATCATTTACGGGGTTTATTATTTATTTAAAATACAATATAGCACTAATGTCTAAATTTTAATGCTTCCCAAATTTACCAACGAGATAACATCAAAAAAATATAAAGTGCGTTTTAACGGTTAAAGCCGTAGGGATATTAACTCGCGTAAAAATTAAAAGCATCAATAATCATTTGTTCTTCAACCAAACAATCAATTTTCGTTTTTCCAATATCTTCTAGTAAAACAAAATTAATATTGCCATGGGTGTTCTTTTTATCGTATTTAAGCAATTCTATTATAGGCGCATATTCTTGTTCATTAATATCTACTTTACCATAATAACCCGTTAACAAGCTTTTAATAGCATCTGTTTTTTCTTTAGGGAAACCTGTGAGTTGGGTAGATATATAACACGCCAATATCATGCCTATAACCACAGCCTCACCGTGTAATAAGGTGGTTTTGTTAGGACTACTTAAAAAATACGATTCAATGGCGTGGCCAAGTGTATGCCCGTAGTTTAAGGTTTTTCTTAATCCATTTTCAAAAGGGTCGATTTCAACAACATTCTTTTTAATTTCAACCGATTCGTATATTAATCGATCTAAATCCTTTAAAGAAAGTTTCGATAAATCTTCAAAATTACTCCAATACGATTCACCAGTAATAAGACCATGTTTTAACATTTCTGCTAAGCCTGAACGCATTTCATTTTTTGGTAAAGTATCAAGGTATTTTGTGTCTATTAAAACCAAATCGGCATTGCTTATAACGCCTATTTGATTTTTTAAGGCGCCTAAATCCACACCAGTTTTTCCTCCCACAGAGGCGTCAACCATAGATAGGAGCGTGGTAGGTACATTTACATAAGCGATTCCACGTTTAAAAGTACAAGCGACAAATCCGCCTAAATCGGTAATAACGCCACCACCAATATTAATCATCAAACTTTTTCTATCTGCATCTAATTCCGATAAGGTATTCCAAACGCCAACACAGGTATCGATGTTTTTATTTACCTCTCCAGATTCAATTTCAATAATTTCAATAGTAACTTCTGTCTGTAATTTTTCTAAAAAAAGTGGTAAACAGTATTGATGTGTGTTTTCATCAACAAGGATAAAAATTTTAGAAAAATGCTTTTCGGCTAAATATTCGTTTAAAGATGAATAGCAAGTATCATTAAAATGAATGAGACTATCATTGGCTGCAATAGAGTTCATATTTGGTGTCATAATTTAGAAGCCGTGAAATTAAGGAGTTTTTATATAAAATTATAATCAAGAGCTAATTTCTTTGATTTAATTTTAGCTTTATATGGAAGAAATGACTTAGTTTTTTGGGATCGTTTAAGTTAAAACCAAAATTTATTAGAGATAGCTTAATAATACGGATTTAATGTAATCTGGAGGATCATTTGGAGATATCGATTCCAATTTTTTAAAGTTGATTTTAATACAGGTTTTCCTGTTTTTATCGGCTTCAACGAAATAAACGTCTTGAATATTGGTTGATAAATGTTGTTCAGAATCTGATACTAAATCTTCTGCGAGCTTTTCACCACCACGTAACTTGGTAACTTTAATTTTTGAAGTGTCGGGCACTTTATTGTAGTTAAATAATAAGCGCTCTACAATATGTTTTATTTTAATTGGATCGCCCATATTAAAAGTAAAAGTGTTACCCGATGGTTGATTACGAGCACTAAATTTTAATATAAGGTGACAGGCTTTTTGTTTACTTATCATTAGTGTCCGATAAAAGATTTTAAAAGCGGGATTTCCAAGATAGGATTTCCCGCTTATTTTGTATCTTGAAGTTATCACACATCCAAGATATGAATAAAAGTAAAAACTTTATCGGACACCCCATAATCAAACAGGTATTAAATTTCATTTTGCCCAAAGATGTTCATCGGACAGCCAAAAAGCACAACAGCGATCGCTATACCAAAAAGTTTACCACCTATGAGCATTTGGCCACTATGGTATTTACCGTGATCAGTGGCTGTAGCTCACTTCGTGAGGTTTCCAGTATTATGCTTGCCTGCGAGGGAAAGATCAACCATCTAGGACTCACGGACTTTCCAAAACGCAGTACCTTGTCAGATGCTAACAGGAGAAGAAGCTCTGAAGTATTTGCCGATATTTATCATTTACTCTACAAACGTTACCATCGCTTTTTATCGGACAGCAGACCCTTAGAACCTGCAGTGAAGAACCTTAAAATCGTTGATTCCTCGACCATCCCCCTATTTAGCGACATTCTTAAAGGTGTAGGAAGGAACCCGCTCAACGGCAAAAAGAAAGGAGGTATCAAGATGCATACTATGATAAACGCCATGGAAGACGTTCCTTGTCTGATTAAGTTTTCAAGCGCGGCCACGCACGACCACACCTTTTTAAAAGACCTGGAACTCAAGAAGGGCTCTTATGTGGTTTTTGACAAAGGGTATGTGGATTATGAGCAATACCAAAAATGGACACTGGAAGATGTTTACTTTGTGACTCGGCAAAAGGACAATGCTCGCTATACAAGCCTTGAAGAGTTTGATATCTCCAATAAAGTGGACGATGCTGTCCTAAAGGACGAAAAAATAGGGCTTACGGACAAAAACGGCAATGCTTTTTCCCTGAGGAGAATCGCTTTTTGGCACGAAAAGCACCAAAAAGTTTATGAGTTCATCACTAATAATTATGATCTTGATGCAGACAAAATAGCCGACATCTATAAAAATAGGTGGCAGATTGAGACGATGTTCAAGCGGCTTAAACAGAACTTTCCGCTAAAGTATTTTTTGGGAGACAATCAAAATGCCATCGAAATACAAATCTGGGTCAGTTTGATAATCCAGCTCATTATGCTTGTGATCCAAAGAAAAGCCCAAAGAAACTGGGCTTATTCCAATATGATGTCCGTCATACGATACCATTTGATGACATATATCGATTTGTTCAAATTCCTGAAAAACCCAGAAGCTAATTGGGAAGAGATTACAACCAAAAACATTGGGCAATTAAGCCTTTTTGACCCATAAGGAGGTTCTGTTTTCAAAATAAAGAGTGCGATCAATAAAAAAGGCCAACACCAAAGCTTTTTTAGCTAATTCTGTTTTTTATCGGACAACAATAAAAGAAAATATAGATTCTAAGGCCGCTTTATCGGTGATATCTAAAAGTTTGAAAACAATGTTTGTTGTGTTTTCAAATTCAAGATCTTTAATTAAGCTATATAAAGGTGATTCTGCAAAATCAATTAGAATAAGTTTTTGGTATTTACTGGAAATTAATTGTTTGGTTAGTTCGCTACCAATTGTTCCTGCGGCACCAGTGATTAAAATAATTTCATTAGAAAAATCGAAACACTCATGAGGCTTAGTTGTCCTTTTCACGAATGAAAATAGACCGGAATCTTTTAATAAGTCATCTATTGTTTTAACAGTAGATGGTTTCATTAGAGCTTTCTTTGGTGAAAAATAGGATTTTTGAAATTAACTTTAACAGCGTTAAAAGGATTTTACGCTCATAGGGATTTATTTGGCAATAACCTTAATGATGGTTAATCCGATAAGTTTTAAATCGAAAAAAATGTTTCGCTTTTCAATGTATTTCTTATTATATTTTAATTTATCTGGAATTATGGTTTCAATAAAAAATTTTTCGGGATCCTCTGCTTTTTTTAATAATTCGACTTCATTTCTATACTTTAACGAAGCAAGCCCAGTAATTCCAGGTCTAACCTGAAAAATTTTCATATCATCTTCGGTGTAATAATTCACATAATGACGTAATTCTGGTCTTGGTCCAACAAAACTCATATCGCCTTTAATAATGTTAATTAATTGAGGCAATTCATCAATTTTATAACGTCTTAAAATATAACCTGCTTTTGTTATTCGAGAATCATGGTTGCCTATGGTTAAAAGACCTTTGTTATCGGATTTAACACGCATGGTTCTAAATTTATAGATATCGAAGTCTTCGTTGTCTTTTCCAACACGTTTTTGGATAAAAAAAACTGGTCCTCGGGAATCGAACTTAATAACAATGATAATAATAAGAAAGAAGGGCAAAAGCAACACAAGCCCAATCAAAGCAAAAACAAAATCAAAACATCGTTTTATCATACTACGAGTTTAATTTAAAGCTTTTAATAGTGGCAATACTATCACAGTTTTCAACCGTAAGTAGAATATTTCTGTTATTGTGTTCTCCTTCTATACTATAAACGCCACAAGGTTTTTGCCTGGCATTACTGTTAGAGAAGTTGATATCGCCTTTTTTTAAGATTGTAGAAATTTCAGAGGAGTCGGTATCCTTATCATTAATGGATTGCTTAACCTCGGGACTATAAATAATTTTTTTAGAATTTATATTTTTTAATACTCTAGCATCTGGGCCATAGCTACAAGATGTTTTTTTGCCGCTTAAAAAAAAAGCCAAAATTATTAAGCCTAAAGAAAAGCCACCTAAGTAGTAGCCAATACGTTGAATAAGTTTCATTTAAAAAAGTTGAGAACAATAAATGGGTGAACTTTTAAAATATAAGCAAGTTTATATCGCTATATTTTAAATCGTACCATTCACCTACAGATTTGCTGGTTAAAATTCCGTGGTAAAAGTACAACCCATTTTTTAAACCTCGATCTAATCTTAAAGAATTTTCTATACCGCCATCTTCGGCAATTTTTAAAAGATATGGCGTAAAGATATTGCTAATAGAAACGGAAGCTGTTCGTGGATAACGTGCAGGGATATTAGGTACACAATAGTGGACAACATCATGTTTTAAAAAAGTAGGTTGTTTGTGAGATGTCACTTCGCTAGTATCAATACAACCTCCCATATCAATGCTAACATCAATAATAATAGCGCCTTTTTTCATAGATTCTACCATAGTTTCTGTAACAACAATTGGGGCCCTGTTTAATCCGCGTACGGCTCCAATAAGTACATCACATCGTTTTAAAGCTTTGGCTAAATTTTTAGGTTGGATGGTAGAAGTGAATATGGGACGCCCTAAATGCGTTTGAATACGTCGTAATTTTGTAATAGAATTGTCAAAAACTTTTACACCAGCACCTAGGCCAAGCGCACTTCTAGCAGCAAATTCACCAACAGTTCCAGCGCCTAGAATTACCACTTCTAAAGGCGGCACACCACTGATGTTGCCAAACATAAGGCCGTTACCATTTTTAGGTTCAGATAACAACTCGGCTGCAATTAAAACCGAAGCCGTTCCTGCAATTTCACTTAACGATTTTACAGCAGGGTAACTGCCATCGGTATCGCGAATAAACTCAAATGCTAAAGCCGTTATGCGCTTGGTTGCCAGAGTTTCAAAATATTTTTTAGTTTGTGTTTTTAATTGTAACGCAGAAATTAAAATGGTTTGTGGGTTTATCAATTTTATCTGATCCAGAGTAGGGGGTTCTACTTTTAAAATCATAGGACAAGAGAAAACTTTAGCCGTGTCTTTGGTGATTTCGGCGCCAGCCTCACTATAATCTCGATCACTAAAATTGGCACCATTGCCGGCGCCAGATTCTAATAAAACACGATGCCCATTGCTTACTAAGGCGTATACGGCATCGGGAGTTAAACAAATACGTTTTTCTTGAAATGCCGTTTCTTTAGGAATACCTATAAATAATTCTCCTTTTTTTCTGAAAATCTCTAGAGTTTCTTCCTGTGGGATAAGTTGTTGCTTCGTAAAAGGTGATAATTGCTTGGCCATTACAAGGTACGCTTAATAAAAATTCAAATTACAAATAAATTTTATAATGATGTTGATTCTTGATAAATAAATTTTAAAAATGAATGTATAATTTATATGATTTCATTAGTGTCCGATAAAAGATTTAAAAAGCGGGATTTCCAAGATAGGATTTCCCGCTTATTTTGTATCTTGAAGTTATCACACATCCAAGATATGAATAAAAGTAAAAACTTTATCGGACACCCCATAATCAAACAGGTATTAAATTTCATTTTGCCCAAAGATGTTCATCGGACAGCCAAAAAGCACAACAGCGATCGCTATACCAAAAAGTTTACCACCTATGAGCATTTGGCCACTATGGTATTTACCGTGATCAGTGGCTGTAGCTCACTTCGTGAGGTTTCCAGTATTATGCTTGCCTGCGAGGGAAAGATCAACCATCTAGGACTCACGGACTTTCCAAAACGCAGTACCTTGTCAGATGCTAACAGGAGAAGAAGCTCTGAAGTATTTGCCGATATTTATCATTTACTCTACAAACGTTACCATCGCTTTTTATCGGACAGCAGACCCTTAGAACCTGCAGTGAAGAACCTTAAAATCGTTGATTCCTCGACCATACCCCTATTTAGTGACATTCTTAAAGGTGTAGGAAGGAACCCGCTCAACGGCAAAAAGAAAGGAGGTATCAAGATGCATACTATGATAAACGCCATGGAAGACGTTCCTTGTCTGATTAAGTTTTCAAGCGCGGCCACGCACGACCACACCTTTTTAAAAGACCTGGAACTCAAGAAGGGCTCTTATGTGGTTTTTGACAAAGGGTATGTGGATTATGAGCAATACCAAAAATGGACACTGGAAGATGTTTACTTTGTGACTCGGCAAAAGGACAATGCTCGCTATACAAGCCTTGAAGAGTTTGATATCTCCAATAAAGTGGACGATGCTGTCTTAAAGGACGAAAAAATAGGGCTTACGGACAAAAACGGCAATGCTTTTTCCCTGAGGAGAATCGCTTTTTGGCACGAAAAGCACCAAAAAGTTTATGAGTTCATCACTAATAATTATGATCTTGATGCAGACAAAATAGCCGACATCTATAAAAATAGGTGGCAGATTGAGACGATGTTCAAGCGGCTTAAACAGAACTTTCCGCTAAAGTATTTTTTGGGAGACAATCAAAATGCCATCGAAATACAAATCTGGGTCAGTTTGATAATCCAGCTCATTATGCTTGTGATCCAAAGAAAAACCCAAAGAAACTGGGCTTATTCCAATATGATGTCCGTCATACGATACCATTTGATGACATATATCGATTTGTTCAAATTCCTGAAAAACCCAGAAGCTAATTGGGAAGAGATTACAACCAAAAACATTGGGCAATTAAGCCTTTTTGACCCATAAGGAGGTTCTGTTTTCAAAATAAAGAGTGCGATCAATAAAAAAGGCCAACACCAAAGCTTTTTTAGCTAATTCTGTTTTTTATCGGACAACAATAATATGATTTAAATTCTGAAATTAGAAATGTATTTTAACAATTTACCAAAAGGTTTTAGGTAAAAGGTTTGCCCGTTACTAATTTTGAAAAAAAATCTTAAACGCTCGAACCAGGTTACCATTTTATTCAAATAAAGGTTAAATATTATCGACTATCTAATAAGAATACAAAAAACACAACTTTTTAAATAAGCTCTAAAGTACGTTTGTTATGGGTGTCCAAATTAATACGAACTTCGTCATATTCATCAAACAAACTAATATCTACCTTTTCAGGCCATTCAATTAAGGTCCAACAACCAGAATCTAAATAATCTTCAATACCAAAATCGTAAGCTTCCTCTGTGCTTTTTAGACGATAGAGGTCAAAGTGATACAATTTACCATCTTTTAAATTGTATTCATTTACAATAGAAAAAGTAGGACTGCTCACTTCATCTTCGCTACCTAAAACTTCAACAATTTTTTTAATTAATGTGGTTTTACCAACACCCATATCGCCATAAAATAAAATGGTTTTGGTTTTGGCTTGGTTAATAATGTCTTTAGCGACTTGCTCTGCTTCAGATAATTCGTAAGTTATTTTCAATTTTCAAAAAATTTAGGTGCTCAAAATTAATAATTTGTTTATTTAAAACCTAAGTAGAAAATAAGTGCTTATTTCGGATTAAAAACCACGAAAGGTATAATCATTTCTTGTAAAGAAACACCACCGTGTTGATAGGTATTTCTATAATAACTCACATAATGGTTGTAATTGTTAGGATAAGCGAAAAAAGAATCTCCTTTTGCGAAAATAAAAGAACTACTCATGTTAATTGACGGCAGGTGAACGTTTTTTGGGTTTTTAGCTTCAAGGACCTCCTTTTTGTCGTAAGTTAAACTACGTCCAGTTTTGTAACGTAAGTTTAAACTAGTATCACGATCGCCAATAACTTTTGAAGGGTTTTTAACATTAATTGTGCCGTGATCGGTAGTTAATATTAACTTGAAACCCAGTTGATTAGCTTGCTGAATCATTTCTAATAAAGGCGAGTTTTTAAACCAACTTAAGGTAAGTGAGCGGTAAGCTTTATCATTGGAAGCTAGTTCTTTTATAACTTCCATCTCTGTTTTAGAGTGGGAAAGCATATCTACAAAATTGTAAACTATAACTGATAAATCGTTTTCTTTTAGTGATTTGAAGTTTTCTGCAAGTTTTTTTCCAGATTTTAAACTGGTAATTTTATGATATTCGTAATTAAGGTTGGTAAGCCCTAATCGCTTCATTTGCGTTTCTAGAAACACTGCTTCGTGTAAATTTTTACCACCTTCATCGGTGTCATTTTTCCATAAATTAGGAAATAATTTTTCCATATCGGCAGGCATAAGTCCAGAAAATATAGCATTTCTAGCATATTGTGTGGCCGTAGGAAGAATGCTGAAAAATGCTTCTTCTTTTTCTTTTTTGTAGTAGTTGTTAATTATAGGTTCGAAAACTTTCCATTGGTCATATCTTAAATTATCAATAACAACTAAAACGGTTGGTTGTGTTTTATTAAGTTCAGGAACAACTTTATCTTTAAATAAGGTGTGAGACATGGTTGGTGCATCTGTATTTGGTTTAAACCAGTCTTCGTAATTTTTCTCAATAAATTTACCAAAAAGAGCATTAGCTTCATTTTTTTGAGATTCAAGAATTTCAAACATACCTATGTCTTCAATTTCTTCTAACTGAATTTCCCAATAAATTAATTTCTGATACAAGTTACACCATGCTTCATAACTATTTACCATGGCCAAATCCATAGATATTTTCCTGAATTCTTGCTGATAATTCGAGGTTGTTCTTTCTGAAACTAACCTAGAATGATCTAAATTCTTTTTTAAACTAAGTAGAATTTGATTGGGGTTTACAGGTTTTATGAGGTAATCGGCAATTTTATTACCAATAGCTTCCTCCATAATATATTCTTCCTCACTTTTGGTAATCATCACTACCGGCAAGGTGTCCTGCTTGGTTTTAATCTCGTTTAATGTTTCCAAACCTGTAAGCCCAGGCATGTTTTCATCTAAAAAAACGATATCAAAACTTTCTTCATCTATAACATCTATAGCTTCAGAGCCACTTTTACACTTAGTTACTTTGTAGTTTTTCTTTTCTAAAAATAAAATATGAGGCTTTAATAAATCAATTTCATCATCAACCCAAAGTATTTTTATTGTATTCATATAGCTATATTTGTATATATTTAATTGTAAAAGTTAAAGTTTGAATAAACTTAAGATATTAAACGACCCAATTTACGGATTTATTACGATTCCTAATTCGCTAATTTTCGATTTAATTCAACATAAATATTTCCAAAGATTGCGCAGGATTACTCAAATGGGTATGTCGTATTTGGTTTACCCAGGAGCGCACCACACAAGATTTCATCATGCTATTGGTTGCGTGCATTTAATGCAACAGGCCGTTAACGTACTTCGTTTTAAAGGGGTTACCATCTCTGAAGAGGAAGAAAACGGACTCTATGTGGCCATTTTATTGCATGATATTGGTCATGGACCATTCTCTCATGCTATGGAACATTCCATTGTTAATAACGTTTCTCATGAAGAAATTTCGTTGCTTTTTATGGAACGCTTAAATGCCGAATTTAACGGAAGTTTAACGCTTGCTATTAAAATATTTAAAGGCGAATACCCTCGTAAGTTTTTGTTTCAGTTAATATCTAGTCAGTTAGATATGGATCGTGCCGATTACTTAAAACGTGATAGTTTTTATACCGGTGTAGCCGAGGGTAACATTAATAGTGAACGTTTAATTACCATGTTAAACGTAGTTGAAGATGAATTGGTTATTGAAGAAAAAGGTATTTATAGTGTTGAAAAATTTATAATTGCTAGGCGTTTAATGTACTGGCAAGTTTATTTGCATAAAACGGGATTGGTGGCCGAACAATTATTAATTCGTGTTTTAAAAAGAGCTAATGAATTACATGATTTAGGTATAGATTTAAAAGCTAGTAAGGCATTAATGTATTTTTTAAACCATAAAATATCTACCAATAATTTTGATGAAGAAACCCTTGGTGTTTTTGCTCAATTAGATGATTTTGATATCATTTCAGCCATGAAAGAGTGGCAGTCTCATGATGATTTTGTGTTAAGTGAATTGTGTAAAATGATTATTAATAGAGATTTGCTTAAAATAAAAATAAGGAATAAAAATATTAAGGATAGAAGTCTTGAAAAACGCTTCAATAGTTTAATGGAAACCTACCAAATTTCAAAAGAAGAGGCTCATTATTTTGTGTTTACCGGACAAATTTCAAACCAAGCATATCAGCTTAAAGAGAAGCGAATTAATATATTGCATAAATCAGGGAAAATTCAAGATATAGTTAAGGCTTCCGATCAATTAAACTTGAAAGCTTTATCAAAACCAGTAACTAAATATTATATCTGTTATCCAAAGGATAAAGTTTAACACATTTTTTTCTATTTTTGCAAGAATCAAAAAAACATCAAAGTTTTATAGTGTGAAATTTACAGCACAGCAAATAGCGGGAATACTGGAAGGTGATGTTGTTGGAAATCCTGACATTGAGGTTTCAAAACTTTCAAAGATAGAAGAGGGGTTTGAAGGCGCCTTAACTTTTTTAGCGAACCCAAAATATAAGCAACATATATATGCAACTAAAGCCTCAATCACTATAGTGAACAAGTCTTTTGTTCCAGAGCATGAGGTCGAAACCACAATGATAAAAGTAGAAGATGCCTATTTGGCTTTTTCTAAAATTTTAGAATTTTATAATTCTTCAAAACTGAATAAATCAGGGATTGAAAGCCCTTCGTTTATTTCGGAATCAGCCACATATGGAGAAAACTTATATATTGGTGCCTTTTCATATATAGCTGATAATGTTGCTATTGGGAAGAATGTAAAAATCTATCCCAACGCATTTGTGGGTGAAAATGTTGTTATAGGAGATAACACCATTGTTTTTGCCGGAGCTAAAATTTATTCTGATACTATTATAGGGAGCCATTGTGTTATTAACTCAGGAGCCATAATTGGAGCCGATGGTTTTGGTTTTGCACCAAATGAAGATGGTGGTTATAGTAAGATCCCTCAAATAGGAAATGTGATTATTGAAGATTTTGTTGATATAGGCGCTGCTACAACTATAGATAGGGCGACACTAGGATCTACAATAATTAGAAAAGGTGTGAAATTGGATAATCAAATTCAAATAGCACATAATGTTGAAATAGGAGAAAACACTGTTGTTGCTGCTCAAACAGGCGTTGCTGGCTCTACTAAAATAGGTAAGCATTGTCAAATTGGTGGTCAGGTAGGACTTGCTGGTCACATCACCATTGGGGATAATGTTCGAATTCAAGCACAGTCGGGAATAGCAAGAAATGTTAAAGATAACGAAGTGTTACAAGGCTCTCCAGCCATTAAATTAAGTGACTATAATAAGGCATATGTTCATTTTAAAAACTTGCCAAATATTGTAAAAAACATAAACGATTTAGAAAAAATAAATGGGAATAGTTAATACTGAATTCAAACAAAAAACAATTAAAGATAGTGTTTCTTTAAATGGTGTTGGGTTACATACTGGTAAAAACGTAACCTTAACTTTCAAGCCAGCTGCTGAAAACACAGGATTTGTGTTTAAACGTATCGATTTAGAAGGTGAGCCTGTAATAGAGGCCGACGCAAATTATGTAACAAATACTCAACGTGGCACTTGTTTAGAAAAAAATGGCGTTGTTATTCAAACATCAGAGCATGTTCTTGCTGCATTAGTAGGCTTAGATGTCGATAATGTTATTATTGAATTGGATGCGTCGGAGCCGCCAATTATGGATGGTTCCTCTAAGTTTTTTGTTGAAGCTATTGAAAAAGCAGGCGTTGTAGAACTTGAAGCTTTTAGAGAAGAGTTTGAGATTACAGATATCGTTTCTTATGTGGATGAAGAAAGCGGAAGTGAAATTTTAATCATGCCTGCTTCAGAATATCAAGTAACTACCATGGTTGATTTTGGAACTAAAGTATTAGGAACCCAAAATGCGACGTTAAATACAATATCAGATTTTAAGAAAAATATTTCTAACTCGCGTACTTTTAGTTTTTTACATGAAATTGAAATGCTTTTAGAAAATGGTCTAATTAAAGGAGGTGATTTAAATAATGCTATCGTTTATGTAGACAAAGCCATTTCTCCAGAAATCACAGAAAAACTTAAAGCTGCTTTTAAAAAAGACACTATTTCGGTTAAGCCAAATGGGATTTTAGATAATCTAACTTTGCATCACCCAAATGAAGCAGCTAGACATAAATTGTTAGATGTTTTAGGAGATTTAGCCTTAGTTAGAACTCGTATTAAAGGGAAAGTAATTGCTAATAAGCCAGGACATTTTATTAACACGCAATTCGCTAAGAAATTAGCTAAAATCATTAAAAATGAGCGTAGAAATAATGTGCCAAAAATTGATTTGAATGCACCTCCATTAATGGATATCAATCAAATTATGGCTATGTTACCACACAGGCAACCTTTCCTACTAATTGATAAAGTATACGAACTCACAGACAGCTATGTAACAGCAATGAAAAATGTTACAATGAATGAGGAGTTCTTTAAAGGTCATTTTCCAGGTGCGCCTGTAATGCCAGGGGTTTTAATTTGTGAAGCTATGGCTCAAACAGGAGGGATATTAGTATTAAATACAGTTCCAGATCCTGAAAATTATTTAACCTTTTTCATGAAAATGGATAATGTTAAATTTAAGCAAAAGGTGGTTCCGGGTGACACTTTAATATTTAAATGTTCGTTAATTACACCAATTCGTCGCGGAATATGTCATATGCAAGGTTATGCTTATGCCAATGGTAAACTTTGTGCGGAAGCCGAATTAATGGCTCAAATCTCAAAAGTAAAATAAATATGAATCAACCGTTAGCATATGTGCACCCTGGTGCCAAAATTGCAAAAAACGTTGTAATAGAACCCTTCGCAACCATTCATAATAATGTTGTTATTGGTGAAGGCACCTGGATAGGTAGTAATGTTATCATTATGGAAGGTGCTCGAATCGGTAAAAATTGTAATATTTTTCCAGGAGCTGTTATCTCAGCTGTACCTCAGGATCTAAAATATAATGATGAAGATACGACCGTTGAAATAGGTAATAATGTAACCATTAGAGAATGTGTTACCATCAATAGAGGAACAACAGATCGTATGAAAACTGTTGTGGGTGACAATTGTTTAATTATGGCTTACTGTCATATAGCGCACGACTGTATCGTTGGTAATAATTGTATTTTTTCAAACAACAGTACCCTTGCTGGACATATTACTGTTGGCAATTATGTTGTTTTAGCAGGAATGACAGCCGTTCATCAATTTGTATCTATTGGTAATCACGCTTTTGTAACAGGAGGATCTTTAGTTAGAAAAGATGTTCCGCCTTTTGTAAAGGCTGCTCGTGAACCTTTGTCTTATGTTGGTATTAACTCGGTTGGACTAAGACGTAGAGGTTTTTCAACAGAAAAAATTAGAGAAGTTCAGGATATCTATAGAATTCTCTACCAGAAAAATTATAACAATACTCAAGCTGCTGAAATTATTGAAGCAGAAATGGAGGCAACTCCAGAACGCGATGAAATATTACAATTCATTAAAAACTCACATCGCGGAATCATGAAAGGATATTTTAAATCAAATTAAATACATGGCAACAACATCGGATATTAGAAATGGATTATGCATAAGATATAATCACGATATTTATAAAATTGTAGAATTCTTACACGTTAAACCAGGAAAAGGTCCTGCGTTTGTGAGAACAAAATTGAAAAGCGTAACAAACGGAAAAGTTATTGATAATACATTTTCTGCTGGTCATAAATTAGATGATGTTCGTGTAGAAACTCATAAATTTCAGTTTTTATATAATGATGGTGAATTCTATCATTTTATGAATACCGAGGATTATAGTCAAATTCAACTTGTTGAAGCTGCCTTAGATAACCCAGGTTTAATGAAGGAAGGTGAAGTTGTAACCGTTATTATTAATTCTGAAGATAATGCACCGCTTTCTGTAGAAATGCCTGCTAGTGTGATTTTAGAAGTTACTGCTACCGAGCCTGGTGTTAAAGGAAATACAGCAACAAATGCAACCAAACCTGCAACTGTTGAAACTGGTGCTACAGTTAATGTGCCTCTTTTTATTAATGAAGGAGACAAAATTAAAGTAGAAACAGAGAAAGGCACTTATAAAGAACGCGTTAAAGAATAAGACCCGTTGAAATTCCCTTCTAAATTTTCACTTAAAGACATCGCCAACCTCATTCAATGTGAATATGTTGGCGATCCTAATTTTGAGGTTCTTGGTATGAATGAAATTCATGTCGTAGAAGCCGGCGACATTGTGTTTGTCGACCATCCTAAATATTATAACAAAGCTCTTGAGTCGGCAGCAACTATTGTTTTAATCAATAAAAAAGTAGACTGCCCAGGGGGTAAAGCTTTGCTTATTAGCGATGATCCTTTTAGAGATTTCAATAAACTAACAGATCATTTAAAGCCGTTTCAACCTTCGAAAACTAGTATAGCGCCTTCAGCAAAAATTGCAGAAAGCAGTGTTATTCAGCCGAATTGTTTTATTGGACATAATGTGGTGATTGGAGAACATTGTGTTATTCACTCTAATGTGAGTATCTATGATGATGCTGTTATTGGCGACCATGTAACCATTCATTCGGGAACGGTTTTAGGGGCTAATGCATTCTATTATAAGAAACGCCCAGAAGGCTATGACAGGCTGAAATCTGGAGGTCGTGTGGTTATAAAAAACCATGTAGACATTGGTGCTGCCTGTACCATCGACCGCGGCGTTAGTGGCGATACCATTATTGGTGAAGGCTCAAAACTAGATAATCAAATCCAAATTGGACACGATACGGTTTTAGGAAAAAAATGCTTGATAGCATCTCAGGTTGGTATTGCTGGTTGTGTTGTTATTGAAGATGAAGTTACCATTTGGGGACAAGTAGGTTGTACAAGCGGAATAACGATAGGTGAAAAGGCCGTTGTTCAAGCCCAATCTGGAATAAGTAAATCTTTAGAAGGCGGCAAGGTATATTTTGGCTACCCGGCTGAGGAAGTTAGAGTTAAGCTTAGAGAATTGGCAGCCATTAAACAAATTCCAAAAATATTAGATATTCTCAAACTAAAAAAACTGTAATTTCTTATAATAAGTTAATTCAAAAAATTACATTTGTTTTTTAAATATATTAACATTTAATTATCACTTATGAGTGTTTTAGTAAATAAAGATTCAAAAATTATTGTTCAAGGATTTACTGGGAGCGAAGGAACATTCCACGCAAGCCAAATGATTGAATACGGAACCAACGTTGTTGGTGGTGTGACTCCAGGAAAAGGAGGGCAAAAACATTTAGATAGACCTGTTTTCAATACTGTATTAGAAGCGGTTGAACAAGTAGGAGCAGACACAACTATTATTTTCGTACCGCCAGCATTTGCTGCTGATGCTATTATGGAAGCTGCCGATGCTGGAATTAAAGTGATAATTACTATTACAGAAGGTATTCCTGTTGCAGATATGATTACTGCTTCAAGTTACATAAAAGGAAGAGATTGTCGTTTAATTGGTCCTAACTGTCCAGGTGTTATTACACCAGGTGAAGCTAAAGTTGGTATCATGCCAGGTTTCGTTTTCAAACAAGGAAAAGTTGGTATTGTTTCTAAATCTGGAACATTAACTTACGAAGCGGCAGACCAAGTTGGAAAACAAGGTTTAGGAATTACTACTGCCATTGGAATTGGTGGAGATCCAATTATTGGAACAACAACTAAGGAAGCTGTAGAGTTATTAATTAACGATCCTGAAACTGAGGCAGTTGTAATGATTGGTGAAATTGGAGGTCAATTGGAAGCTGATGCGGCAAACTGGTACAAAGCTAGTGGAAGTAAAAAACCTGTTGTAGGATTTATTGCTGGTGAAACAGCTCCTGCAGGACGTACAATGGGGCACGCTGGTGCAATTGTAGGTGGAAGTGATGACACAGCTCAAGCTAAAAAAGCTATTATGAGAGCTTGTGGTATCCACGTAGTAGATTCTCCTGCTGAAATTGGTAAGAAAATTGCTGAAGTATTGGCATAACACATACACAAGAAACATTAAAACCTTGCAAATCTTTGTGAGGTTTTTTTATTTGAAGCCATGTATTTGCTATATTTGAAGTTAATACTGAAATTATTAAATAAAAGGTTTGCTGTATATAAGTAACTAGAATATCAATTAGTTACAGCATTTTTAAAAAATTATACAATGAAATTATTAGAAGGAAAAACAGCCATAGTAACTGGTGCCAGTCGCGGTATAGGAAAAGGAATTGCACAAGTTTTTGCTCAACAAGGAGCTAATGTGGCATTTACATACAGCTCATCGGTTGATGCGGCTAATGCTTTAGAAAAAGAATTGATAGCTTTAGGCGTAAAAGCCAAAGGATATAAAAGTAATGCAGCTAGTTTTGAAGAAGCACAAACTTTGGCAGCCGATGTTGTTAAAGAATTTGGTGCTATTGATATCTTGGTAAACAATGCCGGAATTACAAAAGACAATTTATTAATGCGTATTTCGGAAGAAGATTTCGATACGGTTATTGAAGTGAATTTAAAGTCAGTTTTCAATATGACTAAAGCGGTACAACGTACCATGTTAAAGCAACGTAAAGGTTCAATTATTAATATGAGCTCTGTAGTTGGTGTTAAAGGAAATGCTGGTCAAACCAATTATGCAGCTTCTAAAGCTGGTATTATTGGATTTTCTAAATCAGTTGCCTTAGAGTTAGGTTCTAGAAATATTAGATCGAACGTGGTTGCTCCTGGTTTCATTGAAACCGAAATGACTGCTAAATTAGATGACGCTGTGGTAGAAGGCTGGAGAGCTGGAATTCCATTAAAACGAGGCGGAACTCCTGAAGATATTGCAAATGTTTGTGTGTTTTTAGGAAGTGATATGAGTGCCTATATCACTGGTCAAACACTTAATGTAGATGGCGGAATGCTAACATAAATAAATGTTTTGTCATTCTCTCGTAAGCGGGAATCTCATCCATGATAACTTTAAGGTCTTTAATGAGTTCAGAAATACTTATTTACATCATATTTGCTGGAATTGTTGCACTACTCTTAGCACTATTTCAGTATGTTAAAAAAGGAAAAAACAGGTCTAAACTAGACTTGTTTTTTTCGTTTTTGAGGTTTGTAACTTTATTTTCTGTTTTGCTATTAATTATTAATCCGAGTTTTGAGCAGGTTGAACTCAGCATTGAAAAACCAAGTTTAGTTATTGCTGTTGATAATTCAAATTCGATCAAGTACTTAAAACAAGAGCACAAGACTTTAGCGTTTGTTAATACACTTCAAAACAATGAAGCGCTTCAAGAAAAATTTAATATAAATGTCTATACTTTTGGCAATCAATTAAAGCAAGGGGATGCCATAGATTTTACCGATAAACAAACCAATGTCTTCGATGCTTTTAAAGCCTTGTCACAAATTTACAAACACGGTATGGCACCTACGGTTTTAATGACCGATGGAAATCAAACTTTTGGCCCTGATTATCAGTTTGCAACAAGTGTTTATAAACAACCTATTTACCCTATAATATTAGGGGATACCCTAAGTTATACCGATTTGAAAATTCAACAATTAAATGTTAATCGTTATGCTTATTTAAAAAATGAATTTCCTATTGAAACCATTTTAGTTTACAATGGCTCTGATCGAGTAGCTTCAACCTTTGTCGTTTATCAAGGGAATAAAAAGGTATATTCAAAACGCCTTAATTTCTCAAAACAAGATAATTCTAAAATTATTCATTTCACTTTACCTGCCAATAAAGTTGGGGTTAGCGCTTATAGAGCTGAAATTAAACCTATAGATAGCGAAAAAAATACCATAAATAATATTCAAAATTTTGCTGTTGAAGTCATTAATGAGAAAACCAATGTCGCTATTGTTAGTGATTTTCCTCACCCCGACTTAGGTGCTTTAAAAAGGAGTATAGAAAATAATGAACAACGTTCGGTTTCTGTAATAAACACAAAAAATTTTGTTAGTAAAGCTAAAGATTTTCAGTTGGTTATTTTGTATCAACCCAATAGTAAGTTCAAATTGGTTTTGGAAAAATTAAATACGCTTAAAAAGAATTACTTTACTATTATTGGCACCAAAACAGACCTTAATTTTATTAATAATAGTGATTTAGGGTATCGTGTGGATATCACTAACCAAAGCGAAGATTATCAAGGGGTTTTGAATACCAGTTATTTGCCATTTTATATTGAAGATATTGGATTGGAATCGTTTCCGCCGTTGCTTTCAAATTATGGAGGCGTACAATTTAATCTTCCGGTTGATGTAGTGCTCTACAAATCGGTAAAAAATGTGACAACTAACGATCCATTATTATGTACTTTCGAAACTAACGATAAACGTGAAGGTGTGCTGTTAGGTGAAAATATTTGGCAATGGCGTGCACATAGTTTTTTAGAAAACCAATCGTTTCATCAATTTGATAATTTCATTAGTAAATTTGTTCAGTATTTGGCTTCTAATAAGCAAAGGAGTCGCTTGAACGTCGATTTTCAATCTTTTTATAATGGAAATAATCGTGTTATCATAAAAGCAGAAGTCTTTGATAAAAACTATGTTTTCGATACGCGAGAAATATTACAGATCACAGTTAAAAACAAAGCGTCTGAAACAGAGAAAACATTCCCTTTAATTCTAAAAAACAACCATTACGAAGTAAATTTGAGTGGTTTAGAACCTGCTAATTATGAATTTTCATTATCAGTAAAAAACGAAAATATAACCAAAAAAGGAGCTTTTCAGATTTTAGAATACCATGTTGAGCAGCAATTTTTAAACGCTAATGCCCTAAAATTGCAGCAATTGGCTAAAAACAGTCAAGGTACAAGCTATTTTATGAATAATTCAGTTGAAATTATTGACGAATTATTAAAAGATAAACGTTATTTGTCTGTTCAGAAAAGCAGTGAAAATACCATGCCTTTGATCGATTGGAAATACCTTCTTGCCATTATAAGTTTAAGTCTTAGTATAGAATGGCTTTTAAGAAAATATAACGGATTAATTTAATAAATATAAAAATGGAAAAATTACCTAAAATTGCTATACCCTTTATCATTGCAGTCGTAGTACTGGTTATTATAATAACAAAATCGGCTGTGACCATAGGTTCGGGTGAAGCTGGCGTATTATATAAAACGTTTGGAGGTGGTGTGGTTACAGATGAAGCACCGCTTGGCGAAGGTTTTCATATTGTGGCACCATGGAATAAAGTCTTTGTTTATGAGGTGCGTCAACAAGAATTAACAGAGCGTATGAAAGTATTATCGTCAAACGGATTAGATATCCAACTTGAGGCAACGGCTTGGTACATGCCAGACTTTAAAGATTTAGGTAAATTACACCAAGAAAAAGGTGCTAATTATTTAGATCGCGTATTAAAACCAGCAATGCGTTCGGCTACAAGATCTGTTGTTGGGCGCTATACGCCAGAGCAAATTTATTCTTCTAAAAGAGATGCGATACAGCAAGAAATATTTGATGAGAGTAAAAAAATTGTAAATGATCAATATATTAATTTGGTTGAAGTACTTGTTCGTGATGTAACATTGCCAACGGCTATTAAAGATGCTATTGAACGTAAATTAGGGCAAGAGCAAGAGTCTTTAGAGTATGAGTTCAGATTGGTTACTGCTGCCAAAGAAGCAGAAAAAGTAATTATTGAAGCGCAAGGTAAGGCCGACGCTAATAGAATTTTAAGTGCTTCTTTAACCGATAAAATTTTACAAGACAAGGGAATTGAAGCTACTATAAAACTATCTGAATCTCCTAATAGTAAAATTATTGTGATAGGTTCTGGAGACAGTGGCATGCCCATTATATTAGGAAATCAATAAAATAAAATTAAATAATTCAGTATTTTAATTATTCCTTTAGAAAATAATGATTTTTAAAGTTTAAAAAATACGGATTATTGAAATTATTAAGAAAGCCTCTAGATATTTGGAATATATCATTTTTATTATAGATATTTGTAGGAGAAAAATATAAGACATGACTTTTATTCATACACATCATCATTTTCAGATTTGCACTCAAGCGAAATGAATTTGTATTGAATAAAATCAACATATAAATTAAACCCGTTTGAGACAATCAAGCGGGTTTTTATTTTTCAAAAATCAACTAAATTGTTTCAAACTCATAAAACCATTAAAATGAGTAAATTAAGAATTGCAGTACAAAAATCGGGTCGATTAAATGAAGATTCGATGAGAATTTTAAAAGATATCGGGATCTCAATCGACAATGGTATCGACCAGTTAAAAGCATCGGCTAGGAATTTTCCAGTTGAAGTTTTCTATTTAAGAAATGGCGATATTCCGCAGTATTTAAAAGATGGTGTTGTTGATGCGGCTATTATCGGTGAAAACGTTTTAATTGAAAAAGGCGCCGGAATTAACGTTGTAGAAAAGCTTGGTTTTTCTACCTGTCGTGTTTGTATTGCTGTACCAAAAACTACAAATTACAATTCAATTAAAGATTTAGAAGGTCAACGTATTGCGACTTCTTATCCGAATACCGTAGAAATGTATTTAAAGGAAAACGGTGTTAACGCAAACCTGCACATCATTAATGGTTCGGTAGAAATCGCTCCAAATATTGGGCTTGCTGATGCCATTTGTGATATAGTTTCTAGTGGAAGTACCTTGTTTAAAAATAACTTAAAAGAAGTAGAAACGATTTTAACTTCGGAAGCTGTTTTAGCAGTATCTCCTAAATTAACAGCCGAAAAACAAGACATTCTTGATACCATTCAATTTAGAATTAAATCGGTTTTAAAAGGAAGGGATTCTAAATATGTGTTATTAAACGCACCAAACGATAAAGTTCAAGACATTATTAATGTACTTCCAGGCATGAAAAGT
The DNA here is from genome assembly GCF_002893765.1 of Tamlana carrageenivorans. Classification (NCBI taxonomy): domain Bacteria; kingdom Pseudomonadati; phylum Bacteroidota; class Flavobacteriia; order Flavobacteriales; family Flavobacteriaceae; genus Pseudotamlana; species Pseudotamlana carrageenivorans. Next base: position 3,552,239 of record NZ_CP025938.1, on the reverse strand, counting down.
CCAACCGTTTTGCCTTTGGCAGAAGAAGGATGGAGTTCGATTCACTCGGTAATTAGTAAGAATGAATTTTGGAATGTTATCGACGACCTAAAAGCTAAGGGTGCTCAAGGTATTTTAGTTTGTCCGATTGAAAAAATGGTTCTATAATAGATTTATCATGCAAATCATAAATAACCCAAATCGTGAAGACTGGTCGGAAATTTTAAAACGACCAACTCAAACGGTGAACGATATAGAAGACACTGTTAATGCGATTTTCAAAGAAGTTGCTGAAGACAAAGAAACTGCCATTAAAAAATATACATTAAAGTTTGATGGGGTAGATTTGAAAAGTAATGAAGTGACTTCCAATGAAATTGAAGAAGCCATTGCGCTTGTTCCAAAAAAACTTCAAGAGGCCATTAAACTGGCAAAATCTAATATTGAACGCTTTCATGGGATTCAAAAAACAGCGAAAGTTGAAATAGAAACTACAAATGGCGTACAATGTTGGCAGGAAAAACGTCCTATTCAAAAGGTAGGTTTGTATATTCCTGGAGGTACTGCACCCTTATTTTCAACCGTTTTAATGCTTGCTGTTCCAGCTCAAATTGCAGGTTGTAAAGAAATTGTACTATGCTCACCTCCTAATAAAGAAGGGAAATTAGCGCCAGAAATTTTATTCGCCGCACAATTATGTGGTGTGACTAAAATTATAAAAGTTGGGGGAATACAAGCTATAGCTGGGATGACTTTTGGTACGGAATCTATTCCTCAGGTTTATAAAATATTCGGACCAGGAAATCAGTTTGTTACGGTTGCAAAACAAATAGCAACCAAGTACGGTGTAGCCATCGATATGCCTGCTGGACCAAGTGAATTACTAGTAGTTGCCGATGATTCTGCAGATGCTTCATACGTGGCTTCAGATTTGTTAAGTCAGGCAGAACATGGTACCGATAGTCAGGTGATTCTGGTATCAACTTCTCAAGAATTAATTCAAGAAGTTTCGAAAGAAGTTGAAACACAGCTGGCCGTACTTCCGCGTAAAGCGATAGCAGAAAAATCTATAGCCAATTCTAAATTGATATTTGTTGAAAACGACAACTTAGCTTTAGAATTAATTGATGAATACGGTCCAGAACACTTCATTATCTGTTCAAAAAATGAAGATTTGTATGTAAATGGAATTAGTAATGCAGGTTCTGTTTTTATCGGAAACTATACTCCAGAAAGTGCCGGTGATTACGCTTCTGGAACCAATCATACCTTACCAACAAACGGATTTTCAAAAGCGTATTCGGGCGTAAATTTAGATAGTTTTATGAAGAGTATGACCTTTCAGAAAATATCGAAACAAGGCCTTTTAAATATTGGAGAAACCATAGAACTTATGGCAGAAGCTGAAGGTTTGCAAGCGCATAAAAACGCGGTTTCAATTCGATTAAAAGATTTAAAATAAAAGTAGTGTCATACTGAACTTGTTTCAGTATCACATCAAGATAAATTAACATTGAGACACTGAAATAAATTCAGTGTGACGAAAAATGAATATTCAAGATTTAATAAGACCAACCATAAAGGCGCTTAAACCATATTCGTCTGCAAGGGATGAATTTCAAGGCAATAGTGATGCGATGGTGTTTTTAGATGCTAACGAGAATCCGTATGAAAACGGTGTTAATCGTTATCCCGATCCGCAACAACGCTCGGTAAAATCGTTATTGTCGGAGATCAAAAATGTACCTACTAAAAACATGCTTTTAGGAAATGGTAGCGACGAAGTTTTAGATTTGATTTTTAGAGCTTTTTGTGAGCCTAATGAGGATAATATCATCACTTTACCACCAACTTACGGGATGTACAGTGTGTTGGCAAATATCAATGCAGTTGCCATAAAAGAGGTGCAATTAGATGCCGAATTTCAACCAAAAGTAGATGCTATTTTAAATGCAGCAGATGCGCATAGTAAATTATTATTTATCTGTTCACCTAACAATCCAACGGGTAATAGTTTTGCTTCCGAAGCGATTTCAAATTTGCTTAAAAGTTTTAAGGGCATTGTGGTTATTGATGAAGCTTACATCGATTTTTCAAACGAAGAAAGTTGGGCAAGCAGGTTATTAGAATTCCCAAATTTAATTGTCACTCAAACGCTTTCAAAAGCTTATGGTTTGGCAGGGATTCGTTTAGGACTTTGTTTTGCTTCCGAAGAAATTATTTCGGTTTTAAATCGTATTAAACCACCTTACAATGTTAATGAATTAACGCAGTTAAAGGCCATTGAACAACTTCAAAATAAAGCTTTAACCGATAAACAAGTTTCTGTGATTTTAGAAGAACGCGATTTATTGGTGGCTTCGTTGAAAACGGTGGATTATGTTTCTGAAATCTATCCTTCTGATGCCAATTTTGTTTTAGCGAAAGTTGATGATGCTACAAAACGTTACAACCAACTCATAGAAAAAGGGATCGTTATTAGAAACAGAACGACACAGCCCGGTTGTGAAAACACATTGAGGTTTACTGTTGGGACGCCTGAAGAAAATAAGAAATTGATTGAAGAATTAAAAAGTTTAAGTACACTCTAAATTTTTTTATGAAGTTGGGATTTGTCTTAACTAAAAAATGAATAAAGAACTATATCCATTTATAATTATAAAAAGGAAAACTAACAAGTCAATTGGTTTAACGATGTTTGGAAATATTAATTTTCAGAATAAAAGATTAGAGATTGGATGGACATGACTTGTGGAAAAATATAAAGGTACTGGTTTAAATGCATCATGCAAAAAATTGCTTTTAGATTATTGTTTTAATGAATTAGACTTACGTCACGTAGAGTTTAAAATTGATATTAAAAATGTGAAATCGCAAAAAGCTATTGAAAAGCTTGGTGCTTTTAAGAGATTATAATTTTCAGTCTTATGGGAACAGTGCTGGCACTTATGTGTATAGTATCATAAGAGATGAATGGAATAGAGCATAATTTATATTCTGTATTTGATGCAGGGTTTTAGTAGAATTATTAATTAAAAATAGATTTCTGCTTTCGCAGAAATTAAAAAAATGAAGAAAGTATTATTTATAGACCGCGATGGTACGCTTGTTTTGGAGCCACCAGTTGATTACCAACTTGATAGTTTAGAAAAATTAGAATTTTACCCGAAAGTTTTTCAATACATGGCTAAAATTGCAAGTGAATTGGATTACGAATTGGTGATGGTAACGAATCAGGATGGTTTAGGAACCGATTCTTTTCCTGAAGACACGTTTTGGCCGGCTCAAAATAAAGTGATTTCAGCTTTTGAAAAAGAAGGCGTTGTATTCACTGATATTCATATAGATAAAACCTTTCCGCATGAAAATGCAGAAACACGTAAGCCGAAAACAGGACTGCTGACTAAATATTTCTCTGAGGAATATGATTTGGAAAATTCTTTTGTATTAGGAGATCGGATTACCGATATGGAATTGGCTAAAAACCTTGGAGCTAAAGGTATTTACCTTTCTGAAAACCCAGAATTGGGTGCCGATGAAATTGAAGCTTCTCAAAAGGAAATTAACGATTGTATTGCACTTACCAGCACCGATTGGAAAGCCATTTACGAATTTTTAAAGTTGCAAGATCGTGTTGCTGAGATTACTAGAATCACCAATGAAACACAGATTTACATCAAATTAAACCTTGATGGCTCTGGAAAAAATGATATCAGCACAGGGTTATCTTTTTTCGATCATATGTTAGATCAAATTGGGCGTCATGGTGCTATGGATTTAACTATTAAAGTGAATGGCGATTTAGAAGTCGATGAGCATCATACCATTGAAGATACTATGATTGCCTTTGGAGAATTATTCAACAAAGCTTTAGGTAATAAATTAGGCATAGAACGTTACGGATTTTGCTTACCAATGGATGATTGTTTAGCCCAGGTTGCTGTTGATTTTGGAGGTAGAAATTGGCTAGAATGGGATGCCGAATTTAAACGTGAAAAAATAGGGGATATGCCTACTGAAATGTTTTATCACCTGTTTAAATCGTTTACAGATGGTGCGAAATGTAATTTAAACATTAAAGCTGAAGGAGTAAACGAGCATCATAAAATTGAAGGTATTTTCAAAGCTTTTGCTAAAGCCATGAAAATGGCGGTAAAACGTGATGCAAACAAAATGTTTTTACCGAGTACAAAAGGTATGCTATAGGCCCCCCAACCCCCAAAAGGGAGAATTAAAAAGTTTCTAAAAAATGAAAATTCATAAGATAGCTAATTAACAATGAGTGAGTTTAAAGACATGAGTGAGAGTTCTTCCCCTTCGGGGAAGCCAGAAGGGGCTTCTAAGGCTTCGGTTGTCATCATAAATTACGGCGCTGGAAATATTAAAAGCATACAATTTGCTTTTAAACGTTTGGGAGTTGATGCTATTTTGTCTAACAATCCAGATGAGATTTTAGCAGCCGATAAAATTATTTTCCCAGGTGTTGGCGAAGCGAGTTCTGCCATGAAAATGCTTAAGGAAAGTGGTTTAGATACTTTAATTCCAAAGCTAAAACAACCCGTATTAGGGATTTGTTTAGGTATGCAACTCATGTGTTTATCTACCGAAGAAGGGCATTGTGATGGACTAGGTATTTTTCAAACCCATGTAAAACGTTTTTCTAACGATGTTAAAGTGCCACAAATGGGTTGGAATGTAATAAAAGATTTGAAATCCGATTTATTTAAAGGTATAAAAGAAAACGAATACATGTATCTTGTGCATAGTTATTACGCCGAGCATTGTAATGAAACCATTTCAAAAACTGATTACGGTATTAACTATGCTTCAGCTTTACAGCATAATAATTTTTATGGGGTTCAATTTCATCCAGAGAAGAGTGGAATTCAAGGTCAAAAAATTTTAGAAAATTTTTTGAATCTTGAATTCCATTCTGAACTTGTTTCAGAATCTGTTACTTAAAATTATTATTAAATTGAAATTTTATTGCTATATACTATCAAATAAAAATAGAACAACATTATATGTTGGTTATACAAGCGATTTAGCCAAGAGAATTGAAGCTCATAAAAAAGGAATTAGAGCGCTATTCACAAAAAAATACAATGTTACAGAATTAGTTTATTTTGAAGAGTTCACAAATATTGATTTAGCAAGAAATAGAGAAAAACAATTAAAAAATTGGCATAAAGAATGGAAATGGAATTTAATAAAGAATTCTAATCCCAATTTAAAACATTAGGAATATAATAAAAAGACCCTGAAATTAATTCAGGGTTGATTAACAAGTTAATCAAAATGAGAATCATACCAGCCATAGATATCATAGACGGAAAATGTGTGCGTCTTACAAAAGGTGATTACGACACCAAAAAAGTGTATAATGAAAACCCTTTGGAAGTTGCCAAAATGTTTGAAGCTTCGGGCATTGAAAATTTACACCTTGTAGATTTAGATGGCGCAAAAGCCAAGCATATTGTAAATTATAAGGTGTTGGAACAAATAGCAGCTAAAACCAAGTTGAAAATTGATTTTGGTGGCGGTTTAAAATCCGATGAAGATTTACATATTGCTTTTAACTCTGGAGCGAGACAAATAACCGGAGGTAGTATTGCTGTAAAAGATCCAGAAATTTTTGAGGGATGGATAGAAAAATACGGTAGTGAAAAAATTATTTTAGGAGCAGACAGTAACGCTGGAAAAGTAGCGATTAGTGGTTGGCAAGAAGATAGTGAGGAGGAGCTTATTCCGTTTATTAAGGGTTATCAAAATAAAGGTATTAAGTATGTGATTTGCACCGATATTTCTAAGGATGGTATGCTTGAAGGACCATCGTTTGAGTTGTATAAACAAATCTTGGCTGAGTGTTCTAGCCAAAGTAGTGGGCAGTCTATTAAATTAATCGCTTCTGGTGGAATTTCAGAAATTGGTGAATTGCCAAAATTAAAAGACCTAGGCTGTGAAGGCGTAATTGTTGGAAAAGCCATTTATGAAAACCGTATTAGTTTACATCAATTAGAAAAATACGTTTAAAGTATTGTTTTTTCTATTTCCGCGAAAGCGGAAATCTAATTAATTGGATAAGGATTTCCACCTCGATGGAAACTCAAAAAAAGAAATTAAATGTTAACAAAAAGAATAGTTCCTTGTTTAGATATTAAAAATGGACGTACCGTAAAAGGTGTGAATTTTGTAGATTTGCGTGATGCGGGAGATCCCGTAGTGTTAGCTAAACAATATGCCGATCAAGGGGCTGATGAGTTGGTTTTTTTAGATATCGCTGCGACCTTAGAAGGAAGAGGAACTACTTTAGATATGGTTTTACGTGTTGCCGAGCAAGTTAATATTCCTTTTACCGTAGGTGGAGGTATATCATCCGTAGAACATGTCGATGCGCTTTTACAATGTGGTGCCGATAAGGTTTCTATAAATTCATCGGCGGTTAAACGCCCCGATTTGATTAATGAATTATCTAATAAATTTGGTAGTCAGTGTGTGGTAGTTGCCATTGATGCCAAGCAAGTAGAAGGGCAGTGGAAAGTACATTTAGCTGGTGGAAGCATACCAACAGAAATTGATTTGTTCGAATGGGCTAAGGAAGTGGAACAACGTGGTGCTGGTGAAATTTTATTCACCTCGATGAACCATGATGGTACCAAAAACGGATTTGCTAATGAAGCTTTGGCTAAATTATCGGATACTTTAAATATTCCAATAATTGCATCTGGCGGAGCAGGAAATGTTCAGCATTTTATAGATACTTTTAAAGACGGAAAATCGGACGCAGCATTAGCAGCTAGTGTGTTTCATTTTGGCGAAATCCCAATTCCGCAGCTAAAAAAAGAGCTGAAAAAAAATAACATAGAAGTACGACTTTAAGTCGTCAATTCTGAACTTATTTCAGAATCATATAAAGAAATTATCATGACAATTAAATACGACTCAAACGGACTCGTTCCAGCGATTATTCAAGATGCTACAACAGCTAAAGTATTGATGCTAGGGTATATGAATGAAGCATCCTACCAAAAAACCATTGAAACCAATAAGGTTACTTTTTTTAGTAGAAGTAAACAGCGTTTATGGACGAAAGGTGAAGAAAGTGGTAACTTTTTAAATCTTGTGAGTATTAAAAATGATTGTGATAATGATTCGCTTTTAATTCAAGTAAATCCCGTAGGTCCTACTTGCCATAAAGGAACAGATACCTGTTGGGCTGAAGAAAACGCATCGTCTTATGGGTTCTTTTCTACTTTAGAAGATGTGATTGCAGAGCGTGTTGCTAATAAAGACACCAAAAAATCTTATGTAGCCAGTTTGTTTGCAAAGGGGATTAATAAAGTCGCTCAAAAAGTTGGTGAAGAGGCTGTTGAAACCGTTATTGAAGCCATGGATAACAATGATGAATTGTTTTTATATGAGTCTGCCGATTTGTTATTTCACTACCTCATGTTACTTCAAGCTAAAGGATTTACCCTTAAAGATATTGAAGCCGAATTAAAAGGAAGACACAAGTAATTCCGTGGTTTGAAAAAGTTTTTCTACGTTTTTAACATACAATATTTAGGATATCGTTTTCACGGATGGCAAAAACAGCCAGATGTGAAAACGTTGCACCTTATGGTGGATAGAACTCTAAATTATATCCTGGAAGGTAAACCGTTTAAGAGTTTAAGTTCTGGGCGTACTGATGCCATGGTTTCGGCAGAATGTGCAGCTTTCGAATTATTTTTACAGGAACCCATTGAAGATCAGGAGGCTTTTCTTGAATTATTTAATTATAATTTGCCTCAAGATATTCGGGCTTTAAGTATTCGAGAAGTTGATGCTAAATTTAATATTATTAATAACTCGAAAATTAAAGAGTATTTATATTTATTCACTTACGGTGAAAAGTGCCATCCTTTTTGCGCACCAATTATGACGACCATTTTAGATGATTTGGATATCGAATTGATGAAAGAAGGAGCGAAACTTTTTGAAGGTGAACACTATGTGCGTTCCTACTGCTACAAACCAACCGATAATGGTATTTACACAAGAGAAATTCTAACTTGTGAATTGGTTGAAAACACAATCTATACCGCCAATTACTTTCCGAAACAATCTTACATTTTACGTGTTAGGGGTAAAGGGTTCATGCGTAATCAAATTCGTTTAATGATGGGAACCCTTATCGATTTAGGGAAAGGCAAGCTCACATTAGAAGATATTCGCGTTAGTTTACTTCCAGATAGTAAAGTGAAAATGGAGTATATTGCCCCAGCTTCAGGGTTGATCTTGAATAAAATAGATTTTATTTAAATTTTTATCTATTGAATAATTTTCATACGTATTTAATGAGGTTCCTGTGTCATTTTTATCACAAAATGACCATTTAAAGCATGTCCTTGAATGATTTTATTATATTTTAAAAAAATAGTGTAATTTATTTATTTTCAATACGTTATACAGTAATTTTTCTTTTTTGTAAGTAAATGGGTTGAATTTTGTTTTTATGAGCTAAAATTATTTTCCCTTTGTAAGGATTAATTTACTAACTTTAGTTTGCTGAAATTAAGCGTTATGTTATTCCATGTATAACTCTTAAAATTAGTCATTTACAAATCTCTAATAATTAGAGTAAGTTTACTTCATGCGTAAACTTTATCTATAATAAAAATCAAAAATTATGTTACGTTGGACCATCACTTTTATTATTATTGCTTTAATCGCTGGAGTTTTAGGCTTCGGAGGAGTAGCTGGAGCATCAGCTGGAATTGCTAAAATTTGCTTCTATATATTCATTATTTTATTTATTCTGTCCTTATTAAGAGGTGTGATGAAAAAGTAAAAGCATACTAAACACAAATTGATTGTCTTTCAATTAATTTAAATAAATATTAATGTTTTTTGAAGGCTTTAGTTATTTCATAGGTATTTCATGAAAAACTACGACCTAACAATTAGCATCAAATTATTTTTATAATAAATTTAAATAGTATCATAAACAATTTACGTTATGAAAAAACTTATATTATTACTATCATTATTATTTACTATATCAACTGTATTAACTAGCTGCAGAGAAAAAAAAGAAACTCCTAGCGAAAAAATAGAAGAAGCTGTAGATGATACAGGAGACGCTATTGAGGATGCTGCAGATGATGTTGAAGATGCCGTTGATGACGTTGTGGATGAAATTGAAAATTAATAATACTTTAAATCCATGTGAAAAGGCATGGTGTTTTTAATACATATAAACTAAAAAAGAGGCTGTACAAAAAGTAAAATTTTCGCCAACCTGAACTTGATTCAAGTTCTCATAACGACTGGTTATCAGTGTGATGAGATTCTGAAATAAATTCAGAATGACGTGTTTAATACTTTTTAGACGGCCTCTTTTTGTATTTTTAAAATTTAAAATTAAAACAAATTATGAGTTTAGTATTGCAACCTTCTGTTTTTGATTTCTTTAAAAGATTAGAAAAAAACAACAACCGCGATTGGTTTAATGAAAATAAACAGGAGTTTAAAGCCATAGAAAGTGAAGTGAAAACGTTCTATAATACGGTTTTAAATCAACTAAATACTCATGATGAAATTGATAAACTTAAAATTTTTAGAATTTACCGAGATGTACGGTTTTCAAAAAATAAATTACCTTATAAAACGCATTTCGGTGGTTTATTTCACAGAGTTAAACCGCGTTTAAGGGGAGGCTACTATCTACATATTCAACCAAATAATGAAAGTTTTATTGCTACAGGATTTTGGGATCCAGCCAAAGAAGATCTATTAAGAATTAGAAAAGAATTTGAAATGGACGACTCTGAAATCCGAGACATCATAGAAGAAAAATCATTTAAAGCCGTTTGGGGTGAATTTGTTGGTGATGAAGTTAAAACAGCACCTAAAGGATTTAGTAAAGACCATAAATCCATCGATTTAATAAGAAAAAAGCAATTTTTATTTGTTAAAAAGTATAGCGATAAAGCGGTTTTAGATGCTCATTTTCTAAAAAATATAAGCCAGGCGTTCAAAACAATTCGCCCATATTTTGATTATATGAGTGATGTTTTAACCACAGATTTAAATGGTGTTTCAATAATTGAGTAACTAAACAGCTTTAAGAAATTCAGGATTGTCAAATAATTGTATTTGACTTAGTAATCGTTCTTTTACAATATTCATCATCCTTTTGTTTAGAGCAGAAGAATTTTCAATATAAATGAGGTATTCTTCAACAGTAAACTGACCGATAATCATGCCTTTCATAGAATTTCTAAGCTTCATGTCTCTTTGTATGGCATTTTCTATGTAAGTCTTGCGTTTTTCTAAAGTGAATTCATGAAAAACAGATTTGTGTTTTCGAATGTAATTTTTGAAAACTTCTATGAGCAAATCATTCTGTAGCTTTATAATTGGTCTCAGGACTAAATTTTGAAACCGCTCGTCTTTACTCATGTTATCCTTAATAGTCTCGCCTAAAATCTCAGGTCGAATGTTGGTCAGATTTGATTGTCTAGTGTTCATTTTTAGGAGATTTTTACTAAAAATAGATATAATAAGAAGGTTTGATGTAAAATTAACTTTATAATTATTAACGGTTTTATTAACATTCGAGAATTTCTTACCTTTAAAAATTTTATAAAAAGTATGGGTTTCACTTGCTATCTATGACCTTTATAAACTTTTATTTTTACATAAATAACCCTTGCATTTTAGCTAAAAAAAAAGACAAAAACTTTTAATACTTAAATATAAAATATGAATTTTCACACAAGAAAATGGATTAAACCAGAAGATTTAAATGCTAATGGTACCTTATTTGGAGGCCGTTTATTAGATTGGATTGACGAAGAAGCAGCGCTCTATACGATTATTCAATTAGAAAACCCTAAAGTAGTAACTAAATATATTAGTGAGATTGATTTTAGAGCTTCAGCAAAACAGGGTGATATCATTGAAATTGGTATCAGTCCTGTGAAATTTGGAAAAGCCTCGTTAACCTTAAGTTGTGAAGTTAGAAATAAAATGACTCGGGAAACCATTATTACCATTTCAAATATCGTTATGGTTAATGTTGGACCAGATGGTAAGCCTTTAGCTCACGGTAAAACTAAGGTAGAATACGTTAAAGATAGGCTAGAATAATAATGATTGAAAATTGCAATCAATTTTAATAATCTGTTGAAAAAAATGCAGTTTATGTCGTATCCACTGTTAATTTTATAAAAATTTAATAACAAAGAGGTATTAAGTTTTTAATAATTGTAATAAAACATAAATTTGTATGACTTAAAAAGCTATGCATACCTTGATCAATTCGGTTTGAAGGTATTTTAATACATATAATAAAAAAATTATGAGTAAATCATTGTTTGACAAAGTGTGGGATTCACATGTTGTAAGAAAAATTGAAGATGGTCCAGATGTTTTGTATATCGATCGTCATTTAATCCATGAAGTAACCAGTCCTGTGGCATTTGTTGGTTTAAAGAGTAGGGGTTTAACAGTATTATATCCAAAGCGTACTTTTGCAGTTGCCGATCATAATACGCCTACCATTAACCAGCATTTACCAGTAGAAGACCCGTTGTCTGCTAATCAATTAAAAACATTAGAAAATAACGCGAATGAATATGGTATTAGTCACTGGGGACTAGGACACCAAAATAATGGTATTGTTCACGTTGTAGGACCAGAGAATGGTATTACACTACCAGGAGCAACTATTGTTTGTGGAGATTCACATACGTCAACTCATGGTGCTTTTGGAGCCATTGCTTTTGGTATTGGTACGTCAGAAGTAGAAATGGTGCTTACTACACAATGTATTATGCAGCCTAAGCCTAAAAAAATGCGTATCAACATTAATGGGCCTTTAAGTAAAGGGGTTACACCTAAAGATGTTGGTCTTTATATCATTTCACAATTAACAACTTCTGGGGCTACTGGATATTTTGTTGAGTACGCTGGTGATGTTTTCGAGAATATGAGTATGGAAGGCCGTATGACGGTTTGTAACCTATCTATAGAAATGGGTGCCCGTGGTGGTATGATTGCTCCAGATGAAAAAACTTTCGAATACATTAAAGGGCGTCCTATGACTCCTAAAGGAGCTGATTGGGATAAAGCCATGGCGTATTGGGAAACTTTAAAAACGGACGAAGGTGTTGTGTTTGATAAAGAATATACTTTTGATGCAAGTGATATTGAGCCTATGATTACCTACGGAACAAATCCAGGTATGGGTATGGGTATTTCTAAAAACATCCCATCTGCTGAATCTGTTGAAGGTGGTAAAGCAACTTACGATAAGTCTTTAGCTTACATGGGTTATGCTGAAGATGAGCAAATGATTGGAAAGAAAATTGATTACGTATTTATTGGTTCTTGTACTAATGGACGTATTGAAGATTTCCGTGCTTTTGCATCGATTGTAAAAGGAAGAAAAAAGGCTGATAATGTAACAGCTTGGTTAGTGCCAGGTTCACACATTGTTGAAGCCAAAATAAAAGAAGAAGGTTTGTTAGATATTTTTGAAGAAGCTGGATTTGTACTTAGAGAACCAGGTTGTTCGGCTTGTTTAGCGATGAATGATGATAAAGTACCTGCAGGGAAATATGCGGTAAGTACATCAAACAGAAACTTTGAAGGTCGTCAAGGTCCTGGATCAAGAACCTTATTAGCTAGTCCTTTAGTGGCTGCTGCAGCTGCTGTAACTGGCGTTGTAACCGATCCTAGAGAACTTTTATAATTAATAATTAACAATGAAAGGTTGAAAAATAATGTAAAGGATTCAAAACCTTTCTCTTTTAACTTTTCACTTTTAACTTGAAAAAATGGCTTACGATAAATTTACAAAATTAACCAGTACTGCAGTTCCATTACCAATCGAGAACGTAGATACTGATCAAATTATACCAGCACGTTTTTTAAAAGCTACAACTCGTGATGGTTTTGGTGATAACTTATTCCGCGACTGGAGATACAATGGTGATGATACACCTAAAGAAGATTTCGTTTTAAACAACCCTATTTACAGTGGCAAAATCCTTGTAGGAGGAAAGAACTTTGGTTCTGGATCTTCAAGAGAGCACGCTGCTTGGGCGGTTTATGATTACGGATTTCGTTGCGTAGTATCTAGTTTCTTCGCAGATATCTTTAAAAATAACTGTTTGAACATTGGTGTATTACCAGTTCAAATTTCTCCAGAATTTTTGAATGAAATTTTTGAAGCGGTTTATGAAGATCCTAAAACGGAACTGGTAATCGATTTAGAGGCTCAAACAATTACATTACCATCATCTGGTACACAAGAATCATTTGATATTAATGGTTACAAAAAAGGTAACATGTTAAATGGTTTTGATGATATTGATTACTTACAGAGCATGAAAAGTGAGATTGAAAGTTTTACTGAAACACGCCCGTTCTAAAGCATGAGTTTTAGAAAAATAGAAATAATGGATACGACATTACGCGATGGTGAACAAACCTCGAGTGTGTCGTTTTCTGCTTCTGAGAAGTTGACAATCGCAAAGCTTTTACTTGAAGAATTAAAAGTGGATCGTATTGAAATTGCTTCGGCACGTGTGTCTGAGGGCGAGCTTCAAGCTGTAAAAGATGTTACGAAATGGGCAGCAGAAAATAATCATTTGTCAGCCGTAGAAGTTTTAACGTTTGTTGATAAAGGTGTTTCTATAAATTGGATGGTTGAAGCTGGTGCTAAAGTACAGAACCTACTAACGAAAGGTTCATTAAATCATTTAACTCACCAGCTTAAAAAGACTCCAAATCAACATTTTGAGGAAATAAAAGAAAATATTGATCTTGCTCAGAATCACGGTATCATTACCAATGTATATTTAGAAGATTGGAGTAATGGTATGCGAAATTCAAAAGCTTATGTTTATGAGTTTTTAGATTTCTTATCCTCACAAGCTGTAACACGAATTATGCTTCCAGATACTTTGGGGATATTAACTCCCGAAGAATCGTTTAACTTCATTAAAGAAATAAAGGAAGCTTATCCTAAAATGCATTTTGATTTCCATGCTCATAATGATTATGATTTAGGAGTAGCCAATGTTATGGCTGGTTTAAATGCTGGCGCCGATGGATTGCATCTTACGGTAAATGGAATGGGTGAGCGTGCTGGAAATGCACCGATGTCCAGTACCATAGCTGTAATTAACGATTTTATGCCGCACCTTAAAATTGGTGTAAATGAGAAGATGCTATACACGGTTAGTAAATTGGTAGAAAACTTTTCAGGATTAGTTATTCCTTCTAATAAACCTATAATTGGAGCGAATGTTTTTACGCAAACTGCTGGTATTCATGCCGATGGTGATAGTAAAAACAATCTCTATTTTAGCGATTTAATGCCAGAACGTTTCGGCAGAACTCGAAAGTATGCTTTAGGAAAGTCATCTGGTAAAGCTAATATTCAAAAGAATTTACAGGAACTCGGACTTCAACTTAACGACGCAGATTTAAAAAAGGTAACCCAACGAATTATTGAGTTGGGTGACAAGAAGCAAGTGGTAACCAAAGAGGATTTACCATATATCATTTCTGATGTTTTAGATAGAACGTATGAGGAAAAAGTAAAGGTAAACACCTACGTGTTAACGCATTCAAAAGGACTGAAACCTACAACTTCGGTATCCATTACTATAGAAGGTGAAACATTTGAAGAAAATGCACAGGGCGACGGACAATTTGATGCTTTTATGAATGCTATTAAAAGTATTTTCAAAAACGAACGTTTAATGGTTTTACCCGACTTAATCGATTATGCAGTAAGAATTCCGCCAGGAAGTCGATCGGATGCTTTATGTGAAACCATTATTACATGGAAAAACGAAAATAGAGAGTTTAAAACTAGAGGTTTAGATTCCGATCAAACGGTTTCAGCCATTATAGCAACCGAAAAAATGTTGAATATCATTATTAGTTAATTTAATAATTGAAATTTCAAATTAGTTACAATAAATAAATATAAAGACTAAAATAAATAAAAAATGAAATTTAATATAGCCCTTTTAGCTGGAGACGGCATAGGACCAGAAGTTATAGATCAAGCCGTGAAGGTAAGTGATGCTGTGGCTAAAAAATTCGGACATGAAATTACTTGGAAACCTGCTTTAACAGGTGCTGCTGCTATCGATGCAGTTGGAGAGCCTTACCCAGATGAAACTCATGAAATTTGTGCATCGTCTGATGCGGTTTTATTTGGAGCCATCGGTCACCCAAAGTATGATAATGATCCGTCTGCACCAGTAAGACCAGAACAAGGTTTACTTAAAATGCGTAAAAAATTAGGGTTGTTTGCTAATGTGCGTCCAACGTTCACTTTTCCATCATTATTAGATAAATCACCTTTAAAACAAGAGCGTATCGAAGGAACTGATTTGGTTTTCTTACGTGAATTAACTGGTGGTATTTACTTTGGAGAAAAGGGTAGAAGAGATGAAGGTGAAACCGCTTATGATAACTGCGTTTATACCAGAGCAGAGGTACAACGTCTAGCTAAAAAAGGTTTTGAATTAGCCATGACACGTTCTAAAAAACTTTGTTGTGTTGATAAAGCTAACGTTTTAGAAACGTCTCGTTTATGGAGAGAAACGGTTCAAGCTATGGAAAAAGATTATCCAGAAGTTGAAGTTAGCTATGAATTTGTTGATGCGGTAGCTATGCGTTTGGTGCAATGGCCAAATAGTTATGACGTATTAATTACTGAAAACCTTTTCGGAGATATTTTAACCGATGAAGCTTCAGTGATTTCTGGGTCTATGGGATTAATGCCATCGGCGTCTATGGGGGCTGATATTGCTTTATTCGAACCTATTCACGGATCATATCCACAAGCAACAGGTTTAAATATTGCCAATCCAATGGCTACAGTATTATCTGCTGCCATGATGTTCGAGACCGCTTTTAATTTACCGGAAGAAGGTAAGGCTATTAGAGACGCAGTAAACAAAGCTTTAGCCGAAGGTATTGTTACTGAAGATTTAGCCGATGGAGATAAAGCTTACGGTACTAAAGAAGTTGGAGACTATTTAGCTGCAAATATTTAATGAGTAAATAATTATTCAAATAATTTTATAATAACTCCGTTAAAGTTTTATCTTTCACGGAGTTTTTTTAAAAAAAAGGTTATTCGCTATAAAGTAAATTATTATGAGTAAAAAGGTTATAAAAATGTCGGATCATATAAGACAGTCTAACGAAGCTAAAGTGGGTTATAGCGAATTAATGGAAGGCTTTATTGGTCCGTTCGCCAAGGAATTTCCAGAGCACCATGACTCAGAAGACGTTATCAATTTTTCTATTAGAGCATGGAATTTAGCTAATTTGAAAGATATACTTCATGGTGAAGTTTTTGAAAACCTCTTAGAATTATCTGTTCAAGATCGTGAAGAAAAGGGTTTAATGACAAAAATGATTGAGCATAAGCGTTCAAAATTTCTAGAATACGATAATTTTATTATAGATTTTGAACTGAATGAATCTAAAAACAGCGAAATTAAGTTAACCATGGTCACTCAGGATAAGGAGTCTTATGTCTCTGATTTTTTCAATATGTCTGAGGATGATTTAGAAGACGAATTTTTTGAGAGAGAATTCGATGAAGATTTTGAAGAGAATTTTATTAATAGAAATGCCATTGTATTAAGTCCGAAGCAGCCATTTTACGATTGGTTAAATGAAGTGTTTCCAGAAGATGAGTTTTCAGAAGAGAATAATATAGATGGAGCGTATATTTATTTAATTGATAATAACATTGAAAATGCCTTAGAATTAAAAAAATGGCTCAGAAAAAAATTCGATAAATTTTTTACAAGAACGCTTGAAGATTGGCTTAGCAATAAAAAAGAATGGCCACAAAAACGTAATTTTAAAATGTTTAACGCGTGGTTTCATGTTAGTTGGTCTACTTCAGTTTTTGATTTAGAAGAAAGTCCTGTTTTAAAACATGACGATTTTGATTTTTAATAGGTAATAGTTTTGCTATAAAAAAAGCCTGTGAATTTTAAATAGATAGGCTTTTATTAGGCGTATTCAGAAAATGCCCTATCCCTTGTAAATACAGGTGTTTTTGCGTAAATTTAAGTACATAAAAACCCCAAAAAAGGCCGTTGAGAGCCAAAAACGGGGTTTTCTTATTCTTACATTTATGAAAATACAGAAAATTAGTGAATTTCAGCATGAGTTTTCATTTTTATCTTCTACAGAAAACTTTAATGCTTATTACCGTCGATTTTTAGAAAGTGATTTAGGAAAAATTTACAGCGCAATTCCATGGGATTCTTTAGTTGATACTTTTGGTATTAAAGAAAAAACTACAGGTAGCAAAATGCTGTTTAGTCCCAAAGGCAGAATAGCATTGATGTTTTTAAAGCATTACACTTGTAGCTCAGATAGGAAACTTATAGAGCAACTCAATAGTAATATTGATTATCAGTTTTTCTGTGACATACACTTGGGTTTTAATAGACTTACTAATTTTAAAATAGTCAGTCAAATACGTTGTGAATTGGCAGACAAGCTAGATATCGATTTATTAGAAAAGGACTTGTTTAATCATTGGAATAATCATATTGATTGTCAGAACCAAATTACTGTTGACGCCACTTGTTACGAGAGTGAGTGTCGTTATCCTACACCTCAAAAATTACTATGGGAAGCTGTAAATTGGCTTTATAAGCAGCTTAGAGAAACCTGTAAAATTTTAGGTATAAAAATGCAGCGTTCTAAATATAGAAAATGGAAGCATCGTTATACAGAATTTAGTAAAATGCGTCGAAAAACTAACAAAAAACGAAAACCACTCACAAGATCATTACTACATCTGCTTGACAAGTTTATAAAATTCGAACAAGAGCTTCGAGATACCTACAAAGTTCAATTTACAAAAAAAACTATTACCGTCGTGTGGCCATACTAAAAATAGTTTATACTCAGCAAAAAGCGTATTTTGAAATAGGAATCTCTCCCAAAGATAGAATTGTGAGTATTGATAAGGATTACCTCAGACCTATCGTACGAGGAAAAGAGGTCAAGCCTGTTGAATTTGGAGCCAAGGTTAACAAACTACAAATAGATGGTATTAATTTTATAGAACACTTAAGTTTTAATGCTTTTAATGAAGGTACACGGCTAAAGAGCTCTGTTTACAAGACACAATCACTAACAAAAAGGAAAGTGAAAATAGTAGGTGCAGATGCTATATATGCTACCAATAACAATAGAAATTTTGTAACTAAAAACAATATCAAAACAGACTTCAAGCGTAAAGGGAAACTTCCTAAAAACTATAAGCAAGAGAAACAACTTAAATCAGCAATTACCAAATAAAGAGCAACTAGATTAGAAGGAAGTTTTGGAAAGGAAAAGGAACATTACCATCTCAAACGCATAAAAGCTAAAACAAAAGCTACCGAAACCCTTTGGATATTCTTTGGAATACATACCGCAAATGCTCTAGAAATTGGTAGGCGAATGCAAAAAAACGAGTTCAAATAGCGGCCTAAATTTTAGTTATTATAAAATTTTACAGGGATAGCTATGTCTTGTTACCACCTCAAAACTATTACATAGTAGGATTTTAATTATTGTTGTCCGATAAAAAACAGAATTAGCTAAAAAAGCTTTGGTGTTGGCCTTTTTTATTGATCGCACTCTTTATTTTGAAAACAGAACCTCCTTATGGGTCAAAAAGGCTTAATTGCCCAATGTTTTTGGTTGTAATCTCTTCCCAATTAGCTTCTGGGTTTTTCAGGAATTTGAACAAATCGATATATGTCATCAAATGGTATCGTATGACGGACATCATATTGGAATAAGCCCAGTTTCTTTGGGCTTTTCTTTGGATCACAAGCATAATGGACTACCTAATAAATTTGGTGCTATTTTATACTAAGCAGCTTTGTTAATAAATCCTTTTAATTGTAATTCTTTTTCAAGAGGCGTCATGTATCCTAAACTAGAATGTAATCTTTGAGTGTTATACCAGTTTAAATATTGATCAATAGATTTGTATAATTGATTATAAGACGTATACTTAAATCTGTTAATCCACTCATATTTAATGGTTTTAAAAAAACTTTCAGCTACAGCATTATCCCAGCAATTTCCCTTTCTACTCATGCTTTGTATCACTTTTTGATTAAAAAAGAACATATTTGTGATTCTGTTGGATGCATATTGCACACCCCTGTCCGAATGAAAAATACACTGCTGGTTTATCACTCTGTTTCTTCTAGCATCAACCCAGGCCTTTAAAACCGTATTCTCAGTAGTCATATCTTCACTTAAAGACCAGCCTATTATTTTTCTATCAGCCAAATCCATTATCGTGGTTAAATAGTTCCATTGTTGATTAACTCTTATATACGTAATGTCAGAGACTAATTTGTAGCCTAAAGAAAAACTGGTAAAATCCCTGTCTAATTCATTTTTAGCTGTTTTTAGAGAATGATTTGAATCCGTAGTTACCACAAATTTCTTATTCAATACACTTCTTAGTCCCATTTCTTTCATAAGTAACCCCACATATGAACGGGAATAAAAAAGCTTTTCTCGTTCAAGTTGTTTTTGAATTCGATAGCTACCATAAATCTGTTTACTATTGTCAAATATAGCTTCGATTCTGTCTTTTAAAAATGATTTAGAGGAATTAACCTTTAAGGTGTCTTTGGTTTTAAGCCAATGGTAATAAGCATTTTTACTAACCTTCATGCATTTGCACATCTTTTCGACAGGATAAGTATTTTTGTTTGATAAAATGAAGTTATACCTTATCTGTCGCTCTTGGAAAAGATGCTCACCGCCTTTTTTAAGATGTCACGTTCCATTTTAACATCTCTTAATTCCTTTTTTAATGCTATAAGTTCTTGATGTTCTTTGGATTTAGGTTCATTTTTAGAAAAATCTCCTCCTTTTAAATCATACTCTTGTTTCCATCTATTAATAACACTTGTATGAACTCCATATTCTTCACTCAGTTGTTTTGTTGGTATACCAGATTTGGATAAATCTAATATCATCGATTTAAACTCGTTGTCATATTTTTTTTCCATAATTCAAATATAGTTTATACTCTATATAAAACCGTCACAACAAAGGTAGACACTTCATAATGAGCTGGATTATCAAACTGACCCAGATTTGTATTTCGATGGCATTTTGATTGTCTCTCAAAAAATACTTTAGCGGAAAGTTCTGTTTAAGCCGCTTAAACATCGTCTCAATCTGCCACCTATTTTTATAGATGTCGGCTATTTTGTCTGCGTCAAGATCATAATTATTGGTGATGAACTCATAGACTTTTTGGTGCTTTTCGTGCCAAAAAGCGATTCTCCTCAGGGAAAAAGCGTTGCCGTTTTTATCCGTAAGCCCTATTTTTTCGTCCTTTAAGACAGCATCGTCCACTTTATTGGAGATATCAAACTCTTCAAGGCTTGTATAGCGAGCATTGTCCTTTTGCCGAGTCACAAAGTAAACATCTTCCAGTGTCCATTTTTGGTATTGCTCATAATCCACATACCCTTTGTCAAAAACCACATAAGAGCCCTTCTTGAGTTCCAGGTCTTTTAAAAAGGTGTGGTCGTGCGTGGCCGCGCTTGAAAACTTAATCAGACAAGGAACGTCTTCCATGGCGTTTATCATAGTATGCATCTTGATACCTCCTTTCTTTTTGCCGTTGAGCGGGTTCCTTCCTACACCTTTAAGAATGTCACTAAATAGGGGTATGGTCGAGGAATCAACGATTTTAAGGTTCTTTACTGCAGGTTCTAAGGGTCTGCTGTCCGATAAAAAGCGATGGTAACGTTTGTAGAGTAAATGATAAATATCGGCAAATACTTCAGAGCTTCTTCTCCTGTTAGCATCTGACAAGGTACTGCGTTTTGGAAAGTCCGTGAGTCCTAGATGGTTGATCTTTCCCTCGCAGGCAAGCATAATACTGGAAACCTCACGAAGTGAGCTACAGCCACTGATCACGGTAAATACCATAGTGGCCAAATGCTCATAGGTGGTAAACTTTTTGGTATAGCGATCGCTGTTGTGCTTTTTGGCTGTCCGATGAACATCTTTGGGCAAAATGAAATTTAATACCTGTTTGATTATGGGTTGTCCGCTAAAGTTTTTACTTTTATTCATATCTTAGATGTGTGATAACTTCAAGATACAAAATAAGCGGGAAATCCTATCTTGGAAATCCCGCTTTTAAAATCTTTTATCGGACACTAATGATAAAAAAAAACAAAAAACCAAGACTGATATTTAATCAATTCTTGGTTTTTAATATCTGAGTATTACTCAATTGAGCTAAATTCTGAATGCGCCTTATTAGATTAAAGTGTCAACAATTTTAGCTCCTTAAAGAAAAGGTGTTTACTTTAACTATTTGGTAATTATTAGTTTTTTAGAAACTCCATTTGCTGCTCTAACAAAATACATACCTTCGCTTAAATTTCCAACATAAACAGTTTTCTCTGTGTCAGATTTTGCTTTGAATATTTTAACAATCTGCCCAAGTTGATTAACTATTTGAAAATCGTCACCTAAATTAGATTTTATTGTTAAATTATTTGAGGCAGGGATGGGATACATTGAAAAATAAAATTTATTTTTCTCTAAATTTGATATAGATAGCGTAGTTACAGTTATGCACATAGATTCGACTTGGCAACCACCTAGAATAATTTTTACTTTATAATTTCCTTTAGCTGTTGCGGTATAACTTTGATTTGTTTCTTTTATCAATAAAGTATCAGAATTACTACACTCATACCATTGATACGTAGCTCCAGTTTGATTTGCTGTTAACATATTTACATTTTGCGTTACGCTATCATCTAAATTATTAATTAATGTTAAACTTTCACTTGAAGAACTAGCACATCCATTCGCATCAGTGATGGTAACAGTATAATTGCCAGCAGAAACACCTGCTATTGTAGCGGTAGTTGCAGAGTTACTCCATAAATAAGAATACGGTGCAGTTCCGCCAGAAGCAGAAGCTGTAGCACTACCATCGGAACCACCATTGCAACTCACATTGTTATTAATAGTTGTACTTGCTACTAAAGCAGCAGGCTCTGCAATCGTTGCAGAAGTATTAGTAGCACATCCATTCGCATCAGTGATGGTAACAGTATAATTGCCAGCAGAAACACCTGCTATTGTAGCGGTAGTTGCAGAGTTACTCCATAAATAAGAATACGGTGCAGTTCCGCCAGAAGCAGAAGCTGTAGCGCTACCATCGGAACCACCATTGCAACTCACATTGTTATTAATAGTTGTACTTGCTACTAAAGCAGCAGGCTCTGCAATCGTTGCAGAAGTAATAGCAGCACATCCATTCGCATCAGTGATGGTAACAGTATAATTGCCAGCAGAAACACCTGCTATTGCAGCGGTAGTTGCAGAGTTACTCCATAAATAAGAATACGGTGCAGTTCCGCCAGAAGCAGAAGCTGTAGCACTACCATCGGAACCACCATTGCAACTCACATTGTTATTAATAGTTGTACTTGCTACTAAAGCAGCAGGCTCTGCAATCGTTGCAGAAGTATTAGTAGCACATCCATTCGCATCAGTGATGGTAACAGTATAATTGCCAGCAGAAACACCTGCTATTGTAGCGGTAGTTGCAGAGTTACTCCATAAATAAGAATACGGTGCAGTTCCGCCAGAAGCAGAAGCTGTAGCACTACCATCGGAACCACCATTGCAACTCACATTGTTATTAATAGTTGTACTTGCTACTAAAGCAGCAGGCTCTGCAATCGTTGCAGAAGTAATAGCAGCACATCCATTCGCATCAGTGATGGTAACAGTATAATTGCCAGCAGAAACACCTGCTATTGTAGCGGTAGTTGCAGAGTTACTCCATAAATAAGAATACGGTGCAGTTCCGCCAGAAGCAGAAGCTGTAGCACTACCATCGGAACCACCATTGCAACTCACATTGTTATTAATAGTTGTACTTGCTACTAAAGCAGCAGGCTCTGCAATCGTTGCAGAAGTAATAGCAGCACATCCATTCGCATCAGTGATGGTAACAGTATAATTGCCAGCAGAAACACCTGCTATTGCAGCGGTAGTTGCAGAGTTACTCCATAAATAAGAATACGGTGCAGTTCCGCCAGAAGCAGAAGCTGTAGCACTACCATCGGAACCACCATTGCAACTCACATTGTTATTAATAGTTGTACTTGCTACTAAAGCAGCAGGCTCTGCAATCGTTGCAGAAGTATTAGTAGCACATCCATTCGCATCAGTGATGGTAACAGTATAATTGCCAGCAGAAACACCTGCTATTGTAGCGGTAGTTGCAGAGTTACTCCATAAATAAGAATACGGTGCAGTTCCGCCAGAAGCAGAAGCTGTAGCGCTACCATCGGAACCACCATTGCAACTCACATTGTTATTAATAGTTGTACTTGCTACTAAAGCAGCAGGCTCTGCAATCGTTGCAGAAGTAATAGCAGCACATCCATTCGCATCAGTGATGGTAACAGTATAATTGCCAGCAGAAACACCTGCTATTGTAGCGGTAGTTGCAGAGTTACTCCATAAATAAGAATACGGTGCAGTTCCTCCAGAAGCAGAAGCTGTAGCACTACCATCGGAACCACCATTGCAACTCACATTGTTATTAATAGTTGTACTTGCTACTAAAGCAGCAGGCTCTGTAATCGTTGCAGAAGTATTAGTAGCACATCCATTCGCATCAGTGATGGTAACAGTATAATTGCCAGCAGAAACACCTGCTATTGCAGCGGTAGTTGCAGAGTTACTCCATAAATAAGAATACGGTGCAGTTCCGCCAGAAGCAGAAGCTGTAGCACTACCATCGGAACCACCATTGCAACTCACATTGTTATTAATAGTTGTACTTGCTACTAAAGCAGCAGGCTCTGCAATCGTTGCAGAAGTATTAGTAGCACATCCATTCGCATCAGTGATGGTAACAGTATAATTGCCAGCAGAAACACCTGCTATTGTAGCGGTAGTTGCAGAGTTACTCCATAAATAAGAATACGGTGCAGTTCCGCCAGAAGTAGAAGCTGTAGCACTACCATCGGAACCACCATTGCAACTCACATTGTTATTAATAGTTGTACTTGCTACTAAAGCAGCAGGCTCTGTAATCGTTGCAGAAGTATTAGTAGCACATCCATTCGCATCAGTGATGGTAACAGTATAATTGCCAGCAGAAACACCTGCTATTGTAGCGGTAGTTGCAGAGTTACTCCATAAATAAGAATACGGTGCAGTTCCGCCAGAAGCAGAAGCTGTAGCACTACCATCGGAACCACCATTGCAACTCACATTGTTATTAATAGTTGTACTTGCTACTAAAGCAGCAGGCTCTGTAATCGTTGCAGAAGTATTAGTAGCACATCCATTCGCATCAGTGATGGTAACAGTATAATTGCCAGCAGAAACACCTGCTATTGCAGCGGTAGTTGCAGAGTTACTCCATAAATAAGAATACGGTGCAGTTCCGCCAGAAGCAGAAGCTGTAGCACTACCATCGGAACCACCATTGCAACTCACATTGTTATTAATAGTTGTACTTGCTACTAAAGCAGCAGGCTCTGCAATCGTTGCAGAAGTATTAGTAGCACATCCATTCGCATCAGTGATGGTAACAGTATAATTGCCAGCAGAAACACCTGCTATTGTAGCGGTAGTTGCAGAGTTACTCCATAAATAAGAATACGGTGCAGTTCCGCCAGAAGTAGAAGCTGTAGCACTACCATCGGAACCACCATTGCAACTCACATTGTTATTAATAGTTGTACTTGCTACTAAAGCAGCAGGCTCTGTAATCGTTGCAGAAGTATTAGTAGCACATCCATTCGCATCAGTGATGGTAACAGTATAATTGCCAGCAGAAACACCTGCTATTGCAGCGGTAGTTGCAGAGTTACTCCATAAATAAGAATACGGTGCAGTTCCGCCAGAAGCAGAAGCTGTAGCACTACCATCGGAACCACCATTGCAACTTATATTTGTTTGTGATGAAATAAAAGGTGAAACGGATGTTGCATTTATGGTTACTGTAGCACAAGTAGAAGGAGTTATACAACCTCCTTCACCTCTAATATAATATGTTGTACTTGGTGACCCAGGAGTAACGTTAAAAGAAGAAGTGTTAGTAGATCCAACAAGTGTACCTCCGCAAGAACCAGTATAAATATGCCATTGTGTAGCATCATTTAGATTACCTACAATATTTAAAGTTGCAGTTGCTCCCAAACATACAGTGGTTGCTGAAGGTGTAATTGTAGGGATATCTGGATCTGTACAAGGTATCGATACTGAGAAAAGTGTTGATGATATTCCAAACGCTATGTCATTATCATATTCCCAATTCGAAATATTCATAATAGCAGCTAAAATAGCAGATTTATCGCCAGAATGTAATGCGCTAGGTTTGTAACGGGCATTATCAACTTCTGATTGAACCCCATCAGGATATAATCCAAGTGCATTAGTTCCGTTAGTTAAAGAACTAGGTAAGATAGAATTTGAAGTTGAGGCTGCACTTTGCCATGCATCGCCTGGAGTTCCAAATGAACCTGCGTTTGCACTAATACCGGTAATAAAATCATTTACAGTAGGTGAGCCTTGAGTACCTTGATGGATAAATAAATTATCACCAGCTGTTCCAAGCATATTATTCGTAGGAGAATTAATGCCAACGGAAACCATATTTCCCAACGTATTACCACTAGAAAAAGTTAACGTTTCTAAAGCTGTATTGTAAGATATTTCTTCTCCTGGAGCTATAGCAGATGTTGCCGTAAATTTTAATTCAGACTCATTCGTTTGCAGGCTGGATCCATTCCAAGCTTCATCAGTTATATAAAAAACAGTACCATTTTCTAAAGATGTTAAAACAAGAAAAGAAAATGAATCATCGTCCATTTGAATTCTAGTAAAAACAAGATCACCTTTTGTTAAAGTGGTTTGAGAAAAAACAGGATTACTAACCGTGGCTAAAAATAAAAACAAAACTATTGTTTTTAAATATTTAAAATAATTATTTGTCATTTGGATAGATATATTAATTTCTTGAAGGAAATGTTCCAAAAAGACAGATTATATAATTGATTCCTAAATAAGGATTTCTATTATTAAAAGATTGCTGTCCGCCATTGCTAGAAACAGTTACAATGCCTTGAACATTTGTTATGCCATTGGCTAAGGTCGCATCAGAATATGCATTACTATACAGCATATTAGCGCCTCCAATATTAGGGATGGCAAGTTTGTTATTTGTTGGGTCGTCTGTGTTTGCTTCATCGGCTACAGCTGGAATGGTTGAAACACCATGTGTTTGTGTAAAGGTTGCCGTATGTGTGTGACTAGGCATATTTAAAATATTTAAAGTAATATTTTCTTTTCCTGATCTTTCACCAGCTTTAATTGTTGATAATCCCGCACCTGTTCCAACGCCTACAGGGGCTCTACCGCGCAAGTCGGGTAGAGCAAAAGTTGTTCTACCATCACCACCATAAGTGGTGCCTATTATGGCAAATAGAGCTGTATTTTGAGCAATAGACAATAATTGACCATCACAAAACGCCCAATTTCTTGGAGCAAAACTCCCAGCAAACATTTTTACTTCCCCAATAAACCCTTCTTGTTGAGCTTCAGATTTTTGGGCAAACAATAGTAATACCATAAGCAGCCCAATAATTTTAATTTTCACTTTCATAATTAATGAATTATTTGGTTAATATTACTTGCAAATATATTGTAAAAGCCTACATTTACACAAATATAGACCTACAAGTTTAAGTTTTTGTAATAAAAACCTTATTCGCAAATAATTTCATTTGAAATTATGAGTATTTTAAATTATTGTTGTCCGATAAAAAACAGAATTAGCTAAAAAAGCTTTGGTGTTGGCCTTTTTTATTGATCGCACTCTTTATTTTGAAAACAGAACCTCCTTATGGGTCAAAAAGGCTTAATTGCCCAATGTTTTTGGTTGTAATCTCTTCCCAATTAGCTTCTGGGTTTTTCAGGAATTTGAACAAATCGATATATGTCATCAAATGGTATCGTATGACGGACATCATATTGGAATAAGCCCAGTTTCTTTGGGCTTTTCTTTGGATCACAAGCATAATGAGCTGGATTATCAAACTGACCCAGATTTGTATTTCGATGGCATTTTGATTGTCTCCCAAAAAATACTTTAGCGGAAAGTTCTGTTTAAGCCGCTTGAACATCGTCTCAATCTGCCACCTATTTTTATAGATGTCGGCTATTTTGTCTGCATCAAGATCATAATTATTAGTGATGAACTCATAAACTTTTTGGTGCTTTTCGTGCCAAAAAGCGATTCTCCTCAGGGAAAAAGCATTGCCGTTTTTGTCCGTAAGCCCTATTTTTTCGTCCTTTAAGACAGCATCGTCCACTTTATTGGAGATATCAAACTCTTCAAGGCTTGTATAGCGAGCATTGTCCTTTTGCCGAGTCACAAAGTAAACATCTTCCAGTGTCCATTTTTGGTATTGCTCATAATCCACATACCCTTTGTCAAAAACCACATAAGAGCCCTTCTTGAGTTCCAGGTCTTTTAAAAAGGTGTGGTCGTGCGTGGCCGCGCTTGAAAACTTAATCAGACAAGGAACGTCTTCCATGGCGTTTATCATAGTATGCATCTTGATACCTCCTTTCTTTTTGCCGTTGAGCGGGTTCCTTCCTACACCTTTAAGAATGTCACTAAATAGGGGTATGGTCGAGGAATCAACGATTTTAAGGTTCTTCACTGCAGGTTCTAAGGGTCTGCTGTCCGATAAAAAGCGATGGTAACGTTTGTAGAGTAAATGATAAATATCGGCAAATACTTCAGAGCTTCTTCTCCTGTTAGCATCTGACAAGGTACTGCGTTTTGGAAAGTCCGTGAGTCCTAGATGGTTGATCTTTCCCTCGCAGGCAAGCATAATACTGGAAACCTCACGAAGTGAGCTACAGCCACTGATCACGGTAAATACCATAGTGGCCAAATGCTCATAGGTGGTAAACTTTTTGGTATAGCGATCGCTGTTGTGCTTTTTGGCTGTCCGATGAACATCTTTGGGCAAAATGAAATTTAATACCTGTTTGATTATGGGTTGTCCGCTAAAGTTTTTACTTTTATTCATATCTTGGATGTGTGATAACTTCAAGATACAAAATAAGCGGGAAATCCTATCTTGGAAATCCCGCTTTTTAAATCTTTTATCGGACACTAATGTGTTTAAACCCAAGGCTTTACTTTTTATAAATACTTGAATTAGTTATTTAAATGTTTGGCGTAAAAACCCATCATAGCCTTGTAAAGATCTAGTCGGTTTTCTTCTTTATGAAATCCGTGGCCCTCATCATATTTAACCATATAAGGCACATCTACACCTTTTTCTCTAAGCGCCTTCACGATTTGATCCGATTCATCAATATTCACTCTTGGGTCGTTAGCTCCTTGAACTACAAAAAGTGGTTTTTTAATTTTATCGATGTGATATGCCGGAGAAACTTCTTCCATGATTACTTTTTCAGAAGCAACTTCTTCATCATACCAAATTTCTTTCATGATTTTTAAATAAGGTTTCCAGTATGGAGGGATGGTATTCATAAAAGTAAATAAGTTAGAAACACCTACATAATCGACACCACAAGTGTATAAATCTGGAGTTTTTGTTAATCCGCGTAATACAGCATAACCACCATGACTACCACCATAAATAGCGACATTGTTTTTATCAACCCAACCTTTTTTTACCACATAACGCAAACCATCTTCAACATCATCCATAGCTTTTCTTCCAATTTGTTTGAACCCAGATTCTAAAAATGATTTACCATAACCACCAGAAATTCTAAAGTTTACTTGCAGCGTAGCATAACCACGACTAGCAAAAAGTTGTGCTTCAGGGTTGAATCCCCACGAATCACGTATGCCTTGAGGTCCGCCATGAGGGTTAACAATTACGGGAACTTTTTTACCATCTATAGCTGCTTTAGGTAATGTAATATACCCATGAATGTGCATGCCATCTCTACTTTTAAAAGAAATAGGGCGCATTTCGGCCATGTCTTCTTCCTTAAGATTTGGCATTAAATTGTAAAGTAATTTAAATTCATCTTTAATAGGGTCGTAAGCATAATACATCCCGTATAATTTATCGCTTTGAAGGAAAATTAAATATTTGTCTTCTTCATCGGTTACACCAGCAATAGAGTAGTTGTAATTAGGAAACTTAGTCGTAAGTTTTTTGTGAAGTTTTTTAAAATAATCACTTACAGGAACAATTTCTTGTTTTTCACCTTCATAAGCAAAATAATCTAATTCGTAAGTTCTCTTTTTAGATAGCCTTAAACCAGATACATCAAATTCTTTATTTGAAAATAATTTTTTAATAACCTTATCTTCTTTTAAATCATATAAATAGATTTCCGTTTTATCGGTATCTAAATTTGAAACCACGTAGGCGTCATGAGGATTCTCGGTGGCATAGTTAAAAGAAATGATACTAAAAGTTTGTTTCCAGTTTAATTTCTTTTTGATTTCATAATTCTTACCATCCGTGGTGTAATATAAATCCATGTTAACCCCATCACGTAATCTTGAAAACCCACGAAGCTTACCGTCTTTATCAAATTCGTATCCATCAATTGGATTGGCAGCATCATCATTTTTGTAAAGCTGAACCAATTCTCCAGTGGTTATATTGATTTTATAAGGTTCAAAAATTTGCGGATTATTTTGATTCATAGAAATAATCATATGCTCTTTATCCTCTTTTAAACTATTGAGAATATTCACTTTTACACCATCAAAAGGCGTTAGTTCGGTTTGCTTGCTTCCATCTAAGTTTACAGCAAATAAATGGTAGTTTTCATTACCGCCTTTATCCATGATATAAACCAGTCGGTTGTTGTTAGCCCATCCAAAAGCACGAATTAATTCATCTTCTTCCTTAATAACCTGGGTTACCTTATCGGTTTCAAGGCTTTTAACATAAACGTGGTTTTTAGCATTTTCATCTTTTTCTTTATACGCTAAGTAATCACCATTAGGAGAAAAGGAAAAAGCGCTGGCCTTAGGTTTTGCAAAATAATCTTCAACCGAATACTTATAATTGCCCTTATCGTAATGCATGAGTTTTTCTAATTCTGCTTCCGATGATGGTAAATCTGTGTTTCCAGGCAAGGTTTTTACCGTTTTAGTTAGAACTAAAGGCAGTTCTTGTCCGCCCTGAAATAAAGTCCCATCAAAAACATCATTTTTAAAAGTTCCCACATATTTTAAAGCGGCTTGGTTAAATTTTATCGTAATCGTGTTATCTGCAAAAGTAACTTCATCCATAGGGATATCTGTTGCGCCTTGAGCTGGACTATCCATGGTACAGCTAAGTTCTTCGCCTTCTTTAGAAATGTTAAACATTAGGGGGAGTTCTGTTTTTTGAACTGTGATTTTCCCCGCCCACGAACCTGTAATGTTTTGTGCGTTTGTTTGTATAATCATACTTAATACTAAGAATAAAGCACTGCTAATTTTTAAAATTGTTGTTGTCATTTGAATGTGTAAAGTTAAAAAATCTGAAAGGAGTTAATTAATAATGTTTATTAGAAGGGTGAAATTGTATTTTGTTACATTTTTTTAAAAAAAATCATTAGTGTCCGATAAAAGATTTTAAAAGCGGGATTTCCAAGATAGGATTTCCCGCTTATTTTGTATCTTGAAGTTATCACACATCCAAGATATGAATAAAAGTAAAAACTTTAGCGGACAACCCATAATCAAACAGGTATTAAATTTCATTTTGCCCAAAGATGTTCATCGGACAGCCAAAAAGCACAACAGCGATCGCTATACCAAAAAGTTTACCACCTATGAGCATTTGGCCACTATGGTATTTACCGTGATCAGTGGCTGTAGCTCACTTCGTGAGGTTTCCAGTATTATGCTTGCCTGCGAGGGAAAGATCAACCATCTAGGACTCACGGACTTTCCAAAACGCAGTACCTTGTCAGATGCTAACAGGAGAAGAAGCTCTGAAGTATTTGCCGATATTTATCATTTACTCTACAAACGTTACCATCGCTTTTTATCGGACAGCAGACCCTTAGAACCTGCAGTAAAGAACCTTAAAATCGTTGATTCCTCGACCATACCCCTATTTAGCGACATTCTTAAAGGTGTAGGAAGGAACCCGCTCAACGGCAAAAAGAAAGGAGGTATCAAGATGCATACTATGATAAACGCCATGGAAGACGTTCCTTGTCTGATTAAGTTTTCAAGCGCGGCCACGCACGACCACACCTTTTTAAAAGACCTGGAACTCAAGAAGGGCTCTTATGTGGTTTTTGACAAAGGGTATGTGGATTATGAGCAATACCAAAAATGGACACTGGAAGATGTTTACTTTGTGACTCGGCAAAAGGACAATGCTCGCTATACAAGCCTTGAAGAGTTTGATATCTCCAATAAAGTGGACGATGCTGTCTTAAAGGACGAAAAAATAGGGCTTACGGATAAAAACGGCAACGCTTTTTCCCTGAGGAGAATCGCTTTTTGGCACGAAAAGCACCAAAAAGTCTATGAGTTCATCACCAATAATTATGATCTTGACGCAGACAAAATAGCCGACATCTATAAAAATAGGTGGCAGATTGAGACGATGTTTAAGCGGCTTAAACAGAACTTTCCGCTAAAGTATTTTTTGGGAGACAATCAAAATGCCATCGAAATACAAATCTGGGTCAGTTTGATAATCCAGCTCATTATGCTTGTGATCCAAAGAAAAGCCCAAAGAAACTGGGCTTATTCCAATATGATGTCCGTCATACGATACCATTTGATGACATATATCGATTTGTTCAAATTCCTGAAAAACCCAGAAGCTAATTGGGAAGAGATTACAACCAAAAACATTGGGCAATTAAGCCTTTTTGACCCATAAGGAGGTTCTGTTTTCAAAATAAAGAGTGCGATCAATAAAAAAGGCCAACACCAAAGCTTTTTTAGCTAATTCTGTTTTTTATCGGACAATAATAAAAAAAAATGAACAATTTCAAGATTTAAAATCATTAGTGTCCGATAAAAGATTTTAAAAGCGGGATTTCCAAGATAGGATTTCCCGCTTATTTTGTATCTTGAAGTTATCACACATCCAAGATATGAATAAAAGTAAAAACTTTAGCGGACAACCCATAATCAAACAGGTATTAAATTTCATTTTGCCCAAAGATGTTCATCGGACAGCCAAAAAGCACAACAGCGATCGCTATACCAAAAAGTTTACCACCTATGAGCATTTGGCCACTATGGTATTTACCGTGATCAGTGGCTGTAGCTCACTTCGTGAGGTTTCCAGTATTATGCTTGCCTGCGAGGGAAAGATCAACCATCTAGGACTCACGGACTTTCCAAAACGCAGTACCTTGTCAGATGCTAACAGGAGAAGAAGCTCTGAAGTATTTGCCGATATTTATCATTTACTCTACAAACGTTACCATCGCTTTTTATCGGACAGCAGACCCTTAGAACCTGCAGTGAAGAACCTTAAAATCGTTGATTCCTCGACCATCCCCCTATTTAGTGACATTCTTAAAGGTGTAGGAAGGAACCCGCTCAACGGCAAAAAGAAAGGAGGTATCAAGATGCATACTATGATAAACGCCATGGAAGACGTTCCTTGTCTGATTAAGTTTTCAAGCGCGGCCACGCACGACCACACCTTTTTAAAAGACCTGGAACTCAAGAAGGGCTCTTATGTGGTTTTTGACAAAGGGTATGTGGATTATGAGCAATACCAAAAATGGACACTGGAAGATGTTTACTTTGTGACTCGGCAAAAGGACAATGCTCGCTATACAAGCCTTGAAGAGTTTGATATCTCCAATAAAGTGGACGATGCTGTCCTAAAGGACGAAAAAATAGGGCTTACGGACAAAAACGGCAACGCTTTTTCCCTGAGGAGAATCGCTTTTTGGCACGAAAAGCACCAAAAAGTTTATGAGTTCATCACTAATAATTATGATCTTGATGCAGACAAAATAGCCGACATCTATAAAAATAGGTGGCAGATTGAGACGATGTTCAAGCGGCTTAAACAGAACTTTCCGCTAAAGTATTTTTTGGGAGACAATCAAAATGCCATCGAAATACAAATCTGGGTCAGTTTGATAATCCAGCTCATTATGCTTGTGATCCAAAGAAAAGCCCAAAGAAACTGGGCTTATTCCAATATGATGTCCGTCATACGATACCATTTGATGACATATATCGATTTGTTCAAATTCCTGAAAAACCCAGAAGCTAATTGGGAAGAGATTACAACCAAAAACATTGGGCAATTAAGCCTTTTTGACCCATAAGGAGGTTCTGTTTTCAAAATAAAGAGTGCGATCAATAAAAAAGGCCAACACCAAAGCTTTTTTAGCTAATTCTGTTTTTTATCGGACAACAATAATTTAAAATAAAGATATCACTTTTTATCGCATTATTTTTAGTTTTCAACTTGCAATTAATGGCTTAATAATCTTTTGCTTAGTGAATACTATAAAAACACAACATAATTTTAAGTCAATTCATGTATGATAAACCCTTTAAAGATGTTATTTTTGCACGTCATAAAATTTTAAGCATGTCGGCAACAAAAGCGGAATTAGAAGAAAGAAAAGAAGGAAAAGATCTGTATAGCTATCAAAAAGGGGCAATAGATAAAATATTTAAAGCCTTTGAAGAGTCTCCAGATGATTATCATTTGCTATATCAGCTACCTACTGGTGGAGGGAAAACAGTAATTTTCTCTGAAATTGTTAGACAATATTTAAAGCACCATAAGAAAAAGGTTTTGGTCATGACCCACCGTATTGAGTTGTGTCGTCAAACATCGAAAGTGTTAACCGAATTTGGTGTTCATAATAAAGTGGTAGATAGTAAAGCAGATTTAAGTGATCAAGCCGATTACAGTTGCTTTGTAGCCATGGTTGAAACCCTAAACAACCGATTAAACGACGATAAACTTGATATTTCTGATATTGGATTAGTGATTATCGATGAGGCACACTACAATTCGTTTACAAAATTATTTAAATTCTTTAGCCAGTCGTTTATTTTAGGTGTTACCGCAACGCCTTTAAGTTCTAGCATTGAATTGCCAATGACCGATAATTATGATGAACTTATTGTAGGGGAGAGTATAGAGTCTCTAATTGAAAATGGCTTTTTAGCACGTGCCGAAATGTTTACTTATAACGTAGGTTTAACTTCGTTAGTGGTTGGAGCGAATGGTGATTATACGGTGAAATCATCGGAAGACTTGTATACCGACAATGACATGTTATCCAAATTGTTACAAGCTTACGAAGAACGCTCTAAAGGCAAGAAAACTTTAATTTTTAATAATGGTATTAATACCTCTTTACATGTTTATGATACCTTTAGAAGAGCCGGATATCCTATTGCACATTTAGATAATACCAATAGTAAAAAAGAGCGTGCTATGATATTAAAATGGTTTAAAAATACACCAGATGCCATTTTAACTTCGGTAAGTATTTTAACCACTGGTTTTGATGAACCTACCGTTGATAGTATCATCTTAAACAGAGCGACTAAATCCTTAACCCTTTACTATCAAATGATTGGTCGTGGGTCGCGTATATTGAAAAATAAGAAAACCTTTTCTGTAATCGATTTAGGAAATAACTTCCACAGATTTGGTCCTTGGGGTGAAGACCTAGATTGGCAACGTATTTTTAAATCGCCAACTTATTACTTAGATTCTATTTTAAGTGATGAAGATCTAGAGAGTAATTTTAGATATGAAATGCCGGATGACCTACGTGCTGAGTTTAGTAAATCTAAAGATGTGTATTTCGATATTCAAAAAACCTACGTGGATTCTATTAGAAATGGAGAATCTTCAAAAGTAGTATTAGAGCGTTCTATTGAGCAGCATGCTAAAATTTGTATTGAAAACAGTGAAGATGTATACGATGCCATTGCCTTAGCTAAAATGTTAGGCGATGATATCGATTTTAGAATTCAACGTTACACCAAGTGTATTAGTAAAAGTACTTATAACTTTGTAGATTGGTTAAAAGGGGATTATCGAAAAAAGCTAAATTCATATTTACGCTCTAATTTTGATGAAGTTTTTGAAGAAATCCATGGTTTTCCTCCAGAAGATTAAGTCATCCTTCTTAATAATAACATGAATAATTGTAGCTTACTTAAAATAAGCTTTATCTTTGCAGTATAATTAACACATTAAATTCTGTTCGAATAGATAAACTATGGCAAAATCGCAAGTTACCTTTAACAAAATTGAAAAAGAAAAGAAACGTTTAAAAAAACGTGAGGAAAAGCAAAAAAAGAAAGAAGCTCGAAGAGCGGAAGCTAAAGAAAACCCACAAGGGATTCAATTTGCTTACGTTGATTTTAACGGGAATCTAACAGACACACCTCCAGATCCTGCAATGCGTGAAAAGATTGAGGCCGAATCCATTGAATTAGGAATTCCTAAAAAAGAAGATCGCGAAGAAGAAGAGCCAGTTGCAAAAGAAGGTAAAGTGTCTTTCTTTGATCATTCTAAAGGTTTCGGATTTATTATTGATAGTGTGAATCAGGAAAAATATTTTGTTCATATAAGCGGTACTTTAGAGCCTATTGAGGAAAATGATAAAGTGACTTACGAGCTAGAACGTGGTCAAAAAGGCATGAACGCCGTTCAAGTAAAAAAGATTTAAAAATTTTTATCCTGTAGTTTATACTACAAACCCCTAAGCAGATATATGAGTATATCGCGTAAAACGATTCTTATCATTTTATCCTTTTTTGCCATCTATGTGATATGGGGTTCCACTTATTTACTCAATAAAATAGCTGTAAGCAATTTACCACCTTTTTTTTTAGCCTCAGTTCGTTTTTTAACGGCTAGTGGCTTAATTTTCATTATAGCTAAAGTTTCTAAAATAAGTTTAAAAATTACTTCCAAACAGCTTAAAAATACGGCTATAGCTGGTTTTTTGTTTTTAACCTTTGGTAACGGTGTTGTTGTTTGGGCCTTAAAATACGTCGATAGTGGTTTTGCTGCTTTAGAGATCTCTGCCCAGCCCTTGGTAGTGCTATTGCTTTTACGTTTCCTTCAAGGTAAACGCATTTCACTCATGTCTTTTTTTGGCGTGGTATTAGGTTTTATAGGCATCTTTTTATTGGTCGGGCAAAAAGAAATATTGAGTCAAGATGGGCAAATTTTAGGCATGGCAACCATTTTTGCTTGTATGGTTAGTTGGGCTTATGCCAGTATTTTTGTGGGCAAAGCCGATTTGCCTAGTAATCATTTTGTAAACACAGGCTATCAAATGTTATGTGGTGGTGTTTTTCTGGGTTTCATCAGTCTTATTTTAAATGAATCTTGGTCTTGGCCTAGTACTTGGCAAAAGGAAGTACAATGGTCTATGTTAGGCCTAATTTTATTTGGAAGCCTTATTGCCTTTACAGCATTTAATTATCTTTTAAAAACGGTTTCTCCTGAAAAAGTAGCAACTTCAACCTACGTTAATCCTATTATAGCTTTGATTTTAGGGTGGTGGGTTTTGAATGAACAAATTTCACTGCAATCTATATGTGCAGCGTTTATTTTACTTACTGGGGTGTATTTCATAAATTCTAATAGAAAATTTAAATTAAGAGCTCATGGACGTTAGAAACGCGATAAAATATATGTTAATAAGCACATTAGCTTTTACATGTATGAATGCCATCGTAAAATATTTAACACATTATGATGCGTTTCAAATAGTATTTTTTAGATCCTTGAGTTCCTTGTTTTTTACTTTTGGATTCCTATGGAAGCATAAAATTCCTATTTTCGGGAATAAAAGAAAACTATTAGTTTTAAGAGGTATTGTTGGGGTAACTTCCATGGCCTTATTTTTTATGTCAACCAAATACCTTCCTATAGGAACAGCGGTTTCATTACGCTATATGGCACCAATTTTCGCTGCCGTTTTTGCTGTACTACTGCTAAAAGAAAAGGTAAAAGCCATACAATGGCTCTTTTTTCTTGGAGCCTTTATTGGTGTAGTGATTTTAAAAGGATTTGACGCCACCTTAGATCCTTATGGCTTATTACTCATTTTTATTTCTGCGCTCTTTAGTGGTTTAGTTTACGTGGTTATTAGTAAAATAGGGAAAGCAGACCATCCGGTGGTTGTAGTAAACTATTTTATGGTTATTTCAACTATTATTGGAGGTACTGTCGCCTTGTTTAATTGGACTAACCCTGTAGGAATTGAATGGCTTATGTTATTTGCCTTAGGTGTTTTTGGTTATTTCGGACAAGTATATATGACTAAAGCTTTTCAAATAGCTGCTACAAATCAAGTTGCGCCGTTAAAATATTTAGAAGTTATTTTTACAGTAATGTTTGGTGCTTTTATTTTCGGTGAGGTGTATACTATATGGAGCCTATTAGGTATTACAATGATAATTGTTGCTTTAGCTTTAAATGCCTTATATAAAAGTAAAAAGTAAATTTACTTGTTTTGTTTCATTGCTTAGTAATTAAAAAGTTTGAAAATCATGTCTTTTAAAATACGAATTAACAATTACAGAAGAAAAATAATGAAAGCCCTAACAAAACGTGTTGGGGCATCGTATGTAGAGCCTCAAAAGGGTGACCTTCATATTAAGAATATCAAAAAAATTTTAATAATACGTCCCAACCATAGATTAGGCAATCAATTACTTTTAACTCCTTTAGTTCAGGAAGTTATTCGCACTTTTCCCGAGAGTCATGTGGATCTTTTTGTAAAAGGAGGTGTGGCACATCCGGTATTTGAGAAATATAAAGAAATTTCGCAAATCATCAAGCTTCCTAAAAAACCTTGGAGTAATCTTTATAAATATATAAAATGTTGGATTTCTATTAAAAGTAGAACTTATGATTTAGTAATCAATGCTGATAAAAACTCATCTTCAGGAAGGTTATTAACAGCACTAGCTCAAGCAAAATTTAAAATTTTTGGCGATGTTGATGAAAGTATCATTAATAAATATGAGGATTATAAGCACATATCAAAATATCCCATCTACAATTTGAGACATTATTTAACCGTGTTAGGCGTTGAAAATACCAATAAAAATATGCCTCTATTGGATATCAAACTAAGTGATATTGAAATTTCTAAAGGAAAAAAGATGTTAGACAACATCACTAATAATAATAATAATAATAATAATAAGAAAACCATTTGTATTTATACCAACGCTACTGGAAACAAATGCTATTCTGAAACTTGGTGGGAAACCTTTTATGCAAGATTACAAAAGGAATACCCTGAGTTTAATATCATTGAAATGCTTCCCATAGAAAATATTTCAAGAATAAATTTTAAAGCAGTTCATTTTTATAGTGAAGATATTCGTGAAATGGCGAGTATTATTAGAAATACCAGTGTTTTTATAGCAGCAGATAACGGTGTTATGCACTTGGCAAGTGCTTCTTTAACTCCAACAGTTGGTTTTTTCTCGGTAACCCATGTAGAAATTTATAAGCCATATGGCAATGGGAGCGTAGCACTTCATACCAATAAGACAAACATCGAAGATTGGATCACTACTATCGACAAGATTTTAAAAAAAGATCGAAAGAAATAAGGCTTTTTCACCTCTAAATGCACCTAAAATCATATTATTAAATAATCGTAAAATGAAATTTTGATTTGTTTTTAAAAAAGAATTAATTGTAAGTTATTTATTTTTAAAGAAATAAAGCCTTAAGTCTATGTTTTAGATCACTTTTTATGTTTTTAATAATTATTAAATCTGTAATAAAAACAGCATTATTTTTATTTACAAGCGAATTACAGTCTAGTTTATTTTCATTTGTTTAAAAATTACAGTGAATTTTTATCAAATATACAGCGGTAAATTTGGCTAAAAAAAAGTCGTCATAATATTTAGTAATTAGTCCTTAAATATTTATTAAATTTATTGAATAACTCAAGGCGTAATTACTAAAATAAAAGATTTGAAAGACCCACTTAACCTTCCATTATTTTCATCATACGAGTTTGATTCTAGGTTTTATGATGAATTATTTGCTAAAAGAGATGATATCAGAGGCATATACAAAACTTTATTTGAACTTTTTGGGACTTACTCCGTATCAGAGTTTAATAGACTAAATATTCAAGCGAAGGATTCTTTTTTTAATTCAGGAATTACATTTCAAGTTTATGGTGAAAATGAAGTAAATGAAAAGATATTCCCTTTCGATTTATTTCCTCGAATTATTGATCATGAAGAATGGGAAACTATAGAAACAGGAGTTTTACAGCGTAGCAAAGCGTTAAATCTTTTCCTTTGGGATGTTTATCACGATCAAAAAATTATAAAACAAGGTATTGTTCCTAAATCCCTAATTGATTCGTCTGTTAACTTTTTACCAGAAATGATCAATTTTGATCCCCCTGAAGGCGTTTATAATCACATTTCTGGAACAGATTTAATCAAGCATTCTGATGGGCAATATTATGTTTTAGAAGATAATATTCGTTGCCCTTCTGGGGTGAGCTATGTTATTGGAAATCGCGGCGCTGTAAAACATGCCCTATTTGGCGTATTTAACCAGTATAAAACACATACGGTGGTCAATTATGGTTCTAAACTATTAGAAACGATGCAGTCTGTAAAACCAACAGGGGTAGATAATCCTGTATGCGTTATTTTAACGCCTGGTGTTTATAATTCTGCTTATTATGAACATTGTTTTTTAGCCAAACAGATGGGGATTCTTTTAGTAGAAGGACGCGATTTGTTTGTTGAAAATGATTTCGTTTACATGAAAACCATCTATGGGATTGAAAAAGTTGATGTTATTTATAGAAGGGTAGACGATTTATATATAGACCCTCTAGTTTTTAAAGCAGATTCCTTGTTAGGGGTTCCTGGTCTGTTTTCGGTGTATTTAAAAGGTAATGTAGCTCTTGTTAATGCACCGGGAACAGGTGTTGCCGACGATAAAGCCATTTATACCTACATGCCCGAAATTATTAAATATTACCTCGATGAAGATCCCATTTTAAACAACGTACATACTTATCATTGCAGTCGAAAAAACGAATTGAATTATGTGCTGGAAAATATAGATAAATTAGTTGTAAAACCCGTAGATGAATCTGGGGGATATGGCATATCTATAGGTAATAAATTAACTAAAGATGAGATTGAAAAGGTAAAAGAAAACATTAAAAAGGATCCAAGAAAATACATCGCACAGCCTATCATGTCTTTATCTACGCACCCTACTTATATTGATGATAATGAGTCTTTTGAATCCAGACATGTCGATTTAAGAACATTTACACTTTTAGGAAAGGATATTAATTTTGTATTAAAAGGTGGGTTAACAAGGGTAGCACTAAAAAAAGGCAATTTGGTTGTAAATTCATCACAAGGCGGAGGGTCAAAAGACACTTGGGTATTAAAAAAATAGAATATATATGTTAGCAAGAGTAGCAAATAATTTGTTTTGGATGGGGAGGTATATTGAACGATCTGAACATGTAGCGCGTTTTTTAAGAGTTAATTATTTTTCATCGTTGGACGCTCCCGACGAATTATCACAGTCTAGGCAATTTGTTCTACGCTCTATAATGTATATGTCGGCTAACGAAATTATCGATTCTGATATTATTTTAGAAGA
Organism: Tamlana carrageenivorans; assembly: GCF_002893765.1. NCBI lineage: Bacteria > Pseudomonadati > Bacteroidota > Flavobacteriia > Flavobacteriales > Flavobacteriaceae > Pseudotamlana > Pseudotamlana carrageenivorans. Next base: position 3,511,524 of record NZ_CP025938.1, on the reverse strand, counting down.
AGAAGAAGTTCTGTATAATGTTGGATTAAATATAGATTCCCCTTATTCAATAGTAAATGGTTTTATTAATGCCCACGAAAATGCAAGAAGCGCTAGAGACCTTATTTCAACAGAGTTATTTGAAGCCGTTAACCGTGTTAAACATGCTATAAAAGGATATCCTGTTGAAAAATTGGTAAAAAGTCAATTATACGATTTCACCACCATTGTAAGTAATGCCACATCGGATATTAAAAGTAAAATACAAAGTACACTCTTACATGATGAAGTTTACGCCATCATTATGCTAGGTATTAATATAGAACGTGGTTTACAGGTGGCGCGTATCATTAACTCCAAAGTAAGTGATGCCAGTACGGTTAAAAAGATTTATGGCGATTTAGTTGATGGCAATTACCAGTGGGTGACTTTATTAAAATGTGTTTTAGCATACGATATGATGCGTAGAAGCTATAAAAAAGCACCTGAAAGAACTAATACTTTAGAATTTCTAATTTTAAACGCCAAATGTCCACGCTCCATTAAAAACAGTTTAAATCAAATGAATAAATATATTTGTATGATTTCTAAACAACACGAAAAACCTGTTAATTCTGCTGCTTTTTTAATTGGAAAAATGACCTCTCAATTTAAATATAAGTTGATAGAAGAAATAGATGATAATTTAGAAGAATTTACTGCCGAATTAATTGATAAACTGGCTAATATAGCAGTGAAATTAGAAGAAGATTATTTTGATATTTCGCATACTTTAGACGTTAAGGCCAAGGCCTAGAAGAGTGGGTAATATGATGTTTATTAGTCTTTTTTGTGTTTAGCATTTTCCTTTGCGGGACGTAAATCTACCGATACTTCCATGTCATTTTTCCCTGTAGAATAGATTACACCTTTTAGTGGCGGAACATCGTAATAATCTCGGCCATGTGCTACAACAATATGTTGGTCTTTAGGTATTTGATTATTTGTAGGATCAAAATCTACCCAACCATATTGAGGAATAAAAACTGAAAACCAGGCATGTGACGCGTCAGTGCCTATTAATTTTTCTTTGCCTTCTGGCGGAATGGTTTCGATATAGCCACTTACATATCTTGCAGGTAAGCCCATAGAGCGCACACAAGCAATAGCAATTTGGGCAAAATCCTGACAAACCCCTTTTTTGGCATTCATGACGTTATCTAGGGGGGTAGCAATATTTGTAAAACCAGGAACAAAGTCAAAATCAATGAAAATACGTTGCATGAGTTCGTGTGCGGCTTCATAAAGAGAACGGCCAGGATTAAAGGAAACCTCGGCATACTTTTTTATTTTCGGCGACAATTTTGTAATTAGAGGGGAAAACAACACATATTGTCTTGCATTGATAATAGCGGGGTCAATACCTTTTAATTGTTTTAAAGCTTCTTCTATAGTCACCTTGTTTCTAGCCTCAATATTTTCATTAGAAACTTGATATTTATAGTCTCTAACGATTTTGCTTCGCGCAATAACCGTAAGCTCTTCATGGTTTTCCTGAATAGAAAAAGTTGCTATGGTATTTCCGAAAAAATCAATTCTTTCAGAAATTTCAGTTGGGGTTGGACTAATTTCTAAACGATAATCTAACAACTCTTGACCCGGAAAATTTTTAGGCTTTAATGTGACTAGATTATGACAAAAAGAAGCGCCTTGCTCGTACTTATATTTGGTTTTATGCCAGAGATCGAAAACTACCATCTAATTTGTTATGTTACGTTTTACCAACTGTTTCTGTTGTAGGGAATGATTGAAATATGTGTCTGAAATTGACATGGAAGTTACATGAAACAAATCACTTAATTTTGAAAATAACTGATCCAATTTTAAGCGTATATTCGTTTCTTTATCTACTTCCAGAATACTATCAATATCAATATTTTGCACTAGACTAAGTGCTTTTTCAATATTTTTTAAGCATTCTGTAGGTTCACCATTGGGGGTGTTATTGGGTAATTTGCTAATGTCCTTTTGCAACCTATTTATTTGATACGTTAAAGATCGTGTGTATTCTTGATCTAAAAGTAGCAGTCTAACAACATTTTCTAAACTTAAATAGGATTTATAGCTGTATCGATAAATGTTTAAACTCTCATGACTAGATAATAAAGATTCTAAAATTTCATATTCTAAGTCTTCGTCATGATTAACAACAATAAGCGCTCTAAATTTTTCAATGGTCATGGAAGCTTCTTCTAATTCTAAACCAATAAAATAGAGTAAAAGCCCTTGTTTAACCATGATACTTTCTTCTGTAAGCGCCATGAAAGCAATAATTCTAGTAATTATTTTATCAAAAAAACGCGTTATGCTATAGATGCTATAATTTTCTTCAGATTTAAAATTTTTCCAAATTTTATCGATGCTGTCAAAAACTCGCCACATGTCTTTAGACCATAAATTTCGAAGCGTGAAATACGACCCACTAAAACTTTGTAAACTTTGAGCAAAACTTCCAATGCGTTTTTCATCAATGATAACCGAAACAATTTCTTTTAAAGGATCTTTAAGCAGTGCTTCAGATTTTTTATCATCGTAAAAGCCAGGAAACGTAGAAGTTATTGTGGTTATCGAATGGTATAATATGTTTAAACACTCCTGATTTGGCAGAATCATGTTGTTATATTGCCCGTTGGTCATTCGGTTTAATACCATCCGTATGTACCTCGCCGTGAGTAAAGTTCTTGCCACATAACGTCCAGACCAGAATAAATTTTCTGCAGTATTGCTAGGAACATCATTGATACTAGTAATATTGTTAGGTAAGCTTTTATTCCACGAGTAGAGTGCTAAGTGAGCTTGATTTTGATCTCCAATAACCCAAAAATCCTTACTGGTTCCTCCACGCTGATTAGAAACAAAAAGCTTCTCACGTTCGGCAGCCACACGTACTAAACCACCAGGCATTACACTATATTGATCACCTTTAGCAATGGAAAATGTACGACATAACACCTTACGAGGTTCTAATTTCTCATTAATAAAATTTGGTGCTGTAGAGAAATATATTTTCTCTTGGGCTACATATTGGTTTGGATTAGCAAGTATATTTTTCTTTAACTGTTTTAATTCTTTTTTACTTAAAAACTCACAGAAAATGATATTCTCACGCTGAGAGCGATCTATTTTTTTTACTACAAATGACGTGAGATTTTCAAAAACATGGTTACGCTCTTTTTCTTGTCCGCACCACCAAGAAGCAATTTGAGGTAAAATAAGGTCTTCTTTTAAAAAATATTTACAGATATTTTCCATGAAAGGAATAAGACCAGGGTTTTCCAGCACACCGCTACCAATCGGGTTTACAATGGCAACATTTTGAAGTCGAACTACTTCCAAAAGTCCAGCAACTCCTAGATAGGAATCTTCACGAAGTTCTAAAGGATCCATAAAGGCATCGTCAACACGGCGTAAAATAACATCTACTTGTTTTAAGCCTTTAAGAGATTTCATCCACACCTTACCGTTTCGAACCACTAAATCATTCCCTTTCACTAAAGGATATCCCAAAAAAGTTGATAAATAAGCATGTTCAAAATAAGTTTCGTTATGTGGTCCAGGGGTTAAAACAACCACATTAGGGTTTTCTTTATTTCCTGGCGCCGCATTTAAAAGCAATTGATCAAAATCTTTAAAAAATTCTGAAGGTTGTGTGACATGAATGTTTTCAAAAATCTCAGGAATCACTTTGCTCTTAGAGAAGCGATTTTCTAAAGCATAGCCCATGCCTGAAGGTGCTTGGGTGCGGTCGTTAACTACCCACATGCGTCCGTCGGGTCCACGAGCCAAATCAACAGCATGAATTAATAAGGTTTTGGCTGTTTTATAATCAATTTGGTCGCAAGCACGCAAAAAGCCGCGATGTGCATAAATTACTTCAGGAGGAATAATGCCATTTTTAAGCAATTTACGTTCTCCGTAAATATCTTTAAGGATAAGATTTAGCAATTCTGAGCGCTGCTTAATGCCTTTTTCAACCAATTCCCATTCTTTTTGTTGAATGATGAAGGGGATGATATTTAAATTCCAAGGCCTGTTTAGACCATTTGGATCGTTGTAAACATTGTAAGTAACACCATTTTCGGCCAACAACCAATCAATTTCCGATTGCCTATCAGCCAATTCTTTACTCCCAATTTTTAATAAATTATCCAACAGAATTTTCCAATCGGGTTTGATTGTTAATTCTGAAGTTAATAACTCGTCATATTTACTAAAATCCTTAAAGTAATTTTCAAATATGCTATTTTCTTTCGTCTCCATTAATTAGGATTCCTTATGCTTTAAGAGACTTTCTGCATCAAAAGATGCTGAAAATTTCACTTTATTTTTTTCTTAAATCTAGAGTGTAAGGGAATTCAAAATTAACAGGCAATTCTTTGTATTTAAAACGTTTAGAGCTTCCTTTTTCTTCAACACTTCTATTCGGATTTTCCTTATCTGGATTGATGTTTTCAACCGGATCAATTTCCCCTTGCGTATGGCCAAACTCCCAAAAACGATTTATTCGTCGAGATTCTGCTTCAAAACTATTCACTGGGTACCTTTCGTACGATCGGCCTCCTGGATGCGACACAAAATAAGTGCAGCCACCAATAGAACGTTTATTCCAAGTATCAACAACATCAAAAACTAAAGGTGTATCCACAGGAATTGTAGGGTGCAATGCAGAATAAGGATCCCAAGCTTTATACTTGACTCCAGCTACATATTCACCTTGAACTCCAGTACTTTTTAATTGAACTTTTACACCGTTGCAAGTTAATACAAATCTTTCATCTATGAAATTAGAAACTTTAACTTGAAGTCGTTCTAAAGATGAATCTACGTATCGTGCTGTACCGCCTCCTGTCATTTCTTCACCTAACACATTCCAAGGCTCTATTCCAGCTCTTAATTCCAAGTGAATATTATTAATTTCAACCATACCATGAAGTGGAAATCTAAATTCAAAAAATGGATTAAACCATTCCTCTTTAAAGGCGTAACCGGCACGGTTTAATTGTTCGACCACATCTTTTATGTCTTCACGAACATAGTGTTCAATTAAGAATTTGTCATGTAACTCGGTGCCCCAACGCACTAAATTGTGCTCGTAAGGCTTTTTCCAGAACCAAGCTACTAGTGTTCGTACAAGCAACATTTGCGTCAAACTCATTTGTGGATGTGGAGGCATATCAAATCCACGAAGCTCTAAAATTCCTAATCTTCCAGAAGAGGAATCTGGCGAATACAATTTATCAATACAAAATTCGGCACGATGCGTATTTCCTGTAAGATCGGTTAGTAAATGACGGAATAAACGATCGGTTAGCCAAAAAGGCACCTCTCCATCCTTAGGGATTTGTTCGAAGGCAATTTCTAATTCGTATAAATTTTCCATGCGGGCTTCGTCAATTCGTGGCGCCTGACTGGTTGGACCAACAAAGGCTCCAGAAAACAAATATGTTAATCCCGGATGATGTTGCCAAAAAGTTAGTAAGCTTCTTAACAAGCTAGGTTTTCGAAGTAGCGGACTGTCCTGAGGGCTGGTACCACCCAAGGTGACATGGTTTCCTCCGCCAGTACCTGTATGTTTACCATCGAGCATGAATTTTTCGGTACCCAAACGTGATTCTTTTGCCAGCTGATATAGTGTGAACGTGTTGTTACATAACTCATCCCAATTTTTCACAGGATGGACATTCACCTCAATTACTGCAGGGTCTGGTGTAATTTTTAATGATTCTAACCTGTTGTCTTTTGGTGGCTCGTACCCTTCCAAAATCACCGGAACATTAAGTTCTTTGGCAGTCATTTCAATGGATGCAATTAAATCTAGAAATACTTCGGCAGACTCTAAAGGTGGAAGGAATAAATATAGTTTTCCATCTCTAATTTCGGAACACAGTGCTGTGCGCACGAAATAGTTGGGTTGATTATCATCAATTCCAAAATCGCAATAATCTTTATAACGTGCTTTTACAATATTTTTAAAACTTGGCAGTCTTCCTTTAATACCAAACAATTCGGGTTCGTAAATTGGGAAAATTTCATGTTCTGGTTTAGCTTCCAAGGAGGCTAATGGTAATCGCAACCCAATAGGGGAGTCGCCTGGTGTTAAAAACAGGTGTTGACGCCTAAAGGTCCAAGCACTTGTAAACCATTTATTTTCCGTTTTATTTAACGGTAGTAAGTAACCAACAGGAGTTGATGTGCCTTTTTCAAAAATGGCATTTAGTTTTTTCTTGGCCAGCTCGTTATCCTTGTCATCGGCTGGATTATAATCGGTTGGTAAATTACCTTGTTCCCATAGGTAGTAAAATGGATCTTCGTAAGTAGGTAAAATATGCTCGTTTGTAACCCTTAAATATTTGGTAAGGGTTTCTAAGAATTTTTTATCAGTATCTGGCGGTATTGTAATCTTGTCGGTGTAAGTGGCTAATAATTTTTTATTATACCAAATTGGACGACCATCTTTACGCCAACAAATTTCAATTTGCCATCGGGGTAAAGGTTCGCCAGGATACCATTTGCCTTGAGCATGATGAAGCACACCACCTTTCCCGAAGGCTTCATGTAATTTTTTAGATAAATCTTTGGCTAATTTTCGTTTTAGAGGTCCGTCGGCCGTAGTATTCCACTGAGGAGAGTCCAAATCATCTATAGATATGAATGTAGGCTCGCCTCCCATAGTTAAACGCACATCACCTTTTTGAAGTTGTTTTTCAACCTTATTCCCTAGTATATAAATGTCTTTCCATTGTGCTTCGGTATATGGTTTTGTAACTCTTGGTGATTCAAAAATACGGGTTACCGAGTTTTCAAAAAGAATTCGGTTTCACAAACATCGGTGGCTCCCGAAACAGGTGCGGCACTTTCAAAGGAAGGCGTACATGCTAATGGGATGTGACCTTCGCCAGCAAGCAGTCCTGAGGTGGCGTCAAAACCAATCCATCCTGCTCCAGGTATATATACCTCGGCCCAAGCGTGTAAATCGGTAAAATCTTCTTCAGGACCAGAAGGGCCGTCTAGTGATTTTTCATCAGATTTTAATTGAACCAAGTACCCAGAAACAAATCGAGCTCCAAAGCCGAGGTGACGCAGTGTTTGTACAAAAAGCCAAGCGAAATCACGACAAGAACCATTTTTACGCTCTAAAGTTTCTTCACAGGATTGCACCCCAGGCTCCATTCGAATATTATAACTTAAATATTCATAAATCTTCCTGTTAATATCAATTAAAAAATAGATGGTTTTACGCGGCGTATAATCGATAGTTTTAATGAATTCTTTTAGTAAATCACCATCATCGGTAATTTCTAAATAAGGAAGGAGTTCCTTTTTTATTGTATCACTATATTCAAAAGGATATTCTTCGGCAGATTCTTCAATAAAAAAATCGAAAGGATTTATGGTTTTTAAATCGGCAATAATCTCGACATCTATTGAAAGTTCGTCTGTTTTTTCAGGAAACACTAGGCGTGCCACATAATTTCCAAAAGGGTCTTGCTGCCAATTAAAAAACTGTTCTTCAGGTTTTATTTTTATGGAGTAGGACTCAATGGGTGTTCGAGAGTGTGGGGCCGGCCGCAGTCTGAAAATGTGAGGAGATAATGAAACTTTTCTATCGTACTTATACTTTGTTTTGTGGGAAATTACGATTTTTAACGCCATAAATTATCTTATGAATAGCAGATTTTGCTGCTAGAGTTTAACTTAATACTATCTGAAATTTAATAATAAACCATATTAAAAAAATCTAATATACCCCCAATAAACGGAAAGGAAGCTCATTTTACAACTTCAAAATAATAAATTAATAGTAATTATAAAATTAGTAATAAAAGCTTAAATAGCTTCTAAAAATGTATTCATAATAACTCCATTTTAATGTTAAAATCATAGTTTTTTGACATGATAATTACGATATTCGTACATGCTATATTAACAAAACCAAAAAATTATCATTTAACATGGCGTTCTAAAAAAGATATGAGAATGACATCTATGGGCTTTTGATGATGATATCATTTTTGCTTTACATTATGGCCACCAGACAATAAAACATTTTTGAATTCTGCCTTTTGGAAATTTAACCCAACAAAGAGGTGCCGTTTTTTGTTCAATAATCGGTGCTATTTTATCACAAAAAGTTGAATAAGAACACCAATCGACTTGATTTTGGGTTTCTTGTAGCAAATCGATTTTGTCGGGCATAAAAAACTTACAGTGTTGTAATTCATCGATTCTTGTATAATGCATATAGAACCCACTAACACATGCCTTGTTAAGGATTTTAAATGGGACATCAACATCTTCAAAAGGAAGGAATAATTGAGCTTTAAAATAAACCTGCTGTTTGATGCTTGCGGATTGTAGTTGCAGCGGTTTTAATACTTTTTGTGTATGTTGATTATAAAGTAAAGGAAGTTGTTTGTTCTTAAGTTTTGTTATTTTTTTAAGTAGAGTATCCTTTCGGTTGGGACCAATCCAGTGTTCGATTTCTGTGTGGCCATGGTTAGGATCATACAAGTAAAATTTATACACAATTTCAAGATGAATAAAGGTTTGGTCTAACTGTAAAATACAATCTATTTCACCTATAGTTTGTTTGTTGTTTTGAATTTGAGTGTTTTTTAAAAGTATTTTGATATTGTTAAAGGTTGATAATTCAAAGAAAACAAACTGCTCTACACGTTTTCCTAAACGTATATTTGGTTGCTCAAGCGTCGTAAATTGTGACACATGTTGCTCTGGGAGTAATAACTGATGTAATCCCATTACATCTGAATTCTTCCAGAGTAAAGGTGTGTTTATAAATCCTTGATATTGAAGTTGTAATTGATTTTTCATAAAACTCATAGATGCTAAATTTAGAGTTTACGTTTGAAATACCTTCATTTATATGTAAATTAACATCGTAGAACTTACTATCAAACTTGTAATTTCAACGTATAACTTTTTAAATATATCACAATGAAAATCAACTTTCCTAAATCCGTTCTAGCCATTTTTGCAGTATTTCTCATGGCTTGTGGTTCGAATAAAACCCCAGCAACTGAAGCTGAATTAGATCGACTAGCAGCTATAGTTAAAAATAAGGATTTCAAGATTGTTTCGGATTGGGCTTATCCAACTACCACCATGGCCATGCAACAAGCCGCTCGATTATTACCTCCGGGGAATCAGGGAGGATCTGTGAATTTAATTGGAAACAGCAATTTTCTAACCATTTCTGGAGATAGTATCACATCTTATTTACCTTATTTTGGAGAGCGACAAATGGGAGGAAGTTATGGAGGAGACGATAGCGTCATTGCTTTTAAAGGCCTTATGAAAAATTATAATGTCACTCAAAAAAAGGACTCCAGTTATGATATTTCATTTGAAGCACAAAGTAAATCTGAAAATTTTCAGGTAAATATTACTTTATTTCCAAATTTAAAATCTGAAATGATTTTAAGAGGAAATAAAAGAACAGCTATACGTTATTCTAGTTTGGTTCAAAACAAAACAGCATCCGACTAAAAACTAAAATGTAAGCCACTATATGTTTTAAATCCTTAATTTTCCATTTCAAAAAGTTACATAAAAATAAATGGATTCTCTTACCCAAATCGTTTTAGGTGCCGCTGTTGGTGAAGTTGTGTTAGGTAGAAAAATTGGCAATAAAGCTATGTTATATGGCGCTATTGCAGGTACTATTCCAGATTTGGATGTCCTAGCAAGTCATTTTACCGATACGGTTACAGCTCTGGAAATTCATCGCGGATTTACGCATTCTATAGTTTTTTCGGTTTTATTTGCGCCTATTTTTGGTTGGATTGTTTCACGGTATGAGAAATATAAAAATTTTAAGGGGTGGTCTTGGCTGTTTTTCTGGGCCTTTATTACGCACCCCTTATTAGATGCCCATACCACTTGGGGCACTCAATTGTTTTGGCCCTTTGATTTACGACTTGCTTTTAAATCCATTTTTGTAGTCGATCCTCTGTATACCTTACCTTTTTTAATCTGTTTAGCACTAGCGATGTTCCAACATAAAACATCGCCCAAAAGACGCCTTTATAACCGTTGGGGACTAATTTTGAGTAGTGCTTATTTGGTTATTAGTATGATTCTGAAAGGTTTGGCGTATATGAAATTTGAAAATGCATTAGATGCTCAACAAACTATATATACTGATATAGACACACGCCCAGCTCCACTTACAACTCTGTTATGGACAGCCAATGTTGACACCAAAGATGCATATTTGGTTGGGTATTATTCTTTTTGTGATAAAAAGCCCATAACGTTTTATAAGTACCCTAAACATCATGAATACTTGGGCGATTTGAGAAATAACGACAAAGTAAAACGTATGATTCATATCTCGAAAGGCTGGTACACTATTACAAAGAAGAATGATAAACTATATTTTAACGACCTACGTTTTGGAACCATAGGAATTAAACCTGATAACAATCAGTTTGTTTTTCAATATGAAATTCAAGTTTTGGAAAACGGAGAAGTCCGTTTTATAGAAACTCCAAAAGATGGTAGAGATGCTAAAAACCTCATGGCGGATTTATGGCTTCGTATCAGAGGAAATTAAAATCATAAAAGTTGTTTTTCAGTTTCAGAACTTCTTATGACACTTCAAAATGACTTTCAAAGTACCTTAGTGAACGTCTAATAGTTTGTGTTTGGTCTAAATATCATAACAATTTCATCTTATAAAGGAATTACGAAGTAAATAGTCATCCCCAGAGCAAAAGTGTCGCTATCTTTGCTCAAAAAAATAGCCATGTTAAAACAGTTTTCAGATTTAGGAATTAACGAACAGCTCCAACAAAGTTTAATCGATTTACAAATTTCTGAACCGACAGACGTTCAGAAAAAAGCGATTCCGGTAGTTTTAAATCAGAAGGATGATCTCGTTGTTTTAGCAAAAACAGGTACAGGAAAAACAGCGGCTTTTGGCTTACCGTTATTGCAATTGGCCGACATAGAAAATAAAGATATTCAAACCTTAATCCTTGCACCTACAAGAGAATTAGGGCAGCAGATTTATAAGAATTTAGAATCTTTAGCTTCAAATAGCACAGAAATTAAAATCGTCTCTTTGTGCGGAGGCACACCCATAAAGCCACAGATTGAAGCTTTAACAAATCGGCCTCAAATTATAATTGCTACACCTGGTCGTTTGGTAGATTTAGTTAAACGTGAAGCCATTAATCTGAAAAGCATAAAATATTTTGTTTTAGATGAAGCTGATGAAATGGTAAGTGCTTTAAAGGAAGAGGTGGATGCCATTATAAAAGAACTTCCTAAAACCAGAAGAACCTTATTATTTACAGCGACCATGCCTGGTTACATAAAACAATTGGTTCAAAACTACATGTCTAAACATGTGGTACACATTGAAGCCGATATGGAAACGGTTGGTCATCAAGGTATCGATCATCAATATGTTGTTGTAGAGCCTATTGAGAAATTAGAGGTTTTAATGCATTTTTTAAACTCTAGAGAAGGAGAACGTGGTATTATTTTTTGTAAAACCAAGGCTGCTGTTAATAAATTGGCTAAAAATTTAGCGATTAATAAATTTTCATCAGGCGCTTTACATGGTAGTTTGTCTCAAGGTATTCGTGATCGTATCATGGGACAATTTAGAGATGAACATATCGATATTTTGGTTGCTACCGATTTAGCTGCTCGTGGTATTGATGTTAAAAACCTGTCTTACGTTGTAAATTATCATTTACCAGATACTTATGATGCCTATGTACATAGAAGTGGAAGAACGGCTAGAGCAGGAGCAAAAGGGCTTTCTTTAACCATTTTACAGGAAGAAGAAGTTATTGATATCGCCGATTTTGAAGATGAATTAGGCATTACTTTTAAGACCTTTAAAAAAGCCGATGCTCAAAGTATTGAAGAAAATAATACGTTGTTATGGGCTAAAAAAATATTTAAAACCAAACCTAATCGTGAGGTTTCAGAAGATTTAAAAGCCAAGATAAAAACCATATTTCATCATTTAACCAAAGAAGAACTTGTTGATAAAATATTAGCAAATTACTTAGCTCAAAACGCCACGGTAATTCCAAATCCTGAAGGCGCTAAAAAGCATAAAAAGAAAAAGCAATAATGGCTAACGACATAAAAAATCAACAGGATATTTTAAATAAATTAAATATTCAAGCCTTAAATCCGATGCAGGAGGAGGCTTTTTCGGTTATCGAATCGAATACAAACACTGTTTTATTATCACCGACTGGAACGGGGAAAACACTGGCGTTTTTGCTACCCTTATTAGAGGTTTTGGATTCAGAATCGCAAGAAATTCAAGCCTTGATTATCGTGCCATCAAGAGAATTAGCAATTCAAATTGAACAAGTGGTACGTTCGATGGGTTCTGGTTTTAAAGTGAATGCTGTTTATGGAGGCAGATCTATTTCCAAAGATAAAATTGAAATAAAGCATAATCCTGCCATTTTAATTGGTACGCCCGGCAGATTATTAGATCATTTTGATGCCAATCGTTTTGAAAAAACAAGCATAAATACGCTTATTCTAGATGAATTTGATAAATCATTAGAAGATGGTTTTGAGGAAGAAATGAAGGCCATTATTGGGCAATTGCCAAGTATTAACAAACGTATTTTAACCTCAGCAACCCAAGGTGTTAAAATACCTGGTTTTGTAAGGTTTGATAAGCCTATTACAGTGAATTACTTAAACACAAAAAAAACATCGCAATTAGCTATAAAAACCGTGGTTTCTCCAAAGGCTAATAAGTTAGGAACTTTGTTAGAATTGGTAGCGCATATTGGCAACAAACCAGGCATTATATTTTGTAATTTAAGAAATAGCATTAGTGAAGTGAGTGCTTTTTTAAAACGCAATAAAATTAGTCATGCTTGCTTTTCTGGTGGTATGGAGCAAAAAGACAGAGAAAGGGCGCTTATAAAGTTTAGGAACGGAAGTTGTCAGGTTTTAGTGGCTACAGATTTGGCCGCCCGAGGGATTGATATTCCAGAAATGAATCATATCATTCATTATGAATTACCTCGTCACGAAGAAGAGTTTATTCACAGAAATGGAAGAACAGCCCGGGTTAATGCTAAAGGAACGGCCTATATTTTAAAGTGGGAGAACGAAATATTACCAGAATTTATCAAAGATGTTAAGGGTATCAATATTTCAAAGAAAGCCCATAAAATTGAGCAATATTGGGAAACCTTGTTTATTTCTGGTGGCCGAAAAGATAAAATTTCAAAAGGTGATATTGCAGGATTATTTTTTAAACAAGGCGGTATAAATAAAGACCAGCTGGGTGTTATTGAACTTAAAGTAGACTGTGCTTTTGTAGCAGTGCCGTTAGCTCTTGCGAATGCTTTAGTTCAAAAACTAAACAACACCAGATTAAAAAACAAGAAGGTTCGCGTAACCATCTTATAATCAGCGATTTTTTAATTGTTGTTTTTTTGTATTTCATGTGATTTTTACACCTACTTTTGCGGCTTCAAAATAAACATGATATGAAGCGCATAAATGAATATAAAAAACTCTTTGGAGTTGAAAACGAAATCGAGTTAAAGGCTTTAAAGAAAAGTTACCGCGATTTGGTTAAAGCATGGCATCCTGATAAGTTTCAAGATGGTGATGCTTTAAAAGAAGAAGCTGAAATTAATAGCCGAAAAATTATTGATGGCTACCATTTTCTTGTTAGTATTGCGCCAGAAACCTTAGCAGCGAATTTAGAAGCCTATACAGAAACCATTACAAATTCTGGTATTGCCGATTACAATCACAAAGGTTTGTTACTAGAAATCACTTTTACGGATGGTACCACCTATGAGTATTTCGGAGTTACAAAACAGGTTTATATTAAAATGATTAATAGTAATAAACTAAATCGATTTGCTAAACGCTCTATTTATCCTAAGTATCCATATAGAATGGCAAAACGTGAGCTTGAAACCGTTTAATATATTCAAATAAAAGGAAGCTGTCTATTAAGCATTATTGTCGTCAATCTGAATTTATTTCAGATTCTCATAATAAGTGAATGTCAGTTTATGAGATTCCGTGCTGAGCACTGCCTTACGATGGGTTTAACTTACTAGACAGCTTCTTTCTTTATTATATACATGCAATCAAAGGATATTAAGCATTTGTCGAAATAACGTTTAATATGTCATTTTTTTGAAGTACGCCAGACTGTCTCCAAACTTGTTTTCCGTTTTTAAACAGTAACATGGTTGGTACACCTCTTACTTGATATTTTGTTGCTAACTCTTGGTTTTTGTCTACATCTATTTTAATAATAGAAATGGAGTCTTTTAATGTGTCTTTCACATCTTTTAGAATCGGACCTAAAGTTTTGCATGGACCACACCAAGTGGCATAAAAGTCAACAAGTACAGGTTTATCCTGATTTATAATTTCTGAAAATTTACTCATTTTATTAAGTTTTATAGTCAATATTTAAAAATAGTACACGTCTTTTCGACCATAGTCTAATAAGCCATTTTTACAATTTTTTCAACCTTCTCTGGAGATAAATCTTGATGCTCACCCAATCCTAACCAACCACGGTCGGTAAAACGTTTTGAAATTTCTTCGGCAGTACCTTCATAGTCTTTAGTATATTCAGATAATTTGGTGTCAATCTCTAAACTTTGGAAAAAAGCTTCTGTTTTTTCAATAGCGGCATAAGCTTTATCATCGGTATTTCCTTCTGTCACATTCCAAACGCGTTCAGCATACTGTGCTAACTTTTCTTTTTTCGCTTCAAAATTGAATTTATAATGACTAGGGAAAATGATGGCTAAAGTTCTTGCGTGATCAATTCCATATAAAGCGGTAAGTTCATGCCCCATAGCATGCACAGCCCAATCGGTAGGCACACCTTTTTGAATTAAACCGTTTAAGGCCATCGTGCAACTCCACATAAAGTTTGCTGCCGATGTATATTCTGTAGGATCTTTAATTACTTTAGGAGCGACTTCAATTAAAGTTTGTAAAATGCTTTCCGCAAATCTGTCTTGTAATAAGGCTCCAATAGGGTAGGTCATATATTGTTCTAAAACATGAGAAAAAGCATCGGTAATTCCGTTGGCTAACTGACGTTTTGGAATAGAAGCAATCACTTGAGGATCTAAAACAGAAAACTCCGGAAATAAACCAGGACCACCCATAGCAAGCTTTTCTTTAGTTTCCTCTCTGGTAATCACAGCACCAGAATTCATCTCAGAACCTGTTGCAGGAAGGGTTAAAACCGTTCCGAAAGGCATGCCTTTTTCAGTTCTTATTTTATCAGTTAGAATATCCCAAGGGGTATCGCCATCAAATAATGCTGCAGACGATAAAAATTTGGTGCCATCAATAACAGAACCACCACCAACAGCTAATAAATAAGTGATGTTTTCATCTTTAATCACTTTTAAAGCTTGCATTAAAACAGCATATTCCGGATTGGCAGGAATACCACCAAATTCAAGCACATCAAATGATGATAAAGCGGCTTTTACTTGGTCGTATATACCGTTCTTTTTAATACTTCCACCACCATAAAGCATTAAAACTTTGGCGTCATTAGGAATTTCATTTTCTATATTTTTTATAGTGTCTTTTCCAAAAATAATTTTGGTCGGGTTTTTAAATTCAAAAGTGTTCATTTGCTTAATTTTTATGGTTATGTGTGTTGTAAATAAGTTTTAAAAGTGAGCTTGTCAGGTTGAGCATGTTGAAACCTTTACTGATTATCAAATAGTTAAAATATTTCAACAGGCTCAATATGACAACTTTTTCACATTATGTTTTTAGATTTTAACAATCATTTTTCCTTTATTTTTTCCTTCAAATAAATCGATGAAAGCCTTTGGAATGTTATCAAAACCTTCAACAATCGTTTCAGTATAAGTTAATTTACCTTCTTTCAACCAAGTGGCTAACTGTTGTATCGCTTCTGGGAACTTTTCAGCATAATTAGATACAATAAATCCTTGCATTAAAGCACTGTTTTTAACCAAAAATGGTTGTACGCTTAAACCTGTTGGTAATTCTGTTTTATTGTAAACCGAAATGGCTCCACAGATAATCATTCTAGCAAAACGGTTGATGTTAAAAAGTACCGCGTCAGAAATTGGTCCACCCACATTGTCAAAATAAATATCAACACCATTTGGAGCTAGTTCTTTGAGCTCTGCATTTATATCTTCACTGGTGTTATAATTGATGCCTGCATCAAAGCCAAATTCATTTTTTAACATGTCAATTTTTTCATCGGTACCAGCAATTCCTATAACGTGAAGGCCTAGAATTTTAGCTATTTGCCCAACCACACTACCAACAGCTCCAGCAGCACCAGAAATGACAATAGTTTCTCCGGCTTTAGGTTTTCCTATTTCTTGTAAACCTAAAAAAGCGGTGAGTCCGGTCATTCCTAATACACCTAAGTATGCGCTTAAAGGCGCTTTAGAAGCATCTACTTTATTTAAACCTACACCTTTTGATATTTGTTGTGTCGACCAATCAAGCATACCTGAAACATAATCGCCTTCAGCAAATTTCTTGTTTTTAGAAGCTACTACTTTGGCAATGACACCAGATTGTATCGGTTTGTTTAATTGGAAAGGTGGTACATACGATTTGGCATCACTCATGCGTCCTCTTAAATAAGGGTCTACTGAAACGTAAGTGGTTTCTAAAAGTATTTCACCTTCAGAAATTTGAAGTGTGTTGTCTTCAGTAACAAATTCAAAATTTGAAACCGTAGGTTCACCTTGGGGTCTGTTATTTAATAAAATGGTCTTTTTCATAGCTATTTTTTTTATTCAATAACAGTTACTAATTCATTCATTGGTTTTCTCACCTTTACTAGGTTTACTAACCAGTCTTTGTCTTCTTGTCTATATCCTAAAGGAAGCATGACTGCACTGCGTAAACCTTTTTCTTTTAAGCCTAAAATCTCATCAACGGCAGCAGGATCAAAACCTTCTAGAGGTGTGGCATCTACGCCTTCAAAAGCAGCAGCAATTACGGCTTGAGAAAAAGCGATATATGCTTGTTTTGCAGCGTGATTAAAATTCTCTTCGGCGTCTTTTTGCGGATAAGAATTTAATAACATCTGGCGGTAGTTTTCCCAACCTTCGTTTTTAAATCCGCGAATATCGTTTGTTAAATCAAACATGTGATTAATACGATCGGCAGTATAGGTATCCCAAGCAGCAAAAACGAGTAGGTGAGAGCAGTCGGTAATCACCGATTGATTCCAAGCTACAGGTTTGATCTGTTCTTTAACATCTTGATTTTTAATCACTATAATTTCAAAAGGTTGTAAACCGCTTGAGGTAGGAGCAAGGCGAGCAGCTTCTAAAATATGTTCTATTTTTTCTTCGGCAACCGTTTCACCATTCATGGCTTTAGCAGCATATCTCCAATTTAATTTATCTAATAATTCCATATTCAATTTTTTATTTATGATTTTTTGCAATGTTTTTTATGTCGTTTGAAGTGATAATTACTTCGTTGTAATTTGTAGTATTCGATAGCTCTATCATAGCTTGAGCGATATCTTCGGGTTCGGTAATTTTATATTGTTTCAGTTTTCCAATAAATAAAGGCTGAAGCACTTTAAAAATGGCCAGTCCTATATTTTCAAGTGTCCGTTGCTCATCACGATCACCACCAATTAATGAAGGTCTAAAAATAAAGGTGTTCTTAATGTTTTGTTTTTGAACATCAAGCTCCATCTCACCTTTAGTTTTATTGTAAAGCACTTTACTATTTGGGTTAGCCTCTAATGCAGAAACCACAGAAAATGTTTCGATATTATTATCCTTAGCTAACTTTGCTGCAGCCACCGGAATACCATAATCTATTTGCTTGTATAGTGTTTTATCTGGCGTTTTTTTAGAGGTTGTTCCAATACAACAATACACTTCGTTAGCCTTAAAATCGCTTTTAAACTGTTCGAACTCTAAAAGATCACCTATAAACTGTGAGACCTTGTGTGGTAGATTTTCGATTTTAGATCGCGAAAATAATTTGATATGTTCATATCTAGGATCTGCTAACAATTTCTCAAGTAAAATAGAACCTGTTAAACCTGTTGCTCCTAAAATTATGGCTGTTTTTTTCATATTATTTACAAACTTTTATACTACTCCAAGCTGCTTGATAAGCCTCTTCTAAAAGGGTTTCATCTAAGATAAACGAACCTCGTTTTTGGTTAATCATTAAAAAGGACAACGGATTTATAGTATATGCGTATAACAGATAGTCGGAAATAGGTTTTATAACCCCTTCTTTTTTACCACGTGCCCACAAATCTAAAAGCGGTTGTAAATGTTTTATACCTTCTTGTCGGCAGGATTCATCAATAATTGGGGTATTATCACATTGGGCAAGAAACATGGCGTTTTCGCACTCTTTAAGTTTAAAGTCAGCAATGCGTTTCCAAATAATTTCAAAACTTTTTTGAACACAAGTGTCTTCATTATAATTAGCAAAGGCATATTTGGTGTATTCTGCTTTGACTTCGATATAGGTTTTGTTAACCAAATCCTGTTTATTTTCAAAATACAAATAAATGGTAGCTGGTGAGACATTAGCCATTTTGGCTATTTTACTCATGGGTGCTGCATGAAATCCATCATTATTGACCAAGTCTATGGTTGCTTTTATTAAAGCATTACGCTTGTCTATACTTTTTTGAAGTTTCGCCATCTTACTAAATTTGAATACAAAGATAACAAAAAATGAATGTTCATTCTTTTTTTAACAAAAGATTGGGTTATAGGCAAGAAGTCATAAGCTTTAGGCTATATGCAATTGCTTAAGCGCAATATTTTTGGAAATAATAAATAATCAATTTTAAACTAGGAGTATAGTATAAAAAAAACCCCAAGCATAATTCCGGCAAGTGGTACTAATTTTTTACGTTTATTTTGTTCTTTAAAGATAACGCCGCCAACTAAAACGGCGATTAATATCTGACTCCTTTTAATGGCAGAGAGCAGCATAATTAAAGCTTCTGGATCTTGCAGGGCTTTAAAATAGAAGTAATCTGCGGCTTGCAATAGGATACCTACTGCTGGAATAGACCATCTAAACTTAAAGGCTTTACGTTTTTCGGCATAAGGGAACCAAGTGATGCTTAAAATGACAAGCAGAATTAATATCACATAAAAACAAAACCAAAAAATTAGGGTTAGTGGTGCAATGTTTAAATATTGAATTAAAAACTTGTCGTACAAACCACTAGAAGCACCTAAAAACGTTGCTGCTATGATGGCTAGAATCCATTTGTCTTTTTTAAAGTTGATGCCTTCTTTTTTTCCTATTTTAGAATATAACATCACTGAAAAAATGATTAGAAAAAAACCTACCCATTGTAAAGTGTTAGGGCGTTCTTGATAAATTAGTATCGCTCCAATAAAAGTGAAAAATGGGCCTGCCGATCGAATGGGCGTCACAATGGTGATGGGCAAATGCTTTAAAGCCTGATAAGCTAAAATCCAAGATGCTGCCATTATAGCTGATTTAATAAAAATAAATCCGTGTAATTCCCAGGCCATGGAATGAATATAAATGGCGTTGGATTTAGCATATTCTGGAAAATAAACCGAAGCTATATAAAAGGGTAGTAGAAAGGTGAAACCCGAGCCTACGGTACCTAAAAGCACCGGAAACACTTCGTTTCCGCGTACAGCATGCTTTTTACATAAATTGTGTAATCCTAAAAATAATGCGGCCAAAAGCCCTAAATACATCCACATGGCCGCGAAGATATATTAAAGCTCATTTTTAGAAAATATTTTTTCAACTAAATTTAAATGATGTGACTGTAAAAGGTTTTTAATGTATTTTTAAATGCGCGATAAAGCCTGTTTTTAAGTTGAATCTCGCATAAACCAAATAAACCACCACCTAATTATGTCGACTATAGAGGCAAATACCACGATTAATATGAAATTAATAATCGCAGGGTTATTAATATTTTTTAGCATCATTTTCTTTGTAGATCTGCAACCTGGCATGCCTGAAGTCACTTATACAGCGGCTATTGCCTTTTTAATGGCTTTTTGGTGGGTAACCGAAGCTCTACCTATAGGTGTTACATCGTTGTTGCCTATAATTTTGTTTCCTGTTTTAGGTGTTCTGGACGGTAAGTCCATTTCTGGTGCGTATATCAATTATGTTATTTTTCTTTTTATTGGTGGTTTCGTCATGGCTCTGGCTATGGAAAAGTGGAATTTACACAAACGTATCGCCTTAAAAATTTTAGCGCTAGTAGGCGGGAGCCCGTTTAGAATTTTGTTGGGGTTTATGTTAGCTTCTTCATTTTTATCGATGTGGATGTCCAATACAGCAACAGCTATGATGATGCTTCCTATTGCGTTTTCGGTAACTGCAGCTTTAGAAGAAGTTTACGGCGAAGGAAAAATAAGTTCTTTCGCGGCTGGTTTATTATTAGCTATTGCTCATGCTTGTTCTATAGGCGGTATTTCAACTTTGGTAGGAACACCTCCAAATTTATCATTTTTACGAATTTTTGAAATTATTTATCCGAATTCACCTGAAATATCTTTTGGTCAATGGGTTGTTTTTGCTTTTCCGATAAGCGTCATGATTTTTGCTGTATCGCTAGGCTTAATTTATTTAACATATCGTCCGAAAGGACATATTGAAAAACTTGATAAATCATTTTTTAGAGATAAATACCGTGAATTAGGAGCTGTAAGTCTGGAAGAAAAGCGTGTTTTTATACTTTTTATAAGTTTAACGCTATTATGGGTGTTTCGATCGGATTTAAATTTTGGAATTATAAGTATTCCTGGGTGGAGTGGTTTTTTCAAAAATCC
Source organism: Tamlana carrageenivorans (assembly GCF_002893765.1). Lineage (NCBI taxonomy): Bacteria > Pseudomonadati > Bacteroidota > Flavobacteriia > Flavobacteriales > Flavobacteriaceae > Pseudotamlana > Pseudotamlana carrageenivorans. Next base: position 3,490,666 of record NZ_CP025938.1, on the reverse strand, counting down.
TAAATATTTAAATGATGGCACGGTGGCTATTTTTGTGGCTATGCTTTTATTTATTGTGCCAGCGTCTAAAAAAAACACAGCCTTAGTCGATTGGAAAATCATGGGGAAACTCCCGTGGCACATTGTGTTTTTATTTGGTGGCGGTTTTGCACTTGCTAAAGGTTTTATAGATTCAGGTTTGTCTAGTTATGTTGGAGGATTATTGGCAGGTACTAAAGATATGTCGCCACTAATGCTAGTGGGTACTTTAACCACCATGATGTCAACGTTAACCGAGTTTACCTCTAATACAGCAACTACGGAAATGATGCTTCCTATAGTGTCTGGATTGGCATCAGAAATTCAAGTTAACCCTTTATTAATTATGATTCCGGTGACTTTAGCGGCGTCTATGGCCTTCATGCTGCCCATTGCCACACCACCAAATGCCATTGTTTTTGGTACGGGAAAATTAAAAATGGTTCAGATGATAAAAACGGGACTCATTATCGATATTGTGGCAACCATCATCATCGTGTTCATGACGCTTTTTTGGGGTACGATAATTTTTGAAATAGACCCGACTGTGTTTCCGGAATGGGCGGCTTCTTCCGCGAAAGCGATAAAATAATACTAGAAAAAATTGAAGTTATTATAATAGTTGATCATTCTATGATTTGTCAAGATGAGCTTGTCGAAACCGATGTATACCGTCATTCCAGTTTAAAATATTTCGACAGGCTCAATAGGACAATTATAGACTTTTTATACAACCTTATAGTACGGCTGCCATGATTATTATTACGGATTAGTAGACCACAAAGCAGCACTTTTAAGCATAGCGCGCTTTGGTAATTTTAAACCTGCAACAATAAGTTGAGCAAAATCTTCGGGTTGTAAAACGCTGTCTTCCGAATCTTTAGTGGCAATGCCTAGGTCGATAGACATGTCTGATGCAATGGTGCTGGGCGTTAATGTACACACTCGAATGTTATTTTTACGGACTTCCTTCATTAAGGATTCCGACATGCCGATAACCGCAAATTTTGAAGCAGAATACGCCGAAGTACTTGCGTTTCCATTTAATCCAGCTGTTGATGACACATTTATGATTTCGCCATCGTTTTGATGGATTAAGTTTGGTAAAACTTCTTTGGTGACATAATACATGCCCATAACATTGGTTTGAATTATTTGAGTCCATTGGTCGACTGGCATATCATTTAAAGTACCAAAAGCCGCAATTCCAGCATTGTTTACTAAAATATCAACGCCTCCTAATGTTTCAATAAGTTCTTTAATGACTATCTTAACATCTTCATAATTACCAACGTCAAAGGCAGCATAGGTGGCCTTAACGCCTAAAGCTTCAATTTCGGCAACGGTTTCTTTTAGAAGTTTTTCATTTCTACCTGTTATAGCGACATCAATGCCTTCTTGTGCAAAAGCAAGTGCTGTGGCTTTTCCTAATCCTCGGCTGCCACCTGTAATTATGGCTTTTTTATTTTTTAATGTTGTCATTTTGAAATATTTATGTATTGATATTGAGTTATTTATAATGATCAGTTAAATCATTTATCAAAACTGTAAGTTACAAAACTCTGGGTACAGAAGTATAAAGCTATACGTTGTTTTTAAGTTAAAACTGAAGAGCGTCATAAATTTAATGTAGTATTCTCTGAATGAAGAAAATAAGGCTAACCAAATCCATCAATTATGCTATTGTGTAATATGTTTCCTGTTAATTTTTGATATATTCGCTCTTTTGAATCCAAAATTTTACAACCTAACAAACTAACCCCGTCCTGCATGACTAGAACTTATACCTGGGTTTTATTATTCATTTTACTTATTACAGGTGGCTATTTGGTTAAAGCTTTTTTTGAGGAAGATGACGCACTAAAACGTGTTGAGTTTGAATTACAGCAAACTAAACTAAGTTTAAATGAAGCCTTGAATTCTAATAAACAGACTAAAAAGGAGATTACGCAGTTAAACCTACAGCTTACCAACTATCAAGCGGAATTAGAGCGCTTTCAGCATAAAATAGACATCATAAATTTGCTTCAAGAACGCATCAAAGTAGCAACATTTAAAAGACGCCAAACCATCGATTCTTTATTAAAAATAAAACGTGAACGCCTGTCTGTGCTTATAGCCAACGATAGTGTATTCGATTAATACCAGTAATTCTACTAAAAACTCTTTGATGAAAAGCAGCCTCCTCATTTTATGTTTTTTGATTTTTATAAACACCAACATGTTTGGTCAGAGCCCGAAGCAAAAGTTTTCTGAAACCATAACCATTGATTCCTCATATGTAATAAAACTTGAAAAACCATACATTTTAAAGCCTCAAGAGGTATTAAAAAACAACACCAATAGTAAGTTATATGTGTTTAATGCTCCGAGTTTTAAATATTTTCAGGAATTACGTCAATTTTTAAAAATGGAAAATGAAACGGAGCTTGATACCGTCATAAACAGCTATCATCAACTTATTTTAGAAAGTCAGGATTTATATGATAAGCTTGCCAAAGACTGTCGTGCTCAACAAAATTTATATGAGCAAAGCATTAGCGAGTTTCAGGAAAGTGTAAACTATTTAGAAACTTCGGTAAATCGCACAGAACAAGCCCTATTGGAATCCAACACGTCGTTAGAAGCAGCCTCATCAGAATTAAAATCCTATAGAAAAAAACGATTTTGGAGAAACGTTGGCGCTGTTGGAGCAGGAACCGTAATTGGTGTGCTTATAGGTGTTCTAGTGGCTAATTAAAAACGGATAAGGAAAAGTCTTAAACTAATTTTTTCTTCTGAAAACACTTACAAACCTGTATATTTATAACCCTATTAAAAGAGATGTTCCCACATTTTATAAACCAAAAGACACCATGGCAGAAGACTTTAAACCATTTGAAAACATCGGACTCTGTTTTAGCGGAGGTGGATATAGAGCCACGTTTTATGCCTTGGGTGTTTTATCATATTTAAATCATCAGAATTATAAAAACTTACCGCTTTTAAAACGAACCAAAGCCTTAAGTACGGTTAGTGGTGGTACTTTAACAGGAGTGGCTTATGCTAAAGCTGTACAGGATCCTAACTTCGATTTTAAGGTGTTTTTTAATAGGTTTTATGAGACGTTCACTCCCGAAAATGATACTTTACTAGAAAAAGCCATTTCAAAATTGGAAGATGATGCTGTTTGGAAGGCCAATCCTTCTAAAAAACGTTCATTAATCAATGCTTTTGCTTTAACCTACGCCGAATTGCCTTTATTTCAAGGGGAATTCAGTCTTTTTAAAAAGGAGCATATTAAACAACTGGAGCAGGTTTGTTTTAATGCTACCGATTTCTCATTCGGACTTACCTATCGCTTTCAAAACAGGGGATATTTTGGAAATAATCCTTTGTATAAAACCAATCAAAAGGAAATAAATGCGCTGCGTTATCAAATCGCATTAGGCGATGTTATAGCGTCATCATCATGTTTTCCAGTGGGATTTGAACCTTTGGTTTTCCCTGATGATTACTTTAAAGATCATAACGATACCGACTATAAAAATTTAAAAGCCATTGATGCTTTTGATAAAGGTGTAGGCATTATGGATGGTGGTATTGCCGATAATCAAGGTATTGGCAGCATGATGCTTATTAACGAGCGCATGAAAAACGGTTTAGATTTAATTATTGTTAATGATGTAGGAAGTTTTAAAATGCAGCCCTGGGAACCCGATGCGTCTAAAATTGAAAAAACATCAACACTCCAACAAGCGATAAACAAAATTTTAAAGTATTTCACCATCAAGCCTTTGTATGTTATAATGCTCATCATTGGTGTTTTGATTTTAACTTTGAATAATATGCAGGTTTTTGGTTCGCAATCTTATACAAGTCTGTATATTCTAGGCGGTGTTTTTCTAGGGGCTGGTAGTTTATTAACCGTTTTAGGGTTATTGGCTTCCATGTTAAAATCGGCTGTGCTGTCTAAACTGAAAACCATTTTCAAAAAAAATGTTCCAGAACCTTTGTTAGATGATGTTTTAACGTTTCAAAAATTGGATATTGGCTTAATTCAGAGAATGCTTTCAGAACGATTTAGCTCGGCTATGACCATGATAAACGATGTGTTTTTAAAGCAAATGCGACGTTTAAACTACGATTTGTTTTATTCAAAAGACATTTTAAAAAATAAACGCATCACCACAACGGTGTATAAATTAAGTGGTAAAAAAACAGCTTACAATAAAGCTACTAGTCTGAGTAAAGACATTAAACCTCCAAGTAAAATTTTAAAAAAGGTGTGTTTAACGGCTTCGGAAACGCCAACAACCTTATGGTGGGATAAAACTGATATTGCTAGTAACCGTATGGAAACGCTATTGGCTTGCGGACAATTTACCATCTGTTACGAACTCATGGATTATATTTTGGAACTAAAATCTAAGAACGAAAATTTATTTAATGATTTCCCTGAAATTGAACCACTTTACAACGCTTTGGAGTCCGATTGGAACCTATTTAACAATGACCCCTTGTGGTTAGTGCATGCCCTAAAAGTTTAAGAATATCACAGAAAATCTTATTTTTAAACTTTAAACCCAACCCGATGAACAAACCAATTGGCGATTTACATTGTCACCCGTCATTTAAACCATGTAATAATCCAGATATAAGCGATATATGGACCTACAAAAAAAACATTCATCCCAAAGATTTATTTAAGGGAATACTAGGTGTTAGTCCGCGACGTTGGATGGTGAATCTTTTTGTTAAAGATTTAGCTACTTATACCCAATCAAATTTAGACAGTTGTTACGAAGGCGATAACCGACTTCTGTTTCTTTCCATTTATCCCATAGAAAGGCAGTTTTTAAGACCTGACAGACCTTTTGCCTCATCTACTTTTGTGCAGCGTTTTATTTTGGCCCAAGTATTTGGCATAGAATTAAAAAGACATATTGATAGTAGAATTATTCAAATTCTAACGGGGTTTTCTTCTACAAAAGTGGTCGATTATTTAAAAAGTGTTTATGATTCAGAGTACGTCGATTATTTCAAAACTGATTTTTCATTAGAATATAAGTACATCAATCAAAGTCATTTAAGCTGTTCGCCGAATGCTGAAGATAATGTTGCTACATTTCAATTAGTATCTAATTATGAAGAGTATGCAGCACTTCGAAATCAGAATATTATAGCTGGAATCCTTACTGTTGAAGGCGCCCATGCTTTGGGAGAATACAACTCCAAGGATTTGGTGGGGGATAAAATGATTGATGACTTATCAGAAGAAAATAAAGAGAAGCTTAAGGCCAGTTTCATTAGGAACATTTCAGCATTAAAAGATAAAGAGCAATTCGAATTCACACCATTTTTCATCACATTTGCGCATCACTTTAACAATTTACTTACGGGTCATGCTAAAAGTTTTGGTGAAGCCAAAAACAAAAGTATGCCTGGGTTTTCCAATGTTTTTAATCAGAAAAATGGCTTAGACTTGGGTATTAGTGATTTTGGAAAGCAACTCATCAAATCGCATTTACTTAGCCGACATAACGGACAGCGTATTCTTATAGACACCAAGCACATGTCGTTGCAAGCGCGAAATGATTATGCAGCTATTGTGAAAGCGCTAAGAGATGAAGGCGATGCTATGCCCATCGTTATTAGTCATACAGCTATAAACGGGATTTCAACACGAGCAAAAGCAGCAGAGCGTCTGGATACCAATCAACTAGATAAAAAATCCTATGTAAGCCGATGGGACATCAATATTACCGATGAAGACATTCGTGAAGTGTTTGATTCCAATGGTATTATTGGCGTTTGTATGCATGATGGTAGAATGCCTGGTGGAAAGTTTAAAGACCTACTTAAATCCTATAAAAAACGCTGGCCACAAAAAGAGTTTATAAGTAAACTGCATACGCAAATGTTTTTAACCAATGTGTTTCATATTGTAAAGGTTAACTTGGATCACATTCGAACATTAAATGCCCAAATACCGATTGAGGAAAATAGAATTCCAGAAGTTCAGGCTTGGAAAACCATTTGTCTAGGTTCAGACAATGATGGCATCGTGGATCCTTTCGATAATTTTAATACAGCCAGTACGCTAAAAGATTTTAAAACACGGGTAAAAAATGCCATAGATATGAATTTTGATCCCCTTTGGAAGCGCTTTAAAATTTTAGACATTAAGGAGGAAAATTACCGTTTTTTCAATGAAAATGAAATTACAGAGTTAAAATTAGGATTGACATCAGAAGAGATTGTAGATCGTATTTTTTCTGATAATATTGAAACATTCTTAAGCACTTATTTTGTAAGAGCCTACTTAGAAGGCACCGAAAATTAAGCGTAATTTGAAAAAGTAAGCCGTGTTTTGTAATGAATCGGTGTTTCTACGACTAGCTTAAGGGTTATAATGAGATAATTGAAACAGTTAAAAATCTTTTGATTTATTACCGTGTTAACGCATAAAAACCATTTAATTGCTTTATAAAATTAGTGCTATGAAAAAGAAACTAAAAATTGATATGGTATCCGATGTGGTGTGCCCATGGTGTACCATTGGATTTAAACGATTGGAAAAAGCCATTGCCGAACTAGGTATTAAAGACCAAGTAGAGGTGGAGTGGCAGCCTTTCGAGCTTAATCCACAAATGCCTAAAGAAGGCCAGAATGTAACCGAACACATTAGCGAAAAATACGGATCGACTTTAGAACAACAAAAAGCCTCTCAAGAACAAATGACTGAAATAGGTGAGGAGCTTGGCTTTAAATTCGATTATTTTGAAGATATGCGCATGGTTAATACGTTCGAAGCTCATATTTTATTGGATTATGCTAAAAAATATAACAAGCAAACCGATTTAAAAATGCGTTTAACTACGGCGTTTTTTAGTGAACGAAAAGATGTTTCTAGCCGTGAGGTTTTAAAGCAAGCTTTAATTGATGTTGGTTTAAATGCAGAAGATGGCATGGCATTATTAGACAATGACGAAGTGCGTTATAATATTAAAAGTCAGGAAGCTTTTTGGCAGAATGCTGGTGTTCAATCGGTTCCAACGGTTGTTTTTAACAGAAAAAGTGCGGTTACTGGGGCTCAACCGGTTGATGTATTTAAGGAGGTTTTAAGTGAGATGCTGGAAAACGTATAGCTAGGTGTTCGAGCGAAGTCGAGAACAATATAGCTTGATTAAATTAAAACTTCTCGACTTCGCTCGAAAACGGTATTATGGAGTACGCGAATTAACTTTTGCCTCTGTGAACCTCAGTGTATTCAGCAATCGGTTCCAACGGTGGTTTTCATCAAAATGTTTGAAAACGTATAGTAAGGTGTTCGAGCGAAGTCGAGAACAATATAGCTTCAATGAAATCAAAACTTCTCGACTCCGCTCGAAGACCGTATTATGGAGTAGGTGAATTAACTTGTAGGCTCTGCGAAACTCAGTGTATTATCTGAGTAACTCTGTGTAAAAACAGTCATGCAAAACGCAGTGAAGCAACTAATTATTTCTGACTATCTTCCAATCCCCATTTATCCAAACTTCTTAAAATATGCTCAAGGGATTTCCCTCGAATGGTTAATTCGTATTCCACTTTAGGAGGAACAACAGGGTAAACTTTTCTAAAAATAAGACCATCTTTTTCTAAATCTCTTACTGTTTGGGTAAACATTTTATTAGAAATCCCAGGAATTTTCTTTTGTAATACTCCTGAACGTAAACCGCCTTCTAATAAATGAAATAGAATTAAAGGTTTCCATTTTGTTCCTATTAAATTCATAGTGTAATTCAACGGACAACTATTTTCTTTATTCAAAATTTAAACTTATATTGTTGATATTCTTTAATTTACTCGTTTTGGTAACTATATTACTTTTTGGTAGGTTATTGCCAATAAGACAAATATAGACTAATTTTGCTTTAAAAATAAAACATATGACAAGTAGTAACAATTATCCAAAATCATTTTCGCATATCGGAATAACCGTTCCAAATATAAAAGAAGCCGTTAAATTCTATTCGGAAGTTATGGGCTGGTACATCATTATGGAACCTTCAACCGTAAAAAAGGAAAAGGAAACCGCCATTGGTCAAATGTGCATTGACGTTTTCGGAGACGATTGGACAGCATTTGAAATTGCTCATTTAGCAACTTCCGATGGTATTGGAATAGAATTATTTTCTTTTCCGAATGGCATTAAAGAAGCACCAGAATTTAATCCTTTCAATACAGGGTTATTTCACTTTTGCGTTCAAGACCCCAATATTGAAGAACTTATTGATAAAATTTTGTCATACGGAGGAAAACAAAGAATGCCTATTAGATCATACTATCCAAATGACAAGCCATTCAAAATGTGTTATGTTGAAGACCCATTTGGAATTGTTTTTGAAATTTACACCCATAGTTATGAACTAACATATTCTTCGGGTGCTTATTCAAAATAAAACGATTTTTTATTCGTGCCTCCTAATGAATGATATACTTCATTTTGAAAGTTAACGTTTAATAGAGGTAGTTGTCATGCAGAACGCAGTGAAGCATCTATCAATAATAACAAAAAACTCAAAATCATGAAATCCCTCATAAACTTTATAGCATTACAATTACCTATAGGAACACCAAATCCAGACGACAATCAGCCTCTGGATTTGTCTGACCCATTTGAGGTCATTGTGTTTATCATTTTACCTATAGTTATTGCAATTCTTTATTTTCTTTGGAGAAAACAAAAGCAGAAGGATAAAAAATAAGCGTTTATTTTTCGTTACCCGGATCGGTGTCCAATTCAATATTTTCTATGGGCTCTTTTTTAGGTTTCTTATCATCTTTCTTCTGATCCTGATGCCTGTCATTGGTTAAAGGCCTAGCCGTTCTTCCGCCAGGAATATCTAAATTCTCCTTGGCGCTTTCGGGTTCATTTTTAGTCTTTCTTAGCATTTTACTGTTTTGTACATCTAAATCTACCTGTTTAGATGTATCTTTTTTGTCCTGTTCCTTTTTCATGAGTTTTTTATTTTAAACGTTAGTATTACCTTCTTTTATCAAAAATAACTTGAATAAAAATGGACGGTTAGCTTGATTAAAATAAAGTTTGATCCTTTTCGAAAGGGAATACGCTATAAAAACAAGTTATTATGTAGTTTGTAGAAACCCTCTCTTAATTATTGTCCTTTTTAAGAACCAAATCATTTTTGATACTTATAGGAGCTATTGGGGATGAAATTGAAATTAAAGGAAAATACTTTTGGCCAACTAGATATGTTAAATTTGTTTTTAACTAATTTGTTGAATTAATTTGAAAACTTCCAATTTCGTAGAAAATTAAGCGCTGGTGTCAATCCATGAGAATCGCGTATTTGAAAATTTATGAACCATAACCACTTAATACTGAAAAGATAGTAAATGATAAGTTTTCAATATTTTACTTAACTATTAGAACTTTTGAATTAGGATTTAGTAAGGCCTAGTTTTAAATAAGCGGTTACAGAGTTACAATTATGTCAAATATCGCGAAAAAGCGCTATTTAGCTAATTGTTGTAAAATGCACTATAATGGCCCGCATTAGGTAACTTTGCTTTGGTAAAGCAAAGTTTTCTTGTTCTAATTTTATTTAAAAAAATCTTTTACATAAGTTTCTTCAAAAAAAGTAATGGAATGCGCTTTGACTGAAGCGAATATAGGAGTGAAGAGGGAATGTGTATGAAATGGGCTATTAGCACTATTTTTCCTTTTTTAATAACTCTCTCAAATAAGCTATTTCTTCTTTTAATGAAGTAATATGCTCTTTATCTGCATTTATAATTGTTTCTACATTATAAGCTTGTACGTTCTCGTTATTATGTTGGTTAATAATTTTTTCAGATTTTTCATCAAACAAATAGGATATTGTAATATCCAACACTTTTGCTATTTTTTGAATTTTTGGTATAGTTAACCTATTATCACTTTTTTCTAATCTGCCATAGTTAGATTGTGTAATATCTAACTCTAATGCCATTGCTTCTTGAGAAATGCCTTTATTTTCTCTAACTTTTTTAATTCTATAACCAATACTGTTATTCATAATACAACTTGTTTATGCGTAAAAGTAATGGTTTTATTTAAATAACGAATAGTAATGTAAGATAATTAAACGGATATTTGAACGTCAATACTTGGCAAAGTCTTATAATTGTAAAAATTTTATGACTAATTTTTAACTTTTATATTTATTTTTATGAAAAAATTAGAAGATTTCAATTGTGAGAAAGTTGAATTAAAAACCGTTTATGGAGGAAGAATGGCTATGGCATTTTCAGACCAAAACACGGTAACTGTTGGTGACAACGGAGGAAATCCAGATGATGGACCTGATGATTCTTGGGACTAAAAGTTAAACCTTGTTTAAATTAAGGAGAGGAATGTTTATTTCCCCTCCTTATTCTTTTAAATTAAATGTATGATACTTATATTGAGCACTCCCACAGATTTAGACACCCAAAATGTAATAGATTGGTTAGTTCATTTTAATACTCCATTTTTTCGTTTAAATGATGAAGATTTATTAAAAGGAAATGTAGGTTTTTATTACGATTTATCTAATGAATCGCAAGCATATTTCAGTCAAGGAAATATAAAGATATTTTTGAAAGATATATCTGTAGTATGGTTTAGGAAATTTGGATTTCTAAAATCGTATGAAAAAGTATTTAACAAGAAAAGTGATATAACAAAATATCTTTACACAGAGTTTATTGTAATAAGGTCTACTATTTTTAACTTGTTAGACAGCAAAAAATGGTTTTATAGAAAAGGAAATATGCCAACTAAATTGGAGGTTTTAAAAACAGCCCAAGAATGTGGTTTAAATATTCCGAAAACTAAAATTCTTTCAAATAAAAAAGCACTAGATGTTTTTTTTGAGTTTAATAATAACGAAGTGTTAACCAAATCACTAGGAGAAGGTAAACATGTTGAATATGATGCTGGTAATTATCCTTTTTTCACTAAAAAAATAGAAAGCACCGCCTCTATATCTGATAAATTTAGCCCCACATTATTTCAAAAATACACAGATAAAATTTTAGAGTTGAGGATTTTTTATTTGGATGGAGATTTTTATTCAATGGCAATATTTTCTCAAAGTAACCCCAAGACTAAAATAGATTTTAGAAGTTATGATATGGAGAATCCAACAAGATATGTTCCTTATTCATTACCAAATAATATAAAAGATAGTATTGACAATTTGATGAAAAAGCTAGGGCTAAATACAGGCTCAATTGACATGATTCATGCCACAGATAATATGTATTATTTTTTAGAAGTAAATCCATCAGGTCAATTTGGAATGACTAGCACTCCGTGTAACTACAATTTGCATAAAAAAGTTGCTCAATATTTATATAAAAACTCTAATTAATTATGACAAAACTAATAGATATTCTTCCAGATGACTATCGAGATAAGTTACCTGCATCTGTGTTTTTTATAGAAAAAAAGAATGTTATTACTCAAATAAACGAATTACATTACGCCAAATCCAAATTATATAATACTGATAAAATGAGATGTTATTTATATTATAAATCTGCTTTTTTATGAAAAAGTATTATAGATTTTATGAGTGTTGCAAGTTAGTAAGAGGAGCAAATAGAACTGCAGTCTATGATTTACAAAGATTAAATTTGTATTTTATACCAAATTCTGTAATTGAAGTTTTCAAAGACTATGAAAATAAAGGAATAGATACCCTGTTTAGTGACTATTCTTCTCAAAAAGAACATTTAGAAAAACACTTTGATTATCTGTTATCAAGTGAAATAATTTTTACAACAGATAACAAAGATGTATTTCCTGCTATGAGTTCTGCTATAGAAAAACCTCTTTATTTAGATTTTTTATTTATCGAAATAGATTCTTTACAGGAGTTTAAAAAGAGTTTTTTAGAAAATTTTATTGATAATACGGGTGTAGAGCATATTGTAATTATTAATTCAAGTAATTCTACTGAAAACTTAAATAAAGTATTAAAATTATTGAATGAGTCTAGAGTTAAGCTAATTACATTTATATCATTATTTGATGATAATTTAATTAAGGAGGTCATAGCCTTAAAAAACAAACATGAAAGACTAAAGAAATTGATTTTTTTTAATAGCCCTAATAACGATATAACGAATACAGAAGATGAAAGTGTAGAATATTTTAAAAACGATTTAAACAAACTACTAACAAGAAGAATATCTGGCATTAAAAGTTTTACACTAAACATAAAGGCATATCTTGAATCGTTAAACCATAACCTATACTTCAACAGAAGAGCATATATAAATAATAATGGAGAGGTAAAGCCATCTTTTGTTCATAGAGAATATTACGGAAACATTAAAGATGAGGACATAAAAACCATTGTTTTTAAAGAAGGTTTTCAGCACCTATGGGCTTTAACTAAAGACAAAATTGGTGTTTGTAAAGATTGTGAATTTAGATATATGTGTCCTGATAATAGAATCCCAATAAAAATTGAAGATAGATATATTCATAACACGGATTGTAATTATAGCCCATATACAAATACTTGGAATGAAAAATAAATATTATATATATATATTATTTTTGTTAATAATTTTTACTTCTTGCGGGACTTACCATCCTCAAAATAAATTTAATTACTATAATGGAAGTACTTTTTATAATGATAGTTTAAATATGAGTGTTAATTTTTTTGGGGACACAAAAATTGATAACCCCAAAAAAGAGCAAAAAAAGATAATTAAATTAGCTATAAAAGATTTAAAAGGGATTAAGCTTAAAAACTTAATGGTTTTTGGTTTTTGTTCTGACCCTGAATATAATATTTTTCTCTTTTATAAAGAACCAAAAAAGGCGATAACCAAAATTAAAGATTCTATAAAGTTAATAGTAAAAGATACAGTAAATAATCGCATTTTGTTTAAAAAAAAAAATACGGAAATTTATTTACTTCTAAAAGGCAAGAACAAACTCAAGGGACTTAAACATATATTAAAAGATGGTTTTGCACTTACTGAATCTATACTTTTAGATAGCGCTAATTCTGAAAAATTAACCTTTTCTAAGATATTTGAAACCTATAAAAATAATCCGAATTATCTTTTTGTAAGAGAAAAACTTAAAAATACGTTTATTCCTAAATCCAAAAAAAAGGATTGGATGCAATTTCAATATTTGGCAACTGTAAATTCTTTTATGTCAAATAATATAGAATATGATAGTTTAATTAATGAATTTCAATCTTCTAGGAAAAAATATTTACAGCGGACTGTCGATAGTATAATAAGTAAACGAAATGCTATTATTAATGATGCCGTTTTTGATTCAATTTCAGAAGCTTCAAGTCGCACTAATGTAGTTATGCTTAATGAAATGCACTGGGAACCAAATCATCGTGTAGTGGCTAATAAGCTTCTAAAAATACTAAACAATAAAGGGTATAAATATTTAGCGATTGAAGCAGTCTATAAGAATAGAGATAGTTCACTTAACTTTAGAGGTTATCCAATTAAAAATGATGGTTATTATACAAGAGAACCTTATTTTGGTCAATTTATTAGAGAAGCATTAGATTTAGGGTTTAAAATTGTAAGCTATGATGATTTTGAAACAAATAATAGAGAAGAAACACAAGCTAAAAATATAAAAAAGATTATTGAAAAAGACTCTACAGCCAAAATTTTTGTTTATGCAGGAATTGCCCATATTAATGAAAAAGAAACAGTAAAAGGTAAAAGAATGGCTGCATATTTTAAAGAATTAACAAATACAGACCCTTTAACAATTAATCAAGTTGATATTGTTTCAGATATAAAAAATGATTTGTTATTAATTAAATCAGATAATTTTAAGAGTAAGAAAAAAATAGATACAAATGTTGATTATTTTTTAATGAATAATACAACACCAATACTTGATTCCATATTTGATAATAAAGAATTAACCAATATATCTCTAAAGAAAAATATATTCAATGAATATATTAATGAAGAGTTATTAATTTCTGTTTATTATCAAGAGGAATACGAAAAGTATAAATCAGGTAGTATTCCTATAATAAATAGAATTATCCACATCAAAAATAATAAAATTACAATTCGTGTTCCAGTTTCTAAATTAACCATCAAAATTAAGGACAAGAATGATAATACTATTTTAATAGAAAAGATTGAAAGCAAATAATTTTCCTTTTTATAAACAACTAGATTTTAAGGATTGTGGGGCGACATGTTTAAAAATAATTGCAAAACATTATAAAAGAACCATTTCTACACAATATTTAAGAACTTTAAGCGAGACTACTCGTGAAGGTAGTAGCTTGTTAAATTTAAGCGAGGCTTCGGAAAAAATCGGTTTTAGAAGTATTGGAGTTAAAGTATCATTAAACCGTTTATTAGAAGCCCCTTTACCTTGCATATTGCATTGGAATAAAAATCATTATGTTGTTTTTTATAAAAAAAGAAAAGAAAGTTTTTATATTTCAGACCCTGCTTATGGCTTATTAACATATTCCAAAGAAGAGATTTTAAATCATTGGATAGGAAATAATGCTACTGAACAAACTCATGAGGGCATTGCACTTCTTTTAGAACCTACCCCAAAATTTTATGATTCCAATTTTGATAAAGAAAAGCCAAACCTTGGGTTTGAATTCTTGTCAAAATATGTTTTTAAATATAAACGGTTTTTATGGCAGTTAGTCATTGGTTTAATAACTGCAAGTTTATTACAATTAATATTTCCATTTTTGACCCAAAGCGTTGTTGATGTAGGTATTAAAAACCAAAATATTCATTTTATTTATCTCATTCTATTTGCACAATTGGCGTTATTTATTGGCAGGACAGCAATAGAAGTTGTCAGAAGCTGGATATTATTGCATTTAAGTACTCGCATTAACATCTCTTTAGTTTCTGATTTCTTTATAAAATTGATGAACCTTCCAATAGCCTTTTTTGATACCCGAATGACAGGTGACATTTTACAACGAATTAATGACCATAAGCGTATAGAACAAATGCTAACTACTTCATCTTTAAGTATTTTGTTTTCAATGGTTAACTTAATAATGTTTAGTCTAGTATTAGCTTATTATAATTTGGTGTTATTTGGTATATTTTTATCGGGGAGTATTTTATATCTTTTGTGGGTAATTATTTTTTTAAAAAAACGTAGAGATATAGATTACAAGCATTTTTCACAAGTTAGTCAAGAACAAAGTAAGGTTATTGAACTTGTAAATGGTATGCAAGAAATTAAGCTACATAATGCAGAAAAACAAAAGCGTTGGTCTTGGGAGTTTTTACAAGCTAGGCTTTTTAAAATTTCATTAGAGGGTTTAGCATTAGAACAATATCAAAGTGTAGGCTCTGGATTCATTAATGAATTAAAAAATATTTTAATCACTGTTTTATCGGCAAAATTAGTAATTGATGGAGAAATTACTTTAGGGATGATGTTAGCTATTAGTTATATAGTCGGTCAACTTAACTCTCCAATATCCCAACTTATTAATTTCATTCATCAAGTTCAAGATGCTAAAATAAGTTTAGATAGACTGTCTGAAATCCACAATAAAGAAGATGAAGAACAAGCAAACGAACAGAAAATAAGTGATATACCTAAAGACGCTGATTTACAATTAGATAAAGTGTCTTTTCGTTATATAGGTTCCGACCAATTGGTTTTAAAAGATTTGGATTTAATTATTGCTACCAATAAAATAACTGCCATTGTTGGTACAAGTGGAAGTGGTAAAACTACCTTGATGAAACTGCTTTTAAAGTTTTATGAGCCAAACGAAGGACAAATAAAATTAGGTAAGCACGATTTAAAACATATCGCACATAAAGCATGGCGAAGTCAAAGTGGTGTAGTGATGCAAGAAGGCTATATTTTTAGTGATACTATTGCTAATAATATAGCAGTTGGCGAAGATTATGTAGACAAACAAAAACTTGCTCATGCAGTAGACGTGGCAAATATTAAAGAGTTTATTGAAACTTTGCCATTAAGCTACAATACAAAAATAGGTATGGAAGGAGTTGGTTTAAGTACAGGACAAAACCAACGATTACTTATTGCAAGAGCGGTTTATAAAAATCCTGATTTCTTGTTTTTTGATGAGGCGACTTCTGCGTTAGATGCTAATAATGAAAAAGTGATAATGGAAAAATTAAATACTTTTTTTAAAAACAAAACGGTTGTTGTTATTGCACACCGTTTAAGTACTGTAAAAAATGCAGACAAAATTGTAGTATTGGAACAAGGAAAAATTGTTGAAGTTGGTAATCATGAGAGTTTAGTAAAACAGAAAGGGAATTATTATCATTTGGTTAAGAATCAATTGGAGTTGGGGAAGTAGTTTTCAGTAAAAAGTCGCAGTATTCAGTCTCAAATCTTTGGAACAAAGACACCTTTCGACTGCGTCAAGGTGAAATCACAATACTTAGTTAGCAATATAATATGGCTGAAATAAAAAACGAACATATAGAACAAATTGAACTTCGTAGTGAAGAAGTACAAGAAATATTAACCAAAGTACCTCATTGGATGATACGTTGGGGAAACGTCTTGTTTCTTGCACTAATATTAATATTATTATTTATGTCTTGGTTTGTTAAATATCCAGATATTGTAACTTCAGAAGCTTTAATTACAACACAAATTCCACCACAAAAAGAGTATGCTAGAATAACAGGACGATTTGATGCTATTTTAGTAACCGATAATCAAGAAGTTACTAATAATCAAGCTTTAGCAATATTAGAAAATACAGCAAATTACGAAGATGTTTTTAAGTTGAAAAAAGTAATAGATACTATTACTGTAAATAGTAAATCCTTTTATTTCCCCATGGATAGTTTACCAATTTTATTTCTTGGAGATATTGAATCGCAATTTGCTTTGTTTGAAAATAGCTACATTCAATATCAATTGAATAAAGAATTGCAACCTTTTAGTAATGAATTAGTTGCTAACAGGTATTCTGTTTCTGAATTGCATAGACGATTACAAAGTTTACAATCGCAAAAAGAAATTAATAAAACAGAATTAGATTTTAGAAATAAAGACTTGCAACGTAATATAAGCCTGTTTGAAAAAGGTGTTATTTCGGAACAAGATTATGAAAATAAGCAATTAGAATTTGCTCAAGCAGAAAGAAATTACAAGAATTTTGAAGCTTCTATATCACAAAACTGTAAATCAAGGTAATTTAGTATTTACTATTATTCCAAGTGAAAACTCCTCTTTTATAGCCAAACTTAAAACACCTGCTAAAAATTCTGGGAAGCTAAAAATTGGACAAAAAGTAAATATTAAAATTGAAAATTATCCAGATACCGAATTTGGTATATTAAACGGAACAGTTGAAAATATATCTATAATTCCAGACAAAGATGGTTTGTATTTAATAGATGTAGAATTGCCAAAAGAGTTAATTACATCTTACAATAAAGAAATAGACTTTAAACAAGAAATGCGAGGTTCTGCTGAAATCATTACCGAAGATTTAAGATTGATTGAGCGTTTCTTTTATCAGTTTAAAGAAGTGCTAAAAAGGTAATACACTTATATTTTTAAAATTGTATCTTCGGTACAATGGAAGTTCTTAATAAGTTACGATCTGATACTAATTTTTTATAAATAATGATGATGTGAGTTAATCCCAAGTTTATTTAATTGGGAGATTAAAATTTTTTCTATGGATTTATATGAATTAGAAAAATATACTGTTGCAAATTTAAAACTACACAAAGGTTTAAATTGTAACAATAAGTAAAATGATAATGTTTAATTACCCAAGTACAAACGTTTGTTATGAAAACAATACATTCTTGGATATTTTACATAATACAGAATTATAGCTATCTAATTGTATTACATATAATTTGTACTATAATTTATATTATGTAAAATAGAAATTATATGAAACAAAGTAAACGACTTCTATTAAAACCATATTTTTAGTTATAAAAGTCATAATTCCCTATAGCATTATGTATTATCAATATTTAGATATTAATAAATTTAGACACCAAACTAATAATATTGATAAGCATAGTATTTATAAAATCATTTGTTAAGCCATTGTTTAACAATACTATAATTCAAGATTATACAATAAATATCGATTTATATTCTTTAATATTTAACATAAAACTATTATAAATCTACCGTTTAATTTATGTAAATATTAGAGTTAACTGTATATTTGCAGCTTAATTTAAAGCATGAAAAACAGCTCGAAATCTAAAAATGAAAAGTCTCGTATTAAGCTATTACATCAGTATTATAGCTACACGGGATTTTATAATTTTGTTTGGCAGGCCGTTAAAAAGGCATTGCCCATCATTATAGGTGTCGTTGTTTTAGTTTATGTGATCAATCATTTTTTTGATATCAATAAGGCTTTAACCGAACTTACTGAAATTCTTCCTGCTTGGGGGGTGTTAAGTTTCTTTTTCGTGTCTGAAACCCTTTTAGGACTCATCCCTCCCGAAATTTTCATTGCTTGGGCTGGAAAAATGTATAGTCCGTGGTTTTTTCTCGGACTTTTAGCCGTGCTCTCCTATATCGGTGGATTACTGGCGTATTGGATGGGCCGTACCATAACCAAAATACCTTCGGTGCATAATTACTTGGAAGTTAAAATGGAAAAGCAACTTAAAAACTCTCGAAAATGGGGTGGTTTCTTAATTGTTGTGGGGGCCTTACTGCCACTACCCTTTTCAATTTCATGTATTGCTGCTGGAATTATAAAATTTCCTTTTCGAGCAGTAATTCTGTATGGTTCATTGCGCTTATTACGCTTTGTAATTTACGGATTGGTTATTTTCCACGCCTTGTAATAATTGATATTTTAGTGTGGTATTTATCAAAAATTAAATCAATTATATAAAAAAGATATCATGTTCTCATCAATCAATATTTTCAGACTTATTGCCTTATTAGAAGGTGTTTCTTATATTTTATTGTTGTTTATTGCCACGCCTATAAAACATTTTTATAATGATCCGCAGTACGTAAAAATGCTCGGTATGCCACATGGCTTATTGTTTGTTGCCTATGTTTCTTTAGCTTTTATGTTTAAGAAAGAATTCGCATGGAACACCAAGCAATTCCTAACCGTATTAATCGCTTCAGTGATCCCTTTCGGTACTTTTTATATTGATAAAATATACCTTAAAAAATTAAGCACGAAATGAATATTTTAAAACGTCGTTTTTTTGATTATTTAATTTCTTTAGGCCTAGATCAAAACTTAGCTAATTATATCAATGCCTTCGTTTTTCTTCTAGCTTTATTAGTGGTTATTTTCTTAATAGATTTTATTATTAAGAAGATTATTATTCAGGCTTTTACACAGTTGTCAAGTCGTACTAAAACCAATTTCGACGATTTATTAGTCGCCAATAAAGTGCCGCGAAACGTCGCGCATATTATTCCCTTTATTATTGCTTTGGAATTTATTCCCGATATTTTTGAAGATTTTTCAGATTTTGAAATTATTGTTGAAAAGGGGCTTCAGGTTTTTGCTATTATACTGACTCTTTGGGTGGTTAGAAGTGTTTTAAACACCGTTAAAGATTATTTTAAAACCTTGCCCCGATTAAGAGATAAACCTATCGATAGCTACATCCAGGTTTTCATGATATTTGCGTGGACGGTTGGTGTATTTTCGGCTATCGCCATTATGACTGGTATTCCGTTTATTAACTTTATTACGGGTATGGGGGCTCTCTCAGCCATAGTTTTGTTGGTTTTTAAGGATACTATTTTAGGTTTTGTTGCCAGTATTCAAGTGGCCATTAATGATATGGTTCGTATTGGCGATTGGATTACGGTTGAAAAATATGGAGCCGATGGTGATGTGATTGAAATCAATTTAGCCACGGTTAAAGTTCAAAATTTTGATAAAACCATTACCACCATTCCGCCTTATGCCCTAATTTCTGATTCGTTTAAAAACTGGCGTGGTATGTCTACTTCTGGTGGCCGACGCATTAAACGATCCTTAATCATAAAGCAAAGTGGTGTGAAGTATTTGTCGGCTGAAGATGTTGAAACTTTAAAGAAAATACAGTTGTTAACCGATTATCTTGAAACACGTCAAGGCGATATTGATTCATATAACTCATCTCATCAAATAAACAAAGATGTGTTGATTAATGGACGAAACCTGACTAATTTAGGTGTATTCAGAAAATACATCGACTCTTATTTAAAAAGCCATTCTGCTGTAAATAAGGATATGATGATTATGGCACGACAATTAGCACCATCCACACAAGGTATTCCTTTAGAAATTTATGCTTTTAGTAGCGATAAACGATGGGCGAATTATGAATACATCATGGCTGATATTTTCGATCACCTAATTGCCGCACTACCCTATTTTGGTTTAGAAGTTTTTGAACTACCTAGTGATTCTAGTTTTAAACAAGCTTAGGGTTTACACGATGATGAAACATACTTTTTCGTAAGTTTTGACTAAATTTCAAACTTAGAACGTTTTTCGGCCTACCGAAAATTTATCGTAAAATTTGAAGTGAAGTCTCCGTAAAATTTTAGGCTGTTTGGGTCAAGCTATTACTTTGAATTAAGCTGTGTGTTTTGTGACGAGTTCCTAAAATTTAGGAGGCAAACGATAAATTTAAATAAAGTTTCGTGAGCCTAGATTTTTTTGATTCGTTTTTTCATCAATGGAAAAAATGAATACATTTAAGCTTACTAAAACAAGATGAATTTTAGTACTATTTTTATAATAATAACGATATCATGCATATAAACGACAAATCAGGAGTTCAAAGTTATCAAGCAAGTCCAAACCGATATGATAGCATGACATATAAGCGTTCGGGGAAAAGTGGTGTTTTACTACCGGCTTTATCTATTGGCTTGTGGCATAATTTCGGATTTGTAGATGATCTTCAAAAAGGCAGAGAAATACTTCGAACAGCTTTCGATTTAGGGGTTACCCATTTTGATTTGGCTAATAATTACGGTCCACCGTATGGTTCGGCTGAAGAAAATTTCGGTATCATTTTTAAAAAAGATTTTAAACCCTATCGTGATGAATTATTCATTGCTACCAAAGCGGGTTACGACATGTGGCCTGGCCCTTATGGTAATAAAGGGTCTCGTAAATATCTTATTTCAAGTTTAGACCAGAGTTTAAAACGTATGGGTTTGGATTATGTTGATGTTTTTTATCATCATGCGCCAGATCCAGAAACACCATTAGAAGAAACTATGGGTGCTTTGGCCGATATCGTGCGTCAAGGAAAAGCACTATATGTTGGCATTTCAAATTATCAGCCTGAAGACACTCAAAAAGCAGCTAAAATATTAAAGCGCCTAAATGTGCCATTTATACTACATCAAGCCCGGTATTCTATGTTTGATCGTTGGGTTGAAGATGGATTACTAAACACATTAAATGATAATGGTGTAGGTTGTATTGCTTTTTCTCCTTTAGCACAAGGGTTACTTACTGATAAATATATTAATGGTATTCCAGAAGGATCTCGAGCTGCAAAAAACCTAACGTATTTGAATGAAGATACCGTACTAAGTCATACTGAAAAAATTCAAAAGCTTCATGCCATCGCACAAAATAGAAATCAGAAATTATCGGAAATGGCTATTGCGTGGATTTTAAGACAACCACAAGTGGCCTCGGTATTACTTGGAGCAAGTTCAGCTAATCAGCTTAAAGACAATGTAAAGGCATTAAATAACTTAGAGTTTAATCCTGATGAATTGAATTTGATTGAAAACATATTATCGAAATAAATAATCGCTACTTCAGTTAAACCATTCAATATTTAAACGAATAAACAAGAAAAACACTTATTCTTTAACCACAATAACTGTAGCTTTAACACCGGTTGCTAAGTTCCATTGATTGTGCGTTATCACATTACCCTTATCATCAATAACACGAAATTCGGCAGTATTTGGACCCGACTCTCCTTGATTAAGGGCAACAAAATCAATTTTGTTCAATCCTGGTTTTAAGTCTAATTTAAAACCTTTAAATGAATTCGATAAAAACACCCTAGCATGAACAATATCATCATTTACACGCACTTGAATGACATCGCCATCCATATAGCCATGATCGCGATAAATCACATTCACAAACTTAGCCTTGCTTTTAAAATCTCCTAAATATTGATCAACCGTACTACCGTTTCGAAATTCAATTTCTTCTTTACTTAGCTTTAAATCATCCAGAGATTTATTGATTTTATCTGCGTATAACTCTCCTGGATCTCCAAACTCTTCTTCAGAAAACATAGAAAATTCCTTTTTAGGGAAAGGCTTATTTGGAGTTGGTTTAGGAAGGTTAAAATTTGGCTCGGGCTTAATTTCTGGAGTGTTCGGTTTAGTGTCTATAGAATCTTTTGGGGCTTCAATAGCAGGAATACTAAAGTTTTTTTTTCTACTATCAATCTGAGAATAAGCAGATAGTGAAAACAAAATCATAAAGAGATATAAGATGTAAGATTTCATTAATCTTCTATATTTTTATATAAGAAATTTGCCTGTTATTGATAGCAAAGATATTTTTTTCTTTGAAAATCAAAAGCTTCTCAATAACATTTAGTACTTGTTTAACAATAAGTATACCGAAATCAGTAAGTTAAACTTTGAGACCCGACTTGCTTAAGTCTTTCAGAGCGATGATTTAAGAATCCCTAACCCATTAATAAGCCATCAATGTTAATAATGCTTTTTCGAAACGATCTTTGGGTAAATATTGATTTTCCAAGTTTTTAGCAAAAGGAATAGGCGTTTCTAAACTAGCCACTCGCTTTACCGGGCCGTCTAAAAACTCAAAACAATGCTCCATAATCAAGGCAGAAATATCACTAGCTACACCTCCAAAAAGTGAATCTTCTTGTAAAATAATCACTTTACCCGTCTTTTTAACAGAATTATAAATCGTTTCTGTATCTAAGGGCTGAAGGGTTCTTAAGTCAATTAAATCGGCTGCGATGTCTTGATGTTGGTCCAAAGTATCCAAAGCCCAATGTACACCGGCACCATAGGAAATTACGGTAATATCTTTACCTTTTCTAACTACTGAAGCTTTTCCCAAGGGTAATGTAAAATAGTCCTTAGGGACTTCTTGTTTCAAGGTTCTATAAAGCGCTTTATGCTCGAAAAATAATACTGGATTCGGATCGTTAATAGCTGTAGCCAGCAAGCCTTTAGCATCATAAGGAAATGCAGGATATACGACTTTTAGTCCTGGGGTTTTAGTGAACCAGGCTTCATTGGTTTGCGAGTGAAAGGGGCCAGCGCTTACATCGCCACCACAAGGCATTCGTATCACGACATCGGCATTTTGCCCCCAGCGGTAATGCGATTTTGCCAATAAATTAACAACGGGATTGAATCCTGACGAAATAAAATCTCCAAACTGCATTTCAACAACACTTTTCATTCCGGCTATCGATAATCCCATGGCAGTTTCAATGATGGCCGACTCGCAAATGGGTGTGTTGCGTATTCTGTCTTTGCCAAATTGCTCAATAAAGCCTTTGGTGATTTTAAAAGCCCCACCATATTCAGCGATGTCCTGCCCCATCATTATGAGATTATCATGACGCTCTAGGCTTTGCTTTAAACTTTCCGAAATGGCATCAATAAACCTTATGTTGTCAAAATCATTTTTAACAGCAACTTCTTGATATTTAATTTGTTGATAAACATCATTTAATTCTACACTTTCACTAGGTGTTATTTCACTTTCTTCAAAACTAATAGCTATAGCTTCATTAATATTATGAGTGAAATCAGTTTTAATTTCATTTATTATATCTTCAGAAAGCACAGATATACTTTGCAAAAACTGCTCAAAATTATCAATGGGATCTTTAGTTTTCCATGTTTCAAAAAGGCTGTTTGGCACATAATCGGTTCCGCTAGACTCCTCATGACCACGCATTCTAAAGGTTTTAAACTCGATTAAAACAGGTCTGTGATTTTGACGTATACTTTCAGCAATGGCTTTCACTTTAGTAAAAACATCAACAATATTATTACCATCAATAATATGTGATTCCATACCATAACCTAAAGCTCTATCGGCTAAATCTTTACAATGATATTGCTCATTGGTAGGTGTTGATAGTCCGTAGCCATTATTTTCAATGCAAAATATAACAGGCAGTTGCCAAACCGAAGCCACGTTTAAGGCTTCATGAAAATCGCCTTCACTCGTACCGCCTTCGCCTGTAAACACCGCGGTAACTCGATTTTTGTTTTGTAATTTATGTGCTAATGCTATGCCATCGGCCACGCCTAATTGCGGACCCAAATGTGAAATCATTCCTATAATTTTATGGGCTTGAGAACCAAAATGAAAAGAGCGATCGCGACCTTTTGTAAAACCTGAAGCCTTACCATTCCATTGGGAAATTAATTGTTCAAGCGGTATTTTTCGGGTTGTAAATACACCCAGGTTTCGGTGCATGGGTAAAATGTACTCCTCAGCCTTTAAAGCCATAGTCACGCCTACTGAAATCGCTTCTTGCCCCATACCAGAAAACCACTTACTAATCTTGCCTTGGCGTAATAAAATCAGCATTTTTTCCTCTATCATTCTAGGAAACAGCATGTTTTTGTAAAGGGCTATTAATTCGTTTTCTTGGAGATGTTCTGCTTGATATTGCATGCCAAATCGACCGTTATAAGGGTTTTAAATCTTTATTATAAAACAAATCAAAGATACCATAATTTGCGCTGCTTTCTATGGTTTTGTCCATGCAATACGCCGTCTAAATTTTTTCAATGTTTTTCGTACATTTGTGTAACACTCATCATAAATTAAACCTCATGAATAGGATTCCTAGTGTCGATTTAAAAGATTTCATTTCTAATGACGCTACCAAAAAACAAAATTTTGTAGATGCCATTGGTAAAGCTTATGAAGAGATTGGTTTTGTGGCTTTAAAAGGTCATTTTTTAAACCATGAGCTTGAAGAAAATCTTTATAAAGAAATTAAAAGCTTTTTTGACTTACCTATTGAAACCAAACAGAAATACGAAATCCCTGAAATTGGCGGACAACGTGGTTACGTGTCTTTTGGGAAAGAAAGTGCTAAAGGAAAGAAAGAAGGCGACTTAAAAGAGTTTTGGCATTTTGGACAATATGTTGAAGATGATGATGCTTTGAAAGCTGAATACCCTGAAAATGTTATAGTGGAAGAACTTCCGCATTTTAATTCAACAGGAAAAGAAGCTTATAAAATGCTAGAAAAAACCGCAAAATATGTCTTGCGCGCATTAGCCATTCATCTTAATTTAGAAGAAACCTATTTTGACCAATACATTCGTAATGGCAACTCTATTCTAAGACCCATACACTACCCTCCTATTACCGAAGAACCTAAAGAAGCCGTGCGTGCTGCGGCTCACGGCGACATTAATTTAATTACGCTATTAATGGGAGCTCAAGGGCGCGGTTTACAAGTTCAAAATCATAAGGGCGAATGGGTTGATGCTATAGCAGAACCAGATGAACTGATGATTAATGTGGGCGATATGCTTTCTAGACACACTAATAACCAGTTAAAATCAACCATACACCGTGTTATCAATCCGCCAAAAGAACTTTGGGGAACCTCGCGTTATTCCATTCCATTTTTTATGCACCCCATTAGTGCTATGAAATTAGATGTTCTAGAAGCATGTATTGATAAAGAACACCCAAAAGCTTATGAAGACATTACTGCCGGTGAGTTTTTAAGAGAGCGTTTAATAGAATTGGGATTAATAAAATAACTTGCATATTGAAAAAGAAGTCACAAAAACAACTACCTTAATACCCTATAAAGCATAGTAAATGGATTTACAAGATCAGTTAAAAAATTTATTTCCAGATCATATAGAAGAAACACCAGAAGCCACTACAAATAGTGATGATAATATTTGGATGCAGGACGATCCTATTTTATGTAAATACGAGAAGCGTAAAGGTAAACCTATTACCATTTTAGAAGGTTACACCGGTGCTACCGAGGATTTTAAAATTTTAGCCAAGGAAATAAAAACCAAACTTAGCGTTGGTGGTAGTTTTAAAGATGATAAAATTATCATTCAGGGTGATTACCGCGATAAAATCATGAAAATGCTAAAAGAAAAAGGATTTAACGTAAAACGCGTAGGCGGCTAATTTATGGAAAAGAAGATACTTCACATTACTAATGGTTCTGTTTTAACCAACTTTTTAAACGAATTGAAAATTGAAGGTGAATTTCTAACATGGCAAGCCATGTTATGTGAAGGTCCTACTACAGAAAAGGTTTTTTCGGAAGAGTTTTTAGAATTACGCAGAATTCATTTTAAAAAGTTTTATGATGTTGAAGTGGATAATGAACTTATTGAAAGTGAATTAGAAAAACTGGATCATCCCGACCTTTATTCTGAAATTGTATTGTGGTTTGAGTACGATTTATTTTGCCATATTAACATGGTTGCCATTATAAGTCTGCTAAAACAGAAACAAATGCATTTGCCTATTTATTTGGTATGCAGCGGCCGCGTTAAAGGCAGTAAGACTCTAAAAGGGCTTTCAGAACTAAGCACCGAACAACTGTTAGCACACTATCACAACAAAGTATTGCTTACCGCTGAAGATTTAGAATTAGCACGAAATGTGTGGAGTATTTATTGCGGTATCGATCATAATTTACTAAAACCTCTTATCGTAAAAAGCTCTTCGTTTAATTACTTGAGCAACTGCTTAAAAGCGCATTTAGAGCGTTTTCCCGATTCGGTTTCTGGTTTAAACGACCTTGAAAGAAATATTCTTAAAATCATTCATAAAAACAAAATTACTTCTAAAAACCACTTATTAGGCTACATTCTTAATTATCAAGGCTTTTTTGGCTACGGAGACCTTCAACTTACTAGAATTATTGATGAGTTAAGTGTGCTTTATACTATTAAAGAAGATCATATTGAATTAAATAGAGATGGCTATTTAGCACTCGAAAACCAGCTTAATTGTGCAGAAAAAATTGAAAACCATATAATGTATGGAGGCGTCAAAAAAGCAGCCTTTTATTTTAGTCGATCTCAAAACAAACTTATAAAATCTGTGCACTATGACGATTAAGGAGTCAGAACTTATTTTAAATCCTGATGGTAGTATTTATCATTTGAATTTAAAACCTGAAAACATAGCGAATACGGTGTTATTAGTTGGCGATCAAAATCGTGTGGAAAAAATATCAAAACATTTTGATGATATCGAATTTAAAACTCAAAAACGTGAGTTTAAAACCCATACTGGAACCTATAAAGGGAAA
This sequence comes from Tamlana carrageenivorans, assembly GCF_002893765.1. Taxonomy (NCBI): domain Bacteria; kingdom Pseudomonadati; phylum Bacteroidota; class Flavobacteriia; order Flavobacteriales; family Flavobacteriaceae; genus Pseudotamlana; species Pseudotamlana carrageenivorans. The sequence goes on along the minus strand of NZ_CP025938.1, from coordinate 3,463,321 downwards.
CGTATTACCGTATTATCGACAGGTATTGGCCCAGATAACATTGATATCGTGATGAATGAATTAGATGCTTTGGTTAACATCAATTTTAAAACCAGACAAATTAAAGAAAATCTAACTAAGCTTGACGTTATTAGAATTGGCACTTCAGGATCGCTTCAAGAAAACATTCCGGTTGACGCCTTTGTTTTAAGCACCCACGGTTTAGATATAAACGGAATGCTTCATGCTTATCAAATGGATCATATTAAAAATCCAGACATCGAAAAGGCTTTTATACAACTTACCAACTGGAGTCCCAATAAAGCGACACCAATAGTTATTCGCGGTAGTGAATCTCTTGAAAAAAAGCTGGAAAGCAACTTAACACACAAGGGGTTAACAGCCACAGCAGGTGGTTTTTATGGTCCTCAAGGCCGTGTTTTAAGATTAGAAATTCAAGATCCCGAATTAAATACTAAAATGGATAATTTTAATTTTAATGGTATGGTGATTTCTAATTTTGAAATGGAAACGTCAGCCATTTATGGTTTGTCAAAATTACTGGGCCATAATGCTTTATCTCTTAATGCTATAATAGCCAATCGTGCGAATGGCACTTTTAGTAAAAACCCATTAGCCGCCATAGAAAAATTGATTCATTACACTTTAAATAAGCTGGTAGAATAGTTATATACTAATATGAAAAACGTAAAGATTGGTGGTGTTCCAGAACATTTTAACTTAGCGTGGCATCTCACCATAAAAAGTGGTGCATACCAAGCGGAAAACATCAATTTACGTTGGCAAGACTATCCCGAAGGTACGGGCGCCATGTGTAAAGGATTAAGAGCAGGCGATATCGATATAGCCATCCTTTTAACCGAAGGCATTGTGAAAGATATTATTGCTGGTAACCCAAGCAAAATTGTGCAAACTTTTGTGCAATCGCCTTTAATTTGGGGTGTTCACGTAGCTAACAATTCTAAATTTGAAACAGTTGCCCAACTTAAAGGACGCAAAGCAGCCATTAGTCGTTACGGTTCTGGTTCGCATTTAATGACATATGTTAATGCTGAAAATTACCATTGGAATTTGGACACCGATTTAAATTTCGAAATCATAAATAACCTTGAAGGTGCTGTAAAAGGTCTTACTGAAGGTAAAGCCGATTATTTTTTATGGGAAAAATTTATGACCAAACCTATTGTAGATCAAGGTGTTTTTAGACGTATTTCCGATTGCCCAACCCCTTGGCCCTGTTTCGTTATTGCTGCTCGTGAAGATTTTATTAAAAATCATGAGCCTGTGCTAAAATCTATTCTTGACATTATTAATAAAACTACGGCAGACTTCAAGAGCATTCCAAGTATTGATAAAACCATAGCTAACCGTTATAATTTGCATTTCGAAGATGTTCAAGACTGGTTAAACCTTACGGAATGGTCGCAAGAATTAATTGATGAACACATGCTCATCGAAATTCAACAGACATTATTTAAATTGGGGATTATTCCAAAAACTAAAAGTTTCGACTCTTTAACACATCGTGTGTAATTTATTACCACCATTCTTTTTTACTATTATTTCAGCTTATTTGTTATCGACTTTAAGGTAAGTAGAAAGGTTTTTTTACAGCCTAATATCTAAGTAGTTTTTCTAAATTGGTTAGGATCTAGAGCTTTTAAGCTTGTTTATTTAGCTTCTTTTATATAAATTCGCTATGTCGTAAACTGGTGAACCAGATAGGTAAACCAGTTTTTTACACAAACTAATAACCCAAAACTCTAACAAATGAAACAAAATTTACTTAAAATCATGCGATTGTTTACAATTTGCATGATATTTTGTGCTTTTAACCCTAAATTGATAGCACAAACTATTCCTGCTGACTTGATGACTAATTGTAGTCAGTGGAAAATCACAAAACCAGATGGTTCAGAACAAAAACCACTTTGTGAGTACCCAAATCAAGACTACTTCTACGTGAATAACACAAATGATGCTATCGTATTTCGAGTAGAAATTAATGGAAGTAACGGATCTACTGCTAACTCAAACTACATTCGCTCTGAGCTTCGTGAAAGACTACCTGATGGAAGTTTAGATGTATATTGGACAACCGCTGGACAACATGTTATTTATGTCGAGCAAGCTATTACCCACTTACCTACTTACAAAAATCATTTAGTAGCTACTCAAATTCATGGTAACAAAGATGATGGTATTGACGATGCTATGGTATTAAGGTTAGAAGGCGAACATTTATTTTTATCATTTAACGGTGGCAAATTAAGACCCGATTTTACTATTAAAACAAATTATCAATTAGGCACAAAACACGAAGTTATTTTTGAAGTGATTGATGGTAAGCATTATTGTTATTATTCAGAAGACGGTAATCTAAAAACCCAATACGATGCTGGAACTGCATCTCAGTATTTAGTTAAGGATACAGCAAATGGCAACGATTATGTCATGGATTTAAACTATAACCAAACCTATTTTAAAGTTGGAAACTACACCCAATCTAATGTTTCTAAAGAAAAAGAATACGCTGATAAAGCAGGGCAAACTTACGATCCAAATGCTTTAAATTACGGTGAAGTTGAAGTTTACAATTTTAGTGTGATTCACGATGGTGTTGCCGATGGTGCCGGTGAAGGTGGCGTTGACCCTCCTGCTCCAGGAACTACACCTCCTGCTGAAAATGAAATCACCATTTTAGATGCTATAGGTGTTGGAACAGAAACTGGTAAAAATAATGTAGGTTCACCTTATGCTTTTGATAATGTCGTAACAGCAGATTTCTATTGGGCTGCTGATGCTTCAGTAGGTGAAGCTTCTATTACTTTCGATTTAGGTTGTAACCGCGATTTAACCGAAATAGGTATTCATTTCTTAAAAGCTGATATTAGAACGACAAATTTTGACATTGCTGTTTCTGATGATAAAGGTGCTACTTTTACAAATGTTATTACCAACCAAGATAGCTACAAAACAGGCTACACAGTTGATGATGAACAAAAATTTGATTTAACAGGAAGCAATGGTCGTTATGTTAAAATTGTTGGTCATGGAAACAGTGCGAATACTGGTTGGACCAGTATTGCCGAGGTACATATTTATGGACAAAATGGAAGTTGTTCAACATTAAGCACTGGTGATGTACATGCTAATAACAATGCATTATCCATTTATCCTAACCCTGCTAGTAATGTTATAAATATTGCTAATGCAAAAGATTTTGAAACTGTTGAAATTTACAACTTAGTAGGTAAATTAGTTTCAAAACAAGCTATTCCAGGAAATTCAATGGATATATCAAACTTAAAATCTGGTTTATATATCTTCAAATTTTCAGGAAAAAATAATACAGTTAATAAACGCGTTATTAAAAAATAAGCGTTAATGACATACTTTTAAAAGCAGATGGAATTTTTCATCTGCTTTTTTTATGCTTAAAAAGCACTTTAAGCAATGATATTAAGTTATGGTTTATAACATAATAGCTTGTAATTCAGTACTAAACATAAAAACAAAATGTTAATATAAATCTAAAATAGTAACAAGCCTATTTCAAATTATTACATTTGGGCAAAACCAATAAAAACAATGAAAAAAATCCTACTTTTAGCTTTAGCAGTATCTGCTTTCAGCTGTAAAACAGAAACAAAGCCAGATTATATTGTGATTTCTGGTAAAATAACAAATAAATTACCAGCAGAATTATCAATTAACACCCAAGACCAATCCTTTACTGAGGTTATAGAGGTTGCTGCCGATGGAACTTTTACTGATACATTAACGGTTGAAAAAGGTTCTTACGTTTTATATGATACTAAAAACCCTGTTTTTTTATACCTAGATTCTGGTTATAATTTAAACATTAATTATGATGCAGCCGATTTTAAAAATTCCTTAGTCATTTCTGGTGAAGGTGCTGCAGAAAACAACTACCTTATAAAAAAACGCGAGAAAACTCCATTATTAATAGGCGATAATGCTAGTTTTTATTCTTTAAATGAAGCCGATTTTAAAAATAAACAATTAGCTATTAAAGACTCGTTAACGGCACTTTTAAATAATACGCCAGGAATTTCTGAAAAGTTTAAAACTTCGGAACAAAAGGAACTTCATTACAATTATTTAGTTGGTTTAAATGTTTATGAAAAAGGACATAGGTATTTTACGAGAGACCAAGAATTTAAAGCCTCAGATGATTTCTTAAAGGGGTTAGATGGCTTCGACTACTCTAATGAAAGCGATTATAAAGAATCTCCTAGTTACAAAAAAATTGTTACCGATCATTATGTGTCTGAGATTACTGAATTCATGACAAAAGATTCTTTAAGCCAAGAAGAAGCTTTTTTCAAAACAGTAAAAAATATTCCTTCAGAGCTTATTAAAAACACCTTTTTGTTTGATTTTGCTAATCAATCTATGGCACGATCAAAAGATATTGAGTCGTTTTATAACACGTTTATGAGCATTTCAACAAATGAAGACAATAAAGCCGTAATTACCGAAAAGTATAACAAACTTACTGCCGTGGCAAAAGGTAAACCATCTCCTAAATTCGTAAATTATGAAAACTATAAAGGCGGTACTACCTCTTTAGATGATTTAAAAGGTAAATATGTGTATATCGATGTTTGGGCGACTTGGTGCGGACCATGTAAACGAGAAATCCCTTTCTTAAAAGAATTGGAAAAAACATATCACGATAAAAACATTGAATTTGTTAGCCTTTCCATCGACAAGGTTTCAGACCGTGAAAAATGGAAAAAAATGATTGAAACTGAAAATTTACAAGGTGTGCAGTTATTAGCTGATAATGATTGGAAGTCTGATTTTGTAAAAGATTACCAAATTCAGGGTATTCCTAGATTTATTTTAGTAGATACTGCTGGAAATATTGTTGACCCTAATGCGCCTAGACCTTCAGATCCTAAATTGGTTGAAATGTTAACCGAGTTAAATATTTAATACCATTATAAATGATATTAAAGAGGCTGAGTTATTAGTTAAAACCTAACAATTCAGCCTCTTTTTCTTTTTATAAATTTAGACACTTAAAAAAGACAACCTAAAGAAAAGAAATGTTTTATTTTTGTTTCTCAGGATTTGCTTCTTTTTCCTTTTCTGCTTCAGTATTTGTTTCTGGCTCCACTGGTTGCTCTGGTTGTTTGAATAAATCTATAAAAGCATCTCCAATATACTCGATAACATGGCTGGCGGTTAAACTTTCAAATCCGCATTGTAAAACAGCGAGATCTGCAGATTTTCCATGTAAATAAGTACCAAAAATGGCTGCGGAAGTTGGGTGGTATCCTTGCGACAATAACCCTAGAACAATTCCGGTTAGCACATCCCCACTACCTGCCGTCGCTAAACCTGGATTCCCTGTGGTATTTACATAAAGCTTATCATTAAAAACAGTGATGCTAAAGGCGCCTTTTATAATGACAATCAGTTTGTGTTTTTTTGTAAATGCTTTTACCTTACTAAGCTTATCGAAATCATCTGTCCAAGTACCAATTAAGCGTTCTAACTCTTTGGGGTGTGGTGTTAAAATACTGTTTTCGGGAAGTAATTTTAATAATGTTTTTTTCTTTGCCAAAATATTAATTCCATCGGCATCAATCACTAATGGTTTTTTATTGGTTTTTAGAAAAGCTTCTAAAGCCTTTATAGTATCATCGTGGGTTCCCAACCCTATACCTAAACCAATCACGGTGGGATCGATATCAAATTGAATGTCAATAATTTTTTCTTCATCACGGTCTGTAATCACCATGGCTTCAGGAAACGAGGCTTGCAAAGGAATGTACCCACATTTAGGAATGTAGGCTGTCACCAACCCTGCTCCAGTGGTTAAAGTGGCTTTACTCGTTAAGGTGACTGCACCAATTTTACCGTAACTTCCACCAATTACTAAAGCATGTCCAAAATCACCTTTATGGGAAAACCGGTCTCTTGGGATATAGTTTGGTACGACTTCAACCTTGCTAATTAATTCGGCTTCAGTTTCAGTACTTATTAAATAATTTGGATCAAGCCCGATATCTAATACTTCCCATTGTGCGGTATATTTCGCAGTTTCAGGTAAAAAGAAAACCAATTTAGGAGAAGCAAAGCTTAATGTAAATCCAGCCCAAACCACATCATTTTCATCGGCTACAGGTTTATCCACAAAAAGTCCGGAAGGCACATCAATAGACAAGGTAAAAGCTTTTGTTTTTCTAAAATAAACGAACAATTCTTTAACCCAATCGGTAACCGGACGATTTAATCCAATTCCAAAAATAGCATCGACAATAATGTCTTTTTCATCAATTTCAGGGAAATCATTACTATTTTCAATAGGTTCTGGCCAAGACTTTGTAACGCCTTTAAGCCTTTCATAGTGCGCTAAAAAATCGTCGGAACGCTTGTTACTATAACCTACAATATAGGTTTTTACATGGTAACCGTGTAAAATCAAATGACGTGCTAAAACTAACCCGTCGCCGCCGTTATTTCCAATGCCACAAAAAATATGTATTGGAACTGGAGCCCCTTGCATGCGTAAATGCATCCAATTGAAAATTTGTTCACCGGCACGTTCCATAAGTTCCACCGAACTGATTTTTTGTCTTTCTTCGGTTAATCGATCGCCTTCGTAAATTTGTTCTTTAGAAAATATTTTCATCTGTGATTTATTATTGTAGATTTTTCAGTTCTCACAAAGGTTTCTCATTTTTTTTCTACGAAAAACCAATCTATATAAGAATACTGCAAAAAAGGTCTTAAAGTTTTTTTATAAGGTTAAAAATAATACTTTTGAAGTGCACTATGTAATTATAATGAATCATTTCAACCAAAATATGAACAGCATTAGTTTCCTTTCGAACAAAGGAAACGTTACTATTTTTGGTACAACTACTAACATTACAACCCTTTGGGGTTGCTAATTACATATTCTTCGGGCATTATTTGTGATTTAAAAAATCATATCATTTCAATTATTATTTTTAATTATCAATTCATTAAAAAATGAAGGTTTTAAAATTTGGGGGGACTTCTGTAGGTTCTTCAAAAAACATAAATAAAGTTATAAGTATATTAGAAAACTACGGTAAACGTGACACGGTTATTTGTGTAGTTTCGGCCGTTGGAGGTATAACCGACAAATTACTTTTAGCTGGGAAGCAAGCACAAAATAAAGAACAGGCATTTTTAAATACATTTAATGATATCAAAGAAAAACATATTGATATTGTTAAAACGTTAAACCCTGAAAACAGTGCATCCATTTTAAAGGAAGTTGAAGAAAAACTTAACGGTTTAAAAAGTTTATTAGAAGGTATTTTCTTGATTAATGAACTGTCTCCAAAAACATCTGATAAGCTAGTAAGTTACGGTGAACTATTGTCGTCTTACATCATTGCTGAAACGATGAAAAACCGTGGTATTGAAGCCGAAAGAAAGAATTCTCAAGAACTTATTGTAACCAATTCAAACTTTACAAAAGCTGAAGTTGATTATAAGGCTACAAATACAAATATTCAAGATTACTTCAAATCTGATTCCAAAACAGTGACCATTTTACCTGGATTTATTTCAAAATCTAAAACAGGTGAAATAACGACTTTAGGTCGTGGTGGATCTGATTTTACTGCAGCTATCGTCGCGGCAGCATTACAGGTGGAGCAACTAGAAATTTGGACAGACGTAAGCGGTATGTACACGACCAACCCTAAATTGGTAAAACAGGCCTACCCTATCGATAAAATTTCATATCAAGAAGCCATGGAATTATCACATTTTGGAGCCAAAGTTTTATATCCGCCAACAGTTCAACCTGTTTTGAGTTTAAGTATTCCTATTCATATTAAAAACACTTTAGAACCTGAGGCTACAGGAACTATTATTTCTAACGACGAAGTTACTTCTACAAAACCAGTAAAAGGTATTAGTAATATTAGCAACATCGCCTTACTTACTTTAGAAGGTAGCGGAATGGTTGGTATTCCTGGTTTTTCTAAACGTTTGTTTGAAACCTTATCGCAGGAAAAAATTAATATCATCATGATTACTCAGGCTTCTTCAGAACATTCTATTTGTTTAGGAATTGAAGAAAAAGATGCTGAAAATGCAAAAGTAGCTATTGATGCCGTTTTTGAAAATGAAATCGCTCTAAATAAAATTGAACCTATCATTATTGAAACTGGTTTATCTATTATTGCGCTTGTTGGTGATAACATGAAAAACCACCAAGGTATTAGTGGTAAAATGTTTAGCAGCTTAGGCAAAAACAACGTAAACGTTAGAGCCATTGCTCAAGGTGCTTCAGAAAAAAACATCACGGCTGTTATTGCAGAAAAAGATGTAAAAAAAGCTTTAAATACGCTACATGAGCAGTTTTTCGAGTCGAAAACAAAGCAACTTAATGTGTTTATTACCGGTGTTGGAAATGTTGGAGAGCGCTTGGTGGAACAAATTCATCAACAGAAAAAATTCTTAAAAGATAACCTAAAAATAAAAATGCGTGTTGTTGGTTTATCAAATTCCAGACAAATGATTTTTGCTGAAGAAGGCATCGATCTTACAAACTGGAAGGACCAATTAAATCAAGGTGAACAAGCGAGTTTACAAGGTTTCTTTGAAAAAACAAAAAGTTTGAATTTACGTAACAGTATTTTTGTTGATGTGACCGCTAATAAAAATGTAGCCGACCTTTATGCTCAGTATTTAAGACAAAGTATTGGTGTGGTTGCTTGTAATAAAATCGCTTGTTCTAGTGATTTTGAAAACTATAAATTACTGAAACGCTTATCCCTAAAATATAATGCCCCATTGTTATTTGAAACTAATGTGGGTGCTGGATTACCAATTATCGATACGCTTAATAATTTGGTAGCTTCAGGTGATAAAATACATTCTATTCAGGCCGTATTATCAGGAAGTTTAAACTTTGTATTTAACAATTTTACCGATAAAACTAAATTCTACGATGTAGTGAAACAGGCTGCCGCCGAAGGCTATACTGAGCCAGACCCAAGAATCGATTTAAGTGGTGTTGATGTGGCTCGTAAAATTTTAATCCTTGCCAGAGAAAGTGGTGTTGAGATGAATTTGGAAGACATCGAAAATAAACCTTTCTTATCGGAAGCAGGCCTGAAAAGTGATAGCGTTGATGATTTCTATGAAACATTAATTACTGATGAAGCGCACTACCAGAGTTTGTATGCTTCCGCGAAAGCGAACAACTGTCAGTTAAAATACGTAGCAAAATTCGACCAAGGAAAAGCAAGCGTTAGTTTACAAGAAATCCCAGAGGGACATCCTTTTTATAACTTAGAGGGAAGTGATAACATTGTCATGTTTTACACACAACGCTACCCAAAACAACCTATGATTATTAAAGGTGCTGGTGCTGGAGCCGATGTTACAGCGTCAGGTTTATTTGCTGATATTATTAGAATCGCAAACGATTAAAAAATGTTACACAAAAAAAGTTCTAGTTATTGCTCTAGTGCCACCGAGAACTATTTAATTGATAGTATGAATGAAATAAAAATATTTTCTCCTGCAACGGTTGCCAATGTGGCTTGCGGATTTGATGTTCTGGGCTTTTGCCTAGACAGTGTTGGCGATGAGATGATTATAAGAAAAGTTGATAAAAAAGGCATTCACATAACACATGTTGAAGGTTTTGATTTACCGCTTGAAGCTTCGCTTAATGTGGCTGGTGTTTCGGCACTTGCTATGTATGAAACAATTGATGTGGATTTCGGATTTGAAATTGAAATATACAAAAACATAAAACCAGGAAGTGGCATTGGTAGTAGTGCGGCAAGTGCTGTAGGTAGTGTTTTTGGTATGAACGAGCTTATTGGGCGTCCTTTTAACAAAACGCAACTAACCGAATTTGCAATTAAAGGGGAAGCTCTAGCTAGTAAATGTGAGCATGCCGATAACTTAGCTCCTGCCCTTTTTGGTGGTTTTACTTTAGTGAAAAGTGTGTCACCTGTACAAATTCTTGAAATTCCTTCGCCAGACGATCTATATGCGACGATTATTCATCCGCAAATTGAAATTAAAACATCGGAATCTAGAGCCATTTTACCTAAAGAAGTGGCTTTATCTGATGCTATTACACAATGGGCGAATGTTGGTAGTTTGGTGCATGCCTTGCATACAAGCAACTACAACTTGATTAAAGACTCACTACATGATGTTATTGTAGAGCCACACAGAAGCAAGCTGATTCCGCATTTTAACGAGGTTAAAACAGAAGTTTTAGAAGCTGGTGCCTTAGGTTGCGGTATTTCTGGTTCTGGACCATCAATTTTCACCTTGAATAAAGGTTTAGAAACGGCAAATAAGGTTAAAGAAACCATGGAAAATGTGTATGCGAAAACTGATATTGCTTTTGAGGTTCACGTATCGAAGATAAATACTAAGGGTGTGAAAGCCATATATTAAGATTGAAATAGCTATACTGTAATTTCCAAAAATACTGAGAAAATACAATATAAAGAATATTAATAATTAATAAACAGATTCCTGCCTTCGCAGGAATGATTAGCAATGAACTATTACTCACTAAACCATAAAGCCCCAGATACAACTTTTGAAAACGCTGTTGTAAAAGGTTTGGCTCCAGATAAAGGCTTATATTTTCCTGAAAGTATTACACCATTACCAAAATCGTTTTTTGAAAATATTGATAATTTATCAAATACAGAAATTGCTTTTGAAGCGATTAAACAATTTGTTTCACCTGAGATCCCTGAGGATGTCTTAAAAACGATTGTTGAAGAGACCTTATCTTTCGATTTTCCAGTTGTTAAGCTAAATGATCATATTTCAACTTTAGAATTGTTTCACGGACCAACCATGGCGTTTAAAGATGTGGGAGCGCGTTTTATGGCCCGTTGTTTAGGCTATTTCAACAAAAATAACAGCAATGAAGTTACTGTTTTGGTGGCGACTTCTGGAGATACTGGTGGTGCCGTTGCTAACGGTTTTCTTGGTGTAAAAGGTGTTAATGTGGTGATCTTATACCCTAGCGGAAAGGTTAGTGACATTCAAGAAAAACAACTTACAACGCTTGGACAAAATATCAAAGCTTTAGAAGTTAATGGTACTTTTGATGATTGTCAGGCCATGGTTAAAGAAGCTTTTTTGGATGAAAGTTTAACTAGTAAAATGCAATTAACTTCAGCCAACTCAATAAACGTGGCACGTTGGTTACCACAGTTGTTTTATTTTATGTTTGCTTACAAACAATTGCATAATGAATTTGAGGATATTGTATTTTCAGTGCCTAGTGGTAACTTTGGAAATGTTTGTGCAGGTATGATGGCCCAACAATTAGGCTTACCAATTAAACATTTTGTAGCTTCTAACAATGAAAACAATGTGGTTACACGTTATTTAGAATCCGAATTATACGAGCCAAAGCCTTCAGTGCAAACCATTAGTAATGCTATGGATGTTGGAGCACCAAGTAACTTTATTCGTATTCAGGAAATTTACAAAAACAACTTTGAAACGTTAAAAAACAATGTGTCTTCTTATAGTTTTTCAGATGATGAAACTAGAGAAGCCATGTTAGAAATTTATAATAATTACAACTATGTTGCCGATCCGCATGGTGCTGTAGGGTACTTGGGTTGCAAATCACATTTAAAAAACAATCCTAAAGCACACTGTGTGTTCTTAGAAACGGCTCACCCAACAAAATTCTTGGATGTTGTAGAGGATGTTATCAAAGAAGAACAGCCTTTACCAGAACAAATACAAGCAGTTATGGGAAAAGAAAAAGAGGCGACTTTAATTTCTAGTTACGAAGACTTAAAAACGTTTCTTTTAAAGAGATAATAGTATATAAAATATAAAGGCTGTTTTAAAGGTTTAATTTTCGTCAATCTGAATTTATTTCAGATTCCCATAATCATTGTATTTCAATATCATGAGATTCTGTGTCAAGCACAGAATGACGGTTGTTTAAACTTTAAGACAGCCTTTTTTAATATCTTAACCCGTTGTGCATTATGATTTAAAAGAAAAAAGTTGTTCATCTTACTGAAAATCAGTAAATTGATTTAACTACAAATCATTAATAATGAACAACTTGAGTGCAAATTACGAAAGAATATTGGAAGTATTAAGAAAAATATCGAAAGAACAACTTTTAAGTTATCAAAGACGACAACCAAAGCTTAGTGATTTAGAACTTATCAGTTTGAGTCTTACTGCCGAATTTATGGGAATAGATAGTGAAAATGACCTTTTTAGAAAACTTCCAGATTCCCTATTATCAAAAATAGAGAGAAGTGTCTACAATAGAAGAAGACGAAAACTAGTTAATAAGCTCAACAGTATCAGGTTAAGCATAGCTTCCCATTTTAATGAATTTGAAGATTATTTTGTAGTAGATAGTATGCCTTTAGAAGTTTGTAAATTATCACGCAGTTCTCGTTCAAAGATTTGTAAAGAAAACACTTATGCATTTCCAGATAAAGGTTATTGTGCAGCTCAAAGTTCTAATTATTACGGTTATAAACTGCACGCTGTTTGTTCTGTAAATGGTGTCTTTCAAAGTATCGATTTGAGTCCAGCATCTGTACACGATATTAATTATCTTAAAGATATTAAGATGCAAATAAGCGATTGTACATTAATTGGTGATAAAGGCTATTTATCAACAGAAATACAGCTTAACTTGTTTGAAACCTGTAATATAACGCTAAATACACCTATGAGAAGCAATCAAAAAAATTACAAAGTACAGCCTTATGTATTTAGAAAAAAGAGGAAAAGGATAGAAACATTATTTTCACAACTTTGTGACCAATTTATGATAAGACGCAATTATGCTAAAACTTTTGAAGGTTTTAAAACAAGAATCGTAGCTAAGATAACTGCTTTAACAACTATTCAGTATATCAATAAGTTTATTTTTGGGAGAAACATTAATAATATTAAAATTAGCATTATTTAAAATGCACAACGGGTTATCTTAATTTTTCAATACTCAGTTACCGATCCCCAATTTTCACCTGATTTTATACGATAAAGCTGCATTTCAGATATACCAAATTGTTTTGCAATCATTTTTAACCTAGTTCTTCGGTTGGGGTCATTTATTTTTCGTTTAATTAATTTCACTCTCGTTTCGGTAAGTTTTGAGTAAGTTCTTTTTCTAGGTTTATTTTTATATTCTGGATTGCTGAATTGATGATTTTCTTTTTCTTTTTAGTTGCCCATTTTAAATTATCTAAGCGATTGTCCGTTTTATCGTAATTTAAATGAATAACATAAACACCATCGTTTTGGTTAAGAAATTGTTCAGCCACTAGTTTATGGACATATCTACTGGTCCATTTTCTTTTTTCCTTCAATTTTAAACGTAGCACTTCATAACCGTTAATAAGGGATTTTTTTTGTTCAATTTCTTGATCGCCTTTACAATTTAAAATTCGGCCGTAATTAGAAATTTTATATTTCTCTTCATCAGAAATTTTATCGTCAAACACAATCTCCTTCCATTCTTCTTTCCAGTAGTCTCTAATCATTTTTTTAGCAATTTTATCAAAAATACTAAAACTATCGCTTTAATCACTTAATTTTCAATAATTTGACTAAAATAATTTTTAAATGACATTGAAAAACTAAAAAAGTTTTTAAAAACTAAGTGTCATGAGAAAGCTTAATCAGTTAAAATTGTACCAATATTTATGCTTAGAAAATCCTAGCCAAAAAACTATTTCCAAAGCCACCATTCTGCTTTAAACCCGAAGTAATAGCCCCATTGCTTTTCTCCTGCAAACTTCAAATAAGGTGAGTACAACTGCTCTTTTGCAAAATCGTTATAATAGGCCAGAGAAGCTACAAAACGCAAATGAGGTCTTGCCCAGATGTCACGTTTTCCAGTGGGTACTAATACAGGTGCAAAACTAAACTTAGTCATACTGGCATAAGGATTAGTTCCGTCCTTTCGTTGTGAATAATGTAATTCAGCTAATAAATGTAAGTAATCTTTTAAATAGAATTGATGTCGTGTCCCCACCGAAAAATCGACCTTCTTATTAAAAACCTCTTGTTCAAAATATGTTGGCGCCCGATGATTAGAATCGGCACCACCTTTACTAATCGTATAAATAACATAAGCATTCAAGGTGTAATTATTTGAGAAATTAAATACCGCATGATTCACTAAAGCCACCGAATAGGCATCATTATAGCGTAATGAATTTTCATCAGGAGCCCCAAAAGTAAGCCATGTTTTCGATAAACCGCCATCACCACCATTGGCAATGCCGCCGCCATATCTTAAGGTAAAATCATTAAACGAACCCGACATTAATTTTTTTAAGTTTCTGTGATAACGCACGCCTAACACATAACCATAATCGGTTGGAAAGTTTTCAGCCTCTGAAATATCTTGGTTAGCATCTTCCGGGGCAGTGTGATCTCCGCCTTCTTCCATGTGATGATATTCTGCAAGGGCAGTAATGCTATTGTTTGCATCAATTTCAAAATCGTGTTCCCCAGCAAAAACAGTGCGTTGTCTTAATGCTGCACTAGGTGTACCTGTTTTAAAATTCAGATAAAAATAGGGTGGTAAAGTAGATGTGGTATCTACGGAAGCGACAAAAATAGTTGATAATCGACTCTTTTTATATTCCACACCAACACCTTGGCCGGAGTGATCATTAAAATAAAAATGATCGGCAATATGTGCATCAGCACCCCGATAAAACCGTGATCCAATCCAAACATTTAACCCAGAGCCTCTTATATTTCTAGCTTCGGCGTAAATTTCCGGCATGGCAAACGTTAAGCCTCCAATACTGCTTGTTGTTGAGTTTCCAATAGTCGTTAAACTTGTAGAATAAACCGCTAAGCGTATTTGAACATGTATTTCTGTTGAGTCTCCTTTTTGAGGATTGAATGTTAAATTAGGGACCAATTCTAAATAATCTTGTTCTTCCAAACGTCCACCAATGCTCCCCATGTTGTTAAGGTTTAGTCGATGCCCAATGGCACCTCCATTATCGAAGGACCAGCCTACACCTACCCTACCATACGACCCAAAGTTTAGATTCTTATTTTTAGCGTATTCATAATTAATTTGAGAAAAGCCATTGAGGCTAAAAATAAAAAAAAGAAGGATAAAAAATGCACTTCCAAAAAAACAACTGTTTTTACTTCTTGTTGAGGGTAGTTTTTTGCTCATTTATTAGGTTGGTTTCTAACAAATATACAAGTAAACTGACTGAATAACAACACCTTTTGTTTAATAAATATCCTACAACTATATTTTAATTCGATTAAATTACGCACCAAATATGGCCTTTAAAACATACTTCAAATCATATAAAAAACACATTATAATCAATACTTTAATTGTATTTGCTGCCTTTTACAAAATCAAAAACATCTATTTATTGTAGATTCAAACAATAAATCATGTTTCGTAATTTATGTTACACCACTAAAGGATTTATAAAAACTTGATTTTTGGAATTTGATATGTCATAACTTAATAAGGTCTATTCTTACTAAAACCTGAGCTTTATTTAACGCTATTTAACAATTTATTCAATCTTTAAACCAGATTAATTTCTATATTTTTGTGCTGCATTTAAAACATAAACAATGAAAAATACAGCCTTAACAGAAACTCATATATCTCTTGGAGCTAAAATGGTTCCCTTTGCAGGATACAACATGCCCGTACAATATGAAGGAGTAAATTTAGAACATGAAACCGTTAGAAAAGGCGTTGGTGTTTTTGATGTTTCTCATATGGGTGAATTTCTTATTGAAGGCGAAAATGCTTTAGACTTAATACAAAAAGTATCTAGTAATGATGCTTCAAAATTAACGATAGGAAAAGCACAGTATAGCTGTTTGCCTAACGATAATGGTGGGATTGTAGACGATTTAATCATCTATAAAATTAAAGATGAAACGTACTTGTTAGTAGTAAATGCAAGTAATATTGATAAAGATTGGGATTGGATTCAGTCCAAGAACGATGTTGGAGCCCATATGCGTAATTTAAGTGACGACTATTCTTTGTTAGCCATTCAAGGTCCAAAAGCTATTGAAGCCATGCAAAGTATTACAAGTCATGATTTAGCCGCTATCAAATTTTACAATTTTGTAGTTGGTGATTTTGCTGGTATTGAGAATGTTATCATCTCGGCAACAGGATATACTGGTAGTGGCGGATTTGAAATTTACTGTAAAAACAGTGAAGTAAAGCAAGTTTGGGATAAAGTATTTGAGGCTGGAGCAGATTATGGCATAAAACCTATTGGTTTAGCAGCACGTGATACGTTGCGTTTAGAAATGGGGTATTGTTTATATGGTAATGATATTGATGACAACACCTCTCCTATTGAAGCTGGTTTAGGATGGATTACAAAATTCACTAAAAATTTTACAAATTCTGAAGCCTTAAAAGCTGAAAAAGAACAAGGTCCTAAAAGAAAACTTGTTGCATTTGAATTGGATGAAAGAGGCATTCCGCGTCAAGGTTATGATATTGTAGATTCAGAAGGATCTGTAATTGGCAAAGTAACCTCTGGAACCATGTCGCCAAGTTTAGGCAAAGGCATCGGTTTAGGGTATGTGCCTACGGAATTAGCAGGTGTGGATAGTAAAATTAGTATTCAGATTAGAAAAAATGCAGTGCCTGCAACAGTTGTTAAATTGCCATTTTATAAATAATAATGGTTGATTTTCAAGCCATTTTAAATCGTATATATCAAGATGCTAAAGCGGTAAAGGATAAAGGTGTTGTAGCATCTTATATCCCAGAATTGGCTCATGTAGATCCTGAAGCTTTTGGTATGCACTTAAGGACTTCCGAAGGCGAAAAATATGGTGTTGGCGATTTCGATAAATTGTTTTCAATTCAGAGTATCTCTAAGGTTTTTGCCTTATCTAAAGCCATGGCCTTAATAGGTGATGCCATATGGAAACGTGTCGATGTTGAACCTAGCGGAAATCCGTATAACTTTTTAGCTTTATTAGAGATTGAAAATAGTATTCCTAGAAATCCCTTTATAAATTCTGGAGCCATTGTAATAGCTGATATTTTGCTTTCTAACTTAAAAAACCCGAAAGCAGATTTTTTAAGTTATGTACGAGAGCTCGCTGGCGATTCTTCTATCAACTATAATGAGGAGGTTGCCTATTCTGAAAAGAATACTGGTTTTAAAAATTACGCCTCAGCAAACCTTTTAAAATCCTTTAATAATTTAGAAAACCCAGTTGATGCTGTTCTGGATTTCTATTTTCATCAATGTGCTATCGAAATGTCTTGCAGTCAGCTATCAAAAGCCTTTTATTTATTTGCAAATAAAGGCAGTTGCATGCAACAAAAACAACATATTAGCAACCAGCAAGTAAAACGTATTAATGCTTTAATGTTAACTTGTGGATTTTATGATGAAGCTGGAGAATTTGCTTTTGAGGTGGGTTTACCAGGAAAAAGTGGCGTTGGTGGAGGCATCGCAGCCTTACTCCCCGATCAATTTGTAATTAGTGTTTGGTCTCCAGGGTTAAACAAAAAAGGCAACTCGAAATTAGGTGTGCATGCCTTAGAGCAGTTTACTACAAAAGCAAAATTATCTATATTTTAGGTTGCTCCAAAGTGCCCCAGTTATATGATAGAACGAGAAAACAAACATACTATTTTAATTTTAGGAGCTAGTGGTTTTCTTGGTGATGCACTTTACAAAGAGCTCTGCTCCTATTTTAGAACGTTTGGCACCTATAATATTAGCAACCGTGCTCTTGAAAAAAACAAACATTTTTTTCAATATAATTTTGAAGAAGATGATATCTATGAAATATTAGAAATTGTAAAGCCTACCATTATCATTTCTGCACTTCGAGGTGATTTTTCAAAGCAAGTTTTACTACATCAACATTTAGCCGAGTATGTGCTGCTTGAAAATACAAAGCTTATATTCCTCTCTTCAGCTAATGTTTTTGATGCGTATAGCAAATACCCCAGTTATGAGTTAGACAAAACTTATAGCAATAGTGTTTTCGGGCATTTTAAAATAAAAATTGAAAACATGCTCTTGCGATTACCTAAAAAGCAAATTGTTATAATCAGACTCCCAATGGTTTTTGGTGCGCAATCGCCAAGAATACAAGAAATTCTTCATTTCTTAAAAGCAAAAGAACCCATTGAAGTCTTTCCTAATTTGGTTATGAATGTTTCTAGCGATTCCAAAATGACGCAGCAAATTCATTACATCATCAATCGTAACAATTATGGTGTTTTTCATTTAGGGAGTGAAGATTTAGTACACCATGACGATTTTATTAAAGAGATTGTGGCTTCTCACGATTTAGAGCAAAATGCTATTTTTAAACAAGTTTATACGACTAATAAGGAACGTTATTTGGCAGTTTTACCTAAATTTAACAAGCTTCCAAAGCATTTACAGTTAAAAAGCGAAGATATTTTAAGTGATTTAAAATTATAGTTGATTACCCACTAGCAATTCCTTAAATTGTAAAGAAAATTAAATTCTATAAAAAAATTATGAGTAAACTTTCTGAACAAGACATCGAAAAAAAATTATTACAATTTCCAGATTGGGAGTATTATGATAATGCCATTCACAGTGAATTCGAATTTGAAAATTTTAAAGATTGCTTTAGCGCCATGAGTCGTATTGCTTTTGAATGTGAAGCCTTAAACCACCACCCCAATTGGACAAATGTGTACAATGTACTTACTGTATCATTATCAACACATAGTGAAAATGGTGTAACCGAAAAAGATTTTAAGTTGGCTAAAGCCATAGAATTTATAGTAGAACCTGAAGAAGATTAATACGATTTATTTGTTTTTGATTTGAAGGTTTTTAAATTTGTCAAATCATTTAAATTAATACAATTGCTGCCACAAGTAGCATAACACACATATAATTATGGGAAGAGCTTTTGAGTTTAGAAAAGCAAGAAAGATGAAACGTTGGTCTGCCATGAGTAAAGCATTTACTCGTATTGGTAAAGACATTGTAATGGCTGTAAAAGAAGGTGGTCCAGATCCAGATAGCAATTCGCGATTACGTGCTGTTATACAAAATGCAAAGGCTGTTAACATGCCTAAAGACAATGTGGAGCGTGCCATAAAACGTGCTAGCGATAAAAGTCAAGGCGATTACAAAGAGGTTATTTTTGAAGGCTATGCTCCACATGGTGTGGCTGTTTTAGTAGAAACTGCAACCGATAATAATACCAGAACAGTAGCAAACGTTAGAAGTTATTTTAATAAATGTGATGGTAGCTTAGGAACTTCTGGGTCTGTTGTTTTTATGTTCGATCATACTTGTAATTTTAGAATAAACGCGGAAGGACTTGATCCTGAAGAATTAGAGTTAGAATTTATAGACTTTGGTGCCGAAGAAGTTTTTGCTGATGAAGATGGTATTTTAATCTACGCCCCTTTTGAAAGTTTTGGCGCTATTCAATCGGAATTAGAAAGTAGAGGTATTGAAATTTTATCTTCTGGATTTGAACGTATTCCACAAGTCACAAAACCTTTAACTCCAGAACAAGCCGCCGATGTAGAAAAACTTTTGGAAAAACTCGACGACGACGACGACGTCCAAAATGTATACCATACCATGGAAGAAAATGGAGAATAAAAACAAAAAAAAGAGAGCTGTAAGGCTCTCTTTTTTTATGGTATGACACTGATTTACAGTGTTTTTAAAATCTAATATTCATCCTAAATTTTTAAGTAATCATTTTCTTTTTTAACTCACTTTATGTCTTTTTATTAGTAATTTAGTACCAATAACGACTAAACAACCATATGATTCTCCTTACCAATTACGGAATCATATCAACTAATTATTGAAACTAACAAAAACTACTATACTACTATTTCTATGAAGAACGTATCAAAAATGATTAAATGGGGCATTATTGGCTGCGGTAATGTCACCGAAGTTAAAAGCGGACCTGCTTATAAAATGACTGGTAACTTTAAGATTTCTGCCGTTATGAGGCGTGATGCTGCAAAGGTTAAGGATTATGCAAAGCGTCATCAAATTGACACTTATTACACCGACGCAGATCAACTTATTAACGACCCAAATGTAGATGCTGTTTATATTGCTACACCTCCAGACACGCACAAATATTATGCTTTAAAAGTAGCTGCATCAGGAAAGCCTTGCTGTATAGAAAAACCCCTATCACCTAGTTACACCGATAGTCTAGAGGTTTACAATGCTTTTAAAGAGAAGAATATTCCGCTATTTGTTGCTTATTATAGACGTTCCCTGCCTAGATTTTTAAAAATTAAATCTTGGTTAGACTCCGGATATATTGGTCAAATTAGGCATATCACAGCACATTTAAGCAAACCACCAAGTGAAACAGATTTATCAAAAACATACAATTGGAGAACTGATGCTAAAATTGCTACTGGTGGTTATTTTGATGATTTAGCTAGTCATGAGTTGGATTTATTTACTTATTTCTTAGGAAATATTAAAGACGCTCACGGGGTAAGTGTTAATCAGCAAAATTTGTATTCTGCTAAAGACGCTGTCTCAGCTAGTTGGCTGCATGAAAACGGAGTAACGGGTTCCGGAATATGGAATTTTGGATGTAGTGAACATCTTGATAAAGTTATTATTTATGGATCGAAAGGCACCATAAAATTCTCTGTCTTTCACGACAAGCCTATTGTGCTAAAGTGTGATGACATAAAAAAAGAAGTGTATATTGAAAACCCTAAACACATTCAATTCCCGCATGTTGAAAATATGAGATTCTATTTTGACGCCCCCTCTAATCCACATCCCTCAACCGGTAAAACAGCATTGCACACCAGTTGGGTTATGGATAAAATTTTAGGTAAGATTTAAATAGTAAAGCGATTAAAACATTCAATGTTTATTCTTAACATAAATCAATTTAAAACGACCATTTGTTTGGTCGCGTTGTTCTAACTCAAATTGATCTAAAGATTTAAAAAGCGGTGTTAATTTTTGAAACCCAAAATTACGGGAATCAAAATTAGGCTGCTTTTTAATGATTAGAGAACCTACATCTCCAAGAAACGCCCACCCATCATCATCAGCACAATCATCAACAGCATGAGATAAAAATTCGATGACTTTAGGTGTAATATTGTACAAGTTTTCTTTTGTTTTTATTGTGCCATCGGTGTGTTTCGGGCTTGCTGTTTCCTTCTTTAAAATTTCAAGGTAAATAAATTTGTCACAGGCCACAATAAATGGATCGGGAGTCTTCTTTTCTCCCATACCGTATACCACCATACCTGCCTCACGCAAACGCGTGGCTAATTTTGTGAAATCACTATCTGAGGATATCAAGCAAAAACCATTTACTTTTTCAGAATATAGAATATCCATAGCATCAATAATCATGGCAGAATCTGTAGCGTTTTTTCCTGTTGTATAACTATACTGTTGTATAGGTGTTATAGCATTTTTTAACAAAACGTTTTTCCACTTTGCTAAATATGGTTTCGTCCAGTCTCCATAAATTCTTTTAATGGTAGGTGTTCCATATTTAGTAATTTCTTCCATCATTTCTGAAATATACTTGGCAGGGATATTATCGCCGTCAATTAATACGGCTATTTTAGTGTCTTTTATCATATTTTTAAAAATAAACAAAATTGCAACCATATTAGTGATTTTGCCTTTTAATATTTTTTAACTTTTTTTTATTACATAAAAATATATAACTAGTTACATTTATGCCGACTTATTCAAATTTACAATTATAAATAATCATTATTCAAACTATGAGTTTACCCAAAAAAACCATTAGGCTTACCTGTCTATTGTTTTTATCTATGTTAATTTTATCACCTCAATATGCTGAGGCACAGAAAAAAACAAGAAAAGAAAGAAGGACAAAACAGAAGCTACTACATCATCTGAAAAAAAATCAAAAGAAAAATCCATTGCAGATTTAACTAAAACTAGCAAAAAATCTGAAGGTTTATTTACCATATATCAAGATTCTATTTCGGGGTCTATAAAAATGTTGATTTCAGAGGACCAAATCGGAAAAGAATTTATTTACTTCAGTCAGGTTGTCGACGGGGTTATGGATGCTGGAAGAATAAACAGAGGGTCTTATAACGATTCAAAAGTTTTTAAAATTGAAAAATATTTCAATAAAATTGAATTCATAACTCAAAATACATCATTTTACTTCGATCCAGAGAGTCCGCTTTCAAAATCTGAAAATGCTAACATAAGTCATGGAACTATGGCCAGCATTAAAGTAGAAAGTTACGATAAAAACAAAGGCTTATATTTAATTGATGCCAACGATTTATTCTTAGATGAAACCTTAGCTCAAATCAAACCTGCATATCGACCAGGGCAATCTCCAACAGCTTTTAAACTTGGCAAATTAAGCAAAGGCAAAAGTAAAATTAACGCCATTAAGAATTACCCTGAAAACACCGATGTTGCTATCGAATATGTTTACTCCTCGCCTTCTGTACTAAACAATGGCTCTGAGGCTGTTGCCGATGGTAGAAATGTGAGTATTAAAGTACACCATAGTTTTATCGCTATGCCTGAAAACAATTACCAACCACGATTTGATGATCCTAGAGTAGGTTATTTTTTAACCCAGGTAAACGATCAAACAGCTACAAACTCTACACCTTATAGAGACTTGATACATAGGTGGGATTTACAAAAGAAAAACCCAGAATTAGAGTTATCGGAACCTGTTGAACCCATCACTTGGTGGATAGAAAATTCTACGCCATTAGAGTGGCGTGAAACCATTAAAGAAGGTGTATTGCAATGGAATGTTGCCTTTGAAAAGGCAGGATTTAAAAACGCCATGGTTGTTAAAGTACAACCTGATGATGCCGAATGGGATGCTGGCGATATTAGATATAATGTTTTACGTTGGACATCTTCTCCAAAACCACCTTTTGGGGGTTACGGACCAAGTTTTGTTAACCCAAGAACAGGACAAATTTTAGGCGCCGATATCATGCTAGAATTTGTGCACTTTACAAATCGTGTGTTTTACGATAAAGTTTACAATCTTGCAACTGCCGAAAAAGCTTATAATGCCGACGACCATGAGTTTGATCATGATAACATGCATTCTTGTTCATTTGCAAGCACCATGCATAATGAATTTATGGTTGCCAATGCTGTAGCAGAAGCCCATGGCGCATCAGATTTAGAGCTTGAAGGCATCAAAAAAGAATCTATGTTAGCGCTTATTATGCATGAAGTTGGTCATACATTAGGTTTAAACCACAACATGAAAGCGAGTCAGTTGTTTTCTCCAGAAGAACTTGCAGATCCAGAATTTATAAAAGGAAAATGCTTAACCGGATCGGTTATGGATTATGCAGCCTTAAATATTACAAGAGACCGTAGTAAACAAGGACAATATAGTGATGTAGCTGTTGGGCCTTATGATATTTGGGCCGTACAATTTGGCTATACACCTTTTAAAACTGCTAAAGAACATCACGATTTATTAAATCAATCGACCAAACCAGAGCTTATTTTTGGAAATGACGCCGATGACATGCGTGCACCAGGAAAGGCCATCGACCCACGTGTTATGATTGGAGACCTTTCAAACGATGCTATTAGATATTCTATCGATCGTATTGAACTGTCTAATGAATTAATGAAAACAGCAAAACAAAATTTTATAAAGACCGATGAGTCGTACCAGGAGTTGCGTCGTATTTATTATTTATTAAGCGGACAAAAATCCACTGCAGCTGGCGTTATTTCGAGATATATTGGTGGAGTCTATGTAGATCGTGCCATGGCAGGACAAGAAGGCGGCACACAACCTTATACGCCTGTATCTTATAAAGATCAAAAAAGAGCTATGAAAGCTTTAAGTGATTATGTTTTTGCTCCTAATGCGTTTAGCGCACCTCACGATTTGTATAATTATTTAGCCATGCAACGTCGTGGTTTTAATTTTAGACAACCTGAAGATCCTAAAATCCACGATCAAATTTTAACTTATCAAAAAAATGTTTTAACGCATCTTTTGCACCCTAATACCTTACAACGTATTTCAGACTCTGAACTTTATGGGAATACTTATAAGTTATCGTCTGTAATGAGCGACCTAAACAATGCCATTTTCAAATCTGATATTAGCGGAAATGTGAATTCATTCAGACAAAATTTACAGTTGGAATACACGCAAATGTTAATAGACATGTTAACGGGTAAACAAAGCGGTAGATATACCAATAATGCAAAATCTATGGCTTTATATAACTTAAAAAATATTAGAAATTGGTCTGCACCTTCAGGTGATATTGCTTCAAAAGCACACAAGCAACACCTTAGAACTTTAATAGATAATGCTACTAAAGAAGTGAAATAGACAATAAAATCTGTAAATAAAAAAGCCACACATATCGTGTGGTTTTTTTTGTTTATTAGTTATGGCTACAACAATCGTTATACTGCACTCTTAACACAGAACCTAATCACATTAAAATTTTATGATTATATAGCGCTTGAAATAAACCTACAATAACACAGAACAAAATAAAATCTTAATTAGCTTAATTATAATAACTTATGGATATTTAATTAAATAATTAATTCAACATATTATTTCTTTCAAAAATGTTTTAAATGAACATTTAATTAGATGTTTTTTGAAAATACGGCATAAGCAAAAGACTCAAAACGTTCATTATATAAATCAAACTTAAAGAATATAGGTTAGATTAATTTTAAGTTTCAACTAAGAGTACTCGGAAATCTTACCTTTTACATTTTTAAAGAAACTATAAATATATTTGAAATCAGCTTCCATATCATGTGTCGGATAAAAAGGCTCTGAAACTAAATTTTGTTTGTTTTCATAATCTAGCGTAAACATAATAATGGGCACATTAGCTTTTTTTGCGATGTAATAAAAGCCTGTGCGAAATGATTCAACCTTTTGACGTGTTCCTTCGGGCGCTAAAGCAATACGAAACTCATCGGCCTGATCAAAAAGCTTAGCGATAGCATCGACTTTATTTTCATTTTCTTGACGATTAATGGGACGTCCGCCAAGTTGTCTTAAAAACCAACCCAAAGGAAAAACAAACAATTCCTTTTTACCAATAAAATAACTTTTTAGCTGTACCGAAGCACGCATTAAAACTCCAATATAAAAGTCATGCCAACTGGTATGAGGTGCCGCTATAATAACGGCTTTTTTAACTGTATTTTTTGAGAAGTCAGAATTACCAACAATACGCCAGCCTAACCATTTAAAATAAATTAATTTAGCTAGTTTTTGCATAGTCTACATTTTTTGATAAAGCGCCTTTAACTTGTCTCTAGTTATTATTTTTTTCCAGTTTTTACCAATTGCATTTTCCCATAGAGGTTCAAGACCTAAGGCCACGCTAATCATGATGTCAAATTCTTCATCGGTTAATTGAGCACAAAGGCTTTGAGGAAGCTCAATATGATGTTTTGCTTTCATTTCTTTAAATAAAGCAACGCCTTCTGGGTAATATTCTTCCAAATGATCGAAAACAATACAATTCCCTATACCGTGCTTGGTACCCAGTAAATAAGACAAGCCATAACTCATGGCGTGTGCCACCCCAACTTGAGAGTAAGCGATACTCATACCACCATGCCACGAAGCCATCATAAGTTTTTCTTGCGCCTCTGTGTCTGAAGGACCAATGGTGTCTTCTAAAAAGATTTCCTTACACAAATCTAAGGCCTTTTCTCCATAACTTTTACTAAAAGCATTTAAATAAGAACCGTTTAAGGACTCTACACAATGGATATAGCAGTCCATTCCCGTATAAAACCATTGATTTTTTGGCACCTCTTTAGTCAGTTCGGGATCCAATACAACCTGATCAAAAGGGGTGAAATCTGAATTTATCCCTAGTTTTTTCTCAGGCCCTGTTAAAACTGTTGTTCTAGACACCTCGGCACCTGTTCCTGAAATGGTTGGAATTCCAATATGAAAAATAGCTGGATTTTTAACCAAATCCCAGCCTTGGTAATCTTTAGATTCGCCTTCGTTGGTTATCATTATTGAAACAGCCTTAGCTAAATCTAAAACAGAACCTCCTCCAATACCTATAATTCCTGAAGGACGTGCTTTTGTTTTTAAAATAATGTATTCTACTAGCGCATCAACTTGAGTTGTTTTGGGTTCTTCTTTAGTCGATACAAAAATAATTTCATCGTCGTAAGACAGTGAAATACTAGATGTTAACCAAGGGGTGTTTTTAAAAACATCATCAATTAAGTAGATAAATGGAGCATTTATACTTTGGCGCTTTGGCGCTAAAATGTCATTCAACTGATTAAAACTACCTCTACCAAAAATAACTCTTGGTACCATTGGAAAGTTCTTATAACTCATTTATTAGGTTTCTTTTTAGAATTGACAAAAATACTATTATTTTAAATTCTTCGGAGGGATATTTGGCTTAAATCACAGGCTAAATATGTATAAAATAGCTTCAGAAAAAACAGTTCAATAAAATATTGATTCGTAGATCAACCCAAACACTTTATTATAAAATATTTAAAACATCTCGTATCGTTTCTATGGTATTATAAGTCTTACCATTTTTTTCTTTTTCCTCAACTTCTTCATGAGCCCAAGTGGTATGATAAGGCACATGAATCGCTTGAGCCCCGATATTCACTAAGGGTAAAACATCAGATTTTAATGAGTTTCCTATCATTAAAAACTCGGAAAGATCTATTTTTAGGTGTTTTAATAATTTTGAATAGTTATTTTCCTTTTTATCACTCAATACTTCAATGTGATGGAAATACTGACTCAAATTCGATCTTTCTAATTTTCTTTCCTGATCGAGTAAATCACCCTTAGTTGCTAAAATAAGTCTGTATTTTTTTGATAAAACCTCCAAGACCTCCTCTACACCATCTAATACTTCGACAGGTTGATTTAACATGGTTTTGCCAATGTTTAGAATGGCTTCAATCGTTTTTGGAGACACATTTTTATTAGATAAATCCAAGGCACATTCCACCATTGAAAGCGTAAATGCCTTAACTCCATAGCCGTACAAACCAAGGTTACCAATTTCCATTTTAAATAGTTCTTGATCTATTTTATTAGGTGTCTCGTATTTGCTCAAAAGTTTAGAGAATTCTGCTTCCGCTTCTCTAAAATACGTTTCGTTAACCCATAAGGTGTCATCAGCATCAAAACCAATAACTTTAATGTTTTTGTAGTCTACCATATTTTTTTGGCGCGTTCTAAATCTTCTGGAGTATCAATTTCAACACCTTCCACATCCGTTTCCACCATTTTTATACGTTTTCCATATTCCAAATAGCGAATACATTCAATTTTTTCTGAAGCTTCTAAGGGCAACATAGGTAGTTTATAGAAATCTAAAATAGCTTCTTTTCTAAAGGCGTAAACCCCTTTATGTTTAAAGTATTTCGCGCCTGCTTCTTTATCGCGTAAATAAGGGATAGGACTTCTAGAGAAGTATAAAGCAAAATTGAATTTATCGACAATAACTTTTACGGTATTCGGATTTTGAATTTCTTCTTCATTGGTAATATGCACCATTAAAGAAGCTAAATCGATATTTTTATCAGTATCCGTTTTAAAAACTTCAATAAGTTTTCTCAAAGACTCTTTATCGGTAAAAGGCTCATCACCTTGCACATTAATAACAATATCAATATCCATAAACTCAACCGCTTCAGCAATTCTATCACTACCACAATCATGTTCCTTTTTGCTCATCATGGCTTTTCCGCCATTTTTTACAATTTCTTGATAAATAATATCGCTATCGGTAACCACAAACACATCGTCAAACAAGCCTGTTGCTACAGTAGCCTCGTAAGTACGAAGGATAACTGTTTTACCACCAAGGTCTTGCATAAGTTTTCCCGGAAAACGCGAAGCCGCATAACGGGCGGGAATCATTGAAATTATTTTCACAAGTTAATTTTTTAAAATATGTTATTAGTATTCTAAATTCAATTCAAAAGTACTTAATTTAAAAGCTATTCTTCAAAAAAATCATCTTTAAAACCGATAAGGTATAATTTTTCTTTAGCTCGGGTAACCGCGGTGTAAAGCCATCTTAAGTAATCTTTATCGATGCCATTTGGTAAATAAGGTTGCTCCACAAAAACAGTATCCCATTGCCCCCCTTGAGATTTATGACAAGTTATCGCATAGGAAAACTTGACCTGTAAAGCGTTAAAATGCTTAGAGGCTTTAACTTTTAAAAACTTTTTGTAATTACTACCTTCGTTTTCAAAATCTTTTAGCACTTCCTGATATAACCGGTTTGAGTCTTCATAAGTTAGCGACGGACTTTTAGCATCAATAGTATCTAGAAGTAAAACGGTTTCAATGGGAGCCATTTTAG
Source organism: Tamlana carrageenivorans (assembly GCF_002893765.1). Lineage (NCBI taxonomy): Bacteria > Pseudomonadati > Bacteroidota > Flavobacteriia > Flavobacteriales > Flavobacteriaceae > Pseudotamlana > Pseudotamlana carrageenivorans. The sequence continues at coordinate 3,434,904 of NZ_CP025938.1, read as the reverse complement.
GATAATCGACCATTCGAACTTTAACTTCAGCAAAACGAAATCCATAAAGTTCTTCAATTTTAAAAATTTCTAAAACTTCAATAATGTCGCCGTTCGCAATAAATCCCGCTTCTGTAGTAGGTTTAATCCAAAAATAATTATTTTTCACGACCATTAAAAAATCGCCAGCAGATAATTCATTTTCATTAAATAGAATTCGACTTCTAATTTGTTGGTTGTATAAATTAGCACGTTTATTACTTCTTACAATAATAGCCGTTTCTTCATTACCTAACTCGCTATAAGCGTCGTTAATAGCTTCCATAATTTCGTAACCATCAATCAACCTAATTACATCTTTAAAAGGTGCGAGATCAAATTTAAAACTATCAAAAAAGCTACTTGCTAAGGTTTCCCGTAAAACCGTTGCGTTTACTAGAATACCAGAGTTTTGTTCCTGACGTACAACTTCATCCAACTCCATTCTAGTGACCTCTTTATTGTAATATAAAGCTAAGATGTTTTCATCTAAGGCTGGGCTAACATCTATTTTTACCGGTGGCAATTGTGCGGTATCACCTATTAATAGTAATTTACATTGATGCCCTGAATAAACATATTGTATAAGATCATTTAACAATGAACCGTTTTCCATAAACTTGGATTCTCCAGGCGTATCTGGAATCATAGAGGCCTCATCGACAATAAAAATGGTGTTTTTGTGCTTATTGGGCTGAAGAACGAACTTAACCCCTCCTCCCTTTTCTTTTTTAGGGAAATATATTTTTTTATGAATGGTGAAGGCTTCTTTTCCTGAGTAATTAGAAATGACTTTAGCCGCTCTACCCGTTGGCGCCAGTAGCACAGCGCTCTTTTTTACTTTCCATAAATTTGATACAATGGCGCCTACAATGGTGGTTTTTCCGGTTCCGGCATATCCTTTTAGTAAATAAAGAACATTGTTGGATTTATTTAAAATAAATTCAGAAAGTTGTTGCAGAACAATATTTTGTTTTTGCGTTGGTTGGAACGGAAACTGCTGTTTTATAAGCAAATAAAATTGAGAAGCATTCATTAAAGATATGGTAGCGATTTTTTTTATTCAAAGATAGAAATGATTTTTACTCTCTTTGTTTTTGCGGTTAAAAAAAAATTGTAGATTTGCTAAATACCTAAAAATAAATTTTTAATTAAATAGCATACTATGTTAACATTTATTCTTATTACAGTTGCTGTGATACTACTTACAATTGGCTTGGTTAAGTTAATTGACAAAATCATCCCATCTAAACTTAAACCTGTCCTAACTATCGCCCTTTGGATTCTTATTGGCTACCTAGGTTATTTAACATATATGTCTATTTACGAGCCCATCCAATTTAATAAAGTAAAAAACAAACGTTACGTTCAAGTTATTGAGAGTTTAAAAGATATTAGAGACGCGCAATTGGCTCACAGACAAGTTACAGGTAATTTTGCAGGTAAATTTGAAAATTTAATTCAATTTATCGACACTGCAGAATATACAATTACACAACGTAGAGATTCTACTATTTTAGATGAAGAAAAAACAAAATTATACGGTGTAGATTCTTATAAAGAAATTATAGTGATTGATACATTAGGTTTTGTTCCGGTAAAAGATTCCTTATTTAAATCATCTAATAGATACAAAACTATGATGAATGTGCCTGTTGGAAAACCTGGAACTAAATTCAAATTAGATGCTGGTTATATTGAGCAAAATAAAATTAAAATTCCTGTGTTTGAAGCTTCGGTAAAAAAACGTGATATCTTATATGATCAAAATAATGATCTTATTATTCAAGAGAACCAAGTAATCTCTGTTGATGGTGTTAACGGTGATGGATGCACTTAAAGTAGGTTCTATGAACGAAGTTAAAACCACTGGAAACTGGCCTAAAACATATGGCGATAACGAATAATAATTCTAAGGAATTAACAAATATAGAATTGTCCATTCAAATTAGTTTGAGTGGACTTTCTTTTTGTATACTGAATCGTAAGCTAAATGCGATTATTCATTTGAATGACATTCAGTTTGAAAAGAAGCTCAACCCTTTAGAATTATTAGACCGATTAAAAGGTCTTTTTGATTCGGAAAAGTTGTTGTCATACAACTTCTCAAAAGTTATCGTTGTGCATGATAACGACTTATCTACTCTGGTCCCTGAAACTTTTTTTAATGAAGATTACCTGGCCGACTATTTAAAATTTAACTCTAAAATTCTTAAATCCGATTATATTACTTATGATCGTATTGCAGAAAACAAAAGTGTAAATGTTTATGTACCTTATATAAATATTAATAATTTTATATATGATAAATTTGGAGCTTTTACTTTTAAACACATTTCCACGGTACTCATTGAAAAAATTTTACAACTTGAAAAAATTAAAATGAACACACGTATGTATGTTCATGTTCACAAAAATCATTTTGAAGTTATAGTGGTTGAAAACTCTAAATTAAAACTATTTAACAGCTTCATATACAGATCTAAAGAGGATTTTATTTACTATATATTATTTACCGCAGAACAATTAAATTTAAGCCCAGAAACACTAAAGCTTATTTTTTTAGGTGCTATTGCTAAAGATGATCCCTTGTATAAAATAGCATATAAATACATTAGAAATATTAGTTTTGGCCGTCGAAATGATAAGTTCAAATTTGATACTGCACCCAAAACAACTTATGCACACTTCACCTTAATAAACAATTTTTAATGCGAATTATTTCAGGATTATATAAAAGTAGAAAGATCATTGCTCCAAAAAACTTACCTGTTCGTCCTACGACAGACATGGCCAAGGAGTCATTATTCAACATCATTAATAACCTTTATTATTTTGATGAAATTTCTGTTTTAGACCTTTTTGCAGGAACGGGAAATATAAGCTATGAATTTGCATCACGTGGCACCGAGCAAATCACTTGTGTCGACCAGGATTTTGGCTGTATTAAATTTATTAATTCAACAGCTGAAACGTTTGAAATGCCAATTCAAACCATTAAAAGTGATGTGTTTAAATTTCTTGAATCGTCTAAAATTCAAGCCGATATTATTTTTGCCGACCCACCTTACGATTTTACTGTTGAACAATTTTCTAAAATTCCAGACTTGGTATTTTCAAACCAATTATTACTTGAGGGCGGCTTACTTATTGTAGAACATTCTAAACACACAGATCTCTCTAACGTAAGTAATTTCTCTTATTCTAAAAGTTATGGCGGTAATATGTTTAGTTTTTTCGAAATTACCGAATAATATCCTATTATAATTCACTTTTTTTCAGTACTTTAGAAGTAACCCTAAGGTACTACCCTTTCAAATAGCCTTAAAAACCATCTACATAAAACACTTTAAAATGTAGATTTATATTATTGTTTTTATAATTAATACCAAGCTAAAAACCATTAAGCATATTAATGTGACTTTTTAAAGATTTATAATTATTAGTTAGTCACTAGTTTTTAAATGATAAACCCTTCTTTAATAAATCAAAGAAGGGTTTATTTATATTAAAGTAAATCTATAAGCCGAATCCTGTATGATTTTAATTTAAAATTAAACCAAAACCACCCTTATCATTTATCTGAATGTATAGTTACCTATACACTTTAGCTGCCTACCCTCTAGCATCAGACGTGCAGCCTTCAAGCGCTAGTTTACATGACATTGCACCACATAGAGTTTACCCGGTTTCACTACAGCATTACCTGTACATACTTTCTGTTGCACTTTTCCTAATCTCACGACTGGTGGCCATTAACCACTATATTGCACTATGGTGTTCGGACTTTCCTCCCTTAGTACTAAAACAAGTATAGTAAAAGAGCGATAAGGTGATTTACTTGCCAGCAAAAGTACGTAAATTGTTAATAACTCCTATTAAATTTTAGCTTCTGAATTCAGATTTAAGCGTTGAATTTTTACCTTTGTTCTTCTAATATTTTTCAATGGAACATTTTATTGTATCGGCTCGAAAATATAGACCACAAACCTTCAAGGACGTTGTTGGTCAGCAAGCCATTACTAATACTTTACTAAATGCCATTGAAAACAATCATTTAGCCCAAGCCCTTTTATTTACAGGTCCTCGTGGAGTTGGTAAAACAACTTGCGCTCGTATTCTGGCTAAAATGATTAATAGTGATGGTGAAGTAACCGCCGACGAAGATTTTGCTTTTAATGTATTTGAATTAGATGCCGCTTCAAACAACTCTGTTGATGATATTAGAAGCTTAACAGATCAAGTTCGTATTCCGCCACAAGTTGGAAAGTATAAAGTTTATATTATTGATGAGGTACACATGTTATCTCAAGCAGCTTTTAATGCCTTTCTTAAAACTTTAGAAGAACCGCCAAAGCATTGCATATTCATTTTAGCAACTACAGAAAAACATAAAATCATTCCAACCATTTTATCGCGTTGTCAGATTTTTGACTTTAAGCGTATTACTGTAAAGGATGCTAAAGAATATTTAAAATATATTGCTGAAGAACAAGGTATAACAGCCGAAGATGATGCTTTACATATAATCGCTCAAAAAGCCGATGGTGCCATGCGTGATGCCCTTTCTATTTTTGATAGGGTTGTTAGTTTCTCTGGGAAAAACTTAACCAGACAAGCCGTTACCGAAAACTTAAATGTTTTAGATTACGAAACGTATTTTTTAAGCACCGATTTAATTCTAGAGAATAAAATTCCAGATTTACTCATTCAGTTTAATAATACCTTATCAAAAGGTTTTGATGGGCATCATTACATTGCTGGTTTAGCCTCACATTTTAGAGATTTACTGGTTAGTAAAAATAAAGAAACCATAGAGCTTCTTGAGGTTGGCGACCAAACTAAAGCCAAGTATTTAGAACAAGCTAAAAAAGCTTCGCAAGATTTTTTAATGCAAGGCATTAATCTCGCCAATGAATGTGACCTAAAATATAAAACCAGTAAAAACCAGCGACTTCTGGTCGAATTATGCCTCATGCAGCTTGCCTCTATCACTTTTGATGGAGAAAAAAAAAATGGTAAACATTACATAATTCCTGCTTCATATTTTAAAAATAAGGGCATTTCTCCTATAGCGGTTCAAATTCCTGTAAAGCAAGAACAGACTTCGGAAAATCAAGAAAAACCTATTAGTACAACACCAAGTACTACAAACAAAGCTGTTGAACGCTTTCAAGAAAAAAAACCACCAACCATTGTTTTAAAAAAAGAAACCAAACGTACATCTGGACTATCACTTAGCAGTATACGAGCTAAAAAAGAGCACCAAATCAAACAGATGGAAGTGGTCGTAGATGAGGAAAACCTGCCTACTGAACCCTTTACCGAAAGTGAGTTTTTAAAAGTTTGGAATGAATATATCAATTTCTTAAGAAAGGAAGGGAAACATAATTTAGCTTCTATTTTGGCTATTGACACGCCTAAACTTAACGGAACAACAGCGCATTTAGAATTCCCTAATGCCACGAATAAGGTAGAAGTTGAACGTCAGCAATATGATCTATTGCTTTACATAAGAAAGACCTTAAGTAATTATGATATTGCTTTAGAAATTACCATAAATGAAGTTAAGGAAAAACAGTACGCCTACACTACGGTTGAAAAATTTGAAAAACTTAAGGAAAAAAACCCAAGTATCGATCTTTTAAGAAGAACTTTCGACTTAGGTCTTTAATATCATTAAAAAATAAAATTATGCTGGGATTAAAACTACCAACAGACCCAAGATGGGTAAATATTGTAGAAAAGAATATTGAAGAAATTTTAACCGATCATGCTTTCTGCGAACAAAAAGCTACCAGTACCGCCATATCTTTAATAGTTAGTTTCCCAGAATACACCGATTTGGTACAAGAAATGACCGCCTTGGTTAAAGAAGAAATTAGTCATTTTAAAATGGTACATGACAAAATTATTGAACGCGGTTGGGTATTGGGCAGAGATAGACGTGATGAATACGTGATTCAACTTTTAAAGTTTTTCCCAAAAGGCGGTAGCAGAACCACACAACTTGTACACCGTTTATTATATGCCGCTTTAATAGAAGCAAGAAGCTGTGAACGTTTTAGATTACTTTCGGAGGAATTGGAAGACCAAGAGCTTGCAACTTTCTATAGAAATTTAATGGTAAGTGAAGCAAATCATTACACCATGTTTTTAGGCTTTGCAAGAAAATATGGTGATAAAACTGAAGTAGATGCCAAATGGCAAAAGCTTCTAGAATATGAGGCTGAAATCATGAGAGACTTAGGAACCTCTGAAACCATTCATGGTTAAAATTTATATCCAACGCCTATTTGTAAAGTTCTATTTTTAGCGCTTAAACCAGAATCATCATCAAAAACATTTCTTAGTCCGTTGGTGTGGCGTATATCAGCGAAAAGCGCTTGATTTATACGGTGTTCTATTCCTAAAATGGATGAAAAACCAAAATTTTTAGCCAAATCATCAACTTTGTGCACTTTTATGCCAATTTGCGGACCGAAATTGAAATGGATTTTCTTGACCAATTTAACACTTAATAAAACAGGCATTTGAATATAATCAAATTGCAAATCGTCTGCTTTTGAACCTTCATAAGAAAATTGAAGCTCAGGAATAAGAGAAATGGTTTTAGTTAAACTAACATCGGCCAAAAAACCGATATAAAAACCATTTCGATGTTTATTTTCTTCAGGAATATCTGAAGAAAAGTCTAAGCTTGAAATATTCATACCAGCACGAACACCGTACTTTACGTTTTGCGCTATACCTTTTAAGGACAAAAACATGATCATGACAAATAAGTAGAACTGTTTCATAATTAGAGATTTTGGGATTAATTACTTTATTAATTTTCGACTAAAGCTTCGAACATTTTTTTCCATTTAGGAAATATAACTTCTGGTGATAGTCTTAATATATTTTTTCGCGCAGCAGCGCCCATTTGTTTTCTAGACTCAGGATTTTCAATAAGTTTAATTAACGATTGTGCAAAGGAAGTTGTATCATTAACATTTACGAGATAGCCATCTTCGCCATCCTTAAGTTCTTTTACACCACACGGACAATTAAATGCCACTGCGGACCACATGCCATGGTTTCTATAAGAACCTTCAAACCTTGAAGAAAGCGCATAAATAGAAGATTCTAAATACACATCCATGATGCTTGTAACAGGAGAGTTTATCCAAAATTTTGTGTTTTTGAAAAATAATTTCAAAATTCATAGGTTAAAATAATATAGATTATAACCTGTTTGGAAAACAAATATACAATTGATTGTAAATTTGGCCCCATTTAAATCGTGTTTTCTTCCATTTTTTGCTGATGCTTTGAGCTGCTAAATATATGGATTTCAGTGCTGCATCATCATGAGGAAAGACTTTTTTGTTGCGTGTATATTTTCTTAAACTGGCATTAAAACTCTCAATGATATTGGTAGTATATATAAGTTTTCTAATCTCTTTTGGGTAGTTTAAAAACGAGGTCAAATTATCCCAATTGTTTTCCCAAGACTGTACGGCAGAGAGGTATTTATCTTCCCAATTTTGTTTAAAGACTTCGAAAGCCTCTAAAGCGAATTTCTCATTATCGGCTTGATAAATAGCTTTAATATCGACCATTATTGATTTACGGTCCTTATAGCTCACATATTTTAAAGAGTTTCTAATTTGATGTACGATACATATTTGACGTATACTACCTGGAAAAATAGCTTCTACAGCTTTATCTAATCCAGAGAGGTTATCCGAACACAGAAAGAAGATATCTTTTACGCCTCTAGAGCGCAGATCGTCTAAAATGGACATCCAAGCAGCTGCCTTTTCTGTCTCCACAATACTCATGTTCAAAATATCTTGTTGCCCTTCGGTATTCACCCCTAAAACTATCATACAGGCTTTAGATATTACCTTGCCTTCTTGACGTATTTTATAATGAATAGCATCTATCCAGACAATGGGATATACGTCTTCTAAAGGTCTATTCTGCCATTGTTTGATGTCTTCCAATAATTGATTGGTGATAATGGATACCTGTGATGTGGAATACTGCACTCCATAGGTACTTTCAATAAAATCAATAATATCGCTATTGCTCATACCTTTGGCGTAAAGCAGTTGAATACAATCTTCTAATTCTTGACTAATCGATTGATGTTTGGGGACAATAACAGGCTCAAAGCTCGCTTGACGATCTCTGGGGATTTTGATGCGTTGTTCGCCGTTATGAGTCTTGATAGTTTTCTCTGAGAAACCATTGCGCTGGTTGTTCTCAATTACAGAACCTCCTTTTTGAAACCCTAAGTGGGCAGTCATTTCTGCTTTTAAAAGTGATTCAATACCACGTTTAAGCAACTGTTCCTTGACCTGGTCAAAGTCCTCCTTGTTGCTGATTTTGCCGATCAAGGCGTCTAATTGTTTTTCTAAGTCTGAGTTCATAAAATAAAAATTTAAAAGTAAATTTTTTGCCTATGAATTTCAAAATCATTTTTAAACTAACTAACAGCAAAAACACAAAATAGTTTACAGTCCCTAAATATCAAGAACCCAATCTTTATGAACTTTAACTACTTCGGCCCAGCTTTTAATTAGGTCATCCAAACCTTTTTGATGGGTATGTCGTCCAACAGCCAACTCCCTTTTATTCTCTAAGGCTGCAACTTGATCCCGATAAAAAATAAGAGGATTACTAATAATTTCAATATGTTTTAAATACCTCCACTCTTCAACATGATCATCTGAAAGCAAAACGACTTTATCATACGCTTGCCCTCCTTTGTCTAACAAAGCTTTTTTAGCTCTATTTATAAATTTTGTTTTAAATGATTGGGTGTTTTGTGTGTAGTTTACACTTTTAGAATTATGGCGCTCATACACATATTTGAACTTTTTATTCAAAAAATTGGGTAAATAAAGCCCTGAAATGTTATCAATGACCACAATAACAACATCGGGGTTTTCATCTTCTAGTATTGAATTAACTTGATTTATTTTTGAAAAACCATCCAGAAGAGACGTTTTCCTTTAGGAAGATCAATTTTCTTTACAGCATGGTTTATGTCAAAAAAAGGCTTGCTATCTACTTCATCTAAAGCTACAACCACAATGTTATAACCATAATTTCTTATAAAATAATCGGTTTTAATAGCAATAATGCGCTCCTGACCTGTCGTACCATGAAGTTGATTAACAATATAAAGTAATTTCATCCTTTAGTAGTATTAAGCGATAGTTGGGGTATCGAAAAACTTATAAAGACGAATATATATTATAATCCTTTACAACAATACAAGGTGAAGTGCAAAATTTTACTGTGTATTACTAGAAACTGTATCGTAGTAAATACTTTTTATCACACCATCTGCCAATCCTATTTTTGGAACATAAATATTTTTAGCACCACTCCATTTCATGGCAGACAAATAAATACGCATGGCAGGAATGATAACATCGGCACGGTCTTGATTTAAATCTAATTCTGTAATACGTTCTTCGTAAGAGTAATTTTGAAGCGTGTTATAATATGAACTCATATAGAAGTAACTAAGCGGTTTACCCATCGCTTTTCCAGAAATTTTGAAAATTTTATTAATATTCCCTCCCGAACCAATAACCGAAATTTTATCAAATTCTAAAGCATTTGAGACAATCCACTCACGAAGTTCTTGCCAAGCTTCATTTTTAACCATATCATTTAGTAATCTTACAGTTCCTATTTTAAAAGAACGGGATGCTATGGATTTACCTTGATCTATAACTGTAAATTCGGTACTACCACCACCTACATCCACATACAAATAGGTTTTATTAGGATCGATGTATTTATTTAAATCGGTTGCAGCTATAATAGCTGCTTCCTCTTCACCTTCAATAACATCAATTTTAATACCCGATTGTTCTAAAACCAAATCTACTATTTGATTTCCATTTGAAGACTCACGCATGGCTGAAGTTGCACAAGCCTTGTATTTTACGACTTTATGAGACTTCATCAATAATTTAAAAGCGAGCATAGTATCTAAAATACGCTGGGTATTTTCTTTAGAAATTTTACCCTTCACAAAAACATCTGCACCTAAACGAATAGGAACCCTAACTAAAGAGTTCTTCTTGAATTGCACAGGACGCCCTTTTTGTTCAATAATATTTGAAATAAGCAGGCGAACTGCGTTAGAGCCAATGTCTATAGCAGCATATTTTTTAATTGAAAGCATATTAATCCTTTAATTTTTTAAGGTAATAATCATAAATAGCGTATTGAGAACGGATTTTCTCATTATCATTAACACGGTAATTATTTTCTTGAGAATCGCTTAATACTCTAGCCTTTACATTGTCCTTCCAACAAATATTAAATGTATCTATAATTTCCTGTTTAATTTCTTTATCATAAATAGGACAACTTACTTCTACTCTATTTTCAATATTTCTTGTCATCCAATCGGCTGAGGAGATGTATAATTTTGGATTCCCATTATTTCCGAATATATAAATTCTAGAATGCTCTAAAAATTTATCTACAACACTTATTACTTCAATGTTTTCACTCATTCCAGGAACGCCAGGAATTAAACAACACAATCCGCGCACAATCATTTGTATTTTAACCCCTGCTCTGCTCGCTTCATAAAGTTTATCGACCATATCATAGCTAGAAATACTATTCATTTTGAGTCTAATAAGACCTTCTTTTCCTAAACTAACATTTTCAATTTCATTATCAATAAGTTTAAAAACTTCCCTTTTTGTATAATGAGGCGAAACAATTAAATGTTTGTATTTATTAATTTTATAGTTGGTTTCAAAAAAGCCAAAGATTTTATCGACATCTTTTAATATTTTTTGATTGGCGGTAAAGAGTGTGTAATCGGTATAAATTTTAGCCGTAGATTCATTAAAATTCCCGGTACTTATAAAACCATAACGGTGGAATTTCTTCCCTTCTTCTCGCTCAATAACACACATTTTACTATGAACTTTAAGTCCAGTAACTCCAAAGATAAGATGAACACCAACTTCTTCCATTTGTTTCGCATAATTGATATTCGCTTGCTCATCAAATCTTGCACGCAACTCTATAGAGACGGTCACTGTTTTTCCATTTATAGCGGCATTAATTAAAGAGCTAGCGATATGAGAAATTTCTGCTAATCGGTAAATGGTGATTTTTATAGTTTTAACCTTCGGATCTAAAGCGGCTTCTCTTAAAAACTTAACTACATATGAAAACGTTTGGTAAGGGGCATGTAATAAATAGTCCTTTTTAGCAATAGCTTCAAAAATACTAGTTTGTAGACTTAAACCTTTAATGGGTAAGGCTTCAATTTTATCGTATAATAAATCGGTTCTCCCTAAACTTGGGAACCCCATATAATCTCTTCTGTTATGATAACGCCCTCCAGGAATAACACTATCGGTTTCATCAATACCCATTTTAGACATTAAAAACTCTAAGGTATCTTTATCTATGGTTTTGTCGTATACAAATCTTACCGGCTCACCGACTTCACGATGTTTTACACTATCTGAAATTTTATCAATAAAACTCTTACTCAAATCACTTTCAAAATCCAATTCACCATCGCGAGTAATCTTAATCATATGGGCCGAGATACTCTTATAGTCGAAAATATTAAAAATATCGCTTAAACAATGACGTAATAAATCGTCTACCGCAATAATAAAGAACTTTTCCCCTTGTTTTGGTAACACCACAAAACGGTTAACAGATTTAGGGATTTCAATTAAAGCAAATTGTTTCGTATCATCTGGCATTAACATTTTTACAGCCAAATAGGCGCCGCTATCTTTTAAGTTTGGAAGCACGACCTCATCATTAAGAATAATAGTTACCAATGCTGGACTCACTTCTTTTAAAAAATATTCTTTGATAAAATCGCGCTGAGCATCATCAATTTGCGCTTCATTAATGATATGGATATTTTCCTTTTTAAGTTTTTTAACGATATCATATAAAATATCTAAACTTTCACTCTGTTGGTCAATTACAATTTGTGTAATAATTTCGAGTAACTCTTTAGCTCGAATACCTCCAAGTTCATTTTTAGCTCCCTTTCCGGCTTCAACAATTCGTTTTACCGTAGCGTAACGCACCTTAAAAAACTCATCTAAATTATTAGAAAATATACCTAAAAACCTTAACCTTTCAATTAAAGGAACGGTTTCATCTTCTGCTTCCTGTAAAACTCTGGCATTAAATTGTAACCAACTTATCTCTCTATTTATATAACTATTATGTACTGGGGATTCTAATTTAGTCATTAAAGGTATTTTTTAATAATCATAACAAATATATCGTATTTAGCTTGAATAATGTTAACAAATACGTTTGGTTATTGACAAAAAAACCATAGAATTAATAATAATTTAAGATTAGATATTACTTATTTGGAACCTGAATTATTTCAAATGTCTCGGAAACAAAATTTGAACCGTTTTACCTTTTTCGATTTCATTCCAGTGCTTTACATCAAATTCAATTTTAACGAAACCAGAAGTAGGTACATTTTCAATAATTTGATTACCATGGGTATTTACAAAATCTGTGATGGCATGATTATGCCCAAAAATCATAAGGTTATTAATGTGATTATTACAAGATTTTATATAGTCCATTAAATTGTAACCTGCAAAATCATACAAGTCATAATGGTAGCTGATAATCGAATCGTCTATTTCGAGATTTTTAATAAAGATTTCTGCCGTGTTTTTGGCACGATAAGCATCACTTGAAGCGAGTTTGTCTACAACAAAGTTGTCCTTTGCTAATTGTTTTGAAACCAATTCAGCATCTTCCAAGCCTCTTGTATTCAAAGGGCGTTCATGGTCTATAACATCAAATTCCCACGAAGATTTGGCATGCCTAACTAAAATTAAATTTTTCATAATAGTTTATAAATTTCAAAGATTTCTGCATCTTCTTGTTTTAGAAAATTCATACAATCTGTAGCTCAAATCAAATAAAACATCATTAAATGACGAGAATTTATTAAGTAAATTATCCTAGCACGATAAATTAACAAATTCTATCGATTAAGATCTCATTATGAATTCTTAATCGAATATTTAAGTGATTTAACATTTTTTTTGAACTTAAAGAGGCATATAACTTCATTTGTTACACCTACAACAATAAAGTTATGCTCTCAAATCCAACCAAAAAACACCTATTCTACATTGTTTTACAATGTCTTCCCTCATTTTTTAGAAATAACATAAAATTACTCTTTTACTTTAAAAGGCTAAATCACGCTTCAATTTATTTTGAACACTTGCCATGATCTGTAACGCCTGATAAACTTATATAATCACTTTATCAAATGCAATATGAGAAATAATTACCATTGTATTTTAATTCAATACATAAAAAACAGGTTACTTCTAGTTGTTGTAGCTATGTTTCCTTTGTTATCTTTTGGACAATTGGGTTCGCAATCGCCCTCCATACGTACAGGTGATACTTTCGATTGGTCCGACACCCAGTCTAATAATAGCGATGCCGCAACCATTCAAAAAGTAACCGTTAACGGCACAGAGTAAAATACTTTTGCAGCAAGAAAGCTTGGTCTGAAATATGTTTACACACTTTATGGGATAGTGTCCAGGAATTAAAGCACTTAATTCCTTCTTAAAAGTCTTAACCAAGGACACCCTCTTCCCTGCTGAAGTATTTAATATATTCTTAGATAAATTTGGTGTAAATTTTACAATACAACCAAATGTACATGAATTTAAATTACGCAGGTATTAGATTAAACGAGTGACCAATTACTCTATTAAAAACATAAAAAAAGCCCTTTAAAAGGGCTTTTAGTGATTATAATCGATATAAATATTAATTACATTTCATTAAAAATAGAATGCATCAATCGTTTTTTATCGTTGATACTTTCTTCAAGCGAAATCATAGTTTCTGTTCTATAAACACCTTCAATATCATCTAATAAAAAGATAACTTCTTTGGCATGTTCGGTACTTCTTGCTCTAATTTTACAGAAAATATTAAATTTTCCGGTTGTAATATGAGCTACAGTTACATAAGCAATTTCATTTATACGTTCTAAAACAAATTTTGTTTGAGAAGTATTGTTAAGATAAACCCCTACATAAGCTATAAAAGAATAACCTAATTTTTTATAGTCCAGCATTAATGACGAACCTTTAATAATTCCTGATTCTTCCATCTTTTTAACACGCACATGTACTGTTCCAGCTGAAATTAATAGTTTTTTAGCAATGTCTGTAAATGGAATTCTTGTGTTATCTATTAACATGTCAAGAATTTGGTGATCTATTTCGTCTAATTTTATTTTACCCATAATTAACTATTCTTAAATATAAAGCAAAATTAATACATTTTCTTTAAAGATAAAGCATAAAAGATGTGATTTATTTCGTATTCAATAAGATTTTTTCATTATCTATTCTTACTAAAACGTTTTCGCTATCCATTTCCAATGCATTCCCTTGCGCATTAAACACCTCATTTCCATGAGCTTCAATTTCTTTATGACCAAAAATTCCTTCAAGCTGTTCTATTTTAACTATTTTTGGAATAAATTTTAAATTTTCACCGATTAACCTTTCTTCAAATTGAATTCCAACATCTACAACCTCCCCTTTTACTGTTGCATTTCTAATAATGATATCTAAAAACAGTTTTTCATTTTCAGGAATATTTAAATAAGGCTCATAAGCCGATCCATCAACAGAATTTTTAGCGATATAGTCTAAAGACGTTAAATAGGACATATAAATAAGCTCACGCGTCTTCTCTCTTTGATAATCTTCGTGGAAATGCCCCGCTTCAAACAATATGGTTGGTACATTTTCACTCTGAAACGTATCGCCTACACAGTTAATGTTAAAAGCATCATCGTAAACCCCTACTTGATCAGGAATTTCTTGCTGTAACATCGCATTCATAACAGCAATAACCTCCATAGATACCTTTCTATTAGGCGTTATTGTACAATTCTTGTCCTGTGCAGGGGATAAAAATGATACCGTTGCCGATTTATTCACCTTCCCAGCACTAAAAATAGTACGCTGTCCATGTAAATTATAACAAAAGTGAGGCTTAAAGTCATTAAATATAACTCTTAAAACTTGACTCTCTGGTTGGGTCAAATTTTGAGCGTCTCTATTTAAATCTACTTCATTTGCATTAATTCGTGTATAAGCCTTGGCACCATCGGGATTTAAAATTGGAATTATATAAAGTGTACAAGCCTTTAAAAGGTGGTTTAAGTCCGATTCATCTTTTAATAAAGTGTTTAATAGATCAAACAATGCTTTTGTAGTTGTCGATTCATTACCGTGCATCTGTGACCATAATAAGACACGTTTTTTACCATGTCCAGTTTTTACACCATAAATAGGTCTGTCTTGTACAGAGCGACCAATAACTTTTACGCTTGCTGTTTCTGGTAAATTATTTAATAAGGGCTCTATGTCTTTATTAGTAATATAACGACCATAAAGCGCAGTTTCTTTATTATTTAAAAAGAGTGATTTAATAGCTTGAATATTCATGTTGATTATTTAGGTTACAAATGTAAACAAAAACAATATTACATTTGTAAACACAAGAAAAGGTCATTTAGTTTACATCGATAAACCATTTTTAGTACTTAATTTACAGCGACACTTAGAATATTAAACAGATTTATACCTAAAATTATAAAATCCTGTTTTTCAGTATATTAAAACAACTTAATTAAAGTGCTAATTATATTAAAATGTGAGATTTTCGATAGATATAGTGCAAGATTAAACTGAATTAGTTACATTTGTAACAAGTTTATTTTGCTAAACAATTCACAATGGTAAACAACAAGGATTTCATTAAACGACTACAAAAAGTCATGGATTTTTATGGAGAATCAGCTTCTGCTTTCGCTGAAAAAATAGATGTACAGCGCTCTAGTATTTCGCACATCCTTTCAGGAAGAAATAAACCAAGCTTAGATTTTGTTCTTAAAATTTTATCCTCCTATCCTGAGGTAAATTTGTATTGGCTATTAAATGGCAAAGGAGAATTTCCTTCAAGCGAAAAAGAGACTCCGGAAACCAAACCGTCTCCTAAAGACCAAAACCCTCAAACAAATTTTAATTTTGACGAAATTGAAACAAAAACAACAAGCAGTAATTCTGTAGAAGAAAAAACTATAGATCGTATTGTTATATTTTATTCTGACGGAACTTTTAAAAATTACATGAATTAAGGCTTTTCTTTACTAATTTTGCCTAAAATTATTTTATGCGATTCTTACCTCTTTTACTATTGTTTGTTTTATGTAGCTGTTATGAGAAAGCTAGAGATTGCCAATCTTTTCAAACAGGCGAATTTTATAGTGAAGCTACTATTAACGGAGAAGTATTTAAGTCTACTTTTTATAGGAATAAAGATATTCAAGTTGAAACCTATGACAGCAAAGTTGATTCGTCAAAATTACGTTGGGTTAACGATTGTGAAGTGGTTTTTAAAACCATAAACCCAAAGAATATGGCCGAGCGTAAAGATATTCACCTTAAAATATTAACAACTACCGATTCTTCGTACACCTATGAATATTCATATGTAGGTGAAACCAAAAAGCAAAAAGGAACGGCTTATAAAGTGAAATAGATTTAGTTTAAAGGATACAGGAAATGTTCTACAAGGTTAAATTTTAATTCTTTATCTTCTGTAATTTCATAAGTTAAGAACAATTCTCCCCAAAATTCACCATCTGAAAAATCTGCAATAATCCATTTGTGGTTAAGAAGCTTAATGGTGTTTAACATCAGTTTTCTTCCTTCACTAGAAGCATAAGGTATTAACGGATGTTCACCACGAACCTCGTTTAATTTATAAAGCTCATCTTTAATAAACGGAATAAGTTCATCAACTTTATAACCCTCATTTTCAAAATAGGTTATGGCGTCTTCGTTTTTATCAAGGTTAAAATGTGAAGCTTCCATAATGTCATTTTGTAAAACAGCTACAGAATCTTTATATTTTTTTAATTCAGTTCTACTCGTAACTAGCTTTTTGTCAATATCCTTAAATATATTTTTAGCGTTAACATACTGAAACAAAACCAATAAGCTGGTAAATATGAACAGGTACATGAAAATTTTTTGCTTCATTCTATAATTTTAAATTAAAATTTCTAATTCGTCATAAGCCAAGAATACGTTATCCGGCAATGATTTTTCAACTTCATCATGAAATCCCAACAAATGACTAATATGGGTTAAATATGCTTTTTCTGGATTCACTTTTTCAATAAAAGCCAAGGCTTCTTCTAAATTGAAATGTGAATGGTGTGGCTGTATCCGCAAGGCATTAACAACTAAAACCTTCACACCTTTTAGCTTTTCTATTTCTTTATCTGATACCGATTTCATATCAGTTAAATATGCAAAATCATTGAATCGATATCCGAATACCTGCAAAGTAGCATGAAGTCCTTTTATAGGAATTACCACGTCTTCATTTAATTTAAATGATTTGTTTTTTATACGGTTTACATGAAGTGATGGTGCTCCTGGATATTTGTTTTTAGTAGAAAAAATATAATCAAATCGCTTCTTTAATGCTTTTAAAACCCGCTTATGTGCATAAATGGAAATGTCACCTTGTTTAAAATAAAAAGGTCGAATATCATCTAGGCCTAACACATGATCTGAATGCTCGTGGGTAAAAAGAATAGCATCTATTTTAGAACACCCAGAACGTAACATTTGATATCTAAAATCTGGACCACAATCAATTACGTAATGAAATCCGTTCCATTCAATTAAAACTGAAACACGCAAACGTTTATCTTTCGGATTTGAACTTTTACAAACCGGGTGATCACTCCCAATAATTGGGATACCTTGAGAAGTACCAGTACCAAGAAACGTTATTTTCAAAATTTGATAAATTTTAGCCAAAAATAAGGTTATTTTTTTGTTTGCTACACATATTTGATACCTTTGTGAGACACGATACAACTTGTTTTTATATGGAAATTACCATTAAAGGAGATAAAGAGTTTGATGACATTCCTTCATTAAAATCTAAAGCACTTCGCATTAATTTAAACGAAAATATTTACGGTACTTTTGCCGAAATTGGAGCCGGACAAGAAACTTGTCGCCATTTTTTTAGAGCTGGAGGCGCCTCTGGCACCATTGCAAAAGCTATGTCTGCTTACGACAAAGACTTTAGTGATGCTATTTATGGTGCTGAAGACGACGGTCGTTATGTAACCGAAGCTCGTTTACGCAAAATGCTGGCTCATGAGATGAGCTTGATGGAAAATAGACTTACTCGGGAAAAAAATCCGAATAAAATATTTTTCACTTATGCCAATACGGTGGCTACAATTGACTTCGCAAAGCAATTTAAGGGTCATGGTTGGGTTGGAATTAAATACCAAGTTGAAGCTGGAGCTGAATACAACGAAATTATTTTACACCTCCGCTTTAAAGAAACAGACGCCAGGTTACAACAAGAAACTTTAGGAATCCTAGGTACAAACCTAATTTATGGCGCCTTTTATAAGTATAATGAACCAAAAAAATTACTGCGCTATCTTTATGATCATTTAGATAAAGACCGTTTAGAAATTGATACCATAAACTTTTCTGGACCAGTTTTTAGTAATGTTGATAATCGATTGATGAGTTTACAACTGGTTAAAAATGGCATGACCGATGCTGTTATGTTTGGACCAGATGGCACTAATGTTTTACCTGCCAAAGTGTTTTACAAGAAAAACATTTTAGCGCTTCGTGGTAGCTTTAGACCGGTGACTAAAGTGAATATGGCTATGTACGAGAAATCGTACGAAATGTTTATAAAAGAGAATAAAGTCGATGTTAATAAAACGGTTGTTGTTTTTGAAATCACCTTATCAAACTTACGTGCTGAAGGTGAAATTGATGAGCAAGATTTTATTGATCGCGCTGACCTGCTATGCTCTATAGGACAATCGGTTATGATATCTAACTTCCAAGAATACTTTAAGGTTGTTGAATACTTTTCTAACTACACAAAAGCTAGAATGGGATTGGCTATGGGGGTAAATAACCTCATTGATATTTTTGATGAAAAATATTACCGACACATTAGTGGAGGTATCTTAGAAGCTTTTGGTAAACTATTTTTTAAAGATCTAAAAGTATACTTATACCCTATGCTTGACCCGGATACAGGAGAGTTAATCACAAGCGAAAACCTAAAAGTTTACCCTAGAATGAAAGAGTTGTATAAATTCTTCAAATACAACGGAAAAGTTATTGATATTACAGATTACGACCCAAAAATCATGAATATTTTCTCTCGTGAAATACTACAAATGATTTCAAGCGGAGACCGTGGTTGGGAAGATATGGTTCCTGAAGGCACCGCCGAATTAATCAAAGACTATCGTTTGTTTGGCTACACCAGAAAACCATTAACTTTAAACAGAAAAAGAAAATAGAAAACTTAAATATTAAAAAAAGCCTGTAAAATCTTTATTTTACAGGCTTTTTTTCTATTCTAAAATTTGCGCCGCGTGATCTTTAGTTTTCACTTTATCGATAACGCGCTCTACAACACCTTGCTCATCTATTAAAAAGGTTTTTCTATGAATCCCATCATATTCTCTCCCCATAAACTTTTTAGGCCCCCATACGCCGAACGCATTTATAACGGTTTTATCCTCATCAGCTAACAACGGGAATGGGAAATTGTATTTCTTTTTAAAGTTAGTTTGTCTTTTTTCAGAATCTGCACTAACACCCAACAATTCATAACCTTGAGCCTGTAAAGTTTCGTAATTATCTCTTAAATTACAAGCCTCATTAGTACAGCCTGGCGTACTTGCTTTGGGATAAAAAAACACGATTAGTTTTTTTCCTTTATAGTCACTTAGCGAAATTTCACGCCCTTGCTCGTCTTTTGATGTGAAATCTGGTACCGTATCACCTTGCTTTAATGTTTTCATAGTCTTAACTTTGATTTTTAACAAAAATACGATTTATGACGAAACAAGAAAAGGTTGAATTTGTTATAAAAACCTTAAGCGAGCTTTATCCTGAAATACCAATTCCACTAGACCATAAAGATCCTTATACCCTATTAATAGCCGTATTAATGTCGGCGCAAAGTACCGATGTGCGTGTCAACCAAATTACACCTTTGCTATTTGAAAGAGCTGACAACCCGTACGATATGGTTAAACTTTCTGTTGAAGAAATTAGAGAAATTATTAAGCCAGTAGGCCTTTCTCCTATGAAAAGTAAAGGTATTTTTGGTTTATCTCATATTCTTATCGACAAACACAACGGTGAAGTACCTAATGACATGGAGGCTCTTGAAGCACTTCCTGCTGTTGGCCACAAAACAGCAAGTGTTGTCATTTCACAGGCTTTTGGTGTTCCTGCATTCCCTGTAGACACACATATTCACCGACTCATGTATCGCTGGAATTTAAGCAATGGTAAAAATGTGACACAAACTGAAAAAGACGCCAAAAGATTATTTCCTAAAGAATTATGGAACGACTTACATCTACAAATCATTTGGTATGGAAGAGAATACTCTCCTGCTCGAGGCTGGAACTTAAACAAAGATATTATTACAAAAACTATAGGGAGACAATCTGTTATAAAGGATTATTTAAAACAAAAAAAGTCCTGATTTTAAATCAGGACTTTCAATACTTAGTTTAAAAGCGCTTCGAACTTCATTTTTTCACAATTAATAACACTTAAAGCCTTAGAATAACTTAGAAGAAAATTAACCGTTTCTTCTTTCGGTTCAAGATCATCCATCTTGTTAATAAATTTTTCAGAGTAAATTTTTGCCATGTCTTATATTTAAATATTTAATAAGATAACGGCTTAAAAATTAATTTATTGCTTAATTGGTTAAAACAATATTGTGCTTATCTATAATTTTACGAAGATTAATTAAAGCATAACGCATACGCCCCAATGCTGTGTTAATACTCACCCCTGTTTTGTCAGATATCTCCTTAAAACTCATGTCATTATAGATACGCAAAAGCAAAACCTCTTTTTGGTCGTCAGGAAGCTTATCTACCAAACGCCTTACGTCATTTTCAACCTGCTCTTTTATAATCGTTTTTTCAGCATTCAAGCTGGTATCACTTAATACCGAAAAAATGCTAAACTCACCAGAATTATCAAATTTTGGCATTCTATTACTTTTTCTAAAATAATCGATCACCAAATTATGTGAAATACGCATCACCCAAGGTAAAAACTTTCCTTCCTCATTATAAGCACCACGTTTTAAGGTTCGTATTACTTTAATAAAGGTGTCTTGAAATATATCCTCAGCAACATCTTTGTCGAAAACTTTAGAATAAATAAAACTGTAGATTTTTTGTTTATGCCTTAAAATAAGGACTTCTAAGGCGTATTCATCACCTTTTATGTAGCTGCTAACCAGAGTGCCATCTGTAATAAGTTCGTTTCGCATAGTTAATTACTTTAGTTCCGCAAGAGAAATAAACTTCTGTTGCTAGAGGTTATAATGTTTGTAAAGTAATTTTACGCTATAGGCTTATTATGGGTTATTTGATGAATATTTAATCCAAATATAACAACATTCAAGTCTAATATAAAAATAATCGGAAGTTTTTTTAGTATTCTTCGTACTCTAATACTCTTTTTAGGTACAATTACTTATAGTATCTTTGCAGGATTATTGCCTTTGTATGTCTATGAAATCCATCACCAAGAACGAGAACCCTAAAGAAAATATTATAATAAAAGGTGCCCAATTGCACAATTTAAAAAATATTGATGTCACCATACCTAGAAACAAACTCGTGGTAATTACAGGGTTATCGGGTTCGGGGAAGTCAAGCTTAGCCTTTGATACCCTGTATGCTGAAGGACAGAGACGTTACGTGGAGAGTTTATCTAGCTATGCTAGGCAATTTCTTGGACGTTTAAACAAACCCAAAGTAGAATATATTAAAGGCATAGCACCTGCCATTGCTATTGAACAAAAAGTTAATTCTACGAATCCGCGATCAACAGTAGGTACTACCACCGAGATTTTTGACTATCTAAAACTTTTGTTTGCTAGAATTGGCAAAACCTACTCGCCTATTTCTGGGTTAGAAGTCAAAAAAGACACCGTTACAGATGTTATAAAATACATAAAAACCTTTCCTGAAAACGAAAAAATGCTTCTACTAGCACCCATTATCCTAGAGGAAGGGCGCAGCATGGAGGATAAGTTAAAAACACTTAATCAACAAGGATACTCAAGAGTAAAGGTTAATAATGATGTATTTAGAATTGATCAAGTAGAAAACATATCTAAGTCAGACACCTTTTTCTTAGTTGTTGATCGTATTGTTAAAAAAGAAAGTGAGGATTTCTATAATCGTCTAGCCGATGCGATTCAAACAGCATTTTATGAAGGCAAAGGCTCTTGTTTTATAGAAAACCTGAGTACCAAAACTCAGCGACACTTTAGTAATAAATTTGAATTAGACGGGTTAACATTTTTAGAACCCAATATTCATTTATTCAGCTTTAACAACCCTTACGGCGCTTGCCCGAAATGTGAAGGCTACGGAGACATTATAGGTATAGACGAAGACCTTGTTATACCCAACACAGGGCTTTCTGTTTATGAAAACGCCATATTCCCATGGCGTGGAGACAGCATGAGCTGGTACAAAGACCAACTTGTAAACCATTCTCATAAATTCGATTTTCCTATTCACAAGCCATATTTTGAACTTACTGAAGATCAGAAACAATTAATTTGGACTGGAAATCAATATTTTGAAGGGCTAAATACATTTTTCTCCGAACTTGAAGCTAAAGCTTATAAAATTCAGAATCGTGTCATGCTTTCTCGTTACCGAGGAAAAACAAAATGTAAAGCTTGTCAAGGTAAACGATTACGAACTGAAGCTAATTACGTTAAAATTTCTGACGCTACCATTTCTGATCTTGTGGAAACGCCTTTGGATCAACTAGCCTTGTTTTTCAAACAGTTACAATTAAACGAATACGATTTAAAAGTCGCTAAACGACTTCTAACCGAAATAAACAACAGATTAGAATTTCTTTCTAACGTTGGCCTAGACTACCTAACCTTAAATCGAAAATCAAATACCCTTTCTGGAGGTGAAAGTCAGCGTATTAATTTAGCTACCTCCCTAGGTAGTAGCTTAGTTGGTTCCATGTATATATTAGACGAACCAAGTATAGGTCTACACCCTAAAGACACTGAAAAACTCATTTCTGTTTTAAAGTCTTTACGAGATTTAGGCAATACCGTTATTGTCGTAGAGCACGATGAAGATATCATGAAAGCCTCAAATAATATCATTGATATTGGTCCTGAAGCAGGAACTTTAGGAGGCGAGGTAGTTGCTCAAGGGGATTTTAAAACCATTTTAAAATCTGAATCACTAACAGCAAAATACCTAAACGGTACTTTAAATATCAAGGTTCCTAAAACCAGACGAACCTCTAAATATTACATTGACATTTTGGGTGCTAGAGAAAACAACCTAAAAAATATCGATGTGCGCTTCCCTTTAGGCATGCTTACCGTAGTTACAGGAGTATCAGGAAGCGGAAAAAGCACATTAGTAAAAAAAATATTGTATCCTGTTGTGCAAAAGAAACTCACAGATTTTAGTGATAAGGCAGGGCAATTTACTGCTCTAGAAGGCCATTTCAGCAACATAAATCATATTGAATTTGTAGATCAAAACCCAATTGGAAGATCATCACGATCAAATCCTGTGACCTACATCAAGGCTTATGATGACATTCGAGCACTGTTCTCTAAACAAAAACTAAGCAATATAAGAAACTACCAACCGAAACATTTTTCATTTAACGTAGATGGCGGACGCTGTGAAAGTTGTAAAGGTGAAGGTGAAGTAACCATTGAAATGCAATTTATGGCCGACGTGCATTTAGAATGTGAAACTTGTAAAGGAAAACGATTCAAAAAAGAAATTCTCGAAGTAACATATGGCGGAAAAAATATTGATGATATTTTAAATCTAACTATCGATGATGCTATTCAATTTTTTGAAGCTAACGAACAAACAAAAATTAAAAACAAACTTCAACCTCTTCAGGATGTCGGTTTAGGCTATGTGACACTAGGACAAAGCTCCTCGACCCTTTCAGGAGGAGAAGCACAACGTATTAAACTTGCTTCATTTTTAGGAAAAGGCAACAATAAAGAGAAGGCCTTATTCATTTTTGATGAACCCACTACAGGGCTTCATTTTCATGATATTCAAAAGCTTTTAAAATCATTTAATGCTTTAATTTCTAAAGGACATTCTATTATAGTTGTTGAACATAATATTGACCTCATTAAATGCGCTGATTTTATAATTGATTTAGGCCCTGGCGGAGGTGATAAAGGAGGATATTTAGTTGCCTCAGGAACTCCTGAAGACCTTATTAAAAACAACAAGTCTGAAATAGCTAAATACCTAAAAGAAAAACTTTAAATTTTAAAAATACAAAAACGCAAAAACACTTAAAACAATTACAGTAATTGGTATCACGATGGACAGAAATATAAAACTTATGGCTAAAGTTTTAAAAAAGGTATAAAACCAAGACTGATTATAAAAGTTTTTAATAGCAATAATTAAATACAATAACAAAATTAACAGAATACCCCAATCTAGCCAAAATGGAACCTCAAACAAGAAATACACGATTAGCATAAAACTTAATACCGTATAAATAAACGAGAAATAATAAAAACTAAACACCAAATACTCGGCATACAACCTGTTTTTAAAATAAAATGACTTAAGAATTAGAGCGAAAATTGGTAATAAAAAGAATATAGCTATAGGGATTGTATCATAAAAAGTTTGTAAAACCCGCCCCCCTTTCCTAGTCTCATAAAACCTTAAAGACTGAGTATAAAACCGTTTCTCCAAATACCCAGGAGTATCACTCATTCCCATATGAACTAGAATATCTTCTTTAGGTGCTCCAGAAATAATTAATGAATCTAATAGTTTTGCATTAAAATCAAAACTCAGAATTCCCTTATGGTCTTCTTTAGTAGAATCTAACATGGTAGATAATCGCTTTTCTGAAAAATTTGCAATGACATGCCGATCTTTAAAAGCACCTTGATGCTCGACAGTTTTAAGAGAATCATACGTGTTTCTATTTATATCCACAGAATCTATAACTCCTTTTGAGCTTTGTGAAATACTAGAACTTGCTTTAGGCCCTATATGCTTTAGTTGTTTATCTAGATTTTTTACCTGCTCATTCTGCACAAACGAAAACAAAAAATAAAAGAGAATAGACACAAATAAATACATTTGGACTGGATGCAGATACTGCAAGCGCTTACCCTCTATAAACTTTTGAGCCAAAAAACCCGGCTTAAACAATAAAGGAAAAATACTTTTCATCAACCGTCCATCAACAGCAAAATAATTATTTATAATATTATAGAATAAGACCTTAACCGTCAGTCTATCCTTTACTTGTTGCCCGCAAAACGGACAAAAATCAAATGAACTCTTAAACTGCTTTTCGCAGTTTTTACATATTTCTTTGTTTTTCATACAGGTTATTGATGCGATAAAAATACGGATTTATACCATACTACATAACACTTCAAAACAAGATCGTTTTAAACAAATAACTGTTTAAACAGCTTTCAAACTACTTCGCTATCTTATATATTTAGAGAAGAATCATTTAACTTTCATTTCTTCTATTAAACAAAAAAAATCCCCAAGAGTAAATATCTTAGAGATTTCTTATAATAACTATCACAAGTTTAAATCCGAATCACTTGTCTAATAATTATTTAACAAATTTTAAAGTACCACTTTCAGTAGACAATATATACAGCCCAGAATTTAAAGTAGCAACACTAATTTTATTTGAAATAACGCCATTTAATACGCTACGACCAGTTAAATCATAAATCGCATAATCACCCACTATATTAATATCATTAATTACAATAGCTTCAGTGCTTGCATTATAAATTGCAGACAATTTATTTTTGTTAAAACTTTTTGCATTTAATATCTCTTCCTCTATATCTACCACATAGTTTATATAAGTATTACCATCAGCATTAGAACCGACAATCTGAAGCACCCATAAATACCCGTTTTCATAACCAGCCGTTTGATCTACAGGAACAGTACCTGCCGGAATATCTACTGTAACAATAGCTTCTCCTGCAACAAACTCCGAAGATGTAACTGTTAGCAGATCTGTAACCATATCATTACCCCAGCCCAAAGACCCGTTATTAAACCCTACTCTCGAAAAAGTAATATACAACTGATCTCCTACATTCGGATTAGACGCATCATAATCCGTTATATGTAAACTAATGTTTTTTCTGTTTCCATTGTTAAAAACATGATTTCCTACACCATTCCAGGTGTAACCAGCAAATCTTTCTTGTCCACCCACACCTCCATCTGACGCATAAGTAACACCCCCGTTCATTGACACAGAGTAATTAGTTTGTGCTTCCACAATTGTTGTACCTAGTACACAAATTAAGGCCATTAATAATAAAGTAATTTTTTTCATAATCTTAAATGTTTTTAGTTAGACCATAAAATTACTTTTAAAACTAGCTAAGATTAAGTTTCACTTCTAGACCAAAACTTAACAATTTTAAATTTCACTAAATATTGAACTCTACAAAAACTAGACAAACCAATAAGAATTACTATGAAAACCTATGAATTAACAAAAAACAACCAATCCTGTCCTAAACATTTTTGATCTAATCAAAAGTCAACGATTTTACTGGTAATTAGCCATGTTTTTTATCTTTTTCAAAAAAGAACCCCTTGTGTATAATTTTGTTTGGGGGGAGGCTGCTCGTTAAAAGGGCTATCAATCCATTTTTGCAAATCCACTTTGACAAAAAGGTTAAGTCTTATAAAAGCTACTAAATTGGACAAGTACCAATTATATTTTGGATTTGCTTTTAAGGCTTTTAGGATGAGTATAGTAATAAGAGCCGTCCATATTTGTATCATTACGGCATTTTCAGAAGTTCCTATAAACGATTTAATATGTAGCTGTTGTTTGATGTCTCTAAAGAATATCTCAATATCCCATCTAGCTTTGTAGAGTTGGCTAATTGTGTTTGCTGTCCAAGACATTTGGTTGGTAATAAGTTCTATTTCCTGGTTATTTTTATCGTCCCATACAGCTATTCTACGTAGCTTCTTTGGGTATTTTGTTTTTGATTTAGCCCCTGTTAGCTCAATGATTTCATCTTTTAAAACATGATGATGTCTATTTTCTGGCAATTCTTTTTCTTTAATACTCTTAAATTGGATGTTTTCTTTGTGCCTAATTACAAAAAACACTTGGTTGCTGTCCCAAACGTTAAGTAACGAAAAATCATTATAAAATCGATCTGCGACAATAACCGAACGGCTAATCAAAGGAATATCGTAAGCTCCTTTATTATCTGCTGTTTTACCATCGCTAATATTTACATAGTGCGGTAAATTACCATCATAATCAAGCAAGGTGTGCATTTTTACAGCTCCTTTGTGGGTTTTGTATTTTGCCCAATCAAAGAGACTTAAACATAGACTTATCGTTGTAGAATCTAATAGAAATATCTTGGATTTAATTTTGAATTTAACACGTTTTAAGTGAGGGTGCTGTCCAAAACTTTTTAAAAGAACATAGTAGTAATCTCGATAAAGCGTCCAGTCTCGATGTTTGTTTTGATAGCTTATCGTTGATTTAGAAGATGCTTTCTGTATGCCTAAATGATTAAGGTTTCCTGTGGCAGAGCGAAGTCCATTACTTATATCTCGGACGGATTGACTTTTTGCAAATTGACAAAACAACATGGAGACTAAATGTGTCCAACTATTAAATCCTTTTTGATGTTTATCTATTCCCTTGGCTTTTACAAGTTTAGAAAAACTAGAACGGTCTAATTTGGAGATTATCTGAGAGAACAATGTTATATTTGTCATGGAGAAAGGTTGTTTTTTGTTGTGCAACTCAAAAATAATATTTTGAGATACAAAATCCCTTTCTCTTTTTAAGCGTTTTGGACGCTATTGAAAAACAACAAAAGATTTTTATTTTTATTCAATATTCAGATTAAAAACTAATCCAGTGCAACACCCCTTTAATAATAAGTTGTTTTTCTTTGTCTATCCTCGAAATTAAAGTATTTAAACAAACAACTAAAGCACCTACATTTTTTTATGGCACGCTGTTTGTAATCTCTCTAATGTTCAACACATAAAACTTTCAGTTATGAAGAGTAAAACAGAAAACACAGGAAAAAAAATTAGGAACATCATAAACAAAAGCAACCACACTATCTTGTTATTAATCTTCTTTGTTTTTACTTTAAATATTACAAAAACACACGCAAGTAATGACATAACCACAAATTCATACAACTATGCTCATTATGGTAAATCATTTATATTTTCTGTAAATCAAGTGGAGTTTTCAGTTTTCCCTGATGGTCAATTCGATTTCAATCTACTAAGAAACAATTCAAGCGTTAACATCTCTATAAACACTGGAAATACAAGTATTAGCTTCAATTCTGGATATAATTACAACAGCTACGTGCAATATGATGAATACGGAGCCATTATTCAAATTGAAAATATCCCTATTTACTATGATGACTTTGGTAGAATTATAGGTGCAGGATCAACCAATATATCATACAACAATTTAGGGTTTGTATCGAGAGTGGGTGGCTTAAACATATTTTACAATAATCACAACCAATTTATACATACATCTGGCTTTATAAACATATATAACAGAGGTTATATTTACAGACCTTGGCATAGGTATTACTGTGTTCCTAGACCAAACTACTGTGTTGTTTACAGCAGACCGTATAGAACACTTTACCGCCCTGTAAGATATCGATACACCAGACCTTTTATCAATAATAACAGACCAAGAACTGCAATCGCTAACAGAAGAGGTGCTGCGATCACTAGAAATCGCTCTTACGCAACGGCATATAGAAGCAGTAAAAATATTAGACCCGTTAATAGAAGTGCATACAGAAAACCCGTAGCAAACAGAAATCACAACAATAGAAGCACTGCTAAAACCACAAGGAACAACTCTAAAAACGTTGCAAGAACACAAGCTCAAAGAAATTCAAAAAAAACACAATCCAATTACAGAAAAACAAATTCTAAAAATAATGCGGTTGTAAAAAATCCAAACAATAAAAACCCACGTACATATAATAGCAATTCTAGAAAAAGTCAACAAGCTGTTAACAAGTCAAATAACAACGGTAATACAAAAAGACCTAAAACAACTAGATTAAATAACAATAATAATAAACAAAGAACTGCTCAAAATTACAGCAGAAAATCTAATAACAATACAAGATCGACGGCAAGAAGAACACGATCTTAAAATTTTTTGGTTGGTTAGTATTGAAATCCCCGCGAATGCGCTTTATAAAGCATTGTGGGGGTTTCTTTTTTTATCTACTCCCCTTTTATATAACGATTTATAACCAGTGTAATATCTTCAGAAAAATTAAATCTATAAACAATAAATAAATAGATCATACTAACAACTAAAGACTTCAATCCCATATTTATAAATGGATGAAACGGAAATTCCCAAAAATAGAATAGTAAAACACTTATGAAAATTAACAAAACGACATTTAAAGAGGCTCTTGAGAACGGAAACAGTTTAAACTTCCTATAAACAAAATACAACTTAATTGAGTTGTACATAAAAATCGCTAAAAACGTTGCTAAACCAGCCCCGTTAATACCAAGCAACGGTATAAAAACCATATTCAACAACACCATTAGAATAACCAAAAACACACCTAATACCAATACAACTCTATAATAATCGCTATTAAATAGGATAGCATTGTTACTTCCTAAAGCAGAGTCATACAATTTTGAAATACTTATTAAAAACACCACAAACAAACCGTTACTAAACTCTTTAGGTATAATATAATATAGTTCGTTGATGTTTAAAACAATTAACAAGAAGATTAAACCTCCAACCACAAGAAGACTTATAGAGCTGCGTTTATATAAATCACTTAATGAACTAAAATCTCTATCATTTAAATATTTCGCAGATAAAGGCATTAATAATTGGTGCATAGAACGTTGCGGAACAGCAATAACCGTAGCTATGAAAACAGCAACACTATAATAAGCGACCTCTCGTATATCTACATAATGACCTAACATCACTTTGTCTACATCCAACAATACCGTAGCTATAGAACCAGCGATAATAATCAGAAATGAATACTTTAAAATAGCTCCTAAATTATTCAATTTGCTAAAAGTAATTATAGGAAACTTCACAGAGAAGGCATAGAATTTCATAACCAACATACGTAGTACATAAACAAGCACCAAACCTAACATAAACTGTTCTACATCTATTAATTTATAATGCAATAAAAAAAGTAATACCATAGCTCCTACTCTATGAAATACTTCTTTCATAAAATTACCAACCACAGTTTCCATTTGCACTTTTGCCCAAGCAAAAAACACTTCAAAATAAGCTAAGGCTATCGCTAT
The DNA here is from genome assembly GCF_002893765.1 of Tamlana carrageenivorans. Lineage (NCBI taxonomy): Bacteria > Pseudomonadati > Bacteroidota > Flavobacteriia > Flavobacteriales > Flavobacteriaceae > Pseudotamlana > Pseudotamlana carrageenivorans. Next base: position 3,404,294 of record NZ_CP025938.1, on the reverse strand, counting down.
AAAAATGGTATGCCATAAATAATCCTTAATAATTTCATTCTTTTTTGAAAGAAGTCCAGCAATAAAATCATAACCAAAACACGTTACAATTAACAGCGGAATAATGATTAAGATAGGCAAGAAAATCATTAAGGTTAGGAAACTGTGCAGCGAAACTCTGGTTTTAAACGAAGAATAAAATTTAACAAGCGTATTATGCATACCTAAAGACATAATAGGCATAATTACATATGCTAAAGACAGCATATAACTTACCATACCGTAATATTCGTCGCTTAAAAACTCTGTATATAAAAACAACGTATTTATAGCGCCAATAAAAAAACCTAAATAGGTAGAGATAATATTTTTGAATGACTGAACAGCAACTACCCCCATCTTACAGTAAGTTAGATAAAGACTGGGTTAATAATTTTCGATGAAATTTTTTCAAACCAATAGGATATGTTTGTAATGCTCCTTTTTGGTAAGCAAGATAACACTCTAAAATAGTTTTCTTTAGAGCACTAAAATCAGAATAACTAAAACAATAACCCGTATTGGTTTCTTTAATAATTTTTTCAACGTCCCACTGCTTCGGACCAATGGCTAATATGGGTCGATCTGAAACCATATATTCAAATAACTTCCCAGGAATGATACTTCTTGTATCTTCAGAATCTATTTCTATTAACAATAAAATTTGAGACTTTTTTTGAAACGCAATAGACTCTTTATGCGATACATACCCTACATTATTTAAATAATTACTTAACCCGAAATATTCAAGAGAACTCAACACATTTTCACTTACTGAGCCTACTAAACTAAGCTGAAAATCCTTAGCAAAACTTTCATTTTCAATAACTAATTCAGATAAAGCTTTCCATAAAATTTCTGGATTTCTTTTAGACAATAAAGATCCTATATGTGCTAATGAAAACTTTAAATCCATCACAAATTCAACATTCGTTTCATTATCATAACCATTTGTGATCACCTCTATAGGTTTGCTCGTAATAGCCTGAAACTCTTTTTTTGTAGCAAAACTGGTTACCACAACTTGATCTGCCGTATTTAAAACCTGTTTTTCCAAAGCCTTATGTTTGTTTTTTGAAGTCTTCGTTAGTTTTAACTGCTTATGATAACCAATCGTAGTCCATGGATCCCTAAAGTCTGCTAACCACCTTACCCCTAGTTGTTCCTTTAAACGTAATCCGATTAAATGCACACTGTGTGGCGGCCCTGTTGTGATTAAAGTTGAAATTTGCTCTTTTTTTAAGATTTTAGAAAGCTCATCTACAGAAGGATTTACCCATCCAACCCGCGCATCAGGAATAAAAAAATTTCCCCTCACAAAAAGCATCAATTTCTCAAGTAATGATTGATTTTCATTCTCTGAAATAATCCCCTTACTAATCGTTTTAGATGATTTTTTAGACAAAAATCCAGCTAATTTATAAGGCTCCCGAATAGAGCTAGTATAAATCTTTAAATCATCAGAAACTTCCGCTTTTAAGCTTTCATCTAAAATAGGATAATTTGCATTTTCCGGAATATAAACAACAGGCTCCACATTAAATTCAGGCAAATACTTTACAAACTTAAGCCAGCGCTGCACCCCTGGTCCTCCTGCAGGAGGCCAATAATAGGTAACAATAAGCGCTTTTTTCACCTGCATTTTAAATTAAGCTTTAATTAAAAAGACTCTAGTTACAAAGTTCAAGAAAACTATTCTTGAGGTTTTCTTCTAAACTCATAAAACAATCCGCCTACAATCAAAAACATCAATAACATAGAACTTGCTAAAGCAATTTTACTTCCTGTTTTCACAACCTCTGGATCAAATTTAAATTCAATAGTATGATTTCCCGCGGGAATCTGCATACCTCTCAAGAGGTAATTCACACGTATAAATTCTCCAGGCTCCCCATCAATAAAAACCTTCCAGCCATTACCGTAATAAACCTCGGAAAACACCGCAAAACCATCGTTATTATTATTTGACTTATACTTTAAGTAATTAGCCTTAACTTCTACTAAATCAATTACTGAATTTGAATCTATACTAAATTTAAGACTTGTATTATTTAAAAATTCACCCCCTTCATTTAGCGAATAAACTGCTTGTGATTTTGTATCGATACTACCTAGTTTCAAGATTTCTTCATTGGCAGAATCCACTAAACTTAAGCTATCAACAAACCATGCATTACCGTTCACTTCTTCATTTTCATACGGAAACGTATTCCCTTTCTCATCTTGAGCAACAATGTATTTCGTATTCAACATACTTAATACATTAATATTGTTTTTAGCAATGTAAAAATCAAAAACTTCTCGATATCGTCTTAATTCCGCCGCATTATAGCCATTTAAAGAATTATGAAAATATGATGGTTTAGAAGGACCTGAAACCAAATCATAAACACGATAGTATAATGTGTCTTGTAAAATATATTTATCAACTTCTGTAGCTTGAAATGGCTTACTCATTTTTATTCCAGCTACAAAATCTTCATTATTTACATAACGTCTATCTACACCAACTAAATCAAACAAAATAAGTACACAAAATGCTGCAATCGCCCACTTTTCTTTCAATTTTTCTTTCAAAAACATCCATATAACACCAGAAGAAAGCGCTACCAAGACCAATGATCGCAAGGTGTCATTGGTAAATACACGTTTTCGATCCGATTTAATGGCGTCAATAAATTCCTGCCCATAACTTTGACGATACAACCCATCATTCACACCTACAAAATCAAATAACGACGATTTAAACAATAAAAAGACAACACAAAGTCCTCCAGTGATTGCACCTGAATATTTTAAAGCTTTTAATTTTTCTTCTTTAGAAACATGTACATTTAGCAATTTGGAAAGTCCTAAAATACCTAAAGCAGGAACACACAATTCTAAAATAACCTGAATAGAACTAACCGCTCTGAATTTATTGTAAAGCGGTACGTAATCAATAAATATGTCGGTTAAAAACCCTAAATTTTTACCATAAGATAGTAGTAAAGAAAAAACCGTACCACCAACAAGCCACCATTTTAATCGCCCTTGAACTAGAAACAAAGCTAACACAAACAAAAACAACACAACGGCCCCAATGTATGCGGGTGCCTCTACAATGGGTTGATCACCCCAGTATAATGGCGCTCGTTTCGATTCTTGTAATGCTTGAGTAGTTGAAGCACCCAGTTTTCGATAAGCGTCGTAGGTTGCTGATTCTTTGCCTACATTTTCATGATTCCCTCCTCCAACAAATCGAGGTATAAACAAATTAAACGTTTCAACAATACCGTAACTAAATTGAGTTATGTAATCTCTATCCAACCCATTAGTCACTTCTTTAGGTGAACCATCTGGATTAATCGTTAATTCACTTTTACTTCGTTTACTTTCTTTAACATACTCCTGAGTTGCCAAAATATTGGTAGCGTTAAGTGCTATAGCTAACACTAAGGCACCTACCAAAATCCCTACAGCTTTAAAATAAGCTGGAAGCGTTTGTTTTCTGAAAGCATCACTAAAATAAGCAATTCCAAGTATTATGATTAAAAACATCAAATAATAGGTCATTTGAAAATGGTTAGCAACCAATTCCAAACCAAGAGCAATAACGGTTAAGAAAAAACCCCAAATGTACTTCTTACGAAAGGTTAATATTATACCACTTAAAACCAAAGGCATATATGCTATGGCGTGTGCTTTACTATTATGACCTACCCCAAGAATTATAATAAGATATGTAGAAAACCCAAAAGCTATTGCCCCTAAAGCTGCTAATTTAAAATCGACTTTTAAAACCAAGAGAAACACGTAAAAGCTTAGCAAATAAAGAAAAAGATAATCTGCTGGCCTTGGTAAAAAGCGAAGCGCTAAATCTAACTTTTTAATATAATTGTGTGGATATCTTGCCCCGAGTTGATAGGTTGGCATCCCTCCAAAAGCACTATTGGTCCAATAGGTTTCTTGTCCAGTTTCTGCCTTAAAATCCTTTTGTTGCTTACTCATTCCAATAAACTGGACGATATCATTCTGGTAAATAACCTCCCCTTTTAAAACAGGACTAAAATAAGCTAGAGAAATTACAATAAACCCTAGAAGTATAAATATATGTGGTAGAAATCTTTTTATTGAAAACGGCATAAAATGGCTTTAATTCTAATGATTGCGAAAATTAATCTATTTCTTCGAAATCAACATAATCACCTACCTGTTTATTTGAAGTTTTTGTTTGAGGCATTTTATCTATGGTCACTTCTCCTTCCTTTTTAGCCGATTCTTTTCTTGGTGCTTTTTGAAATTGCCCAAATTGTCCTCCAAAACGCTCTTCAGCCTTTTTAGAAACATATTTCATCAAGAAAGGAGCAAAAATTCTCGACAGTATTTTTAAACCGTAATAAACTAACGCAATTATAAGTATGGTTCTTAATAACCCCATTTTTTAACTTTTGATTGTAATTTATAGCAAAAATACAATTCTATCTCCTGAAAAAAAGCCGAAAAATGATAAAAAAACTATAAAATATCTATATTTGAACAACCTTTAACAACTTCATATTTAAAGTTTTTTTAACCAAAGCTTATGAACCTACTAAAATCCACGCTGTTTTTTCTGTTATGTTTAGTAACATCGCAAAGCTATTGCCAATACACAGAAGTTATTAACTCCAATAGACCTGGTGTTTCAAGAAGTGCTTTTTCTGTAGGAACCAATGTGGTGCAATTTGAAGCAGGCCCCTATTTTTTAAAAGAAAAAAGAACCCCGGCAGCCGCTTATGAAGCCTCTGGATTTGGTATCGACTTTGCTGCTAGGTATGGTTTACTATGGGAACCTTTAGAAATAAGTATTGAAGGCACCTACCAAAACGATACGCAAACATACACATCGACATACGATTACGAGTATAATCGCTCAAATTTTAAATTTTTCACCATTGGGGCCAAGTATTTGGTATTTGATCCTTTAAAAAATAAACTTGAAGAAAAGCCAAATTTATACAGTTGGAAAGCTAACAGAACCTTTAAATGGAAATCATTAATCCCTGCAGTTTCTGTTTATCTAGGTGGTAACATCGATGGTGCAGACAATCCATTCACTGCTCCAGGCGTTGAAGGTTTTAGTCCAAAGGTAATGATTGCTACGCAAAACAATTTTGCCAATGGTTGGGTTTTCGTCATGAACTTCATTAAAGACAGAATAGGCACCGATCAATCTGACTTCCAGTATATTTTAACATTAACCCATGCTGTAACCTTGAAATGGGTTATATTTGCCGAAACTCAGGGGATAAAGAGTGATTTCTACGCCGATAATTTATTTAGACTAGGAGCTGCATATTTATGGAATAAAAATCTTCAATTGGATAGTGCAATTACATTCAATACTAAGGACACTCCTGCAGTTTTTAGCGTTAATTTTGGCGCCTCATATCGTTTAGATTTTCACAAAGACAAAAGACCTAAAGTCGATAATTTTGTTGAAGATGAGGAAAACGGCCTACCTAATAACTTAGGCAACACCGACCAAAAGAATGCGAAACCTGAACCTATTGAAAAAAGAAAAAAAGAAGACGTCGATTTTGACTAACTCTAATTAGTTATTCAAAAACCGATTACAGAAGTATGATAAAATTAAAAGAGGTTAAAACTAAAAAGGATCTAAAAGCATTTGTAAAATTTCCTTTCAAACTATATAAAGACTCTAAATATTGGACACCCCCAATTATAAGTCAAGAAATTAAATCGTTTAACAAAAAAGAAAACCCTGTTTTTAATGATGCAGAAGCACGTTTGTTTTTAGCATATAAAAATAATGAAATCGTTGGACGCGTTGCAGCTATAGTTAATTGGCTTGAAATTAAAGGCCAGAACCAAAAAAAAATGCGTTTTGGGTGGTTTGATTTTATTGATGACCTTGAAGTATCTCAAACACTGTTAGACAAGGTTGAAGAAATAGGTAGATCTTATAATTTAGAATATACTGAAGGCCCTGTTGGTTTTTCAAACCTCGACAAAGTAGGTGTTTTAACAGAAGGGTTTGAATCCTTATCATGTATGGTTACATGGTACAACCACCCCTATTACATTAAACATTACGAAGCAGCTAACTATAGGGTTGAAAAGACATATTCTGAGAGTGTTTTTCCTTTCGAAAATGTGAAACCAGAATTTTTCTTAAAAGCACAAACCTTAATAAAAAAGAGGTATCAATTAAGCGCCTTAAATTTCACTAAAACAGCCGATGTTATGCCGTATGTGGATAAAATGTTTGATTTATTTAACCAAACATACGCCTCATTATCATCATTTGTTGCTATTAACGATATACAAAAGGCTTATTTCAAGAAGAAATTTATCAGTTTTATAAATCCGGAATACATAAAGTTTGTTGTTGATAGCAAAAAAGAACTTGTAGCTTTTGCTATTGTTATGCCTTCTTTTTCTGAAGCCTTGCAAAAAGCAAAAGGCCGACTTTTCCCCTTTGGATTTAAATACATCTTAGATGCTAAAAAAAACAGTAAAACTGCCGATTTCTATTTAATTGGTGTCCATCCCGATTATCAAAATCGAGGCGTTCATGCCATAATATTTAACGAATATTACAATACATTTAAGGAAAAAGGTATAGAAACCTGTTATAGAACGCCAGAACTCGAGGACAACGAAGCTATCAAAAAAATATGGAAGCATTTTGATCCTGTCGTTATCAAAAGAAGAAAAACGTTTAGAAAAGAACTATCTTAAAATAAAAAATCCGATTCAATTTTGAATCGGATTTTTTATTTATTTATATTATTTACAAACTATTCACCCATTGCTGCCATAACCGCTGCGGATAAACGCTTATAAGTACCGTTTTCTAAACGCTCACGAATAGCATCAAAAGCATCTAACGTTTCTGAAACATCTTCTAATGTATGCGTTGCTGTTGGGATTAATCTTAATAAAATCATACCCTTAGGTATTACAGGATACACAACTATAGAGCAAAATATACCGTAATTTTCACGTAAATCACGAACCAAAGCCATAGCTTCAGGAATACTACCTTTTAAATACACAGGAGTCACACAACTTTGTGTCGTACCAATATCAAATCCACGTTCCTTTAAACCAGACTGCAAGGCATTCACATTCTCCCATAATTTATTTTTCAATTCAGGCATGGTTTTAAGCATTTCTAAACGCTTAAGTGCTCCAACCACCAATTGCATTTGCAATGATTTTGCAAACATTTGCGAGCGTAAATTATATTTTAAATAGTCAATAATTTCCTGATCTCCAGCAATAAAAGCTCCTGTACTAGCTAAGGATTTTGCGAAAGTGGCAAAATACACATCAATATCAGCTTGAACACCTTGCTCTTCTCCTGCTCCTGCACCAGTAGCTCCTAAAGTTCCAAAACCATGAGCATCATCAACAAATAATCTAAAGTTGAATTTCTTTTTAAGTGCAACAATTTCTTTTAAACGTCCTTGCTCTCCTCGCATACCAAATACACCTTCAGAAATAACCAAAATTCCACCTCCGGTTTGTTCGGCCATTTTTGTAGCACGTTCTAAATTTTTCTCTAAACTTTCTACATCATTGTGCTTATATGTAAAACGCTTACCCATGTGTAAACGTACACCATCAATAATACAAGCATGTGCATCTACATCATAAACAATAATATCATCTTTTGCTACCAATGCGTCTATTGTAGACACCATACCTTGATAACCAAAATTTAAAAGATAAGCTGCTTCTTTCTGAACGAAAGAGGCCAATTCGTTTTGAAGTTTTTCATGTAAGTCGGTGTGTCCAGACATCATTCTAGCCCCCATTGGATACGCAGATCCGTATTGCGCAGCCGCTTCAGCATCCACCTTTCTTACTTCTGGATGATTGGCTAAACCTAGGTAATCATTAATACTCCAAGTGATTACGTCTTTCCCTTGAAATTTCATACGATTTGAAATTTCACCTTCTAGCTTTGGAAAAACAAAATAGCCTTCAGCTTGAGACGCCCATTTTCCTAATGGTCCCTTATCCTTATAAATTTTATCAAATAAATCTCTCATTTATTATAAATCTTGTTGCGATTAAGTTATGGTAAACTTTAAACTCTAACACTTTCCATCAACATCATATTAACGTCGAAAATGATATAAAAAAAAGTAAGTTTGGTTTGAAGTCAATTGGCGCGAAATTAAATATTTATTCGCATTGAACATAATTTTTACTGCTCAATTATTTGTTAAATGAAAAAAGAGATCATTTTTTACATTTATAGTAAAAGATAATCTCTTTGAACAAACTTCATAAAGAAGTTATTTTATATACTGAATGTTTTCTGCAACTTCATTGATGCTATCAAAAAATCCTTGGTCACTCATCCATTTATCACTATAAACTTTACTCATATATCTTGCTCCATGATCGGGAAAAATTATAACAACTTTATCATTTTCACTAAATTCACCATCTTCTTCAAGCTGCTTAATTGCTTGCATCGCGGCACCTGAAGTGTATCCTACGAGCATGCCTTCGGTTCTAGCTAGTTCTCTAGCAGTGTGTGCACTTTCTTCATCAGTAACTTTTACAAATTTATCAATCACATCAAAATCTGTGGCACCAGGTATTAAATTCTTGCCTAAACCTTCAATACGATATGGATAGATTTCTTTTTCGTCAAACTCTCTGGTTTCATGATATTTTTTAATCACAGACCCAAAAGCATCTACTCCTATTACTTTTATATTTGGATTTTGTTCCTTTAAATACTTAGCTGTTCCTGAAATGGTCCCTCCTGTTCCGCTACATGCTACAAGATGCGTAATTTCACCTTCTGTCTGGTTCCAAATTTCTGGACCTGTTGAATGATAATGTGCATCGATATTTAACTGATTAAAATACTGATTGATATACACAGAACCTTTCATTTCGCTATGTAATCTTTTGGCGACTTCATAATAAGAACGCGGATCATCGGCACTAACATGCGCAGGGCACACATAAACCTTTGCCCCCATCGTTTTAAGCATGTCGATTTTATCTGGCGATGACTTTGAGCTCACAGCAAGTACACAATCGTATCCTTTAATAATACTAACCATAGCGATACTAAATCCAGTATTGCCAGAAGTTGTTTCGATTATGGTATCACCTGGTGTAAGAATGCCTTTTTTTTCTGCTTGCTCAATAATGTAAAGTGCTATTCTATCTTTAGAAGATTGTCCTGGATTAAAGGATTCAACTTTCGCGTAAAAATCTCCTTTAAATTCAGAAGTTATTCGATTAAGTTTGATAAGAGGTGTGTTTCCCACCAAATCCAATACGTTGCTATAAACCTGATTTCTTTGTTCCATAAATGTTTTTTAGAAACTGCTTACTTTATGAAGCAAAACAGCTTAAAACCGTACAAAAGTAAAACTTTTTTTTTTACTTACCACGAATTCCTTCTAAATCTAATAAAAACGCATATTCAAGAGCAATTTCTTTTAAACTTTCAAAGCGTCCTGAAGCCCCTCCATGACCAGAATCCATGTCGGTATGAAGTAATAATTTATTGGAATCTGTTTTCTCCTTTCTTAATTTTGCTACCCATTTAGCAGGCTCCCAATATTGTACTTGAGAATCATGGAGACCTGTTGTAACTAACATATTAGGATATTCTTGAGCTTTTACATTATCATAAGGTGAATAGGACTTCATATAATGATAATATTCTGCCTCGTTTGGATTACCCCATTCGTCATACTCTCCTGTTGTTAAAGGTATGGTATCATCGAGCATGGTTGTAACAACATCTACAAAAGGCACTGCTGCTAATACACCATGATATAATTCAGGATTCATATTAATAACAGCTCCCATAAGCAATCCGCCAGCTGAACCTCCATAAGCATAAAGGTGTTTATTTGAGGTGTAATTTTGCTCTATTAAATACTTAGAACAATCAATATAATCGGTAAATGTGTTCATTTTAGTAAGTAACTTACCATTTTCATACCACTCACGGCCTAAATACTCCCCGCCTCTTATATGTGCTATGGCATAAATAAAACCACGATCAAGCAAGCTTAAACGCACGGTAGAAAACGAAGGATCTATGGTAGAACCATACGAACCGTAAGCATATTGCAATAAAGGTGCTGATCCGTCAAATTTTACTCCTTTTTTATACACTAATGATATAGGTACTTTTACGCCATCACGCGCTGTTGCCCAAATACGTTTCGATTCGTAATTTTCTTTCTTGAACTTTCCACCAAGAACTTCCTGCTCCTTTTTAATCTCACTTTCTTTTGTCTTGAAATTATAGTCAATAACCGAACTTGGTGACGTTAACGCGTTATAAGAATACCTTAAAAAAGGACTTTCAAAATCTGGATTATTTCCAATATATGCAGTATAGGTTTCGTTCTCAAAAGGTATATAATAATCCTCTTTTCCATCCCAACTGATAATACGCAGTTTATTGAGTCCGTTTTCACGCTCATTCACCACTAAATAGTCATTAAAAATCTCTATATCCTCAATTAAAACATGGTTTCTGTGAGGGATTACATCTTCCCAAAACTCCTTTGAAGTGTCCTTTAAATTCGTATTAGATATTTTGAAATTTGTTGACTTATCCATATTGGATATGATGTAAAAACTATCATCATAATGAGCAATATTATACTCTAAGTTTTCGGTACGTTCCTGAAAAATCTTAAAATTTTCGTCTGGGGTATCAGCATTTAAAAAACGATATTCTGAAGACAAGGTACTCGATGAACCTATAATAATATACTTCTTAGATTTTGACTTATAAACAAAGGTATTGAAGGTTTCGTCTGCTTCATAAAACACCTCTACATCATCTTTACTATCTGAATGAATTTTATGTTTAAATACTTTTTCTGAACGTAAAGTAACGGGGTCTTTTCGTGTATAAAAAAGTGTTTTATTATCGTTTGCCCATACTGCACTTCCTGTGGTATTTTTTATTTCATCAGAATAAATTTCACCAGTCACTAAATTTTTAATTCGAATGGTGTATTGCCTTCTACTCACTAAATCTACAGCAAAAGCTGCCATAGTATTATCTGGGCTAATTGACAGTCCGCCGAGATTAAAATAAGCTTGATCTTTAGCCATGTCATTACAATCGAAAAGTACTTCTTCTTTGGCTTCTAAAGTACCTTTTTTTCTTGTATAGATAGGGTAATCTTTGCCAGCTTCATATTTTGTGATGTACCAATAACCATTTAGTTTATAAGGTACCGACGCATCATCCTCCTTTATTCTCGATTTCATCTCTTCAAAAAGCGTTTTCTGAAAGTCCTTAGTGTGTGCCATCAAGGCTTTCGTATAATCATTTTCTTTATTAAGATAATCGATCACCTCAGGGTTTTCTCTATCATTTAACCAATAATAGTTATCAATTCTATCATCGTTATGGATACTTAATTTATGAGGAATTTGTTTTGCTATAGCAGCTTGAACCTGAGTTGTTTTTTCTATCATCTTATTATCTTTTTTACAAGAGTGGGCAAAAATAAGGCTTAAGATGATAATATAAACTTGAATTTTTTATTTTATACGATTTACATTTTTAAATTTAAGTATTTTATAGTTAAGAAAGGTATGAATTCGTGTTAATCGTTCAGAAGTAAATCATATGGTTATAATCTCAAGCTATTCTGAGGTTTTTAGTTGATTTCATTAAATTCTTTACTAATTTTGTAAATAATCAAAAAAAAGAAAATTATGTTTGGAGATATGATGGGAATGATGGGAAAACTTAAAGAAACCCAACAAAAAGTAGAAGACACCAAAAAGCGCTTAGACACCGTTTTGGTTGACGAAAACAGTCATGACAACAAATTAAAAGTAACATTAACAGCCAATCGTACTATTAAGTCTATTGACATTGACGAAAGTTTATTAAATGACAAAGAAGAACTGGAGGATTACTTAATTCTTACACTAAATAAAGCCATTGCAAAAGCTACTCAGGTAAACGAATCTGAATTAGCTGCGGTTGCTAAAGAAGGCATGCCTAACATTCCAGGGATGGATTTATTTAAATAAGCAGAGATTTTAACATCTTTTTTAATTGCAGAAATAGTAAAATAAATGAAATTCTCTTATTTTTAGTTTCTAAATCTTAAATTTCAAAAATATGTTCGAACTATTTCAAAGTGAAAACAACGACAAGTACTATTTTCATCTGAAAGCAAAAAATAATCAAATTATTCTAGCTAGTCAAGGTTATGCTGATAAATCTGGTGCCAAAAACGGTATTGAATCTGTAAAAACTAATTGCAGTGACGATTCTAAATTTGAACGCAAAACAGCTTCAAACGGAAAATTTCATTTTAATATCAAAGCGGCTAACGGACAAATTATTGGATCAAGCCAGATGTATGCTTCTGAAGCTGGAATGGAAAACGGCATTGAATCGGTAAAAACCAATGCGCCTACAGCTGAAGTTAAGGAAAAAGAAGCTTAATTCAATAGTTATTGAAAAATTGATTTCAATCTAATTTATTTTTCAGCTAGCTTTTTTAATATTTCTAAAAATCTATTATGCATGGTATCATCATAATTTAAATGTGTTACCATGCGTAATTTCTTATTGCCCATACCAATGATATAAATTTGTTGATCAGCGAGGTCTTGAACAAATTTCTTTTCATCCATAGCCTCATTCAATTCAAAAATAACAATATTAGTTTCAACAGGTTCTACAGACTTAACTACTGATAACTGTGTTAAAAACGCTCCTATTTCTTTGGCCTTTTTATGATCTTCTTTTAATCGTGTAACATGGTTATCCAAGGCATAAATTCCAGCTGCAGCTAGATATCCCGCTTGCCTCATGTTGCCTCCAAATATTTTTCGAACCCGCAAGGCATCTTTCATGATTTTAGCATCACCAACCAGCACGGAACCGACAGGACAGCCCAAACCCTTACTTAAACACACTGATATCGTATCGAAAACTTTACCATACTGAGCAATGGAATCGTTGGTTTCTACAAGGGCGTTCCATAAACGAGCACCATCTAAATGAAAACCAAGACCATTTTCTGCACAAACTTGTCTAATGGCTAGAATCTCTTCAAAATCCCAACAAGCCCCTCCTCCTTTATTGGTTGTATTCTCTATTTCAACCAAACTGGTTTTACTATAGTAATAATCGTCAGGATTAATAGCTTCAATAACCTGCTTCGCAGTAAACATGCCGCGGTTACCATCAATCAATTTACAAGAAACCCCGCTATTAAATGAAGCGCCACCAGATTCATAATTATAAATATGTGCATATTTATCACAAATAACCTGTTCTCCTGGATTGGTATGTAATTTAATAGCTGTTTGGTTGGCCATAGTTCCACTAGGAAAAAACAAAGCAGATTCTTTACCAAACATATCGGCCACCTTTTGCTCTAACATATTTACTGTGGGATCTTCTCGAAATACATCATCACCAACTTCAGCTTGCATCATAGCGGTTAACATATCGTTTGTAGGCTTTGTTACCGTATCACTTCTTAGATCTATATTCATCATGAAATTTTAATGTAAAACTATAAAATTATGCTTAGAATGTTTTTCCCTCCTCTATTAAATCCTATTTTTGTTCAAAAGAAAATGAGATATGATAACATCCGATCAAATTAAAGATCTTAACACCCGCCTTGACAAACTTAGGCACTATCTTTGACATAGATGCCAAGCTTATAGAAATCCAAAACGAAGAAGAACAGACCTTCGATCCCAACTTTTGGAATGATCCCAAATCTGCTGAAATACTCATGAAATCGCTTCGTGTGAAGAAAAAATGGGTAGAAGATTATAAAAATGTAAAGTCCCTTATTGAAGAGCTGGATTTGCTTTATGAATTTTATAAAGAAGGTGAATATACGGCTGAAGAAGTTCAAACGCACTACGATAAAACTGCTACTTTTTTAGAAGACATTGAATTTAAAAATATGCTTTCTGAAGAAGGTGATAGTTTAAGTGCTGTACTTCAAATTACGGCAGGTGCAGGCGGAACAGAAAGCTGTGACTGGGCCAGTATGCTTATGCGTATGTACTTAATGTATGCCGAAAAAAGTGGCTTTAAAGTTAAAGAACTTAACTTTCAGGAAGGCGATGTTGCTGGGATAAAAACCGTAACCCTGGAACTTGAAGGTGATTTTGCTTTTGGTTGGTTAAAAGGTGAAAATGGTGTTCATCGATTGGTGCGTATTTCTCCTTTTGATAGTAACGCCAAGCGCCATACCAGCTTTGCCTCGGTCTACGTTTACCCTTTAGTTGATGATACTATTGAAATTGAGATTAACCCTGCTGATATTGAAATTACCACTGCACGTTCTAGCGGTGCTGGAGGACAAAACGTTAATAAGGTTGAAACCAAAGTTCAGCTACATCATAAACCAACAGGCATTCAAATACAATGTTCTGAAACCCGTTCACAACACGATAACCGATCTCGTGCTATGCAAATGTTGAAATCGCAGCTTTATGAAATTGAACTTCAAAAACAATTAGCGCAACGCGACGATATTGAAGCAGGCAAAATGAAGATTGAATGGGGAAGTCAAATTCGAAACTATGTGATGCATCCCTATAAACTTGTGAAAGATGTGCGTACCGCTCATGAAACGGGAAATGTTGACGCTGTAATGGATGGTAATATTGACGAATTTCTTAAATCCTACCTCATGATGATGGGACAAAAAGTAGAAGACGACAATCAATTATGACCAAAATAAATACCATAATATTCGATCTTGGCGGTGTGCTTATCGATTGGAATCCAGAATATTTGTTTTTAGAGGTCTTTAAAGGAGACCGTCAAAAAATGCGTTGGTTTTTTGACCATATTTGTACCAGTGACTGGAATGAAAATCAGGATGCGGGTTATCCCTTGACAAAAGCCACTGAAGACTTGGTTAAACAGCACCCCAAATATGAAAAAGAAATTAGACTTTTTTATGGCGAATGGGAGCGCATGCTAGGTGGTGCCATACAAGGTACCGTAGATATCCTAAAAAAACTTATTGATTCTAAACAATATAAAGTGGTCGCTTTAACCAATTGGAGTGCCGAAACATTTCCTATTGCTCAAGAAAAATTTGAATTTTTAGAATGGTTTGAAGGCATTTTGGTTTCAGGAGAAGAAAACACTAGAAAACCATTCGAAGCAATTTATAAGCTCACTTTAAAACGCTTTAATATTGATGCTGAAAAAGCTATTTTTATTGATGATAACCTAAGAAACATTGAAGCAGCCAATAAACTGGGTATTCATGGTATTCATTTCACATCAGCAGAAAACCTTGAAAACCAATTAAAAAACTATAACATTCAATTATCATGATTAAAATATACCACAATAATAGATGTAGTAAATCTCGAAGTGGTTTACAAATTCTTGAAAACTCAGGAAAGGAATTTGAAGTTGTTAAATATTTAGAAAATACACCTTCAGAAAAAGAACTAAAGGAAATCATTAATCTTCTAGGTATTGAGCCCATAGCTTTGGTTAGAAAAAATGAAGTCATTTGGAAAAGTGATTTTAAAAACAAAGACTTATCAAATGACGATATTATTAAAGCTATGGTTGAAAATCCTAAATTAATAGAGCGTCCTATTGTTATAAATGGCGATAAAGCTGTAATAGGAAGGCCTCCTGAAGCTATTTCTGAAATTATTTAACAGTTTTTATTAACATAACATTAACCCTTTCCGGCTAAACCATCATATAAATTTGCAGTCGTAGTAAACATACCTTGACTAATGCATAAATTTATATTACCGGTATTTGCTTTTCTATTATTTTCAAACTTGGGGCACACCCAAAGAAAAATAAAAGGCAAAGAACTTACCGTTATAGGAACTATTCTCGATAAAGAAACCAAGCAACCCCTAGAATATGCTACGGTTTCCTTTTTAGTAAAGCTGAAAATAAAATCGTTGAAGGTGGTATTACCAATGAAAAAGGTGAATTTAGTATTCCCATTTCACAGGGAGTTTACGACATTTCTCTGGAGTACATGTCGTATAAAACCGTTAAGCTTTCTGGTAAAGAAATCTCTTCAGATTTAAACTTAGGTTCTATTTCATTAGAAATTAATTTAGAAGCTTTAGATGCTGTTGAAGTTATTGCCGAAACAACTACAGTTGATATTAAACTCGATAAGAAAATTTACAATATAGGAAAAGATCTTACTGCTGCTGGAGGAACCATTAGCGATGCTCTTAATAACGTTCCTTCTGTTTCTGTTGATGTTGAAGGCGCTATGAGCTTAAGAGGAAATGAAAATGTCCGCATTCTAATAAATGGAAAACCATCGGCCATGGCTGGTTTTGGTGACACTAATGTTTTAAGTCAGTTACCCGCCGAAGCTATTGAACGTGTTGAAGTTATCACATCCCCTTCAGCAAGATATGACGCCGAAGGAACTGCAGGAATTTTAAACATTATTTTACGACAAAAAGAAACTTTAGGCTTTAACGGCTCGGTAAACCTTACTGCTGGAAACCCTGATAACCTAGGTGCTTCAACAAATTTAAATTACAGAACCGATAAATTTAATCTTTTTTCAAATTTAGGGTATCGCTACTACGATGCCCCTAGAAACAGTATCAACAATACTTTTTATTTTGATAAAATTGATAACGGACAAATTATAGCGCCTGAATTTGAAAATATTAATGAAGATCAAAAAGTAACACGGTTAAACCGAAACTTCAACGCAAGCTTAGGTATGGAGTACTTTTTAACAAAAAAAACAGCGCTTACTGGAAGTGTATTTTATAGGTATGGTGAAGACGCCGACGAGTCTTTAAACCACAGTAAACGATACAATAATAATGTTTTAGAAGAACAAACACTTCGTAAAGAACAAGAAAATGAAGACGGGAACAGTTTTCAATTTGCTCTGAATTATGTAACTAAATTTAATGACGAAGGCCACGAATTAACAGCCGATTTTCAATATGAAAATCAAGATGAGAAACAATTTTCTAATATCAATGAAAATTATATTACCACCAATCAAATTAACCCAGAGCCTTTTCAGCAAGAAAAAATCAATCAAACTGAAAAAGAAAATGAATATTTAATTCAGGCTGATTATGTTCTACCTATAGGCGAATACACGCGTTTTGAAGCAGGTTTTAGAGGTAATTTCAAAAATGAAATAAAAGATTATACCCTAAGACAGGAAGACTTGAGTACTGGTGATTTTTTTGTAAATGATACGATCTCAAATATTTTTGATTACACTGAAAACATCGCAGCTGTCTATACACAATACGGAACAAAATTTGGTGACTTTTCCTTTTTACTTGGACTGCGATTAGAAAACACCCAATTAAAAGGACGTATCGATTCTCGATTAACTGATGAAGAATTAGAGGAAGCCTTCGGATTTCCTATTGATGTTGATTTTAACAATAATTATTTAGGGCTTTTCCCAACGGTAAACCTTATTTATAATTTAGCTGATGAGAATGAAGATGGTGAAGAAAGCATCACCATTGGTTATAACAGAAGAATTAATAGACCGCGAGGTTGGTACATTAACCCCTTCCCTACACGTTCCAGCCGTACCAATGTGTTTCAAGGAAATCCTAATTTAGCGCCTGCATTTGCTAGTGCTTTCGATATTGGTTATTTAAAACGTTGGGACAAATTAACCTTAACAACGTCCATTTATTATCAACACGAAACGGGTTCATTCGAGCGCGTACAGGAAAATACGAGTTATCAAACTTCCGATGGTATTGACATCATTAGAACAATACCTATAAACTTGTCATCAAACGATAGAGCTGGTGCCGAATTTGGTGTTTTATATAATCCCTATAAATGGTTACGCTTAAACTCTAGCTTTAATTACTTTCAATTTAAAAAAGAAGGAGCGTTTAACGGCGTGGACTATGGAAACAAAGATAATAGCTGGTTCGCTAGGTTTAGTAGCAAGGTTACACTTCCTGCAAAAATAGACTGGCAAACAAATATGTATTACAGAGGACCTAATTCTAACGCTCAAAGCACCTCTAAGGGTATATTTTCTATGGATTTAGCTTTTAGTAAAGAACTTAATGATAATGCCACATTATCTTTAAACGTTCGCGATGTTTTTAACTCAAGAAAACGTAAAACACTTACTGAAACTGAATTTTTTGAAAGAGAAACTGAATTTCAGTGGAGACAACGACAAATAAATGTGTCATTTCTTTACAGATTTAATCAACAAAAACAACGTCATGAAAAACGAGGTCGACAAGGTGATCAATTTGACGATTCCGATTTTGAAGGTTAGTACTAAACTGATTCAAAAAATACGAGCATAAAAAAAAGGAGATTAATAATTTAACCTCCTTTTTTATATAATAAACTTATGTTTTAAGCTTCTCGTTTTGCTTTCTTTTCTTCCTTCATTTCTTTTAGTTTTTCAATAATTGAACCACCAATCCAGTAAGGAACTATAAAAGTTAATAAAAAAATCATTAACCAAAAACCAATGGTTAATATGGTTAAAAATGCTAAAAAGCCTAAATATTGATCAAAATCAAACATAATGTATCGTGTCAGTTATAAAATCTGTCGCAAATATAATGTAAACACTGTAGTTATACAAAATCAAAATAAAATTTATTAACAGAGTTTTTAACGATTACAAAATGAGCCTAATTGGGTTTAGGTTTCCTTGTTAAATAGGGCTTTTTTTCCTAATATCTTTTAGGAAATAATCTTAGATTTGAAGCTGTATCAACCGAAGGTGCTATCACAATCCTCGCCTTATTATCTATTTGCTGGCGTTACCACTTTATGATAAACAGTTAATTGCAAAAAATCTATAACAAGTAATTATTCATCAAAATTTCTTCCTGTAAAGGCCGAATAAATAATGATCAACTCTTCTCTTTTATCACCGCCAATTACAAATACTAAACATACCTTTGAGCTACTATCTGCTTTTAAATGAATCATCTCATTCAACTTTGAAACCTTCCGTTCTCCATTTGCTGAAATTGGAAAATTAATGACAGCCTCTGTCAATTAAGTTGTAAAATTTAGAGCTTCCTCTCTAAATATAATTATTGCCATAATTTTGTTTATTTAATTAAGATTATTAAACACACTACCATAAGTAACTCATTTGATTTATATTACATAAATTATCTCATTTTAAACTGAAGAAAATCATCATATAATTATTAAAAAAGATAATCAAAATTTAGTGCCATCAAGTTCTTAAAAACTAGCAAAAACCTTAACTTTACCTCATTAATTAATACTATTAAAATGAGTTACAGAATCGAAAAAGATACTATGGGTGAGGTACAAGTACCTGCCGATAAACTTTGGGGCGCTCAAACTGAACGTTCTAGAAACAACTTTAAAATTGGACCAGCGGCTTCTATGCCTTTAGAAATTGTTTACGGATTTGCCTACTTAAAAAAAGCGGCTGCCCATACGAATTGTGAATTGGGTGTCATGGATGCTGAAAAACGTGATTTAATTTCTCAAGTTTGTGATGAAATTTTAGAGGGCAAACACGATGATCAATTTCCTTTGGTTATTTGGCAGACGGGTTCTGGAACTCAAAGCAATATGAATGTAAATGAAGTTATTGCTAATAGAGCACACCAATTGGCAGGAAAAGTTATTGGAGAAGGTGAAAAAACCATCCAGCCTAATGATGACGTAAACAAATCGCAATCTTCAAATGATACCTTTCCTACGGGCATGCACATTGCTGCTTATAAAAAGATTGTTGAAACAACCATTCCTGGTGTTAAAAAACTAAGAAATACCTTAAATGATAAATCTAAAGCCTTTAAAGATGTGGTGAAAATAGGTAGAACACACCTTATGGATGCTACACCAATTACTTTAGGTCAAGAAATCTCTGGTTATGTCGCTCAGCTAGATCATGGTTTAAGAGCTTTAGAAAACACATTACCTCACTTAAGTGAACTAGCACTTGGGGGAACAGCAGTTGGAACTGGCTTAAATACTCCTCAAGGTTATAGTGAATTAGTAGCCAAATATATTGCTGACTTTACAAACTTGCCTTTTGTTACAGCTCCTAATAAATTTGAGGCTTTAGCAGCACATGATGCGCTTGTAGAGACTCATGGTGCCTTAAAACAATTGGCTGTTTCATTAAACAAAATTGCTAATGATATTAGATTAATGGCTTCTGGGCCACGTTCAGGTATTGGTGAAATTATCATTCCTGCCAATGAACCAGGAAGCTCTATTATGCCGGGAAAAGTGAACCCTACACAATGTGAAGCTATGACTATGGTTTGTGCTCAAGTTATGGGTAATGATGTCGCTGTTTCTGTTGGTGGTTTACAAGGTCACTACGAGCTTAATGTTTTTAAACCAGTTATGGCTGCAAACGTATTACAATCGGCACAATTAATTGGTGATTCGTGTGTTAGTTTTGAAGAGAATTGCGCTATTGGTATTGAACCAAACCAAGAAGTTATTACTAAATTATTAAACAACTCCTTAATGCTTGTAACAGCGTTAAACCCTAAAATAGGATACTACAAAGCCGCTGAAATTGCAAATACAGCGCACAAAAATGGTACTACTCTAAAGGAAGAAGCTGTCAATTTAGGATATGTCTCTGCCGAAGATTATGATGCTTGGGTAAAACCAGAGAACATGGTTGGAAGTTTAAAATAAACCCTAACAAAATTTAAATAAAAAAGCAGTTCATAATAATGATCTGCTTTTTTTATGATTGGTTAGTTAGTTTGTCTTTAAATGAAAACCTTTAAAGAATCATTCAAATATAAAACTAACCAATTAACTTCCTGTTAACATTTGTTAATAATGTTAAAGAAAACATAAAATTTAACATTTTCTTACAAAATACTTACAACATATGGTAAGGAACTAATTCGACTTTAATTTTTTTCGAATTCTACTTAGCTGCACGGGGCTAATACTTAAATAACTTGCTATTTGATATTGAGGAATACTTTTTTCTATATCTGGCATTTCCTTTTGTAATTTTAGATATCTCGCTGTAGCATCCATAGAAATTAATTCTAATTGACGCTCTTCATATTTAATAAAAATGTGCTCTAAAACTTTATTATACAGCGCACTTATTCTTAAATCTCTATTACAAAGCTCTTTGAAGTCAGCAAAATTCAATTCGTAAACCTTACAGGCTGTTAAGGCCTCATATATCAATTTTGATGGGCTTTTTTGAACTAAAGCCGTTAACGATCCTACAAAACTAAAAGATGTAAAAAAGCTTTTCGTATATTCTTTACCCTCTTTAGAACTCAAATAGGCACGCATTGTTCCAGACTCCAATAGATAAATTTTAGTAGGAACCTCTCCATTTTTAGAAACTTGATCTCCTGCCTTTAAATCTCTAATTGTAGACAATTTTAATAATTGCTTATAACTCTCTTCGGAAACATCTAAGAAAGTATTTAAAAAAGCATGGTTTACATCCATGTATGCATCATTTAAAATTAGCATTAATTATTAATGGAGGGAAGTTATAGCAACATATTGCTATTAAGTTGGACTAAATATATGTAAAATTAAATAATATCAAATCCAGGTATAAAAAAACCTCAAACTTAGCATTTGAGGTTTTTAGCTACTTTGAGTGTTTATATTTTATTATTTCAAGGTGAATTCTGTTGTAGAAACTAAATCCTTTTGGTTGTAAACATTAACAATATAACGTCCTTTCTCAAAATTAGAATCGCCCTTGATATCAACAAATTCACATATATTTAAATTAGCATTTTCATAGTTAAACTTACTAATAATACTATAATTAAAAATTTTACCGGCAAATTCCACCTGTTCGTTAAGTCCTAATGTATTGTTTTTAGGGTCGATAACTTGAACGTATAACTCCTGATCGCCCGCCTGAACTAAGGCATTTTTAGCTACTGTAAAACACACGCGAATTTTATCTGCTCTTCTTGCGCGCTCGGTAGGAATAACTTTTCCTGAAGTTCTTTCTATAACCCCAGAGCCTTTTAAATCTATAGTATTTAGAATTGAAGCATTCTCTACAACTTCAGCCAAGGCATTATTTTGTACTAATAATGAATCGGTAAATACGGTACGTTCTTCTAAACGAACACGTGTGCTATCTAATGATGTTGCTAAGTATGAGTTTTCAATTCTAAGCGAATCGTTTTGAGCTAAAATAGCATCCATTTCCTTCTGAAGAGAAACATATTTCTGCTTGTATCTCCACAAACTTTTCACATTAGTTTCAGAAATTTTTAAAGAATCTATTAATCCTTGAATTCGACCTCTAGCTTCAATTAAGTTATTATTAGTGATTTCACTTTCGCTAATCGCCTCGTCATATTGTTTTGCCATGGCGTTTAAATCATTCATCACTAATTGTTTTTGTTCAGCCAATTCCTTTTTATCGTCATTAGACTGCTTATAAAGGTTCATGGTGTAAAATGCGGTGCCTAAAAATAAAACAATGGCGATACCTAAAGCAATTTTTAATCCAGAACTAGTTTTGTTATTTTCCATAATTTTGTTGATTTAATTTCATTAAAGTTAAACGTAATTTTTAAATTTTGTTTTTTGGGTTATAAAATTTTTATGATGTATTTTTAATATTCAAATTTCACTTATCATGGATAAACTGGTTTTATTTAACACCGCTACATGTAACAAGTTATTAAACAAACGTTTGGGTGAATCCAAGTTTGGTCAACATGTTAAAATGTTGCCACGCGTCACTAATATATACGAACAACTTTTAACTTTGGATGTTGATTTTGTTATCATAGGACTTCCTGAGGATATAGGTGTTTTTGCAAATTATGGTCAAATGGGCGCCTCAAAAACATGGGAATCTACCTTATCTGTACTGTTAAACATACAGAGTAATGTATATACTAAGGCCGAACGCGTTTTAATACTAGGGCATTTAGATTTTAGCTCAGAATTAGAAACACTAAATAAATTAAATGCATCTAAAAAGAAAGATATTACAAAGGCTAGAAATTTAGTCGAAAAAATAGATCAATATGTCTCTCACCTGGTTTATCAAATTGTTTTAGCAGGAAAAAAACCCATTATTATTGGTGGTGGACACAATAACGCATATGGCAACCTTAAAGGTGCTAGTTTGGCTTTGGGACGTCCTGTAAATGCGATTAATTTAGATGCGCATTCCGATTTTAGATCAGAAGAAGGCCGTCATAGCGGAAATGGTTTTAGTTACGCTTCCGCGGAAGGCTTTTTGAATCATTACTTTGTTTTTGGTTTACATGAAAACTATTCATCTAAAGGTATTTTAAAAACACTAAACGATTCCAAAAACATTAAGTATAATACTTTTGAAGCCTTAGAAATAAGAAATGAATTAAAGTTCCGAAAAGAATTAAAACGAGCAGCCTTATTTATTTGTGAAGCACCTTTTGGTATAGAAATCGATTGTGATGCTATTGAAAACATAGCCAGTAGTGCTATGACTCCAAGTGGATTTAGCGTGACCAAAACAAGACAATTTCTACATAATTTTGCAATAGAAGAAAATGCCGTATATCTTCATTTATGTGAAGCCGATACCACCAAAAAGAAAGGCGCACTGGTAGGAAAATTACTTACTTACCTCATTACCGATTTTATAAGAGCCGCTTCAAATTGAGGTATCATTTCATTACTTTAAAAATCTAATTATATTAAAAATTCAACCTTTTAATTAGTCTAAAAGTTTATGAATTTGAGCGTATTGCAATAAAACAATGGTTCTTGTGTCGTGAATATCACCCTGATTTAACATATCAATAGCCTCCGAAAAGGGAATTTCTAAAACCTCTATATCTTCATGTTCTTCTTCTAAACCTCCACCTGAACTCACTTTCATATCATCGGTATATTCACCGATAAAAAAATGCATTTTTTCAGTCATAACACCAGGTGAAGAATAAGCTTCAAACACTTTTTTAACCGCTTTCAGTCTATAACCGACCTCTTCTTCAGTTTCACGAATAACACATGCTTCTGGATTATCTTTATCCAACATACCAGCACATATTTCAACCAACATACCATCTGGATTTTCATTTAAATAGGTTGGCATTCTAAATTGTTTTGTTAAAATAACGGTCTTTTTTAATGTATTATAAAGAAGAATACCGGCACCATCACCACGATCGTAAACTTCTCGCATTTGATTCACCCATTTTCCACTAGACATTAAGTAATCAAAACTGAATTTTTTAAGAATGTAATAGTTGTCCGAAAGCAAGCTGCTTTCAATATTTTTAATTTTATGGTCTCTCATTTTTAATTAAAATCTTTCTAGTCTAAAACAAATTGACATAAAAAACGCCCACTTTACAGTGAGCGCTTTTTAAAACTATCTTACTAATTTTCTATATTTTATACGTTTAGGCATTAAGTCCCCTCCTAGTCTACTTTTCTTGTTTTCCTCATATTCTGAAAAAGAGCCTTCAAAGAAATACACTTGAGAATCGCCTTCAAAAGCTAAAATATGAGTACAAATTCTATCTAAGAACCATCTGTCGTGCGAAATCACTACGGCACATCCGGCAAAGTTTTCCAAACCTTCCTCTAAGGCTCTTAAGGTATTTACATCCAAATCGTTGGTTGGCTCATCCAATAATAAAACGTTTCCTTCTTCCTTTAAAGTCATGGCTAAATGCAGACGGTTACGTTCTCCACCAGATAGTAAACTTACTTTTTTATTTTGTTCACTTCCGGAAAAGTTAAAACGACTTAAATATGCTCTTGAATTCACTTGTTTTCCACCCATCATCACTAATTCTTGCTCGTCGCTAAAATTTTGCCAAATGGTTTTTTCTGGATCAATATTGGAGTGACTCTGATCTACGTATGCGATTTTAGCCGTTTCTCCAACGGTGAACTCTCCTTTATCAGGAGTTTCTTCCCCCATAATCATTCTAAAAATAGTGGTCTTACCTGCTCCATTCGGACCAATAATACCAACAATTCCAGCTTGAGGTAGGTTGAAATTTAAATTGTCGTATAATAATTTATCGCCATAACCCTTGGCTACACCCTTTGCTTCAATCACATTGGTTCCTAAACGTGGTCCATTTGGAATATAGATTTCAAGCTTTTCATCAAGTTGCTTTTGGTCTTGGCTTAATAATTTATCGTAATTCTTTAAACGTGCCTTTTGTTTCGTTTGACGTCCTTTAGCGCCTTGTTTCACCCATTCCAACTCGCGCTCTAATGTTTTCTGACGCTTAGAAGCCGCTTTACCTTCTTGAGCCATACGTTTAGATTTTTGATCTAACCAAGATGAATAGTTTCCTTTCCAAGGAATACCTTCTCCTCGATCCAATTCTAAAATCCACCCAGCCACATTATCTAGAAAGTATCTATCGTGCGTTACAGCAATCACAGTTCCTTTATACTGCGCTAAGTGATGTTCTAACCAATGCACAGATTCGGCATCCAAGTGGTTAGTAGGTTCATCTAAAAGTAAAACATCTGGTTCTTTTAAAAGTAAACGACATAAAGCAACACGTCGCTTTTCACCACCAGACAATACCCCTATTTTTTTATCGCCTTCTGGGGTTCTTAGAGCATCCATGGCAATTTCTAATTTGGTATCCAATTCCCAGGCATTTGCCGCGTCAATTTGATCTTGCAGCACCGCTTGGCGGGCCATAAGTTTCTCCATTTTATCTGGATCTGAATACACCTCTTCCAATCCGAAACTATCGTTAATCTTGTTGTATTCATCAAGAATTGCTACCGTTTCTGCAGCGCCTTCACGCACCACTTCCATGACTGTTTTATCATCATCTAATTTAGGTTCCTGCTCTAAGTAGCCTACCGAATAATCTTGAGAAAAAACCACATCACCTTGGTAATTTTTATCTACGCCAGCGATAATCTTTAAAAGAGTTGATTTTCCTGAACCATTAAGACCTAAAATCCCAATTTTAGCACCATAGAAAAAGCTTAAATATATGTTTTTAAGTACAGGTGTATTTGCACTTTGAAATGTCTTGGTCACCCCAGACATTGAAAAAATAATTTTTTTATCGTCACTCATAGTAAAAGTAATTTTCTGTATTAATATCGATTATACACGTCCTTTTAAAGCATTAAACACCCAAGCTACAGAAAAAAATCCAATGCCTACAGCCGCAAATCCCCAACCTGCTACGTCGTTATATCTAAAAGCACCAAGTGCAATTAATGCCAATCCTACAATTATCATAATCCATGTTGCCCACGCTAAAACCGTGTTTTTATTCATTGCCATAATTTAATTTCTTGTTAATACGTTTAGCTTCATTTAAAAATCACCAACCGTTATAGTTATAGTAATAGTTATCATTTAATAAAAACAAGGAAAACACCTAGCTGTGCTTTCCAGAAGTGAAGTAGCAAATATCGTATTTTTAACAGTAATTTTTAGTAAATATTATGAAGATTATCACTTCAACCAAGATTTTCTCATTTTAACCAGAAAAAAATGAGACTCCTTTTTCAAGAAATCTCATTTATATAGTTGCTATTAATTGTTATCCTAAATTAGACTATTCTAAATCTGTAATAGGCTCGTACCTTGGCACTAGGGTTTTCATTACAATCCATCCTATTAAGTATGCAAAGGCACAAATTGTAAAAATGATAAAATACCCAGCTTCTATACCTTTAAATCCTAAAAAGTTCAGATCATTGTTAGCTGAGAAGTCAAACAACATACCTGACCCTTTATTAATTAGTGTTGAACCTAAACCACCAGCTAGGCCACCAATACCCGTTACCGTTGCAATGGCGGATTTTGGGAACATATCACCAACCGTTGTGAAAATATTTGCAGACCAAGCTTGGTGTGCCGCACCTGCTATACCAATAATAATTACAGGAAACCAATACGTTACATGTCCTAAAGGCTGAGCTACAACAGCTAATAGCGGGAAAAATGCGAAAATTAACATGGATTTCATTCTGCCAGCATAGGGGTTCATCCCTTTTTTATCCACAAAATAGGTTGGTAACCAACCACCAATTATAGATAATAAGGTGATACCATATAATATAAATAAAGCGAATTGTGCTTCTGGATCTGAAGATTCCATGCCATATACTGAACTTAAATAAGCTGGAGTCCAGAATAAATAGAACCACCAAACCCCATCGGTCATAAATTTACCGAATGCAAAGGCCCAAGTTTGTTTGTATTTTGCTAATTGCTTAAAAGACACTTTATTTTTGGTAGCGCCATCATTTTCTTCAAGCTTAGCGTCTTCATTGTCTTGTGTAATATAAACTAACTCTTCTTTATTTACTTTAGGGTGAACTTCAGGTTTATGATACCCAAATTGCCACCATCCCATCCAAATGAAACCTAAAGCTCCAATAACGATAAAAGCTGATTCCCAGCCGAAGTATTTAGCTAATACAGGAATCACAAGCGGGGCAGCCAAGGCACCCACAGTTGCTCCAGCATTAAAAATACTTGTAGCATAAGCACGGTCTTTTTTAGGAAAGAACTCGGCAGTAGCTTTAATGGCTGCGGGGAAATTCCCTGCTTCACCAACGGCTAAAACCAAACGTGCAAATATAAATAATGTAACACTCACGTTAATCACTTTAGAAATATCTTCAACAGTACTGATATGATGACTAGCACTTTCAAATCCTACTAACCAATTACCTGTTAAAATTCCTGAACTAGCAATGCCACAAAAAGCGTGTAATACGGCTCCTAACGACCAAACACCAATAGCCCACATAAACCCTTTTTTAGTATCTAACCAATCTACTAACCGGCCTGCAAACAGAAGACTTATCGCATAAAAAAGTGAGAATAAAGCGGTAATTGTTCCATAATCATTGTCCGTCCAATGAAATTCGGGGGCAATAAAATCTTTCCAAGTTAGAGAAAGCACCTGTCTGTCCAAGTAATTTACTGTGGTAGCCATGAACAGCATTGCTACAATTGTCCATCTGTAATTGGACTTTTTCCCTGTAACATGAGTTGTTTTCATAAATAAATTAAATTTTTATCTTATTAAAATAGTTGTTTTACTCGGTAAATTTAGAGTTGTTTTGCGACAAAAACTAATAGTTTCATGAAAAATGTTATCGATTACATTAATTTGTAAAAAATAACTTTGATATTGTAACAACAAGATTATAGGCTAATTAACATTTATACAGTTATTTAGATCAAAAAATAAAATCCAGAAACTCAGACAAAAAATTTTAGGGTATTTTTTACATTTTTTTCTAAAACCACTCCCTTTGTGGTTATCAAATTAATAAAAGCATTCATTATTAGTTAAAATTATCCAATTTTTGGATCAAAAAATTCTCAGTTTTATAATTAGCTTTATTTAAATTGTTTTAGAAAAAAATTAAATATTATTTCCAGTTTACTTTGTGTCTTCATTTAAATGTAAGCTTAACAAAATGAATAAAGCTTTATTATCGTTAGCCATAGGAGGTTTTGGCATCGGTTTAACAGAATTTGTAATAATGGGGATTCTGCCAGAGGTAGCTACTGCTTTAGACATTAGCATTCCTAAAGCAGGACATTTTATTTCGGCGTATGCCCTTGGTGTTGTTATTGGCGCTCCTGTGCTTACAATATTAGGTAGCAAATGGCGTGCGAACAAAGCTCTACTTGCTCTAATGATCTGGTTTACGGTGCTTAACACACTTTCAACCTTTGCCAATGGCTACAACTCTTTATTAATTTTAAGGTTTCTTTCTGGTTTACCCCACGGTGCTTTTTATGGAATTGGCGCTGTTGTTGCTGGCAAATTATCTAAACCTGGAAAAGAAGCCCAAGGAATTGCCATCATGTTTAGCGGCTTAACATTTGCAAACCTTTTTGGCGTGCCTTTAGGCACATACCTTGGTAAGCACTTTAGTTGGCATGTCTCGTTTTATATGGTTGGCATAGTAGGCGTTCTAGCAGTTTTAAGCGTTCATTTTTGGATACCAATTTTAAAAAAATCTTCTGAAGTCACATTCTTAAAGGAATTAAAAATTTTTAAACGCTTAGAATTATGGCTTATCATTTTACTTACCACTATTGGTACCGGAGGATTCTTTGCGTGGTATAGTTATATTGCCCCATTAATTACTGAAGTTGCCGGTCATCCAGACAACATGGTATCGATAGCAATGATTTTAGCTGGTCTAGGCATGGTTATTGGGAATTTTCTTGGCGCGAAATTAGCAGAAAAATACTCCCCTATTCATGCTATCATTATCACATTAATTTTCATGGTTATATCTTTAATACTAAATACCTTTTTGGCTTCAGATAAAATATTTGTTTTAGTGATGACTTTTATTATTGGAGCGGTTACATTTTGTTTATCAACGCCAATTCAAGTGGCTATAATCAATGCTTCAAAAGGTTCTGAAACCTTGGGGTCGTCAATAAATCAAAGTGCATTTAATATTGGAAATGCTTCGGGAGCATATTTCGCAGGACTTCCCATTGCTATGGGATACGGTTACACCTCTGCAGATTGGGTTGGTGCAGTAATGGCAGGCATAGGCGTTTTTATAGCAGTTGGAATTATTTTCTTAAGGAAGAAACAAGTAAATCGCAAAAACTTAAATCTTGTCTGCGATTAATTAGCTGAAATGACTTCAAAAAACACATCACAAATTCATTATATTTTAATGCATTTGTGATGTATTGTATTTCAATCAGTTTATATATTTAAAACTGCATCGGTACTTCAATAAATAGTAACGACGTATCTTCTTTCGCTTCCGCGGAAAAAGATGCTGTTTCACTGATACCAATAGCATCTCTAGATTCAAGTACTACATCACTAAAAGCCACTTTACCATAAACCACCATGACATAAACGCCGTGTTGAAATCCTTTTAACTCGTAATTAAATATCACACCTGCATCCAAATCTATACGCGATATTTTAGCGTCTTGATGAATCTTCAATATGTTTTCGCTTTCATCATCCATAGAAGACACCAATAGTTGAAGTTTATTTTTCCTATCCGCTTCTTTGAATGCCTTTTGATCGTAACGTGGTTCAACTTGTTCCTGATTTGGCATAATCCAGATTTGGAACAATCCTAAATGTTCCTCTTCAGACCCATTAATTTCGGAATGCTGAATGCCAGTTCCTGCCGACATCACCTGCACTTCTCCAGGAAGCACAGATTCCCAAGAATTATGCATGGAATCTCTATGTTTTAATATCCCCTTTAAAGGAATGGTAATGATTTCCATGTTATCATGAGGATGTGTTCCAAAGCCCATTTTAGGTGCTATTACATCATCATTAAGTACACGAAGCGCCCCAAAATTACTTTTTTCAGGATTATAAAAGTTTGCAAAACTAAATGAATGATTGGCTTGTAACCAACCATGGTTTGCAAAACCACGACTATCTGCTTTATGAATAACTGTTTTCATCTTATTTATTCTTTCTATTTATCTTATTTTATCTAGTAAATCACTTAACTGTATAGCCTCTGCTTCGGTAAGATTTACCAGCAGGTCTTCTTTAAAATCCTTAGAAATTTCATCCAATAAGGACAGACCTTCATCGGTTATTTCAATATGAACTACCCGTCTATCCCCTGGGCACGGCAACCTATTTATTAATTTTTTAGTACATAATTTATCCATTAAACGCGTGGCATTAGGTGCACGCTCTAACATCCGTTCTTTAATAGCTTGTACACTAATAGGCTTTCGTGCGCCTCTTAAAATTCTTAAAATATTAAATTGCTGGGGTGAAATTCCAAAAGGTTTAAAAAATTCATTTTGATGGCTATTTATCCAATTTGCTGTATAAATTATATTAAGCAATGCTTTTACTTTAGCATTAGCGAATTTAGATTGAATATCCTTTGAAATATCTCCCATAATTATAATGCATTTTGAAAAGTTTCTACTTTTTTCTTTAAATCGGCATTAAAACCCATATCGGTTATTTGATTATCAGCAAAGTGTTCGCCAAAAAAAGGCAATGAAAAAGTCTCTACAATCTGGGCATTATGAAAAGGAAACCTTCCTGAAGCAATTTCCAAAACCGACTGTCCTCCTCTACCTCCTGGTGAAGTGGCTAAAAGCAACATGGGTTTACCGTAAAACGTTTTACTTTCAATACGTGTCATCCAATCGAATAAATTTTTAAACGCTGTGGAATAGGCTCCGTTATGTTCTGCAAGCGATAAAATAATACCATCTGTATGCTTAATTAATTTTAAAAAGTCATGAGCCCTATCTGGAATCCCTATTTCTGATTCTAAATCGACACCATAAAGCGGCAATTCAAAATCATTTAAATCTAAAATATTAACCTCTACGTTTTTCAATAAACTTGAAGCGTAAACAGCTAATTGCTTATTTATAGATGTTTTACTATTGCTTCCTGCGAATGCGATTATATTTTTCATATGTATTTTATTTATGATACAAAGCTAAGTAAAATTAATTTATATTCCAAGGAATATATTTCCATGTAAAATATGTGAAAAAATATGACAAATTAAGGATCACACAATTTCCTTGTAAACATTAAGCTAGAATAGCTATTTTTGTGCTTAGCTTAATAATCAAACACATTATGGATCTTAACTTCAATAAAAACGAAGATCACAATAAACTTTTACTCTCCGACCTTAACCAACGCTTAATAAAAGTTAGCCTTGGCGGCGGAAAAAAACGCATTGAAAAACTACATAGTCAAGGTAAAATGACGGCTAGAGAGCGTATTGACTATTTATTAGATGAAAAATCTAAAGCCATTGAAATTGCTGCCTTTGCAGGTGAAGACATGTACGAAGAGCACGGTGGATGCCCTTCTGGCGGCGTTGTGGTAAAAATAGGATACATAAAAGGCAAACAATGTGTTGTGGTTGCTAATGATGCGACTGTGAAAGCTGGTGCCTGGTTTCCTATTACAGGAAAAAAGAATCTTAGGGCACAAGAAATTGCCATAGAAAACAAATTGCCGATTATTTATTTAGTTGATTCTGCAGGCGTTTATCTCCCTTTGCAGGATGAGATATTCCCTGATAAAGAGCATTTCGGACGCATATTTAGAAACAATGCGATTATGAGTAGTATGGGTATTACCCAAATAGCTGCCATTATGGGAAGCTGTGTGGCTGGTGGTGCCTATTTACCTATTATGAGTGATGAATCTATAATTGTGGATAAAACGGGCAGTATTTTCCTTGCCGGAAGTTATTTAGTTAAAGCTGCGATTGGAGAATCCATCGACAATGAAACTTTAGGCGGCGCAACTACCCATTGTGAGATATCTGGAGTTACCGATTATAAGGCTAAAGATGACGAAGATGCTTTAAATACCATAAAAAATATTGTAGGTAAGATTGGTGATTATGATAAAGCTGGTTTTAATCGTATTGAAGCGAAAAATCCTTTAGAAAATCCAGAAGATTTATTTGGAATTATTCCAAAATCTAGAGCCGATCAATATGATATGTATGAGGTTATCAAGCGTTTAGTTGACAACTCCGAATACGATGAATATAAAGCGGGTTACGGACAAACCATAATTACCTGTTATGCTAGAATAGACGGCTGGGCAGTTGGTATCGTAGCTAATCAGCGAAAACTAGTTAAAACCAAAAAGGGTGAAATGCAATTTGGAGGTGTTATTTACAATGATAGCGCCGATAAAGCCACGCGTTTTATAGCAAACTGTAACCAAAAGAAAATTCCTTTAGTGTTTTTACAAGATGTTACTGGATTTATGGTTGGTAGTAAAAGTGAGCATAGTGGTATTATTAAAGATGGTGCTAAAATGGTAAATGCAGTAAGTAATTCGGTTGTGCCCAAATTTACCATTATCATCGGTAATAGCTATGGCGCAGGTAACTATGCCATGTGTGGAAAAGCCTACGACCCTCGATTAATAGCAGCTTGGCCCAGTGCAGAACTAGCAGTAATGAGTGGTAATTCGGCCGCAAAAGTATTATTACAAATAGAAAAAGCTTCTTTAGAAAAATCAGGAGAAAAGATAACGCCTGAAAAAGAAGCAGAATTATTCAATAAAATTAAAGACCGCTATGATAATCAGGTGTCGCCATACTATGCTGCAGCTAGAATTTGGACCGATGGAATTATTAATCCGTTAGATACTAGAACTTGGGTAAGTATGGGTATAGAAGCAGCAAACCACGCGCCTATTGAAAAAGCCTTTAATTTAGGTGTTCTGCAAGTTTAACAAAGGGTTTTATTTTTAAATTCAAGTAATATTTCGTATCTTATTAACTGATAATCAATAACTTCAGTCATGGATACTATAAAATCATTAAACAAATGGGCTAATACACACACGTATCTGCCTTTAGATATGGTTCGCGTTGGCTTGGGGGTATTTCTTTTTTTTAAAGGCATCAACTTTATGACGCATACCGAGTTGCTCATGGGGCTCTTTAAACCTATTGAGAACTTTGCAGGCGGCATGCTTGTATTGCATTATATTGCACCTGCTCATTTTATTGGTGGCGTGCTCATTGCCTTCGGACTCCTAACCCGTTGGGCCATTATCGCACAGCTCCCTATTTTAATAGGAGCCATACTTATTAATTTTGTTGGAGAAATGCATGTAAACAACCTAATTGTAGCTATTTCGGCACTATTAGTATGTAGCTTCTTTTTAGTTTACGGTTCGGGAAGACATTCAGCAGATTATTATTTTAAAATGCAGCAATAATTTGAGGGTAGCATTTTCCAAGAATAGATTTTTCAACCTTTACAGAACTTCATTCACATAAAAAATTCTATAATAATTCTATGTCTATATTTAATAGCTTAGAATTATTATAGAATCAAATAACTTTATTATTTAATTTCCGTACTAAACGGAAACAACAATTGTACACCTTTTTTATCGGTTAAAGCTTTAATTTCTTTTAAAAGCTTATAGTTTTCTGCACCTAATTCTTCTTCTAAAATGGTTTCTTTAGCTTTAACCAAACCAAATTTTCGAAGGATTTTATCCAGATCTTTTTCAAATACAGGAAATTCATTAATTCTATAACTATCAATATTAGCAGCTTCAGCAGCCCGTTTAAGAGCCAGATCTAAACCACCAAGTTCGTCTACCAACCCAATTTTAATGGCATCAGACCCAGTCCAAACCCTTCCTTGTGCTATTTCTTCTACTTGTTCTCTCGTTAAATTTCTTCCATCTGAAACACGTGTAGAAAACAAATCATAAATATCAATAATACCTTCCTTAATATAATGGCGTTGAGCATCACTTAAAGGTTCAAAAAAGCTATAAGTTACTGCATTGGCATTGGTAATCACTTGCTCGGCATTAATCCCCATGTTTTCAGCCAATTGTTTTCCATTAGGTAACATACCAAAAACGCCTATACTTCCTGTAATCGTAGTAGGCTCAGCTATAATTTTATGAGCATTCGAGGCAATGTAATAACCACCCGATGCGGCCAGATCACCCATAGAAACAATAACAGGTTTAACTTGTTTAGTCAGTTCAATTTCTCTCCAAATAAGTTCACTAGCCAGTGCCGATCCCCCTGGAGAGTTAATTCTTAACACAACAGCTTTTACTTTTTCATCTTCACGTGCTTTTTTAAGTGAAGCATTCATAGAACCTTGACCAATGGTATTTTCATCACCTTCACCATACATGATGTCTCCTTGAGCATAGATTACCGCTATTCTATCTTTTGCCGAATAATCTCTAATTTTAGACGACGCATAATTTGAGTAATCTAAAATTGAAACCATTTCAAGCGTTTTTTTTGCCTCTACCCCGATGGCTTGCTTCATCCCATGAACATATTCATCATGATAGGCTATTTTATCTACAAGTCCAGAAGCTTTTGCCAATTTAGGTGTTCTAGCTAACAAACTATCAGCAATACGATTAAGTTGATCTACAGGCACATTTCTGGTTACCGAAATGTCTTGTTTAATATCTTGCCAAAGCGCATTTAAATACACTGAGATTTGTTCCCTGTTGTTGTCACTCATTTCATTACTTAAAAATGGTTCTACAGCACTTTTATACTTCCCTAAACGTACTACTTCCATTTTAACCCCCGATTTCTCTTGAAAATCTTTAAAATACAAACGCTCGGAATACAAACCTTTAAACT
This sequence comes from Tamlana carrageenivorans, assembly GCF_002893765.1. Classification (NCBI taxonomy): domain Bacteria; kingdom Pseudomonadati; phylum Bacteroidota; class Flavobacteriia; order Flavobacteriales; family Flavobacteriaceae; genus Pseudotamlana; species Pseudotamlana carrageenivorans. The sequence continues at coordinate 3,369,154 of NZ_CP025938.1, read as the reverse complement.
CCATCATTCCTGCTGGGTTGATGTAGATGGTATCTGCCACAGAGCTTAAGTAATAATCTTTTTGAGAAAAAACATCGGCGTAAGCCACAATAAACTTCCCTGATTCTTTAAACTTTAACAAAGCGCCTCGCAAGGCTTTAACTTGAGTTATTCCGGCATCAACAAAATTGTTATCTATAGAAATTCCTTTAATATTATCGTCGGTAGCCGCATAATTTATCGCATCTATAATATTAAATAAACCATTTTTTTTAGCTTCATTTAAAAACGAATACTGTTTAAATTCAATCTTTCCGGCGTAATCCTTAATTGGAAAATCTAATTTTAAATTTAATACTGAATTTGGTTTGATTTTAACGGTATCACTAGAAGTAGATCCTGCAATAACACCAATAATTATTAATCCGATAACACATAACGTGCAAAATAATATAATGCCTGTTAATGTTGATAACACACGTTTAAAAAAGCTCATAAAAAATGTTTCCTAATTAGTATTAAAAAAAAGTGGTTCGTTACAAAATATTACGATTTAACCGAGTCTAAAGTTCTTTGGCGGTGAATTTTCCCCGAAGTGGTTTCTACAAACTTAGAAACATTAATAATTTCTTTTGGTTTTTCATATTTACCTAAACCTTCAAAAACTGCTGGTTCTAAATCATTTGAATCACTTTGAATCACCAATACAAGTTTTTCACCTAAAGTATCATCGGGCTTAGAGGTAATAAAAAAATCAGTATTTATTTTACTTTGAAGTTTACGTTCGATTTGCTCTGGATACAATTTAATACCTCCAGAATTCACCACGTTATCGTAACGTCCTAACCATTCAAAACTGTTTGTTGAATGTATTTTTACAATATCATTGGTTACAATTGTTTCATCTGAAATGGCTGGTGCATTAATGACCAAACAATCTCTTTCATCGGTTGAAATAGTGATATTGGGTAAGGTTTTAAAATATGATACTTTTTCAGATTTTTCTAAATGATTAAGTTTTCTCACAGCAATATGTGAAACGGTTTCTGTCATACCATAAGTTTCATAAACCACCGGTTTTTTATCTTGAATTAAATCGACAATATGTTTTGAAACCATGCCTCCACCTACTATTACTGCTTTAATACTTTCTAAATCTTTAGCAAAATTTTTAAGTTGCATTGGTGTAAAGGCGCAAAAATCATAATCCTTTTCATAATCAATTCTTGGAAAAGCAGAAGGTTGTACCATATCCAATTCCAAACCTAAAATGATTGCTCTTACTATGGTCATTTTACCAGCAATAAAGTTTGAAGGCAAACAATGTAGTACTTTATAACCTGGTTTTAAGTTAAAGAAATCGCCGGTAGCAATAGCTGAATTTACCATGGCTTGTTTCTTTATTTTTAATTTTTTAGGTTTACCTGTAGATCCCGATGTCTGTACTTCAACATAATCATAATCATCTAACCAGTCTAATAAAAAATTACCTAATTCTTGCTGAAACGGCAAGCCTTCCTTCACATAGCTATAAGCTACTTCCATTAAATCTTCATGTTTATAACTTACATTATCTAACTTAAACTTGTTGTGAACATTTCTATAATTCGGCATCATAACTATTCAAATTTATATTATTTTCAATTTTTGGTTCTATTAATTTCCCGGTCAGTTTACCTTTCCAATCGGTCCATTTATATTTTTTGGAAAATACGAAAAGTAACGCTGGATACACAATAAAAACAGGAACAAATATTTCCATAAATCCCATTTCTGTAGGGTCTGATAAATCTTTAAACAAAGAGTTGGTTTGAAAGGCTGTCCAATCTGCTGAAACTAAAAGTGCTGTAAATAAATTATTGGCCGCATGAAAGCCTAAGGCCAGTTCCAGTCCGTCGTCCATGAGCGTCATTATTCCCAAAAAAAAGCCCGTTCCTATGTAGTAAATCATAATAATATACCCCAATTGTTCTACCTCTGGATTTGCCAAATGCATTAATCCAAAGCCTACAGAGGTTATTAGTAAAGGCATCCATCGGTTTCTAAAAATCATTCCAAAACCTTGCATTAAATACCCTCTAAAAAAGTATTCTTCAAAACTCGTTTGTAATGGAATAAAAACTACCGCTATAGCACAAAGTATTAAGAATGGTTTTAGTTGAAAATTCCATCGAAACTCTTCTGGATATATAAAATAGTCCATAAAAATAAAACTTACTGAAACCATTCCCCAAAGCACAAATGTAAACCAGAAGCGCGACCAGTCTATTTTTTTTCTTACTGTGGTTAATTTTTTTATGGGGAGTTGATGTAAGTATTTCGAGCTTATAAAAACACCAATTAAACCAATAGAGAATGCAATAAGCATAACAAACAGAAATAGATTGCTACCTAGTAACAGCATAATATCCTGAGCGTTAGAAATCGCAGGATCACCACCATATCTTATTACTTTGTAGGCCACTGCAATACCTAAAGGAATCATACCGATAATTTGCCATGAACAAAATATAATAAACACACCAATAATATAGCGCCACCAGTCGTATAATCCTTTAAAAGCTTGTTCTATATACATTCCAATTTATAATTTAAGGTTCCAACTTAAGTCGCTATTATACACCAACGTACCACGATTTACCTGCAAAGGGCTCTCGAAATTATTGGTAAACAACCCACCAGTACCTAAACCTTGAGGCAAATTACTATGAAGTTTAAATGTAAATTGAGCTATGGCATTTAACCCTACATTACTCTCTAAAGCACTAGTAATCCACCAATTTATATTTTGCTTTTCAGCGGTAGCTATCCAATCTGTACTTCCTCCAAAACCACCAATTAAACTTGGTTTTAAAATGATGTACTGCGGTTTAATCGTTTGTAGCAATTCCTTTTTCTTTGTTACAGAAAACACACCTATTAATTCTTCATCTAAAGCAATAGGCAAGGGTGTTTTTTCACATAAATGGGCCATATCATCTAGCTGACCTTGTTTTATGGGTTGTTCAATGGAATGCAAATCTAATTCAGACAAAACTTTTAATTTTTCTAGGGCTTCTGAAGGTTGAAATGCACCGTTGGCATCTACGCGTAATTCGATATCATTTGATGAAAATTCTTTTCTTATAGATTTTAAAAGGTCGATTTCAGTTTCGAAGTTAATAGCACCAATTTTCATCTTTATACATGAAAATCCGGCTTCAATTTTTGATTTAATTTGGGCTTTCATGAAGCTTTCATCACCCATCCAAATCAATCCGTTAATAGGAATGCCCATTTTTCCTTGTGTAAACTTAGAAGGCAATAATTCAAATGGAGTTATGCTTTGTAAGGATTGAAAAGCCATTTCTAATCCAAATTGAATGGATGGAAAATTATAAAGTTTCTTTAATAGCGCCTCGAGACCTAGATGAATATGCTCACAAGTCCATTTTAAAACGTCTTCATAATTGGGGACATCATCAACACTTAAACCTCGAAATACACCACATTCTCCTATACCTTGTTTATTATTTTCTTGTAAAACAATAAACCATGTTTCCTTTTTTCGAAGTATACCTCGCGAAGTGCCACTGGCTTGCTTAAAATCTAGAATGTACTTATGATATTTTGCTAGCATTATGATTAATTAAATCTTCCAAATTGAAATCCAATTCCTAAAAACACTCGAAATTGGTTTAAATCATTTACCCAAGAAACGTCTAAATTAATAGGTCCAAATAGTGATCTGTATGAAAATGTAGAACCCGCGGAAATCAAGGCACTTGGATCGGTTGCTTCCGACCACGAACCTTTAGGTGATAAAGCAGTATCTGTAAAATCAGTAAAGCCTTTAAAACCTACAGAGCCTAAACTGACATGTGGTTTCACATAAACCTTATTAATCACATTATACTGAAGCCCTAAGCTTAAAGCCATAAATTGGGTTGCTGAAAGCTCATCTTCATTTAAACCATTAAAAGTAAACGTATTATACAATCCACGATTTAAATCACCGCCAATAAAAAACTTTCCTCCGTAGCCATACTCATCAAAACTAAGCTCATTAGATCTTTTAGATTGCTCAAAAGTAAAAGCGCCTTTTGCGTTAATTACCGCTGTTAAAGCAGGTTTAATTGGAATTCGCCGTTCATATCTAATGATGGCATTCGTATAACTATTTGTACTACCGTCAATTTTTTCTTGATAATTAGTATAAGCTTCGTCTACCTTATGCAACAGAGATTGCCCTAAGGACGCATGTAATAAAGTGCCTCTTTTACAATAAAACACTTCCTCGAAACTATTGTAATTAAAATGCACATCAACTAAAACATTATTAAATTTATAATAATCTATAATCAAGGTATCCGAACCTTTGCTTACAGGTATTTTCGGATCTAACTTTAACCTCTTAGATAAGCCTGAAAAACCAAAATAACTTTTATTAGGAATAATGTTGCGGTTAAATTCATATTCAAATTGAAACGTACTATTGTTGATACCATTTACCCCATAGCCATCAGAATATACCTTTTGTTTAAGTTTAAGCCATAACATTTCTGCGCGCCACCACCACATATGTTGCTCACCAAATATTTTTTGATGCTGAAGTAGAAGTTTAGGTTGCTCGGCAATATCCAATGTAAACAATGACCTAGAAGCATTTCCTAGTAAGTTTCTACCCGTATAGTTAAGTATTGCTCCTAAGCCTCTATAAGTATCGTAATGTAATGCTAATTTAACCTGATATTTTGAATTTTCAACGCCATTTATTTCTAGACCTAAAACACCATCTTTCACTTTAGGTACAACAACTATTTGATTAAACAGATTGGTTCCCATAGCTCTATCAATACCTGCTACAATTTCTTTTGGCGTATAATTGGTATTGCTTTCAAAATTTATTCGAGATTTTACTAGGTTTAAGCTTCCTTTACTTATTCCTTTATAAACAACAGTATCTAGCATAAATTCCTCAGGTACTTCAGGTACTTTTGGTTTTCTTTGCTCGAAAGTTTTTAACTTTTCTGCCAATTCCTTTAGCGCATCAGTTTGTTCGTTTGTAGCTATTTTACCTTCTTCGTAAATAAAACTACTTTTATTAAAATCACCTGTTGAATATGTCAAATTAGGTGTATGGTTAACTAACACATCACATAACTTTCTATTTTCGGGATTTTTCATGCTACTCACCAACATACTAGTTTGAAACAGAATAGTGGTTATACTATTTAATTGATCCTTAGGTTTTAATCCCCCTCCAACATCACTACCAATAATGATATCTGCCCCTAAGTTTTTGGCAATATCTGTTGGAAAATTGTTTAAAACACCTCCGTCAACCAGTAAGGTTTCTTCATATTCTACAGGCTTAAAAACAGAGGGAATGGACATACTGGCTCGCATAGCCGTTAATAAGGAACCTCCTTTTATTACGACTTCATTTCCATGAACAATATCGGTTGCTATGGCACGATATGGAATAGGTAATTTATCAAAATCATGTACCCCATAAACAGGGTAAGTTAAAAGCGCAAGAAGTTCACGAAGGTTTTGATCATTTAATAAACCTGTACTAATAGTTGGTTTTTTATTCTGCCAATTTAAGCCAACTAAATAATTATCAAATTCACTTTTTTCTTCGTTTCCAACTCTAGCTAAAGTAACTCTACCTCCTAAAAGGTTTGTCCAATCCAATTTATTCAATATTGTAGCAATATCATTACCTGAATAGCCCATGGAGTATAAACCTCCAACTACACTCCCCATACTAGTTCCCACAACTAAATCTGGAACAATACCTAAGGAATCTAATTTTTGTAAAACAGGAATATGAGCAACACCTTTAGCGCCTCCTCCACTTAAAACCAAAGCTACTTTAGGTTTTTTATCTTGTGCATTTGAAGGTAATTGAATAAAAACTAGTACAAATAAAAGGCAAATGAATTTTATTTTCCGACACATATGGGGCTTAGTTAATGGACTATAACTCTATAAATTCTCCTATTTCTAATAGCATTAAATCTTTATTTTTTTCAAAGAATTTACGTTTAGCGTTTTCATGATCTATTTCTATGTATCCAAAAGTATCGTAATGATACCCCATTACTTTATCGCATTCTATAAAATCACTAGCTATTATAGCATCTTCTATACCCATGGTAAAATTATCGCCAATAGGCAAAATAGCTAGATCTAATGTCGTTTGAAGGGGAATAAGTTTCATATCATAGGTAAGCGCTGTATCTCCTGCTATATAAATATTTTTACGTTCACCTTCAATAACAAACCCACCTGGTTGTCCGCCATAACTACCATCTGGAAAAGAGGATGTATGGATCGCGTTTACGTATTTAACAGTACCAAATTCAAAATCCCATTTACCTCCATGATTCATAGGGTGCCCTTCAATACCAAGTTTCTCATAATAGCTTACAATTTCGAAGTTTGAAACCACTACAGCTCCTGTACGTTTTGCAATAGCTTCAACATCTACAATATGATCTTGATGGGCGTGTGTTACTAAAATATAATCGGCTTTAAGCGTTTCGATATTAACACTAGAAGCTTTTGGATTTGCTGTAATAAAAGGATCCACAAGAATATGTACATCATTCACTTCAATACCTAAACTAGCGTGTCCATAAAACGTTATTTTCATCTTATAAAATTTAGAAGATTAAATTACAAAAAATCTACAACAATTGACCGATTCCCATTAACAATGCTAATAGTACTGTAGTTAATGCTAATTTCTTTAATTCTGGGTCTAATAATTTTAATTCTACATTATTATGCACTGTTTTTAAATGGATAAATAATGGAATGTAAGCAATCAAGTAAATAAAGTTATATAAAGAATCAAAATATATTACTCCGAATAAAAAGGAAAGCACTATAGCTGATATAATTAATACATAATGATATCTTTTCGCATTTTTAGCACCTAATTTAACAGCAAGTGTTATTTTATTTGATTTTTCATCTGATATACGATCTCTCATATTATTCAAATTCAGAACCCCTGTACTTAATAGTCCCATAGTAATAGCTGGTAAAACGGTGATAAAATTCACGGTTTTTGCATACAGCACATAGCAACCAATAACACTCACCAAGCCGAAGAAAATAAAAACAAACACGTCGCCAAGACCTTTATAACCGAAAGCACTGCTTCCTACGGTGTATCGAATTGCGGCAACTACAGCTGCTATGCCTAAAACTAAAAAGGTTAAAGACAACACAAAATACTCTGATCCAAAGGCTACAAAAATTAATAAAATCGCTAAAAACAAGGTTATAATAACCGTAATGATAATGGCGTTTAATAATTGTTTCGGAGTGATTTTACCGGATTGAATGGCGCGTTGCGGACCAATTCTATCATCATTATCTGTACCCTTAATACCATCGCCATAATCATTAGCAAAATTTGAAAGTATTTGTAAACTCAGGGTAGTTAAAATGGCTATAATGCAAATACCCCAATTAAAAACTTGATCGTGTTTAGCCAGAAAAGAAGCTAAAATGATACCTGATACCGATAAAGGAAGCGTTCTTAAACGCATCGCGGAAATCCACGTGGAAAAGTTCCCCATTATGGAATCCATTTTTTGTTAAAATTAGGCTTACGCTTTTCTAGGAAAGCATTTCTTCCTTCCACGGCTTCATCGGTCATGTAGGCTAACCGTGTTGCTTCTCCAGCAAAAACTTGTTGTCCTACCATGCCGTCATCGGTTAAATTCATGGCAAATTTCAACATTTTTATAGAGGTTGGAGATTTCGCTAGTATTTCTTGAGCCCACTCATAAGCGGTACTTTCTAATTCATCATGAGGAATAACGGCATTTACCATACCCATTTCAAAAGCTTCTTGTGCCGAATAGTTCCTTCCTAGGAAAAAGATTTCACGTGCTTTTTTCTGTCCGACCATTTTGGCCAAATAAGCTGAACCGTAACCGCCATCAAAACTGGTAACATCGGCATCAGTTTGTTTAAAAATAGCGTGCTCTTTACTCGCTAAAGTTAAATCACATACCACATGCAAACTGTGTCCGCCACCAACAGCCCAACCAGGAACTACGGCTATAACTGCTTTAGGCATAAAACGAATTAATCGTTGCACTTCTAAAATATTTAATCGGTGGTAGCCATCTTCTCCAACATATCCTTGGTGTCCTCTAGCCTTTTGATCGCCGCCACTACAAAAAGAATAAACGCCGTCTTTTGTTGAAGGGCCTTCGGCTGACAACAACACGACACCAATGTTTATATCCTCATTAGCATCATAAAAAGCATCGTATAATTCGCTTGTCGTTTTTGGCCGGAATGCATTTCGAACATTTGGTCTGTTAAATGCAATTCTAGCCACACCATCACATTTTTTATAGGTAATATCTGTGTATTCTTTTACTGTAACCCATTTAGGTTCTTCCATGACTTAAATTTTGGCCAAAAATAATTTTTATTTCCTTAAAACCCTTATCTCACCAATTAAAAATGACTTTTTTGAAATTTAATTTACATCTTTCAAATGTACTTTTCATTTCGTCACAACTTGTTTTTTGTTTAAATATACTTTCAAAACCAAAAAACTTGATCTTTAACTTTCCACTAATGGGGTATCATTCGAATTGAATTAACCTAAAAACTATTAGATGCCGCTGCTAAAAGTGAAAAATCGAGAAACCTAATAAGCCTTAATATTCAATAAAGCTTTAACATTTTAAGATTATATTAATTTTTTAACTTATATTTTAGATTTTCCCTAAAAACAAAAAACAGCCTTTAAAACCCGTTGTCTTGTAGTCTTTTATTGGTTAAATTTGCATCAGTTAATTATTTATTTAATATAATAATTGCCAACAGAGTATCATACTGATAAACAATTACTTATGCTAATAACCGCCGCCCTCATCATTTCTTCTTTAGTTACTATTAACCTATTGTTGTTAAAATTTAGTTGTAATAAAACCATTAAATCCACTAAAGTCAACGAAAAACCCATTGTATTAAAATCAGAATATATTGTTAAAACTTTAACTCCAAGATTGGCTCCAACCGGAAGTTAATATTTAAATGCGCTTAAATTTGGTAATTTTAAAGTTAACAACGTGTCCCGTTAAATCGCTTTATTACCATTGAATTTCTTTTTTTCCAATGTCATGTAAGTAGGTATTGGTAGTACTGAAACATTTATTACCAAACCAATAACCTCTATTGGCACTTAACGGAGAAGGATGCCCAGAAGTAATAATCTTGTGTTTTTTACCATCAATGAGTTTAACTTTTTTTTTCGCATAACCACCCCAAAGCAAAAACACCACATTTTCTTTTTTATCACTCACTGTTTTAATAACAGCATCAGTAAAGTGCTCCCAACCTTTTTTTTGATGACTGCCCGCTTCATGGGCTCTAACAGTTAACGTTGCATTTAAAAGTAATGCCCCTTGCTTGGCCCAACGTTCTAAATTACCTGTTATGGGATAAGCTTTGTCTAAATCTGTTTCAATTTCCTTAAAAATATTTACTAACGATGGTGGATGTTTTACACCATCATTTACCGAGAAACACAACCCATTGGCTTGTCCGAATGCGTGATAAGGATCTTGTCCTAAAATAACCACTTTTACATCTTCAAAAGGACAGGCATCAAATGCATTGAAAATTTCATTTTTAGGTGGATAACAAGCATGGTTTTTATATTCAGAAGCAACAAAATCTTCTAATGTTTGAAAGTAAGGCTTCTCAAATTCATTTACTAAATAAGGCTTCCAGCTGCTATGAATTTCATTATACATTATAGTAGTGTATTAATTTAAAATACGAACCATTAACTCCTTTAACAAATCGCCTTGAGGCACCGCATTAGAACCTACTCCTTTACTTTTCACGTCAAATTCTCTTAAAGTGGCCACTACAGAACTAACTTTTCGCATCGGATAGTTTTTTGCAGCTGTGAGGTATTCATTTACGTAATAAGGATTTACCTTTAAAGCTTGAGCTACATGTCTTGGTGACTTATCGCTTAAACCATGAAGGTGTAATAGTTGAGAAAAAAAGTTAAACAGCAAAGAAACGGTTACAACCATAGGGTTATCCTTGGGATTGTCGCCAAAGTACTTTATAATTTTATAAGTTTTCTGTGTATTACGTTCTCCAATCGCTTTTCGTAATTCAAAATTGTTATAATCTTTACTTATACCAATATTTTCTTCGATATGCTCAGGCGTAATTTGAGTTTCTTTAGGAAGAATAATTTGAAGCTTTTCAAGTTCGTTATTAATTTTACTTAAATCGGTGCCTAAAAATTCCACAAGCATTTGAGCGGCTTTTGGTGTAATGGTGTATTTTTTTGAAGCCAAAACACGTCTAATCCAATCGGAAACTTGATTTTCGTAAAGTTTTTTACTCTCGAAAACAACTCCAACCTTATTAATGGCCTTATAAAGCGCTTTACGTTTATCTAGCTTTTTATACTTATAGTCAACAACCAAAATGGTTGTGGGCTGCGGGTTGGCAGCATAACTAGCAAATTTCTCAATAGTACGTGATAAATCTTGAGCTTCCTTTACAATCACCACTTGATACTCTGCCATCATAGGAAATCGCTTGGCATGACCTACAACATCTTCAACCGTAACATCTCTACCATAAAGTACCATTTGATTAAAACCACGTTCTTCCTCAGAAAGTACTGAGTTTTCAATAAAATCGGAAATCTTATCTATATAATAAGGTTCCTCGCCCATTAAAAAATAAATGGGTTTTAAATTGCCGTTTTTTATATCGGTTACCAGTTGTTTGACTTCGTCCAAATTAAAAAGATTTCAGATTAAAAAATAACACTATCCAACAATTACCTTAGGATATTTGGTATTTATATATTGTAGCGTAACTTTGAAAACTAAATAAATGTACTGTGCAAGCACTTAATTTTCCAGAATATTCATTTCGATTCAAAAGTAGCGAAAATAAAGCATCTATTTTTGATCCTATTCGTAAAAAATTTGTGGTTTTACAACCGGAAGAATGGGTACGACAACATTGTATACAATATTTAATGGAAGTAAAGAAATTTCCAAAATTATTAATTAATGTTGAAAAAGAACTCATTATTAACAGCTTAAAAAAACGCTATGACATTGTCGTGTTTAACACAGATGGTTCCATACATTTAATTGTAGAATGCAAAGCACCCAAAATTACTATAAATCAAAACACTTTCGATCAAATTGCTCGTTATAATTTAGAGTTAAATGCTAGTTATTTAATGGTAACAAACGGACTAAATCACTATTATTGCCAAATGGATTTTAAAAATGAATGCTATCAATTTCTAGAAAACATTCCTAATTACCACTAATGAAAATCGCCGTAGTTATATTAAATTGGAATGGTAAGGCTCTGCTTCAGCAATTTTTACCTTCAGTTATAAAGTTTTCCGAAGAAGCCACCATTTATGTAGCCGATAATGCATCAACCGATGATTCGATTACTTTTTTAGAAAAAGCATTTCCTTCTGTAAAAATAATTAAGAACGAAAACAATGGCGGTTATGCCAAAGGGTATAATGATGCTTTAAAAAACATTTCGGCCGATGTATTTTGTTTACTAAACAGTGATATTGAAGTTACAAAAAATTGGTTAACACCTGTAATTCATGCTTTTAATACAGATAAAAACACAGCGATCGTACAACCTAAAATTTTAGATTTTAAGCAGAAAACACATTTTGAATATGCTGGTGCTGCTGGTGGATTTATTGACAAATACGGGTTTCCTTATTGCCGAGGACGCATTTTTAATACCGTTGAAAAAGATCAAGGTCAATATAACGATACGGCTAATATATTTTGGGCGTCGGGAGCTTGTTTGTTTATTAGACAACAAACTTTTAAACAGCTAAATGGCTTCGACAAACATTTTTTCGCTCATATGGAAGAAATTGATTTGTGTTGGCGAGCTAAAAACTTAGGATATAAAGTAAAGTATGTTGGTGATTCTACAGTGTTTCATGTTGGGGGAGCCACATTAAATGCTGTAAATCCTAAAAAAACTTTCCTAAATTATAGGAATAGCTTATTCACCCTTACAAAAAACGTAAATCGCTTTTTGTTTGGCATAATACTTGCTAGAGTATGCCTCGATGGAATTTCAGGAATTAAATTTCTAGTTGCGTTAAAACCGAAGCATACTTTTGCAATAATTAAGGCACATTTTAGTTATTACAGACATATAAACCGGCTTTTAAATCAGCGGAAACAAACAAAACACGACATAAAATATTACCATAGAACATCGATTGTTTTTGATTATTTTATACTTAAAAAAAAGACTTTTAAAAGTTTGTAGTATTAAGTAAAAGTTTTGTTAAATTACTATTTCCAGTAGAATTTTATATATTTTTGTTCAACCAATTAGTGAAAGTTAATCCTAAAATTTATTATGAAGAAAATCTTATTACTTAGTGCATCTGCAATGTTAGCCCTAAGCTCATGTGTATCAAAAAAACAATTTACAGATCTACAGGCAAAACAAAAGGAAACTCAAGATTTGCTTAATTCTGCAACCGTAAAACTTAATTCTTGTTTAGAAGACAGAGCAACAGCTACAGCGCGAGCGACTGCTTTAGAAGAGCAAGTAGCCGATTTACGTAAAAACAATGATAACTTAACCATGCTTTCATCGAAAGGTGCTAGCAATATTGAAAAAACATTAGAAAGCATTAAAGAAAAAGAGCTTAAAATTAGCCGATTACAAGATGCTTTAACCCAAAAAGATAGTGTTACTTTAGCCCTGGTAACTAGTTTAAAACGTGAAGTTGGAATTAACGATCCAGACATTGAAGTTAATGTAGAGAAAGGCGTAGTATTTATTTCTATCGCTGATAAATTATTATTCCAAAGCGGTAGTTACAACGTAACTTCAAGAGCAAAAGAAGTTCTTGCTAAAGTCGCTAAAGTTGTAAATAGCAAACCTAATTTTGAGTGTATGGTTGAAGGACATACAGATTCTGTACCATACAGTAAAGGTGTATTAATAGATAACTGGGATTTAAGTGTTAAACGTTCTACGTCTATTATTAGAGTATTAGAAAGTTTAGACGTTAACCCAGGACAACTTATTGCTGCCGGACGTAGTTCTTATGTGCCTTTAGTAGACAATGACACTGCCGAAAACAGAGCTAAAAACCGTCGTACACGTATTGTTGTATTACCAAAAATTGATCAGTTTTACGACATGATCGAAAAAGAAATGAAAAACCTTTCAGCAGGAAACTAAGCTGTAATTTTATAACATAAAAAAACTCAACTGAAAAGTTGAGTTTTTTTATGCTTTACATTTTCTTCAATTCCTTCCTATTACATAAAATAGTCCGCATAGCTTCATTGAAAAAGACGAAACCATTTTAACGACACGATTAAAGGAGTCTATTCACAAACTCAAAATTGTATACATTATAAAAATCATGTCCTAAAATATTTCCAACCCACCTTTACCTTCTCTAATCACTTTAGGTGTATCTTCAGATAAATCGATTACTGTTGAAGCTTCGTTATCGCCATAACCCCCATCGATAACTAAATCGACAAGGTTATCCCATTTCTCTAAAATAAGTTCTGGATCGGTAGTGTATTCTAAAACCTCATCTTCATCATGAATAGAAGTTGATATGATTGGGTTCCCCAAGCGTTTTACAATTTCTAAGGCTATATTATTGTTTGGCACTCTAATACCAACAGTTTTTCGTTTCTTAAACGGATTAGGCAGATTTTTAGACCCAGGTAAAATAAAGGTATATGGCCCAGGCAAAGCGCGTTTAAGTATTTTAAAAGTACTGGTGTCAATTTGTTTCACATAATCAGACAAATCGCTTAAGTCATGACATACAAATGAAAAATTAGACTTTTCCAGCTTTACACCTTTAATGCGAGCTACCCGTTCCAGTGCTTTCAAGTTAGTTATATCGCACCCTAAACCGTAAACGGTATCGGTGGGATAAATAATAAGGCCACCCTGTTTTAAAACTTTTACAGCTTTATCAATTTCTCTTTCATTAGGGTTTTCTTCGTAAATTCTTATAAAATCGGCCATAGGATATCTTGTTAAGCTTGGTTACACAAAGTAAACGCTAAAAATGTGAGTTACAAAGTTCAGGGTTAAAAAGTTACAAAGTTAAACGGTTAAACGGTTAAACTCAAAATAACATCTAAATTACACCAAATGAAAAAAAATCTGTGATATTCCGTGTAATCCGTGTCCAAAAACTTATAACAGACACTGATTTCACAGATTTACACAGATACTCATTAGCACGAAGATTATAATTGAAATACCGGTTAAACAGTTACACGATTAAACAAATACCCAATTCAACAACAAAAACCTACCCAATCACCTCCAACTTAGCAAAACGAAGCAACAACTTTTTAGTCCCTCCATGCTGAAAATTAATCTCTGCTTTTACATCGGCACCAGCACCTTCAATTTTTAACACCTCTCCGGTTCCAAATCTGATATGCTTGACTTTATTACCCACAGCCAACTTATTATCAAATAAATTTGAGCCACCACTACTTTCTGAAGATTTAGCTACAGGCTTCAAATTTCTGGTCGTAGGTGCTACATACTTTTCAGGTTCTTTTTTGGGGGTTTTATTTTTAGTGAATGTTGGTTGCTTAGCCGGTTTATAACGAATTTTATTAGGCTCGGTATCTCCAAAAATATCAGCAGAAAGCATCGGATTTATACGACGCTCTTCCATTGGTGTTAGCACTTCTAAATATTGCTCGTCTATTTCTTCAATAAATCGACTCGGATCAGAATCTACCAATTTTCCCCAACGGTATCGCGACAAAGCATAAGTTAAATACGCTTGCTTCTCAGCACGGGTAAGCGCTACGTAAAACAAACGTCGCTCCTCCTCTAGCTCACTTCTGGTATTCATGCTCATGGCACTTGGAAATAAATCTTCTTCCAACCCCACAATAAACACATTCGAAAACTCTAACCCCTTTGCTAAGTGAATGGTCATTAAAGCCACCTCATCATCATCTTCTGTTTCATTATCCAAATCACTAGATAAAGCCACATCTTCTAAAAATTCCGATAAAGAGCCCGTTGCATCAGCGATTTCAATCTGGCCTTCAACGAAATCTTTCATACCGTTAATAAGCTCTTCGATATTTTCGACACGTGTTACCCCTTCAGGAGTGGTATCTTTACCAAATTCTTTTAATAAACCACTGGTTCTGGTCACATGCTCTGCCAATTCAAAAACATCGGCAGTCTGATTTAAAACTTGATAACTTTCAATTAAAGTTACAAAGTCTTTTAGCTTGTTTTTAGTACCTGAATTAATTTTAAGATCGGTTTTATCGATGTTTTTCATCACTTCAAAAATGGTACGCTTGTAACCATTAGCGCCTACTATAAGCCTATCTACCGTGGTTTGACCAATGCCTCGGGGTGGAAAATTAATAACACGTTTTAAAGCTTCCTCATCGGCAGGATTTACAATTAAACGTAAGTATGATAAAACGTCTTTAATTTCTTTACGCTGGTAAAAGGACAAACCGCCATAAATACGATACGGAATACCACGCTTACGCAAGGCTTCCTCCATGGCACGAGACTGTGAATTGGTACGATATAAAATCGCAAAATCACTGTTGTTTAAGCCCTCCTTAGTTTTAGTCTCTAGGATGGTACTGGCCACATAACGCCCTTCATCACCATCGGTTAAGGAACGGTGTACTTTAATTTTACCGCCTTCGTCATTGGCTGTCCAAACAATTTTTTCAAGCTTCGTTTGGTTTTTATCGATGATGGAGTTTGCTGCGTTTACAATGTTTTTTGTAGAACGGTAATTTTGCTCCAATCGGAACATTTTCACATCATCATAATCCTTTTGGAAATTTAAAATATTACTAATGTTCGCACCACGGAAGGCATAGATACTTTGGGCATCATCACCTACTACACAAATATTTTGAAATTTATCGGCTAAGGCTCTAACAATTAAATATTGAGAATGGTTGGTATCTTGGTACTCATCAACCAAAATGTATTTAAAACGGTTTTGATATTTTGCTAATACTTCAGGAAATCGAGTTAAAAGCTCATTGGTTCTTAAAAGTAAATCGTCGAAATCCATAGCACCCGCTTTAAAGCAACGCTCGACATACTCTTTGTAAATATCACCCATGCGCGGACGTCTTGCCATCGCATCAGCTTCTTTTAATTCAGGATTTTGAAAATATGCACGAACCGTAATTAAACTATTTTTATATGATGAAATACGGGAACGTACTTGTTTAGCTTTATAAATATCTTTATCGAGTTGCATTTCTCGAATGATAGATCCAATAAGTTTATCGGAATCTTGAGAGTCGTAAATGGTAAAATTACTTGGAAACCCAAGTTTATCAGCCTCAATTCTAAGAATTTTAGCAAAAATGGAGTGAAAAGTTCCCATCCACAGGTTTTTTGCCTCACTAGCGCCTACAATAGTTGCAATACGCTCTTTCATCTCCTTAGCCGCCTTATTGGTAAAGGTGAGCGATAAGATATTAAAAGGATCGATGCCTTTGCTCATCATGTAAGCAATGCGGTAAGTTAGCACTCTTGTTTTTCCAGATCCAGCACCTGCAATAACAATCATGGGTCCGTCAACTTGTATTGTAGGCTCTAATTGAGCGTCATTTAACTGGCTTAAGTATTTTTCCAAATCATCATCATTTTTAGGCCGTGAAATTAACCAATGTTGGGCTTTTTATAGGATGAAATAATTAATAATTATGAACAAATTAAGGAATTACCAAGATTTTAATTGAATATACGAAGTCAATAATAAATTACGAGGTCAATCGGAACTTGTGTATTTTAAAAAAAACATCAATACTTATATTTGTCATGTGATGCTGAAACAAGTTCAGCATGACGCTCGCATATACTAAACAGTACTTTATTAGTTTTTAGCGTGAAGCAGCCCTTCCTTGACGTTAAGCCAAAGGAAATTGAAAACCGATTTAGTTTTATCGCGTTTAATATCATGCCTTTTAGCTTCAGCAAATACGTTATCCCCATTCTCGGTGGTTTTCTTAACAAATATATTAGCAATCGCCGATAAAAACTTATTTTTTTTACGTTCATGCTTCCTTAAAACATCAATACGAAGACCATCAAAATCTGTAATCAAATCAATGGAGGAATGGTTAGTAGTTCCATCAATTGTAAAATATGTTTTGTGTAAAACACCCTCAAATTTCACATTGAGGTTTGGCACCAAAAATTGATTCAATTTTTCCACATGAAAAGACCCTAATTCTGCTTTAAAAATAAACCGATCGTTTTTATTATTAATATCAAAATCGCTGTATGCTTTTAAAGGTGCCTCATCCATAAAATTAGTAGTAATGTTTACTACAGTTTTATCGCCTTCAGCATATGTATTATTAATATTAGACATTGTAGCGTTAAAATCTGTAAAGAAAATTTCGCCTGGTACCCCAGAAGAATGCACACGCTCTTCATAAGTGATCTTCCCGTTTAGCACCTGAAGCTCCTTTACATTAATATCAAAATTTAACTCTCTTAAGGTTTTACTATACAACGATTTTATTGTAGGATCATCTCCTACTAATTTATCTCTATAAATTTCAAAATCTAAATGATGTAATTCTGTTTTGTTAGTAGTAAAATAAAAAATAGTATCTTGTTTAAAACCAAAATCAACTTCATTTATTACAATAGAATCTACACCTAAATTAAAGTGATCCCTTTCAGTTTTAATGTGCTTAGAAAGTTCTTTTTTTGAATATTTAGTTTTTAGTTGAACCGCTTTTAAGACGGAAGTATGTTGTTTTAATTGAGCTTTAGCAATAAACAAACGATCCCAATCTCCTACATTTAGCTGAATGGAATCTGCAACAATATCGAAATCATGAAACGTTACAGGAATTCTATTTTTTTTATCGGCCTTATGGCTAACATCTTTTACATTTAGTTTAAACATTTTAATATCAAATAATAACGAATCGTTTTGCAAACTTAAAACTTGAGCAGCGCCATTGGTAATCTGTACATTTTTAATTGTAACTTCTGGCGACTCAGGAATTTCATAGGCTTTAGTTGGCTTTTTTTGCTTGCCTGCTTTGTAATATTTTATTTTTGGAGCATCTACGGCTAATTCTTCAATACGAACCTTGTTTTTGAAAACAAATTCTAGATAAGCAATATCTTCAATCAAAATCGATTTTAGATTTAATTTTAAAACTTTTTCTAGAGAGGATTCATCCGATACAGAAATAAGTACATCTTGAAATTCTAGGGTTCCTGAAACCACATCAACTAAAATACCTTTAGTACAAACATCAACATGTTTTGGCAAATTCTGTAAAGCCTTTTCTATTTTTAACTTTACGAAATAATTAGAAACAGGTACCGCAACAAGAGCCAGAATAACGATAAAGACTAGGAGTCCTAAATATTTAATTTTCATGTTATAAAGATATATATTCAATCTTTATGAAAAACAATAATTTTAAATACCTTTAAAAACCTAACAAAAAAGGAATAACACGTTAAATTATTACTATGAATACGATTTTAAATGAGGTATCTCAAATCAGTTGGTGGGGCTGGTTAATAATAGGTTTAGCCTTGGTAGCCATTCGCGATGTTTTTATTCAAAAAAAACATACAATAAGTCACAACTACCCTATAATTGGACATTTACGCTATTTACTAGAAAACATTGGTCCAGAAATGCGTCAATATTTCGTTGCTAACAACCGCGAAGAACTCCCCTTCAATCGTATTGAGCGCAGTTGGATTTACGCATCAGCTAAAAAGGAAAACAATTACGAAGGCTTTGGTACCGACCGCGATATTTATCAGCATCAGCATATTTTTATTAATAATGCGATGATGCCCTTTAAACTCCCTGAAAATCATCCAAATCTTGTAGACAATTGTTTTTTGCCCTGCGCCAAAGTGATGGGTGCGTTTCATAAAAGAAGAAGGCCTTTCAGACCAGCATCAGTCATTAATGTTTCGGCCATGAGTTTTGGCTCGCTTTCCGCGAAAGCGATAGAATCGTTAAACAAAGGTGTTAAAATTGCTGGTGCGTATCACAATACCGGTGAAGGTGGTTTATCGCCACATCACAGCCATGGAGGCGATGTTATTTTCCATTTCGGAACGGGGTATTTTGGTGTGCGCTCTGAAGAAGGCGGATTTTCCATGGAAAAAATGATAGAATTGGTTGAAAACAACCAATTTATACGAGCTATTGAAGTTAAACTTTCTCAAGGTGCTAAACCTGGAAAAGGTGGTGTGCTTCCTGGCGCTAAAATCACGAAAGAAATTTCAGAAATTAGAGGTGTTCCTATTGGTATTGATGTGCTTTCACCTCCAAACCATAAAGCTTTTTCTAATATTCCTGAAATGGTAGATTTTATTGAAAAAATAGCCGAGGCTACAGGCTTACCTGTTGGTATTAAAGCTGCTATAGGTAAGCTGGAACAATGGGAAGAATTGGCAGACTTTATGGTAGCCACCGGAAAAGGCCCTGACTTTATTACTGTAGATGGTGGCGAAGGTGGTACCGGAGCAGCTCCTCCTAGTTTTGCCGATCATGTCTCCCTTCCGTGGGTTTATGGCTTTAGGGATTTATATAAGCTTTTTAAAAACAAAGGACTTGCCGAGCGCATTGTGTTTATTGGTAGCGGAAAATTAGGTTTCCCTGCTAAAGCTGCTATGGCCTTTGCCATGGGAGCCGATTGCATTAATGTCGCCAGAGAGGCCATGATGAGTATTGGGTGTATTCAAGCCCAAGTATGCCATACAAACCGTTGTCCTAGTGGTGTGGCAACACAAAGCAAATGGTTACAGAGTGGTATAGATCCTACGTTAAAATCGGAGCGGCTAGCACAGTATTTTAAAACATTTAGAAAAGAATTGATTGAAATTACACATGCTGCTGGCTACGAACACCCTTGCCAGTTTACCATGAAGGATATTGAAATGAATATTGACGACCACAGTCTATCCAACGAATTACACACTACTTTTGCATACGAGAAAA
Organism: Tamlana carrageenivorans; assembly: GCF_002893765.1. NCBI lineage: Bacteria > Pseudomonadati > Bacteroidota > Flavobacteriia > Flavobacteriales > Flavobacteriaceae > Pseudotamlana > Pseudotamlana carrageenivorans. Next base: position 3,349,101 of record NZ_CP025938.1, on the reverse strand, counting down.
CAAGGGTTCCTTTTTTTGGGATGCAAAAATTAAAAGATTGTTTATATTTGGGTCATCATCCAAAATAATTACTAAAACCAGACCAAATCTTATGGAAGCCTCTAGAGTTATCGACCTTTTTTTATTTGCCATACCTTCATTAATAACAGGTTGTATTGCCTATTACTTTTTTAAAGAGCATACCAAAAATGAAGATGGGAGAAGACGTTATCTACTCAAAAAAGATTTACAGGTAAACACGATTCCATTACGCCTACAGGCTTATGAGCGTATGGCCTTATTTTTAGAGCGCATTGCCCCATCAAAACTTATGGTAAGAGTAACTCCAATCACATCAAACAAAGAAGATTACGAATCGTTACTTATAAAAAACATAGAACAAGAATTTGAGCATAACTTATCGCAACAAATTTATATTAGCGATAAATGTTGGAGCATTATTACCACGGCTAAAAACGCCACAATCCAACTCATTAGAAAGGCAAACATGTCTGAAAAAACAGATACGGCCAACAAATTAAGAGAAGTTGTTTTAACCGAAATGATGGAGCGTCCGTCTCCTAGCGATGCCGCTTTATCTTTTGTAAAAAGTGAGGTTTCGGATATGTGGTAAGCATCCTGCATTTCTTTGAACAACTAAAAGAACATCATCAACACCTTATTTATCCATTCGAAGTTCATTGGATTTTGCTGCTTTACACTTTTCTTTAGCATACTCATACCCCTTGTCCCACCAATCGGTCATGAGTTTCTTATTAAAAATTAAAGAGTTTTCTGTTAGTCGGGATGGCGTATAATAAAGATTTAACTTCACACCACGGTTTTTAGCCGCCAGTTTTCCTATTAAAATATCACTGCGTTCCACTTGATCTAAAAGGTGACCAAAAAGGTTTAACATTAAGGAATATGGGTTTTTTCCTAAAACCTTATTGTATTGCATGTTTTCGGACTCTAAAATAATCGCATCAATTTCTTTAGCTCCTCTTAAAATCGCCTCACGAATAGGCACCACACAACCAAAAGCACCATCGGCATATTCAAAACCATTTTTTTTTACCAAAGACATAAAAGGAATATAATTACAAGAAATCCAAACCCAATCGCAAAACTCGTCGTAACTAAAGTCTTTAATAGATTTATATTCAGCAATATTTTTAGACAAATTAGACACAGTTACTACAACGTCCTCCTTAGTCGCTTTAATTTGATCGTAATAGGCTTTCGTAAAATGCTTTCTAAAATAACGTCTTAAGGCCTTGCTTTCACCAAAGGTGCGTTTCATTTTTATAAATTGCCACAATGAGTTTAAAAAATCGATAGATACAAACTCGCGATCGCCTTTTTTTCTAACAATAAAGGGGTTAACACTAAAAATATTGTATTGATTCACATTAGTAAAAACTTCGTGAATTTCATCTAATTTTCCCGCCGCTAAATGCGGAATTAATATACTCCCTGTTGAAGTTCCCACATACAAATCGTATTCGCGCTTTTCTTCCTTAATTAAATACTCTGCCACACCACCTGCGTATGCGCCTTTACTACCGCCTCCAGAAATAACTAATGCTTTCAAATTTTTTAATTTTTGTGATTATAAAATGACCTTTAACACCTACTTATGCTCCTCCAACAATTGTTTAGCAAACTTTGAAAATTGCCAATTATGATGCTTTGTTGCTTGTTGCAAATTATCCAGGCATAATGTTCGGCAAGCTTGAATCTGATTTAAATAAGCAAAAGCATTCTGACGAATTTCAAAACTATACCTCGGATTGGTATAATTGGTGAGTTCGTCAAAATAACGTGATTTATTTAGGGGCTCAAAATCTTCTGTAATCAATGCTAAAGTTAACCAAAGAATACGCACGTTTTTATCGTTAAAACCAACGATATCCTTGGTTTGTTTTAAATATAAAGAATTATCATTAGGAAAACTACGCCATAAATTGAATAAAGTCGCTTCTATGGTAGCGTAAGACTTATCTTGAAGCAGGGTTTCATAATCTGCTTTTTCAGATGAAGTGATGGATGACATGGATAAAGCCACGGCTTGTCTCTCTTTAATAGAATTTAGATTAAAGACCGATTTTGTAATATTTCCTCTTAGCAAGCGGATTACTTCAGCGTTTTGATACTGGTTTCCCGAAGCTTGTATAAACTTCTGGCAATCTTTGGCCGATTTATCGCAATCCAAATCTAAAAACGCCTTATAGCCTTTAAAATTTTTCCTTAGATAACTTTCAATCTCATTATAATGGTACTTCGAAGATTTCAGCCATTTGTTTACAAACTCGGTTAAGTCTTTACCGCTAGTCTTTTCTATTTCAGAAATAAAATCTTGGGTTTCAACATTTTTAAACTGATACTTCCATAAATAATTTTTAATCCCTTTTTTAAAGTCCTTCTCGCCTACCTTATCTTTTAGTAAAACCAAGACCCAGGCGCCCTTTTTATAGAAAGTGGTGCTACTCGATTTCGGATCCAATAACGCAGTACTAGCTCCTGCCCTGTCTTGATCTAATAACTCCTGGGCATATTCATAAAGTTTGTACTGATAATATTCTTCTCCAAAAACCTCCCGCTCGGCTAACAAAGCATAGTAGGTCGCAAAGCCCTCTTGAAGCCAATGGTGTGTTCCAGATGATTCGGTTACTAAGTCGCCAAACCACTGATGCGCTAATTCGTGCGCATTAACATTCACATAGTTTTTATCGACAAAAGCGGTTTCATCAATTAAAAAGGCATCGGAAAATATAGTGGCACTGGTATTCTCCATGCCGGCATACAGAAAATCTTTAACAGGAACCTGCTTGTAATTTTGCCACGGATAAGGCACGCCTATTTCTTGTTGTAGAAATTCGAAAATCTGCAGAGTATGACGGTAGGTCGGTTCAAACTTTTCTTCATAAGCAGGGTAATAATACATTTCTAATGGAATACCGTTGTTTGAAAGCGTTGTTTTTTTGTCATATTTCCCAATAGCAAAGGCCAACAAATAACTCGACATGGGCTTAGTCATATCAAAATGCCAAGTAGCTAAAGGCCCCGAAATGGTTTTATCGGTAAGCTTGCCGTTAGCTATCACTTCGTAATTTTTATCGAAGGTAATGCTTAAATCAAATTCGATTTTTTCATTCATATCATCGATACTTGGCAACCAATTACTGGTGTATTTCCCCTGACCCTGAGTCCAAATTTGACGGTTACCATCAATATACTCCCAATCGATAAAATATAAAGCTTTTTTCGGACGTGCTTCCCAAGTTATCTTTAATGAATAAGAAGTATTTGCTTTTAATTGATGATTAATTTTAAACCTTACGCCATTGTAAGTTCCTACTTGAACCTCATCATTTAAAACAGCTGATATGCTTTTAAAACCTTTAGCATCTAGAAAAATGGAATCGGTGTCCTTTAGAATATCAAACTTATAAACCACAGTACCTTTAACTTCCTTAAGTATTAGATCACCAAAAGAAATTTCAGCTTTAGCTTGCTTAAAGTCCACAATTTCGGTTTGTTGCGCTTTACAAACTTGAGATACTAATAATAAAAAGATAAGCAGGATTTTATTCATCTAAACGTTGGGTAAAAGGCATTAATTTGTATGTGCTTATTATCTGGTAATAACACTTCAGAAATAAACATACGAAAAAAATACTTTAGTAAGATACCCTTAATTAAGATACGGTCTTAAAAAATGTATTCAGAAATATCCTCCTTTATCAACCATTCATGCAAGTATGATTGGCACGAATGGATCTTTGCGTTTTTGAATAGTAAGTAAAAATCATAAAAAAAGACGAAAACTAACTAGTCTTCGTCTTCAGGTTTGATCAATTCTGATTGATACTTCTCGAGAAATTTCTTTTGCTTTTCAAGCATGTCTTGTCTTAATTTTTCAGTATCTATAAAATCCTTACCAAAAGAACTTCCAAAGAAATCGTCATTAAAAAATTGCTTACTAAAAAGAGAATCTTGAGAAAACATATTTTTAAAACCCTCATTTTCAAATCTTGAGTAGTTTGAATAAAACTTCGATTTAAAATTTTGCATCAAACTATCTCTAGTAAAAGGCGACACATCTTTAAATGTATCATTTGAGGACCAGGAATAAATACTATCATAACGTATTAAATTCCCGTGTTCATCAAATTCCTTATCAACTTTCCAAGAGCCTTTAGGTGCCTCAACAGCATCCTTATTTTTTTCGCTAGGAGCCATTGTATTTCCTTCCTTATTTTGTCCATTGCAGCTTGCTACTAGTAAGCCAACTGCTATTAATATTAAAGATTTTTTCATCACTATTAATTTTAGGTTAAACTACATTTAAGTGATCTAATAAGCATGTTGAAAAAATCATCTATCTATTCGAGTGTTACCTACAGAGATAGACAAAACATCTCGAAATTCTGTTCAACACGCTAACTTGAAGTACATTCCAAAAAATTATTATAATTTACAGAATAAGCAATAACGTTCGATAATGACATTTACCTGAATACCTGTTTATTATAATCATGAACTCAGATTAAAATTTCTTGATAAAAACCATTAAAAGGATGCTGATTTTTTTTCAGCATCCTTCTTAATGTCTTACCCAGATACTAAGAGATTGTCTTATGAAATTTTAATGCTTCTTACAGGCTTTTGCTTTGCCTCTTCTTTTTTAGGCAATTCAATACTTAAAATACCGTTATCGTAGTTCGCATTAATTTTCTCATCGTTAACACTTTCTGGAAAATTAAAAGTTCTTTTGAAAGACGAATACCCAAACTCTCTTCGATTATAATTATAACCTTGATGCTCTTTTTCTTCCTTAACTTCTGAAGAAATAGAAAGGGTTTGGTTGTCTATATCAATTTTAAAATCTGATTTTTTTAGACCAGGAACAGCCATTTCAACCACAAAAGCATCTGCAGTTTCTTTAATGTTTACTTTGGGTAATGAAATTCCCGCATTAAAATTAGAAGTAAATACAGAGGGTAATTCTCTGTTAAAAACGTCATCCAACCAATTTGACCATCCAGACCAACTTGGTAAATTTGAATTTGAATTTGTGTTCGCTAAACTTCCATTTTTAGGAACACTTACTAAATTGCTCATAATTAAAAGTTTTAAATTAAACATTATTTCAAATAGAAATCCTTCAATAATTTCGTTAAGTGTTAGGCAAAAAAAATACCAAACCTAAAAAAACTGTGATTCTATTATGATTTTGACTTTAAAAACTAAAATTCAACACCAAAAACAAGACAAAACGTCATTATTCAATGTATTGAAAAGCGACATTTTGACATTATAATCCCAGAAAACACATCTTGTCATAGTTGTTTTTAAAGCTTAAATGACATCAAAAAATATAGCATGTAGAATTATTTCAAAAATAAACCCTTAATTCTCATCATAAAAAAAGACTGCTTAAAATACCATTTTAAACAGTCTTTTTTCTACAATATATCAAGTTCCTGTAATAGCTTATTCAGAAAAACATGACACTAAAGCCTCACTTTAAAAACTATGAAACTCTATTAAATTCGCTTCGTAATACTGATCTCCAAGCTTGGTTAACAAATTTCGTATTACATGACTATCACCTTTAACAGCAATAGCAGAATACCCCACATTATTTAAATGTCCTAGCCTTAAATCGGCAATATTAATGTTTTTAGACGCTAAGGCCGAAAGTAATATTAAAAGAACCCCAGGAGCGTTATTATGCTTTGTTAGGATCACCTTTTCGCTTAGTGCTAAATTTAAAGCCACGCCATCCATTTCTAACAAATAAACACCTTCTCGGTAGTAATTTGGCAGTTCGGCATTTTCTTTATATGTCAAATTACTAAAGGTTCCAGAATCGGTTCCCGTTATAAAATCGATAGCACTTTTAACATTGCCATTACCTTCACTTAGTGATAAAAAGGCCTCTGCCGTACCGTTTTTATTCGATTTTAAACGCGCAGTTTCCACATTAATACCTTCAGAAGCCAAAGTATTAAACAATGAAGAAATAACACCTGGCTGATCTAAATGCTCTGAAAACAAACCATTAACTTTCTTTCCAGACATTTTAGGAATTTCATCCGTAACCGTAATGGATTTACCCCATTTTCTAATACGGATGGCGTTGTAATCGCCCATCCCTGTTGAGTTCTTGTATAAATCTACAAACTCAGAGAAAGAGCCTCCAAATGAGAAATCTGGTATAATACGGCGTTCTGTGTCATCCAATCGCTGATTTAACAACTCAATTCCCTTATTTAAAACGGTATATTTTACCTTCAGTTCATGATCGTCGTAAATCGTACGGTTTTCCGGAATAAGTTTCGAGTAACTTACATAACTCTCGTAACCTGCTTCCTGTATATATTCTAAACTTTCCTTATAATTTAAGCCATAGTAACGTACATGATGCGTATCGGTACCCACACAAACAGGGATTTGTAATTCGCGAGCTCGACGTAAAATACTTTGTACAGGGTATACGCCAACACCTTTAAACTTTCCTGCCATATTCACATCTAAAGAGAGGTTTCTATCGGCAATAAGCTCTAAAAGGGCTCTAAATTTATTAGCTAAAGGATGCGAACTTGTTTCAAAATTTACGAGTGCTTCAGGCATATCCACATTCAGTTTTGGTAAATCGATATGTCCGATAATCTGAATCATATCACCAAAACATTCAATCATTTGGATTATTTCATTGAAATACCCATCCCAATATGCTTCCAAGCTTCCTCTAAGCTTCAGTAGTTCTTCAGCCTCTTCTTTCGAACCATCATAAGGCAGACCTTCAGGAGCAAAGTGTACCGAACCAATTACGTAATCGGCATCTTCCGCTTGAAAAATCTTAGAACGACTCCATTGTAAACCTAAGTCCGGCCCCATCCATTCCAACTCAACACCAAATTTTATATTGATTCTCCCGGCGTATTTCTTCCGCAAATTTGCTATACGTTTAGGGTAGTTTAAATAAGATCTGTTTCCACGAATAAACTTAACATTCGTATCTTTTTCAGCCGTATATCTAAAATTTGTTAAACGCGGTGAATGAATAATAAAAGTAATGCTTGGGTTTTTCGCTTCAATGGCTTTATCAATAATATCCTCTAGTTTATCGATACCATGCTTTACGTGATCTTGTTCGGTTCCTGCATGGATACCATGCGTTTCCCATATAAATTCGTTGAGTTTTCTCATCAATCTATCTAACTTTAAAATCGTCTTTTTTTAAGAACAACAAATTTAACCATTGCTATAGAATTAATAACAAACATTTAATGCTTTTAGTTAAAATTCAATAATCTTCTAAATTCTCAAAATAAAATTTCAAAAATCATCCAGATATTAAGAATTCAATAAGGGTTTTCATTTTATTTTTATTGATTAAATTCGCCTCGTTATGTCTGTAAACCTACAAACTCCCATAGATTATTTAAAAGGCGTAGGCTCGAGTCGAGCCGATTTATTACGCAAGGAGCTTGGTATACACACCTTTCAGGATTTAATTAATTTATTTCCAAACAGATACATAGATCGCACCCGATATTACAAAATAAACGAATTACAGCAAACCAATGCTGAAGTTCAAGTTATTGGCAAAATAACAGGTTTTAAAGAAGTCGCTCAAAAACGAGGCAAACGACTAGTTGCCACCTTTCAGGATGACACAGGTACGATGGAATTGGTTTGGTTTCGCGGACAAAAATGGATTCGTGAAAGCCTAAAAGCAAACAAACCTTATGTCGCTTTTGGGAAATGCAACGCCTTTGGAAATAAATTCAGTATGGCGCATCCAGACTTAGAGTTAATGGAAGCCCATGAAAAAAATATTCGTTCGGCTATGCAACCGGTATATCCATCTACCGAAAAATTATCAAATCGAGGGATAAGCAATCGGGTTTTGTGTAAAATCATGCAGCAATTATTTATCGATTCTGGCGGAAAATTTGCCGAAACTTTACCCGAAAATATGCGCTCGGAATTACACTTAATTAGCAAATCATCGGCGCTTTTTAATGTGCATTTCCCTAAGAGTTCGGAGCTACTTTCTAAGGCACAATTTCGACTAAAATTTGAAGAATTATTTTACATTCAACTGCAATTAATTATTAAAAATTTAGTGCATAAATCGAAAATAAAAGGGCTCCCATTTACGAAAGTAGGCGACTACTTTAACACCTTTTTTAGGGAGCAATTACCCTTCGATTTGACAGGTGCACAGAAGCGCGTTTTAAAAGAAATTCGTGCCGATTTAGGGAGCAATGCACAAATGAACCGCCTTTTGCAAGGTGATGTGGGTTCTGGGAAGACCATTGTAGCCTTCATGTCAATGCTCATGGCTCTTGACAACGGTTTTCAAGCTTGCTTAATGGCCCCAACTGAAATTTTGTCAGCCCAACACTTTAACGGACTACAAGAGTTGTGTAAACCACTAAATATCAGTATCTCACTACTCACTAGTTCAAGTAAAACTTCAGAAAGACGAAAAATTCACGAATCCCTAGAAAATGGTGAATTACAAATTTTAATTGGCACTCACGCCCTTCTTGAAGACAAGGTGAAATTTAAAAATTTAGGCCTTGCCATTGTCGACGAACAACACCGTTTTGGAGTTGCTCAAAGAAGCAAATTATGGCGGAAGGGACCGACAAGCCCTCCTCAATCCTCCCGAAGGGAGGAAGCCAAAAAAGTACTTCAAAAATACATGACGGCAAGACCTTCAACCTATAAATTATTAAAGGAACTTCAATCTGAAAACAAAAAAAAAAGCACTCAAGCAGAACAAATTTTATGGGAAAGTTTAAGAGGAAAAAAACTCGATTTAAAATTTAGAAGACAGCATATTATTGATGAATTTATTGTTGACTTTATCTGTATTGAAAAAAATCTAATTATTGAAGTTGATGGCGGTTATCATAACACCATAGAACAAAAAGAAGCCGATGATTTACGTACTAAAATTTTAAATGAAATAGGTTTTAAAGTTATTAGGTTTACCAATGAACAAATAACCGGCGACATTGACAATGTTTTAGATTATATTGAAAAGCAACTAAAAAGTCTCCCCTCTGGGGAGATTAGAGAGGCTTCCATCCCACCACACATTTTAGTGATGACCGCTACCCCTATTCCACGAACTTTAGCCATGTCGGTTTATGGGGATTTAGACATCTCTATAATCGATGAATTACCTCCAGGAAGAAAGGCTATAAAAACGGTGCACCGCTTCGATAAAAATCGCCTTAATGTATTCCGATTTATTAGAGATGAAATGGATAAGGGCAGACAAATTTATATTGTATATCCGCTTATTCAAGAGAGCGAGAAAATGGATTATAAGGATTTGATGGATGGTTATGATAGTATCGCGAGAGACTTCCCCATGCCAAAATATCAAATTTCCATTGTTCATGGCCAGATGAAACCCGCTGATAAAGAATTTGAAATGCAGCGCTTCATTAAAGGAGAAACACAAATTATGGTAGCCACGACAGTTATTGAGGTTGGTGTTAACGTTCCTAATGCCTCGGTTATGATTATCGAAAGTGCCGAGCGTTTTGGTTTATCACAATTACATCAATTACGCGGACGTGTGGGGCGTGGTGCCGAACAGAGTTACTGCATTTTAATGACGGGACACCAACTTAGTGCCGACAGCAAAACCCGCATGGAAACCATGGTACAAACCAATGACGGCTTTGAAATCGCCGAAGTTGACTTACGCTTAAGAGGTCCGGGGGATATTATGGGCACCCAACAAAGTGGCGTTTTAAACTTAAAAATTGCAGATATCATTAAGGATAACGACATTTTAAAACACGCTAGACATCAAGCAAAAAACTTATTGAAAACAGACCCTAAATTGGCGCTTCCAGAAAATCAAGTGGTATTAAACACCTACAAACAGCTTACTAGGTTTAAAAACATTTGGAATTACATCAGTTAAGGTTATGATGCTTTCGGATACAGAAATCTGTTTTAGAGTAATAACACCCTTGTAGATTCCCAACTTCACTAGAAAAACAAAAAATTAAAATACCTACTTTTACAAAAAAAAGATATGCTTGGTTTAAAATTAGCAACAGACCCACGCTGGGTTAATATTGTAGAATCTAACATAGAAGAAATTTTAACAGACCACGCCTGGTGCGAGCAAAAGGCAGCAACGAATGCCATAACTATTATCACCTTAAATTCTGAGCATACCGATTTGGTTACCGAACTCTTGGAACTGGCTAAAGAAGAATTAGAGCACTTCCAAATGGTGCATGATATCATAAAGAAAAGAGGCTACACTTTAGGGCGCGAGCGTAAAGACAGTTATGTTAATGAGCTTTATAAGTTTATGAATAAAGGCGGAAACCGTGTGCAGTCTATGGTAGACAGGCTTTTGTTTTCGGCCATGATTGAAGCCAGAAGCTGCGAACGTTTTAAGCTCCTCTCTAAAAGAATTAAAGACCCAGAACTTTCAAAGTTTTATCATGATTTAATGATTAGTGAAGCCGGACACTACACAACTTTTTTAAAATTTGCACGTCAATACGGTCAAGGGGTCGATGTTGAAAAACGCTGGAAAGAACTCATTGATTTTGAAGCTAAAGTGATTCAGAACTACGGAAAAAGTGAAACCATTCATGGCTAAACGCTTTTTGACAAAGTATTCCCAGAAATTTATTTAAAAAGGCCGTCTAAATGCCTTACAATTTAGTTTTGTCAAGTTAACCCTGTCGAAACCCTTATAAAAATAGGGATATTTCGACAAATTCAACACAACAGAGATATAACATTTTAGACAGCCTCAACTCACTGATTGAAGTTTGATTGATGACACTTTTGTCGACTTTCAAGGTATTTATATTTTAGACTCCAAGGTGTTAGTGTTTTGTTAATTAACAGTTTACAACGATTCAAATTCATTAAAATCTTCTCAAACAGATTGATTAACTTTGCAAACCTTAAAACAAGTGAGGCAAACAATACGCATGATTCATATTCATCAAAAAACATTACAAGATTTAGAATTTCAAACCGTTTTACAGCAAGTTAGCGAACATTGTGTTACGCCACTTGGACATGAAAAAGCTTTAGAAATTTCACCATATAAAATAAAGGAAGAACTCCTTTTTTCTTTGCAATTAACACATGAATATGTGGCCTCGTTTTATAACGATAACCGCATTCCAAATCACGGTTTTGATGCCATTACCAAAGAGCTTAAGCTTTTAAAAATAGAAAACACCTTTTTAGAAGTTCATGGGTTAAAAAAAATTGTAGCCATGTCGGTTACAGTTAACGATATCCTTATTTTTCTAAAAAAGTTTGAAGAATACTACCCCAATTTATATCAGTTTGCTTCACATATAGAAGTTACCAAACTGCTTATTGAAAAAATTAATAGCGTTGTCGATCGTTTTGAAGACATTAAAGACAATGCATCGCCTTTATTACAGGAATTACGACAGTCTATTAATAAAGTTAAAGGTAAAATTAATGCCAGTTTCAGTTCGGCCTTAAACACCTATCACGGATTAGAATACTTGGACGACATTAGAGAGTCGGTAGTAGACAACAAGCGTGTTTTGGCGGTAAAAGCCATGTATCGTCGTAAGGTTAGAGGCTCTATTATGGGCGGTAGTAAAACGGGGAGTATTGTTTACATCGAACCAGAAACCACGCTGCAGCACACCAGAGAGCTTAATAACTTGGAATACGAAGAACACGAAGAAATCATTCGTATTCTAAAGGAAGTTACCGATTATATTCGTCCGTTTTTACCTTTACTAAACGATTATCAGAACTTTTTAATTGATATCGATGTCATTTCCGCGAAAGCGAAATACGCCAGATCGTTAAATGCGATACTTCCAGAAATTTCAGATGAAAAAAGTATGTTTTTACGCGATGCCTACCATCCGATACTCTATTTAAACAATTTAGAGAAAGGCGAAAAAACATTTCCTCAAACCGTCGAACTCCAACAAGACAGTCGTATTATTGTGATTTCAGGACCGAATGCCGGCGGAAAAAGTATCACATTAAAAACAGTCGGTTTACTTCAAGTTATGCTTCAAAGCGGGATGTTAATTCCAGTTCACGAACGAAGTAAAGTATGTTTGTTCGATAGAATTTTAAGTGATATTGGTGATAATCAATCTATTGAAAATCATTTAAGTACTTACAGTTACCGCTTAAAACAAATGAATTATTTTTTAAGAAAGTGTAATAAAAACACACTTTTTCTTATTGATGAATTTGGAACAGGCTCTGACCCAGAACTTGGTGGTGCCCTTGCGGAAACCTTTTTAGAAGAATTTTACCATCGCGAGGCCTTTGGAATTATTACCACCCACTACTCCAATTTAAAGATTCTGGCTAATGAAATGCCACACATGCTTAACGCTAACATGCTTTTTGATGAACGCACTTTAGAACCCTTATTCAAATTGGTTATCGGTCAAGCCGGAAGTAGTTTTACGTTTGAAGTCGCGCAGAAAAATGGTATTCCATACGGATTAATAAACCGTGCTAAAAAGAAGATTGAGCGCAGTAAAGTACGTTTTGATGCCACGATAGCGAAACTTCAAAAAGAACGTTCAAAACTTGAAAAAACAGGTCAGTCGTTAAAGTTAAACGAAAAGAAAAAGCTAAAGGAAGCTGATAAGTTGGAAGAAATAAATGCTAAAATTCAAAAGAAACTAGAAAGTTACCAAGAATTATATGATAGTAACCAGCGCTTAATTTACTTAGGACAAAAAGTAAATGATATTGCCGAAAAATACTTTGAAAACAAGCAGAAACGCGAATTAATGTCTGAACTTTTTAAAGTGGTTCAAATAGAAAATTCGAAGCGTAAAAAAGTTTCAGCTAAGCAAAAGAAGGCTATAAAGGCCAAAGAGCAGAAAGTGAAGCAAGAAGCTGAAAAGAAGGTTGAAGTGATTCGACAAAAGAAAAAAGTCGCTAAGCAAAAAGCAATTGAAGCGACTAAACCTAAACCAACCTTAAAACTTGGCGATCGCGTACGCATGGAAGATGGCCGTTCCATTGGTACTATTGATAAAATTGAAAAAAATAAAGCCGTTGTGAATTATGGTATTTTTACGACTAATGTGAGTATAGACCAATTAGAGTTGGTGGAAGCAAAAAAATGATGGATTTACCAAAACATAAACAACTTATTCTTTTTGACGGTGTTTGCAACCTCTGTGATAGCAGCGTGAAATACGTTATAAAACACGATAAAAACAACCGTTTTTTGTTTGCGGCGTTACAAAGTGAGATTGGTAAAAAAATTATTAAAGCTTATAAGATAGACACCGAAAAAACGGACTCTATCCTACTCTACATCCCTGAAATAGGCATTAGCTACAAATCTACCGCAGCTTTAAAAGTGGCGTTAAAATTAGGGTTTCCACGGAATTTAATGGGGGTGTTTTTAATCGTCCCTGCCTTTATTAGAAACGCTGTTTACGACTATATTGCAAAAAATCGTTATACATGGTACGGCAAAAAAGACAACTGCATGATTCCCACGCCCGAGTTAAAAGCTAAGTTTTTAGATTAGCTTATTGTTCTGGCACTAAACTCCCCCATTCGGTCCAAGAGCCATCATAAACCGCTATGTTTTTATAATCTGACAACGTAGCACCCAAAGCTAAAACGCAGGCTGTAATTCCCGAACCACAAGAAAAAATGATAGGATCGTCTTTTTTGGCTAATTTTTGAAAAGCTTGATTGATTTCTGATTTAGATTTTAATTTTCCATCGGATAATAAATCTGTAAAAGGTAAATTAACAGAATTTGGAATGGTGCCCATACGTAAACCTTCACGAGGTTCTGGTGTCTCACATTGGTACCTGGCTGCTGAACGTGCATCAATAATGGTGTGTGATTTATTTTCAGAAGCCGCTTTAACATCGTTAAAAAACTTCATGAAATTGGGCTGTAATTTTGCGTGGAAATCACCTTTTTCCCCTTGGTATATTGTAGCAGGCTCTACTGGGTAATTATGCTTTGTCCATTCCGGAAAACCACCATCTAAAATTGCCACATTACTATAACCAAAAGCTTTAAACATCCACCACACACGGGCACTGGAATAGATACCTTTATCATCGTAAACCACAATGGCACTATCGGTATTAATACCTAAAAGCCGTGCTTCCTCTTGAAACTGAGCTTCAGAAGGAAAGGCACTGGGAAATTTATTTTGAGTGTCGCTAAACTTTAGTTTTATATCAAAAAAACGCGCTTTCGGAATTTGTTTTGAATCCGCAGTAAACACTTTGGCAATGGTGCCATCCAAAATCACCAAATTTGATGCATCTATTTGATTATTCAGCCATGATACAGAAACAACAGGCTCGGTTAATGTTATTTTATTGGACATGAGCGTTGAAATTGATTAATTATTATTGCCTATTTATTATTGAAGGGGTGCTGGATTTTGGTTACTGGTTATTTGTTGTTGGTTGTTAGTTGATGGCATATTGCCTTCTGCATAAAGCATAAAACTATTTATAATTTATTATTCAAATGGTTCCTTAGGTAGAGCTAATAAATTCTTAACATATCGCTTATTATTATAAGGTTTACCATATTTCATTACTTCAAATATTTCAACAGCTAAACACTGTCCAATCATTTGTCTTGATTGAAAATCATCAAATCCTTCCTTTATCAACCTATCAAATGTTTCTTTTGTTTCTGGAGGAGTATTATCTTTTAGTTGATTCTTTATTATATCAAAAATCTGCTCTCTTAATTTCTCATTTGTTTCCATATACTTTAAAATCATTAAGGTAATCGTGTTTTTGTTTTCCCTTTAAACAGTCTAGAAACACTACGTTTTATGAGTTATTCGTCACTAGTTTTCAACTTATAGCATACAGCATAAAACATAACGCTTATCGCTTACTCCCAACTTTCCACTTTCCACTTTTAACTTTTAACTTCTAACTTCTAACTTTCAAAATCACTTAACCGCCTCATAATTATCATCCCATTCTTTGGGTTTGGGGTCGTGCAGCTTTCCTAACGATTTTGCCACAAGCATAGCGACAGTTGCATCACCAGTAACGTTTACAACGGTTCTAAGCATGTCTAAAGGGCGATCTACCGCAAAAATTAAAGCGATTCCAATGGGTAATAATTCCGCTGGAAAGCCAATAGATTCTAATACAATAACCAACATCACTAGACCTGCGCTTGGAACGGCAGCACTTCCAATAGAAGCTAACAAAGCTGTAGCGATGATAACTAACTGATTTGAAAATGTTAAGCCTTCTGGCCATATAACCTGCATGATAAAAACCGCCGCAATTCCTTGATACAAACTGGTTCCGTCCATATTTACAGTCGCTCCAACAGGCAGTACAAAACCAGATACTTCTTTATCGACTCCCAAATGCTCTTCAACTCGCTCCATGGTTACAGGAAGTGTTGCAGCACTACTACTGGTAGAAAAGGCTAATAATTGCGCCGGACTTATTTGTTTTAAGAACCACATGGGTGATTTTTTAACATACACCCCTATTAAAAGTAGATAGAAACAAATCATTAATAAAAGACCGCCAATTACACAGAAAGCATAAAAAAGCAGTTTTATTAAAATCTCTACATCGTCGAAAGCAATAATAACGTTTGCTAATAAAGCGAAAACCGCATAAGGCGCAAAAAGCATGATAAGATCTACCATTTTCATGACCACATCGTTGAGGGAATCGAAAAAATCCACCAAAGGCTTGGCTTTCTTTTCGCCTATTAACAACAAACACACACCAACAAATAGTGCGAAAAATATGATTTGAAGCATGGAAGCTTCGGCAAAAGATTGAAAAATGTTACTCGGAAATATATCGACCAAAGCTTGTAAAGGCCCGGCATCTTTTTGAGCACTTGCTTTCATGAGTTTATCGGTAACTCCCGCATCGTTCTCGTATTTTTGTTTAATTTTTTCGATGGTGTCCTGAGGCATACCTTCTCCAGGTTTCACCACGTTAACAATACTTAAACCTATAACAATAGCCACTAAAGTGGTGGCTATATAAATCCCAATGGTACGTAGTCCCATGGATTTAATTTTAGAAATATCTTTTAAATCTGAAATTCCTTTAATTAAAGAAGCTAAAATTAAAGGCACTGCAATAAGCTTAAGAAGATTAATAAATATGGTTCCAAAAGGCGCTATCCAGTCTGATACAAACCCCTTTCCTCCATTAATAGAATTCATTATGAAGCCAAATATGACTCCTAAAACCATTCCTATAATAATCTTCCAATGTAATGCTAGTTTCTTCATTTGCTATGTTCTTTCTAAGTAGTGAGCAAGATAAGTATTTTTAATTTTTTTGGAATTCGAAATATTGGAAATCTAAATCCCGAATCGATTATGTGTTTTAAACAGTATGAAAAAACCTAAAGATTTCATATTAAAAGACAGCGTACCCTATTGAAATAGTATAAGTTAATAGAGTTACCTAAGTAAACCCAAACCAACCTTGATAATTTGCTATAATGACACAAACAAGCCTAGCCCCGATTGAAACGGCATCCTTTTTTGTGCTAAAGCTTATATTTCGATTAAAGCTTTAATTAAATTGTATGTACTCACACATAATAAGATACTGAAACAAATTCAGCAAAAAAAAGATATAGTGGAAAGCGGGAAACAGCTACTAATGATACATTTTATTAATGAGAAAGAAATCGGTTAAAACCAAAGCAGCCATAGCTTCTACAATAGGCACGGCACGAGGTACAACGCATGGATCGTGGCGCCCTTTACCTTGCATTTCTACAGTATTACCGGCTTTATCTATAGTTTCATATTTCTGAATAAGCGTAGCCACAGGCTTGAAAGCCACGTTGAAATAAATATCCATGCCGTTACTTATGCCGCCTTGAATACCTCCAGAATAGTTGGTTTTTGTTGAACCATCGTTGTTAAACTTATCGTTATGATCGCTACCATACATGGTGCTTCCGTGGAAACCACTACCATATTCAAAGCCTTTAACGGCGTTTATAGACAGCATCGCTTTACCTAGCTCGGCATGTAGCTTATCGAAAACAGGTTCGCCTAAACCTACAGGTACATTTTTTATCACACAGCTAACAATACCACCAACGGTATCTCCTTTTCCGCGAACTTCTTTAATGTAAGTTTCCATTTTGGCCGCCATTTCTTGATCTGGACAACGTACAATGTTAGATTCTATTTTTGTTAAATCTAGTTCGTTATAAGGCTTATTAAGTTGCATGGTTCCTACGCCAGACACATAAGCGGTAATTTCAACATCTTTTAAGACTTGCTTGGCAATAGCTCCCGCTACCACACGACATGCGGTTTCACGTGCTGAACTACGTCCGCCACCACGATAATCGCGAACACCATATTTTTTGTCGTAGGTATAATCGGCGTGACTCGGACGGTAACTGTCTTTAATATGTGAATAATCGTGAGATTTTTGGTTGGTATTTTCTATAACAAAACCTATAGAAGTTCCTGTTGTAACGCCTTCGAAAATCCCCGAGTGAAATTTTACGGTATCCGGTTCTTTACGTTGTGTTACAATAGCCGATTGCCCTGGTTTACGTCTATCCAATTCATTTTGTATAGCCTCTAAATCTAATTCGATTCCAGCAGGACAGCCATCAATAACACCCCCTAATGCAGGTCCGTGTGATTCACCATAAGTCGTTAAGTTAAATAGTTTTCCAAAGGAATTACCAGCCATAATACATATTTTTTGCTAATGTAAATCTATTCTTAGAAATACGAAAACTAAAAAACATAATGCGAATTAATAATTACAGGTAAGGCTTAACAGAGAATTAACAATATTCTGATAATTAGATAATTATACATTAATATCCAAATAACACTAAAACATGTTATTTACCCAAACAATTTAAAGCTGTTGATTATTAAAAGAAAAATAGAAATTGCCGTTATTTCCGATGTGCATCTGGGCACATACGGATGCCATGCCAAACACTTACTAACTTACCTTAATAGTATTGCCCCAAAAAAGCTCATCCTTAATGGTGATATTATTGATATTTGGCAGTTTAGTAAGCGTTACTTCCCGAAACCACACTTAAAAGTCATTAAAAAAATCATGTCTATGGCAGCCAATGGTGTAGAAGTGATTTATATTACAGGAAACCATGATGAGATGCTACGAAAATTTAGAGATACCACCATTGGAAATATTTCTATAGTAGATAAAGCCGTGTTAGACTTAGACGGTAAAAAAGCTTGGTTTTTTCACGGCGATGTATTCGATATTTCTATCCAAAATGCTAAATGGCTTGCGAAACTTGGCGGTTACGGTTACGACCTGTTAACGCTTCTTAACAAAATGGTAAACTGGTATTTAGAAAAACGAGGAAAAGAACGCTTTTCGCTCTCAAAAAAAGTAAAAAACGGGGTTAAAGGTGCTGTTAAATATATAAATGATTACGAAAAAGTTATTGCTGAAATTGCTATTGAAAAGGGTTATGACTATGTGATTTGCGGGCATATCCATCAGCCTAAAATGACCTACGTAGAAACCAAACAAGGTAGCACCACTTACCTTAATTCGGGAGACTGGGTTGAAAATTTCACTGCTTTAGAGTATCAATTTAAACGTTGGAAAATCTACAATTTTAACAACGATAAATTAGCACCATTCATTGTTCACGACGATTTTGCCGAAATGGAGGTTAAAGATTTAATTGCCGCTATAACGATTGTTGGTCAAGGATAATTTTATACAGAAAAAACCTCAAAAAAACTACAACACAGCCTCGCTTAAGATTGTTATAGGATGCTTCGCCTCGCGTTCTGCCCCATCTTTAATTTGATGTCTGCAACTTGTACCATTGGCTGCAATTATAGTATTAACTGGAGCCTTACGAACTGCTGGAAGCAAGGTTTGTTCGGCAACTTGCATACTTACTTCGTAATGCTCCTTTTCAAAACCAAAACTTCCCGCCATACCACAGCAACCACTTGGAATAATGGTCGCCTTATAATTTCTAGGAAGATTTAAGAGTTTGAAAGTTGACATTTGATTACTCAGTGCTTTTTGATGACAATGGGCATGGATTTTAATCGTTTTAGATTCTGAATTAAATTGTTCTGCTGAAATTTGCCCTTTTTCAAGCTCCTGCAGTAAAAAATCTTCAATAATATAAGTATGTTTCGCTATTTTTTTAGCTGAAGTTTTATCAGAAGCCAGCATCAAATATTCATCTTTAAAGGTATAAATTGCTGAAGGCTCAATACCCAGCAAAGGGGTTTCTTCTGATATTAAATCTTTAAAAACAGCCACATTTTGTACAGCACATTTTTTTGCCTGATCTAGAAAACCCTTTGAAATAAAAGCCCTCCCCGATTCGACGTGGTTTACAAATTCAACCTTATAATTTAAGGCCTGTAATAAGTTTATGGCATCTACACCAATAGACGATTCCAAGAAATTGGTAAACTCGTCGACAAACAAATAAACCGTTTTAATATATTTTTTTGGACTAGAGGATTGAGCTGGTAAAGCTTTAATATGGTTCTGTAAACTTTTAGAAGACAACAAAGGCATACTCCTTTCGGGAGCAATACCTAATATGTTTTTAATGACTTTTGAAGTAGCTTCATTTTCGAAGAAAAAATTAGTCAGCTTAGAAACTCCTGAAGTCCACGAATTCACTTTATTGTTGTAAGCAAAAAGTTTTGTTCGTAAATCTGTACCATGTTCCTTTTGGTACTGATACAGAAATTCGGCTTTCATCACCGAAATATCCACGGTACTTGGACATTCATTTAAACAGGCTTTACAGCTTAAACACAGGTCCAGAACCTCTTTCAATTCCTTATGATCAAAAGGATTTTCGCCAGTTTTGGTATGGGTTAAAAACTCACGCAAAGCGTTGGCACGCGCACGGGTAGAATCTTTTTCATTTCTTGTGGCGCGATAACTTGGACACATGGTTCCTCCCATTTCTGGAGATTTTCGGCAATCGCCACTACCATTACACTTTTCCGCCTGACGTAAAATGCCTTCTGAATGAGAAAAATCTAAAAGCGTTTCAATCTCAGGTTCCACACGATCAGCCTCATAACGTAGCGATTCATCCATCGGGAAAGCATCCACTACTTTGCCTTGATTGAATATATTTTCGGGATCAAAAACTGTTTTTATGCGTTTTACAATCTCATAATTAGCCTCACCTATAATTAACGGGATAAACTCGGCACGAACAATACCATCGCCGTGTTCCCCAGACATAGATCCGCCATATTTCTTTACCAGATGCGCCACATCGGTGGTTATTTGTCTAAAAAGCTTGACATCTTTACTAAGCTTCAAATTTAAAACCGGGCGCAAATGCAATTCTCCAGCTCCCGCATGTGCATAGTAAATGGCTTTTTGCTTGTAGCCATCCATAATGGCTGTAAATTCATTGATATAATTGGCAAAATCTGGTAAGGTTACCGCTGTATCTTCTATACAGGCGGCCGATTTATTATCGCCAATAATATTCCCCAATAATCCTAATCCCGCTTTACGCAGCTCGATGGCTTTATCGATATCGTCATCAAAAAGTACTACGTTGGCATAGCTCAACCCTTCAAGCGTTAGGGAATTTACCAATTGATTGGCAGCTTCCAAAACCGCTTCTCGGGAATCTGTTTTTAGTTCACACATTAAAATAGCCTCAGGATCACCAACAATAAACTGCCTGTTTTCCAGCTGCTTCAAATTGTTTTTTGTACAATCTAAAATCGTTTTATCCATCATTTCACACATGTATAAATGGTGTTTCATACAAGTGGTTACTGCGGTTAACGAATCTTCGATGGTTTTAAAATGCGCTGCCACCATAATGCGCTCACTTGGTGGTAATTCATCCAATTTTAATGTGATTTCGGTCGTAAAAGCCAAGGTGCCTTCACTTCCTGAAAGTAGTTTACAAAAGTTAAAAGACTTATTTGAATCATTAAACACCTCAGAATCGATTAACATGTCTAAGGCATAGCCTGTATTTCTACGGTGTATTTCTGGCTTTGGGAAATTCTCATGAATTTGCTTTTGAACCGCTTCGGGTTCTAATTCATCAAAAATGGATTTATAAATCTGCCCTTCTAAAGTGTTCAAACGGCATTTTTCATGAAATTGCTCACTAGTTAAGGCTCCAAAAACCGCCTCATCGCCATTACTTAATATGGTTTTTAATTCTAAAACTTTATCTCTAGTGACTCCAAATTGTATAGATGTGGTTCCGGAGGAGTTGTTACCAACCATACCACCTATCATACAACGATTAGATGTTGAGGTGTCTGGTGCAAAAAACAAACCATAAGGTTTAAGGTATAAATTAAGCTCATCTCTTACAACGCCTGGTTGCACCGTTACGGTTTTGGCAACTTCATTTATTTTTAAAATACTGGTAAAGTGTTTTGAAACATCGACAACAATACCATTTCCAACACATTGCCCTGCTAATGAAGTTCCTGCTGTTCTGGGGATTAATGTACTTTCTGTTTTTTTAGCAAACTGAATAAGCTTTTTAATATCATCGGTATTTTTGGGATATGCAACAGCTTGTGGTAATTTCCTATAAACCGAGGCATCGGTGGCATAAATCGCTCTTATTAAATCGTCATATAAAAGCTCCCCCGACAATTCCTTCTTTAAATCACTTAGCGTCATATTATTAAGTCTTAGTTTGGTCTATTAGAATTTACACCAGCTATTAAATTTTGCAAGTAAGAAATATAATAAAATTAATGTATATTTATAGTATAACTTAAAAACTTAAAACATATGAAAAAATTTACATTTTTATTTGTGCTTGCACTTCTGCTCAGTGTTTCTAGTGTATTTGCACAAGCAAGAAAAGAATTAAACTTTGGACTAATTGGTATTAATTATGAAATTCCTGTACATAAAGACATCACGATCGCTCCTGGTGTAGCTACAAATTTTGATTTAGACTGGATGACCGTTGGAGTGAAAGTCAATTATTATTTTGATCATATTTTCGGAATTACTGATGATGCTTGGGATGTTTACGGTGGTGCTAATGCAGGGTATGGTATTTATACCGGAGACAAAGATTCAGAAAGCAGTGATTTTGACATAGGTCTTCAAGTAGGTGGCCGATGGTTCTGGAATGAAAAATGGGGTGTTTATGCCGAAATTGCAGGAGGTACCGTTAATATTATTCCCTCTGTTGGTGTGACTATGAAATTGTAAAATAACATGTATAAAGAGGCTGTTTAAAGCGCTATTAGTTCAATTTATATTATAGCTTTTAAACCAATAACGCTTTAAGCAGTTTCATTTTTTTAAACAATTTAAATTATGAATGGCAATTAACTGTTAAGATTATGAAAACAAACAAATTTTTAATTTTGCTTTTAACTGTTATCACCCTAACAAGTTGTAAAGACAATAAAGGACAAAACCAGACTGTTGAAGAAACGAATAAGGTAGCAGAAGTAGAAAAACCCACAGCCGCTGCCACCGACAATGTTTCTGGAAACTATATTACAGAAGACTATATTCAGCGAAATGAAGGTTATGATTGGGGGGCTGTAATTGTAAACCAAATAGATGAAAATACGATTTATGTAAAGGTAAGATCTCGAGTGGATAAGAAAAAGGCAACCTGTACCTTTGACACTAAAGCCACTAAAAAAAGTGACGGGGTTTATGCTGCAAATGTTAGTGAAAAAACCGTCTTGTTTACTTTCAATGATGGTAACTTGAACATTGGTACTGAAAACGCAGAAGATGAAACTGCTCTTTATTTCTATTGTTCTGGCGGCGCTACTTTTGCTGGTGACTATTCAAAATTTGATGGTGAATTAGATCCTTCACAAATTGACAAAACCCTATACACGAAAATATTAAGATTACAAGACATCGGATTTAATGTCACTGCCATACATAAAGGAGGCGAAACGGAGTTAACTGTAAATGCCTTTGGATTAAACGAAAACCACGGAAACCCACAAGTTACAAGCTTTAAAGGTGATGTTGTTGATGCTCAAGTAGAAGATTTAGATTCTGATAGTTCGCCAGAGGTTGTGGTTTTCATAGAAAATCAAGGAAAAGGGAATGTTATTGCTTTTTCTACATTGAAAAAAAGCTCTATGATTCCTATTTATTTCCCTCCGGTTAGTGAAAACTCTAAAATTAATGAAGGGTATAATGGTGGTGATGAATTTTCATTAATAGAAACTACACTAGGACAACGTTTCCCTGTTGGTAGCAAAACAAGACAAGTAAGTTACAAGCTTAAAAATGGTGAAGCTGGAAAGTTGTTTGAAGTTACAAATATTTCCGAATATTAGAACTACCCTAACCCATTTGTGGTGATACTAGTTTAATAAATAAGTTGTTTAAAAACAGTAAATCTATACTTTTTTAGATTTACTGTTTTTAAGCAGCTTTTTTGTTTTATCAATAAAAATTTATTATTTGTAACTTTATAGTGGCTATTTCGGAGTGACCATGGCAAGTATTTCGGTCAAACCGTGCCACTTTAAGAGATCATACAATAATAGTTAAATTTAATTAATACTGTTCTTTCAACTTACCTTTTCTCAAGGATTCTCCAGTAAGGTTTATCCTATGCGATGAATTTACAATACGATCTAGTATCGCATCAGCGATAGTGCTTTCGCCGATAATATCGTACCAAGCGGATACAGGTATTTGTGAAGCTACAATCGTTGCTTTTTTATCATGTCTTTCATCGATTATGTCCATAAGCGCCTCTCTGTTCTGATTGTCGAAGCTCTGTAAACCAAAATCATCAAGGATAAGCAGATCTACTTTTAATAGTTTTGCAAGTTCTTTAAGGTAAGTGCCATCTACTTTACTTAGTTTTAATCGTTTCATCAGTCTAGCAGTATTTGTGTATAGGGTTCTTTTATTCATCATACAAGCTTGATGTCCCAATGCCTGAGCTATATAACTTTTACCCACTCCAGAGGATCCTGTGATAATCAAGTTTTCCTTTTTTTGTACAAAATCTAGAGTAGCCAAACGCTCGAACATATTTCTGTCCAAGCTTCTGTTGTGCAGGTAATTAATATCTGTAAGTGTAGCTCCCTGCTTAAAGGCTGCTTGCGTTGTAAGCCTTTTTATCTTTCTATTCTGAAGGTCTTCCCATTGGTGATCGGTAAGCAATGCTAGATATTGATCTGGCGTAAGACACTCTATTCGGTTATCACTAAGGTGGTTGTGATGGAGTTCAGCTATAGCTGTTAATCTCATTTTTCTGAGTTTTTCGATGGTGTGATTTGTATTCATATATGTATAAAATTTAAGTGATTTTTTCGTGTTGTTTTTACTTATAATTGGATGCCCCACGGATGTTCGCATGCTTGGGGATATGAGAACCTCGGTCTGTTTCTTCTTGTAGGAATAAGGAGCTTTGATCTAGATTATTCTTCAGTATGTTGGTTATCCTGTTGTAGCTTACAGCATCAGCCTGTATGGCTCTTTTGCAAGCATTATCTAACCTTTGGGAGCCATAAGACTTATGGAGTTGTATAACGCCCATAGCTCTTTTATACCCTGTTTCAGGATAATCCAACGCAGCAATAATCCGCTCGACACATGCTGCAACATAACTACCATGGACAGCTGCCTTGTTCTTAAAGTATTGCGGACTCCACTGGCTGTATTGTTTATGAGAACTACTAAGGTGATCCTTGTTGGTTATGTATGCGCCTTTGGAACCGCTACGTTGGTGTATAGCTATGCGCTGTTGATTATAATACACCTCTACCATGCCTTTGGTATAGTGTAGCGTGGTTTCCTTGCCAATGTAACGATATGGAACGCTGTAGTAAGTCTTATCTGGTGAAAAATAGATATAGCCTATTTTCTGAACCTTAGCTCTTCTATATTCTTTTATCTCGTAGCGTGTACTGCTTAAGGGTTTTAGATACTCTCGTTCGACGCTTTGGAAGAGCTCCAGACGACTAGCTTCTTTGCGTTGGAATAATAGGTTGTTGTAGCACTCTAGCAGAAGTTTTATCTCTTTGTTTAGATCTGCTAAAGAAAAAAAGGTCATTTCCCGAAGGGGATAATAAATCCGTTGATAAGCTAGATGCACCGCGTTTTCCACCAGCGCTTTATCTTGAGGGGAGTAACTACGCGTTGGATTGACCACGCAGTTGTAATGGCGGGCAAAGTCTTTAAAACTACGGTTAACCTGAGCTTCGTATCTACTAGATCTGGTAACGGCTGATTTTAGATTGTCTGATACGATGGCCTTGGGTACTCCCCCGTAGAAATGAAGGGCGTTTTCGCAACAACTTATAAAATCTTCACGCTTTTGGCTCATACAAGCCTCAACATAGGTATACTGACTGTTAGGGAGCATGGCAACAAAGACCTCTACTGGAAGTATCTCGCCTGTGATTTTGTCTACTATCTGAAGTTTTTTTCCAGCAAAGTCCACGAACATCTCTTTCCCTGCCTCGTGTTCAAGTTTCATAGATCCCTTGATCTTGGCATATTTACGATGGTAATGCTCCATGAATTGAGTGTAACTATAAGGGTCTTTAACCTTTTGACTATATTCTGTGTAGTGGTACAAAAAAGTAAATCCTGGGTGGTTCCGAGCCTTATTAATACTTTCAAAATAAAACATCAATTCATCATAGCGTTTGTTATTTATGGTTGTATGAGATGTAAAGAGCTTTTCTAGGGTGTGGTTGTCTAGCTTTAATAACTCCTTAAAACTATAACCACTACCTTTAAATAGGTGTATATAGCTATTTATAGTGTTGCGGGAAATGCCAAGTGTGGCTCCAATTTGACGGTTACTATAACCATCTTGTTTTAAGTTGATAATTTGTTTTAGGTCCATTGGATCAAGTGTGTTGGCCATATCGCTTTTTAGAGCAATAAGGTAATTACTTGATCTCTTAAAGTGGCACAAATCGAAACGGAAACATTGGCACAAATCAAACCGTTTTTAGCTAACTCAATTTCCGTGTGGCACAATTTAAACCGAAATCAACGGCACAGTAACTCCGAAATCACTGGCACAAATCGAACCGTGTTAGCCATATAGAAAACTAAAAGTCAACACAGTATGAAAATTGGAGCATTTTCTGTAAGTTTAAACGTAAAAGACCTTAAAACATCACAAAGTTTTTATGAAATCCTAGGTTTTTCCGTTTTTGCGGGAAGTTTAGAAATGAATTATCTCATCATGAAAAATGGCAATGCGTTAATAGGATTGTTTCAAGGCATGTTTGAAAACAACATATTAACTTTTAATCCAGGTTGGGATGAAAACGCTAACACATTAAAAGATTTTGATGATGTTAGAAGCATTCAACAAACTCTTAAAAGTAAAAATATCACATTAAATAGTGAAGCGGATGAAACCAAAACTGGCCCGGCCAGCATCGTATTAACAGATCCTGATGGAAACACCATTTTAATAGATCAGCATGTATAGATCTATAAACTCACAAGAGATTTATTATCCATTTAAATTATAAATCGAATTTTAAAATGCTAACTATAACGCAAAACATTTCGATAAGGTATCCATATATATGGCTTCGTACTTAGGAACTATATTGTGTAAATCGAATTTTAGAGCTTCTTTTCTGGCGTTATCTTTAAACGTTTTTAAAAGATTATCATCACGTAAAACTTCCAAAGCATTTTTAGTCATATCGACCACATCGCCTACATTGCTTAAAAAACCTGATACACCATGAATATTAACTTCAGGAATACCTCCCGAATTACTAGAAATAACAGGCACACCAGAAGCCATAGCTTCTAAAGCTGCTAAACCAAAGCTTTCGGTTTGCGATGGAAGCAAGAATAAATCACTAAAACATAAAATTTTATCAATTTCATTACTTTTCCCAAAGAAAACGACCTTATTAGCTATTCCCAAATCACGGCACTGCTGCTCAATTTTTTCTTTTTCAGGTCCTTCACCTATAAACATTAATCTGGCGGGCAGCTCCTTTTGGATGTTATAAAACACACTAATCACATCCTGAACCCGTTTAACAGGCCTTAAATTACTAATATGCGTAATAATTTTTTCATTTTCTTTCGCCATCATACCGCGCTGGCAATCGGGCATACCATGGGTTTTATATTTCTCTAAATCTATAAAATTAGGCACAACATGAATATCCTTTTTAATATCAAATAAGCGTAAAGTATCATCCTTTAAGCTTTGAGAAACGGCAGTTACGGCATCAGATTTATTAATACTAAAAGTCACGGCCGGTTTGTAAAACGGATGGCTCCCCACTAAAGTGATATCGGTACCATGAAGTGTGGTAACAATAGGCACATAAATCCCCTCCTCTTGGAGCATTTTCTTAGCCATATAAGCGGCATAAGCATGAGGAATGGCGTAGTGCACATGTAATATTTCAATTTTATGCAACTTTACCATATCAACCAATTTACTTGACAAGGCAAGTTCATAGGGTTGGTAATGAAATAACGGGTATTCAGGCACCGTAACTTCATGGTAATGTACATTATGACTTAATAAATCTAAACGAACAGGTTGATTGTATGTAATAAAATGAATTTCATGACCACGTTTAGACAATTCTAATCCTAATTCTGTGGCCACAACGCCACTTCCACCAAAAGTTGGGTAACAAACTATACCTATTTTCATGTTTTCAATTATGAGTCTTTACGTTAGAGTAAGCTCTTAAATTTTAAATATTAATTTTCAATTGCTTCGTAGATCAATTTTTGAATATCTGTTCTAATATTCTCTCGTAGTAGCAAATTCGATTTGGAACTCGGATAAGTTCTATTAGCCAAAAACACATAAACGAGTTCATTTTCTGGATCTGCCCATGCATAGGTTCCTGTAAACCCGGAGTGCCCAAAGCTACTCATAGGCACACACCCACAAGTTGGTCCGCTACCCGATAATTGAGGTTTATCAAACCCGATAGCACGCCTATTTTCTTTTTTTAAATAATAACGTGTGTTAAATTTATCGAAGGTTTTTTCCTTAAAATAGCGTTTATTACCATAATAGCCTTTTTGCAAATACATTTGCATTATTTTAGCCACATCGTTAGCATTACTAAACAGCCCTGCATGACCACCAATACCATTTTGCATGGCTGCTCCCATATCATGCACATAACCATGAATGGTTTGATATCTAAAATAATCATCCTCTTCTGTTGGAACAATTTTTTTACTGCTTATGGTATGATAAGGATTATAAGTGCTATAATTAGCCCCCAGTGGTTCATAAAAATGCGAATTCGCTAATTGATCTAATGTTCTGTCGTAATGTTGCTCAATAAATTTCTTTAAAATATAATACGGGAAGTCACTATATCGGTAAGTCAGCCTTTTTAGCAGCTCGGAATCTCGAATAATATCGGGAATAGAATCCTGATAATCAGTACGCATAAACAAGTTTTTAGCGACTTCAACATTAAAAGAGTCACTTTGTGTTTTTCTATAATATTTTTCGCTTGGATGTTTTGTTTTGTCTAGAGTATGGTAATAAAACGGCTCCCAAGGTTTTAAACGTGCGTAATGCGACAACATACTCTTAAAGGTTATATCCTTTTTGTTGGAGTTTTTATAATCGGGTAAAACTTCAGAAAGTTTGGTGTCTAAAGTAATAAGCCCCTTCTCTTCAAGCTCCATTACTAAAGGCAGGGTAGCTAATATTTTTGTAAGCGATGCGACATCATAGATATCGTCAAAACTCACTTCCTCTTTTCCTTTATAGGTATGCTTTCCAAAGTTTTTATTGTAAATGACTTTGCCTTTTCTAGCGACTAGAAGTTGTATACCCGGCGTCATTTTTTTTTTTACGGCATACTCGGCTACAGCGTCAATTTTAGCTAGCTTTTGAGAATTTACACCAACACGTTCTGGTATGGTATATCCTAATCGTTTAATATTTGGTGTTTGAAAACCAAAATCTACAGGGAAATAATTACCAATACTAACAGGTAGCTTCCCTTTAGAGCCAAACGCTCCAAAAATAAGTTGCGCCGATTTTTGCTGAGCAATAACACTATTTTGATAACTCACTACAATACTTTCAATATTGGTGATGCTTTTTAAATCGGCTAAAGCATAAGGCTTTACAAAAGCATCCAAAATCACTGTATGTCTTTTTGCAATTTCTTCAATCCAGATGCTTTCCACTTCGCTGAATTCATAAGATTTCCACGGACTTTCATTCGAACGATGAAAACCAATAATAACTGTATTATATGCTTGTAATTTCCCCAGTAAATCACCAATATTATCGGCCGAAATCGCATGAACTTTCATGTATTTTTTTAGTTCATCATAAAAAGCCGTTCCTGAGTCGTCCCCTAACTTCACATAGGCTACCGACTTAGTTTCCAGTTCCTGCAGAGGCAGTAAATTGTTATCATTTTTTACAATGGTGATGGCATTTTCCATAAGCTCTTCATAAAGCATGTCATCTTCCAAACGGTTTAAATCTTGAGCTAAATTAGTCAACGAAATTGGTGAATATTTATTCAAGCCCACCTTATACTTTGCTTGAAGTATTTTTTTCACCGAAAGCTCTAAACGCGCTTCGCTAATGTCGCCACTATGATAGGCTTCCATAATTTTACCAACACCAATACCAACATCCTCAGACATGAGCATTACATCATTTCCTGCTTGAAAGGCTGCTAAATCAATATCACCGGTTTCACTAAAATTAGCTGCTCCCTTCATGGTTAGCGCATCGGTAAAAATTAAACCTTTAAAACCTAACTCTTCTTTAAGAATACCTGTAACTATCTTTTTAGATAAAGACGATGGGTAGTTTTCTCGTGGCTCTAAACTCGGCACATTTAAGTGTGCGACCATGACACTTGAAAGCTTTTCTTTAATTAATTGTTTATAAGGAAACAACTCGACAGCTTCGATACGTTCTTTATCAAAATCTACTGTAGGTAGTGTTTTATGTGAATCTTGAGACGTGTCGCCATGCCCTGGGAAGTGTTTGGCATTTGCTAAAACCCCAGCACCTTGCATGCCTTTCATAAAAGCAGAAGCCTTATCGGTAACATTATAGCGGTCTTCACCAAAAGATCGATTTCCAATAATGGGATTTTTAGGGTTTGTATTGATATCGACATCTGGAGCAAAATTAAAATGAACGCCTAAACGTTTACAGTGCTCTCCAATATGTTTACCAACTTGCTCAACAAGTTTGTTGTCTTTAATCGCGCCTAGTGTCATATTCCAAGGAAATGCGTAGGTAGAATCTAATCGCATACTTAAGCCCCATTCGGCATCCATACCAATAAGTAAAGGCACTTTAGAAATGGCTTGTAACTCGTTATTTAATTTGGCTTGTCTGTATGGACCTCCTTTTGAATAAATAATACCACCGATATGATGTTTTTTAATATCTTCGATCACCTTTTTCTTGGAGGCATCACTTTCATTAGACATCACTTGAACCATATAAAGCTGTCCCACTTTTTCGGCTAAAGTCATGGTATTATAAATACTATCTACCCACTTTTTTTGAGACTTAACATCTTTGGATAACAATGGGTTTTTTGTGTTTTGTGCGAAACCTAAAACTGTAAATAAACAAATAAAACTAAATTTAAATAGCTGACGCATAAAAGTGAATTTATAAGGGATTTTGTAGTTTTAAAAACTATGACAAAATACCACTTTTAATAAGAAGATAAAAAGACTTTAAGATAGATTTATAAAGAAGTTCTTAAATATTTACCATTTAAAAACACGTTTATATGGGAAATGGACTTGTATTATAGTTTAAGCAGATACATTACAACTATTTAACAAAACGACTATGCCAGCTCTCGCTTGCAGGGACTTCCCAACTTTCGTTAAATTCGGCCACTGTGGTCACTAAATTATTAAATACAATGGTGTTTTTTGAAACCGCTTTATCTTTTGCCATTTTCCTAAAATCGGTAAGGGATTTATAAGCTACATACTCCCCTTGTTTATAAGACACATTCATTTTATCCATTAAATCGACGTTGTAATCTTTTTCCAATTGCTGAATAAAATGCACCGAACTATCTAGAGAACAACCCGTAGCCTTTGCCTGTGATGGATCCAAACCAATAATAATAAAGCGTTTGTATTTTATAGTATATCCTGCATGTAAATCGCTACCATGTGCCGTCCAATTTTCAATAAAAGTATTTAATTTGGCTTGAATTTCTTCTAATTCTTCTTCTGAAAACGAACGATTGGCTTGGTAAATCCAAACTCGAGATTCTTCTGGCAAGCTGCTAAAATCGACTAACATGGTATATGGAAATTTATGTTTATTATTATTTAATTGGTCTCTAAAGTTGGTTAAAACTTTCTTGAAAAAAGTGTTATACTATCATTTAAAAAACGGAACGTATGCGTTTTTTTAAATATAACGGATATTCTTAAAAAGGGATTAAAGGTTTAAGGTATTGGCAATAAGCTCTGCAACATCCAAAACTTCAACCTCGGCTTCTTTTTCTTTAGCCTTTACCCCATCGGTCATCATGGTATTACAATACGGACAGCCCGTAGCAATAATATCTGGTCGTGTTTCTAGAGCATCTTCAGTTCTAAGCACATTTACATCCTTATCGCCTTTTTCGGGTTCTTTAAACATTTGAGCACCTCCTGCTCCACAACATAAAGCGGTGCGTTTATGTCGTTTCATTTCGACAAGCTGGGCATTGGTTTGCTTTAAAACGTCGCGAGGCGCTTCGTATTCATTATTTGCTCTGCCCAAATAGCAAGGATCGTGAAACGTAATTTTCTTGCCTTTGTATAAATCGCCTTCAACTTTTAAACGACCAGAAGCGATAAGTTCATTGATATATTGGGTATGGTGAATAACGTCATAAACGCCACCCAGACCAGGATATTCATTTTTTAAACAATTAAAGGAATGCGGATCGCAGGTTACAATTTTTTTAATACCGTAAGCATCAAGCACTTCTATATTAGTTACGGCTTGCATTTGAAATAAAAACTCATTTCCAGCTCGTTTAGCGATATCACCAGTATTGCTTTCTTCGGTTCCTAATACGGCAAAATCTACATTAGCCTTGTTTAATATCTTAACAAATGCTCGAGATATTTTTTTAGCTCTATCGTCAAAACTACCTGCAGAACCAACCCAAAATAATATTTCTGGTTGTTTTCCTTGCGCCATAAATTCTTCCATGGTTGGCACTTTGAGTAAATCGCTCATCTTTTTGAGTTTAAAAGTTTAAAAGCCTACTTTTTTAAAACTTTGTAGGGGTTTTGTTTTATGTTGTGTGTGTGCGTTAGGGATTGAGCAATTGTTGGAGCTCCTATTTTCGAGAGCGACTTGCGAAAGCCCGACCCTTGTGGTAACGCCCTAATTATATAACTATTCGTCTTTCCAGTTTAAACGGTCCATTTGGTTATAAGCCCAAGGTGCGCCATTATTTTCGATATTGGTCATCATGGTATTAAGCTCTGTAGGTGCTGCAGATTGCTCCATAACCAAATAACGTCGCATTTCTAGGATGATTGACAATGGGTCGATGCTTACAGGGCACTCTTCTACACAAGCGTTACAAGTGGTACATGCCCAAAGTTCTTCGTGTGTGATATAATCACCTAATAATTGTTTACCATCGTCTTTAAATTCGCCGTTATTAGCGTCTATATTTTTACCGACTTCCTCTAAACGATCACGAGTATCCATCATTATTTTTCGAGGGGACAACTTTTTACCTGTTAAATTTGCTGGACAAGCCGAAGTGCATCGTCCGCATTCTGTACAGGTATAGGCGCTTAATAATTGCACCCAGTTTAAATCTTGTACATCACTAGCTCCAAACTTGGCAGGTACTTCGTCTTCGGCACCTTCTTCGGGAGCAGCAAAGGGATCGGCATTAGGATCCATCATTAATTTCACTTCTTTCGTGACTGCCTCTAAATTATTTAACTGTCCTTTAGGCTTCAATTTACCATAATAGGTATTTGGAAAAGCCAATAAAATATGAAGATGTTTAGAGAAATAAAGATAATTTAAAAACACTAAAATGCCCAAAATATGTAACCACCACGCGCCTCTTTCGATACTATCTAATGTCGTTTCTGATAAGCCGCTAAATAAAGGTGCTATATATTGACTAATAACGTTTCCTGAATTCATGGCTTGAAAATGCACATCGGTAGCATTCATAATAAGAAACAAGGACATTAATACCATTTCGAAATACAGAATGAAATTCCCATCGTTTTTTGGCCAACCTTTCATCTCACTTTTCCAGAAACGCTTTAATTTGATGATGTTTCTTCGTACCCAGAAAATGGTTACCGAAATGAAAACAAGGAAGGCTAGGACTTCAAAAGTTCCGATTAGGAAACCATAAGCGCTTCCTAAAAATGAAAATATACGGTGTGTACCGAAAAGGCCGTCAATTATAATTTCTAATAATTCGATGTTAATGATGATAAACCCCACATAAACAACAATGTGTAAAACACCTGAAACTGGGCGACGAACCATTTTACTTTGCCCTAATGCAATACGGGCCATGTTTTTGAAACGTTCGGATTTGTTATCGCTAACATCTACATCCTGTCCTAATTTTATATTTCGGATGATTTTTTTTACGTTCTTGGCAAAATACCCAAAGCCCAAAATAAGTGCTAAAGCGAATATTATATTTGGCAAATACTGCATATGCGATTAGTTAGATTCTTCTTCGTTTGGTTCGTAAGGAATTTCTCTTTTAGATAAGATTCTGGTATATCTGTTTGGATGCAACTTGATATCCCTAATAAGTTCTTCTAATTCACTAGAAGCTTCCTCAAGATTCTTGTACAATTGGTCATCTTTTAAAAGTTTACCTAAACTGCCTTTTCCGTTTTGAAGATTTGCCATTAAACCGTCGAAACTTTTTAGAGCTGAATTTAAGCTAGCTAAAGTTTGAGCTAAATTTGCATCGGCTAGTTTTTGACTCACATCGGCAAAATTGGCTGTTATTTTATCGGCATTAGCCATTACATGATCCAAATGCGCTTGATTTCCGGTAACCATTTGATTTAAAGAATGTGACGATTTCTTTAAATCGTTCATAGTTACACTTAAATCTGCTATGCTTTTTTTAAGGTTTTCTTTACCTTCTTTATCAAGAACCTCGTTTAAACCACCAATTAAAATATTAGCATTGGTTATCATATTTTTTGCTTGTTCTTGAATAGGTGCTAATTTTTCACCTACCAAATCCACCAAGCCTTCTTTTACACGGCTTTTTAAAACGTCGCCGCTTTTTGCATTTTCACCACCATCGGTAGCCGGGATAATAGCTATAGCTTTGCCGCCCAGTAGGCCTGTATCGTAAAGTTCGGCTGTACTATTTTTTGAAAATTTAAAATCATTATCAATTAAAAGCTCTACAACTAAATTTGCAGACCCATCATCTTTAAAAGTAATATTTGAAATTTTACCAACACTTAAACCACTAATGGTAACCGGTGTTGAGGGTACCAACCCTTCAACATTGCTAAATTCTGTATAATAGGTTTTAGATTCTTCGAGCAAGTTATGCCCTTTCAAAAAATTAAAACCAAAAACAAAAAGGATAATTCCTATAATTACGAGTACGGCTGTTTTTACTTCTCTGGATATTTGCAAAATGTATGGATTTAGAGCAACAAATTTAATATATATTTATGAAGAACCGCTCTAATTAGTAACTGATTTTAATGCTTCGCTTAAAGGTGTTTTAATTCCGTCTTTAAAAGCCACAATAAAACTAGAAGGGTATCCTTTAGATTTAGCCTCTTGTTCTAAGCGCTTAACTTCTTCATAGCTAGAAGTATTACCGTAGTAATATTTATATAAATTTCCTGCTTTTAATCCTGAAACACCCTGCAGCCCATTAAAATTATAGGGCTGACTTTCTATAAGTTTAGAACTGGCAGCTATTTGGACTTTAAAAACAACGTTTGAAGCCATAGTTTGGGGTTCGATAGTTTTAAGGGCTTCTGAAGTTTCCTTTACCGTAATGGCATTATCTAAAGGCATATACCCTTGCACACTGCTATCTAAAGTATTTTTATACTCTAAAATGGCATCATATATAGCCTGAGAGATTTGCTGTTGTCCTTTAGAAGAATTTAAATAAGCCCCTTCCTTTTTGTAACTTAAAAATCCAGTTTCAACCAATACACTTGGCATAACCGTTTGATGTAACACGATAAATCCAGCTTGCTTTACCCCACGATTTTTACGTTTCAAATTATTGGTGAAAGCATTTTGAATAAGACTCGCTAACATGATACTTTGGTCGAGATACTCTTCCTGGCTTAAAAGAATGCTCATTACCGATTCTGGCGAATTTGGATCGAAGCCTGCATAATTTTTTTGATAATCTTCCTCCATAAAAATCACGGAGTTTTCCCGTTTAGCCACTTCAAAATTCGTATTGTTTCTATGGGTCCCTAACACAAAAGTTTCGGTTCCGTGTGCAGTTGAACCGTGCGCGTTACAATGAACAGACACAAAAAGATCGGCATTAGCTTCATTGGCAATTTTACCTCGAACAAATAAATCGATAAACTTATCGCTCTTCCTTGTATAAATCACTTCAATACCCGGATTTTTTTCGAGCATTTTACCTACTCTTAAAACCACATTTAATGCGATTTCTTTTTCTTTAAAGCCATTACCCATATTACCAGGATCATGACCTCCATGCCCAGCATCTAAAACGACAACAAACTTCTTTTTAGGAAGGTCGTTAAAACCATTAACATTTATGGCACCTGTTAATACTACTATTGTTAATACGAAATGTAATATTTTATACGTTTTCATCCGATAAATTCTATATTTACTATTAGCAAGAACAAAAAATCATTTAAAATTTATAATTAATAAACTCGGCTACCGCGATAATCTGTCATGCTTAAACCATTAAAAATCACTATTTATTGCATCATCAAAATATCATGCATTTATAATTTTTAATTTTTAATTGATAATTAAATCAATCCCAAAAAAATATATGTAATTTTGGCTTTTCAAAAACTGAGCCATTCGTTACAAAAATACATTTAAAAGCGTTGCGTACAAACAACTTTAAAATACTTTTTACACTAAGTTTTACAGTGTTTATAAACACGTTTAGCTTCGCTCAAGACATTCCTAGACAGGGAAGAAAAATAGACCGAAAGGTCATTGAACCTGTCTTTCGTGATACGCTTGTTGTATCAAAAGACAGTCTGAACGCTAAAGAAATTTCTAAAAAAACTCAAGATTCCACAATAACCGATTCTATTAAACCAAAAAAAGATTTTTTAGAGCATAGGGTTAATTATCACGCCGAAGATTACTCCAAATTTAATCACAAAGAGCATAAGCTATATTTATATAATCAAGCTAAAATTGTTTACGGTGATATGAACATTACCGCTGGTGACATCACGATCGATTATGTTAAAAATACCGTTTACGCCAAAGGCATCACAGATTCCTTAGGAGATTACACACAAAAACCAGTGTTTACACAAGGCTCCAATGTGGTAGAGCCTGATTCTATTCTCTTTAATACAAAATCTAAAAAAGCTCTTATTTACAATTCCAAAACAGAGCAAGGAGAAGGCACGGTCATATCAAAAATCACTAAAAAAGAAAACGACTCGGTATATTTTGTAAAAGATGCTAAATACACTACGGCTCAAGACTTAGAAGACCCTGATTATTACATAAAATTAAGAAAAGCTAAAATTGTTCCAGGCAAAAAAATTGTAACTGGATTAGCGAACATATTTATATATGATGTTCCCACTCCTGTAGGTTTACCATTTGGATTTTTTCCACAAAGTGATAAACAAACTTCCGGGGTTATTATTCCTACTTTTGGAGAACAAAACGACCGTGGTTATTTTTTACAGAATGGTGGTTATTATTTTGCTATAAGTGATTATATCGATTTAACCGTACTGGGAGATTACTATACGAACG
Source organism: Tamlana carrageenivorans (assembly GCF_002893765.1). Lineage (NCBI taxonomy): Bacteria > Pseudomonadati > Bacteroidota > Flavobacteriia > Flavobacteriales > Flavobacteriaceae > Pseudotamlana > Pseudotamlana carrageenivorans. The sequence goes on along the minus strand of NZ_CP025938.1, from coordinate 3,312,095 downwards.
GAAGTTATGCCTTGAGGATGGAAAGCAGTTATGCTAAACGTTACCGTTACCGAGGTAATTTTGGTTTCCGATACGAGAACCTCATTATTAGTGAGCGTGGTTTTCCCGATTATGCGAATAGCACCATTTACAACTTAAGATGGTCTCACAGTCAGGATTCCAAGGCGAATCCGAGTTCGCGATTTTCTGCCTCGGTTAACTTAGGTAGTAGCCAGTACTATCAAATTTCGAACAACCAAGTTAATGTGAGTAACCGCTTAAACAATACCTTGTCCTCTTCGATTTCATACTCCAAAACTTTTCAAGGAGAACCTCAGGTTAATTATAGTGTAACGGCCACCCATACACAAAACTCACAAACTGAAAAAATTAACATGACCTTACCTACTTTTCAAGGAAGTATAGGTAGAATGTACCCATTTGCATCAAAATCGGGTTCCAAAAAAGGGATCATTCAAAATATCAATTTACAATATAACTTAAGAGCCGAAAATAGAATTGAAACAACCGACTCGCTATTCTTTAAAAAAGAAATGTTTGATGAAGCCAGAGCAGGGTTTCAACACACCGTTCCATTAACGACTAACTTCAAATTATTTAAACATTTTAGCTTCAGTGCAGGAACCAGTTATAACGAGGTTTGGACTTTTAAAACTATAAACAAATATTACGATCCTATTGAGGAAGAGGAAGTTGTTGAAACGGTAAATGGTTTTGATTCCTTTAGAACTTACAATTTTAGTACCAGTATGGGAACAACGGTTTATGGGATGTTTAACTTTGAAAAGGAAGGCCAAGACCGTAAAATAAAAGCCATTAGGCATGTTATGAGGCCTTCGGTTAGTTATAATATTAATCCGGACTTCGATCAATATTACGACACTTATGAAGTGGTTGATGCCGATGGAAATACTAGTGCTGATGTGGAATACAACCGTTTTGAAAACAGTATTTTTGGTCAGCCAAACAAAACGTTCTCCAGTGCCGTTGGGCTTTCGTTGTCGAACAATTTTGAAGCTAAAGTTCGCGATAAAGACAGTACGGCCACCGAGGCTAAAAAAGTAGTTTTATTAAATAACTTAAACTTTTCAACGTCCTATAATGTCGCGGGTGATTCCCTGAAATGGAGTCCTTTGCGTATGACAGGTGGTACACAGCTGTTTAAAAACCAACTTAGCATTAACTTTGGAGCCACTATGGATCCCTATGCTTTAGATAATAACAATAAACGAATTGAAAAGTTTAACATTGAAAATGGCGGGAGTTTATTTAGACTTACTAGCGGAAATTTAACTGCAAGTTGGTCACTTTCAAACAAGGGAAAAGGTGCTGCCGAAAAAGGATTAAACGACAAGAATCTTGAAGAAAACTTGCGTGGTGGCGGCCGTGACGATGATTTATTTGGGGTTTCTGAAGATTTTGCGACACAGCAAAAGGGGGAAGTTGATGATAATAAAGAGAAAGAACCCGAAGCATTCTATCATCATAAAATACCATGGAGTTTAAGACTGGCTTATGCGGTGAACTACTCGAATGCGCAAAGGCAAAATGAAATATCATCACATTCATTAATGTTTTCTGGAGATATTCAATTAACCGATAAATGGACTATTGGAGCCTCTTCTGGTTACGACTTTAAAAATCTTGGTTTCACCCCAACCCAGCTACGTTTTGAACGTGATTTATTAAGTTGGCGTATGAATTTTAGTTGGACACCTTTTGGTGATTACAAATCCTGGAATTTCTTTATCGGTATAAAATCTAGTATACTAAAAGATCTGAAATACGAAAAACGAAGACAGCAAGACCTAAGATTATAAATTGTTTTTATGGGTTGTAATTTTGTTTCTAGTAAGATTCTTTGCTATTTTTAAATTATAAATTTAATCACACGCGAAAAAAAATCCCTATGAAAACAATTATCACGACGCCTCATGCTCCGGCTCCTATAGGCCCTTATAACCAAGCTGTTTTAACAGGTAATACCCTATACACATCTGGCCAAATTGCGATTCATCCAACTTCTGGCAACCTTGTTTTAGACGATATTGAATCTGAAACCAAACAGGTTATGAGCAATATCAAGGCCATTTTAACTCAGGCAAACATGAGCTTTGATCATGTTATAAAGGCTACTATTTTTATAAGTAATATGGATGATTTTCAAAAAATAAACACCATTTACGGCAGCTATTTTGATGATGCCACGGCGCCTGCGCGAGAAACTGTTCAAGTGGCGCGTTTACCAAAAGACGTGAATGTTGAGATTAGCGTGATTGCTGTAAAGTAAAAACTTTATTAAATAAGGATATCAAGCAACCTTCACGATTTAGAATAGCTTACTAAAATTTCTTTGAGTTTAGCCACTTCAATAGGCTTAGCAAGAAAATCATCAATTTCAGCTTGTTTGGCTTTTAGGATATCTTCTTCAAAAGCACTTGCAGATACGGCTATTATAGGCGTAAGATTTTGTTTATACTTATCGGTTGCTTTGATGCGTCTTGTTGCTTCATAACCATCCATATCTGGCATATAGATATCCATAAAAATTAAATCAAAATCTAAAATTTTATAGAGTTCTACTGCTTCTAAACCATTTTTAACAAAAGTAAAATCGGCACCTTGGCGCTCTAATAGGGCTTTTATAACTTTTTGGTTGTTTCTATTATCTTCCGCAATTAAAACATTTAGCCTATTGATTATCTCGGGCGATTTCTCTTCTGTATCATTTTGGATATTTAGAGACTTTGTAAGTTGTAAACTGAAATAAAACGCAGAACCCTCATTTTCTTTGCTTTCAATTTTTAGTTCGCCACCCATTAACTCAACCAGATGGTGCGATGCTGCAAGGCCTATACCCCCACCTCTATAATCTCTTAATAAGTTAGACTGTGATAAATCATTTTTATTATTAAATAGATATTTAACCTCTTCAGGTCTCATGCCTGCACCGGTATCTTTAATGTAAAAAGTTAAAAACAAGCTTTCGTCTGTACCTTCTGTTTGATCGACCGTAACCGTGATAGTACCAGAATTTGTAAACTTAATAGCGTTATTGATTAAGTTTGTTAATACTTGTTGAATTTTTGCTGAATCTGCTAAAACTAGAAACTTACTATCTTTTTCGGCTAAAAATTTATATTTGAAACCAATAGCGTCCAAAACGCTTAAAAAGAGAAAGGGATTTTGTATCTCAAAATATTATTTTTGAGTTGCACAACAAAAAACAACCTTTCTCCATGACAAATATAACATTGTTCTCTCAGATAATCTCCAAATTAGACCGTTCTAGTTTTTCTAAACTTGTAAAAGCCAAGGGAACAGATAAACATCAAAAAGGATTTAATAGTTGGACACATTTAGTCTCCATGTTGTTTTGTCAATTTGCAAAAAGTCAATCCGTCCGAGATATAAGTAATGGACTTCGCTCTGCCACAGGAAACCTTAATCATTTAGGCATACAGAAAGCACCTTCTAAATCAACGATAAGCTATCAAAACAAACATCGAGACTGGACGCTTTATCGAGATTACTACTATGTTCTTTTAAAAAGTTTTGGACAGCACCCTCACTTAAAACGTGTTAAATTCAAAATTAAATCCAAGATATTTCTATTAGATTCTACAACGATAAGTCTATGTTTAAGTCTCTTTGATTGGGCAAAATACAAAACCCACAAAGGAGCTGTAAAAATGCACACCTTGCTTGATTATGATGGTAATTTACCGCACTATGTAAATATTAGCGATGGTAAAACAGCAGATAATAAAGGAGCTTACGATATTCCTTTGATTAGCCGTTCGGTTATTGTCGCAGATCGATTTTATAATGATTTTTCGTTACTTAACGTTTGGGACAGCAACCAAGTGTTTTTTGTAATTAGGCACAAAGAAAACATCCAATTTAAGAGTATTAAAGAAAAAGAATTGCCAGAAAATAGACATCATCATGTTTTAAAAGATGAAATCATTGAGCTAACAGGGGCTAAATCAAAAACAAAATACCCAAAGAAGCTACGTAGAATAGCTGTATGGGACGATAAAAATAAGCAGGAAATAGAACTTATTACCAACCAAATGTCTTGGACAGCAAACACAATTAGCCAACTCTACAAAGCTAGATGGGATATTGAGATATTCTTTAGAGACATCAAACAACAGCTACATATTAAATCGTTTATAGGAACTTCTGAAAATGCTGTAATGATACAAATATGGACGGCTCTTATTACTATACTCATCCTAAAAGCCTTAAAAGCAAATGCAAAATATAATTGGTACTTGTCCAATTTAGTAGCTTTTATAAGACTTAACCTTTTTGTCAAAGTGGATTTGCAAAAATGGATTGATAGCCCTTTTAACGAGCAGCCTCCCCCCAAACAAAATTATACACAAGGGGTTCTTTTTTGAAAAAGATAAAAAACATGGCTAATTACCAGTAAAATCGTTGACTTTTGATTAGATCAAAAATGTTTAGGACAGGATTGGTTTGAAACCTAAACTTTTCTCGAAGGCCTGAAACTCAAAAACTTTAAAAAGTTTTATCAAATCTGCTTTTAAATCAACGGCCTCAATATTCAATTTAATATTACCCCGCTCTACAACGGCATTATCTGCAATCATATTCACCAATTGCAAAATATGTAATGATGAATATTCGGCAATTTCTAATTGTGCGATTTGATCGGATTCTAAATACTTTTGTTTCAGCAGGTTTAACATACCCAGAACCGTTTTTAATGGGGTGCGAATTTCGTAACTCATGTTTGCCAAATAAATGGACTTTTGACCGGCAATTGTTTCTGCAGTGTCTAAATTTCGTTTTAACTCATTCACTCGAAGCTTTAAGTTTGAATTAATCACATCATTTTTAAGCTGATTTTTAAAAAAATATTGAAGTCCGAATACTTGAATAACAGCAAGAACAAATAAAATACCAGCAGCACTTTCAATATACATTTTTTTTCTAAGAAAAGAAAGCCTATCAGAAGTATGGTGACAATGCTTAGGGAAATCAGAAAAGATAATTTATACCTCTTTTTAATTGATTTCATAAATTTGGGGGGGGGGGGAGTAACCTGATATAATAGTTTTTTTAACAAACATATCTATAAATTTACGAATTATCAAAATGATTATTCGTTATTAAGTCAAATTTTATTTTGAAAATGACTAATTTTAGGTTTGCATTAAAACTACCAAAAAATATTAGATGAGAATTGAATATGACATTAAGTTAGGCTTTAAAGATGTGATGATAAGACCTAAACGATCTACTTTGAAGAGCCGATCTGAAGTGAGTTTAGAAAGGGAATTTAAATTTTTACACAGCCCTTTAACTTGGTCAGGAATTCCTATCATATCAGCCAACATGGATACTGTGGGGACCTTTGAAATGGCTAAGGCCTTATCTGAAAAAAAAGTATTTACGGCCATACATAAACACTATTCTATTGAAGACTGGAATAGTTTTTTAGAAAGCGCCCCGGAGTCCATAGAGGATTATATAGCTGTAAGCACAGGAACAAGTGAAAACGATACCGAAAAACTAACACGTATTTTTGAGTTACATCCCCATTTAAAATTTATTTGTATTGATGTGGCTAATGGTTATTCAGAGCACTTTACAGCCTTTGTGCGCAATACAAGGCATTTATTTCCAGATAAAGTCATTATTGCTGGAAATGTGGTTACAGGCGAAATGGTAGAAGAACTTTTAATTTCTGGAGCCGATATTATTAAAGTAGGTATTGGACCTGGTTCTGTGTGTACCACAAGAGTTAAAACAGGTGTTGGCTATCCACAACTTTCTGCCATTATAGAATGTGCTGATGCGGCTCATGGTTTAGGCGGACAAATTATTAGTGATGGTGGTTGTACAACGCCGGGCGATATTGCTAAAGCTTTTGGTGCTGGTGCCGATTTTGTAATGCTTGGAGGTATGCTGGCAGGACATGATGAAAGTGGTGGTAAAATCGTTAAAAAAAACGGCAAAGTATTTAAACAATTTTACGGTATGAGTTCGGCTACTGCCATGGAAAAACATGTAGGCGGCGTTGTTGAGTATAGAGCGAGTGAAGGAAAAACGGTTGAAGTACCCTACAAAGGACCGGTGGAAACCACACTTCAAGACATTTTAGGCGGTTTACGTAGTACCTGTACTTATGTGGGCGCTTCCAGGCTAAAAGAACTCACCAAACGCACTACTTTTATTCGAGTTAACGAACAGGAAAACCGTGTATATAACAGTTAAACGTGTACCACTTTTCCTTGAGATCCCAATGTGCTTGGGGTTAATTCATAAATAAAATCTGGACGTAGTATTGATGCTTCCTTTTGATGGGAAACATACAATATGGCTGTTTTACTTTCGGATGCAATTTTATTAACCAATTCTGAGAAGATTACAGCATCTGCATCATCTAAACCATTGGTAGGCTCGTCTAGAATTAATAGCGGAGGATGTTTAACCATGGCACGTGCTATTAAAACCAAGCGCTGATGACCTACCGACAAAGACAAAAAATCTTTATCTCTAAGCTCAAATAAGCCTAACATTTTAAGCCAATCATGAGCAATAAACTTTTGTCTTTCGGTTGGGAATTTATACAGTCCAATAGAATCATAAAACCCTGAAAGCATCATTTTCTCAACAGAGTCCAACCTACGGAATCCGCGTAAAATCTCTGCAGAATAATGACCAATATTATTTTTAATATCCCAGACGCTTTCTCCACTACCCTTCTGTCTACCAAACAAAACCAAATCTTGTCCGTAGGCTTTAGGGTTGTCTCCCGTAATTAAAGTAATTAGAGTGCTTTTCCCTGCACCATTAGGACCGATAAGTTGCCAAAAATCCCCTGGTTTAATTTCCCAAGTAATGTTTCTCACAATGGGGCGTTCACCATATTGAATACTCACCTTATTAAATTTGACAAGACTTTTAAAATCAGTGTCAAATTCATGCTCTGGCTGAGGTAATTTATCTAATAAGAACTTATAAGAAACCTGCGTTTCTAACCGCTCAACTTTTTTGAATGTATTGTTATGAAACTGATACAGATTTAAAATAAACGGCAAAAGCTGATGTTTACGCGTTAATACCTGAATGATTATCGTGTTATCACTTAAAGTCTCTAATTGTAAGGCTATTGCTTTTTGTGAAGCGCTATCTAAACTATCAAATACGTTATCTACAATAAGGCATTCTGGGTTTTGTGAAATGAGGTACTTAAGAAGCGCTTTTTTTCTTTCACCTCCAGATGCCTGAGATAATTTATTTTTATGAATGGTTTCTATATTAAATTGATCATATTGTAATTCCTCTTTAATAAACTTATCAAGAGTCAACTCAGAAAAAAGCAACGTTTTTAATCCTACTAAGTTTTCAAATAAAGTACCAGTTTGTATGCTTTCAACAATACGCTTTTTATCTTCATTGTTAGAGATGTAAAGCGCCACATGATTTTTAAACATAAAAAAAATTCCTGTTTGTAGAAATTATTAACTAAAGGTCTTTAGTATGGTACGGTATTAAGCCTTCAATAGGTCTACGTTGAAAATTACCAACCTTAAAGCCCATTTCTTCTGCTACTTCTTTAATTTCATTTTGTGCAAAAAAGGCAATTGATCCAGCAAAATGCACGGGAACGGTTTTAAGCTCTTCTTCATATTGCATGATCATATTTTTAGCAAAGAGGCGAATACCATCTTTTATTAAATTAATGATGTATTCTGAATCTTTATTTAAAAACATAAATTCAGCAAAATTTGCTAAATAGGCATTAGCATTCGGTTGCTTATATACATTGTATTTAATGTAATCGGACTCAAGATTAAATTTGGTTTCAAAAGCGTGTTTCACAGTAACAGGCATATGATTAAAGTAATAATCTCTAATCAATTGTTTACCGTAGTAGTTTCCTGAAGCGTCATCCATTAAAATGTAACCTAAAGAATTTACACGTTGGTGCAATTTTTCACCGTCGTAATAACTACAATTAGAACCAGTACCCATAATACAAACTACAGCAGCTTCAGTTGGCGTATTAATTGTAGAATATACCGCAGCTAGAGTGTCTTCATTTACATCAATTTGTGCATTCACAAAAATTTCTTGTAATACTCCTTTTAATAAACGTTTCGGATTTTCGGTTCCGCAACCTGCTCCATAAAAAAATATATGGGTTACTTGATCTTTGTTCTTTTTTAGCTCTTTACTGCTTTTAATAATTTTAAACAGCTTCTTTTCGGGTAGTATGGCAGGATTGAGCCCTTTAGTACGAATTTTTTCAAACAATTGGTTTCCATTATTATCTACGGCAATCCAATCCGATTTAGTAGAACCACTATCAACAATTAAAATCATAAGTTTAGAGATAAAAAAACTCCACAGAATACTGTGCTTTATACACAATAACTCTGTGGAGTTATTATTAATATTTTAAAAAAATTATTTTACAGATGCGATATGTTGCGCTAAGTCAACTAATTTAGTTGAATAACCAAACTCGTTATCGTACCAAGATACTAATTTAAAGAAATTATCATTTAAAGCAATACTTGCTTCTGCATCAAAAACTGAAGTTAAAGTTTCAGAAACGAAGTCTTGAGAAACTACTGCTTCTTCAGTATATCCTAATACACCGTTTAACTCATTTTCAGAAGCTTTTTTGATTACCGCTTTAACTTCATCCCATGAAGCTCCTTTTTCAGTTCTTACTGTTAAATCTACTACAGAAACATCAGGAGTTGGAACTCTAAAAGCCATACCTGTTAATTTACCGTTTAATTCTGGAATTACTTTTCCTACAGCTTTTGCAGCTCCTGTAGAAGAAGGAATGATATTAGCAAGTGCAGATCTACCACCTCTCCAGTCTTTTCTAGAAGGACCATCAACAGTCATTTGAGTTGCTGTTGTAGCGTGAACAGTAGTCATTAAACCTTCAATAATACCGAAATTATCGTTAATAACTTTTGCGATTGGCGCTAAACAGTTTGTAGTACATGATGCGTTAGAAACGATAGTATGCTCTGAAGTAATTTTATCGTGGTTAACACCCATTACGAACATAGGAGCATCTGCAGATGGTGCAGAAATCGCAACTTTTTTAGCACCAGCAGTAATGTGAGCTTGAGCTTTGTCTAAAGTTGTGAAAATACCAGTACAGTCTAATACAACCTCTGCGCCTACAGCATCCCATTTTAAATCTTCTGGGTTACGTTCTGCTGTAATTCTAATTTCATTACCGTTTACTACTAGGTTTCCGTTGTTAATATCAACAGTACCATTGAATCGACCGTGTACAGAATCATATTTCAATAAGTAAGCTAAATGCTCAACATCTAATAAGTCATTAATACCTACTATTTGAATATCAGGTCTAGAAGCTGCTACTCTAAAAGCAATTCTACCTATTCTACCAAATCCGTTAATTCCAATTTTTAATTTTGACATAATCTTGTTTATAAATGTTAAGTGCTCATGATATCTGAGACACGCAATAATTCTAAATTTATTTTTGTTTTACCTTTAATAGCGCTATCTAATGGTGTTAATTCCATTTTATTGTTTTTAAGTCCTACCATATAGTTACTTTCACCATCTAACATGGCTTCAACCGCTTTAACGCCCATTCTACTGGCTAGAACACGATCGAAACAAGAAGGTGCACCTCCACGTTGCATATGACCAAGAACTGAAACTCTTACATCGTACCCTTCCATATTTTCGTCTACATAATCTTTAAGTTCAAAAATATTTTTTCCTATTTTATCCCCTTCAGCGACAATCACGATACTAGAAGTTTTTCCAGACTTTTTACTTTTGTTTAGAGACTCGACCAAACGTTCTAATCCTAAATCTTCTTCAGGAATTAAAATCTCTTCAGCGCCACCAGCAATACCACAATTTAATGCAATATGACCAACATCACGTCCCATAACTTCAATAAAAAATAATCGGTTATGCGAACTGGCTGTATCTCTAATTTTATCAATGGCATCGACAACGGTATTAAGCGCTGTATCGAAGCCTAAAGTATGTGAGGTTCCAAAAATATCATTATCGATAGTTCCCGGAATACCCATTACTGGGAAATTAAATTCTTGATTGAAAACAAGAGCCCCTGTAAACGATCCATCACCTCCAATAACCACAAGGCCATCAACGCCTTTCTCTTTTAGTTTTTTATAAGCTTCTTGACGTCCTTCTGCAGTTCTAAACTCTTTGGAGCGGGCCGATTTTAACATGGTACCCCCCTTGTTAATAATCCCCTTCACACTTCGAGCATCCAATACTACAAAATCGCCTTCAATAAGGCCTTCATATCCACGATAAACGCCGAGGCATTCTACATTATGGTATGCACATGTTCTCACGACAGCGCGTATAGCAGCATTCATTCCTGGAGAATCTCCTCCCGATGTTAAAACAGCTACTTTCTTAATTGTTTTAGGCATTCATTTTCTTGTTTAGTCGTGTAAAATTAATAAACATATATCATATTTCTATAACATAAATCATATTTTACCCTACATTTAAAACTACAACGTTTTAGTTAACAATAAAATAAAGGAATTTACAAATATTTATAAAAAAAAGCAGCTAATTACCTGATTCTTCTTTAATTGAAATATAATTAGGCAGTGCTTTTTCATTGTTTTTATCGGTTTGCTCTTGCTCTAAATCGTAGCCTTCTATAGGTTTTGATTTTCGTAAAATCTCATGAATGAGTTCTTTAAAGGTATCAAAATCTACGCTATAGGCCACTCCAATTCCTTGCGTGTATCCTATTTTCTCTCCAAAATTTCTAATACTGTTTTCGCGATTAAAAACATTAGCGGTTAAATTGCCATCTTCGTTTAACAAAAAAGCAATTTCTACATCGCCTGCTACTACCGATTGCGTGGCTCCACTACCACCTACAGGCACACCTACTTTACCATTAATAATAACACGATCGCTAATTTGAGTTTGCAGGGTTACACCAAAACGATCATCGGATTGATAATCGGGTCTGTTTTGTCCGGATTCATAATTTAAACCAATATTGAGTTTACTATCACTTCCTGTAAACAGTCCGTTAATGATACCATTAAGCCTTTCGGCAATGGTTCCAGAAAAATTAAGATCACTTAAACCGCTTGAAAAAGACGCTGTAGAGAGTAGATATAAGGCCTGATTTTGTTTGTCTTCATTAGACTGAAGTCTATAATTCAACTCCGATTTAACCGTTGAACTTACGTTAGGAAAATCGAAACTAAACTCGGGTTTGGGCTGTTCCAAATCACCCACCAGCGCAATATTAAGTTCTACTGGAATGCTTCTATTTATAGGGGTATCCAATAAAGGAGAAGGGTTTGCACGTGTTTTATATGTGGCTAACATATCGATTTGAGCTTTTAAAGGATCGCCTTCCCAAGCAATGGTACCACCTGGTTGTACTATAAATTCTTTTTGAACCAAACCTCTGTAAGCGAAATTATAAACCCCTTCAAACACCGAAAAATCACCCCACATTTTAAATTTTCCATTGGTATTAATTTCTACCAATAAACCACCTCGCCCGCGACCTTTTAAAGAGTGGCCGGTACTTTTATCTATGATGAGTTGTACTTCGGCATCTTCGGTAACATCTAAATCGAAATCGAGTTCTAGGCCTTTAATGTCATCAAAAACGATCTCGCCCCCTTGTTCTTTGGCCATTTTTTCTTCCTTGGTAATAAAATGCATGTAGGAGTTATCACCAAAAGATTCGGAATCGTTTAAAGGAATATTAAATACGGTTCCTTTTTTAGTTTCTCCTTCAACCGAGATCACTAATTGATCGGTGGGCCCTTCAATACTTGCTCGGCCGCCTAAAAACCCCATACCATAATATAGGGACTCTTCAGCTTCTTTCGTGTCTAAAACCAATAAGTTATCGGTTGTAATATCTAAGCCTAGATTCCATTTTGAAAAGTTTGTATGGCTAATTGTTCCACGAAGTCTTCCCTTGGATTGGTATTTTGTGTCGGTTAAATTGATGTTGTTAAACTGAAAAGTTTGATCGTTTAAAGTGACTGAGGAGTTATCCGCGAAAGCGTAATCTACATTTAAATAAGGCACCGCTAAACCTGCATTATCAAGCACTAAATCGCCATTAATTTCTGGTTTTTTTAGATTTCCAACCACATGAATTCTACCCGTTGCTTCACCGCGAATATTAGATAAAATGCCTTGTAGCAAAGCATTTAAAGGATGTAATCGAAATTTATCAAAATCTAAATTAACATCTATAAAAGTTTGTTTATTCTTCACATCTAAACCGCCTTGAGCATGAAAAGATTTGTCTAAATCGTTTTTAATAGAAGCATCAACGAGGTAATGTGTTAAGGATTGATTCCCCGTAATGCTAGCATCGAAGGATCCTAACTCAAATTCATTAATTTTCAAATGGTTTATTACAATTTCGGAGGTTGGAACATAGCTCCCATTTTTTTGAATAATTTCCAGATTACCATTAACTCGACCTTCAAACTTTAAACTATCTAATTCTGGAAGGACTTTATCGAGGTCAATATGAGTAAAATCTAACTTGATATCTTTTTGGGTTGAATCTTGAATAAATCCAGAAAGGTTAATGACTTCGTTATCGTGGTTCACTTTAAACTGGTCTACATGTAAATGCGCTAGTTTTTTATCGAAGATAATTTTATGGAATTTATCGTTCGTTTCATTGATATTCCATTTGTGATTTTTGATAGTAAAATCAGATTTTTTAAAACCAACAACCGACTCATTTTCGGCGTTAATGGTATGGTAAAAATTGAGATTATAGGTGTCATTGTTGCGTTTACCTCCCACAATTTCGGCGCGCATAAAAAGGGTATCATTCAAGGTTACATTTATCAAATTAAACTTAGATAAATTGTAATATTTGGTGTTTAAGCTATCGGCTTCAATATAGGTATCAAATAATGGGCTACCATTATCCATTTGCAACTCCACATTATTAACAAAATAATCATCGTAGTTTATTTTTGGCGACTTAAACATGAGTTTAAACTTGCTTTCATCACTCTCTACATGTCCGCGAATAAAGGTGTTTTTGGCTAACTTCACCTCAGGATAAAGAACTTCTACAATTTTATTATAAATCTTAAAATTAAAGTTTATATGCTGATTACCTTTAACCTTGTCTCGAGTATAATTTGAAAAAGCCGATCCAATAGCGTTTTTAAACAATTTTTGCAGGTCTCTAATTACAAAATGCCCAATTAAATCGCCTTGAATGATGTCTGGCGAGTTAAAAGACAGGTAACGCTCTTCCCCTTCAAACCTAGAAGTTAATTCAAACTTATCAAAAGCATAGGTGTCGTTTTCATTTTGATACACGGTATTTCTAAAAGTAATTTTACCATAGGCATCATCAATACTTCCGGCATTCATATTCATATTGACTTTACTTTTAAGTATAGAAATAGAATCGCGCTTAATAAAGTTTAGTGTTTTTAAATTGGCGTAATCGACAACGGCTTCAAAATCGTATTTTTTTACATGATCGGAAAAATCGATAAGCCCTAAAAAGTTCATTTGCAGATTAGGATCGTTTACCACAAGATTTCCGTCGAAAATATTATTCATTACATTTCCGGCAACTTTAATAGCTTTATAATTATAGTGGTTATATTCCAAATGAAAAACCTCACCTTTTACTTGGGTATCTACTTTTTCGGCAGTAAAACCCTTACCGTTAACATCAAAATTTAAAGAGCCTTTACCAACCTTAGAGGTATTTAAAAAGGAACCAAAATCGAATTCATTTAATATGATGTTACCTTGGTAAGCACCATTATCGATATCATTAATTTTGTCAATTACCAAGTTAGAGTCTACAAACCCGATATCGGTATTAATTTTAACATCGGCAACCACCTTTTTAGTAGTAATTTGCGTATTACCTTTAATACTAAATTTCCCTACACGACTTAAAGATGATGGTATGGAGCGTCCTAATATATTAGGAAGGAGATGTTTTAAATCGTAATAGGTTGAAGAGAGGCTTCGAAAATTACCATCCATATAAAAACTTTCCTTTTCTTTCGTGAACAAATTTTTAAAATGAATATCCCCATAAACATGTGTTCTACCGCTAGTGGACAGTCTTAAATCGGTCATTTGTAAATCATTCAAAGTACCGGAAAGCTTCACATCAAAAAGCGCATGAATATCATGCCCAAATTCATTATAAAAAGTGTTTAGTTCATCAATAAGTACATTAGAGTCTTTAAAAGAAGCCTCAATATTAACTTTATCGGTAAAAAATTGTAAATCCTCTCGTTTATAAATAAATTTCAAATCGCCATTTAAAACCGAATTTTCTGTTTTAACCTGAAGATCCGAGAAGGTCATATCGTTAAGCGTATAAGCAAAATTGGTCATTAAATTTTTAACCACTACACCTCTACTATCTTTAAAGGACAAGGTATTTACTCGCATACTAACATCGCTACCATTAATCAATAAATTGGTAGCATTGATATTTAAATCGTTAAAATAAAGCATTTTAGATGTTTCACGATTTTCGTCGGTTAAACTGAAAACCGAGTTGTAAATAGACACATCGCTAGAGGAAAATAGGAAATCGCTTTTAACCCGTTCGGGGTTATCACTTTCAAATTTATGAACAAAAACATCAAGATTTGTTTCGGTTTCTCCTTGGTATGTTTTTACATTGAAGTCTAAATCCTCAATATCGATATCTCCAAAAACTAAGTTACCGTATAATAAATTTCTAAAACTTAAAATAGAAGTATTCAATTCGTTAACACTAATTAAAGTGTCTTTTTTATAATCTTCAATATAAATCTTTTTAAGCTCAATATCCCCATTCAGCTGCATGCTAACTTGGTTAATATAAACCCTTGTTTTATACTCTTTGTTTAGACGCTTAGTAGCGTATTTACCTATTCGTGTTTGTACGTAAGGAATGGATAAAATAAGCAACAAGATGACAAAAAGCATTAATAAAATGCCTGCTATTTTAGATACTATTTTTAGAAATTTCTTAATCTTAAATTGGATTATTATTTAATTAAAATCAAACTACGTTTACTCTTTAAAAACTCCAAACCCCTATTAAATATTAAGCTATGGATATAAACTTATTAACGTTTTTAATAAAAAAATAATTGAGTAGTTTTGTGCCTGTGAATAAAACGCTTATTCGCTGTAAAATTAGTAATTATTATGCCTAATATAAATTAATGTCTTCAGAAAATATATATATACTAGGAATTGAGTCGTCTTGCGATGATACGGCGGCTTCAGTATTGGTTAACGGTAAAATTTTAAGCAACGTTGTTTCTAGCCAAAAAATACATGAAGAGTACGGTGGTGTCGTGCCAGAATTGGCCTCACGTGCTCATCAACAAAATATAGTTCCTGTAATACATCAAGCTCTAAAGAAAGCCAACATTACTAAAGAACAGTTGCATGCCATTGCTTTTACAAAAGGCCCTGGACTGATGGGTAGTTTATTGGTAGGGACTTCTTTTGCTAAATCCCTGGCTTATGGCTTAAATATTCCGCTTATTGATGTGAATCATATGCAAGGTCATATTTTAGCGCATTTTATTGATGAAGAAGGCTTTTACAAACCACCATTTCCGTTTTTAGCCATGACCATTTCTGGAGGGCACACCCAAATTGTTAAGGTTGAAAATTATTTTGATATGACCGTTATTGGCGAGACTATTGATGATGCCGTTGGTGAAGCTTTTGATAAAAGTGGTAAAATTCTAGGACTAGGTTATCCTGCAGGTCCTGAAATTGACAAGCGTGCCAAATTGGGAAACCCCAAAGCTTTTAAATTCTCGAAACCAAAAGTAGACGGACTAAACTTTAGTTTTTCGGGGTTAAAAACAGCCATTCTGTATTTTATACAACGAGAAGTTAAGGCAAATCCTAATTTTATAGAAGAAAATCTTAATGACATATGCGCTTCCATCCAATACACCATTATTGGCATTTTAATTGACAAGTTGAAATTGGCCTCTAAAGAAACTGGCATAAAACACATTGCTATTGGTGGCGGTGTTTCGGCAAATTCTGGTATCCGACAAGCCTTAAAAGACGGCGAGAAAAAATTTGGGTGGACCACCTATATCCCCAAATTTGAATTCACTACAGACAATGGTGCTATGATTGCGATCGTTGGTTATTTAAAATATCTTGAAAAGGATTTTGCCAAGCAAGATGTTGTTGCCTCGGCGCGATTAAAAATTTAATAGATAAAGCCCTTACGAAATAAACTAACCTTGCTCCAAAACCTATCGACATGATTAAAAAACTACTTAGTACACTAATATTTGTTAGTGTAGTCGCCTTACATGCACAGCCTTCTGTTCAAAAAGAATTGAAAAACATTAATAACCCCGAGCAAGCCGATGCCTTTATAAAATCGAATAAATCCACTAAAAATAAATTAATTACTTTTAACGAAGAAAAACACCAAACGGTACTAGCCAAATCGCTTTTTAAGAAAAACGTAGGCAGCACCGAAGTTGTAGATCGTGAGTTTGAAAAAACCTATTACAAAGTGATAAGTAAAACTACAAACACCTACAACCGCGTTTCGTACATCTATTTAGATGGCAGCAAATATAATATGGCCGATTTGAATACGCTTAGATCTAGAATAATGGCAAACTATAAAGATGGTGCGCCTTTTGATTTTTTAGCTAAACGCTATTCGATGGATGCAGGAGCCGAAAAAGGCGGAGACACAGGTTGGTTTACAAAAGGAAAACTAGATACCGCCTTAGAAAATAGCTTAACCAATAATAGCTATGCTTTAAATGACGTGTATACAGTAAATTTACCTGAAACCAATCGCTATTATGTGGTTTTAAAAACCCATGAACCTAAGGAAATTTCAGAATTACAAGTTTTAAAAATTACTGAAAAAAAGTAACATGCAACTTTTCTATAATCCAGAAATAAACGACCAAACGGCCCAAATATCGTTTGATAAAACGGAAAGCAAACACATTGTAAAAGTGTTGCGTAAAACCACTGGCGACACCTTACACATTACTAATGGTAAAGGTTGGCTGTTTATTGCTGAGATTACTATGCCCAACATTAATAAATGCATGGCCAATATTATTTCTAAAACCCAACAAAAAAAGCGCGATTTTAATTTGCATTTGGCTGTAGCACCTACGAAAATGAACGATCGTTACGAATGGTTTCTAGAAAAGGCTACCGAAATAGGCATAGAACGTATTACACCCATTATTTGCGATCATAGCGAACGCAAAGTGGTTAAAAACGACCGCTTTGAACGCATTTTACAATCGGCTATGAAGCAGTCTTTAAGCTGTTTTATGCCTACATTAAGTCCTCCTATTCACTTTAAAGATTTTATAAATGAATCGTTTTCGGGAGACCGCTTTATTGCTCACTGCGAGGAAAGTGATAAAAAATCATTAAAACAAAAGCTAAAACCTAATCAAGATATTACTATATTAATAGGTCCTGAAGGCGATTTTTCATCTAAAGAAATTGCCTTAGCACTTAAAAACAATTTTATTCCAGTAACTTTGGGCGAAACACGGTTACGAACAGAAACAGCAGCTATTGCAGCTTGCCATTCTGTAGCTTTTATAAATGAATAAGTATACATGAGGGTTCTTTTTATTTTTAGTTTTTCATTATTTTCATTTGCACTTATAGCTCAGGATATAGCTGTTTTAAAATACAAAGGCGGTGGCGATTGGTACGGAAATCCTACTGCTTTACCAAACCTTATTGAGTATTGTAACCAACATATTCACACTAAAATAAACCCAAAACCACAAACTGTAGAAACCGGAAGTTTAGATATTTTTCAATACCCTTTTCTGCACATGACCGGTCATGGCAATGTATTTTTTGATGGAGCTGACGCCGAAAACCTAAAAAACTATCTGCTTTCTGGAGGTTTTTTACACATAGATGATAATTATGGCATGCAACCATACATCACTAAAGAATTAAAAAAAGTATTTCCAGATAAAGATTTGATTGAAATCCCATTGAATCACGAGATTTTTAAAGCGCCTTATAAATTCCCAAACGGCTTACCTAAAATTCATGAACACGATGGGCAGCGTCCGCAAGCCTTTGGCCTATTTCAAGACGACAGACTAATTTTACTGTTTACTTATGAAAGTGATTTAGGTGATGGTTGGGAAGATGAAGAGGTGCATAACGATCCTTTAGAGGTTCGTGAAAAGGCTCTTAAAATGGGTGCTAACATCATCAAGTATGTTTTTGATCACTAAACCCATGTCATGCAGTTAAATCATTATAATACCCATTTTAAAAAACGTCAATTTCCCATTACTTTGGTTTGCGATCATGTAACCAATGCCCCTAATATTGGAAGCTTATTTCGTATCGCCGATGCCTTTGGTGTTGAAAAAATAATTTTATGCGGACAAAATATTACTTTGGGAAGAAAAATGGCAAAAACCTCTAGAGCCACTGAAAAAGTGGTCCCTTATGAAATTTTAGAAGATACTGCAGCAGTGGTTGAAGGCTTAAAAAATGACAACTATCAAATAATTTCTATTGAAATTACCCAGAAAAGCCAGCCTATTCATCATTATAAATTTTCAGCAGAAAAACCTATAGCTTTTGTAATTGGTGATGAAAATTTTGGCGTTTCTGAAGCCGTTTTAAACGCTTCAAACGACGTTATTCATATCGATATGTTCGGGCAAAATAGTAGCATGAATGTTGTTCAGGCCACTAATATCGCCCTTTATGAAGCTACAAAACAATTACTCTAAGCCTGAGTTTCATTATTATTATACAATCAAAATTAAGTAAGTATTGAGTTTCAAGTTCGATATTTTTAAAAGATATCCAGCGATCTCGTAAAAACATGAGGCAGTAAATAAGTGTTTTATAAAGTTGTTTTTTATTCTTATTTTAATTGATTAGTTTTACTTACTTATCAAACTATTTAATTTGAATCAAAAAACCATTTCAAGCGGCATTGTAAGAGCAGTTCTAACCATCGCTAGTATTGCTTTAATCTTATTTTTTCTTTATAAAGTACGTTCTGTTATCGCTTATATTACAGTAGCGGCGGTAACTTCCTTAATTTGCAGACCATTTGTGCAGTTTTTAGAAAAAAAGTTAAAAATTGAAAAAAACATAGCCGTTATTATTACCATTTTCCTGGTATTAGGTATCATGATTGGTCTTGTTGGCTTGTTTGTTCCTTTGGTTTTAGAACAAGGTCATAACCTTTCGCTTCTAGATATTAATAAGCTTGAATCTAATATTAAACAAACATATTCCGATTTTATTTTAAATTTTAATTTGCATCAAAACGACCTAAGCGATTCTTTCAAGGGTATTAAATTTCTAGATAAACTAGATTTCTCCTTTATTCCACAAGTATTAAATTCTATAGTTAGTGGTTTAGGTAGCTTTAGTATAGCTGTGTTTTCGGTACTCTTTATCGCCTTTTTCTTCTTAAAAGACCGTGCTTTACTAGAAAATACCTTGCTCATTTTTGTACCAGAAAAAAGTGAGAATCAGTTTAAAAATTCTTTCTTAAAAATTAAAAATTTACTTTCTCGATATTTTGTCGGACTTATTTGTCAGATTTCCATTCTATTCATCATTTACATGACGGGGCTTTTAATCATTGGTATCCAAAATCCTTTTGTGATTGCATTTTTATGCGCTTTATTAAATTTAATACCTTATGTTGGTCCTTTTATTAGTGTAATTATTATGATGACACTAACCATGACCAGTAATATTGGACAGGAATTTATTTCATATATCTTACCAAAAACCTTTTGGGTATTTATTGTATTCATGATTGGGCAACTTATCGATAATTTTGTGAGTCAGCCTATTATATTTTCAAAAAGTGTGAAATCACATCCTCTTGAAATTTTTCTTATCATTTTAGTAACTGGTATTTTGTTTGGTGTTATTGGTTTAATTATTGCCATTCCTGCTTACACGGCCATTAAAGTTATCTTGAAAGAGTATTTATCGGAAAATAGAATCGTAAAAAAATTCACCGAAAACATTTAATTTTCAAATTGAATAGCACGATTTTAAATACTGAAATTCAGCATTTCATTGCTAAAAATTTAAACACGGATATCGCTTCCCTTTTACTTAAAGGACTACCATTTGAGCATATACCACCCCAAGAGGTAGTTGAGCAAATTGAAGCCAAAAACCGTTGTAAAAACAAACTTCCAACTTGGTTTAATACTGAAAACATTTACTATCCAAACAAATTAAACATCGAGCAAACCTCTTCGGAGATCACTGCCAAATATAAATCGGAGCTCATTACTGGAACACGTATTATTGATTTAACGGGTGGTTTTGGGGTAGATTGTTTCTACTTTTCTAAACGTTTTGAAGAAGTTATACACTGTGACATCAACCCAAAACTCTCCGACATTGTCGATCATAATTTTAAAGCCCTAGATGTAAAAAACAGCCAGACTTTTGCTGGTGATGGCTTGGAATATTTAAAAGAGACTGATAAAACATTTGACTGGATTTACATCGATCCGTCACGGCGTCACGACAGCAAGGGCAAAGTCTTTTTTTTAAACGATTGTTTACCAAATGTTCCAGAACATTTAAACCTGCTTTTTAAGCACAGTAAAAACATTCTCATTAAAACCTCGCCGTTATTAGATTTTTCGGTTGGAATAGGCGAATTAAAACAGGTTAAAAAAATTATTGTTGTATCGGTTAACAACGAGGTCAAAGAGCTACTATGGATATTAGAAGCCGATTTTAAAGAGGATATCGCCATTAAAACGGTTAATATAAAAAAGCATGAAACCGAAAGTTTTTCCTTTTATTTAAATGAAGAAAAAACGGCTAAGGCGACATTTAGTGATCCCCAAACTTATCTTTACGAACCTAATAGTTCCATATTAAAATCAGGCGCCTTTCAAAGTATTTCTGAAAAATTGCAATTAGACAAACTGCATCCTAACGCACATTTATACACGAGTACAACCTTAGTTGATTTTCCTGGAAGACGTTTTAAAATTGAAAGTTGTATCGCTTACAATAAAAAAGCGCTAAAGCAGTTGGCCAACACTAAAGCCAATATTACAACGCGTAACTTTCCTGAAAGCGTTCAGCAAATTCGTAAAAAGTTTAAAATTAAAGATGGTGGTGATAAGTATTTATTCTTCACCTCCAATTTTGATAATGAAAAGCTTGTTTTAGTTTGTTCTAGGGTATAAATGATGTAAGATTAAACGGTTTCGTTTATAATTTCATTGCCGAAACATCCACAGGATGCTTTATGCTGCAGCTGAAAGACAGCAAATTTACATGGAATTTCAGGTAGAAAATTCGGCAGCAATGCATTATAACCTTTATTGCCATATCGTTGTTTTTTCTGTTAAATTAAATTCCGTGGTATTTTCCTTTTTTTGATTTTGGGTAAGGTCATTGAGAGCTTTAGTCGGCAAAATTTCTCAATTCCGTTTGAGTGAGCGGTTCCGAAACCTGCTAAATCCCACATAAAGTTTAGTTTTTAATTTAATTCAGTTCATTTAAATAATTTTGTCAATTTTAGCCCATATTTAAACATTAAAAATATTGGAACTAAAATTAATGAGTAAAAAGCAATAATAAGAATTGACCAATTCAGTCCAGCTTTTCCAGTAATAAACTCTTTAAATTTCGACCAAGCAATTGGGTTAATTGCAAGTCTATGTACTATGCATATTGTCAATAAAAATGCAATTATTAAAAATACTGCTCCGATAACCTTTTTTGTCATAGTTATTATTTCAGTTTTACAAGCCTGAGTGAGTTTCTCAATATTGGTTGAAACAACCAATTAGCTATTAGTTATATGATTTTGTGGTGTCGTATTTTTTATTCATTAAACTCTTTTGGATATTCAACTATGCCATTTACTCCATCGAGGCCATTGTCAATCAATTCAATTACCATACAATTCTCTTTCGGAACTTCAAACGGTAATTCTATGCCATACTTATCAGCTTGTTCATAACCGAATCTTGGATAGTAATTTTCGTGTCCAAGTAGAACGATTGATTTATATCCTAATTCTTTAGCTTTTTTATGAACTTCGACTATCAATTTTCCACCAATTCCTTTTCCTTGAAATTCAGGTAAGACAGAGACAGGTGCTAAAGCCAATGAGTCAAATTCGTTCGATTTGTTTTTAATCTTAAGTTTTGTCAACAGAATATGTCCAACAATTTTGTTTTCGGTTTCGGCTACCATTGAAAGTTCGGGAACAAAAGCATCTGAATTTCTCAATCGTTCCACTAAAAATTGTTCCTTGTGGTCGCTCATTTGTTCATTTTCAAATGCCTTTTCTATAAGGTTAAAGACTGTTTTAAAGTCTTCTGGATTTTCTTTTCTTATCGTTAATCTCATTTACTTTTTAGGTTTCTTCTGCGTTCCTAATATATGCACCACAACGGTTTTGAAGTGTCTACCTTTGTTGTGACGGTTTTATATAGAGTATAAACTATATTTGAATTATGGGAAAAAAATATGACAACGAGTTTAAATCGATGATATTAGATTTATCAAAATCTGGTATACGAACAAAACAACTGAGTGAAGAATATGGAGTTCATACAAGTGTTATTAATAGATGGAAACAAGAGTAT
The DNA here is from genome assembly GCF_002893765.1 of Tamlana carrageenivorans. NCBI lineage: Bacteria > Pseudomonadati > Bacteroidota > Flavobacteriia > Flavobacteriales > Flavobacteriaceae > Pseudotamlana > Pseudotamlana carrageenivorans. The sequence goes on along the minus strand of NZ_CP025938.1, from coordinate 3,289,404 downwards.
GATTTAAAAGGAGGAGATTTTTCTAAAAATGAACCTAAATCCAAAGAACATCAAGAACTTATAGCATTAAAAAAGGAATTAAGAGATGTTAAAATGGAACGTGACATCTTAAAAAAGGCGGTGAGCATCTTTTCCAAGAGCGACAGATAAGGTATAACTTCATTTTATCAAACAAAAATACTTATCCTGTCGAAAAGATGTGCAAATGCATGAAGGTTAGTAAAAATGCTTATTACCATTGGCTTAAAACCAAAGACACCTTAAAGGTTAATTCCTCTAAATCATTTTTAAAAGACAGAATCGAAGCTATATTTGACAATAGTAAACAGATTTATGGTAGCTATCGAATTCAAAAACAACTTGAACGAGAAAAGCTTTTTTATTCCCGTTCATATGTGGGGTTACTTATGAAAGAAATGGGACTAAGAAGTGTATTGAATAAAAAATTTGTGGTAACTACGGATTCAAATCATTCTCTAAAAACAGCTAAAAATGAATTAGACAGGGATTTTACCAGTTTTTCTTTAGGCTACAAATTAGTCTCTGACATTACGTATATAAGAGTTAATCAACAATGGAACTATTTAACCACGATAATGGATTTGGCTGATAGAAAAATAATAGGCTGGTCTTTAAGTGAAGATATGACTACTGAGAATACGGTTTTAAAGGCCTGGGTTGATGCTAGAAGAAACAGAGTGATAAACCAGCAGTGTATTTTTCATTCGGACAGGGGTGTGCAATATGCATCCAACAGAATCACAAATATGTTCTTTTTTAATCAAAAAGTGATACAAAGCATGAGTAGAAAGGGAAATTGCTGGGATAATGCTGTAGCTGAAAGTTTTTTTAAAACCATTAAATATGAGTGGATTAATAGATTTAAGTATACGTCTTATAATCAATTATACAAATCTATTGATCAATATTTAAACTGGTATAACACTCAAAGATTACATTCTAGTTTAGGATACATGACGCCTCTTGAAAAAGAATTACAATTAAAAGGATTTATTAACAAAGCTGCTTAGTATAAAATAGTACCAAATTTATTAGGTAGTCCAGTTTTGTATAAGATTAGTTGCGTGTTTGAGCAACTAATTTAGAAAATACAAACCGAATAGAATATTCCTCAGGATTTTCGTAAGCAAGTTCGACCTAGCCATTAATTATACATCTTGTTGTAAAACGTATTTTTATACTTCGATTGAAATATTGACTTTGCCACCAAGACCTTTCTCAACAATATCAAATAGAGTTTTTAAAGTCAAATTACTTCCATTATTTTCTACACGAGAAATATAAGTTCGTTTTTTATCAATCAGTAAACCAAGCTGTTCTTGAGTAAGATTTTTTTCTTCACGAGCGTTTCTTAAAAGTAAGCCAATTTTGAATGATTCAAAATCTCTTTCAAGTTCATCTCTACGTTCCGTTCCTTTTTTTCCGTAAACGTTATCTTTTATTTCTTTCCAACTTTTAGTTTCCATTTTCTTTGTTTTTTTCTTCGTAATACTCTTTCATTAATCGAACAGCTTTATCGATTTCTTTTTTAGGGGTTTTCTGCGTCTTTTTAGTAAATCCGTTTAGGAGTATGACTAATTTACCTTTATCGAAGAAGCAAAAAACTCGCCAAATATTCGAACCTAACTTAATTCGAGCTTCAAATAATCCCTTATGAGTTTTCATTGGTGCCAAATACGTTTTCGGCACGTGCTGATAAGTTTCGATTATTTCAATGACCTTAAATATTTTGTCTTGAATCTTTACTGGTTGAGCAAGTAGAAACTCCTCGAAATAATTTTTATACTGTATTACTTGCCTAACTTTTTCCATTACTACAAAAGTAACTTAAAAGTTACTATTTTCAAAAATTTTAAGTTGATTTTGAGTTCTAGAAGCGCTGCATTCAAGGTTCTAACGCAACAAACGTTGCTTTTTTTTGTATGAGTCTAAGCTACAATTTTTAGTTCTTTTATCATAACTTCATTAGGGGTTTTAAATCCAATAATTTTACGAGGTCTATTGTTTAATTTTTCTTGAATTTCGATGAATGTATTTAAGTCAATTTTGTTAAAATCTGTTCCTTTTGGGAGGTACCTTCTGATGAGTCCGTTAGTGTTTTCATTGGTACCTCTTTCCCAAGAAGAATAGGGGTGTGCAAAGTAAATTTTCATACCTGTTTTCTTGGTAATTGTTTCGTGTCTTGCCATTTCAATTCCATTATCGTAGGTCATAGATTTTTTGAATATGGGATCTAGTTTGTTAAGTTCTTTAGAAAACATTTTAGCAATTTCCTTAGAGTTCCTGGCTTTTAGTTTGATAATTAATGTATATCTAGATTTGCGTTCTACGATAGTTCCAATAGCCGATTTTTGATCCTTCCCAATCATTAAATCTCCTTTCCAGTGTCCGATTTCATTTCTTAGGTTAATATGCTCGGGCCTTAGGTCTATACTGACTTGGTTTAATATTTTAGATCCTGTTCTGCGTCTTTTTTTAGAGGGTCTACGTCTTGTTTTTTTGCGTACGAGGAGTTTAATTAGTTTTTTATTTAAACTAGCTTGAGGCTTTGCATATATGTACCTATAAATTGATTCGTGAGAAATAGACATTATAGGATCATTTGGGAATTCTTCTTTTAGTCTTCCAGCAATTTGTTCAGGAGTCCATTGTGATAATAAGCCCCTATAGACATAAATTCGAAGTCTAGGGTACTTAGATATTTTATCAATATTTCTTTTGTTTAGGTAATCATCTTTGGCGCACCAATGAGCTAGTTCTGCTGAGTATTTATCTCTATCTGTTTGCACCCATTTATTAACTTCTCTTGTAACCGTAGATCGAGCTCTGTTAATGGTTATAGCGATGTATGATTTATTCTTTTTTTCAGTTAAAAGAGTCTCAATCTGTATTCTTTATTCTTTCTTTAAGGGTAAGTCTACCTGTTTTTTTTCGTACCATAATTACAAATCTATTAATTTAGATTTGTTGCGTTAAGTTCTTGAATACGGAAGCATTTTTGGATATGTTTTACAACGGTCTCGGCTATGATTAGTACGGGAATAAAAAAGAAATTAACTTCCGATTAAACACTTAGCCAAAACTTTTTATTTTGTTTTATATTTTTTGTTCTAAAGCCAAATCAAAAGATTTGGCGGACATTACAAAAACATACTAAAATTTAGGTTAAGCATCTAACCCCGTATTAATTATAGCCATTGTTGTGAGCTGGCTTTATTTGTTTTTAATTCAGTTTCTACTTTTTTCTCAATTTCTTTTTGCTTGAAATCAAACCAATTTTGTCTAAAATTTGATTGGTCTACTTTACTTTTAAAATTCTGAAATGGCTTTTTGTTTTCCAATACTTTTCCCAATTCTGCCTTAAGATTTTGGTCAGTTAATTGTTGTGCAAATAATTCCATAATTTTAATTGACTCAAAGCTTTCCAAAACAGCGAATTTTATAAAATCTGTTGTGTTATTTTCTATGCTTTTAAAATCCTGTTCAAAAGATTTTTTAAAGTCATCTTGGTCTGATACATAAGAAATCCCTGGAATAGATATAATTTCACTTGTTTTCACATTAAAATAGCAGTCGAATCCACAATCCAATTCCTGCGCAATATTTTTGATGATATTTTGTTTCAGATTATCCAAAAAAACAACCGTGTTTATCTTCTTTAATTACGTTAACTATTTTTTCCAAGTGTGTTGATTTTGGAAAAGGGTCATAAATTTCCCATTTCCCACTTGCTCGCATCCAATATAAATTCCATTCCTTTCTGGACTTATAAAATCTGATTTTAGCAAATTCAATATTTTCTATTTCTTCTGGATTGTTCCAAAAAGGTCTAATTTCATAAAGAATTACAACTTTTCCATCATAAGAATACCCAAAATCCAACTTTTTGCGGATTTCATTATCTTCAGGCCGTAATGATTCTATATATTTTTTTATTGTAGATTCATTTATATCGATTGCAGTATTTTTCATTTATTTCGGTTCTTTTTTCAATTTCTGACTAATGTAAAAATATGATCCTGAAATTCAGTAGCTTATAAATGTTCGATTTTCTCATATTTATTAAAATTCTTAGAGGCAATTTACTCAATTTTTCGTTAGCCAACGTACCAAGGAATTTTTGGGTTTCTATGAGGGATTGCTCACAACTATTAAATATCAAACATAAAATATTTTTATCACGTTAGCCTATAAGTATTTAAGCAATTTCATTTTTAGAACTAAGATAGATCACACTTTTAAGTAAAATAGCGCTTCAAGCCCTTTAACCCCCTACGCTTTCTCCTTCGGATTATACATCACAATAACCTGAACAATAATGGCTAGAAAAACCAAGATATAAATTTCAATATCTGTAAATAATTCAACAGTATCAACGGCTTTTTTACTTATAGCCATTTGTCGACGCCCTTCTCGTAATTGGATTTTAGATAAGTCATTCAGGTTTGCCTTCACCTTTGAAAACTTATGAACTATATTTGATTTATAATTCAAATTTGACTGCAATGCCTTTAGGTCGTAATTATAAAGTACTTCAAAATTTGATTTTAAGTCTTCAAACACTATAGCTTCTTGGGGCGTTAGTTTTGTTTGCTCAAACCTTGAAATTAAAGCTTTTAAATCGGCGTTAAATGTTGAGCTTTCAGTATTCAAAAACGTCGAATCAGATAAAGCAACTGCTAATTCCTTTTCATGCAACAGCTTCTGCATATCAAATATTAAATCGTTGGCTATGATTCTGTCTTCATAAATCGTAGATACAGCATCTCTTACTCTAACAAAATTATTCCTATCAATTAAGTTTGTGGTAATTATGATTACAAACACCATCAATATGCCAAGCACCCATTTCAGTTTATCGAATAATGTCATTACCTATAATATTTAGTTGGTTAAGTATCAATTAGGGGTACAATGTTTTAACAGATACGTTATGCCCGCAAAATTCTAACAGCAACTAAAACACAAAAATCTAAACTATTTTAAACGAGCCTACCACGTGATGGTTTTAGCTTCCTAAATCATAACAGCCAACTGGCAACGAATAATTAATCATTTACATCGTTTTTTCAAACTTATAAATCTGATCCAATACCGACAAGGCTTGACGATGCATTTGGGTGCCAAGAAACTTATTTTTACTCTTTACATGAATTTCAAAATAAACATCAGCTCTTATCGATTGTATCAAGCGAACACTTAAGCAACCCGATGGAAAATATACTTTTAATCCGTTAGAATCATCTTGTAAATACAATTCAAACTCGCCACTCATCCAGTTTAAAAACCTGTGATACATGGAAACATTTGGAACTACGGCAATTTTTGAAGCCTCCAAATAGAGGGTTTCGTCTTTCAGTTTATTATGAGATAACATCGATTTTTATTCTAATTTAAATGAGATGTGCACTTTTTAGGGTACGACTTAAATTTTCCAGTTCTAACTGTGATTTTCGTGCGTAATGAAGAAAACACCTGGTTATAATACCACTTCTCGACTTTGCTCGAAGACCGTATTATTTAAACTGTTTTTGGCTTGTTTACAGCCACTAGCTACAAGCTAGCAGGAGCAAAAACAGGATACGCTTATCATACAAAAGGCTGTTATGCATCGTTTAAAAACAGGGTGTTCGAGCGGAGTCGAGAACCAAAAACCTTCATCGTTTTATATTTTACCAAGCCTAACTACGAAACCTTAAAGCGTACTCGCTTTCGCATGCTTTTCAATAATATTTTCGATAGGACTTTTTACAATCATCCCTACTTCTATCCCCCTTCCTCTCAAGCCCTCTTTAATATAATCCTGCGCATAGAAGGCAATAGAACCTACAAAGTGAATGGGGACCTGTTTTAGGGTTTCTCGGTATCGTAACACATGATTTTCTACAAATGCATCCATACCTTTTTTAAGTATATTTTGAATAAACGGATGGTTTTCATGTTTGAACAAAAAAGGTGCGAAAGCTGCTAAATATTTATTAGGACGTGCCGATTTGTACAAGCCTTTTATCACGTCTTTTTCTTTCAATTTATAATCTACCGAAAACGCCTGTCTCAAATCACTTGGCATGGTTTCGTAATAGTAAGCACGAAGTAATGCTTTACCAAAATAGTTTCCACTCGCTTCATCCATAAGTAAATACCCCATAGAAGGTGCTTTCATATGAATATTTTTACCATCAAAATAACAACAGTTTGAACCTGTACCTAAAATGCAAACTACCGCCGGTTCTGTTGTCGTGGCCATAATGGCTGCCATGGTATCTTCATTAGAATATGCTATGGCATTAGGGAAGAAATCGGATAAAATGGCATTCACTTTTTTCTGATTTCTTTTTGTACCACAACCAGCCCCAAAAAACTTAACATCGGTAACCGCATGCTTAATTTTATTAAGTTCTGTACTTTTAGAAATGATTTTTTGAAACTGTTTTTTCGTCAAAATCGCAGGGTTTAACCCTTTGGTTTTAATGCGAACTGGTTTTGTATCATCATCGGAACATAAAATCCAATCGCATTTTGTAGAACCGCTATCTGCAATTAACACCATAACTTATCTGTTTAAATAGTTTGTTTCACAATAGTTTACAAGCTCATTTAATGACGGTGTTATTACCAGCTCTACATCTACCACAGGTTCTCTCAGTAAAATCAATGTATTTTTAATGATTTGAACATTTTCTTTGGATATTTTTTTCTTTCGGATAGCATCCTGCAACAATTGAGACACTAAGGATAGATTTTTAGACAAAGGTTCTAAAGAACTTATTTTCGGATTTTGCTGAAGCTGACTAAAAGCATTATGATTTTCCGACCACTTTTTTAAATCGTTTAGCACCACTTCAGACGTTCCTGAAGCTATAAAGTTAGCAGTGGCTTTTTTGAAATACCAAGCGTCCAAAGCATCGGCCACACAAGCATCGGCAAATAAGTTAAATGGTGAAAAAGTTTTATACTCCATACCATCCTTATTTCTAGCATAAATTTCTAATGGCTCGCAAATATTAGATAAGACTAATAAAGAAGAAATCTCCTGATTATTGGTCATACCCCTCAAAATCACCGAACGGTTTTTTATGTGGCTTATACCCAATTCCTCTAATTGATGGGATACGACTGCTAAACGTTTTCTCATATTATCAAGGTTATTTATGTTTTTATCAGACCAAAAGCGTTCTGCAATAGCAGCTGTTCTTGGCCAAATTCTAGAATCGATAGTTATAGATGTTACTAATTCACTCCACATGGTGGCTTCACCTCCCAAAATGCGGTCGCGTTCTTTGTCTGTTAAAACCACATCGCCAATAGGTTCAATGCTATAATGGTAATCTACAGACTGCATTCTATCGATGTAAAATCCGTTAGACAATACCGTTTGATATCCTTTTTTGGCTGCTTCAATCAAAGTACCTCCTTTTGATAAGCCTTCATTTTCGCCACGCCATGAGTGAATCACAGCGGTTGTAGGCATATCGGGCGTCATAATTTCATCCCACCCCATAAGCTTTTTACCTTGTTTTTTCAATATATTTTCAAGCTTTACATTGAAAAAAGTTTGCAAATCATGGTTGGTTTTTAAGCCGTGTTTCTTTTTAAATTTTGCAATGTCTTTGTTTTCATCCCAATGTTTCCCTTCATTTTCATCGCCTCCAATATGGAAATATTCATCTGGAAATAACGGTGTGAGTTCTGCAAATAAATTTTCTAAAAAAGTATACGTGATATCTTTTGTAGGATTTAGTGTCGGATCGAACACCCCTGAAAAACGTTCAATACTATAATCGTAATCATCTTTACTTCCCAGTTCCGGATAGGCCGTTAAAAAAGCTGTAGCATGTCCAGGCACATCAATTTCTGGTATCACACGAATACCTAATCTATCCGCGTAAGCGACAACATCTTTAATTTGTTCATGGGTATAAAACAAGCCATCGGAAGCTAATTCATGTAATTTCGGATAGGTTTTCGATTCAAAACGAATGCCTTGATCGTCGGTTAAATGCCAATGGAAAACATTCAGTTTCATAGAGGCCATGGCATCCAAATGACGTTTTAACACATTTATAGGTTGAAAATGCCTTGAAACATCAATCATTAATCCGCGCCATACAAACCGAGGCGCATCGGAAATTGCTACGCCTGGAATAAAATATTCCGTGCTATTACAGTCTATTAATTGTAACAACGTTGCTAGTCCGCGTATCGCTCCAACATCTGTTTTTGCTGAAATTTTAATGCTTGAACTCTGAACATTAATCGTGTAAGATTCGTCGTTTTTTATATCGAGTTTAGAAACCTCATCAAAGTGAATTTGAATCATTCCTTTATTATTTTCTAATGGAAAGCCCTCCTCTAAAAAGGTGCCTGTTCTTAGGGTTAAACGTCTTAAAAACTGAGTAGCAGCATAGTGCACGCGATCAGACTTCTTTACACCCACCGAAATGGTTAAGCTGCTGTCTATTACAAATTTAGATTGAAGCTCTTTTATCGCCTTTGGCCAAGGCATTATATTGTACTTTTCAGCTAAAGGGTTTTGTGCAAAACCCATAGTGCTAGATAGTACAATAGCTAGTATAATTAGTAAGTATTTTTTCATTCTTGATTGCTTTAAGCCTGAAAACAAAAATTATTAGGAAGTTTTTAGTTTGATTTAACCTTAATATACTTCTCTGTAATCATCCTATTTATTCCTGCTTCTTTAATGTGTTCCAGCCCTGTTTAAATTAGGGTATCTCCTTTAAATTGAACTTTAAAAGAGAAACTGTGGTCTTTTAAATGTTTAGCCGATGTATAGCTTAACACTTCTTGGTAGTCATCGCCATTTAATAAATAAGTACCTCCGCCGCCATAGAAATTCTCGTCATTATTGAGGTCTTGATTGAAAAAAGCAAAATGCGAATCGTTAATTATTTTTATAAACTCGGTGTGACTTAAATCTTTCACCATGGTTGAATCATTCTCAATAATTTTAGCATAAACCATTTTCCATGTTCCTGAAATATCGTTAGCAGATCGGTTCTTTTTACAATTGAAAAAAGTAAATGCCAAAATTATAAAGATTGATCTCTTCAACTTCTTAAAAATGATATCGTTTAAAGGCTTCTATAGCCGCATACTCCGACAAGCCTAAATCGTTATACTTTTTGGCTGTTAGGTGGTTTCTATCTTCAGCTCTAACCCAAAACTCTCTAGAATCGCCTCCTTGAAACATCACGCCGTCCTTTTGTGATTGGTGATAAAATATCGCGTGACGTTTTCTTAAAACCTGATCTGGACTCATTGGCACAGCCATTTCAATTTGAAACGATTCCCACTCATGCCATGCACCACGGTATAACCATACCCAGCAATCCTTCATATAAGATTCTGTTTTTAATATTTTTAGTGATTCAAACAAAGCATCTAAACACACTTTATGTGTACCATGCGGATCGGCTAAATCGCCTGCAGCATAAATTTGATGTGGTTTTATGGTCGAAATGATATCGCACATAATATCGATATCCTCCTGAGAAATGTTATTTTTCTTTATGGTGCCTGTTTCGTAGAAAGGTAAATCAAGAAAATGCACATTAGCATCTTCTAAACCAAAATATCGCGTAGCTCCTAAAGATTCACTACGTCTTATTAAGCCTTTCAACTTACGAACTTCTACAGAATCGATATCATGGTCGGTTTTGTTTTTAAGAAAGCTAATAATGGCTTCGGTTTCTTCACATTCTGGACAAAGTGATTGGGTGATTTCGGCAAATTTCAAGGCTTCTTCATCGGAAACCGCAATATTACCAGAGGTTTGATAAGCGACGTGAACCTCATGCCCCTGTTCTACGAGCCTATCAAAAGTACCACCCATGGATATCACATCATCATCGGGATGCGGACTAAAAATAATTACACGCTTTTTGGGAATGGTAGCACGCTCTGGTCTATTGGTATCATCAGCATTTGGTTTACCTCCTGGCCAACCTGTAATAGTATGCTGTAGTTTATTAAACATTTTGATGTTTAAATCGTAGGCCGTACCTTCTTCGGTAAGTAAACCAGACATACCATTATTGTTATAATCTTTATCGGTTAACTTTAAAAATGGTTTTTCGGTTAGCTCGCTAAGCCAAACTACGGCTTTAAGTTTTAAATTGTCGTTCCATACACAGTTGGTTACTAACCAAGGGGTTTTAACTCTGGTTAATTCTGAGGCCGCAGCTTCATCAATAATGAAGGTTGTATTTTCATGATTTTGAAGATACGTTGCCGGCACTTCTGGGGTTATTTCACCTTCAATAGTTTCTTTCAGAATTTCAGCTTTATTCCCTCCCCAGCCTAATAATACAATACGTTTGGCACTTAAAACAGTACCAATACCCATAGTTATGGCTTTTCTTGGCACATTTTCAATGCCTAAAAAAGCAGGAGCGGCATCAACACGAGTAATATGATCTAACGTGATACTACGGGTGCTGGAATTGTAATGCGATCCTGGCTCATTAAAACCAATATGACCTGTCCTACCGATACCTAGCAACTGAAAATCTAAACCTCCAACAGCCTTGATTTTCATCTCATAATCGATACAGTATTGATATAAATCTTCCGAGCTCACAGAACCATCTGGAATGTTTATGTGTTCTTCTAAAATGTCAATATGATTAAACAGATGCTCATGCATGAAATAAAAGTAACTCTGGATGTTACCTTTATCCATTGGTAAATATTCATCGAGATTGAAGGTGATTACATTTGCAAAGCTTAAACCTTCCTCTCTATGCATACGTACAAGTTCTTCATAAACTTTTATTGGTGAAGACCCTGTCGCTAAACCTAACACACATGGTTTATTTTGATTTTCCTTATCTCTAATTAAAGCCGCTATTTCTTGAGCCACTAATATTGAAGCCACAGTAGAGTCTTGGAAAATAACATTGTGTATTTTCTCAAAGCGTGTTTCTTCAAACATACCAGCCTTGGTGTGGGCTATACTTTTTTGATTTGCAATTTTCACGATATACTTGTATTTCTATTAAATAACTTTTATTAAAACAAACGGAAAACCGAAATTCTCCGCTTGCTTATTATCAACAAACTAAACTAACTGTTTAATCAACCTAACTTAAAAATTTGGTGCTCCGGTATCCCACCAAAGTCTTGTTCCTCCATTATCTGGACCTTTTAACATCCCAACAGCTTCAGTTACATTATCACCGTTGGTGTTTTTCTCTACATCTACGAAGTTTATTCTACGAATCTGTATATCTGTATCAATAGCACCGCCGCTATTATTAACCACTACAGGAAACACTCTTGGATACCCTGTACGTCTAAACTCACTCCAGGCTTCCTGACCATCAGGGAACATAGCAATCCATTTTTGAGTAATAATTTGCTCTAACTGTTCTTCGTTAGTTCCTGCTGCGTTGTATGCAATTTTCACATCACTTGGGTATGAATAATTATTAGCTGGGTTACTAGCATCAACATAATCAGCTGGTGTACTAGTAGTATCTGCTAAATAAGTATCAACTCCACTGGCACCAAATTGCGCAAAAGAAGCACGAACACCAGCCTCATAATTGGCCTTTGCATCACCGGCTCCTGCCCAACCTCTTAAAGCTGCTTCCGCTTTTAAGAAATGAACTTCGGCTGCAGTCATCCAAGTTTTATGAGAGCCTTCAACAGCTGCTCCTATCGCAGAATGACTACCATATTCCGATTTCAAATCAATATCTACACCCATTCTAAGACCTTTGTAGTCTCCCAATGTTGGATCGGCAGGCCCATTAAAAAATTCTGAAATTCTATTGTCATTAAAACCTTTTAAAATAGATTCCATTTCTGCACTCATTAACACATCACCCCATACACGACTAATAGTAAAAATAGGATGAACGAATCCGCCCATATCTACCATCATATCTTCTGTTGTCATTAATCCGGCATTGCTCGCTAAGGCTTTTTCACCTTCAGTTTTTGCTAAAGCAGGATCTACTTTAGACACTCGAATGGCTAGTCGCAAACGCACTGAATTTGCAAAAGTTTGCCATTTAGCAAGATCACCTTCTAGTGTCGATTGGTCGAAGGGAGCAACTTGGGTATCATCAAGAAACGCTTCTAATCCAGTAATCGCTTCATCTAAATCAGCAAAAAAGGCTTTGTAAGCGGTTTCTTGAGAATCGTATTGACCGGTAGTATCGTAATCATCAAATTTTGAGTAACGAATTGGTCCGAATACATCCGAAATACGGTGCATGGCCATAACTTTTATAATGTTCGAAACGTAAACGAATTTCATACCATTAGGATCGCCAGAAAGTTCAACTTGCTCTTTAATTTCTCTAGCGTAAGGCATAATTCCGTTACCGTTGTTAGCATCATAGGCGTCACTCCATATAAAACCATTCCAGCCGTTTACTAAAGCGTAAGTTTGGTTGTTAATATTACCAGCAAAAGGCGTTGGCGCTGTCATATAACCTGAAAACACATCGGCATTTAGGTTTTGTTGTAATTGGTAGTTCCAAGCTGGTTCAACACGTATAATATTTGAAAATAAAGGCGAAAATCTAGAGCCAATATGATTGTTTTGCTGCGTTAAACTTTCCTGAGAGATTCCGTAGGGATTAGTGTTAATCTTTTCGAAATCACCCGTACAGTTGGTTAAACTTATGGCCACAACTGAAGCCATTGTATATTTAAGTATATTTTTCATATGTCTTTAGAAATTTACGTTAATGTTTAAACCTACACTTCTGGTTGAAGGCTGGTTATAAATATCGACTCCTTGTAATCCCATACCAGTACTGGCTGCAATATTCGGGTCGAATGGCGCATCTTTATAAATAAAGAATAGGTTGTTTGCAATGATGGAGAAGTTGATATTATCGATAAAATCGCTTTCACCTAATAATAATTTGTATCCTACCGAAACCTCTCTTAAACTAACGTTTGTTGCATCGTAAACATACTCACCTAACATACCATCTCTACCGCCTATAGCATTGTAGTATTCTTGAGCTGAAATTTGAGAAGCTGCACCACTTTCATCAACAACATTAACCATTCCTCCATTACCGTTTCTGGCATCAGCTGAAGCTTGTGATACACCATATTTATCGTTAACAGCCTCGGTAACACTCATCACATCGCCACCAAACTTACCATCGATAAGAAAGTTTACATTAAAGTCTCCAATTACGAAGTTGTTATTCCATCCTAAAGTAAAATCGGGTTGTGCATGCGCTACAGTTTCAAAATCGGTAGACATTAATGTACCTGATGTGTTTATTACAGGAGTACCATTTTCATCACGAATGAGTGATCTGGCTTTAATACTACCAAAATCTTCTCCTTCAATTAAAGCATACTCATAACCATTAACACCACGAGCCGTAATTACAGCTTCCCCATCTTGTAACGACGGGTGTACTGCCACTACTTTGTTATTGTTTTGTGCAAAGTTTATAGCGGTATCCCATTCAAATTTATCAGAAACTAAAGGTTTTCCGTTTAATACAATTTCGATACCATCACTAGAAATCTCACCGGCATTCACAATATTTTGAGAATATCCATTCGGGTTTGGAGCCGCTTGTATATAAAATATTTGATTTTCGGTTTTTGAATCATAGTATGTAAAATCTAAGCCCAAACGATTTCCGAAGAAACGCCACTCGGTACCCAGTTCAAACCCTTTTTGGCGTTCTGGCTCTAGGGTTTCACCTTCAATTGGAGCAAAAGGAGCCGTTCCAATTCCTGTGTTTGTATTATTAATAGCGTTTAATGGAATGGTAGCATACACTGGAATATCTTTACCTACTTCAGCATAAGACCCTCTTACTTTTGCAAAAGAAATACCATCCCCCATATCGAACATTTCGGTTAACACTGCTGTTAAACCTACCGATGGGTAGAAGAATGAATTAGAATCGGTGTTCACTAAAGTTGAAGACCAATCGGTACGTCCAGTAACATCAAGGAAAAGCATGTCCTTAAATCCGAAATTTGCTGATCCGAATATAGATTGCACTTCTCTGTTCCCTACCGTTTGTCTAATATTATTTGTGGTTGCAAAGTTTGCAATAGTGAACACATTAGGATAGTTTAAACCAGCACCATCACGACCAGAATCTAAATACACTTGATCGCCAATTCTGTACTTTGTTAAACTCGTTCCTAAAAGACCAGAAAATGTAAAATCTTCTGAAAAGTCCTTGTTGTATGATGCAATAAAGTCTATATATTGTTGCGTGTTCTCTGTTTTCTCCAACACATAACGTCCGTTATCACCAGAATTTACAGGATCTGTTCCAGCATACTGTCTTTTGTCGAATGTATAAAATGTTTTATCGTAACTTCCTCTAGACTGTAACGAAAAAGCCTCTGTAACTTGGTATTTAACCGATACGTTTGCTAAAACACGTTGTGCAATATCTTCACTTGGGTTACGGTTAATTAACCAATATGGATTTTGCTGAATGTTCTCATCAAAAGAAGATGCATATTGATCCATTTGATTGAGCTGTGTATTGAAATATTCAAATTTATTTTTATAGATATCTCTACTGATGCCTACAGGTTGTAAGTAAACGGCAGTTAATGGGTTTGAATATAAACCATTGGTTGGCCTGTTACTGATACGTTGGTCTGATAAATTCACGTTCGCAGAAACACTAATTTTATCATTTAAAAACTTAGCCGTTTCGCGTAATGTTAAATTGTTACGCTTTAAATTGTTTCCGGGCAAAACCCCTTCTCCTAGCGTATTTGCATAAGAAAAATACGTTTGCGCTTTTTGGTTTCCTGCGGTTAATGACAATGCGTTAATTGCAGTATACCCCATGGTGAAAAACTCACTAGCATCGTTACTTAAGCCATTAGCTTTAGCACCCCAAGATTTTGCATCGGCAACACGACCATTTTCTGCAATTGGCTGACCTACAGAATCACTTTGATAATCCGCTTGTAAATTTGGTAAAGACATAACATTATCAACCGTAAAACTTGAATTAAAGTTTACCGATAAAGCGCCTTCTTTTCCTTTTTTAGTAGTAATTAAAATTACACCATTAGCTCCTTGACTACCGTATAACGCCGAAGCCGATGCTCCTTTTAAAACCGTCATACTTTCAATATCGTCTGGGTTAATTAACGATAAGGCATCACCTCCATCACGGTTACCTGTTTGGCTACCAAAAATATCGGTTCCTGGCTCGTTTCCGTTAGATCCGTTACCACTGTTAAGCATAGGCACACCATCAATAACATAAAGCGGATCGTTATTAGTTGTCGAGGTATTACCCCTTAATACGACTTTAGTAGCCCCACCTAAACCAGAAGAACTTCTTGTAATGGTTAAACCAGCCGACTTACCTGATAAACTATTAATAGGATTGGTTTGTTTAACGCGAGTTAATTCGTCTCCCCCAACCTCTTGTGCAGAATAGGTAAGGGCTTTACGCTCCTTTTTAATACCTAAGGCTGTTACAACCACTTCGTTAAGCTGCTGTGCATCTTCTACTAACTGTGCATTAATAACTTCTTGCTGAGCAACGGTTTTAGAAACCGTAGTCATTCCTAAATAAGAGAAATTTAAAACATCACCCACATTAACGGTAAGTGAATAGTGTCCATCAAAATCTGTTTGTGTTCCATTAGTGGTTCCTTGAACCGTTACATTAACTCCTGGTAATGGAATACCATCGGCCTTTGAAGTTACGGTTCCCTTAATTTCTTTCTCTTGCCCAAACGAGAATTGGACAACAAAGACTAAGAAAGAAAACAAGAAAAGTTTTTGTAAGTTTTGTTTCATAATTTGATTATTTTGTTTTTTAAAGTGAAGCCAAACTATCCAATATTAAAATTGTTTTAAAAAAATTTATATAAACGACATCATTTAACATACAGACAACATTAAGTAAACGATAAGTGAATATTGACTTTTAAACTATTAGTCTTTTTATTGCTAATTAATAAATATATCACTAAAATTGTTAAATCTTAATAAGATTTTAATAACAAAATCGACATAAACGTATTATTATTTCAACACAAGCCAACAAACCGTCTGTTAACATTCCAATCAAATACCATATCGTATTCTGGTTGAGCTACTTCCTTTTCAACTTTGTACGTTGGGGAAGTTATTTTAATGATTATTGGTATTCGCTAAAATCTAATTTAGTTGAGTTTCCTATTCATATTATTATAGTATATATCAACATCTATTATTTAATTCCGCGTTTTATTCTTCGAAAAAAATACTGGACTTACATCTTATATTTAGTTATTGCCCTTTTTATGGTGTATTTGGTTAGAACCGGTTTAAACTATGTTTTAGTCACAAAAGACATTTGGCCAGAAGCAGAAACCCCAGCCGAGTTTATGTCTTTAAACCATATTATTGCGGTAATTTTAGGAGAACTGTATGTGATTGGGTTTACAACCGCCATTAAAATCGTTATCGATTGGTCTATTGAAAAACGTTTGAATGAAGATTTGGCTAAATTACAAATGAGTACCGAGCTGAAATATTTACGTACACAAATTCAGCCACATTTCTTTTTTAACACCTTAAACAATCTGTATGCCTTAACACTAAGTAAATCGGATAATGCCCCAAACTTAGTTTTAAAGTTATCCGACATGATGCAATACATACTTTATGAAGTAAATAGCTCGAAAGCAAGTTTGTTAAAAGAAATAAATCATATAAATAATTTCATTGAAATAGAACGTATCCGTTTTAACGATCGTGTACATGCAGAAATGGATATTACGGGCGATATCGAAGACATATGTGTACCACCATTATTACTACTTTCCTTTGTTGAAAATTGTTTTAAACATGGGATGAAACAAAACGATCAACTTAAAATTCATATGAGTTTTGAAGTATTAAACTCAGGCTATTTAGTAATCAATATCACTAATAATTTTAATCCGAATGTACTAAACACCGAAAACAGTGGCATTGGTAACCAAAATGCTAAACGACGACTCAATCTACTTTTTTCTAATAATTATATACTAGATTCGACGGTAGAAGATAACATGTATAAACTGTATTTAAAAATACCTACTTAATGAAAATTAAATGCATTATCATTGATGACGAACCACTTGCTATCACAGTAATTGAAAGTCATTTAAAAAACTTTGATCATATAGAAATTGTTGAAACTTTTAATAACCCGCTAAAGGCTTATCGTGTTTTAGAACAGCAAAAAATTGATGTCATTTTTCTAGACATTAATATGCCACAAATGACAGGTTTCAGCTTTATAGATAACCTAAGTTCTAAACCGCTAATCGTTATTACCACAGCGTATCGCGAGTATGCCATAAAAAGCTTTGAACTCAATATTCTAGACTACTTGGTAAAGCCGATTCCTTTTAATCGTTTTTTAAAAACCGTTAATAAAATTTACCAACAGGTTTATGTGAATAATATGGCTATAGATGCTAGTTTACAGCAAGAGCCACACATCTTTCTTAAGGTTAACAAAAAGCTTTTAAAAATAAACTTAAACGACATTTTATATATCGAAAGCCTTAAAGATTATATAAAAGTCATTACCAAACTGGGCGATTATGTGGTTCATAAATCGTTATCGGCTATTACCGAAGAACTGCCCCACTCTAATTTCATGCGTATTCACAGATCGTATACGGTTTCTATCAATAAAATAAGTGCTTTGGAAGGAAACACTATAGAAATTTCTAACCGAAAAATCCCAATTGGACGCAACTATATCAAACAAGCTAAAGAGCGGATTTTCAACATAAACGACGATAAAGAAAACTAACATTAATAAGAATTTTAAAATTTAAACATGACTAATAACCAAACAACGACCTCACCTGCGTCAAGAAACACTTTTGTGCCTATTTTAATCATAGCAGGACTCTTTTTTATATTCGGATTTGTAACTTGGATTAATGGAGCGCTCATTCCATTTATGAAAACCATTAATGAGCTTACCGACGCTCAATCTTATTTAGTGGCCTCTGCATCTTATATTTCCTTTGTAGTTATGGCTTTGCCTGCTTCCTATATCATCAATAAAATTGGCTATAAAAAAGGGATGTCCTTAGGATTAATAATCATGGCTGTTGGCGCCCTAGTATTTATTCCTGCCGCTGAAGCCAGAACCTATTGGATGTTTTTAAGCGCCATTTTTATTCAAGGAGCTGGAATGACCTTACTGCAAACGGCTTCAAACCCATACATTACCATTTTAGGGCCTATTGAAAGTGCTGCAAAACGCATCGCCATTATGGGGATTGCTAACAAAGTAGCAGGAGCTCTAGGCTCTGTAATTTTTGGTACTATTTTACTTTCTGGAATTGATGAGATTAAAGAAAAACTTACAACTGTTAGCGATTCTGAAAAGGCTAACCTTTTAAATACCATGGCCGATAGTGTCGTAACACCATACATCATAATGGCAGTCATTTTAGTGGTACTAGGTGTACTTATATTAAAAGCGCCGCTTCCAAACGTTGAGGCAGAACCTATAAAACCATCGAACACCGAAGAAGTTGCTAAAACGAGTATTTTTCAGTTTCCGCATTTATGGTTAGGGGTTTTAGCCTTATTTCTTTATGTTGGTGTAGAAGTGATTGCAGGCGACACCATCATCTCTTATGGTATTTCCTTAAATATTCCAGTTGAGCAATCTAAGTATTTTACGCTATATACCCTTTTTGCAATGGTAGGAACTTATGCTGTTGGCGTTTTTTTAATCCCTAAATATATCAGTCAGGTGACAGCCTTAAAAGCCAGTGCCGTTTTAGGACTCTTGTTTTCTCTTTGTATCATTTTCACAACAGGCATAACATCGGTATATTTTGTTGCGGCTCTAGGTATTGCAAATGCCCTAGTTTGGCCTGCTATTTGGCCTTTAGCGCTTAATGGTTTAGGGAAATTTACAGAAACAGCCTCTGCCCTTTTAATTATGGCTATTTCGGGAGGTGCGATCATTCCACCACTTTATGGGGCTTTGGTAGACTCTAAAAAAGAAGCCTTAATATCTCTTGGAAATGATACGGTTGCGGCTACTGCCGAAGCGGCTTCTTATGGCTACTGGATTTTATTACCATGTTATGCTTTCATACTGTATTATGCATTCATAGGTCACAAATCCGGACTAAAAAAATCTTAATCTCAAAAAATGGCAACTAGCAAACGTATAGCCTCTGTTGATATTTTAAGGGGTTTAACCATTGTGGCTATGATTTTGGTAAATACACCTGGCGATTGGGGGTATGTTTATGCCCCTTTGCTTCATGCAACATGGCACGGCCTTACCCCTACCGATCTCATTTTTCCATTTTTTTTATACATCGTTGGGATTTCAATCTACTACGCCTATAAAAACAAAGCCAACTCGAGGGACACCTATAAAAAAATAGGCATAAGAAGTTTAAAACTTATTGGACTAGGCCTATTTTTAAATGTATTCACTCCCTTATTTCCTTTTGTTGAACACATGGAGACCTTTAGAATACCAGGGGTGCTTCAACGTATTGGCATTGTATTTTTTATTGTATCGATTATATACCTTAACTGCAATTGGAAACAAATTTTAGCTATTTGCTTAACCATACTGTTAGGGTATTATTTATTTTTAGGTTTTGTTCCTTTACCAAACGGCGCCTTACCAACTTTTAATCGCGCTGAAAACAACTGGGCGAACTACATCGACTTACAGCTTTTAGGAAACCATATGTGGCAACCCGACTACGACCCAGAAGGTATTTTAAGCACCATTCCCAGCGTAGCATCTTGCCTAATAGGCGTTTTAATTGCTAAGGTTTTAGATGGTCTTGCTCCACTAAAACCATTGCTTATAACAGCCTTTGCTTTGCTAATTTCTGGTTATGGTTTTAGTTTGATATTCCCAATTAATAAAGCCATATGGAGCAGCAGCTTTGTATTGGTTACTAGTGGATGGGGCACGCTAATTCTTGCGGTCATTTACTATTTTAGAGACATAAAAGAGTATCAGTTTGGTAGTATTTTTAAATATGTTGGCACCAATGCCATTACCATATATTTTCTATCTAGCTTCATTTCAAAATGTATGTACAGCATTAAACTGGGCGAAAACCATAACATCCATTCATGGCTTTACCAATCCTTATTTTTCCCCGAGCTTATCAGTGCAAAACTCGCTTCGTTACTTTACGCCCTTGTTGTCGTTGCTTTTTATGTACTTCTAGGGTATATTATGTTTCAGAAAAAGATATTTATAAAGGTTTAAATAGGGAGCAGAAACTAGAATATAGAACAATGACTTATAGACACTTATCGACTCCGATCGAAGACCATTACCTTTTAAATTCAGAATAAAAGTTGAAATATTACGGTGTTCGAGCGGAGTCGAGAACCTTATGATTAGGGTGTTCGAGCGCAGTAGAGAACCTTTCTATTAGGCTGAAACAGTCTGTTATTTTTGCATCCATCTAGCTTGGATAGCTTGCTAATTGAAAAATCCAATTCAAATAAACTTCTCGACTCCCCTCGAAGACCATTTTCTTTTGAATTTCGAACAGGAAATTGAAATTAACGCTTCAACATAAGGGTGTTCGAGCGGAGTCGAGAACATATATCTTCATTCAAAAAAACACGCTTCTCGACTCCGCTCGAAGGCCGTTACCTTTTGATTTTAGGATAAAAGATAAAATAATTATGATTAGAGTATCCGAGCGGAAACGAGAACATTTACCACCAATTAAAAATAATCCTTCTAAATCGTAATCCTTTGTTTGAATGCTTGCTTCAATATTTTATCTTTGCAGCCTTTAATTTAGGATAGATATTTATGAAGATTTCATATAACTGGTTAAAACAATTCATAAAAACAGATTGGACACCAGAACAAACTAGCGAATTACTTACAGATTTAGGACTTGAAGTGGAAGGTTTAGATACTTTTCAATCGGTTAAAGGCGGACTAGAAGGCGTTGTTGTTGGCGAGGTACTAACTTGCGAAAAACACCCAAATGCCGATAAGCTAAAAGTGACTACGGTAAATGTTGGTGAAGATTCGCCGCTACAAATTGTTTGTGGCGCTCCTAATGTTGCAGCTGGACAAAAAGTTCCTGTAGCAACCATTGGAACCACGCTTTACACTGAAGAAGGTGAAGCTTGGACCATTAAAAAAGGAAAAATTAGAGGTGAAGCGAGTTTCGGGATGATTTGTGCTGAAGATGAACTCGGACTAGGAAAATCGCACGACGGGATTTTGGTTTTAGATGAATCGATTGCTGTAGGAACCCCTGTTGCTGAACTTTATGATGTTGAAAACGATCAGGTTTTTGAAATCGGATTAACACCTAACCGTGCTGATGCCATGAGTCACTACGGAACAGCAAGAGATTTGAAAGCGGGACTGGCTCAAAAAGACATTAATGTCGAATTAATTACACCTTCGGTTAGTGCCTTTCGTGTTGACAATCGCATCTTAAAAATTGATGTGGATGTAAAAAACAAAGATTTAGCGCCTCGCTATTGCGGATTAACCATTTCTGGGCTTAAAGTAAAAGAGTCTCCATCTTGGTTACAAAACCGTTTAAAAGCTATCGGACTTAGTCCAATTAATAACATTGTTGATGCTACAAATTATGTGTTGCATGATTTAGGTCAGCCCCTACACGCTTTTGATGCTAACAAAATTGCAGGTAATAAAATTGAGGTTAAAACTTTAGAAGCTGGAACAAAATTCGTTACCCTAGATGGTGTTGAACGCGAATTGCATGAAGACGATTTAATGATTTGTGATGCCGAAAAACCAATGTGTATCGCAGGTGTATTTGGTGGCACGTATTCTGGAGTAACCGAAAACACAACAAGCATCTTTTTAGAAAGTGCCTACTTTAACCCCGTAAGTGTTCGTAAAACAGCGAAGCGTCATGCTTTAAATACTGATGCTTCTTTCAGATTTGAACGCGGTATCGATCCTAACATTACAGAATATGCCCTTAAAAGATCGGCATTGTTAATCCAAGAGATTGCAGGCGGTGAAATTACAAGCGATATTGTAGATTTTTATCCGAATAAAATCAACGATTTTGAAGTGCGTTTAAGTTTTGAAAACGCTAAAAAATTAATTGGTGAAGAAATTCCGAAGGAAGTCATTAAACGTATTCTTTCGTCTTTAGAGATAAAAGTAAACAACGTTACCGAAACTGGCTTAGGTTTAACCGTTCCTGCTTACAGAAATGATGTGCAACGTGAAGCAGATATCATTGAGGAAATTCTTAGAGTTTACGGATATAACAACGTAAAAACAACTACGAAGTTAAACGCTTCTATTGCAACCACGTCTCGTTTTGAAGATTACAAAATGCAAAACATCATTGGGAGTCAGTTAGCCTCTCAAGGGTTTTATGAAATACTTTCAAATTCCTTAACCACACCTAATTACGTGAAGTTAAGCGAGCAGTTAAAGGACGAACATAACATTACTATGATAAATCCTTTAAGTGGTGATTTATCGGTTTTAAGACAATCGCTATTGTTTTCTGGACTAGAAGCTATTTCTTTTAATATCAACAGAAAACGCGCCGATTTAAAACTTTTTGAATTCGGAAAAACGTACCATGGTTACAGCGATGATAAACGTGAAGAATTTAAACATTTATCACTTTTCATTACAGGAAATCAATCGGCTGAAAAATGGCACGATCAAAATAAAAAGAGTGATTTCTTTTTAATGAAAGGACTCGTTTTAAGCACTTTAGAACGTTTAGGGATTTCAAGAATCCAAGAGACGCCAATTTCAAACGATTTATTTTCTGAAGGTTTAACAATAAGCTTAGGGAAAAACAAATTAGTAGACTTCGGAATCATTAAAAAACAAATCCTAAAACACTTCGATATTGCTCAAGAAGTGCTTTACGCCGACTTTAACTGGGACAATATTTTAGATTTGGTTAAACACAACAACATTAAGTTTAAAGCCATTCCTAAATTCCAACCTGTAAGACGTGATTTCGCTTTATTATTGGATGATAATGTCACTTTTGAAGCTATTTATAAGCTTGCAAAACAAAGTGAAAAGCAATTGCTTAAAGACGTTAATTTGTTTGATGTGTATCAAGGTAAAAACCTACCTTCTGGCAAAAAGAGTTACGCCGTTAGTTTCACCCTTCTAGATGAAAACAAAACGCTAAACGATAAGCAAATTGATAAAATCATGAAGAAGCTTCAATCTACTTTTGAAAGTCAATTGGGTGCTGAATTGAGGTAGATTTAAAAAATGTTATATGGTGATGAGGTTAGAATGTGATAAAGATATATAGTTATATAACTAATATCTCTATGGAAACTTTATAACTCTGCTACTCTGTTACTTAATACTTTGACACTTTGTAAACCAGATAGCTCGGACTTGTACCTTAAATCCGTAGGTACAGAGTAAAAAACAACCGCAAACTATTTGTTTACAAAGGTTTGCGGTTTTGTGTGTTTTCACCTAAATTGGTGTTGCTACAAAAAACACATTATGAAAATAATAAAATCTCAACGTATTAACCCTTTTGGGGGATTAAATTTTGTTATCAATGAGTTTGAACAGCTTGGTTTAGGCACATTGCTTGAAAACAATTTACCTCATATTGTTCAGCAAGCTTCTTATAGTTGGAAAGACTTATTATATTCCTTTTGGTCTATCTATTTTTGTGGAGGAGATTGCATTGAAGATATCTCGTTGAACTTAAAAGAGCATCTAAGAGACAATCCTTTTTTTAAAGTGCCAAGTCCTGATAGGATTCTTGATAGATTCAAAGAATTATCACAGACAAAAGACCTTTTTACATTACCAAGAGGTACTAGTTTACATCAATTTGGCTTGAACTTTACTTTAAATGAGTTGAATTTAACTACCACGAATGATCATATTTTAGATTATGACAATACGATTCTATACACCAATAAGAAAGACAGCATAAGAACTTACAAAAAGGGCTCTGGATACTGCCCAGGAGTGGAGATAATTAAGAATAATATTGTTTATGTTGAAAATCGAAATGGAAATAGTGCAGCCAAAGATTTACAGTTAGAAACATTTACTAGAATGTTTTATGAACTCGAAAATCAAGGAATACAAATTGATGCTTTTAGAGCCGATGCAGCTTCTTATCAAGTTAATGTGGTTGATTTTATTTCTACAAAAGTTAATCGATTCTTTATTAGAGCATGTATGAGCGACGCATTGGCTAAAAGGATATCTGAAATAACTAACTGGTCTGAAGAAAGGGTCGGCTCCGAAACAATTTTCAGAGGAGAAATAAAATTCACTCCCTTTATAAGATCATTAAAACGAAAAAAACTACTCCATAAAACTAAGGAATACAGGCTTGTTGTAAGTAAAATAGAGCGTAATGACAAACAGGTAAATTTATTTACTAAAGATGCTTATTTGTATTCAGCGATATTGACCAACGACTTTTCGATGTCCATCAATGAAGTTGTTGATTTTTATAATCAACGTGGAGCGATTGAAAAAGAATTTGATATTCTCAAGAATGACTTTGGATGGAACAACTTGCCGTTTTCAAAATTAGAGCAAAATACAGTTTTTCTGTTATTTACTGCTATGTGCAGGAATCTGTATCAGTATATTATAGAACGGTTTTCCAAACGATTTAAGGGATTAAAGGCAAACTATAGAATTAAAAAATTCATCTTTAGATTTATATCCATTCCTGCCAAATGGATAAAAACGGCTAGACAATATAAGTTAAGGGTGTATGGAATTATTCACTTTAAAACTTAACAAAGAAAAGTGTCAAGCCCCAACAGTTTAATGTAAAAAAAATTAAACCCCAACAAAGTTGGGGCTATCCTATATACAGTAGCTTCCTTGTGTAAGCAAACAGATCAAACACAAACACAAGAACCTTAAAAACTTCAAACAATTAACACCTGAAAAAATGAGAAATACTACTAAAAATCATTACAGCTAAGCAAAATACTACAACCTACGGATTTAAGGTACAAGTCCGCGCTAACGGATCAAGTGTGTTGGCCATATCGCTTTTTAGAGCAATAAGGTAATTACTTGATCTCTTAAAGTGGCACAAATCGAAACGGAAACTTTGGCACAAATCAAACCGTTTTTGGTTTAAATAATTTCCGTGTGGCATAAATCGAACCGCAATAAGTGGCACAATGATTCCGAAATCACTGGCACAAATTGAACCGTGTTAGCCACTTAATGGAAATTGAAGGTGTAAGTCACGCAACACTGCTAACTATAATTAGCGAGATTGGACCAGAAGACTTTTATAAATTTCCCTCGGCAAAACATTTCACCTCCTGGATGCGACTTGCTCCCAACAATAAAATATCTGGAGGAAAAGTCCTTAGTCATCGCACGCCAAAAGGAAGTAATCGAATAAAAACAGCACTTAGGCAAGCTGCAAATGCTATCGGAAATTTAAAAGATACTCATTTATCCAATTTCTTTAGAAAAATCGCTTTTAAAAAAGGTAGACAAGTAGCTATTAGCGCAACAGCAAGAAAACTAGCAGTTATTATTTGGAATATGGTCACAAAAAAACAACCTTATATCCCTCCTACTCAATATTTATTCCATGATCAAAAAAAAAAAAAAAAATGGGACTGGTTAAAAGAATTTAAAAAAAAATCAGTATATTTGATATTAAGCCTGAAAAATTTGATTTCACAAACTATTGATTTTCAATAACTAAATTTGACGTTAGTCGAGATTAAATATGATAAAAATGAAAGCATCCACTGCATTGATTTTAATCCTTTCTCTACTCATTTTTGACTCATGCAAAAATGAGCCTGAAAATAAAATAACAAAAGAAAAAGCAGCACCTACAGAATTGGAATCTGAACAGAATAAAACATCAGCAAGCATAGAATTTCCAATTATAGAAACCGATTTGACACCCTCCGAAAGAAAAATTAAAATTGAAGGCGTATTAGGAAAGATAAATGAGCGATTACCTGAATTTGAAAAAAAATATAAATCATTGACTTTAAATGAAGTTTAAAATACTCCCGTGGATATTTGGTGTCAAAATGGAATACCCATAAAAGTTGAGCACGGAGTTACGGATGATTCGGGAGAATTTAGTGGTAAATTTACCTATTATTTGAACCAAGGAAAAATATGGTATTCAGAACAAATATATGCTAGATACTTATTTGAAAATGATGCATTAAAATATTGGATGGATGAGGGATGGTATATAAATGAAATCTCATCTGATGATATGAAGACTAGAGAAGATGATTTAACCAGAATAATTGTATATTTGGTGGATGAGATGAAAAAATAACCAGAAGAAAAGCCTTATACTTAACTTCATATCAACTTATCATAAAGTAAAAATTTTAAATATGAGAAAATTAGTATTATTAATTTTATTGGCAATCTCTCTAGTTTCTTGTCAAGACAAGACTAAAACCAATGCAGAATCAAGTAGTGATATCCCTGTGAATTCTGAAATCAAAGGGAAGGCCGATATCGTTTTTAAGAGTAACCCAATAGCTGAAGGCTATAGAACTGTAATCACCGAAAAGTATAATGAACTTGAGGTGAATTTTGCTTCCTATTATGTAATTACAACTTGGGGTTGTGGATCTGGTTGTGTGACTGGGGTTATGGTTGACATTCGAGATGGCATTGTTTATTCTCTGCCTGAAGACAAGGAATGGGGAGGTAATGGAACTTATATTGATTCAAAAAAGGAAAGTCAAATTCTTGTAACAGTTGCAGTCGCTCAATCACCATCAGGAGAGATAGAAGATATTCGTAAATACTGGGAATGGAATGAGGATTTAAAAAAATTCAAGTTTATTAAAGAGGAAACTGTCAAAGAAGAACAAAAATTTGTTTTTCAAAAAACCTTGAGCTTACAGAACATAACATTTGAAATAAAAGCGAGTGGAGAAGGATCTATTCAACAGCTTTCCATTCAACCAGAAGGTTTGGAAATAGATAATCAAAAAAAAACTCTTGAAATAGAAGGACAAGTTACCAATGCAGAAATTGAAGATTTAAATTCGGATGGATCTCCAGAAATCTTGATTTACATCGTTTCAGCAGGAAGTGGTAGTTATGGAAACGTCATTGGTTATTCCGTGAATAATAGAAAATCAATGAGTAAAATTTACTTCCCTGACTTATTTGATAACAAAGAAGCTAGCAGTGGATATATGGGACACGATGAATTTGCCATTATAGAAACCACTTTAGCAAGAAGGTTTCCTATTTACAATGATGGAGATACTAATAATAACCCAACCGGAGGTACTCGCCAAATCGAATACAAACTTAAAGACGGTGAAGCATCTAGATTATTTGTAATAGATAAAATTAGTGAATATTAATAATAGTTATTGAATAAAAACTATTGCCAACACTGGCTATAAGTAATTGCTTGTTCTCGCCTACCCTGAAAATTCCTGCAGAGTTTTCAACTTGGTATGTACTTGCAAGGTTTAGTGCTAACTCACGCAAATACTCATAGCCGAGACCGTTGTGCGTCATACCAACAAACGTGAAAATATCACCTAAAACATAAGTTTTAACTATTCTTTTTCATTAGTGTCCAATGAAAGATTTTAAAAGCGGGATTTCCAAGATAGGATTTCCCGCTTATTTTGTATCTTGAAGTTATCACACATCCAAGATATGAATAAAAGTAAGAACTTTAGCGGACAACCCATAATCAAACAGGTATTAAATTTCATTTTGCCCAAAGATGTTCATCGTACAGCCAAAAAGCACAACAGCGATCGCTATACCAAAAAGTTTATCACCTATGAGCATTTGGCTACTATGGTATTTACCGTGATCAGTGACTGTAGCTCACTTCGTGAGGTTTCCAGTATTATGCTTGCCTGCAAGGGAAAGATCAACCATCTAGGACTCACGGACTTTCCAAAACGCAGTACCTTGTCAGAGCAAAAGCACCTATTTTTCCAGCAAATCTGTTTTCGGACAGCTGATTTCTTTAATTGATGATTCGATGATAAGAAAAGAAGTTAAAAAACGTGATTCAGACCGTTATACTAAGCGATTTACGA
Organism: Tamlana carrageenivorans; assembly: GCF_002893765.1. Classification (NCBI taxonomy): domain Bacteria; kingdom Pseudomonadati; phylum Bacteroidota; class Flavobacteriia; order Flavobacteriales; family Flavobacteriaceae; genus Pseudotamlana; species Pseudotamlana carrageenivorans. Next base: position 3,261,320 of record NZ_CP025938.1, on the reverse strand, counting down.
CCAAAGATCATTTGATAAGTATGCTTTTTTGTTCGTTTTCAAAGTGTACTTCGCTTAGAGAAATATCAGGAGCAATGCTTGGTTTGTCAGGAAAAACGAGCAGTTTCCACACACTATCCCGTAAAGTGTGTAAGTTATAAATCGAGGGTTTAGCTTTTTTAAAGTAGAACCCTTTTTTCAAATATAGTTAAAAACTCGTTTAAAATAATGCCCCAGTTCCTAATAGGCATCGACCATTTTTTGGTAGCCTTTCTAAGGGCTAAAAAAGTGGACTTCAAAGACTAAAAACGTCTCGTTGCCATATGGTTAATTCCAAAAAAATAAGGCTGCATAAAATTATTATACAGCCTTTAAGTATAGATTTTTATATCTGTTAATTAAAACCAACTTTTCTCGAAGCTGTTCCTTCTTTTGCAGAAACTTTTACAATATAAAAGGTTCCTTCTTCAAAATTAAAATCTAAAGTTTCTTGAGCTCTTACTTGCTTTGACGCTAAGCGTCTTCCTAACAAATCAAATACCTGTACATTTCCTGATAGAGATTTTAAGCTAACGCCAGTTTTAGAAACTGTAAAATTGTTTTTAATAAAATCGTTAGAAGCTGTAATTAAACTGTTAGCTGGTGCTTTATTAAGTATGTAGTCATCAACATAAAAAACCGCTCTATCTGTTCCACTGTTATTACAGACTAACCTCAAATAAACACTACCTCCTCCAGTATCATCAGAGGTATAAGTGGGTGATTCTATTTCTACCCATCCCGATTCTGTAGCATAGTCAATTGTAGTTATGGCACCAGTAGCTACTTTAGCATTGTCTACCCATAATTCAGCAAAAAAATCTGCCGCAGGGGAAGCCGCATCTAATTGTACCCAAATAGAGCCTTTATAATCCATAGCTGCTTCTTCTCTTACATGTCGATAGGCTGGACCTTGATTAAATGTTGCAGTAGCTCCTACCGTATTACACATTAGGGCATGTCTTCCACTTCTAAAATTGGTAGTTACTTTAGAAATAGGATTGATTTGATTCTTTTGATATACCTGTGTGTAAGGCGTTGTTGCACTATTGGACAAAAACTGAATCTCCATATCGCCATTTACAGTTAATGGGTTTTGAACCAGTTGAACATCATCATAATTAATAATATCGTTTGCTATAGGATTATCAAGTCGAACTTTCACATCAATGTCTGATGCAGGCGTATACTGGATCATCATTATTTTATTCCATGTATCGATATATTCTGCATTATTCCACACTACAGCTTGTCCTCCAATTAAGTTGGTAGTCCCGTCGGATTGCATTAATCTTAAGGCAGATCTATCATTGTTAGCTGTAGGCTTAACCCAAGCCGTTAAATAAGTTGGTAACCCTACCGTTAAACTATAAGTCTCATCGTTTATAATATTGTTATTCGGACTACCCGAAGAACTGGTTAGCAAGGCCCCATTAGCACCAGCATAAGCATCGCCAACTGTTAAAGTTCCTAATCCCGCTGTCCAGCTATCAGGAACACCTCCCGTTGATGTTTCAAAATCCCCATTTGTTACTGGGTGGTTAACTTGACCTAATACACCTAAGGGAAGTAATAATAGTAGTAATGTTTTTTTCATAATGGTAAATAATTTAGTTAGTATTCTCTGTCCTAAATTTATAGTTAAACATTATTATTCGCATGAATATAAACTTGACTAAAACTGTACAGTGCATTTTTATTTCTAAAAGCAAATTTTAATACGCGATAAAAACTTGACACAAACTCATTATCTGTTTTGTCAAATCTTCAATAAAAAATCGAAAAATTAAATACTCACACCTCTTTAATAACGGTGGTTTCATCTTTTTTAAGTAAAAATTATCGATCACTACAGAAACACCGTATTCATTAAAAAAACAATGCATGAGCTAGACCGGGAATAAAAACCAAAATAAGGACGCTTGAAAGTTTGATTTAAAACTAAGTCAAAACACATTTGGTTTTTATAAATAGGAAACAAAAACCTTTTCATAAAAGTCACTTCAAAATATTAATTAATTAATTAATTAATTAATGAAAATCAATATTGTGCAGTTTAAGTCTAGTTGCTTATTATTTCTAAACCAGAACTAAGCAGTAGTTTTAAGAACTAATAATTCTAAACTTAAATTCTTATGAAAAAAATTACTTTATTACTTGTTGCTTTAGTTATTAACACAGTAACATTTGCTCAAACTATTAGCCTAAACAATTTAGGTACTATTGGAACAGAATTCTATCAAGGTCAAACTATTTCATTGGAAATAGCTTTAACTGGCATCGATGGCAATTTTGAAGTTGGTTTTACAGGTGGACCTGATTTAGCAGGTAGTGCCGTATCTATTGATGCAGCGAAAACTACTGCTGAATTAAATGCATTTGTAGGCGCTTTTGGAGATACTTCTAGTTCAACCAACACCTTTATTAACCTTGCTGGTCGTACGGTTCAATCGGGTACCGTTACTCTTAATGTAACTGTGCCTTCTGATTTTACTTTTACTGGTGGTAGCCAAACGGTTTCTGAATTTATAGTGTTGACATTAAATGGAGGTTCTGCTACTGGAAACGAAGCGGTAACTATCCATTTTGATCAGTCTACTTTATCTACCAACAACTTTAACAAAGACAAACTATCAGCTTACTACAATGCTAGTACTGATGCTTTAGTAGTTGATAGCAAAATAAGTGGAGACTATGCGATTTATAATTTAACCGGAAAATTAATTTCTAAAGGTATTATCTCTAATCAAATTAGTCTTAATACATTAAAAAGTGGTAGTATCTATATTTTTGCTACTAAAAGTGGTAGCTTAAAATTTGCCAAATAAAAAACACCAATTTATCAATTGGATTACCAACGGTTTAGTGTTTGCTAAACCGTTTTTTTATACTTAATTAATTCGGATTTCTTGTTTTGGAACACAAAAGCGAACACAGATTGGAAATAGTAACAATAGTTGTGGAGCTACGCAAAAATTGGGGTTAATCTAAATAGAAAGAAGTCTATATTTCTGGCATCCTCAATAACATCATTTTCTAAATCAATAGCTTCCCGCCTCTACTTTATCCTTATTTCTTGTAAAACGTGCCATGCTAATTTCTTAACATGAGAACAGCCTATAACTAAAATGGCGTTTGGGAATGATTTTCCAAAAATAAGCCGCCAAGTTTGCTGCTATATCAAGAGTTAGTTCTTGAATCAAAATTCAAACGCCCACTTAAAGCTTATAATGATTCATTAAAAGTTTTTCATAAACCGTATCTGGTAAAATACGCTTTAAAACAATAGAGAATTTCTGCATAAACGCCCCTACTTTATAGTGCACTTTAGGATTATTGGTTTCAATAATTTTACAAACCGCTTCGGCCATCATGTTAGGGTTACTCCCGTGATCAACATGTGTATTCATCAACTCTAAAGTATCCTTATAAGTTTTATAATAAGGCGAATCATCTAACAAGGGAGCATGATAACGTCCTGCAGCAATATTGGTAGCAAAATCGCCAGGAGCCACATTGGTCATTTTTATATTGAAGTTTTTCAGCTCCATACGATAAGCCTCGGTAATAAGCTCTAAAGCGCCTTTACTCGCGCTATAAACACCTCGGTACGGCAAACCCATATAACCAGCTATTGAGGTGATGTTAATAATTAATCCAGCGTTTTGCTTTCTCATTTGTGGCAACACCGCTTTAATCACTTTTAGGGGTCCGAAAAAATTCGTTTCAAAATTATTTTTAATTTCAGTGTCTGGAATTTCCTCTATAGGTCCTGTAATACCAGTACCAGCGTTGTTGATAACCACATCTAATCTGCCTTCCTTATTAATAACGTCTTGAACAGTTTTCATTATAGTTTCACCATCTTTAACATCAAGTGTAAGAATAGGAAACGGGCTATCTTTATAATGTTGCGGATTTCTACTGGTACCATAAACAATATAACCTTTAGTATTTAAAAACGTTCCTATAGATTTCCCTATTCCTGAAGATCCTCCAGTGATTAAAACAACTTTCGACATGAAATTTTAAAATTTAAGGTCGTAAAAGTACAATAATTATTTAAGGCGCCTCTTCGTTTGAATGGGTAGCATAAATTCAATTTAAAATATTTTTTATAGACACAAAAAAACAGCTACAAAATAAAGTAATAATTACTTATATTTGTAGCATCATGAAAATAATAGCTAAAAACATAAAACATTTACGTACCCTAAAAAAGTTATCTCAAGAAGTCCTTGCAGATGAACTGAAGGTTACACGATCGCGTATTGGGTCTTATGAGGAAGGCCGTTCGGCACCAAGCATTGATATGCTTATACTGCTGTCTGATTATTTTAAATTACCCATAGATATTTTATTACGTAATGATTTAACCAAGGCTACAGACGCTTCTTTTATCGAAGTAGGAAATCAGCGTGTATTATTTCCCATAACCATAGATAGCGACAACGAAAATTTAATTGAAGTCGTTCCTATTAAAGCTTCGGCGGGGTATTTAGCCGGTTATGATGACCCCGAATATATTGAGCAGTTACAAAAAATAAAATTGCCTTTTCTACCTACCGGTAAACACAGAGCCTTTCCTATAAAAGGAGATTCTATGTTGCCTATGAAAGATGGTTCTTTTGTTATTGGGCGTTTTATAGAAGATAGAAATGATATAAAAACAGGACGAACCTACGTTTTAGTTACATTAAATGATGGCATGGTGTATAAGCGTGTTATGAATAACATCGACTTTAACAACTCCCTTTTATTAATGTCCGACAACAAGAAATACAATGATTACAGCATTCCTATGGATGAAGTTTTAGAAATCTGGGAATACACCTGTAGCATTAACACCCAAGAATATAGTGAAGAAGAACTCAAGCTAAGTAGTATCATCAATATGTTTACCGAACTGGGCATTGAGCTCAAAGCTTTAGAACAATTAGTAAAATGATTTATACCGTAATTGACGTAGAAACTACGGGACCCAGTAATAAGGTTACTGAAATCTCCATTTTTAGATATGACGATGCTGTTTTAGTTGATAAATTTACAAGCCTTGTTAATCCAGAAACATTAATTCCAGATTATATTACAGATTTAACAGGAATCGATGATTATATGGTGTCTAAAGCGCCTAAATTTCATGAAATTGCTGAAAATATCTTAGCTATCACACAACAGGCGGTGTTTATAGCTCATAATGTGAGTTTTGACTACAACGTAATAAGAAACGAGTTTAAAGCCCTTGGTATCACTTTCAACCGAAAAAAACTATGTACAGTAAGACTGTCTCGAAAACTTATACCCGGCCATAAATCGTATAGTTTAGGTGAAATTTGTCAGGATTTAAATATCCCTATACACGGCAGACACCGAGCCAAAGGCGATGTAGAAGCTACCGTAATTCTTTTTCAAAAATTATTAGAGCAACCAGATGCTCAAGATGTCATTCAGTTGTTTCTTAAAAAAGACGCTAAAGAAAAAAAGTTACCTAAAAACCTGAAAGCAGAAACTTATAATCAATTACCAAAAGCCATCGGGGTTTATTATTTTAAAGACAAAAAAGGCACTGTTATTTATGTAGGTCATGCTACCGACATTCAAAAACAAGTTTTAAAGCATTTTAATAGCAAAGCAGAAAAAGAAGTGCTTTTAACACAAGAAACGGTTGATATAGATTTTGAACTTTCTGGAAGTGAAACCATTGCTTTGCTTATGGAAGATGCTGCCATAAAAGAATACAATCCTAAGTACAATCAAGTATTAAAACGGGCTCCAAAAGCCTACGGCATCTTTAGTTATCAAGACCGCAATGGCATTATACATTTAGCATTTAACGTCCTAAAAGCAGCCCCCTCTCCTTTTCAAATCCTGTATAGCGTAAAAACATGTCAGCAATATTTAGAAAAGCTGTGTAAACAGTTTAATTTATGTCCTAAATACTGTCATTTACAAGAAGGTCTTCAAGAATGTTCTAATTACCAAGTTCAATCCTGTAAAGGTGTTTGTAGACAAACAGAATCGGTAGCACTCTATAATATTCGTGTCAAACAAGCTATAGAATTCTCTAAAACCAACTCAAAAAATATGATCTTAAAACAACAAGGCAGACATGAAAATGAAAACGCTTTTATCATGATAAAAGATAGCTTGTATTGTGGTTATGGGTTTATAGATAAAGAAGAACAAATGATGACTACAGAAGATTTAGAGCCTTTTTTAATTCAGCAGAATGATAATGTTGATGTTCAAAGAATACTGCAACCTACATTGCTGAGTATTTAGTTAAAAGCATTAATAGTTTAAGTCGTTTATCTTTTCAAATCCCTCTTCAATAACATACTTTTCGATTTAATTATTGCCGGATTACAATATGAAAAGCCAAATTTATTTTACAACTTCAATTTATGGTTAAAAAGACAAACAAGCTCCTGGTTTTTGTTGATTTCACACTTGTTCTAGGTTAAATACTCGGTAAAAAAGGATTACTCATTATAGTTTTGAGCCGATTAAATAGGTTAATCGGCTCATTTTTTCCTTATATTTGAGCCAATAAAGATATTTTAATAGCTCATGCAGTATAATTGGCAACATAAAAACTGGCCTAATTTTATTTACGATACTTCTAGAATTGAAGAAATTGTTTTAAATTTTGCTTTAGAAACAGGAGAAGTAAAAGGGCTAATAGAAGGTTTAACAAAAGAAAACCAACAAGAAGCCATACTGCAATTCATGATTAATGAAGCCATAAAAACTTCTGAAATTGAAGGTGAATTTCATAGTCGTCAAGATGTAATGTCTTCTATTAAAAAACGCTTGGGAATTCACTCTATATCCGACAATATAAGAGATGTAAATGCTAAAGGTATTGCAGAATTAATGGTGGAAGTCCGTGAAAATTACGCCACTCCATTAAGTGAAAACCTTATTGAAAATTGGCATGACATCTTATTTGTTAATGATCGATTTATAAAAAATAGTGCATACAGAACAGGATCAGACCCTATGGTTATTGTTTCTGGAAGCTATGGAAAAGAAAGCGTTCATTATGAGGCTCCTCCTTCTTATAAAGTGCCTTCTGAAATGAAACAATTTGTTCAGTGGTATAATACATATACTATACATGAAAATAATGTAAAAGAAAGCTTAATTAAAACAGCTATTGCGCATCTGTATTTTGAGTCTATACATCCATTTGAAGATGGAAATGGACGTATAGGTCGTGCTATTGCCGAAAAATGTCTTTCAGAATCATTAGGAAGACCTTTAATTTTGAGTATTTCAACTTCAATAGAAAAAGATAAATCGGCATATTATAACGCGCTTAAAACGGCTCAAAAATCATTAGATGTTTCAGAATGGATCTATTATTTCTTGCAAATCATACTAAACGCTCAAAAACAAACCAAAACTACTATAGGCTTCACTTTAGAAAAGGTTAAATTTTTAGACCGAATAAATCCTAAATTAAATGAGCGTCAACAAAAGGTCATAACAAAAATGTTAGATAGTGGTATTGAAGGTTTTAAAGGAGGTATGACTGCTAAAAAATACATGTCGATTACCAAAACATCAAAAGCAACTGCTACTCGTGATTTACAGGATTTAATCGAAAAACAGGCTTTAATTGTTAGTGGCTCTGGACGTAATGTTCATTATGATTTAAACATATCTTATTAAACAATGTCCATATAGGGTTTGGATTTACAAAAACCTGTACAACCGATAACATTTTCGTAACCGATCGATTCTTTTAAAAATCTAGTTTAAATAATTACTTAGCCGTTAAAAAAGTCTTCTTATCGTTTTAATTTTCAGTTAATTAACATTTTTAATAACTTATTTGTTTAACTAAATTCAAATACATTATGAAAGCAATAAAACAAGTATGTTTATTTTTACTAATTTGTAGTATGCCTTTGGTAGCAAATACTCAAAGTAAAAAAGACCAAAAAGTAATTAAAGAAGCCGATCAAGCAGCAAAAACCTTATTGGAAGTTAATCCAGGTATACGCCATTATTTCAAAAATTCGGCTGGATATGTCGTTTTCCCCAACGTAGGTAAGGGCGGACTTATTGTTGGAGGTGCTTCAGGAAATGGCGTATTATATCAAGATAATAAAAGACAAGGTATGGCTGCTTTAAAAGAATTAAACATAGGGTTTCAAGCTGGAGGCCAAGCCTTGATAGAAGTGATTTTTTTCGAACATAAAGCCGATGTTGAAAAATTTAAAGAAGGATACTTTGAATTTGACGCCGGTGTTTCTGCTGTGGCTTTACATGAAGGCAAAAGCTTAGATCTGAAATACGAAAAAGGCGTAGCTGTTTTTACCCATTCCAAAGCTGGATTAATGGCAGAAGCCTCTGTAGGCGCTCAAAAATTTAAATTTCATCCGTTTAAATAATTACACTCCTTTTTAAAAAGCATGAGCCGTTTAAAAATTTTATTCGGCTCTTTTTTTAATTATTTAAGTCAAGAAAACCTGTGTAAATTGCTTTTGTGATTCTCATTACCAACAATAAAACCTTTTTGAAATCTGTTTTTCTAACACTTCGTAAAAGCCTTAAAGAAAGGGATCTTGCTAATCAGGAATTGGCGAGTTATACAAATCAATTTTTAGCTATTTATGAAAACAGAATGACGCAATAAATAACCTAACCCTGATACTTTTACTTGCAAAGATTTTAAGATCGTATCTTTCTATAACAACTGAAGCGTATTATTATCAAATTCACCATTGAAATACTTATCAATCACCTTTTTAAATAGCATTTCTTCTGAAGTATCAATAAATGAAAATAATGTCATGCTCGACTTTAGCTTTAAATCATCGGGACTGCCAAATATTTTTTTTGCATTATTTTCATTACTTAAATAGAGCTCTTTACTAATCTCTTTTAATCTTGAACCTAAAATAGGATGATTTAAATATGCTCTTGCTTCATCTAAATTTTGGATTGAATAAAATTTTGAAATATCGCTATAACCTAACCCCGTGTATTGAGGAAAAATATACCACATGGCTATTTCGGAGTGACCATGCCACGTATTTCGGTCAAACCGTGCCACTTTAAGAGATCATACAATAATAGTTAAATTTAATTAATACTGTTCTTTCAACTTACCTTTTCTCAAGGATTCTCCAGTAAGGTTTATCCTATGCGATGAATTTACAATACGATCTAGTATCGCATCAGCGATAGTGCTTTCGCCGATAATATCGTACCAAGCGGATACAGGTATTTGTGAAGCTACAATCGTTGCTTTTTTATCATGTCTTTCATCGATTATGTCCATAAGCGCCTCTCTGTTCTGATTGTCGAAGCTCTGTAAACCAAAATCATCAAGGATAAGCAGATCTACTTTTAATAGTTTTGCAAGTTCTTTAAGGTAAGTGCCATCTACTTTACTTAGTTTTAATCGTTTCATCAGTCTAGCAGTATTTGTGTATAGGGTTCTTTTATTCATCATACAAGCTTGATGTCCCAATGCCTGAGCTATATAACTTTTACCCACTCCAGAGGATCCTGTGATAATCAAGTTTTCCTTTTTTTGTACAAAATCTAGAGTAGCCAAACGCTCGAACATATTTCTGTCCAAGCTTCTGTTGTGCAGGTAATTAATATCTGTAAGTGTAGCTCCCTGCTTAAAGGCTGCTTGCGTTGTAAGCCTTTTTATCTTTCTATTCTGAAGGTCTTCCCATTGGTGATCGGTAAGCAATGCTAGATATTGATCTGGCGTAAGACACTCTATTCGGTTATCACTAAGGTGGTTGTGATGGAGTTCAGCCATAGCTGTTAATCTCATTTTTCTGAGTTTTTCGATGGTGTGATTTGTATTCATATATGTATAAAATTTAAGTGATTTTTTCGTGTTGTTTTTACTTATAATTGGATGCCCCACGGATGTTCGCATGCTTGGGGATATGAGAACCTCGGTCTGTTTCTTCTTGTAGGAATAAGGAGCTTTGATCTAGATTATTCTTCAGTATGTTGGTTATCCTGTTGTAGCTTACAGCATCAGCCTGTATGGCTCTTTTGCAAGCATTATCTAACCTTTGGGAGCCATAAGACTTATGGAGTTGTATAACGCCCATAGCTCTTTTATACCCTGTTTCAGGATAATCCAACGCAGCAATAATCCGCTCGACACATGCTGCAACATAACTACCATGGACAGCTGCCTTGTTCTTAAAGTATTGCGGACTCCACTGGCTGTATTGTTTATGAGAACTACTAAGGTGATCCTTGTTGGTTATGTATGCGCCTTTGGAACCGCTACGTTGGTGTATAGCTATGCGCTGTTGATTATAATACACCTCTACCATGCCTTTGGTATAGTGTAGCGTGGTTTCCTTGCCAATGTAACGATATGGAACGCTGTAGTAAGTCTTATCTGGTGAAAAATAGATATAGCCTATTTTCTGAACCTTAGCTCTTCTATATTCTTTTATCTCGTAGCGTGTACTGCTTAAGGGTTTTAGATACTCTCGTTCGACGCTTTGGAAGAGCTCCAGACGACTAGCTTCTTTGCGTTGGAATAATAGGTTGTTGTAGCACTCTAGCAGAAGTTTTATCTCTTTGTTTAGATCTGCTAAAGAAAAAAAGGTCATTTCCCGAAGGGGATAATAAATCCGTTGATAAGCTAGATGCACCGCGTTTTCCACCAGCGCTTTATCTTGAGGGGAGTAACTACGCGTTGGATTGACCACGCAGTTGTAATGGCGGGCAAAGTCTTTAAAACTACGGTTAACCTGAGCTTCGTATCTACTAGATCTGGTAACGACTGATTTTAGATTGTCTGATACGATGGCCTTGGGTACTCCCCCCGTAGAAATGAAGGGCGTTTTCGCAACAACTTATAAAATCTTCACGCTTTTGGCTCATACAAGCCTCAACATAGGTATACTGACTGTTAGGGAGCATGGCAACAAAGACCTCTACTGGAAGTATCTCGCCTGTGATTTTGTCTACTATCTGAAGTTTTTTTCCAGCAAAGTCCACGAACATCTCTTTCCCTGCCTCGTGTTCAAGTTTCATAGACCCCTTGATCTTGGCATATTTACGATGGTAATGCTCCATGAATTGAGTGTAACTATAAGGGTCTTTAACCTTTTGACTATATTCTGTGTAGTGGTACAAAAAAGTAAATCCTGGGTGGTTTCGAGCCTTATTAATACTTTCAAAATAAAGCATCAATTCATCATAGCGTTTGTTATTTATGGTTGTATGAGATGTAAAGAGCTTTTCTAGGGTGTGGTTGTCTAGCTTTAATAACTCCTTAAAACTATAACCACTACCTTTAAATAGGTGTATATAGCTATTTATAGTGTTGCGGCAAATGCCAAGTGTGGCTCCAATTTGACGGTTACTATAACCATCTTGTTTTAAGTTGATAATTTGTTTTAGGTCCATTGGATCAAGTGTGTTGGCCATATCGCTTTTTAGAGCAATAAGGTAATTACTTGATCTCTTAAAGGGCGATTTCCTAGAATATGGCAAAAAATATATATCTTAGAGAAATGGAACAAGAATCAATACTTTCAATCGTCTCACGTTTTGGTACTCAGAAAGCGTGTATAGAGCACCTTGAGTCTATTCGTTGGCCTAATGGGCCTGTTTGCACTCATTGTGGAAGCATGCATATTCATAATCGAAAAAATTCAAATAGACATTTGTGCAGGGACTGTAATAGTTCTTTTAGCGTTACGGTAGACACTATAATGCACGCTTCAAAATTACCATTACCCAAATGGTTTGCAGCAATATTTTTAATTGTTAATGCTAAAAAAAGGATTTCTTCACTACAACTTGCTCGTGATATTAATGTTAACAAAAATACAGCATGGTATATGCAAAAACGCATACGAGAAGCTATGTATTCTGATTCAGATGATCTATTAAAGGGTATTGTCGAGGTAGATGAGAGCTATGTTGGAGGAAGCATGACTAATATGCGTAAGTCTTATAAAAAGGAACTCGGTATTTATCCTGGAGGAATGGAACACAAAAAGCCCGTTCTTGGGATGATGCAGCGGGAAGGGTTAGTGAAAGTTATAGTGATTGATAAGGCTGATGCAAAAACCATTAGACCATTGCTAAACAAGCACATTGATACAGCAAGCGAGGTAGTTACAGATGGTTTTGGAGCTTATAGAATGCTTCATAAGACACATGCAAAACATGTTAAGCTCAATCATTCAAAAAACATAATGTCATTAGGAAAATATAATACTTCTAGATTGGATTCTTTCTGGACAACAATCAAAAGGGCTATTGTGGGTCAGTATCACCGAGTAAGCCCTGAACATTTACAGAGCTATTTAGATGAAATCGCCTTCAAGTTCAATAATAGAGAAGAGGATTTATTTAGTCTTCTAATAACTAGAATTATTCAACAAGAACCAAGAATTGCCGTTACCTAGGAAATCGCCTCTTAAAGTGGCACAAATCGAAACGGAAACATTGGCACAAATCAAACCGTTTTTAGCTAACTCAATTTCCGTGTGGCACAATTTAAACCGAAATCAACGGCACAGTAGGCAGTATCTCATAAAGTGTGTAAACAAAAAATATCGAGGGTTGCAACCCTCGATATTTTTTGTTTAATTTTAAAATTTACACACTTATGAAGAAAGAAGATTTTCTAAACGACGATTTTTTAAAACAGTTCAAAACAGGAGACGAACTAACCTCCTTTCTAAAATCCATCCAAAAGCGAGGTATTGAAAAGATGCTAGAAGGAGAACTTGACGCTCATTTAGACTATGAGAAACATCAGCAATCCAATAATAGCAATACCCGTAACGGCTATGGATCTAAAAGGATAAAAACAGCTTTAGGAGAGACTAATATTAAAGTTCCCAGAGACCGAGAAGCTTCTTTTAACCCTATGCTGGTTCCTAAACGCACAAACATGGTTGACGGCATAGAAAACGTCATTATCAGCCTTTATGCCAAGGGTATGAGTAATTCTGATATTGAAGAGCAAATCCGAGAAGTTTACGATTTTGATGTATCTACATCTACCATATCACGTATCACAGATAAAGTTACCAATGATATTATTGCTTGGCAAAACAGACCCCTGGAGCCCGTATATTTAATTACTTGGATGGATGGTATTGTATTTAAGGTTCGGGAGAACTCTAAAGTCATTAACAAAACCATGTACATCGCCGTAGGACTCCGTAGAGATGGTAAAAAGGAAGTCTTAGGACTTTGGCTGGGTAAGAATGAATCGGCAGCCTTTTGGATGAGTGTACTAACCGATATGAAAGCCAGAGGCGTTCAGGATTTGCTTATCACGGCCACAGATAATCTTAACGGTTTCACCGACACCATTAAAAATGTTTTTCCTGAATCTAAAACCCAAATTTGCGTGGTACATCAGATTCGTAACGCTTGTCGCTATGTTGTTTGGAAAGACAAGAAGGAATTTGCAAAAGACATGAAGAATATCTATGATGCACCCACCAAAAACGCAGCAAAAGCTGCTCTAGAGGACTTTGCTCAGAAATGGGAACACAAGTACTCTTATGCTATTAAAAGCTGGAGAGAAAACTGGGATGAGCTTACTGCTTTTTATGAATTTCCTGTTGAAATTAGAAAAATCATTTACACTACCAACCTTATTGAAAACCTTAATGGAAAAATCAGAAAGCACACTAAAAACAAGCTCTCATTCCCAACAGATGAGGCTGTTATGAAGTCCACTTTTTTAGCCCTTAGAGAGGCTACCAAAAAATGGTCGATGCCTATTAGGAACTGGGGCATTATTTTAAACCAGTTTTTAACTATATTTGAAAAAAGGGTTCAACTTTAAAAAAGCTAAACCCTCGATTTATAACTTACACACTTTTCGGGATAGTGTCGCACAGTAACTCCGAAATCACTGGCACAAATCGAACCGTGTTAGCCACATTATCAGCTTTAAATATTATAGGTTATGAGGGTTTACAAACTTGGTTTATCTATCCGTTTCAAGTGCTTAATCTTTTTGAATTAGCCTATTGGTTTATTTTAGCATTCCTAATTGGTAAAGAAATACATGAAAACACAGATAAAGGTATGGCCATTGTTGCGAGCAGTTACGGTATTGGTTTGTTGATTTGGGTTGTTGGTGTGATGTTCATCACCTTAAATATGAGTTAATTATGCGTAAAAAAACAATCTTAATTGTAGTTACAATTACTATTTTAGGTTTATTGTCTTATTTAGGCTACAATATCATTTCTAAAACCAAAGAAAAAAATCAAATTGCAAAGCAATTAGAAATAGTTCCAGAGTTTGAGTTTTTAACCTTAGAACAACAACCATTTAATAATGCTAACTTAAAGCCAAAGCTAAATGCCATTTTCATCTACTTTAACAGCGAGTGTGATTCCTGCCAACATGAAGCACAAAGTATTAATGATAATTTAGAAAATTTTAAAAACGTTAAATTCCTTTTTGTATCTAGAGAACCTATTGAAACCATTCAACAATTCTCAGAAAAGTACAAATTAAACAATCAGCAAAATATTACCTTTTTATATGATAACCTTGATATGTTTTCTAGTCGATTTGATGCTAACAGCATTCCTTATCTCTTAATCTACAACAAAAACCAAAAACTCATCAAAAAGCACAAAGGACAGTTCAACGCCAAAGGCATTTTAAGAGTATTACAACAAAATGATTAAAGCAATCAATCTTTCTCAAAAACACATACATCAAACATTTACGCAACAACACGACCAGTCGGATTGCGGTGTAGCTTCTTTATTATCGCTTATCCAATTTTATGGTGGTTCAAACAATTTAGAAAAGTTAAGAGAACTAAGCGGTACAACCAAACAAGGTACTACCCTTTTGGGTTTATATCAAGCTGCCATTAAAATAGGTTTTACTACCCAAGGTAACGAAGCAAATATACAAGCGGTAATAGACCACAAAGAACCGTTAATATTACACGTTCTTATTAAAGAACGTTTACAACATTACGTAGTCTGTTATGGCTATGAGAAAGGCAAATTTATCATTGGTGACCCTGCAAAAGGCATTACAACCTACACCAAAGACCAATTAGAGACCATATGGAAATCCAAAACTTGCTTAACCCTTACACCAAATGATAATTTTGTAAAAACCGAAGCCCAAAATAAAAACAAAAAGCAATGGTTTTTAAAATTGCTTAAAGAAGATTATCGTTTAATTTCATTTAGTGTATTGTTAGGTTTAGGTATTGCCATTCTCGGCATGGCAATGGCGATATTCTCACAAAAATTAATTGATGATATTTTACCTTCAAAAAACTTCACAAAGCTTATTACAGGTATTGCATTAGTTGCCTTTTTACTTTTAGTTAGGGTATTTTTTACTGCATTGCGTGATTATTTCCTTATTCGTCAAACCAAAAATTTTAATAATCGTATTGTTGATAGTTTTTATTCATCATTGCTCAATTTACCAAAACCCTTTTTCGATACTCGTAAAATTGGAGAACTCGTGGCGCGATTAAACGACACGCAACGTGTACAACGTGTTATAAGTCAAATTGTAGGCAATGTTGTTATCAATGCTTTAGTAACAGTAGTGACTTTGGGTTTTATATTTTACTATTCTTGGCAAACAGGACTAATTGCTTTTATGAGTTTACCCTTTTATTTTATCCTTATTTACAGTTTTAACAAACGGATTATTAATGCACAAAAAGAAGTGATGCAAGGTTATGCCTTTAGCGAGAGCAATTACATAACCTCAATGCAAGGTATAGCTACAATAAAAAACAATAACAGACAATCTATATTTCAAAAAATCAACCAACTTATTTATGGTAATTTTCAAGAAAGAGCATTTAATCTTGGTAAAATCAATGTACGTTTATCGGTTTTTTCTGGTGTGTTTAGTGTTTTGTTTTTAATGGGTATTTTGGTTTATACAACTATTCAAGTGTATAACGAAACAATGCTATTAGGAGAGCTAATGGCTGTTTTAGGTGTTGCAGGTAGTTTATTGCCATCTGTTGCAAGTTTGGCATTAATAACAATTCCAATCAATGAAGCCAAAGTAGCGTTTAACCGTATGTACGAGTTTGCATCAATGGATAAAGAACAAAAAGGAACAAAAGAAATTTTAAACTTTACTTCACTTGAAATTAAAAATTTGTCTTTTCGTTTTGCTGGAAGAAGTCAATTATTAAAAGACATAAACATCAGCATAAGTAAAAATAAGTGCATTGCAATAGTTGGAGAAAGTGGTAGTGAAAAAAGTACTTTAGGGCAAATCTTGCAAAAATTCTACCCTTTTGAAAATGGAACTATTACACTTAATAACCAACATAATCTTACAGAATTAAACACAGAAAACTGGCGAACTATTTTAGGCGTTGTACCACAAGATGTAACAATTTTTGTTGGTGATGTGATAACAAACATAATTTTAGGACGAGAAGACACTCCCGAAAATATTACAAAATTTTGTCAAGATTATGGTTTCGAAAATTTTATCAATTCGTTACCACAAGGCTATGCCACCATTCTTGGGGAAGAAGGTATTAACCTTTCAGGTGGACAAAAGCAAGTTATTGCATTAATGAGAGCTTTATATAAAAAGCCAAAAGTTTTATTATTAGACGAGTTTACTTCTGCAATGGACAGAAAAACAGAGAATTTCGTTTTGGAGTTACTAAACAAACTAAAATCTGAATTAACAATAATTTTCATTTCCCACAGATTACATTCCTTACCGAAAATTGAGTTTATCCAAAATTTTGTGTTTTTGAAAAATAATTTCAAAATTCATAGGTTAAAATAATATAGATTATAACCTGTTTGGAAAACAAATATACAATTGATTGTAAATTTGGCCCCATTTAAATCGTGTTTTCTTCCATTTTTTGCTGATGCTTTGAGCTGCTAAATATATGGATTTCAGTGCTGCATCATCATGAGGGAAGACTTTTTTGTTGCGTGTATATTTTCTTAAACTGGCATTAAAACTCTCAATGATATTGGTAGTATATATAAGTTTTCTAATCTCTTTTGGGTAGTTTAAAAACGCGGTCAAATTATCCCAATTGTTTTCCCAAGACTGTACGGCAGAGAGGTATTTATCTTCCCAATTTTGTTTAAAGACTTCGAAAGCCTCTAAAGCGAATTTCTCATTATCGGCTTGATAAATAGCTTTAATATCGACCATTATTGATTTACGGTCCTTATAGCTCACATATTTTAAAGAGTTTCTAATTTGATGTACGATACATATTTGACGTATACTACCTGGAAAAATAGCTTCTACAGCTTTATCTAATCCAGAGAGGTTATCCGAACACAGAAAGAAGATATCTTTTACGCCTCTAGAGCGCAGATCGTCTAAAATGGACATCCAAGCAGCTGCCTTTTCTGTCTCCACAATACTCATGCTCAAAATATCTTGTTGCCCTTCGGTATTCACCCCTAAAACTATCATACAGGCTTTAGATATTACCTTGCCTTCTTGACGTATTTTATAATGAATAGCATCTATCCAGACAATGGGATATACGTCTTCTAAAGGTCTATTCTGCCATTGTTTGATGTCTTCCAATAATTGATTGGTGATAATGGATACCTGTGATGTGGAATACTGCACTCCATAGGTACTTTCAATAAAATCAATAATATCGCTATTGCTCATACCTTTGGCGTAAAGCAGTTGAATACAATCTTCTAATTCTTGACTAATCGATTGATGTTTGGGGACAATAACAGGCTCAAAGCTCGCTTGACGATCTCTGGGGATTTTGATGCGTTGTTCGCCGTTATGAGTCTTGATAGTTTTCTCTGAGAAACCATTGCGCTGGTTGTTCTCAATTACAGAACCTCCTTTTTGAAACCCTAAGTGGGCAGTCATTTCTGCTTTTAAAAGTGATTCAATACCACGTTTAAGCAACTGTTCCTTGACCTGGTCAAAGTCCTCCTTGTTGCTGATTTTGCCGATCAAGGCGTCTAATTGTTTTTCTAAGTCTGAGTTCATAAAATAAAAATTTAAAAGTAAATTTTTTGCCTATGAATTTCAAAATCATTTTTAAACTAACTAACAGCAAAAACACAAAATAGTTTACAGTCCCCGAAAATTGCTGACCTAATTTATGTGTTAGAAAGCGGAATTATAACTGACTTTGGAAATCACCAAAAGTTAATGGAATCGAAAAATTTTTATAGTGAATTCTGGAATGAATTGATATAAAAAACTAAGCCCAACAACATATATAATTTATTGCTGATTCTAGCCTACTTACGAAAATCCTCGCGGATTTTCTAGTTGGTTTTTATTTACTAAATTCAGTGCTTGAAACACGCAACAAATCATATATAAAAACGTTAGCACCAATACGAGAATAACCATCCGTATTCAAGAACTTAACGCAACAAATCTAAATTAACCCGTTGTGCATTTTAAATAATGCTAATTTTAATATTATTAATGTTTCTCCCAAAAATAAACTTATTGATATACTGAATAGTTGTTAAAGCAGTTATCTTAGCTACGATTCTTGTTTTAAAACCTTCAAAAGTTTTAGCATAATTGTGTCTTATCATAAATTGGTCACAAAGTTGTGAAAATAATGTTTCTATCCTTTTCCTCTTTTTTCTAAATACATAAGGCTGTACTTTGTAATTTTTTTGATTGCTTCTCATAGGTGTATTTAGCGTTATATTACAGGTTTCAAACAAGTTAAGCTGTATTTCTGTTGATAAATAGCCTTTATCACCAATTAATGTACAATCGCTTATTTGCATCTTAATATCTTTAAGATAATTAATATCGTGTACAGATGCTGGACTCAAATCGATACTTTGAAAGACACCATTTACAGAACAAACAGCGTGCAGTTTATAACCGTAATAATTAGAACTTTGAGCTGCACAATAACCTTTATCTGGAAATGCATAAGTGTTTTCTTTACAAATCTTTGAACGAGAACTGCGTGATAATTTACAAACTTCTAAAGGCATACTATCTACTACAAAATAATCTTCAAATTCATTAAAATGGGAAGCTAAGCTTAACCTGATACTGTTGAGCTTATTAACTAGTTTTCGTCTTCTTCTATTGTAGACACTTCTCTCTATTTTTGATAATAGGGAATCTGGAAGTTTTCTAAAAAGGTCATTTTCACTATCTATTCCCATAAATTCGGCAGTAAGACTCAAACTGATAAGTTCTAAATCACTAAGCTTTGGTTGTCGTCTTTGATAACTTAAAAGTTGTTCTTTCGATATTTTTCTTAATACTTCCAATATTCTTTCGTAATTTGCACTCAAGTTGTTCATTATTAATGATTTGTAGTTAAATCAATTTACTGATTTTCAGTAAGATGAACAACTTTTTTCTTTTAAATCATAATGCACAACGGGTTAAATTAATAGATTTGTAATTATGGTACGAAAAAAAACAGGTAGACTTACCCTTAAAGAAAGAATACAGATTGAGACTCTTTTAACTGAAAAAAAGAATAAATCATACATCGCTATAACCATTAACAGAGCTCGATCTACGGTTACAAGAGAAGTTAATAAATGGGTGCAAACAGATAGAGATAAATACTCAGCAGAATGTAGGCTTCCCCTTTTTCGAACCGTTAGTTAATCCAAATATATAATTTTTTTACGTTTAAAATAGACTGACTTTTTATTCATTTAATTTTTTTAAAGTCAGTTTATTTTAAATGAGCCTAGCGGCGGCAGTATCTCATAAAGTGTGTAAACAAAAAATATCGAGGGTTGCAACCCTCGATATTTTTTGTTTAATTTTAAAATTTACACACTTATGAAGAAAGAAGATTTTCTAAACGACGATTTTTTAAAACAGTTCAAAACAGGAGACGAACTAACCTCCTTTCTAAAATCCATCCAAAAGCGAGGTATTGAAAAGATGCTAGAAGGAGAACTTGACGCTCATTTAGACTATGAGAAACATCAGCAATCCAATAATAGCAATACCCGTAACGGCTATGGATCTAAAAGGATAAAAACAGCTTTAGGAGAGACTAATATTAAAGTTCCCAGAGACCGAGAAGCTTCTTTTAACCCTATGCTGGTTCCTAAACGCACAAACATGGTTGACGGCATAGAAAACGTCATTATCAGCCTTTATGCCAAGGGTATGAGTAATTCTGATATTGAAGAGCAAATCCGAGAAGTTTACGATTTTGATGTATCTACATCTACCATATCACGTATCACAGATAAAGTTACCAATGATATTATTGCTTGGCAAAACAGACCCCTGGAGCCCGTATATTTAATTACTTGGATGGATGGTATTGTATTTAAGGTTCGGGAGAACTCTAAAGTCATTAACAAAACCATGTACATCGCCGTAGGACTCCGTAGAGATGGTAAAAAGGAAGTCTTAGGACTTTGGCTGGGTAAGAATGAATCGGCAGCCTTTTGGATGAGTGTACTAACCGATATGAAAGCCAGAGGCGTTCAGGATTTGCTTATCACGGCCACAGATAATCTTAACGGTTTCACCGACACCATTAAAAATGTTTTTCCTGAATCTAAAACCCAAATTTGCGTGGTACATCAGATTCGTAACGCTTGTCGCTATGTTGTTTGGAAAGACAAGAAGGAATTTGCAAAAGACATGAAGAATATCTATGATGCACCCACCAAAAACGCAGCAAAAGCTGCTCTAGAGGACTTTGCTCAGAAATGGGAACACAAGTACTCTTATGCTATTAAAAGCTGGAGAGAAAACTGGGATGAGCTTACTGCTTTTTATGAATTTCCTGTTGAAATTAGAAAAATCATTTACACTACCAACCTTATTGAAAACCTTAATGGAAAAATCAGAAAGTACACTAAAAACAAGCTCTCATTCCCAACAGATGAGGCTGTTATGAAGTCCACTTTTTTAGCCCTTAGAGAGGCTACCAAAAAATGGTCGATGCCTATTAGGAACTGGGGCATTATTTTAAACCAGTTTTTAACTATATTTGAAAAAAGGGTTCAACTTTAAAAAAGCTAAACCCTCGATTTATAACTTACACACTTTTCGGGATAGTGTCTTTTATTGACAAAAAAATCCGCCTTTTAAGCGGATTTCTCAATATTTTAAAGTTTTATTACGAAAACATATCTTTTACTTTTTCAAAGAAAGACTTATCTGAACTCTCTGGTTTAGGATCAAAATGTTCATCATCCTGCATAGCTTCAAAAAAGTCTTTTTGTTGTTTATTTAATGTTTTCGGTGTCCAAACATTAACATGTACCAACAAGTCACCTTTACCGTAACCGTTTATACTCGGAATTCCTTTTCCGCGTAAGCGTAAAATTTTTCCAGATTGCGTACCTGCTTCTATTTTTATACGCACTTTTCCTGTAACGGTATCTATTTCTTTAGAGGTTCCTAACACGGCGTCTGGGAAACTTACATACAAATCGTAGTGTAAATTATCACCTTCACGCTTTAATCGATCATGTTGTTCTTCTTCAATAACCACAATTAAATCGCCCGAAATGCCATTACCTGGTGCTTCGTTTCCTTTTCCTGAAACTTTAAGTTGCATACCGTCTACAACTCCAGCAGGAATTTTAATAGAAACTGTTTCTTCTGAAACTTTTAAACCTTGTGCATCGGCATCGCTAGGTTTTTTATCGATCGTTTGTCCTGCTCCACCACAAACATTACATGGTGCCGAAGTTTGCATACGCCCTAAAATGGTATTTGCAATTCTAGTTACTTGTCCGCTACCTTGACAAGTAGTACAAGTTTTATAGGTGGTACCTGGTGCTTGAATTTTACGTTTTACTTTAACTTTTTTCTCTACACCATTAGCTACTTCTTCTAAAGTTAGCTTCACACGAATACGCAGATTGCTACCTTTAGTACGACGTTGACCGCCACCTCCGAAGCCGCCACCAAAGCCGCCACCAAAACCTCCGCCTCCGAAAATATCTCCAAACTGACTGAATATGTCATCCATATTCATTCCGCCACCACCAAAGCCGCCACCGCCATTCTCAAAGGCTTGATGACCGTACTGGTCGTAACGTGCTTTTTTATTCTCGTCGCTTAAAATTTCGTATGCTTCGGCTGCTTCTTTAAATTTTGCTTCAGCTTCCTTATCATCAGGGTTTTTATCTGGGTGAAATTCAATCGCTTTTTTTCTATAAGCTTTTTTAATTTCAGCAGCAGACGCCCCTTTACTAACTCCTAATATTTCGTAAAAATCTCTTTTAGCCATATTTTATTTTATTGCCCAATAACTACTTTTGGAAAACGGATAATTTTCTCACCTAATAGGTATCCTTTTTCAACTATATCAATAATTTTTCCTTTTAAATCGTCGTTTGGTGCAGGTATTTGTGTAATTGCTTCATGCGTATCGGCATTAAACACATCGCCTTTTTCAACTTCCATAACCTTTAAGCCTTTTTGACCTAAAGTGTTCACTAATTTCTGATAAATTAACAATACACCTTTACGCAATTCTTCAGCCTCTTTATCGTCTTCAATATGACTTAAAGCACGCTCAAAATCATCTAAAACAGGCAGTAAAGTTTTCATAACACCTTCACTTGCTGTAGAAAACAACTCGATACGCTCCTTAGAAGTTCTTCGCTTATAGTTTTCAAATTCAGCAAATAAACGCAAAAACTTTTCTTTCTCTTGTTTTAATTCTGCTTCAAGCTTTTCTTCTACAGTTTCTTCTTCTGTATCTTCTACAGGCTGATCTTCAGAAACTTGATCTTCTACTTCAACGGTTTCGTTTTGAACCCCGTCTACTTGTTCACTTTCTATATCGTTGTTTTTATCCTTTTTACTCATCGTAAATTCACGTTTTGACATACTAAATTTTAAGTTGGCAAAAGTACTGCCAATATTGTAATAATGTCATAATGTCATTAAATTTTTTTGAAGTAAACTTTGATTACTTTTGTGACTTAAAACCCAAAAAACATTATATAATGAAGAAGAATTTATCTGCATTTGTTCTATTAATCGCTTTATCGGCGGCATTTACATCATGTAAAGACAAAGCTAAGGAAGCTGAAACAGCTCCTGAAACGGCTATTGAAGAAACCCATAACAATACCGAGGGTGTAACATTTAATGTTGATCCAGTAGCCTCTACTATGACATGGAAAGGCACCAAACCAACAGGTGAGCACTTTGGAACCATTTCTATTGCTCAAGGTACTTTAGTAAGCCAACAAGGCCATATTTCTGGTGGTAACATTTTTATCGACATGAACTCTATTGTAGTAGTTGACATCCCTGCGGAAGACGAAGGTAATGCGAAACTTTTAGGCCACTTAAAAAACGAAGATTTCTTTGACCTAGAAAACCATCCTGTAGGCTTCCCCTTTTTCGAACCGTTAGTTAATCCAAATATATAATTTTTTTACGTTTAAAATAGACTGACTTTTTATTCATTTGATTTTTTTAAAGTCAGTTTATTTTAAATGAGCCTAGCGGCAGCGACATCCTGTTTCTCTGCATATTTTATGGGCGCTATTTTTCCTAGAGCATCATGTGGCCTGTCGTTGTTATAGTCATCTATCCATATTTTTGTTTGTTCTCTTACTTGATCGAGATTCTCAAATATAAATTTATCAAGAACATCTCTTCGGTATGAACCATTGAAGCGTTCTATAAAAGCATTTTGAGTTGGTTTTCCGGGCTGGATATATTTAAACTCTATTTCCTTCATCTTGCTCCAATCACCAGTTATATGTGCAATAAATTCCGGACCGTTATCCATACGTATTTTTTTTGGTTTACCTTTCTTATTGATTAAATGATTAAGCACCCAAACGATGCGATTACTGGTCAAGGAATAGTCAATTTCTATATGTAGAGCTTCTCTATTGTAATCATCAATAATATTAAATGCTCGAAAACGTCTTTTATTATCTAGTACATCTGTCACAAAATCTATACTCCATGTATGATTACGTTCATTTGGAACATCTAATGGTTCTTTTACTCTTGAAGGTAAACGTTTCTTTACTTTGCGTCTTAAAGGAAGATCTAAAGCCACGTAAACTCTATGTGAAGTGTCTACCTTTGTTGTGACGGTTTTATATAGAGTATAAACTATATTTGAATTATGGGAAAAAAATATGACAACGAGTTTAAATCGATGATATTAGATTTATCAAAATCTGGTATACGAACAAAACAACTGAGTGAAGAATATGGAGTTCATACAAGTGTTATTAATAGATGGAAACAAGAGTATGATTTAAAAGGAGGAGATTTTTCTAAAAATGAACCTAAATCCAAAGAACATCAAGAACTTATAGCATTAAAAAAGGAATTAAGAGATGTTAAAATGGAACGTGACATCTTAAAAAAGGCGGTGAGCATCTTTTCCAAGAGCGACAGATAAGGTATAACTTCATTTTATCAAACAAAAATACTTATCCTGTCGAAAAGATGTGCAAATGCATGAAGGTTAGTAAAAATGCTTATTACCATTGGCTTAAAACCAAAGACACCTTAAAGGTTAATTCCTCTAAATCATTTTTAAAAGACAGAATCGAAGCTATATTTGACAATAGTAAACAGATTTATGGTAGCTATCGAATTCAAAAACAACTTGAACGAGAAAAGCTTTTTTATTCCCGTTCATATGTGGGGTTACTTATGAAAGAAATGGGACTAAGAAGTGTATTGAATAAAAAATTTGTGGTAACTACGGATTCAAATCATTCTCTAAAAACAGCTAAAAATGAATTAGACAGGGATTTTACCAGTTTTTCTTTAGGCTACAAATTAGTCTCTGACATTACGTATATAAGAGTTAATCAACAATGGAACTATTTAACCACGATAATGGATTTGGCTGATAGAAAAATAATAGGCTGGTCTTTAAGTGAAGATATGACTACTGAGAATACGGTTTTAAAGGCCTGGGTTGATGCTAGAAGAAACAGAGTGATAAACCAGCAGTGTATTTTTCATTCCGACAGGGGTGTGCAATATGCATCCAACAGAATCACAAATATGTTCTTTTTTAATCAAAAAGTGATACAAAGCATGAGTAGAAAGGGAAATTGCTGGGATAATGCTGTAGCTGAAAGTTTTTTTAAAACCATTAAATATGAGTGGATTAACAGATTTAAGTATACGTCTTATAATCAATTATACAAATCTATTGATCAATATTTAAACTGGTATAACACTCAAAGATTACATTCTAGTTTAGGATACATGACGCCTCTTGAAAAAGAATTACAATTAAAAGGATTTATTAACAAAGCTGCTTAGTATAAAATAGTACCAAATTTATTAGGACACTATCCCGTAAAGTGTGTAAGTTATAAATCGAGGGTTTAGCTTTTTTAAAGTTGAACCCTTTTTTCAAATATAGTTAAAAACTGGTTTAAAATAATGCCCCAGTTCCTAATAGGCATCGACCATTTTTTGGTAGCCTCTCTAAGGGCTAAAAAAGTGGACTTCATAACAGCCTCATCTGTTGGGAATGAGAGCTTGTTTTTAGTGTACTTTCTGATTTTTCCATTAAGGTTTTCAATAAGGTTGGTAGTGTAAATGATTTTTCTAATTTCAACAGGAAATTCATAAAAAGCAGTAAGCTCATCCCAGTTTTCTCTCCAGCTTTTAATAGCATAAGAGTACTTGTGTTCCCATTTCTAAGCAAAGTCCTCTAGAGCAGCTTTTGCTGCGTTTTTGGTGGGTGCATCATAGATATTTTTCATGTCTTTTGTAAATTCCTTCTTGTCTTTCCAAACAACATAGCGACAAGCGTTACGAATCTGATGTACCACGCAAATTTGGGTTTTAGATTCAGGAAAAACATTTTTAATGGTGTCGGTGAAACCGTTAAGATTATCTGTGGCCGTGATAAGCAAATCCTGAACGCCTCTGGCTTTCATATCGGTTAGTACACTCATCCAAAAGGCTGCCGATTCATTCTTACCCAGCCAAAGTCCTAAGACTTCCTTTTTACCATCTCTACGGAGTCCTACGGCGATGTACATGGTTTTGTTAATGACTTTAGAGTTCTCCCGAACCTTAAATACAATACCATCCATCCAAGTAATTAAATATACGGGCTCCAGGGGTCTGTTTTGCCAAGCAATAATATCATTGGTAACTTTATCTGTGATACGTGATATGGTAGATGTAGATACATCAAAATCGTAAACTTCTCGGATTTGCTCTTCAATATCAGAATTACTCATACCCTTGGCATAAAGGCTGATAATGACGTTTTCTATGCCGTCAACCATGTTTGTGCGTTTAGGAACCAGCATAGGGTTAAAAGAAGCTTCTCGGTCTCTGGGAACTTTAATATTAGTCTCTCCTAAAGCTGTTTTTATCCTTTTAGATCCATAGCCGTTACGGGTATTGCTATTATTGGATTGCTGATGTTTCTCATAGTCTAAATGAGCGTCAAGTTCTCCTTCTAGCATCTTTTCAATACCTCGCTTTTGGATGGATTTTAGAAAAGAGGTTAGTTCGCTCCTGGGGACTGTAAACTATTTTGTGTTTTTGCTGTTAGTTAGTTTAAAAATGATTTTGAAATTCATAGGCAAAAAATTTACTTTTAAATTTTTATTTTATGAACTCAGACTTAGAAAAACAATTAGACGCCTTGATCGGCAAAATCAGCAACAAGGAGGACTTTGACCAGGTCAAGGAACAGTTGCTTAAACGTGGTATTGAATCACTTTTAAAAGCAGAAATGACTGCCCACTTAGGGTTTCAAAAAGGAGGTTCTGTAATTGAGAACAACCAGCGCAATGGTTTCTCAGAGAAAACTATCAAGACTCATAACGGCGAACAACGCATCAAAATCCCCAGAGATCGTCAAGCGAGCTTTGAGCCTGTTATTGTCCCCAAACATCAATCGATTAGTCAAGAATTAGAAGATTGTATTCAACTGCTTTACGCCAAAGGTATGAGCAATAGCGATATTATTGATTTTATTGAAAGTACCTATGGAGTGCAGTATTCCACATCACAGGTATCCATTATCACCAATCAATTATTGGAAGACATCAAACAATGGCAGAATAGACCTTTAGAAGACGTATATCCCATTGTCTGGATAGATGCTATTCATTATAAAATACGTCAAGAAGGCAAGGTAATATCTAAAGCCTGTATGATAGTTTTAGGGGTGAATACCGAAGGGCAACAAGATATTTTGAGCATGAGTATTGTGGAGACAGAAAAGGCAGCTGCTTGGATGTCCATTTTAGACGATCTGCGCTCTAGAGGCGTAAAAGATATCTTCTTTCTGTGTTCGGATAACCTCTCTGGATTAGATAAAGCTGTAGAAGCTATTTTTCCAGGTAGTATACGTCAAATATGTATCGTACATCAAATTAGAAACTCTTTAAAATATGTGAGCTATAAGGACCGTAAATCAATAATGGTCGATATTAAAGCTATTTATCAAGCCGATAATGAGAAATTCGCTTTAGAGGCTTTCGAAGTCTTTAAACAAAATTGGGAAGATAAATACCTCTCTGCCGTACAGTCTTGGGAAAACAATTGGGATAATTTGACCGCGTTTTTAAACTACCCAAAAGAGATTAGAAAACTTATATATACTACCAATATCATTGAGAGTTTTAATGCCAGTTTAAGAAAATATACACGCAACAAAAAAGTCTTCCCTCATGATGATGCAGCACTGAAATCCATATATTTAGCAGCTCAAAGCATCAGCAAAAAATGGAAGAAAACACGATTTAAATGGGGCCAAATTTACAATCAATTGTATATTTGTTTTCCAAACAGGTTATAATCTATATTATTTTAACCTATGAATTTTGAAATTATTTTTCAAAAACACAAAATTTTGGATAAACTCTTCACAAATAAAACAGAATAGATTTTCTCAAATAGAATCTAATTTACTTATTGAACTTAAAAATAAAAATATACTAATATAAATTATGAAAAATAACATCCTTAAATTCAGATTAATTATTATATTAATTTGTAGTTTTAATTTTATTTATTCACAAAGTATTACTATTACAGGTAAGGTTACTGAC
Source organism: Tamlana carrageenivorans (assembly GCF_002893765.1). Taxonomy (NCBI): domain Bacteria; kingdom Pseudomonadati; phylum Bacteroidota; class Flavobacteriia; order Flavobacteriales; family Flavobacteriaceae; genus Pseudotamlana; species Pseudotamlana carrageenivorans. The sequence continues at coordinate 3,233,292 of NZ_CP025938.1, read as the reverse complement.
AGTCTAAACATACCATTACAATATGTAAATATTGGTGTAATAAATAAATATGTAGGAACAGTAACAAACGGTAAAGGAATTTTTAAATTCAATATTGACAACTCAATGGCCAATGATACTTTAAGAATATCTTCTTTGGGTTATGAAACAAAGGATTTACTAATTAAAAACATAATATCAAACTCAAAAATAAATGTAGTTTTAAATAATTATACAGAAGAACTTGAAGAAATTATATTATCTTCTAATAAGAATAGTAAACTGTATATTAAAGGTAAGAAAAAATCAAGATCAAAAAATGAAGTCTTTTTTTCAATACCAAAAGCAAAAAATCAAAATTTAGGCGCAGAAATTGGGAGGAAGTTTTCACTTGGAAAAAAAAAGGCAAGTACACTCAATAAGTATAAATTTTTTATTAAAAACAACAATTTTGAAAAAATAATATTTAGGATTAAACTATACACAATAAAAGATAATCTTCCACATAAAAATATTAACAAAGAAAATATTTTTGTTGAAGTTAAAAACAAATCGTCAGGTTGGATTAATGTTGATTTAACAGATTATGATATTAACATAAAAGAAAATATTATTATAACAGTAGAATGGATTGAAGGTTCAGAGGATGGTAATAAATTAAGTTTACCAATGCTAATTCCTTCATTTAGTTCAGTGCATTACTACAAATATGGTTCTCAGTCTAAATGGAAAAAATATAAAATGATTTCTACACCTATGATTTTGGAGTTCAAACAATAATAGAATGAACATTAGAAAAAAAATTAGTTTTTTAATTTTTGTTTTAGCTTTTCAATTAAATAATTACGCTCAAAGTGAAACTTTTATTAAAGGACAAATTGTTGGTGAAATTGAAAACAAAGAAAATATTTATATTTATAATAAAAGAAGTAACAATTTTACTTTAAGCGATACTAAAGGGTCATTTACATCTCTGGTAAGATTAAATGATACATTAATTTTTTCTGGCATACAATTTGGCGAAAAAAAAATTATAATTGATAAATTAAAAATTAGCTCTAAAAAAATTATAGTAGAATTAATAGAAGTAATTTATGAATTAGATGAAATTTCATTAGAAAAAAATATGACAGGTTCGTTAATACTCGACCTAAAAAAAGTTAAAGATAATTCATCAAAAGTTAATGCTGTAAGTTTAAAATTACCGTACGCAAATACTCCTAAAAAAACACCTTTTGAATTTAAAATATACACTTTAAGTGATAATATGGGACCTATCAATAATTTCATTAACAAGGTTTCTGGAAGATCAAAAAAAAATAAAAAATTACAAACTATTTTTAAAAAAGATAATCAATCAAAAGAAGTTTTTTCTTCATATTCAAAATTTATTTATACAGATGTTTTAAATATCCCAAAAGATGAAATAGACACTTTTATTATCTATTGTGAAGATGATGATGAATTTTGGAAAGTTATTAAATTAAATGACAAAATTAAAATTTTGAACTTTATTATATCAAAAGCAAAAGCATATAAAAAACGAATAATTTCCAAATGAATAAAATTATAAAATATGGGAAAAATTATTGAATTAAAAAACAAAAAGTCTTAATGGAAAAGCAACTATTTGGCAACACCGTATAAACTTTATTGCTGGCTTTTTGCTTACTTTCGAAAGTCTTCGCGGAATTTATTGGTCAGTAATTATTTATTAACTTTACTACCAAACCAACGCAACAAAGCTTATACAACAACGTTGTAAAACATTTGACCAAAAAATCTCGTATTCAAGAACTTAACGCAACAAATCTAAATTAATAGATTTGTAATTATGGTACGAAAAAAAACAGGTAGACTTACCCTTAAAGAAAGAATACAGATTGAGACTCTTTTAACTGAAAAAAAGAATAAATCATACATCGCTATAACCATTAACAGAGCTCGATCTACGGTTACAAGAGAAGTTAATAAATGGGTGCAAACAGATAGAGATAAATACTCAGCAGAACTAGCTCATTGGTGCGCCAAAGATGATTACCTAAACAAAAGAAATATTGATAAAATATCTAAGTACCCTAGACTTCGAATTTATGTCTATAGGGGCTTATTATCACAATGGACTCCTGAACAAATTGCTGGAAGACTAAAAGAAGAATTCCCAAATGATCCTATAATGTCTATTTCTCACGAATCAATTTATAGGTACATATATGCAAAGCCTCAAGCTAGTTTAAATAAAAAACTAATTAAACTCCTCGTACGCAAAAAAACAAGACGTAGACCCTCTAAAAAAAGACGCAGAACAGGATCTAAAATATTAAACCAAGTCAGTATAGACCTAAGGCCCGAGCATATTAACCTAAGAAATGAAATCGGACACTGGGAAGGAGATTTAATGATTGGGAAGGATCAAAAATCGGCTATTGGAACTATCGTAGAACGCAAATCTAGATATACATTAATTATCAAACTAAAAGCCAGGAACTCTAAGGAAATTGCTAAAATGTTTTCTAAAGAACTTAACAAACTAGATCCCATATTCAAAAAATCTATGACCTACGATAATGGAATTGAAATGGCAAGACACGAAACAATTACCAAGAAAACAGGTATGAAAATTTACTTTGCACACCCCTATTCTTCTTGGGAAAGAGGTACCAATGAAAACACTAACGGACTCATCAGAAGGTACCTCCCAAAAGGAACAGATTTTAACAAAATTGACTTAAATACATTCATCGAAATTCAAGAAAAATTAAACAATAGACCTCGTAAAATTATTGGATTTAAAACCCCTAATGAAGTTATGATAAAAGAACAATCCTGTCCTAAACATTTTTGATCTAATCAAAAGTCAACGATTTTACTGGTAATTAGCCATGTTTTTTATCTTTTTCAAAAAAGAACCCCTTGTGTATAATTTTGTTTGGGGGGAGGCTGCTCGTTAAAAGGGCTATCAATCCATTTTTGCAAATCCACTTTGACAAAAAGGTTAAGTCTTATAAAAGCTACTAAATTGGACAAGTACCAATTATATTTTGCATTTGCTTTTAAGGCTTTTAGGATGAGTATAGTAATAAGAGCCGTCCATATTTGTATCATTACAGCATTTTCAGAAGTTCCTATAAACGATTTAATATGTAGCTGTTGTTTGATGTCTCTAAAGAATATCTCAATATCCCATCTAGCTTTGTAGAGTTGGCTAATTGTGTTTGCTGTCCAAGACATTTGGTTGGTAATAAGTTCTATTTCCTGGTTATTTTTATCGTCCCATACAGCTATTCTACGTAGCTTCTTTGGGTATTTTGTTTTTGATTTAGCCCCTGTTAGCTCAATGATTTCATCTTTTAAAACATGATGATGTCTATTTTCTGGCAATTCTTTTTCTTTAATACTCTTAAATTGGATGTTTTCTTTGTGCCTAATTACAAAAAACACTTGGTTGCTGTCCCAAACGTTAAGTAACGAAAAATCATTATAAAATCGATCTGCGACAATAACCGAACGGCTAATCAAAGGAATATCGTAAGCTCCTTTATTATCTGCTGTTTTACCATCGCTAATATTTACATAGTGCGGTAAATTACCATCATAATCAAGCAAGGTGTGCATTTTTACAGCTCCTTTGTGGGTTTTGTATTTTGCCCAATCAAAGAGACTTAAACATAGACTTATCGTTGTAGAATCTAATAGAAATATCTTGGATTTAATTTTGAATTTAACACGTTTTAAGTGAGGGTGCTGTCCAAAACTTTTTAAAAGAACATAGTAGTAATCTCGATAAAGCGTCCAGTCTCGATGTTTGTTTTGATAGCTTATCGTTGATTTAGAAGGTGCTTTCTGTATGCCTAAATGATTAAGGTTTCCTGTGGCAGAGCGAAGTCCATTACTTATATCTCGGACGGATTGACTTTTTGCAAATTGACAAAACAACATGGAGACTAAATGTGTCCAACTATTAAATCCTTTTTGATGTTTATCTGTTCCCTTGGCTTTTACAAGTTTAGAAAAACTAGAACGGTCTAATTTGGAGATTATCTGAGAGAACAATGTTATATTTGTCATGGAGAAAGGTTATTTTTTGTTGTGCAACTCAAAAATAATATTTTGAGATACAAAATCCCTTTCTCTTTTTAAGCGTTTTGGACGCTATTGATTTTTTATCTATTTATTTTCATGATATCCTTAAATTTAAGTTCTATAAATTGATTATATTCTCATTTTAAATCAAACTCATGAAAAAAATCACCCTTTTAATTGCTTTTCTTATTACCATAGTTTCTTGTAAAGAAAATACGGCAGCTACCAATATCTCGATTAAATCTAAGCTTGAAACGCCCCAAATACAGATTTCAGACTCTATAAAAGCACTATTGGACACGCTAGTTGTAAAGGTTGCCAAAACCAATGGCTGCACCATGAAGGCTATTATTAAAGGTCCGAACACATTCCCTTATTACAGCGGATTTGATGCTAGAAAAAACTCGAAAACAACTCAATTTGATGATTTGTTTGAAATTGGAAGTTGCACTAAAATTTTTACTGCCACATCCATTCTTCAGCTTGTAGAACAAAATAAATTAAACCTAGACGATTACCTCACCTCTATTTTACCTAATAACAAATGGTATCAAGATTTACTTGTAATTGATGGTGTAAATTATATCGATTCGGTAAAGGTGGTAAACCTATTAAACCATTCTTCTGGGCTACCTGATTATTTTTTAGATGACGAAGAAAAGGAATTAAGCATGCATAGTGACCCTTCTCAAAAATTTACGTCAGAAAACCTTATTGATATAGCAAAGGCCAATCCCAATAAAGACCTCTTTATCCCTGGAACAAAATTTAAATACAGCAATACCAATTATATTTTATTGGGATTACTTATTGAAAAACTTGCTCATAAAAGCTACCAAGATTATATCAAGGAGCACATTATAAACCCGCTAGAACTTAATCACACCTATTTTGGATCTTTATATCCAGAAAATAAAAGACCTCGGGGCTATTATAAAGATACTATTACACTTATGCCTTTCACTCTGGCAGGGCCTGCAGGAGAAATTTTGTCAAATTTAGAAGATATGCAAACACTTATAGCGGTCTGGAATAAAGGTTTGCTGTTTGAAGATCCCAATACGATAAAAAGTGTTAAAAACGATGATTTTAAAACCATGATACCAGGAGCCATTACTTATGGTAAAGGCATTATAAACATCATGGATCTTTCTTATGGTCATGGCGGGCAATCGTTTGGTTATCAATCTTATGTTGCTACCGTGATACCTAACCAATACACCTTCGCATTATCTATTGATGATGCCAACGTATCTGCTTGGTATCCCGCTATTGAAATATCTAGACTATTGGAAGGGGTTGAGTAAAATTATTTAGAATCTTATTGGCTCGACTTATCTGTTGGCTTGATACGAACAAAAAAAAACGAACTAAATTATATTTTTGTAGTTTTTATTAAAATGGATATTCGAACAGCAAAAATTGAACTGCTAGAAACAATTTTGGAGACTAAAAATACTGATTTCATCCAAAAGTTAGCTGACTTAGTGAATAAGTAAAAAGTGGGCTTTTGGGACGAATTAACTTTATCAGAGCAATCTGAATTAAAACAAAGTATTCAGGAACTTGATAAAGGAAAAGGGGCGGGACAGCGAGTCATTTCTAAAGAAAATTTCTTAGTGAAAGTATTCTTATCAGAACTTGCCGAATCAAAACTTTTAAACCCAATATTTACTGGAACGGTGGAACTTAAAAACTTGTAATCATTTTAATAGTTTACGATCCCTTAATGATTTAGTGAGACTGTATCCCATATCACCCCCTCGGATCTGTAAGTACTTCCAGTTTCCTACTCCAAATAATATCCAAACTACAAAAATCGAAATCGGCGGTTACCGTACCATAACAGGCATACACGCCAATACCGTGGATTGGATATTGGTTTACAACTTTGGTGAAATGCACCGTATCAAAATAATGCCCCTCCTGATCGGTAAAGGTGCAAAAACGGATGCGTTTACCCTGTGATGTTTTATGAAATCGGGTATTAACCAACAGCCCATATAACAATACGCGTGTATTGATGTGGTGTTTTAGATCTTTAGCTTTAATATGCGGTTGCAAGTTTTCATTAATGAGGTTGAAATATGAACACAGAGGAAAGCCCAGCAGTTCCATTTGGTCGTAAGCATCCTCAATAGCCGAAGCCTGTAAGCTAGGCAACACAAACGTCTTCTGTTGCGGTTTAAACAGTTTGCCCTGTGCTGTTTTTGATTTGTTGGCATTACACTTAAAAATGGCCTGCCAAAGCAGTTCGGTTTTGGGTTGGCCAGTAAACCTTAAGGCATCGATACGAATAAGAATGGTGAGTTGTTCGATACTGATGGTAACACGATCTATCACATCGGCTAAAGATGTGAATGGCCCATTAAAATTCCGTTCGGTAAGCAGACGTTTTACCACCAAGGTTTCCAAACTTTTCAGGTAGCCTAAACCTAAGTAAATGGTTTTCCCTTTAATGATGTTGTAATGTTCGCTGGTATTAATGCAAGGTGCTTGTACCTCGGCGCCCCACATTTTAGCTTCATGAATATAATGCTCGGCACTGTAAAATCCGCCACCGTTATTGAGTACTGCTACCATAAACTCTAAAGGATAGTAGCATTTTAAATACAGACTTTGGTAACTCTCTACCGCATAGGACGCCGAATGCCCTTTGGCAAAGGCATAGCCCGCAAAGCTTTTAATCTGGTTCCAAACCGTTATGGTGAGGTCGTTTGGATACCCTTTGGCTTTACAATTATTGATGAATTTTTCTTCTACAGCAACAAACTCGGCTAGGGAGCGAAACTTACCACTCATACCACGGCGAAGTACATCAGCTTCACCCAAAGTTAAATCGGCAAACTGGTTAGCAACTTTGAGCACATCTTCCTGATAGACCATAATGCCATAGGTTTCTGGCATAATTTCCAACAGTTTCGAATTGGCTTGTTTTCGGGTTTCGGGATAACGCTGGCGTTTAATGTATTCCTGTTTCATCCCCGAACTGGACACGCCTGGGCGGATGATGGAACTCGCTGCTACAAGTCCGATATAATCCTGCGTTTGCAGTTTTTGCATGAGGCCGCGCATGGCGGGCGATTCGACATAATACGCTCCAATGGCTCGTCCGCTTTTTAAAAGCGCATTGATATTGGGGTCTTTTTTAAATTGTTCTACTTGGGTAATATCAATAGCCGGTGCTTCAGGACGATTGTACTGAATAATTTCAATGGCTTCCTTGATTTTTGCAAGGCCACGTTGTCCGAGAATATCGAATTTAAAGATGCCGGTATCTTCAGCAATAATCATATCAAATTGTACCGTTGGGAAACCTTTTGGTGGTAAATCGGTTGCCGAATAATAATGAATGGGCTCTTGTAAAATAAGGATACCACAAGAATGTACACTTAAATGATTGGGAAATCCTTGAATGAGTTTGCTGTATTTTATCACCAAACTAGACATCTCGTCCAAAGCTTGTGTTTGGTGTTTATCGGCTGCCAGTTTATCAATTTCCTCTTTGGGTAGACCGAATACTTTACCCAATTCACGTACGACAGCCCGATATTTAAAAGTGTTGTAAGTGGCTAATAAAGCCACATTCTTGAAACGTTTGAAAATATACTGGGTAATATCTTCGCGATCTTTCCACGAAAAATCGATATCAAAATCTGGTGGCGATGCCCGATAGGGGTTGATAAAACGTTCGAAATACAAATCGAGTTCGATAGGATCGACATCGGTTATACCAATAATATACGCCACAATACTATTGGCGCCGCTCCCCCGCCCTACATGAATATAACCTTGGGATTTGGCATAGCTGATGATGTCGTAATTAATAAGAAAATACGATACAAAATCCATGGCACTTATGGTTTGAAGTTCGGTTTGTAATCGGGATTTCACTTTGGTGCTAGGCTGGCTGTAGCGTTTGGAAAGCTTCTCGTAACAGAGTTTTTCTAGATACTGGTAATCGGCAGCATTTGACTCTAAATAGGTTTGCTGATTTTGGGAAATACGATTTGCTCCAAAAGTAAAATGGATGTGGCATTGCTCCAGAAGTTGTTTGGTATTTTCGATTATGAAAGGAAACATTTCAAATGCTTGTTCCAATTCGGAAAGCGGCAACATGCTATCGTCTGGATGACATTCTTCAGTTTTCTGAAGCTTACTTAACAGGGTGTTATTATCGATAGCCCTGAGCAAACGATGCGCATTAAAATCACGTTTATTGCGGACGGTTACTTGCTGCTGAATGACTAATTTATGGGTGTACTTAATGTATTTAGAAAATGGGAGTTTCCGAAGTTCTGCCACCGAAACACCTATAAACTCATGGGCTTTAAAATCGGTTTTATCCTGTTCTAAAACGGCTTCAAAAGGATAAATAATATAAGCATTCTTTAACTCTGGGGCTTCGTTAGGAATCACTTGTTTGTTATGACTGAAGCTTGATAATACCTCATTCAATTCCTGAAACCCCAAATTATTTTTAGCAATTCCCACAAACTGTTGGGTGGCACCATTTCTAAAATCGATACCAACAATGGGTTTGATATTATAATCTGAAGCTTTTCTGATAAAATTCAAACAAGCTGAAGTATTATTGATATCGGTTAATACCAAAGATGGCACACCATGCGTTTGGGCAAGCTCTAAAAGTTCTATTTCAGAAAAGGTTCCGAAGCGAATCGAATAGTATGTGTGGCAATTGAGGTACATTGCTGCTGGGCTTTATTTTGAATTTTTAATTTAAGGATAACGAAAAACAGTAATTAAAGTGACCTGTCATTTCTATGAAAACAAATGCTATCAACTTTAAATATCACTGATTTACTGCCTACGATGCGCCAAAACAATTGGCGGTTCGCCATTAAACGGATTCTGAGTACCTCCAATAGTTTTTGCACCTAAGGCTGATGCTTTTTGGATGCTGTGCTCGCCATAACGATTTTTAATTTTATCCATGGCGTTGTAAAGACTAAGCATCTCTTCGGTATCGTCGAACAAATTAATTTGGTAGTTTCCGGTTACCAGGTTACTCAGTTTTACCCCCACCAAACGGATTAACAAGCGGCGTTGGTAGAGTTTTTCGAATAGTTCCAATACTCTAGGAATAATCACATGGTCGGCACTGGAATACGGGATTTGTATCTGTTTGGAATAGGTATTAAAATCGGAATAACGAATCTTCACGCTTACACAGGCCGCCAATTTATTACCCTTTCGGAGTTGATACGCCAAACTTTCTGCCATAGCAAAAATGGTGGTTCGGAGCTTATGCATATCAATCGTATCTTTCCAAAAAGTGCGTTCCATAGAAATGGATTTGCGTTCGTGAAACGGAATGAGCGGCGGATTATCAATACCCAAAGCGCGTTTCCAAATGGTGCGGCCGTTAACACCTAACACACTGGTAAGCATTTCAACAGGCATTTGCTGAATAACACTAATTTTATCGATACCCAGATTACGCAAGATCTGATACGTTTTATTACCCACAGACGGAATCTTTTTAATGGATAGCGGTGCTAAAAAGGCTTTCTCAAAGCCTTGATCAATACGCAGCTTGTTATTGGGTTTGGCTTCGCCAGTAGCTACTTTAGATACTATTTTATTAGCCGATAGTCCGAATGAAATGGGTAAACCTGTTTCCTTAATAATGCTGGTTCGTAATTCTGATGCGTATTTATAGGAACCAAAAAAATGGTCCATACCGGTTAAATCGGCATAAAACTCATCGATGCTAGCCTTTTCAAATACAGGTACTTTTTCTTTAATAATATCGGTTACCTGATGTGAGTATTTAGAATATACCGAAGCATTGCCACGAATCACTACCGCTTCGGGACAAAGGCGTCTAGCGACTTTCATGGACATGCCCGAATGAACTCCGAATTTTCTGGTCTCGTAACTACAGGCAGACACCACACCGCGATCGCCTGTACCACCAACAAGAATAGGGCGTTTTTGTAAACGGCTATCTATAAGGCGTTCGCAGGACACAAAAAAAGTATCGAGATCCATATGGAGTATATTTTTATTCATACTGCAAAATTAGCTACATTTACAATCTTTTATTGCTAACATTTGTAGTAATATAGTTTTTTAACATCCAAAACGTTTCATATTGAGATAAACGATTTGTTATGAGGAAGGACGCTCGTCACCTACCATCACGTTTTAATCACGGTATGAATTTGTTTTAAAGTGCTGATGAATATTATTTTTTTTTGCGGAACGTCTTCACCGAAGAACACGATGTGTAGATATGACTAAATTAACAGCTTAAATTTTCAGACCATCATATTCTACAGGATCTAAAATACGCGCTATGTTACTATCCGTCTTTGGAGAAAAAAGATCTCTACTTACCGTGTGCGTTTGTAAATGGCTTTCTGGATAAAAAAAGTTTGTGATATCAGTAATTTGTGGTGTGGTAAGATTTGGATCTAGCCAAGATTTTGCATGCTCTGCATCTAAAATTAAAGGCTGTCGCTTTTTAACATTATGCACTTTAGCTAAAAATGGCGAAGCATTTTTAGTAATAATCGAAAACGTAATATAACTTCCTATTACAGAATAAATACCTGCTAGAGCCAAAGGTTTCTGTTCTGTATTTTGAATAAAAAACGGGTATTTCTTTTTTTGATGTTCGTACGGTTCGTAAAAACCTGATACAGGAATGATACACCGCTGTTCGTGTATCGCTTTTTTGTATATGAAATGATTAAACAACTTTTCAGAGCGCGCATTGAGTCCGCCGCCATATTTTACCGCTTCTTTGTAGTAAGACAAAATATGTTCGGGGGTTTTACGATCTGGCACAATGCCCCAAATTCCTGGCGCTAAAACATTATTTTTTTGCTGCGGAATCACGAGCATGTTAGGATGTGAAAATCCGTTTAAGTGATATTGTGGTTTATCGAAAATGGTGCGAATGTCTTCGCTACTTAATGTAACTTTAAAATGCTGTTCTAGCTTTTTTGTTTTTGTAATGGTCGATGTATGAAAACACATGCTGAATTGTTTTCTTGTTTAAAATAACTTAGTACTTCTTTTGTAGCTGTTTTGTTAAACTTTTTATCAGCAACTGAAGAATTAATATATCGCCGTTAGTTATTATTAAGTTTTCTATATCAGAACTTGCTTTTACCTCCTGAAAACAATTATAACAAGAGTAAATATAATTGAAATTTACCCTTGTAAAACCTATAAGTGTAAAACTTACTCGTTTTTATAGTATTAATTTTCAAGAATAACACCACCTCTAATTCAATACAAAAACTTATCTACTAAATATTTAAACATAAACCTAGTAACCCTCAATTTCAAATATCATAACCTATTTTAATACCTCCATACCAATTTCTGGGTATTCTTGGGTAATAATAAGGTGGCTCGGAGTCACCAAATCCTACGGCATTAATGAGAATGGATGAGGCATAAACTTCATTAGTAAAATTATTAACACCAACTGTTTGCGCCTATAAAAAGTGATCGGTAATATGGTTTTTATAAGATAATTTGGCGTTAAAAACGGCATACAGATTGATATAAAGTGCATTGGCATCTTTCATAGGCATATCCCCTATATGTAGAAAATTAGTTATTAGAACTACTTGGTACCCTGTACTTTCCAAATCGTGTTACCAGAGTCGTCGTTTACTAATAAATCCCCTGATGGCGTAGCGGCAACACCATCGGGTTTTCCATAAACTTGGGTATCACTATCTTCGGCAAGATAATAATTTCAGCAAGTTCAATCTGATAAATCAAATTTGATTCACTTTTCAGACAGCCTATCCTTTTACTGCTATACCATGACCTAATACTAATAATCAGGTTTTTTATAATGCAATAGCGCATTTATATTTTGGGGTAGAATTTCACAGAAATTATAAAGGTTTTCTTCCAGTAATAATGTTGTATAAAATAGCGATTACAGCTAATACTAATAAGATGTGTATTAAACTTCCAGTACCTAATCCTGCCACAATACCAAAAAATCCTAACATCCAAACGACAATACAAATAACGGCTACTAGCCAAATAAGACTTCTCATAATATTTAATTTTTAGTGTTAAATTATTTATCCATCATAAATAGCTGTTAGGATGTATTATAAATTTACGGCAATTATATCTCCTTATTTAACTGTAAAGCAAACGTTTTTGCCCTAATCGGTTTTTAAACTCATGAGCGATTTTGTAAATCTCAAAAATATTAGCCATGTATTTTTGTTGCTTTAGAATAGCCGAGTTAGGAAAAAACAGCCCCTTAGGATGGGCAGTCAATGCTTTGAGTTCCACTTTGTGTTTTTAGCTTTTGAATATGCAGTATGAAAAAATCCTGATAGCCCGTATTATAATATCTCCTATCAGATTTCAATGTAAACTAAAGCCTTTACCTTGAAAGCCTTTACCCAAAGAATTTTTCTTTTAGCTGAAAATATTGAGAAGTACCAATACGCCAAAAAAACGATCCTTTTCAAACATTAGCCCATAAAATACACTAAAACCGAAGTCCTAATTGAAAAGTACCACCGCATAGAAACTATAAAATTAATTGCTGATATCGTCTATTTTCTAAAATCCTTTAATACTATCTATTTGTGATTATTTTACTAACTTTTATACTTAAAAAATACAACTTGGCTGATATTGCAAGTAGTAAAAAGGTAAAACCAAACTTCAATATGAAAATTAAATTCAAAAGAAAAAGACTCGTTGCTAATCTAATTATTAGCATCATATGGATCACCTTTGGAACTTACAATATAGTGGATGAAGACCATTTACGATGGACTGATTACGGATATTTGATTCTTGGAGTATTATACTTCGGGCAATATTTACATGATTTAACCTATCAATACCTCACTATTCAAGATGGCATAATCAAAAAAAATGGATTATATGGATATTGGAAAAAAATAAATATGAATGACATCACATGGATTAAAAAATTTGCTGGAGACTATACCCTAAAAACTGAACAAAAAGAAATTAAAATTAATACGGATTTAATTGACAAAAAGGCTTTGGCCGAATTAGATAAAATATTGGGAGCACTGAATTTGCCTTCCGAGAAAACACCTTTTACTAACCCGAATCCGGTACAGTCTTAAGCAATATCCTCTATCACAACAAAGGTAGACACTTCAATGCCGCTAGGCTCATTTAAAATAGACTGACTTTAAAAAAATTAAATGAATAAAAAGTCAGTCTATTTTAAACGTAAAAAAATTATATATTTGGATTAACTAACGGTTCGAAAAAGGGGAAGCTTACATGCGTTTTGGAAAGTCCGTGAGTCCTAGATGGTTGATCTTTCCCTCGCAGGCAAGCATAATACTGGAAACCTCACGAAGTGAGCTACAGCCACTGATCACGGTAAATACCATAGTGGCCAAATGCTCATAGGTGATAAACTTTTTGGTATAGCGATCGCTGTTGTGCTTTTTGGCTGTCCGAGGAACATCTTTGGGCAAAATGAAATTTAATACCTGTTTGATTATGGGGTGTCCGCTAAAGTTTTTACTTTTATTCATATCTTGGATGTGTGATAACTTCAAGATACAAAATAAGCGGGAAATCCTATCTTGGAAATCCCGCTTTTTAAATCTTTTATCGGACACTAATGATTGGTAATCTAAAAGACAGTACGCCTCTTAGAGATTTTTTTCATAGAATCAATTTTAGAAAAGGAAGAGTATCTGCTATTACTGCAACTGCAAGAAAATTAGCAGTAATTATTTGGAATATGATTGTAAAGGGGGTTGCATACCATAACCCAGAGGGTTATCTTTACCTTGACCAAAAAAGAAAACTCGGACTCGTAAAAAGAATGCGCAAGCAAATTGATAAATATGGACTCACAAATCAAGATTTACAAATACCTGAAATACAGTGATTTAATTTTACGTTAGTCAGAAGCTGAGAAACGTATTCAGAAATTTAAAAATTGATGAAATAATGAATAAAAAAGAAATCGCAAGGCAATATATTACTCACCTTGAAAATGGAAATATTGAACAAGTAATCTCTTTATTCAATCAGAATGGAATGGTTGACTCACCACTATACGGAATAAAAAAAGCAGATGAATTTTATCGTGAATTGAATAACGATACTTCAAATTCTGAACTTTATTTCCGTATTCAAGAACTTAACGCAACAAATCTAAATTAATAGATTTGTAATTATGGTACGAAAAAAAACAGGTAGACTTACCCTTAAAGAAAGAATACAGATTGAGACTCTTTTAACTGAAAAAAAGAATAAATCATACATCGCTATAACCATTAACAGAGCTCGATCTACGGTTACAAGAGAAGTTAATAAATGGGTGCAAACAGATAGAGATAAATACTCAGCAGAACTAGCTCATTGGTGCGCCAAAGATGATTACCTAAACAAAAGAAATATTGATAAAATATCTAAGTACCCTAGACTTCGAATTTATGTCTATAGGGGCTTATTATCACAATGGACTCCTGAACAAATTGCTGGAAGACTAAAAGAAGAATTCCCAAATGATCCTATAATGTCTATTTCTCACGAATCAATTTATAGGTACATATATGCAAAGCCTCAAGCTAGTTTAAATAAAAAACTAATTAAACTCCTCGTACGCAAAAAAACAAGACGTAGACCCTCTAAAAAAAGACGCAGAACAGGATCTAAAATATTAAACCAAGTCAGTATAGACCTAAGGCCCGAGCATATTAACCTAAGAAATGAAATCGGACACTGGGAAGGAGATTTAATGATTGGGAAGGATCAAAAATCGGCTATTGGAACTATCGTAGAACGCAAATCTAGATATACATTAATTATCAAACTAAAAGCCAGGAACTCTAAGGAAATTGCTAAAATGTTTTCTAAAGAACTTAACAAACTAGATCCCATATTCAAAAAATCTATGACCTACGATAATGGAATTGAAATGGCAAGACACGAAACAATTACCAAGAAAACAGGTATGAAAATTTACTTTGCACACCCCTATTCTTCTTGGGAAAGAGGTACCAATGAAAACACTAACGGACTCATCAGAAGGTACCTCCCAAAAGGAACAGATTTTAACAAAATTGACTTAAATACATTCATCGAAATTCAAGAAAAATTAAACAATAGACCTCGTAAAATTATTGGATTTAAAACCCCTAATGAAGTTATGATAAAAGAACTAAAAATTGTAGCTTAGACTCATACAAAAAAAAGCAACGTTTGTTGCGTTAGAACCTTGAATGCAGCCAAAATTTTACCGTTAGTCGAGATTAAAAAAAATGAAAGACTTACCATATATTATAGACTTGTCCTTAAAACGTGATAAAATTGAAAATATGGAAAGCTACCCTTTTTCAATTCCTGCAATACGTGAATTTACTTCTATAAAACTAGGCAAAGAAGTTACATTTTTTGTAGGTGAAAATGGTACTGGAAAATCAACATTAATAGAAGCAATAGCTGTTTTATTAGGTTTTAACGCTGAAGGAGGCACTAAAAATTTTAACTTTAGCACACGAAACTCCCATTCAAATCTTCATGAATATTTAAGACTTTCGAAATCATATAAAAAACCCAAAGATGGTTATTTTTTAAGAGCCGAAAGTTATTTTAACGTTGCTACAAATATTGAAGAGCTAGACAAAGAACCAAGTTTCGGTCCAAAAATTATTAACTCATACGGTTCTATACCTCTACATGAACAGTCTCACGGGGAATCATTTCTATCTCTAATTCTTCATAGATTTTCTGGAAAAGGGATTTATATACTTGATGAGCCTGAAGCAGCTCTTTCTCCAACTCGTCAACTTGCATTATTAAGAAGAATGAATCATCTAATATCAGATTCTTCTCAATTTATTATAGCAACTCATTCGCCAATTTTATTAGCATATCCTGAAGCCATTATATATGAATTTAATGACAAAGAAATATCAAGAATAAAATATGAGGATACTGAACATTATCAAATAACTAAAGCATTTCTTGAAAATCCTAAAAAAATGCTTAATGAGTTATTTAAGGAATAGTGAAACTAAAAACTACAGCTAACACCGTATATAATTTATTGCTAGTACTAGTCTACTTACGAAAGTCCTCGCAGACTTTCTATCCCGTTTTTATTTGCTAAATTAGATGCTTAAAACACGCCACTAATCATACACAAACACGTTAGCGTACATGGTTCACTCCAATTCTAAAAACAGTGGTTCAAATACTAAAAATCAAAGCACTCTCCTACTCTTTCCAAACTAAAAAAGTGTTTAAAATATAAATGGTTTTATAAGTTTTGTGGCAAATGGCTATTTCGGAGTGACCATGGCACGTATTTCGGTCAAACCGTGCCACTTTAAGAGATCATACAATAATAGTTAAATTTAATTAATACTGTTCTTTCAACTTACCTTTTCTCAAGGATTCTCCAGTAAGGTTTATCCTATGCGATGAATTTACAATACGATCTAGTATCGCATCAGCGATAGTGCTTTCGCCGATAATATCGTACCAAGCGGATACAGGTATTTGTGAAGCTACAATCGTTGCTTTTTTATCATGTCTTTCATCGATTATGTCCATAAGCGCCTCTCTGTTCTGATTGTCGAAGCTCTGTAAACCAAAATCATCAAGGATAAGCAGATCTACTTTTAATAGTTTTGCAAGTTCTTTAAGGTAAGTGCCATCTACTTTACTTAGTTTTAATCGTTTCATCAGTCTAGCAGTATTTGTGTATAGGGTTCTTTTATTCATCATACAAGCTTGATGTCCCAATGCCTGAGCTATATAACTTTTACCCACTCCAGAGGATCCTGTGATAATCAAGTTTTCCTTTTTTTGTACAAAATCTAGAGTAGCCAAACGCTCGAACATATTTCTGTCCAAGCTTCTGTTGTGCAGGTAATTAATATCTGTAAGTGTAGCTCCCTGCTTAAAGGCTGCTTGCGTTGTAAGCCTTTTTATCTTTCTATTCTGAAGGTCTTCCCATTGGTGATCGGTAAGCAATGCTAGATATTGATCTGGCGTAAGACCCTCTATTCGGTTATCACTAAGGTGGTTGTGATGGAGTTCAGCCATAGCTGTTAATCTCATTTTTCTGAGTTTTTCGATGGTGTGATTTGTATTCATATATGTATAAAATTCCGTATTCAAGAACTTAACGCAACAAATCTAAATTAATAGATTTGTAATTATGGTACGAAAAAAAACAGGTAGACTTACCCTTAAAGAAAGAATACAGATTGAGACTCTTTTAACTGAAAAAAAGAATAAATCATACATCGCTATAACCATTAACAGAGCTCGATCTACGGTTACAAGAGAAGTTAATAAATGGGTGCAAACAGATAGAGATAAATACTCAGCAGAACTAGCTCATTGGTGCGCCAAAGATGATTACCTAAACAAAAGAAATATTGATAAAATATCTAAGTACCCTAGACTTCGAATTTATGTCTATAGGGGCTTATTATCACAATGGACTCCTGAACAAATTGCTGGAAGACTAAAAGAAGAATTCCCAAATGATCCTATAATGTCTATTTCTCACGAATCAATTTATAGGTACATATATGCAAAGCCTCAAGCTAGTTTAAATAAAAAACTAATTAAACTCCTCGTACGCAAAAAAACAAGACGTAGACCCTCTAAAAAAAGACGCAGAACAGGATCTAAAATATTAAACCAAGTCAGTATAGACCTAAGGCCCGAGCATATTAACCTAAGAAATGAAATCGGACACTGGGAAGGAGATTTAATGATTGGGAAGGATCAAAAATCGGCTATTGGAACTATCGTAGAACGCAAATCTAGATATACATTAATTATCAAACTAAAAGCCAGGAACTCTAAGGAAATTGCTAAAATGTTTTCTAAAGAACTTAACAAACTAGATCCCATATTCAAAAAATCTATGACCTACGATAATGGAATTGAAATGGCAAGACACGAAACAATTACCAAGAAAACAGGTATGAAAATTTACTTTGCACACCCCTATTCTTCTTGGGAAAGAGGTACCAATGAAAACACTAACGGACTCATCAGAAGGTACCTCCCAAAAGGAACAGATTTTAACAAAATTGACTTAAATACATTCATCGAAATTCAAGAAAAATTAAACAATAGACCTCGTAAAATTATTGGATTTAAAACCCCTAATGAAGTTATGATAAAAGAACTAAAAATTGTAGCTTAGACTCATACAAAAAAAAGCAACGTTTGTTGCGTTAGAACCTTGAATGCAGCAATTTAAGTGATTTTTTCGTGTTGTTTTTACTTATAATTGGATGCCCCACGGATGTTCGCATGCTTGGGGATATGAGAACCTCGGTCTGTTTCTTCTTGTAGGAATAAGGAGCTTTGATCTAGATTATTCTTCAGTATGTTGGTTATCCTGTTGTAGCTTACAGCATCAGCCTGTATGGCTCTTTTGCAAGCATTATCTAACCTTTGGGAGCCATAAGACTTATGGAGTTGTATAACGCCCATAGCTCTTTTATACCCTGTTTCAGGATAATCCAACGCAGCAATAATCCGCTCGACACATGCTGCAACATAACTACCATGGACAGCTGCCTTGTTCTTAAAGTATTGCGGACTCCACTGGCTGTATTGTTTATGAGAACTACTAAGGTGATCCTTGTTGGTTATGTATGCGCCTTTGGAACCGCTACGTTGGTGTATAGCTATGCGCTGTTGATTATAATACACCTCTACCATGCCTTTGGTATAGTGTAGCGTGGTTTCCTTGCCAATGTAACGATATGGAACGCTGTAGTAAGTCTTATCTGGTGAAAAATAGATATAGCCTATTTTCTGAACCTTAGCTCTTCTATATTCTTTTATCTCGTAGCGTGTACTGCTTAAGGGTTTTAGATACTCTCGTTCGACGCTTTGGAAGAGCTCCAGACGACTAGCTTCTTTGCGTTGGAATAATAGGTTGTTGTAGCACTCTAGCAGAAGTTTTATCTCTTTGTTTAGATCTGCTAAAGAAAAAAAGGTCATTTCCCGAAGGGGATAATAAATCCGTTGATAAGCTAGATGCACCGCGTTTTCCACCAGCGCTTTATCTTGAGGGGAGTAACTACGCGTTGGATTGACCACGCAGTTGTAATGGCGGGCAAAGTCTTTAAAACTACGGTTAACCTGAGCTTCGTATCTACTAGATCTGGTAACGGCTGATTTTAGATTGTCTGATACGATGGCCTTGGGTACTCCCCCGTAGAAATGAAGGGCGTTTTCGCAACAACTTATAAAATCTTCACGCTTTTGGCTCATACAAGCCTCAACATAGGTATACTGACTGTTAGGGAGCATGGCAACAAAGACCTCTACTGGAAGTATCTCGCCTGTGATTTTGTCTACTATCTGAAGTTTTTTTCCAGCAAAGTCCACGAACATCTCTTTCCCTGCCTCGTGTTCAAGTTTCATAGATCCCTTGATCTTGGCATATTTACGATGGTAATGCTCCATGAATTGAGTGTAACTATAAGGGTCTTTAACCTTTTGACTATATTCTGTGTAGTGGTACAAAAAAGTAAATCCTGGGTGGTTCCGAGCCTTATTAATACTTTCAAAATAAAACATCAATTCATCATAGCGTTTGTTATTTATGGTTGTATGAGATGTAAAGAGCTTTTCTAGGGTGTGGTTGTCTAGCTTTAATAACTCCTTAAAACTATAACCACTACCTTTAAATAGGTGTATATAGCTATTTATAGTGTTGCGGGAAATGCCAAGTGTGGCTCCAATTTGACGGTTACTATAACCATCTTGTTTTAAGTTGATAATTTGTTTTAGGTCCATTGGATCAAGTGTGTTGGCCATATCGCTTTTTAGAGCAATAAGGTAATTACTTGATCTCTTAAAGTGGCACAAATCGAAACGGAAACATTGGCACAAATCAAACCGTTTTTAGCTAACTCAATTTCCGTGTGGCACAATTTAAACCGAAATCAACGGCACAGTAACTCCGAAATCACTGGCACAAATCGAACCGTGTTAGCCAGCAAAGCAAAACGTAACAAATCGGACTTTCTTACTCAGCCGATTTCGGACAATAACAATACGAAACTCGTACTGCAGACTAACAAACTTTGCAGCAAAACAAACCGGAATAATTTAGATTTCACTCACTCTTGCGATTTCGGATCATAGCAATACGCAATCTGGATGGCGGACTGATAAACTGCATGGCAAAGCAAAACGATATAATTCGGAATTTATTACTCAGACGATTTCGAACCAAAGTAATACGCAAATATTACGGCGGACTGAAAAACATTGCGTTTATCAAAACCAAATAAATCGGACTTCACTCACTCATGCGGCTACGGATTCCATGCAAACGCAATTTACACGGTAAATTAACACCTGAAAATCAGTTGTTTAATTATATTTTATATCATTAGTGTCCGATAAAAGATTTAAAAAGCGGGATTTCCAAGATAGGATTTCCCGCTTATTTTGTATCTTGAAGTTATCACACATCCAAGATATGAATAAAAGTAAAAACTTTAGCGGACAACCCATAATCAAACAGGTATTAAATTTCATTTTACCCAAAGATGTTCATCGGACAGCCAAAAAGCACAACAGCGATCGCTATACCAAAAAGTTTACCACCTATGAGCATTTGGCCACTATGGTATTTACCGTGATCAGTGGCTGTAGCTCACTTCGTGAGGTTTCCAGTATTATGCTTGCCTGCGAGGGAAAGATCAACCATCTAGGACTCACGGACTTTCCAAAACGCAGTACCTTGTCAGATGCTAACAGGAGAAGAAGCTCTGAAGTATTTGCCGATATTTATCATTTACTCTACAAACGTTACCATCGCTTTTTATCGGACAGCAGACCCTTAGAACCTGCAGTGAAGAACCTTAAAATCGTTGATTCCTCGACCATCCCCCTATTTAGTGACATTCTTAAAGGTGTAGGAAGGAACCCGCTCAACGGCAAAAAGAAAGGAGGTATCAAGATGCATACTATGATAAACGCCATGGAAGACGTTTCTTGTCTGATTAAGTTTTCAAGCGCGGCCACGCACGACCACACCTTTTTAAAAGACCTGGAACTCAAGAAGGGCTCTTATGTGGTTTTTGACAAAGGGTATGTGGATTATGAGCAATACCAAAAATGGACACTGGAAGATGTTTACTTTGTGACTCGGCAAAAGGACAATGCTCGCTATACAAGCCTTGAAGAGTTTGATATCTCCAATAAAGTGGACGATGCTGTCTTAAAGGACGAAAAAATAGGGCTTACGGACAAAAACGGCAATGCTTTTTCCCTGAGGAGAATCGCTTTTTGGCACGAAAAGCACCAAAAAGTTTATGAGTTCATCACTAATAATTATGATCTTGACGCAGACAAAATAGCCGACATCTATAAAAATAGGTGGCAGATTGAGACGATGTTCAAGCGGCTTAAACAGAACTTTCCGCTAAAGTATTTTTTGGGAGACAATCAAAATGCCATCGAAATACAAATCTGGGTCAGTTTGATAATCCAGCTCATTATGCTTGTGATCCAAAGAAAAGCCCAAAGAAACTGGGCTTATTCCAATATGATGTCCGTCATACGATACCATTTGATGACATATATCGATTTGTTCAAATTCCTGAAAAACCCAGAAGCTAATTGGGAAGAGATTACAACCAAAAACATTGGGCAATTAAGCCTTTTTGACCCATAAGGAGGTTCTGTTTTCAAAATAAAGAGTGCGATCAATAAAAAAGGCCAACACCAAAGCTTTTTTAGCTAATTCTGTTTTTTATCGGACAACAATAATTTTATATAGTATTCTAAAAATTTCACGTACGCTAACAACATGTATAATTAATTGCTTTGGTCTGTCATTACTTGGAAAATTCATGCAGAATTTTCTCGCTTTCGGTTTTATTTACTAAATTAGTACATAATGCGCAACTAAATCATAGATGTAGACGTTGTAGCCAATTTCAAAAAATAAATTTGAGTAATAACAATAATAATTATTAACTTTTTTTTAAAATGTAAGATTATGAAAAAAACACTCCTCTTCCAAAAGTTACTAGTAATCTTTGTGATATTTTTTTATACACAAACGAGTTATTCACAAACAACTTATACGGTAACATCAACTTCCAATACAGGCCCCGGTTCCTTTACAGAAGCCGTTACTAAGGCAAATGCTAATCCCGGAACTGACATCATTGAATTTACCCCAGGTCTGCAAGTAGATGCCAATGTTCCAAACGTAGGTCCTTCTAATGATATTATGGCAAAAATAACCGAGTCTGTAATTATTGACGGAAAAGGCGGAGCTCTTAATGGAAAACAATTTTGGATTAATTCATCAGGAATCGTAAATAGTTTAAGCTTTTGTCCTGGCGATGTCCCTACTACATTACAAACTGCATATATGCCAGGATTTATTGAAGTTGGAACTTTTGACCAAGACAACTCTGGCATCGATGTAATCATAAGAAATCTAAATATTAGTCAATTTAATCAGGTGGCAAAAATAAATAAAAATGCATCGTTAGTGCTTGAAAACTTTAAGGCTACTGATACATGGGCAACATACCTTTGTTCTGGTAACGAAATGATTGAAGCCTATGAAGGTGTTGATTTAACCATAAAAGATTCAGAATTTAACGAGGCTATAAACTGGGCAATTCCTGGTATTGCAGCCTCAATAGAAGGAGTTAGTAATGCAGGTAATTTAAAAATCGAGAGGACGGTATTTAAAGGTCTTTATAATAGTGAGCAACCTGCTGTTCTTTGGATTGGTAAAACGGGCTCTGTAGTAAATATCGTTAGCTCAAGATTTCAATATTCAGGCGGAATATCTATCTACGGGCATAGTGAAAGTAATATTGTGAACTCAATTTGGACCACTTATTACTTTGAAACTCCTAACAGAGGGGATATTATTGTAAATTCTTCAAGCGGGGATATGAACATCATTGCCTCATCATTTGTATGGAATACGAATCAATGTAATCTTTTGTGCCAAGGTGATGGTTTAAACAATCTTTTTGAAATTGTTAGTTCGGGAAACATCAACTTTATGCAATCTGCAGTTGGATTTAATTTTAATGCCGTACCAGGTGAAGCAGAGCTCAATACTCTTGGCATATTTGGCTCGGCAACAGGAGTATTTACGGCTGATGAATACACTTGGATGCAGCCCACCACACAGCAAAATGCTGCTCAATTAAAAACAATTACTAATCAACCAGCTTTATTAACGGATTCATTTGGATTCAACGGATCGGTTGTTGGTTTAACAGAGGATTATGATGTAGAAATGGCAACACCAGCCTTTCCTGGTGAACTAATTGATGTTATCCCTTTAAGCAGTACATTGACTAATCCAATTGATGGTTTACCCATAACATTGGATGTAGTTGGAAATCCCAGATTAGACGCTAACAATAAGCGTGATATCGGTGCACTGCAATTAGGTCTCACACCATTTCTTGCCGTAAATAGCAACGGTGATGCATTTGTGGAATTGAGCTGGAACGAGCCCCTTCACCATAATGGTTTAGCGATAATTAAATATGAGATTTTATATTCCGAAAGCGGTGGATCGGGAACAACCATAACCATAGATCCCCCAGCCCTTACTAAAACAATAAGCGGCCTGACAAACGGTACAGATTATGATTTTCAGGTGAGAGCCATATACACCGGTCCCGAAAATGGTCCATATAGTAATATCGTGACAGCAAGACCTATAGGTTCTTTAGGTGATTTTACGCTAACTGCTGTGCCGGGCAACACAGAGGTATCCCTTTCATGGACTCAACCGGATTTGGGTGGACGTGATTTTGAGGCATACACAATCCTTTGGCGTGTACAGGGTGCGACTGATTATATTGGGGCTCTTGCTACCTATAGTCCAAGTGAAACCAATATTACCGTAACTGGACTAACCAATGGAAATACTTACGAGTTTGTTGTAACAGTTAATGCATCAGGCGACATTAATCAGGCCTTTGCAATAGCCACTCCTAATACTGGACTTGGAATAGATGATTTAGACTTGATAAATGGTAAGTTTTCATATTATCCTAATCCAGTTCATGACTACCTTCATATTGATTTAGATGAAGAGTTTCAGGCTAAGCTTTTTTCAATTAATGGAGCTTTGTTAATGGAAATAAAAAATAAAAAAAATATTGATGTTTCTAAATTTAATACTGGAATATATATATTACAAATTCAAGTTAATGATAAATTATATTCTGGCAAGATTTTGAAAAAATAATTGAACTAACTTTAAATTCAATAACGTTAATTTTTAATTTAGCAATTTGAGTAGGTAAAGGGGGATCCCACCCCTAAACCTCTCACAAAACAGTAAGTGATAATCTCGCATCATACTTTAGCTTTCCCTTTTTTAGGACACCTTAAAGTTCGACAAATAATTTTTATTTAGGTCAGATTTGATGAAGAATTTAAATTCAATTTCATTTATTGGAGTTTAGTTTCATTTGGGTTTGTAATTATAATATTTAGGTTAAAAAAATAAATTCAGCCAATCACATAAAAAATTAATAAGTTGATTGTCACATATATTTAAATTTCCATTTTAAGCACATCCAAAATCCTCCCAAATTTAGTAGTATTGCACTTCTAAATTTTACACATGATCAAACGCACCAAAGCTTCTATTTCAAAATGTATCTTACATAAGGTTGGAAACAAATTCAACAGTACCAAAAATACTTTTTCTGAGCAACCTATAGATTTTGATGAAGCCAGTTATGACTTAATACTGCCTTACTTATTGCGTCCCTTTAGCAGTGTAGCAGAAAGCTACCGTTTTAATCCAGATAGCGCGGACTTGTACCTTAAATCCGTAGGTTGTAGTATTTTGCTTAGCTGTAATGATTTTTAGTAGTATTTCTCATTTTTTCAGGTGTTAATTGTTTGAAGTTTTTAAGGTTCTTGTGTTTGTGTTTGATCTGTTTGCTTACACAAGGAAGCTACTATATATAGGATAGCCCCAACTTTGTTGGGGTTTAATTTTTTTTACATTAAACTGTTGGGGCTTGACACTTTTCTTTGTTAAGTTTTAAAGTGAATAATTCCATACACCCTTAACTTATATTGTCTAGCCGTTTTTATCCATTTGGCAGGAATGGATATAAATCTAAAGATGAATTTTTTAATTCTATAGTTTGCCTTTAATCCCTTAAATCGTTTGGAAAACCGTTCTATAATATACTGATACAGATTCCTGCACATAGCAGTAAATAACAGAAAAACTGTATTTTGCTCTAATTTTGAAAACGGCAAGTTGTTCCATCCAAAGTCATTCTTGAGAATATCAAATTCTTTTTCAATCGCTCCACGTTGATTATAAAAATCAACAACTTCATTGATGGACATCGAAAAGTCGTTAGTCGAGATCGCTGAATACAAATAAGCATCTTTAGTAAATAAATTTACCTGTTTGTCATTACGCTCTATTTTACTTACAACAAGCCTGTATTCCTTAGTTTTATGGAGTTGTTTTTTTCGTTTTAATGATCTTATAAAGGGAGTGAATTTTATTTCTCCTCTGAAAATTGTTTCGGAGCCGACCCTTTCTTCAGACCAGTTAGTTATTTCAGATATCCTTTTAGCCAATGCGTCGCTCATACATGCTCTAATAAAGAATCGATTAACTTTTGTAGAAATAAAATCAACCACATTAACTTGATAAGAAGCTGCATCGGCTCTAAAAGCATCAATTTGTATTCCTTGATTTTCGAGTTCATAAAACATTCTAGTTAATGTTTCTAACTGTAAATCTTTGGCTGCACTATTTCCATTTCGATTTTCAACATAAACAATATTATTCTTAATTATCCCCACTCCTGGGCAGTATCCAGAGCCCTTTTTGTAAGTTCTTATGCTGTCCTTCTTATTGGTGTATAGAATCGTATTGTCATAATCTAAAATATGATCATTCGTGGTAGTTAAGTTCAACTTTTTCAATAATCTTAAATTCAACTCATTTAAAGTAAAGTTCAAGCCAAATTGATGTAAACTAGTGCCTCTGGGTAATGTAAAAAGGTCTTTTGTCTGTGATAATTCTTTGAATCTATCAAGAATCCTATCAGGACTTGGTACTTTAAAAAAAGGATTGTCTCTTAGGTGCTCTTTTAAGTTCAACGAGATATCTTCAATACAATCTCCTCCACAAAAATAGATAGACCAAAAGGAATATAATAAGTCTTTCCAATTATAAGAAGCTTGCTGTACTATATGTGGTAAATTGTTTTCAAGCAATGTGGCTAAACCAAGCTGTT
The DNA here is from genome assembly GCF_002893765.1 of Tamlana carrageenivorans. NCBI lineage: Bacteria > Pseudomonadati > Bacteroidota > Flavobacteriia > Flavobacteriales > Flavobacteriaceae > Pseudotamlana > Pseudotamlana carrageenivorans. The sequence continues at coordinate 3,206,938 of NZ_CP025938.1, read as the reverse complement.
CAAACTCATTGATAACAAAATTTAATCCTCCAAAAGGGTTAATACGTTGAGATTTTATTATTTTCATAATGTGTTTTTGTAGCAACACCAATTTAGGTGAAAACACACAAAACCGCAAACCTTTGTAAACAAATAGTTTGCGGTTGTTTTTTACTCTGTACCTACGGGTTTAAGGTACAAGTCCACGCTTACGGGCTAATATCTCTATGGAAACTTTATAACCTTATAGCTTTGTAACATTATAACTCCCTAAAATCATCAAAATTCCTTATCTTTAATAGATCACTAAAATTTAAACATTATGTCTGATTCAAATTTCACAAAAGTTTATACTGGCGATATCATTATCGTGCAACGTATCGTTTCCGAGTTGGAAAATGAAGGTATCAGTCCGATTGTAAAAGACCAAACAGAATCGGCTAGACTAGCTGGTTTTGGCGGTGGTAATTTCCCTGGTTTTCAAGAAATTTTCGTTAATAACGATGAGCTTACAAAAACCATCGAAATCGTAACTGATATTACGGCTAGTTTGGAGGAAGAATAACAAGATTAAACCTTTTTTCCTAAAGAGAAAGTTTAACGCATAAAAAGAAAAAAACCCATCAGTATTTTAAATCTGATGGGGTTTTTCTTTTAGGTTGTTTGCTGTAGGCTTTAGGCAATGTTAAAACATTAATCATGAAACGAAAGCCCTAACTTTTAACTTTCCACCTTTAACATTTAACTTTCAAACTGCATCAAGGTTGTTGTGATGATCTTAACGCAATCTAACAACTCATCCTGAGTCATCACTAAAGGCGGTGCAAATCGGATAATATTCCCGTGCGTTGGTTTGGCCAGTAAGCCATTTTCTTTAAGAGCCATACATATATTCCAAGCGGTTTCACTGTCTTCGTCATCATTAATCACAATGGCATTTAGCAAGCCTTTACCACGAACTAGGTTAACGATTCCACTTGTTTCAATATAGGCGTTTAATTCACTTCTAAACAAAGCGCCTAATTCTGAAGCATTTTGAGCTAAATTTTCTTCTTCAATAACCTCTAACGCTGCCATTGCAACAGCTGCAGCCACAGGATTCCCTCCAAAAGTACTGCCGTGGTTTCCAGGTTTTATAACGTTCATAATAGGGTCGTTGGCTAAAACTGCCGAAACCGGATAAACACCACCACTAATCGCTTTTCCTAAAATTAAAATATCTGGTTTTACATTTTCATGATCTACCGCTAATAGTTTTCCTGTACGAGCGATTCCTGTTTGCACTTCATCAGCAATAAAAAGCACATTATATTTCTCACATAAAGCCTTCGCTTTGGTTAAATAACCTGCGTCAGGCACATAAACTCCGGCTTCACCTTGTATCGGTTCAACCAAAAACCCTGCTACATTAGGGTTGTTTTTTAAATGCTCTTCTAAAGCATCAAGGTTATTGTATTCAATTTTTATAAACCCTTTGGTGTAAGGCCCAAAATTTTTACGAGCTACAGGGTCGTTAGAAAATGAAATAATTGTGGTCGTTCTACCGTGAAAATTGTTTTCACAAACTATTATTTCGGCTTCATTTTCATCAATAGATTTTACTTCATAAGCCCATTTTCTACATATTTTCAAAGCCGTTTCCACAGCTTCGGCTCCTGTATTCATTGGTAAAAGCTTATTGAATTTGAAATATTCACAAGCAAATTTTTCAAATTTCCCGAGCATATCATTATAAAAGGCACGCGATGTTAAGGTTAGGGTTTGCGCTTGATTTACCATCGCATCCACAATTTTTGGATGGCAATGCCCTTGATTTACTGCCGAGTATGCCGATAAGAAATCGTAATACTTTTTTCCTTCAACATCCCATACAAACACACCTTCTCCCCTATTTAATACCACAGGTAGTGGATGGTAATTGTGTGCACCATACTTGTTTTCTAATGTAATCGCTTCTTGCGAACTTAATTGGTTTAAAACAGCCATTTTAAATAAATTTAAACGTTTGTATCTAATCAAATAGATACTTAAAATAACCATTCCTTCTGTACCTTTATCCTTCCGAAAAGTCTCGAAAATTCAGCGTGGGAGAGAAATCATCCCTAGAGCCCGCAAATTACAAATAAAACAACACCTCAAAAAATGTTTTGGATCATCTTATAACTTCAAATTCTGAAATTTCTAAAAAAGAAAACAACTATTTTTAACTTCTCTCAATAAAGTTTAAAGGAGTTCATTATTTTTGCAGCATGGCAAGAAAAAAATCAAGAAAACAAATTTTTGAAAACGTAGAAGTAATTGATGCTGGCGCAAAAGGTAAAACTATTGCAAAAGCTCCAGATGGTAAGGTGATATTCCTTCCCAATGCTGTTCCTGGCGATATTGTTGATGTGCAAACATTTAAGAAACGTAAAGCCTACTACGAAGGAAAAGCAACGGCTTTTCATAAACTTTCAGATAAGCGTACTGAGCCTAAATGCGAGCATTTTGGAACTTGTGGTGGTTGCAAGTGGCAAGATATGGCCTACGAGCACCAACTTTTTTATAAACAAAAAGAGGTGACTAATAATTTAACGCGAATCGGACATATAGAACTTCCAGAGGTTACCCCTATTTTAGGTTCTGTTAATCAATATTTCTACAGAAATAAAATGGAATTTTCTTTTAGTGATAGCCGCTGGTTAACTCTTGAAGAAGTCCAATCAGACGAAGATTTAGGCGACAGAAATGCCCTTGGTTTTCATATTCCTGGTATGTGGGATAAAATTTTAGACCTTAATAAATGTCATCTTCAAGCAGACCCGTCTAATGCTATTAGAAATGCCGTTAAAGCTTTTGGTATCGAAAACAATCTTGAGTTTTTTAACACCAGAAACCAAACCGGCTTTTTACGTACCATGATGATTAGAACATCTTCTACTGGCGATATCATGGTCATGGTTCAATTCTTTAAAGAAGATAAGGAAAAACGTGAACTACTTTTAGACTTTATTGCTCAAAAATTCCCTGAAGTAACCTCATTACAATACGTTATTAACGGAAAAGCGAACGATACTATTTACGATCAAGAAGTGATTTGTTATAAAGGACAAGACCATATTTTTGAAGAAATGGAAGGCTTAAAATTTAAAATTAATGCCAAGTCCTTTTATCAAACCAATTCTGATCAGGCCTACGAGCTTTATAAAATCACCAGAGATTTTGCTGGATTATCAGGAAACGAATTGGTTTACGATTTATATACTGGAACAGGAACTATTGCTCAGTTTGTTGCTAAAAAAGCAAAAAAAGTAGTTGGTGTAGAAGCCGTTCCCGATGCTATAACTGCGGCAAAAGAAAATGCACAATTAAACGGTATTGACAACGTTGAATTTTTTGTAGGTGATATGAAAAATGTATTTAATAGCAACTTTATAAAAACCCATGGTGAGCCAGATGTGATTATAACCGATCCGCCTCGTGATGGTATGCATAAAGATGTTGTGCAACAAATACTAAATATAGCACCTAAAAAAGTGGTTTATGTAAGCTGTAATAGTGCTACACAAGCTCGTGATTTGGAACTTATGGATGCCCAATATAAAGTGGTAAAAACACAAGCGGTCGATATGTTTCCGCAAACTTTTCATGTTGAAAATGTTGTACTTTTAGAGCGTCGATAATTTAAAATTCTATGACAATAACCTCTTTTTAAAGGCTTATCATAGTTATTAAAAAACAATAATGAAATACATTAAACTTCTTATTGCCCCTCTATTATTATTAGTTGGTGTTTTTATTGCCATAGCATGCGAACCCGACGACATTTGTCCGGAGGGCATGGCAACAACACCACAACTTATCATCGATTTTCATGATGTTTTAAATCCAGACAACAAAAAAAATGTATTTACCATGGTGGTAAAAGGTGTGGATAATGATAATTTTTTACCTGGCTACTTTTTAACCACAACCGACCAACTTCTGTTGCCTTTAAAAACAGAAGTGAATCAAACAAAGTTTATCGTTATAAAAAACGGCAAAATAAACGATAATGGGACACCAGACGATGATACCGACGATTTTATTGAAGGAAATCCAGATGAGATCACCATCAATTACACTCGGGAAGAAATTTATGTATCTCGTGCTTGTGGTTATAAAACCATTTATACAAACGTCACCTTAACTATTGAACCTGATGCTGATAACTGGATGCTTTCTAGACAGCCTATGAACGACAACCAATCTGTAGAAAATGAAGATGAAACCCATTTTATTATATCGCATTAATCTTATTGCTTTCTTTTTGGTTGCCACGATGAGCCTTCAAGGGCAAAACGATACCATTCCAGAAATAACGGAAACCATAAAAACCTCAGAGGCTCCAAAAACTAAAAAGTCTAAATCTGAAGTAAAACCTTCTAGTACTCCAACAGATTCTGTTAAAATAAAATTGAAATACGGACTACGTCTTGGTGGCGATTTCGGGAAATTGATTCGATCGTCTTTAGATGAAGATTATAAAGGTTTCGAAGTTAATGGGGATTTTAGAATAACTAAACGCATTTACGCTGCCGCGGAATTAGGTACTGAAGAAAAAAACACCATCAACGATTATATGGATATTACTTCTAAAGGAAGTTACCTAAAAATTGGTGTGGATTATAACATGTACGATAACTGGTTAAACATGGATAACATGATTTATTTTGGTTTTCGAATTGGAGGAAGTACTTTTAGTCACGACCTTAATGAAGCTACAATTTATACCACCAATCAATATTGGGCACCGCAATTAACTCTTCCCAATAAGCTAGAGTTTAATGGCTTAACCGCTTTTTGGGCTGAACTTCAGCTTGGTTTAAAAGCCGAAATATTAACCAATCTGTACATGGGATTAAACGTTCAGGTTAGACTGCTAGCCACCGAAAAAGTCCCTGATAATTTTGAAAACGTTTATATTCCTGGATTTGGAAAAACTTACGACAGTAGCGCTATAGGTGCTGGTTATAGCTATACCTTATCGTATCGAATTCCTTTGTTTAGTAAGTATAAGTAGTAATTAGTTATTAGTTATTAGTAGTTAGTTGTTGGCAAAAAACTTCTAACCAGAGCATACGGCATATATCTTATAGCCTACCGCCTAAAAAACAACCTCCCCTTGATGCGAAATGGGAAAATTGCACGAATTAGCAATAAAACATAAAGCGTTTGCCTTTTCATGTAAACCGAGCGCTAAATCTTTTTGCGACTTATCTTTAATAGTAACAACGGGTTTTAAATGCACGCCTGTAAATTGGCCGCTTCCATCTGTATTTACCGCTAAAATACCCTCGGCATCGTCAGAATAGCTTAATACTTCTATTTTATGCTGAGCGCAGACATATAAATACGACATCATATGGCAAGAAGCTAAGGCCGATAAGAGCAAATCTTCGGGGTTAAAACAACGTTCATCACCTCTAAAAGCTTTGGCAGCCGAAATCTGTAGCTCCTCGGCTTTATTGGACACAGTCACACTATGTTTTCTGCTAAAGTTTCTCGGGTTAGTCGTCGAATCTCCTTCAGTTAATTCCCAGCGTACATGCGCCTTAAACTTATGATTCTGTAACAATAGCGTCCAAAACGCTTAAAAAGAGAAAGGGATTTTGTATCTCAAAATATTATTTTTGAGTTGCACAACAAAAAACAACCTTTCTCCATGACAAATATAACATTGTTCTCTCAGATAATCTCCAAATTAGACCGTTCTAGTTTTTCTAAACTTGTAAAAGCCAAGGGAACAGATAAACATCAAAAAGGATTTAATAGTTGGACACATTTAGTCTCCATGTTGTTTTGTCAATTTGCAAAAAGTCAATCCGTCCGAGATATAAGTAATGGACTTCGCTCTGCCACAGGAAACCTTAATCATTTAGGCATACAGAAAGCACCTTCTAAATCAACGATAAGCTATCAAAACAAACATCGAGACTGGACGCTTTATCGAGATTACTACTATGTTCTTTTAAAAAGTTTTGGACAGCACCCTCACTTAAAACGTGTTAAATTCAAAATTAAATCCAAGATATTTCTATTAGATTCTACAACGATAAGTCTATGTTTAAGTCTCTTTGATTGGGCAAAATACAAAACCCACAAAGGAGCTGTAAAAATGCACACCTTGCTTGGTTATGATGGTAATTTACCGCACTATGTAAATATTAGCGATGGTAAAACAGCAGATAATAAAGGAGCTTACGATATTCCTTTGATTAGCCGTTCGGTTATTGTCGCAGATCGATTTTATAATGATTTTTCGTTACTTAACGTTTGGGACAGCAACCAAGTGTTTTTTGTAATTAGGCACAAAGAAAACATCCAATTTAAGAGTATTAAAGAAAAAGAATTGCCAGAAAATAGACATCATCATGTTTTAAAAGATGAAATCATTGAGCTAACAGGGGCTAAATCAAAAACAAAATACCCAAAGAAGCTACGTAGAATAGCTGTATGGGACGATAAAAATAACTAGGAAATAGAACTTATTACCAACCAAATGTCTTGGACAGCAAACACAATTAGCCAACTCTACAAAGCTAGATGGGATATTGAGATATTCTTTAGAGACATCAAACAACAGCTACATATTAAATCGTTTATAGGAACTTCTGAAAATGCCGTAATGATACAAATATGGACGGCTCTTATTACTATACTCATCCTAAAAGCCTTAAAAGCAAATGCAAAATATAATTGGTACTTGTCCAATTTAGTAGCTTTTATAAGACTTAACCTTTTTGTCAAAGTGGATTTGCAAAAATGGATTGATAGCCCTTTTAACGAGCAGCCTCCCCCCAAACAAAATTATACACAAGGGGTTCTTTTTTGAAAAAGATAAAAAACATGGCTAATTACCAGTAAAATCGTTGACTTTTGATTAGATCAAAAATGTTTAGGACAGGATTGATTCTGTAACATAAATGATAGTGATTTGTTTTTCTTTGATTTAGAAGTCAAGCATAAAAGCTGCTTCAGTTTGAAAACTAAACATTCAAAAATTTAAAGCAAGCATACCTGTTCGACCTACATTCTAGAACTCTAAAGTTTAAACTCTGCCTTCCGAAGCACTAATTCATATATTTCCCCTTCTTGCTTCCTTCATACATCACGTATTTAACTAAACGTGATTCTAGTTTAGCATTGAATAATTGTATTTTTCGAGAAGGTCGTAATCCTACAAATTTAAGGGCATCCAAGTTTGATGTTATGAACCAAGCATCGGTACCAGGGTAGTTCTGTTTTAGAGTATCGCCAATGTTTTTATAAAAATCTTCCATATCTATATTTAAACGCTCACCATAAGGCGGGTTAAATACCATGTGTAATTTTTCATCGCCACCTTTTTGGGTTTTAAAGAAATCTTCATGTTTAATCTCTATAAAATCTTCTAACTGGGCATTTTTTACATTTTCCTTAGCCTTAACAACAGCACTAGGGGCTTTGTCGTAACCTATAATTTTATGATGAAAATCCCTTGTTTTACTAAGTAGCGATTCTTCAATTTTCTCAAATAAATCAACATCCCAATCTTCCCAGCGCTCAAAAGCAAACTCCTTTCGCATTAAATTTGGAGGAATATTACAAGCAATCATAGCAGCTTCAATAAGCATGGTTCCCGAACCACACATAGGGTCCATAAAATCGGTTTGTCCGTCCCATCCAGAAAGCAGAATCATACCAGCCGCTAACACTTCGTTTATAGGTGCTATATTGGTGGCTATTTTATACCCACGTTTGTGTAAGGAATCGCCCGAAGAATCTAACGAAATGGTGCAACGGTTTCTATCGATATGCACATTAATTTTTAAATCTGGAAATTTTAAATCCACGTTAGGACGCTGTCCATCGGTATCTCTAAATTTATCTACGATAGCATCTTTTGTTTTCTGAGCTATAAATAAAGAATGTGAAAACAAATCGGAGTGAATGGTAGCATCAACAGCCAAAGTCCCAGTCGGTTTCAAATACTGAGACCAATCCATCGCATAGATTTTATTGTATAAATCTTGCTCATTTTTCACATTAAAAGCGTGGATAGGTTTCAAAATTTTAATGGCCGTACGCAAGCCTAAATTCGCTTTATACATAAAGCCTTTATCGCCCGAAAAAGATACGTTACGCACACCTTTTTTAATATACTGTGCACCTAATTGTGTGAGTTCTTTCTCCAGTAAATCTTCAAAGCCAAATAGTGTTTTGGCCACCATATTAAAATTTTCTCCCATATTTTACGTCTGTTGACTTTTTTAAGCCTAATAGATTGCAAAAATAATGTAATTTTGTGGCAAACGTAAAGTTTATTGATAATTCGGGGGATTAAGAATTAATACCAACAAATTAACACGATATATGTTGCGCCCCACAAACAAAAAAATTTCTGTTTTCACAGAAAATATTTATGACAAATAATACAACAACTTGGTTTACCTCTTGGTTTGACACGCCTTTTTACCACATTTTATACAAAGACCGAAACGACAGAGAAGCACATGCTTTTATGGACACGCTTACCAACTACCTAAATCTTCCAGAAAACGGTAAAATTTTAGATTTAGCCTGCGGAAAGGGGCGCCATTCGCGCTATCTTAACAAAATTGGCTACGATGTAACTGGTGTTGATTTAAGTGAAAACAGTATCAAATTTGCTAAGCAATTTGAAAACCATAGATTAAAATTTGAAAAGCATGACATGTCCAAACCGTACCACAAACAGTTTGATGCGGTTTTTAATTTGTTTACAAGTTTTGGCTACTTTGAAGATGATGCCGATAACCTAAAAACGATTGAAGCCATTAAGCAAAATTTAAACGAATTTGGTTTTGGCGTTATCGATTTTATGAATAGTGAATACGTTATTAATAATTTGGTGCTAGAAGAAACTAAAGTGGTCGACGGTATTGAATTTCACCTCAAACGTTTTGTTGAAGACCAATATGTTGTAAAAGATATTACTTTTACTGTCGACGAAAAAGTGTATCATTTTCAAGAACGTGTTCGTGCTTTTACATTAGCCGAGTTCGAGGCCTTATTTGAACAAGCTGAAGTTTATTTACTTGATGTTTTTGGCGACTATAAACTCAATAAATTTAGTCCGAAATCATCAGAACGCTTAATCATGATTTTTAAATAGCGAATTTACCATATCTAATTTTGCTCGCTCAATGAGCCGTTTTTATCATATGAATAAATTTTTACTTCCCATACTTGCCGTTTTTTTAGGTTTTGGAATTGCTTTACTGTCTAAAAAACAAAATTCATGGAATACCAAACTCCTACTCTCTTTTAGTGGTGCCTTTTTATTAGCCTTAACGCTTTTTGAACTGCTTCCTGAAGTCTATCATCATTTAGACACCAAACTGGCGGGATTACTAATAATGGGTGGTATTTTACTACAAGTCACCTTGGAGCTCTTTTCTAAAGGTGCCGAACATGGGCATGTACACATTCATAAAGGGCATTCTACTTTTCCGTGGACCCTTTTTATCAGTTTGTGTATTCATAGTTTTCTTGAAGGGTTTTCAATTCATGACCATAACGATATGGTTTATGGCGTGTTGGTACATAAAGTTCCAATTGCAACAGTAATAACGCTGTTTTTAATGCAATCGAACTACACAAAACTTCAAATTGGCGCTTTTTTATTAGTCTTTGCTTTTATGACACCATTAGGGACCTATATTTCAAACAATGCCCATGTTGTTCACTCTTATACTGATATGATAAGCGCCATAGTCATTGGTATCTTTTTTCATATTTCAACTACCATACTGTTTGAGAGTGGCGACGGACATAAATTTAACTTATCAAAATTTATAGCCATCATTGTTGGTGTAGGTATAGCTTATATGATTTAAGGGCTTTTCCATGCCTTAAAACATTATAATTATACTTTTTTATTTTTTTTTACTTCAGAAGTAGGCTTCTCTCATTATTAAACCTCTAACATTACATTAGGGTGATACTGAATTCTTTTAGAAGTTTACAACAACCTGCCTTCTATTTATAACAAATTGAAATACAATTAACACTTTAAGTTTCACATTTTAACACAAAATACACTTACTGTATTAAAACCAAATAATATTTCGATCCTTTCATGGCATTTGTTAACTTTATAGATTCAAAAAAAATATTTATTGTAATACTTGCCTAAATGAAACAAAATTTCTTTAAAATTTGCTTGTCACTTTCTTTTATAGCCTTATCTATTTCTTGTAAAACAGAAAGCAATACCTCCTTAACGGAAGAAGACATTACTACAGAATCTAAAAAGGTAAATGATTTTTTTCAAACCAGCTTTGAAGCTTTTGTAGATCGTCATCCCGAGTTTCAAACACGTCTAGGTATAAAAAAAGACTATGATAAACCCGTTGTGCATTTTAAATAATGTTAATTTTAATATTATTAATGTTTCTCCCAAAAATAAACTTATTGATATACTGAATAGTTGTTAAAGCAGTTATCTTAGCTACGATTCTTGTTTTAAAACCTTCAAAAGTTTTAGCATAATTGCGTCTTATCATAAATTGGTCACAAAGTTGTGAAAATAATGTTTCTATCCTTTTCCTCTTTTTTCTAAATACATAAGGCTGTACTTTGTAATTTTTTTGATTGCTTCTCATAGGTGTATTTAGCGTTATATTACAGGTTTCAAACAAGTTAAGCTGTATTTCTGTTGATAAATAGCCTTTATCACCAATTAATGTACAATCGCTTATTTGCATCTTAATATCTTTAAGATAATTAATATCGTGTACAGATGCTGGACTCAAATCGATACTTTGAAAGACACCATTTACAGAACAAACAGCGTGCAGTTTATAACCGTAATAATTAGAACTTTGAGCTGCACAATAACCTTTATCTGGAAATGCATAAGTGTTTTCTTTACAAATCTTTGAACGAGAACTGTGTGATAATTTACAAACTTCTAAGGGCATACTATCTACTACAAAATAATCTTCAAATTCATTAAAATGGGAAGCTAAGCTTAATCTGATACTGTTGAGCTTATTAACTAGTTTTCGTCTTCTTCTATTGTAGACACTTCTCTCTATTTTTGATAATAGGGAATCTGGAAGTTTTCTAAAAAGGTCATTTTCACTATCTATTCCCATAAATTCGGCAGTAAGACTCAAACTGATAAGTTCTAAATCACTAAGCTTTGGTTGTCGTCTTTGATAACTTAAAAGTTGTTCTTTCGATATTTTTCTTAATACTTCCAATATTCTTTCGTAATTTGCACTCAAGTTGTTCATTATTAATGGTTTGTATTTAAGTCAATTTACTGATTTTCAGTAAAATGAACAACTTTTTTCTTTTAAATCATAATGCACAACGGGTTATGATAAATTAAATGATAATTCGCCTGCTGCGGCAGAAAAAGAATTAGAAATCAACAAACAGAGCCTAAAATGTTTAAATGATTCTGTTCAAGTTGAAGCGCTTTCCAAATCTACGTTACTTAGTTACAAACTTCTTAAACAAAAATTAGAAAACAACATTCAAAACTACAAATACAGATTGCATAATTACCCTGTAAACCAAATGTTTGGTGCACAATCTGGAAAGCCTGCTTTTTTAATAAACATGCATCGTATCGATGATTCGAAAGATGCTGAAGCTTATATTTTAAGGTTAAAAGCATTCAAACCTTACTTTACACAACTTGTAGAAAACTTAAAAGCCCGTGAAGCTATTGGTATTTTACCTCCAAAATTTGTGTATGATAAAGTGATACAGGATTCTGAAAATATTTTAGTAGGACAGCCTTTTGATGCGGCAACGACTCAAAGTACACTTTTGGAAGACTTCATGAATAAAGTAGACAAACTTGATAGCGACGAAGCAACCAAAAAGGCTCTAGAAACAAAAGCCAATGGTGCCTTGTTAAACTATGTAAAACCGGCTTACCATACTTTAATCACATTTATGAAAGCCCAAAAAGAAAGAGCTAACACCGATGCTGGTGTCTGGAAATTCCCTAATGGAGAGGCTTTTTACAAAAGTGCTTTATACAAGACTACTACAACGCATTTAACCGCCGATGAGATTCACAATATTGGCTTATCGGAAGTAGATCGCATTCATAAAGAAATGGACGCTATTAGAGTAAAAGTTGGTTTCCAAGGGGACTTAAAAGCCTTTTTTACTTTCATGCGAACCTATAAACAATTTTATTACGCTGATACTCCAGAAGGGAAAGCCGCATATTTAAACAAAGCTGTACATATTATAGACAGTATGAAAACGCGCTTAGACGAGATTTTTATCACCAAACCTAAAGCTGATATTATTGTGAAAGCTGTAGAACCATTTAGAGAGCAATCGGCTGGAAAAGCCTTTTATAATCGTCCTGCTGCCGATGGTTCTAGACCTGGAATATATTATGCTAACTTATACGACATGGCCTCTATGCCTACCTACCAAATGGAAGCCTTAGCCTATCATGAGGGGATTCCTGGTCACCATTATAATCGGCAATTCAAATTGTACAACTTTTTAATTCAAATAGTACATTTTTTCATCAAAAAAGTAAAAACCTCAACCCTCATTCAAACTGTATTTAAACGAGGGTTAACTACTATTTAAACATCATAATATCAGTATAACTTGCAGAGCGGTTTAAACTTGTCTCCGTAGTAGTAATAGTAGAGCCTTGAAAAGGATTACCAAAGGACGTTCTAGTTTCAATCCATTGACACAGCTCAACAATCTGACTTTTGTTACTAGTAAAGTAAAAGTACCTAGACTCATCTAAAACATTCAAAACATCTAAATAATCACGTAATCGCCAATAGTTATTGCTTCCATACGTGCTTGTGTCTGTACTTAAATAAGGTGGATCAACCAAAAACACTGTACGGTCTGATTTATACTTTTCAAACAATTTCTTATAATCACAACTTAAACGTTCCACGTCTTCAAGATACCCTGTACATTCGTAATCACTAATCTTAATCCGGTTATAAAAGGTTTCTTTAGCAAACTGTTCATAACTCACAGCATACTTTGCGCTAAACAATAGCGAAGCTGATAAAGTAATATAATCAACATAGTCATATTCAGTTTCGTGTAATTTAATCGCTTCTAAGACCTTTTTACGCGTTGTCTCTGGTATTCTTTCCTTTCTGGGTAAATCTTTAAGTATGGGGCGTAATTTTGTCAATAAAGCATTTGTTTGAGGTATAGCTTTCAAGCGTTTTGCGAAATTATCATAATCGTTCCAGATTACTTTAGCTTTTGGGTATTTCTGCTTCACAATGTGTGCTAATAGCCCAGAACCGCCAAATAAATCCACATACACGGCATCCTCAGGGAAGGCACTTAAAGCTTCTTTAAATTGTTTGGTAAATCGTCTTTTTTGCCCCTGAAACGGTAACGGGGCTGCATTAAATTTTTTGTTCATTGATTGATTGATTGATTGATGATTAAACATTAAGGTTAAATTTTACAGCTTTACCCTTTAATAGCTGTTTGGTAGGTTTGATGTTATTTTGATACACATGCACATTGCCCAGGAATAAAGTTATGCTCTTAAGTGGTAAGTTAATTTGACGACTAATGAGGTACAAGTGATAAATATCGGCAGGAAGCCCTAAACTAGCATCACTAGAACGCTGATATGCACTTAATACTAACTTACCATTATCAATTTGAAACTGAATAATTGACAAACAAGGCTGTTGATTAGTTTCAGCGTTATTTGCCCCCAAAAACAACACATAGTTTTTTGATGGTCGCTTTTCCGAATTAATTTTTTTAATTAATCCTGGTAACTGTTCAAAATAGGTAGGATAACTATTTACCAATATAGGACCACAATAATCCCACCAACTCACACCTATTTCACGATAAGCTTCAGTATTGCGTTCGCCTTGCATAAACAAATTAAGTTCGTTTTTAAGTTTATTTCTTGCAACAGCATGCCCCTCTAAAATTTCTAATAAATCAAGAGGTTTTAATTGTAGTTTTTCGTTTAGGAGATACTTAATGTTTCCTTTTTTGTTCTTTTGAATTTTCCCTTTAAAAATTATTCGTTCTAATTGTTGATGATACTTGTTCATTTTTTGATTGATGATTTTATATATTTGCAGCTCTCAAGGTAATTTTTAGAAATAGCAAAGCCCAATTAGAAGACTTATGTCCTCCAACTGGGCTTTGATGCTAAATTTAATTTTACCTTGAGAAGTATTTTAAATGTTGGAGGGCTTTTTTTTAAACCCGCACTCCATAGGTTTTTGCAATTTTTATTTTATAAAGTCAGCAATTGCTGCATCGCTTTGTATGGAAGCTTCACAATGAAACCCTTTACCCTTAAAGCCATTTACCCACTTAGTCACATCTACAGTATTAATCAGAAATAATACCATCCAGCCAAACCAAGTAAGTGACTTTTCTTTCTGTTTTTTACCAAAACAACTACTCATGGTTTCTCCAAAACGACCAAACTGATAACCGTTTTTAGAAAATAATACATTCCATAATTCGTTGTATTGGTAATTTCCAAATACATCTATATTTAAAGCCTTTTTAAAGCTTCTGCCATTCGTGGTTTTATACCATTTTTTGTTTTTAACCTTATAGAATAGCTGAAAAACACTATCGACAACCCCTACAAAGGCAAATAAAAACTGAGCTATAAAAGATAAAACTACATTCATTTATTATGCTTCAATTTCTGTAAACTCATTCACTAAAACGTGTGGTGTGTCTGGAACCCAATTCGCCATGGTTTGTCTTTGGTAAGATGTCGTTTCGGCTATTAAAACCGATGTTAAGTTGTCTTTTAAACCAGTAGAAAAACCAATTTCTTTAGTTATATCGCTACCAATGTTTTGATAAAAAGCATCGATTTCAGCTACACTAAATTGATAGGCTACGCCTTGGCGCTGCTCTACAATACGACGCTCCACAATGTTTACAGGTTGCTCTTCGCCGTCAATTTCCTGAATTTGCTCAATGGTTTGCTCCTGAAACAAAACATCGGTTACAATGGTTTTAACTACTTGTTTATCCAAATCAAATGTAAAGCTTGACAGGGTTCTTTGCACATCGCATAAACCATCGCTATTTGATGTTGCTAATTTTTCTGTTGATCTTATTTTTATCATATCGCTGTTGTTATTATTGCTCCTGTGTTATCTACTTCAACCTTCCAAACACTACCATCTGGAGATTTTAATTTTTCAAAACTTAAGGATGAGTTTTTACAACCAATATTATCCCTCCAATCACTTGCTGTATCTTCTTCATCTATGTTAGGAAAAAGCAAGGTATCTGTATCGTCTATAACACCCGCCCTGGTTATAATAGCGCCTTGAACTTGAAGCGTGTTTGGGTTTGTAAAATTTGCATCTTCAAAATCAGCTATACTCCAACCTGCAGGAATATCAATATTTCCATCGGTAGTAAACCTACTTGCAAAAGTTAATGCAGTTCCTTTTTTGAATAATATACCTGAAGTACCTGTTAGGTTTCTTGCTATAACTGTATTGGTTGTAAATCCACCTACCCATGAACCTTCAAAAGTAAGACCATCAGTTAAACCAAATAAACCTATATTAGTCCATAACCCTTGCCTGTAACCATTAAGTACACCTAAGTTCCCACTTCCTTCAAAGTTGACTTTAACACATTCTACGGCATTAAACCCTGTTTCATCTGTTAAATCAAAGCAAGATGTAGTTGGTGTTCCCATGACGAATTTAAGAGCATCTATTTGCATACCACCAGACCCCCCTACAGGGCTTTTAAAGATACTTTCTCCTACTACATTTTTGATGATTTTTGAAGCTTCTAAACCATAACCGTTCAAAGTTAAGTTTCCGCCTGCAGGAACTTCAATGTATTCTCCTGCAGCAAGCTCTATATCTCCATCAATAATATAAGTAGTATTAACATCTAATTGAGCGTAAACCAAATCTCTTTTCGATCTAATAACTCTTTCTTTGAGTTTTTCTTTAAGCGTTCCTGTAAGATTTTCGTAAGTAACTTTGTACCCGTAATCTTTAACGTTACTCGTTAAAAAACCTTTTATATCTATGTGCATATTGTTAGGGTATGCAAGGTTACCGTAACTATAAGTAAGACATAAATTTGCAGACAAATTGTTCTGTATAATAGAACAAACCCCCTCAATAGTTATGATGTTTGTAGTGTTTTCAGTTCCTGTGAATAAACTTCCGTTAGTAGTTATATTACTATTTCTTATTATAGGTCGACCATTAGTTAATCCTAAACCCATTAATTTACCTGTAAAATTATCAAGTATTAATGAATTAGCACCGCCTCCGTAAGAATCTAAATAATTATCGCTATAAACAATACCTCTCACTAATCCCGAAATACCCGCGTTTGAAGTAGCAGAAAAAACTGAACTATTAAAAAAAATCTCTTTAGCTGAAATGTTCAATATACCATTTATAGATATGTTCCCTATTTTATAAATACAGTCTCCATCATTATACCTAGACCTTAAAACATAAGTGCTTGAAGAACTTGAATCAGCTTCCGTTACGTTTTTAATGTCGAAAGTAGCTATAACACTGACCGCAAAACTTCTGTTATCAATAAAATGAAGTTCATTTATAGTAAAGATTATATCTTGCGGAGTTCCCTGTTGGTCTCCCGACAAATATTCTCCACTTCCTACTATGGTCATTTTTTGGATATTAATATCAGTACCTCCATCTATGAAAAACGCACCATTACCTAAACCTTGGGCTGCTCCCTGCCATTTTAATTCATTAACACTTCCTTTTAAAATCATCCTTTGACTCGAACCCCCAAATCTCATAGTTCCGTTAGTACTTATTAAGGATATGTTTCCTCCTTCAAAACTTAGGGTTCTATAAGTGCTAGCGCCTTTAAACGGTGTTGTCGGAACATTTCCTGTACCATCTAAGATGCCTGTAAAATTAATAACGCTGCTCCTCCAAGCTATAAAGTTTAAATTTCTTAAAGTTATTTGTCTAGTCAAATTGTAAGTACCACCAACTAAATATATATTATAAACCTCTCCTGTTGTAGAAGGTAAAGCCTCTAAAGCTGAATCAATAGTTTTAAAAGGCTTCCTAAAATTCTCTAACTCTCCTGATGTATCGCTACCATTATTTACATCAACTAGAACAGAATTAGCTAATAAAGGAGACACTGAAAATCTTTTATTTGCAGGATCAAACTCACCTCCTACAAACTCCACAAACTCATCTGCCTTAAACTGCTCAACTCCATTTGCATCTCTTATTGACAATCCATCTATAGCAGTGGGGTTTAACTCATCGTGTTCTACATACGTTGAAGTTCCTGATGCACCATCGTTAACTAACTCAGAAGTTCGAGAAATTGAACCCGAAATTGGCGCGCTCTCAGCTTCAGATAACACGCGGTAATCCGTATCATCACCGTTAGTAGTACCTAAATATTCAAAATAGGCACTGTCGCCACCTATTTGAGGATGAGCGCTGGCATCAACCACATGTTGTATGTTCTCTGAGGTTTGGTTAACTTGATCGGCATACATAGTAGCCATATCGGGATATTCATTTTCAACTGATTTGAAAACAGGCACATTATCTAAATCGTTGTAATCGTTAGACGTTGCCACCTTGCTCAAAGCATTTGTTTTCGTGTATTCTGAAAACAGGATTGCATGAGCATTAGCATCATTAGTATGATTGGTTAAAGCTTGTGTTGAAGCCTTATCGCTAAGTAATTGAGCTAATCCGTCAACATCAGAATTAGGGATTTTATCATCCTTATGCCTGAAGGAATCCCACGTGTCCCAAAACTGAGCTTGAGTTGGTTTTAACCCTGTTTTAAACCAGTTCTTAATTGTTGTTAAACTTACTTTTGCCATTTCTAAACGCCTTTAAATTGAATGAATCCTAATGCCACAAAGGGAGGTCTGTTTTCGTGAGGTTGACCACCGCCTTTAGCATCTATATTTAAACTATGATTGTGTGATCCTGCGCTACTGGTTGTTCCTGTCTCATCTGAACCGTGAACACGGTAGTATGCATCACTTTTTGATTCTCCTTTAGTTGCCACTTTTAACCTTTGGTGTGTGTGCGTATGCGCACCATTTGTACTGGTGGTACCGCTATGTGTATGCGAAGGCATTTGCGCTTCAGTAAGCGTAACTTCTTTCTCGCCTCCTGTTTTACCTATGGTATCATAATCAGCTGTATCAGGATTATAAGGCACAGGAAACCTATCTCGAACATCAAGTGTTCCATTTGTACCGTCCATTAAGTACCATCCCCAAGGGATTTCAGATACTAAACCCGAATACATGCGTACTTCGTCTATAAACAAAGCTGATGTTAAAGGAAATGCTCTTTTAAAATCACTCCAATCGGCTTCGCCTATACCTGTACCAAATTCGGCATGTCTTTTTATGTAAACATCTTTAATATTCCCGTCTTCAAATGGTAGCTGTATTTTAGTTTCAATAATTACAATTTTAGATTCTGCTAAACCGCCTTTAAATTCTAAAACTTCGCCATCCCAATATATTACGCCATCACTAACAGTGCTACCTGTAACGGTACAGCCTTTTATTATAGATTTAGCGCCTATTACATCACCAAAACATTGTAGTAGCTCGTATGCCGATTGCATATCGGATAATATTTCGGCTTCTAGTGGAAAACCTCCCACTTGATTAAAATTTATAGAATTCATATTTTTTCAATTTTATAGCGTTTCACACCTTCCTTATAGCTGTCAATCCAAGCTTCTAATTCATATAATCGCGTATCTACGATATTTGTTGGTACGTAAACAATAAAGTCTAAGCCTGTATCTGCATAATCGGTTCTACTTCGTAAATACACCTTGCCTAGAAACTTTGGTTTTTGTTCGGCTCTGGTATAGATATACTGTCGGGTGTATTTGTTTCCGTTTCCTATGTAAATGCGCCTTAATGTGGTATCGAATTCATCATTAAGACTTTTACGTAGGTAGCATACTTGACCGTTGTGTTTTAGCTTATAAATATTATCACTACGGTTATTTGCCCATAAATCATAAAGGTCGTTAACAGGGAGTAACAGGGCTTTTATATATGCAAAAAGCTTTTGCTTACGTAAATTAACAGGCAACAATAACAAGCCTAAGCGATATACATCTAATTTATACCACATACGTTATATTGCTAAAGTTTACAATTTCAAAATAGCCACTCTCTGGTATGCGTTTTACTGTGATAAGACTAGGTGTGCCATAGCTACCATTTTCTATCCAGCTGGATTTTACTTCTAGCAGATTCACTATTTTAACACCTTCAATAACTTGAAGTTTATCGACTAAGCTTTGCAAGATTAATTCACCATCAAACGGCAACTCTTTCATGAACTCATTAATCGCCGTTTCAACAGGTCGACCACCATTTAATATGCTATTTCCATTAGAATCTAACACTAATGGGTCTCTAAATATTTGAATAGTTAGATATAATTGATCTGGTAAAAAGTTTATAATGTTTATTCTAGAGCCTGCATACTTAATTTCTTCAAAGTAAGCTTCAACACTGGTTTGTTCTTGAGCAGTTATAGGTGCTAGTACGCCATTACTTTCACCTGCTATTTTAACTACAATTACACCTTGCTGATCGCCTTCGTTTACAGCTGCATATTTTATTATTTTTGAGCTTTCAATTTCTGTAGTGGTAGCTCCAGTATTATCAAACTCATCACTATCAGGCAACAAATCAAAGCCATACTGAAACTTTAGAGCCATATACCTGTACCAAGGCAGTCTACCTGATTTTTGATTGTACAACAGCTCGGACACTTCGCTTTTATGCTGGTAAAACATAAGCTCTAACATGTGAATAGACACTGCCACGATATAAGCAATTAACCGAAAAATAGCTACAGCACTAGTACTATTTAAATCTGTTAAAAAAGCATTGTTAGCAATATCTGCTAAAATTTTATCATGTATTTCGTTTATCGATCTAGGCATGCTTATGCGACTTTAAATGTTGATTCTATAATCATGTAACCTATGCCATCTGGACTACTAATATCTCCAAGGGTTGCATCGCTTACCGATGTGGCAGGGGTTAGTTGTTTGTCTTTGTAATATTTTTGGATGTCGGTATTTTGATTAACACTTTCAGGTAACACCAAAACCGTTCCTGGTGTCAATATATCGGTAATAGATATACCATTTGCTATTGCCAAATCCATAAGTGGCACTAGGTTACCATAACCTTGAATACAAAGGTCTAGTAGAGATTGGTTATGTAAAACAATTACCTGATTCACGTTTATTGATGTGCTTTTTTATAATTATCAAATTCAGCTTTTAAGGTTCTGTATTTACCTTTCCAGAGGTTTAAGTTGTCTTTCAAAGACTTTATTTCTACCTCTAAATCGCTAAATTTTTCATCGTAACGTTTTTTTAAATCGTCTAGAGCTTCTTGGTATAAATCAATAACAGATTGGTTATTTTCAAGTTCTGTACGTTTTAATTCCTGTTTGCGTTTATTGTGTTCAAACCCCCATGCTCCAATGCCTGCAATAGCTGTTATAATTTCACCTAAATGGTTTTTTAAAAGTTCCATCATTCAATAGTTAAGTTATGGGTATCTCCACGGCTATCTACACCTATGGCGCTCCCTGTTTTTACAAAATCATTTACTTTATTTGATATTAAATCGGCTAACTGTTCTGCTACTTCTTCAACATTGTTTTCGGTTTTAGGATCACTAAAAATGTTAATAAAACCCTGTTGTAATTCACTTTTTAAAGCTGTTTTATTTAATGCCATATTATGCTTTTAAAATGGTGTTTAAACGTTGTTTAATACTGGTGCTAACCTCGTTTTTAATTTTCATTATTTCAATCACATTTGGTGTTACACCAATAGACACATAAATTTTAGCTACTTCATCACAAAGCTTTCCAAATTGTTCCTGCCAATCATTAAGTACTTGTTTTAAATTTTCATTTTCGCGTGCTATTTTAAAGCCATTCTCATCCATTAAAAATTGAGTGGTTTCAATTAACCAGGACACACTTTCTACTTCAGAATATTTTGATACATATAGTTGTTTCAAATCTTCATTTATAGGCTCAACTAAAACGGTACTTCCTACTTTAGGGAATACAAAACACTTTTTGTTTTTACCATCAATTACTGCAGACAATCGCACATCGGTAAACTCTAATTCCCCATCATGCACTTTGCAAACCCCATTGGTTTTATCTACCTCTGTAACTTGAGCAACAAAGCAAAACACCTCACGTTTTTTTAATTTCTCTAGGGCCCTTTGTAATTCTAATTCCCAACTCATAATCTAGTGCCTAGTGTTATGGTTCTACGAGCACCATGTAAACCAAAAGTTGTTACCACTTTTTTTATAAAGTAGTTTCCTGCTCGATTAGGGTGCTCTTTATCAATTATTATTGCCGTCATGCCTCTTGTGGCAAATGGCATTAAAAAACTTTTTACATTACCATCAAATCCATCATATTTTAACCTGTCTATTTCTGCAGTAGCTATTTCTTTTAATTTTGTTTCATCTGAAATGACAGATGTATGAAAAGTTCTTAGCTCACCATCAGCATCGCCAACTTCAACTTCTTTACGCTCGTTATTTTTGCCTATATAAGTGTAGCGTACTTTTATACGACGTTCGTCTTTGGTTGTATATTCCAAATTGTTCTCAACTAAGTTGTAATTCAAATCATAAACAACCGCGTTACCAGGATTATCTAATTGCTGGAGACCAACATAAAGTTTGTTATTGTCATTAATAAAAACCGTTAACGACATGTCTTTCTTTAAAGCTTGTAAAACTTGTGCGCCATTAGCATTTCTTATGATATACTTGTCCAGCGGAATATCTGGCAAGTTATCACTCAATACAACTTCTGTGTTTTTAACCACTTCCTGCAACACCCCTTTTACAGATGTGCCAGCGTTCCAAGCTTTAGTAATATTTTTACGTCGTAGTAACCAAATACTATCTTCACATTCAATTTGCAGAGGAATAGTTGGTTTTATTTTTCTAACAAAGCCTTTAAATTCAATACCGCTATATTTACCAGAATAACCTAAAACCACTTCAACGGCATCGCCTATTTTTATAGCCTCCTCGGTATATTGTTCCTGGTTATTTTGTTTAACTTTAAAGCGTGTAGGTAATTGAATAACACAAGTATCGCCAAGTTCATCAACCGACTTAGTAATTTCTACATCATGAATGGATGTAAAAACGTAATTCCCTATTTTTATATGTGCGTCAAGTACAAACACTAGCTTAATACATTGATTATTTTTTGTTCACTTAAATCGGCATAAAAATCCTGATCACTTACCGCTGTAATCACATAGCGTTGCATGCCTAATTGCCCTGCCATTTCATCAAATTGAATGTCTTTTAAAACAATACTTCTAATTCCAAACAGCTCGAAAAAAGGATTATCAATAACCTCAATAGCTTCATTAATTTCAAAAAGTCTATTTAGGTTTTTCACTTCGATTGCGGGATAAGCCTCCATATTATCTTCATCAAAACACACCCCTCGAAAACTTATTTGATAATCTTCGGTTGTAATGTATTCTTTAACCGTGCCTTTACGGTGTTTACCTACTGTGGCTGTTTCTACTATTGTTTTAGCTAATGACAACCCCACAAGAGGTTCATTTGGCAGTGTAAACGTTTGCCCATTATACAACAACTTAACAGGCATAAAGTATGGTGTATGGCCATTTAAATAAGCTGCAGAAACGTTTTCTAAATTTGGTATTACAAATGCGGTTTTGTTTTTCCCCCACCACTGAGGAAATGCAGGCCCCACATAATCAAAGTGCGCTTTAGCAACCAGTTCTTTTATGTCAAATTCTGCCATTACCCTGTTTGCATTTGGTTAACACTATTTACACTTCTCAATAATATCTCTTGAACCTTTTCGCCTAACTTATCTAAGCCCTTTTCAACTTGGGCAACATGTATTTCGGTTTTGTCCTGGAGCTTACCAATAGTTATGTTGATATGCGTCATTTTTGAACCACCGGACACAATGCTATCGCCTTTGTAATTAGATTTCTTTTTGTTTTTATTTTTCTCTTTCTCAGCATCCAATAAGCTGCTAAATATGGATGAAGGTTCCTGCTTTTTAAAAGCTTGTGCTTTGGCATTTTCTCCTAGAACTGAAGCTTCATCTTTTGGAGAACCTAACTTCAAGCCGTTATTATAACCAGTGCTAAATGATTTAGCGGCATTCAAACCATCTTCAAGAAGTTTTTTCTTGGAATTAACCCCCATTAAATCGCCTGCAGCTTTCTTTCCAGTTTCCCAGGCAGCTTTAAAATCACCTTTAAAAAATTGCATTAAAGCTTTTCCCATTCCAGAAAGCCCTGAAATAAGTTCATGCATTCGTGTAATGACATAGTCCTTTATAGCTTTTCCGAAACCTTTCATGACTTCCCAAATCCCCATAATACCACCACGTAACCAGTCCACTTTATTCCATAGCGCCCAAATAATGGCAATTAACGCACCTATGCCTAAAATGACTAATGAAATAGGGTTCATTGCCATAACGAAGTTTAACGCTGCTTGTGCTGCACTTAATGCGCCTGCAGCTGTAACTGCAAGCCAAGCCACTACATTGTAAGCTCCTAAAGCTATTGATGAGGCAATCAAGCTAGCATTAGCAATTAAAAAATTTACCCCAACTGCTAAGGCTACTGCAGCTAATGTAATAAGTAAAGGAGTGCATTGAATAACCCATTGCATGATTTGAAACACAGCTTTTCCAAAAGGTAAAATATGCTCTACAACAGCAATACCGACATCAATTAAAGGCGAAATCCATAATGCAAATTTTTCACCAATTATAGCAACTGTATGAGAAAGTTTACCCATGAATGTACTCCATTTTCCGCCTGCCGATTCTGCCATCTTTTCGGTCATACCATGATAACGCCCACCCTCAGAAGTTGCCAGCCTAAAAGCTTCCTCAACCATTGCAGCGCTAATTGCTCCTTTTTCCATCTGATCCTTTAGAACCCCCATGGAAATACCAGTATTTTGTGATATAATTTGTAACGGATTAAAACCCTGGTTAATCATTTGAAGCAAATCTTGCCCCATAAGTCTACCAGTAGCCATAACTTGAGAATACACCAAAGATAAACTCCCTAGCTTTTGTTCGTTACCCATTGCTACATCACCAAGCATTTCAAGATTGCCCATAATTTTTTCCTGGACAATTCCGAAACCTAACATGGTTTCTGAAGCTTTTATAATGTTATTATTTGAAAAAGGGGTGAAATTGGCGTATTCATTAAGCTCCTTTAACATAGCAGTGCCTTTTTCAACACTACCTAACAGAACCTCAAATTTGACTTTTGTTTGTTCGAGTTCGACTCCTTTAAAGAATAAGGCCGATGCGGCATTTAAAGTTCCATAAGCTAGAGCTAAACCGCCTGCTAACCCTATTATTTTTCGTAAACCGCCTGAATAAGTAGCATTAGCCGAATTCGCCTTATTTACCGCACTGGTAGTTTGCCCAACAGATTGAGCAATCTTTTTTAAGCCAGAACTGGCGTAATCTTTCATTTTTATGATAAAGGCGTAGGCGTTCATTATTCGGGGTTTGAAGCTTCTTTTTCTTTGGTTCGTATGTAATGTAAATTTTGAATTTCCTCAGCCCAATCGGCATCACTCAATTTATGAGGATGCCGAATGTGCATGTAATATTTAAGGTAGGCATCAAAAAGCCTAATGTTGTACCCTTTAACTAATTCATGTGCCGATGCATCATCAGGGTCTATGATGGCATCGGTAAGCGCTTTTTTAGGATCGCTACCTTTTGGTTTTGTAGCTCCTCAATAGCTTGAAATAACGGAAAGCGTATTTTCGCATCACCCCTATTATTAAAAGCCTGGTCTTTTTCTACACAAACAATTTCAAATAGTTTTTCTTGTGTAACAAAAGGTTTCCCACTAGGGTTCTTTTTTTCGGCCAGTTTTAAATCGTCCCGCGTTATTTTTCTAACCACGCAACTGTGTTCGCCTATGTCAATTTTATATTTACCATCTTTTAATGGAGTTACCTCGGCATCGTCATAATTAAAAAAGTCTATTAGGATTTTTCGAGCAGGCATGAAATAATCATCTACTTTTTTGATGTCTTCATCTCCAGCTACAAAAAGAGCGTCTAACATGGCTTCACCAAAATCAATATCGGTTCCACGTTGCATTGCAGAAAATGCCCGTTTATAATCGACCATATTTGGCTCGCGTAAATAGGCTATTTTATCACCTACAGGCAACTCATACATGTCGCCATATTGATTTTCTAATGTTTCTAATTGTTCGTTCGTTACTTTACTCATTGCTTCTGTTTTTGCAAATGCCACTATAGTTAATAACAGCATCATTAGGGTTAAAAATTTAGTTTTCATTTATATAATTTAGGTTAAGATTATTGCTGACGTTTTACGTCTAAAAAAATGATTGGCAATTCTACCAACATATTTTTATCGCCTTGTTTCATGCCTTTTTTAACTTCGGTAAGTTCTACACTTTTACAAATGTCGGTTACCATTTGCCCGCCATCCTCAGGAGCATAAGACACTACAATTTCAAAATTGAGTTTTAAAACGTCTTTATCTGGAGCGTCTCTGGTCATGGCCTCCAGTTCACTTTGCCAAAGGATTATTTTACCTTCATAATCGTAATTACCTCTAAGCACTTTATGAGGTTTACAGCCACGGCCGTAAAGCTTATCTTTTTCACGTTTCTCGGTATATTCAATTTCAGTAATACCTTCAATGATTCTACCACCAAATACTACTGATATATCGCACCAGCCATATTCTGAACTGTTAAATGTTGCCATAATTAATTATTAATTTGAGTTGTGAAGCCTATATTAACTTCAATAAATTTTGCATAACCTACTGGCTGTAATTGAATACCAACTACCAGTTTATCATTTTCTAGCACGTTTTGATTTTCATCGATAAACACAGCTACATTTGATAATTTCCCTTCAGCTACCATAAGTCCTTCTAATTGTGCCGACACTTTATTTTGCCAAGCTTTAATAATTGCTGGATGTATAGCACCTGCAGCTGTTATTGGCACTTCGTCAGAGAGTTCATCAACTAAAGCATCATAGGCAATTAATAGCGCTTCATCCATTACAAAACCACGAGCTAAAGCACTAAAATCATCAGATACATCAGTAAGGGTTCTGTCATCCGTAAGGTAATATCCCGAACGGCCTGCAAAGGTTCTCATAAAGGTGTAACCTTTGTCATGAATGGTGTCCCACGCATCAGCTAAAGATTCAACCGCTTCGCCATTAGTAAAATAGGCTGCTAAAGGTTCTATTGGACCATCCTTTACACGTGCGCCACTGCGTTGGGTAGGTATTGAGGCGTATCGACCTAATTCTAATCCTACAGAAGCTTCAGCACTAGCATCGGTATTAGCAATAAGTATATGCCCTTTATTGTGGGATACGGTTTGGTAGTCGAACAAATTAGCTGGTACACCATCAAATTTATTTCCTGATAGAATAAAACGAAATGGCATGTATTTAGCTTCAAAGTATTCGGCTAAAGCCTGACCTTTTACCGCTGCTAGTTTTACATCATCATCCAAACCTTCTGTAACGGTTTCTGATCCTGTAGATTTTCTAATAATGCCTAGTACTCGAATAGCTCCTTTGGCATCATTAATTAGTTTTTTAGCTAAATCTTCATTAACATCGGCCATTTCTTCCATGGTTGTTGCATCAGAGACTAACATGATCCATAGCGGCGTACCCGTTGCAGCTTCATTGTAAAAGGCTGCAATATGCTTGTGTGCAAAATCATTTACTCCAGTAGCTTCAATGCCTAAAGTTTCAGCATCCTTTAAACTAAAAATTTGATATGATTCGCCAATAGTTACTTTGGTAGCTACAGTATTACCAGTTATAACTAAACCTGGTATTTTTTCAACGGCATCCGCTAGCCTATTTAGACCTTCGGAAGCTATATTGAATGTAATTTTTGGTAAGCCCATTTCTTATATGAGTTTTAAAGTTTTTAGTAATACGCCAACACCTAAGCCTATAGCAAAGGCACTTAAAGCGTAAAGTATTGTTTGAAATATGGAGACACCTTTTGTACGCACCTCCAAATTGTTTAAATCGTTTTCTATACGATTAAGTTCTTTTAAGTAATACTGTTTAATTTTTGCTGCAATGGCTAACGAATCGCATTTGGCGGTTACTACAATAGTGTCTGTATTAACCTTTAGTTTTACAGTAGCATTTCCGTTTTTTTGCGTAAAAACTTGTGGCTTTTTAAAACCCTTTAAACAGTCTTTAAAAGGTAGTTTTAAGCTGGTTTGCGATGCTGGCGCAAAAAATACTGTATCTCTAAAAGTGATTTCACTTTTTAAAATACGCTCCTTTTGTATCGTATTCTTTTCAACAACCTGCCGAGTGTTACGGCAGGAAGTTGCAAAAGAAAAAGCAAGCAAGAGAATGAAAAACAATTTACTACAAGTCATGGTATTCGGTTTTCGCATCAAAACAAGGACAGGCTTTCATAAATTCTGAAGGCTCGATAACACCATTGCCATTTAAATCTTTTGAAAAATCTCTGTGGCCTGAAATGATTGCTTTTGGATATTTTTTCTTTAACCTGGTTAATAGTTTAATTAAAGCTATTTTTTGGGCGGTGGTTCTAGTATCATCAGGTTTAGCATTTTCATCTAAACCACCAACGTAAACCACGCCAATACTATCATGGTTATGCCCTTTTACATGAGCGCCTCTTATTCCTTCTGGACGGCCATTTTCAATGCTGCCATTTAGCTTAACCACATAGTGATACCCTATACCAGACCAACCATTATGTTTATGCCAGCGATTAATATCGGTAGCCGATACGTCTTGAGACGCCTTAGTCGCGGTAGCGTGTATAACTATGTGGTTTATAGCTCTCATTTGATTGGGGTTTTTATTCTGGGTTACTTAATGTTTCAATACGATCCTCAAATGCTTTTACAGCAGTTGAACGTGGTTCATCCTTAGCTTGTTCCTCTTCGAGGTAAGCTTCTAAAACAGTAACATCGGTAATGTCTTTAATAGCTTCGGTTAAGTCTTTTACACTTAACTTTAATAGGTCACTACCTTCGCTTTTTTCAGAACGTTTGTAAGGTGTAATGCCTTTTTTCTCTAGTGTGGTGCTGTGGTTTAAGGCGTCTTTTGAACGTTCAAACAAATAACCATCTGAGGTGCCAAACAATTCGTTTACTTTAGTGTTGCGCTCAAAGTAATTTTGAGCGCGTTCTTTTTGTGTTAACTTTTTCATAGTCTTAGATAATTGCTCCTAAGTATTTAGGGTTGTTAGCTCTAATTTTTCCTACTAAAGCACGCTGAGCAAACGATAAGGTATCGGCTTGCAAACCAGAGTCTCTTAAGTTCTCATACATTTCAAGGTCTCCAAAACATCTAAAAGCCTCTTCGGTTACCCATGTAAATGAACAACGAACATCTCCAGCTTCTACCGTTGCTCCGAATGGTTTCTTTGTTCCTGTCGAATCAAATAGTGGGTTTTGGCTGTAGCTATAAATTTTAAACCCAAACAAATCAGCTCCTTTTTCCGATTTTATTTCCTTGTAAAGCTTATAATCTTCTTTACGAATTTTTGCCATGTGTTTTGGGTCTAAACAAATATTTAAAACCCCATCAATGTCATGTTCTCCATAAAAAGCTTCTAGATCAATAACCGCATCAATAAAACTATCTTGAGCACCAAGCTGAATAATTTTATTGTTAGCGTCATCGGTACTTGGTGTCCATGCATACGAGGCACGCTTACCAATGTTTTTTGCTAACGAGTTTTTGTGACGTTTCATCACAGACATACGCTTGTTATATTGCAGTTCAATTTCTTGCAAATCTCTATGACGTGTTTGATCTGTTGAGTAGGTTTTTAACACCACTTCATTAGGTATATCGTCAATGCTTGCCACTGGTAGTGGGTTTTCGTTGCCCGAGAAATAATCCTCATGCACATCTGGTTCAATACCCGCTTCAGCTAAGTGAAGTTTGTTGTTTTCAACATATTCACTCATATCTACACTTGCGTAAACAAATGAGTGATCTGGAATTGGGTTTTCTTGAATACCAGCAACCCATACTTCTTTTTGTAATCCGGCCATTATAATTGGTTTTTAAAATTCAATAATTAGTTTGCTACATAGCGTTTACCATTAGCGTATTCCTTTGCTAATTGGGCATATTTTTCTGGCGATTCCTCACGTATTTTTGCCAGTTTAACTACATCATGTTTTTGTAAATAGTCAAAACACTCAGTGTTGTCTAGCTCAGGTTTTTTACCTGATCCACTAGCCAAGGACACTTCTTTAATTTTTTGCTGCGTACCGTCTTGAACAGTTTCAGCTTCTTTATCAGAAATGATTTTGGTCAAAACCGCCTTTTGCCCATCAAAATCACTTTCAAAAGCTGATATTTGTGAAGCCTTTAAAGCTTCAGGAAGCAACCCTAATGCAACCGCTTTATCTACTAAATCTTTAGCATCTTTGCTTCTTAAATCTTTAAGAGCTTGTTCGTGCTCAAGCGCTTTGTTTTCGGCCTTTTCTTTAGCCAGTTTTAAAGCGTTAACTTCCTGTAACACTTCAACATCTGTAGCACTATCCTTTAAAGACAAAGCCAGTGCAATGGTTTTTAAACTCATATCATTTATTTTAGATTCGATTTTTTTCAATACAATGGGAGCGCCATTTCTGGAAAGTTTTAAAGCCCCGTCATTTCCGCCTATATCTACAATAGATATTTCCACTAATTTGCACTTAATAACAGTTTCATGAGTTTGCCCTGGTAAGGCTAAAGCAGCATCGGTTGAGGCTTCAATAACATCGGCATATAAAGACGCCATACGTATAAAACCACCTTCCACTTTTTTAGCTACTTTTTTTGCAAATTCTTCGCTTTCATCAAACTCTATTTCAGCAATAAGCTTTTTATCTTCTACATAAAGCTTTACTACTTTACCTATTACAGCCTGAGGATTACTATGTAAAGCACGCTCATGACCAAACAACACAATAGGATTACGCATATATTGCGCTGTATCAATACCACTAGTTAAAATGCGATAACCGTACTCATTAACTTCTTCTGTATTTACAATAAACTTGTGTGTCATTTAAGGGGTAATTTGTTCCTGATTTGAGAGCAAATTTGAAGCAAAAAAAAGCCTTAAAAAAATGTTTTATCTACCGTTGAAACACTTTAAACAAACATTGTAAAAACCTGTACAACAACCGATTAAATAATTTAAAAGCGTATTTACTTAAACTAATTTTGTCCGTATGACGGACATACTTATAGACACAAATAATGAGCTTATTATTGAAAATGGCGACTTTGTTATAGGCCTTTCCGATGAGCAACACCAGAAACACATAATCATTGCAAATAAGGGGGAATATAAAGAGTCTCCAGAGGTGGGTGTAGGCATTCAACAAATGCTAAATAATGATGAATTTACCGCTTCATTAATTGAAATTAAAAAGCAACTGGAGTATGATGGTATGACTGTAAACAATGTAAGTTATAACCCAGATGGTAAATTATTTATAGACGGACAATACTAATTAAAATGGCAAAACGAGGTAGAATGACCGCTGTTGAGCGCGATTATAAAATGAGTCAAGGCAGACAGCTTTATGTAAAAGGATTTTCATTACCCAATATTTCTGAAATTATTGGTGTTGGCGAAAAAACATTACGCGACTGGCGCGATAGCGATAATTGGGAGGAAGAAAAAGAACTGGCTGCCTTGAAACCTTCAAACATTAGAAGGCTTACTCTAAAGTGCGCTCTCGCCATTGAAAAAGGCGAAGCATTACCTTATAAAGCCGACGATATTTCAAAAATTGTAGCAGCATTTGACCGTATTACAGATAGCCGAAAAAAAGCGGTGTACACTATGGAAAGCTTAGATGGGTTCTGTGAATTTCAAACCGAACTGGCCGCCAAAAGTAAAGGTGCTAAACGTGATGATATCTTAGATAGCTTAAAAGCTGTACGCGTGCAATTTGATAAATACATAACGCAATTGTTACAACATGACTAAAACCGAACTCAAAGAAGCTAAGGAGCGTTATTTTAGGTTATCAAAACACATACAAACCTTAACTGCGTCCAACCTTATTAAAGAAACCACAGAGGAACAAGAACAGCGTATTAAACACCTTTTAAAACCTGAAAACTATGTGGAATTCTTTGATTTCTATTTTGGTATTAACTCAGGACAAGACTTTGCCGATGCGCCTAGTTCTTGGTTTCATCAAAAGAGTTATGAGTCTGTTTTTGCCAACCCTTTAATTAATCAACAACGGCGGTTTTACCGTGGTGCAGCTAAATCTATTCACACCAACGTAGGCAACACATCACACCTTAAGGAAAATAAAGAATTAAATTTTGGGGTGCTGCTTGGACGTACTGAAGATATGGCCAAAAAGCTACTTTCTAATTTACAGGTGCAGCTAGCCAATAATGAAAAATACATTAAAGATTTTGGTCCACAAATAAGCTATGGAAATTGGTCTGACGGTGTTTTTGAATGTGCAGACGGCACCTATTTCAAGGCCCTTGGTTTAAACCAACCTATTCGTGGTTTGAACCACAATGGTAGGAGGCCAGACTTTGTTTCTTTGGATGATTTGGAAGATAGAAAAGCCGCTAAAAACATAGAGCTTACCAAAGAGAATGTAAGGAAGCTTACAGGCGATTTAGGCAAGGCAGGACAACGCGGACGCTTTAGACGTGTAATGCCTAACAACCTTATTGTTAAAAATGGTATTGTTGAAGGCTACGCCCAAAAATACGCCAAGTCTGATAATTTTGAAATTATCACAATAAACCTGTGTGACGATGATTTTAACCCTTCGTGGCATGAGCGTTACACCAAAGAAGAATGTATTGAAATTGTTAATAATGATGATTGGCACACAAGCCAGCGTGAAGACTTTAATAACCCTGTTGAAGAAGGTAAACGCATAAAAGAAGAATGGATTAAGTTTAAAAGTACCCACGGCAATAAAATACACAATGGTCTTATTGAATTTTGGGATTTAAGTTACACCGACGATGGCGATTTTAAAGCTGGAGGCCTTCTATCTATTGAAAAAGGACGCGCCCATGTACTTGAAATTTTTAATCGCCAATGTACAAGACCAGAGGCCATGAATATGCATTACGAATGGCAAAAAAAGTACAACGCCAAAGGCATGAGTATCATTTCTTATTATGATGCTACGGCAGCACAAAAAGCAGTATATGAACCCGATTGGCTTATTGCTTGCGAAGAAAACAATGCTATGGATATACCGTTTCCCGATCATGCTTCGGGCGATAAACACGACCGTATTGATGCTACACTTACGGGTGCATTTTCAAGAGGCTTAATAACTTTTGATGATCGCTTACGAGATACTAAAGATATGGACGATGCTCTTAACCACATTTTAGCTTTTGAAAAAGGTTGCAAAACCCCTGACGATATACTTGATGTACTTGAAAATTGTGTGCGTAAGGGACGCTTACTTTTTGGCTATTCGCAAGTAGAGGAAAAACCAAGTGCGCTTATTGGTAAACGCACTAAAAAACGACGCTTATGACACCTAGAAAAGAAATTTTCATAAAAGTAAAGGAGGCTTTAAACAGCATTCCGCAAATTGAATTGGTCGATTTCTTTCGTGGACAATTTAGTAATGGTAAAGAACATTACCCCAATTGTTACACCGCAGCACTTATACGCATTAATAATATTGCCTATGACACGATGACCCAAAGTAACCAGGAAGGCGAAACCTCTATTGATGTGATTCTATATTGCAAAGATGGCTGGATGGACCAACATAACCAAACAGCCGATCCCGATCATGGTTTTATGGAAATTGATTTGCAAGATGCCATTGTTGAAGCCTTACAGTTTTTAAAAGGCGAGCAGTTTAAACCCTTACAACAAACCGAAGACGATACTGAAGATATTAATCATGAAGGTATTATGAGTTTTAAAAGTTCATTTACCACACGAGTGTATCGAAAAATAAAACCCAAATACACAAAAAGAAGTATAAGCTTAACCTCTTAACCTATGGCATTTTTAATAAAAGACGAACTAAAAACAGTAGCTACCATCGAGCTCATTAACCTCATTACCCAAAGTGATGAAACTATTGTTACCGAAATAATTGAGGAAAGTATTGAAATTTTTAAATCCTATTTGTTTAAATATTTTGATACCGAGGCCATTTTTACAGCTTCTGGAACAGACCGTTCTAAAGTAGTGTTAAAATACCTAAAAGATGTTGTAATACACGAGTTATACATAAGGCGCAGCAAGCAAATGAATGATGTAGCTAAAATGCGTTTTGACGAAGCTATGTTATGGTTAGAAAAAGTTTCAAAAGGCAACATTTCACCCGATTTACCAGAAAAACAGGTGGACACCGATGGAGACGGGCAACCCGACAGTAGCGTACCATTTATGAAAGTAGGAAGCCGAAAAACATATAAGAATCATTTCTAATGGATAAAAGTTTAAAAGAACTTCAAAAGCTTTTAAATAAAGCCATGCGCGACATTCCTGATAAAGTACCTAAAATTATTGAGGTAGAAGGTTTGGCCTTTATAAAAAAGAATTTTAGGGACCAGGGGTTTAATACCGGTAGTAGAGTTGTTAAATGGGAAGCACGAAAAACTGTTGATAGTAACCGACGTGATATAACCCGCTACAGAACCAACAGACGCGGACGTAGAGGATCACTAAATAAATATGGAAGACAAATTGAAGGGCGTGCCCTTTTGGTAGGTCATAAAACAGGGGGCAATAAGTTAATTAATTCCTTCCGTGCACGGCGAACCAAGCATATCGTAAGGTTTTACACTTATAAATCTTATGCCGAGTTTCATAACGAAGGTGCTGGCCATTTACCAGCAAGACCATTTATGAAGCCTTCACGCTACCTAAACAATAAAATAGCAAACAAATTAACCAGAACCCTGGATAACCGATTTAACCGATAAACTATGAAGCAAAACATTACCGATAGCGTTACGCACATTTCAGGAAATGCCGTTAAAAAAGTAAGCCTTAGTAATAAAGACAGCAAGAATATAAAAAAAGTAACCAACTTAATGGTTGATGTAATTAGGCGTCAACGTAGGCTATGGCGTAAAGAAATTAACGATTGGCAACAAGGACGTTTTGCGCGTTACAATGCCGATATACCGCGCACTTGGTATTTACAAGAAGTGTTTGATGATGTAATGCTTGACGGACACCTAACTGGTATTACAGAAAACCGAACCTTGAGAACTACTAATAAAAAATACATCTTTTCAATAGACGGTAAAAAAGACGATAAACTGAGTGATTTTATCGAAGATAAAGAATGGTTTGAATTGTTACTTACCGAAGCACATAACTCTGTCTATTACGAATATTCCTTAATCTGGATTAAAGAATATATAAAAGGCGAAATACAAGAAGTAGAATTGATTCCACGAGGGTTAGTAGTTCCAGAACATAAGGTATTGCTTTATGATTTATCGGCCACTAAAGGCATTGATTTTAGTGAAATAAAAGACCTGTTATTATACGCCAAATTTTACCCTGGACTAGGGCTTTTAGAAAAGGCAGCACCTTACGCCATTTTAAAACGACATTCCTGGGGAAGTTGGGACGAGTTTGAAGAATTGTTTGGTGTGCCTATTAGAATTGCCAAAATAGCCTCGCAATCTGAAACAGTTAAAAATGAAGTAGCGGGCTGGCTTGAAGAAATGGGTTCGGCGCCCTACGGTGTGTTTCCTATTGGTACAGAAATAGACATTAAAGAAAACAGCAAAGGCGACGCATTTAACGTCTTTTACAAGAAAATTGAAGCCTTAGATAAAGAGCTTTCTAAAATGGTTTTACACCAAACCATGACTACCGAAAACGGAAGTAGCCAAGCTCAAGGCAATGTGCACGAAGCCACTTTAAAAGAAGTAGTATATGCCGATGAAAAGAAAATGCTGTCCTTCTTAAATACTCGGTTGGTTCCTGCCATGCGCTTACTAGGTTACAACATTCCTGAAAATGCTAAAATTACGATTGAACAAACAAAAAATCCATCCGAACAAATTACCATCGATGGCGAATTTATGCGTAATGGTTATGTGCTGAAACAGCAATATATTGAAGAAGTATATGGCATAGAAATAGAACGCATGCCCTCTGAAAACACACCTGCAGAGGGAAAGGCCTAAGCCTACTTAAACTACATTATAAAACACATTGTTGCACACCTCAAAAACAAGTGCTGCAACTAAATAAAGATAAACGTTTAAGTAGGCTTATTGAAAACTACATACAAGAGCTGTTTAATGAGCGTCAAGTATCCGAAGCCATGCAACAAAAGCTTTGGCAGTTTTATTACAACAAGCTAGCCAAAGGCATTGATAAAGGCTATGGCCAGAACCTGGAAACCTTCAACCCACAGCTAGCCCTTAAACTAAAATATAATGTAGCCGAGTTTTCTGCGTTTAAAGCCACCAGTTTTAAAAAGGAACTGGAAAGTCGATTAACTAAAAACGGACGCATTGTGCCCTGGAGCAGCTTTAAAAAAGAAGCAGCTCGGGTTTCAGGCTTGTACAATGTAAATTACTTACAAACCGAGTATCATCAAACCATTGCTACAGCTAATATGGCAGGCAAATGGGAAGATTTTCAAAAAAATAAAGACCTATACCCTAACCTTCGATATGAGGCCGTAGATGATGAGCGTACGCGTACTAAACATAGAGCTTTAGATGGTTTTGTAGCACCTATAGATCATCCGATATGGAAAACCTTATATCCACCAATCGATTGGGGTTGCCGTTGCGACGTAGTACAAACTGATGAACCAGTTAGTAAGGATTTACCCGAAATAAACATTAAGGAAACCTTTAAAAACAATGCTGCCCAAAGTGGTGAAATTTTTAGTGATATTCCTTATCAAAAAGGTTTAGATAAAGCAAGTGCAGATAAAGCAAGTATTATGGCACTTAGGTATATGATTGAGTATGGAGATGAAGCTTCAAAAAGACATGCAGAACAGCTTATACTAAGCTTACCCAGAAAAAAACAATATACTGAAATTTACAACCATAAGAAAGGCCTTGTATTAGAACATCTATTGGTTAACAAAAAAGCTGATGATTATACCGAAATTTTAGAAAGTGCCAAATTATTAGCGCATAGTAATAAGGTGGTAGAAATGTTGCCTGAAGTAAAAGGTAAATCGGTTTTAAAATACAGAAATACTGTTTTCCATAAGTATGATTTATCTACTAATCCTGATTTAAGAGTTGCCGGTGTTTATATGGATGTTAAACGCCCACAAGCCATAAAGAACATTTTACGAAATGCCAATAAAGCTAGTGATAACCAAAACTGTGTGGCCATTATTTATTTAGCCGATAGCATAAATATTAACACAAAGATTTTAAACAATAGGGTTAACGATATTTTTGAAAGCCCTAATTATAAGTATGACGTGGTGTATTTTGTTATTAAAGGCAAGCTTTTTAAATTCAATAGGCCTTAACTGCGTGAACAATTAAGGCCTAAGGGTCACCACCACGGATGGTGGAATTTGATACAAATATATTAAAAATTTTACAATTGTAATTTTTGTTGCTGTGACGGTTCTGGAGATAAACCATAAATGCCCTCACCTCGTAAAATTCCTTCTATTGTTCTAGGGGATAAAAAAACACGTTTCACAATCTCCTCAATAATAGCATCGGTACGCCATTGTGGGTGTTTTTTACAATACTGATTAAAAAGTGCTCTTACTTTTTCGTTACGTAAATGTAGGCGTTCTTGGCGGGTCATGTAGCAAATATAATAATTTATTAAATAAAAAAACACACTCGATTAGGAGTGTGTTTTTTATCAGTAAATTAAAGTTTATTTAGAAGCTTGTTCCATTAGCCACACGGCATCGTCATAAATGTTAGAGTCGTTTGGCATTTTATAAAAACCGTATTTTGGAGGTGTACTAGCTATAATACTAGAAAACTTCAAAAAGCTTAAATCTTTAGATTTAAAATTAGATAAATCGTAATTTTTGGGGTAAGCAAAAAAATAGCTTGTTTGATTTATGTTTGCCCATGTTTCAACGAATTCCTTTACGTCTGCTTCAGTAGCATCGGCCTCAAATTGTAGCACCCAATACCACGCTCCATTTACTTCATAAGAAGCATAATCTTTAACTTTTGGAGTTGAGCAGCTAAATAGAAAACTACTAAATAAAATGAGTAAAAATAATTTTTTCATAAGATTTTGGTTTAATTAAAAAGTTAATAATTGCTTGCTAAAATAGTTAAAAGGGTTTGTTTTTAATAAATGTTATATTTCTAAATTAGATAAAAATCAAAACTATAAATTCTTTAAATCACGACTTAATCTATCCAACTCGAAACCTACAGAGTTAATAGCTATAGCGAATAGTTTTTCTAATTGCTCAGGTTTCAAATCT
The DNA here is from genome assembly GCF_002893765.1 of Tamlana carrageenivorans. Taxonomy (NCBI): domain Bacteria; kingdom Pseudomonadati; phylum Bacteroidota; class Flavobacteriia; order Flavobacteriales; family Flavobacteriaceae; genus Pseudotamlana; species Pseudotamlana carrageenivorans. The sequence continues at coordinate 3,169,363 of NZ_CP025938.1, read as the reverse complement.
TCTTTTTTTGAATATAGTTTGTGTATTATAGATTTTTTTGCTTTTGCATTTTCAATCTGCTCATTTATAGCTATACCTTTATTTAAAACTTCTAATTCCATTCTTTTTTTTATTTGATATGTTATTTATTTAATGTTTAAGCCCACAATTGGAGCAGTAAATCGCGTCTTTATCTTCCACTACGGGCATCGCGTTTTCACACGCAAAGCAATGCAACCAATACAGTTTTCCGTCTGGGTATCTTAATTTATTAGCCTTGATACTATCCTGATTAAACCACCTACGTATTACATAGCCACATACTATACTAATGGCAGTAAAAAACAAGGTTATTAACAGGTTTTTACTAGGCGTGGTTGCAATACCTAATAAAGGAAATATCACAAAGGTTGTTGCTAAGGAAATGCCAAAATCAACTACGGTATTGGTAATGGCTTCTATTAAGGATTGGGTTTTAGTTTGGGTCATGTTTTAATTTAATTGATTCGAATTTAGCTCTAGGGAAATATTTAGAGAAATAGGCTTTAGCTGTAGATTCATCTACGGCATCTACATCGGTTCTAAAAAACACACCAAAACCAGAATAAGAAATTACGTAACGTTTATCTCCCTTCTTTAAGGGATTTGTGTTCTGATAATAGTTTATATCCATAATTTAGTTTTTATTATAGTTTTTAATTTCTAAAATATCGCCAAGAAATATCTCGTAACAAGAACCTTGTAAATGCAGTTTTACACCATTGGGGTATGTTATAAGCTTGGGCGGTGTTGTATCGGTTTTAATATGCTTTACGCGCATAAATGGGCTATCTGTACGGTAGCCGTTTCTAAAGTGTATTTCATCAAACTTTAAAAACCTGTCGGGATGATCTACTGGAACATCTATATTACTAAGACGTTTATACCAATACGTAGTAATTAGTCTAAACTCCCTTTTTTTTACCCCTGAAGCAACGAGGTCGAACCACTCACGTTTAAGGGTTAGGTATAGTATTTTTTTATTAGTCATGTTTAGTATAAATTTTAGATTGGTTATCTGGCTTACAATTTAAATCGTTCCGTACACGTTCAGCGTCTTTTATCAAAGGAAAGTCGTACACCTCTTTAAACGGGATGTAACGGCCTTCTATAGCACTCCAAAAGCACAAGCGCTCTTCAGTTACGCGTTTGTTAAAGCCTGTTGGTTCCACACTGTCTTCGTGAGTAAAGATTACGGCATCACCATCTTTAATGTCTCTGTTGTTTTTGTCTCTAAAGGTCATAACAAAATATTTTAATAATACATTAAAACGGCTATTACAGCCACTATGGTTACGGTTATGGCAGCTCCTAGTATAATTCCAGAATTAAAGCCGTCTTTAAATCCTATGCGGTATAAATTCATGTTAATCTTCTATATAATTATTATACATTTCGCCTGCAGCTAGAATTACTGCTTTTATGGCGTTACTTTGTTCCATAACATCTACAATGGCTGACACTAATAACTTTATATCACCATGCATTTTAGCGTCTATGGTTCCGTCTTTTTTTAATTCAATTGTAATTTTAGGCTGTTTCATATTTTCCAATCGTTTTTATATGCTTCTTGGTTTAAGTAAGTAGATGGGTATTGTTTTTGTTGTTTTGGGTAATGCTTTAAATAATTGTTATACTTCGGTATGCTAGATAACACTTGTAGTTTTTCTGCTTTGCTTAAGCGGGTCCATTTGTTTTCGGTTTCCTTACGTTTTCCTACTTTATTGCCGTAGCTGTTCCAAAAAGCTTCAAAGCTTAAATCGGGTTCACCTATAGTTATCTCGAAATTTTGTTTAAGGTTTGGAATCCAAATAGTTTTTATTACGCTTTCTAGAACTGGGAAATTACCCTTTCTAAAAAACCAAATCATTTGTTGGTTACTCAACACACCACTAAGCACTTTAAAAGCTTTTAAATTACCGTTTAAGTCATATTTAAATTCCCAAACATTATCGCTGTTTTTCGATTTTACAGTATAGCTTGTTAGCATAGTTTCTGATCTAATTTATTGATTACATTTTGCACATGGTTCGCTAGAAACTTGTTATCACACAAAGGCATTAAATCAATTAAAATGCGGTGTAATGCCCAAACCTCGTGAAACTTCAACGTGAATTTTACTAGCTTTTTTTGGTCGAATAAATCGGCTTTTTTAATTTTTGTCTTTACCTTTTTATCAAATGTATCGGCTAAATCAAAACCTATTGATTTATACACGTTTTCCACCTTATTAACCGATACTGGCAACTCATAGGTGCGCTGCAGTAGTTTGTTTACAGCCATAAGGGCATCGTTATTAAGTTTGAGTTCTATTTTCATTTACCGTAATAGCGTTTTTTGTTAAACCATTTAGAAAATAGTTCTAGGTTATTATCGAAAAACAAGCATTCTTCGCAATAGTCTGCACATTGTGATGCTTCGTCGCAATGCACTTTTTGTATTTCAGCAAGGTTTTCATTTAGAGGTGGGATTTCTAATCCTTTGTATGTATTTGACATCTGTTTTAGGTTTTAGGTTTCAATTCTTTTTTTTAGTACCAAGGAACAATCATCACAAACTGTCCATATCTCTTCAACAGTAACAACAGCATCTATAACAATGTCTGTTTTGTTTTTATGCTTGCAAGATTGATTGTTCATAAAGAAATTTGTTATTACGAGTGTTGTTTAACATTCATTCGTTCGAGTGCCGATATAGTTTTACTTACTTCGGTAGTACTCATTTTTAGCACTGATTTTTTTACTGGAGCTTTGTGTTTTAACCACTCGCTTAAACGAACTAAATCGCATATTTCGCCATATTTATCGTTAGGTATGGTCATGCCAAATTGCATGGCTAAACTGATAAGATATTTATGGCTGCGGTTGTACTTATTAAAAAACGCCCAGTTATCGTATAAAATGGGTTTACCGCCTAATTGTTCAATAATGTTATTGGCCTGAGCGTGGGTAAGATCATTAGTGCTGTTTTTAGTTGCATCGTTAGTGTATTGCATCACTAAAGCAGCCTTAAACTCTTTGTCATTTTTGGTAAGTATAGCGATGCGCTGTTTTTGTTGTTTACTTGCAGGAATCATTATTTAAATAGGTTTTAAAGGCTACATAAAAGGCAATTAAATAGCCTACAATTAAGGTTAAAGTAGGTATCATGGTAAAATGGGTTTTAAGCAGCTACATGTTGGTAAAATGCAGCTGCTTGTTTTTTGTTAAACTGTAAATCGGAACTGCATTTTTTTAGGTAACCCCTCTACCTCAATGTATTTCCAACCGCTTACATACATGCTGTTTTGCGTACGTATTTGGGCGTTAAATATGATGTTTAACCCTTCATTAAAAGTTTCGTCGTTAAACTCTTCGGCTAACTTGCTAAGCTCGATAATCTTGTTTGGGTTTAGCATACCAGTTTTAGGGTTTAGCTTTAAAAAGGTATCTACCATTTTTACAAGTTTTTTGGTATTTTCATCATCATCGGAAAGTGAAGCAATGAAGTTTTTAATTTTTTCAACGCCCGAACTCTCGGTGCCGTCAAACTTGATGGTAACATTATACCCAATGGTAATACTTGCAGAGCCATCTGGTAAGGTAGATGTATGGCTATCTTGTGCAGCTTCGCCATATACCTGCGTTTTTAAATCCTTAATAGGATTATAGTCATTAAACAATTGCTTAATTACGTTTTCGGTAGCCGAATTGTGAGCCAACAAACCGTCTATATTACGGTTTACAAACTCATGGGTAAGTTGCTTGTAAGCCTTTCTGTTTTCGGCACGTTGGTTTTTTTCGGCACGCATATCTGCTTCCAGTTGTGCTCGTAAATTGCGCTTTTCTTCAGAAGAAAGTTGGGCGGTGTTAAAGGTAGTATTCATACTTAATAATCTGTATTTAAAAGTTGTTCTAATAATGTGTTTCTTTCGTTAAATTTTAAGGTGTAATGCTCATGATCGGGGTTGTTTTCTAACCAAAAATCGAGCTCGTCTATCTTATTGTTTAATTGATTTGGACTCATTGGCGTATTTTAAAAGGGGTTTAGAAAAACGGTTATTGATTTTATCGGTGTAGCTTAGATATAATTTTAAAGCTTCGTAAGCACTCATTGCAGTATTGTACTCACTTACATCTTTAAGAAACTGAAGCTCGTACTTTTCCAGCTCCTTTAACCACCAGTTGAATAATGGCTGACAGGTTATTAATTTTTGAAGTCCTGAAGGATGTTTTACACGTTTTGCACACCAACCAACATAATGAGTAATTATCATGTTTTCATAGGTGTGCAGGGGCATTTTAAGGGTTTGTATAACTTGCTTTTTCATTGTACTTTATTTTAAATGGTTTCTAATTCTCCGTGATAAATGGCTGCGCGCTCTGCATTAACAATAAACGGTTTACCACCTCCGTTTAATCGCTTTTTTGGCGTAGCTACAAAGCCTTCCACTGGTACTTGTATATCTACATCATACCAGATGTCTTTTGCTAATGCTCCTTTAGCTTCTTTACCTTCGATATGACTGATATAAATGATGCCTTTTTTAGGGTAAAACTCCTGTTTGAATTGGAAGTATTCCTTTTTATTAGCGTTTAGGTATTGAATGGAATCAATCACTATAAAGTCGGCTGCTCGTTGTTTTCTTAAGCGTTTCGATAGTTGTGGTAATTGCTCTTTGTCTAATATTAAAAACTTATCAGCCACATGCTCCATGTGGTTACGTTGCATGGCCATTTGCAGGGTATGGCTAAACCCTTGCTCTATACTGTTGTAGGCTACTTTACCAAAATTGGTGAGGTATTTACTTAGCTGTATAGCAAACTCGGTTTTTCCTGAGCCTGAAGGCCCTGTAATCATCATACTGAATTGTTTGCATGGTTGGCCTATAGAGGCTTCCCAGTTTCCAGTAAATGGGAGAATTTCAAATTTTTTATTTAATAAATCTTTTACGTTAAATGCGCGTTTAGTCACGTTGTAATCTCTTTTTAATGCGTGATATAGTCATATCACTGGTTCCATAATCATTTGCTATTGCCTTAAAGGTATGTCCTGCTGTTAAGCGCTCTTGAATGTCTTTAACATCTTGGCTAGAGAGTTTGCTTAATTTGCTGCGTTTCACCTTTTGGGTTCCCATTTCGGGGTTGGTTCCTCTAGGCGCCCAATACAAGTTTTCAAAATGAAAACCGTTTGCTTTAACTTTTCTGGTAGCACACCAGCGTGGGTTGTCTGGCATACCGTGCCAACACTCGCAAACTAATTTGGCTACACTTTGAATGTTGCCTTTTAAATACACGTATTTTAAATCTGATGGGCGGGTTTTTCGGTCAAGTTCTTTAATGGTTAAAGGTTCGCCTAAGTAAATTACTTCTGTGCCATTTTCATTTACTTTTAAACCTTCGATTTCGGGGTGATATCTATACATTAAATTGCGTTTTCAAGTTTAAAAATTCGAATTAGTTCTGAGGCACTACGTAAATCTTCTCTAGACTTCTTTTGAATGGTTTTTATAGCAGCTCTATCGGTTACGCCTTGGCCTTCACATAATAAAGCAACATCGGCTGCGCTGGTTTGCTCAAAATCTACAAACACACCGTAACGACTTAACAATTCTTCATAGCCTTTTTTACGGTTACGTAAGCCATCTTCGAGACGTTTTTTGAAGTAATAAGTTGACAGGAGTGCAATACTGCATTTCCAACGTAGTTCATTATAAAAAGTGATAAGGAAATACAAGAGTCTGTCTCCTAGTTTGTCTACTTCATCAATAATTAAAATAGGAGGCGTATCGTAGCCTTTTAACCTTGTAATAATTTCGTGCATCATTTGCGGGACACGGTTATGCGGATTACGTACCCCCATTTGCATTAAAATTTCTTGTAAAAAGTGTTTTTCGTCCCAATAACCAGCACACTCTACACGAATAGCGTCTGGAGTCTCGGATGCATATTTTTTAGTGATTTCGGATTTGCCCGAACCTGCATTACCTAAAAAGGTTAATACCGATTGCTGCTGTTTGGCTTTTTGCAAATCTTCAAGTAATTGCTTTGCATTGGTGGTTTCAACAAATTGCCAATGGTTGGAACTATAGCCAATTTGGTTACCAATATTGCGAAACATATCTACACTATAAGGCTCCCAGTTGCCGTTTAATAAGTGAGAGACAACGGCAGGCGATACGCCTTTTAAAGATGCTGCAGCTTTATTTTGGGAGCCCTTTTGTTTGATATAAACTTGCAGTAAGTCAACAATTTTTTGCTTGTCTTTTGGTGTCATGGGTATGGGTTTATTTAGCGCGTAGCGCGGTTAAAAAATGAATTATTATCGGATATTAAGTTTTCTTCTTTGGTTGCGTATGCAGCACGTTTGGCATTAAACTCGCTGTTTTCTATCATGGCATTTTGCTCATCAATAAGTTTTTCTGGACTGATGCCTGTACGCTCAACTAAAGCATTGTAAGCCTCCCAATCTCTCGATTTTTCTTTTTCACGTACTTCAATATCTTTTAAAGCACGTTGTTTTTCTCCTGGTTCTTGAAGTATTGGAACCTCTACATGAAGGCGTTTCTTTTGGGCGTAAGCCACAAACACTTTTTCGTTTTTATCGTTTAAACGATATAAGGCAATGTAATCGTCGAGGTATTCTGGATCATAACTTACTATTAGTTTTTGCTGCACGTACTTTAATCTAAAATCCATATCAATATCACCATCAGCATCATAAACCTCATACAAATAATCTTGCCCTGCTACAGTTAAAGGCATTCCAAACGCGTAATATCTTTTAGGGGTAGTTTCATTTAACCAAAACATACTAGCTCGCTCTAACACCCCTATATCGGTTCTGTGTTCTGAAGTTTCGTTGTAAAATTCCTCTCGTGATTTGGTGCTTTTTTTGCTTCTTGGGTTATTGTTCCATTCTTGCACCATAAGTTCCCAGTGCATTTGTAATTCGTCATAAGTTGGCAAAGCGCCCTTGTTTTTTTCAATAAAATCCATATTGGCTTTAGAGCGCGACTGATGCGCTTTAATACTTTGACCATCACTAAACCAACGTTTCATTATAACCTGCTGTTGAAGACGGTTAAAAAGCTGCTCTATGGGGTTAGATTTTCTACCTACTTTGTGATGATAATGATTACCGCCCTTTGCTATGAGCTTATCATAAAGCTCTTGCATTTTTTTAGAGCGGTGTGCTGCTTGAGCATCATAAGTGAAGTGATAAGGTTTGGCTCCAGCTTCATTTACCGCCATTCTAACCGCAATAAAATGATCTATATGATTTTCGGTAAGACTAAAAGAATAACCTAATATTTTTTCGCTGTAAACATCAATCAGGACATTAATTTTACAAACCGAAGCCATTTTCGATTTGGTATCCCAAAAATGAACAACATCAAACTTGGTACCATCTATAGCCCAATGTGCATTGGGGAACAAGCGGTTTTTGTCCTTACTTAATGTATGGGCATACTTCTTATTGTACTCCTCTTCTCCTTTACCCGCTAGCATCCATAAACGCATACGCTCAGGTTCCTTTAAGTAATTAGCAATAGCACTCTCGGCTAAATATGGCCAACCATGATCACAACGTACTTCAAGGTACTTTTGCTGTAATTCATAAAATGAAAAATTAATAGGCAAACATTTCATAGCTAAAAGCCAGTCGCCAACAGCATCGTTAATTTTAAGGCGGTAATTGTTACAGTAATTATCATGGATTAAGCCTTCTAAACCTGTGCGAGGATAGCGCTTATTTGGTTTTTCCAGTATGCAGCTTTCGTACTTGGCACGTAGCGCCCTAGGATTGGTTGGTAAGTCAAACGGATAACGTTTTTTAATCTCTTTACTTAGGTTGTGAATAGATTTTGTAAAACGCTCCCATAGTTCACCTTTATTAATTTTAGGATTTGCCGTGGTTATTTTGTTGTGTAGAAGCCTAATGGTATAAAACACCTCGGCATTGGCGGTGTAGGTCTTTACAGCCTCCATATTAGCTTCGGAAAGGTAACGCCCATCTTCAAGCTCATAATTGCTGAAAAATGCCGATGCGTTTTCATCAAACTTGAGGTATTTAGCAAACTTTATGGTTTTGCTTTCCTTGTAAGGATCTATTTGTAAATCGTGCTCAATTATGTTGCGAAACCGCTGTGGTAAACTCTCATATACGTACAATGCGTAATTGCCTAAACCACGACCTGAACGAGCTTTCTTTACTTTGCCTCGGTATAATAACACCTTTAAAGCATTTTGGGTAATTATTCCAGCTTCATCAAGCCATCCGCCTTGTACACAAAGCGTATTATTGTAGTATTCAAACATATTAAATATGGTTTAAATGGGACTTAAATAGTTCCCGCCAAGGACTCGAACCTTGGTGTGTGCCTTTCGGGAGATTGGTAGATTTATTCGTTTAAGTCTTTAGTTTTATTTTGAATGGCATCTTTTGATGCAGAGTCTAATTTGTTATACTCTTTTATAAGTATGTCAGGCATTATGCCTGTACGATCACCTCTTAATGACTTCCTAATGTAGTCTATTGAATAGCCATAGCGTTTAATTAAAATGTCTATAGCTATCTCATTAAATTTGATTCTTTTTTTACTAGATTTGTTCATTGCATTAATTGTATTTTTTAAAAGACAAATATAGTACAATGTTGCAAAAATCTGCAATTTAATATTGCAAAATTTTACCATTTATCACCAAAAAGAATACACATTGCTGAAAATAAAAGAGATAAGAACGAAAAAAAAACTAACACAAGATGATATTGTGTCTATTACAGGGATAAAAAAACGCTCTTATGTTGACTACGAGAACCAAAAAGCGGATATAACCCTTTCTAAGTTGCAAATTATTGCAAACGCATTAAACGTATCGGTTTCTGACCTAATAGAAGAAGACAAAGAAGAAAATGTAACAGTACACGCTTTACGCACAGATAGCATACAAATGCAGCAGCGTGTCCCGTACTATAATTTAACGGCAACAGCTAGTGTCCTGGAAGCATTTGTTAGCAACGCACCAGAAGTACCACTTAACCATATAAGCATACCCAACTTACCTAAATGCGATGGAGCACTAAACATAACAGGAGACAGCATGTATCCACTATTAAAAAGTGGTGATATTGTAATGTACCGTAATGTTCATGATAAATCCAATATAATTTGGGGAGAAATGTACCTCTTGTACATTAATTGTGATGGAGATGAATTCTTTTTCTGCAAATACATACATAAATCTGACAAGCAAGGCTATGTAAAATTGGTTTCTCAAAACAAACATCACGAGCCTAAGGATTTTCACGTTGATTGTATTAAGCAATTGGCAATAGTAAAGGCTTCAATACGCATGAATAGTGTGGTGTAAGATCAAAACGTACATGCTTTTTAAGGTAAATTTTAGCATAAAACAACTGTTTTTATCTAACACGCTAACAATGTGTTTTTTAACTTAAAAACTAATATATTTTACACAATCATACCCCCCTAAACTGAACCACTATTTAAGGTATTTATACGCTTATTTATATAAAATACACCTAAACCGCACCGCAAAACCACCCTAATTTGTAACTCCTAATGTAACCCCTAATGTAACCGCAAACGCCATTATTAACCTTTTTGTTAAGGCCAACAAAAAGGTTAATTTTAGGGTGTAAAAAGGGAGTTAAATAGTTGTTTAAAAGGTGCTAAATATGCGTTTAAGCCTTATAAATGGTAGTTTTAAGGCTATTTTAAAGCAAAAGGGTAAATACTTATTAAATAAAGGTATTTAAGCGGTAAAAAAAAGGTAATTAGGAGGTAGTTAAAAGGCTATTTTTGTACCATTTAATTAAGCAAACATAAAACGGCAAAATACACTAAAACCCTTATTACTATTGAGGTTTTCGGCTAAATATAACTATTATACTATTGTACTATTTGATGTGTTGCCTATACCATATGCAATTAGCCATTCAGCAAGAATTAGAAGATGTCCCGATGTTTAGAAAATTTGGTGGCTATACAGCATATACAGAAGGTTGGGGATTATATTCTGAATTTATTCCTAAAGAAATGGGCTTTTATGCCGATCCGTATTCCGATTTTGGAAGATTAGCTATGGAACTATGGCGCGCTTGCCGATTGGTTATTGACACCGGAATTCACGCTAAAAAATGGACGCGTGAAGAAGGTATTAAATACTATACCGATAACACACCTAACGCCGAGTTAGACGCTGTTAAAATGGTTGAAAGACATATTGTAATGCCTAGTCAAGCGACAGCATACAAAATAGGGATGCTAAAAATTTTAGAATTGAGAGAAAAAGCCAAAACCGCTTTAAAAGCCAAATTTGATATTCGCGAATTTCATGAAGTAGTGATTTCCCATGGTGCTATTCCTTTAAATGTTCTAGAAGAATTTGTAGATGCATATATCGATTCAAAATCGTAAGTACAGCACTATCATAAACGCTTAAAAGCGATTGTGTGTAGCGTATATTTTATGTCCAATAGAGCCTGTCGAAATATTTTTAATTGACTATTAATTTTTATCGGTTTCGACAAGCTCTACCTGATAACTCAAAATTTATATTGACTTTTCAAGTCCTAAATCATTATAAATTAACAGGGTTTTAAAAACCTTTCATTAGAATACTTTCAAAAACTAAATATCATAGTAACTTTGTAATCTAAATAAAAGTTATTGGTTTATACGTTTTAAACGTCATCCTGGAGTGATAAAACAATTTTATAAAGCCATTTTCAAAAACAAACAACGTGTTTTCAAAAGAAGAATCTAGACGATTAAAACAAGAATTTTGGACCAGCTTCGGGAAATCTTTTCCTCGAAAATGGATCTTATACAACACGAAATTAAAAGGGTTTAGCTTTAAATTTCACTTCGATAATAAAACAGCTTTAGTCGCTTTAGATGTGGAAGACGACTTGGAACACCGCATTAAATATTGGGAAAAACTCCTGGCTCTACAATCTATTTTGAAAGACGAGTTTTTACCTGAAGCGATTTACGAAGAAGAATATATTCTTGAAAACTACAAAGAGATCTCTAGAATTTACGTGCCTCTAGAACAAAAAGTATCGATACATAACAAAGATTCTTGGCGTGATGTCATGACGTTTTTCAATGAAAAAATGAATCTGTTTGAAGCTTTTTTTGAGGAATACAAGGATATTATTGAGGGATGATTTTTAGATTTGGTTATTGGTTATTGGTTATTGGTTACTGGTTATTTGTTTTTGAATAATGCTTACTGCATAAAGCCTTTCCCCCTATCAACACGCTTAATCATCTCGTAATCATCCATGACAAAACCTTGTCCGATGTCGGCTACCAAAGGGCGCAAAATTTTAAAGCCCATTTTTTCATAAGCTTTTATAGCCTTACTATTATTGATATTTACAGTTAAACGAATTTTATCACGATCAAATTTATGTGCCATAACTTCAACAAAATGTATGGCTTGTTTTCCAATACTTTGTCCTCGAAAGGATTTCTGTATATAAATTTTACTTAAAAACAAAGCGTCTTGTTCTTCTCGAATCGCCAAATATCCTACGGCCTGTGTTTTCCATACCATGGTATAATAATGAAAACCGTTTTCAACCTGTTGTGCAATCGCTTCAGCCGATTGAAACTTATCTAACATATAGTCAATTTGGGCCTTTCCAACTATGGGAATATAATGTTCTCGCCAAATGGTATCAGCTAAAGCTTCAATCAATAAATAATCAGTGGCATTTTCAGCTTTACAAAACTCAACCATAAACAACGTTTTATTCAAATGATATAAAGAAAAATCATTAAAAAATGGCAAATAGCACCTGCTAATACAAAAAGGTGCCAAATTACATGATTATAAGGTATTTTTTCCAGGGCATAAAAAATGATGCCAAAACTATAGGCGGCACCACCAGCAGCTAAATACCACATGCCTTGATATCCAATAACTTCTGATAAATTTGAAACATCCAAAACAATAAGCCAGCCGGCAATAAGGTATAACAGGGTTGAAAAGACTTCAAACCTTCCTGTAAAGAACAACTTTAATACAGCGCCTAAAAGCGCAATACCCCAAACTGTGCACAATAAAAATAGACCTAGGCTATCTTTTAAAGCTATTAAACAAACAGGTGTGTACGTTCCTGCTATAAGCAGGTATATACTAATATGATCTATTATCCTAAAATAATGCTTGCGTTTCTCGCTTGTAGAAGCATGGTAAACCGTTGATGCACAAAACAAAATTATTATGGTTAGCGCATAAACGACCACACTCACTAAACTCCAGGCTGTCTTCTCAGAATTATAATGCACCAAAAGATACAGGGCCATTAATCCGAAAAAAGCTCCTAAACCATGCGAAAAAGCATTCAGTTTTTCTTCTAATGGAGTTTGAACACGCATTTACTCCGGTGTTTTTTGATAAATCCATTTATCGGTTAACTCGTAAAAATTAAATTGAATGGCAGGTGGCTGTGGTTCTAACAAGCCATTTTGAAAAGCACGAAGTAAAATATCTTCAATAAGATAATCTTCCTTAACATGGGTAGGGTCAAACTCGCGTTTTAGGGATATATCGAACATACTGGCCGTGGTATTGTACCAAAAAGCACGCCATCCACTACGAAGTTCTTTTACCAAATCAAAGGCCGTGGTTCCTGTTTGTCGGTGAATTAATTTTACTAAAATTTGTCCCTCTGTTCGTGTTAATTTTTTAAGCTCATCGGAAAACTCACCTTCAATATATTTTTGAATTTTTTTTGTGTAGCGTTTCTTCTGACGATTTCTTTTTAAAGCAGCCAATCTGGTATTCATGGAATCTAATCGTTCGGCAGCCATTTTAGCATAAGGGTACACTTTTAAGGTCTTTCGTCTTAAGATTAAATAACGAACGCGCTCCTTTTTGCTCTCAAACTTTAATCGATGTAATAACACCACCTCATCTAAATTTATAGACTGCCGTGGTATGGAATCTCCTTCTATAATTAGGTATTCAATAGAAGTAGTATCCTGTTCGATGTTGTTAATTTGCGAAAAAACTAAAAACGGACAAAAAACCAATAAATATTTTAAACAGTTCATTTATTTAAAAGTGGGGGCATTTAACAGGTAAAAATAAAGAAATTATAATCACTATTACCTATAGGCTTTTAATATCTCACTTTTCTTTTAATATTTTTAACAATTTACCCTTTACAATATTCATTTTAAAGCTTTTCATCTCTATTAATATTGTTATTTTAGTGCAAAACTTTTTTTAAATGGCAAACAAGAGCATTCTTAACAAAAAGTCGATTGACTTTTTAGAAAAATATTTAAATAATGCAGCCCCTACGGGCTACGAGTGGACGGGTCAGAAGATCTGGATGGACTACCTAAAACCTTACGTAGACACTTTTATAACCGACACTTACGGCACAGCTGTTGGCGTTATCAATCCTGATGCGAAATATAAAGTCGTTATTGAAGGGCATGCCGATGAAATTTCGTGGTATGTTAACTATATTTCAGATAATGGTTTAATTTATGTAATAAGAAACGGAGGTAGCGATCATCAAATTGCCCCGAGTAAAGTGGTAAACATTCACACCAAAAACGGTATCGTAAAAGGTGTTTTTGGTTGGCCGGCTATTCATACCAGAGATAAATCGAAGGAACAAGCTCCAAAACCAGATAACATCACGATTGATGTGGGTGCAAAAGACAAAGAAGAAGTAGAAAAATTAGGAATTCATGTAGGTTGTGTCATTACATATCCAGACGAATTTCATGTGCTAAACGGCAATAAATTTGTTTGTCGTGCTTTAGATAACCGCATGGGAGGATTTATGATTGCCGAAGTGGCTAGGTTGCTTAAGGAAAATAATAAAACTTTACCTTTTGGATTATACATTACCAACTCGGTTCAGGAAGAAATAGGTTTACGCGGTGCAGAAATGATCACCCAAACCATTAAACCTAATGTGGCCATTGTAACCGATGTCACCCACGATACCACCACCCCTATGATTGAAAAAACCAAGGAAGGTGATTTAGAAATTGGTAAAGGGCCTGTTGTTGCTTATGCTCCAGCGGTACAGCAAAAATTACGAGATTTGATTACAGATACTGCCGAAGCGAAAAAAATTCCGTTTCAACGTTCTGCCCTATCAAGAGCTACAGGAACAGACACCGATGCTTTTGCTTATAGCAATGGTGGTGTAGCTTCTGCCTTAATCTCACTGCCATTACGCTACATGCATACCACGGTTGAAATGGTACACCGCGATGATGTTGAAAATGTGATTAAATTAATTTATGAAACTTTACTCAACATAAAAGACGGCGAAACATTTAGCTATTTTGAATAATATTTAAATTTAATGACGCATGACAATATTTGATTTTTCATTTTTTGTTATGCGTCTTTTTTATACCCATGGACGAATTAATAGATATAACCGATAAAAACGGAAAGCTTTTAGGGGTTTCTGAATTAAAATCGGTAATCCACCAAAAAGGATTGTATCACCACACGGCACATATTTGGTTTTATACCGAAAATGGTGAGGTTTTACTATCGCAGCGTTCGGCGCAAAAAGCCATTTGTCCGCTTATGTGGGATGTATCGGTTGCCGGGCATATTGATGCGGGCGAAACCATAAAACAAGGTGCTATTAGAGAAACTTTTGAAGAAATTAAGGTATCTATTACTGAAAATGATCTTATCGAAATAGGTGTTTTTGAGTGTTTTCAATCGTATAAAAATGGCATCACCGATAACGAGTTTCACAATACATTTATCGCCAAATTAAAAGTACCTTTAATTGATTTAATACCTCAGGAAGACGAAGTTGAAGCTTTAAAGTTAGTTAGTATAAAAGAATTTGATGCGCTTATTGAAAATATAAACGATGCAAATAATCATTTTGTGGCTTCAAATAAAGCTTATTATGCATTTGTTTCTGAAAAAATTAAAGACCACTTAAAGACATAAAGCTTCAAAATTAAGTGTCATTTTAAACCTTAGGCTGCAGGCTTTCGATAGCGTAAAACAAATAGCACAAAATTCTAGATTTCCTTTAAAAACAACTGAAAATCAATTTTAACCTCATTTCCAAGCTGAATTAGTCCAAATAATTTTGTTGGCGCTTGAATATTAAAATCATTCAAAGCCAAATCTAAATGTCCACTTATTCGCAATTTGCCGTCTACAACATTATAACACACTGGGATGCCGTATTGATTGCTAACGCCAGCTATTGAGATGCCAACTAAAACCTCGACGTGATTTGTAGTCTTATAATCAAGAATCTCCTTAAGGGTTAATTTTATTTCTGGATATAAATCGGTTTTTAAAACCTCCTTAAAATCACGATTTATCCCTCTTCCTCCACAATCAAAATTTACGTTTTCCAAAACCAAATCTGACTTTGAAAATACTATTTTATTACCTGCAATAGTATAGTGTACTGGAAGCGTTTTATCAAATTTGGTGATATCATATTTGCATGTAAAACCTTTAACATTGCTAGTCCCGATAACAGACATGTGACTACCAGAAACAATTTTATACACTCTATTTTCCAGAAACACATCTCGCTTGGCAAAACCAAGAGTAGCCAGTATTAAAATTAAAAATAGAATTTTTTTCATGCCCAAATTTTAATAATTAAAGTTATAAAAAAAGTCTCAGAATCTGGCGAAATTATCGCCACACCCTGAGACTTTGTAATCATAATCGAACTCAGGTTACTAGAAACTAATAGCAGCCTCTAACATAAATCCGTTAAATTTACCATCTTCTAATGCACCAGCAAACCCTTTATAGTTTTGGTTCACATATTCTGCTTTCATTAAGATGTTTTTTGTCATAAACCAACCAGCACCAATTTGAGCTCTATTAATAGTCACATCTTGAGCTTTGTCATCATACTCAGAGTCTACAATATTGTAACGGCCACCAACATAAAAGTTTTCTGTTTTACCAAAACGGTATAATAACTCTCCGGCATATTGATTTGTAACACCTTCAATATCATCGGCAGAATCAACATGTGTAGCACCACTAGCTCTTTCTACAGTTCCGAAAAGTTCAAAACCTTTATAACGTACAAATGGGTTAATCATCACAGAAGTAATACTGTTTTGAAAGCTTGGAGAGAAACGACCCGATCTAAAATTATCTGATTTTGAACCCTCTTCTTCCATAACGTGGTAATATCTTGATCCTGCTCTATCAGCACTGTATAAATATAATCTAGATGCGTATCCTGTGTTGTATAATGATCCTGTTAATCTTACTCTTAAATCATCATTCAGTTGCTTGTCATAGCCTAACTTTGCTAAAAAAGCAGCACCACCTGTTTTACCGTTAGATCCAGCTACAACAGATTGATTTAATTTACCATTAGAAAAACCAACCATTCCTAAAAATCCTTCTCTTCTATAGTAAACCTCTGCTCCTACTTCTGTAGTAAATGAATCCATGATAAGGTTTCCAATAAAAGGGTTGTAAATAGTTTGTGCATTATCACTTCTTCTAAAGTGCGCATCACCATAGTTGTTCTCCATATGACCAATTTTAATGGTCGTATACTGCATCAAATCAGATAAAAGTCCTTCGCTAATAAAATCTAATTTATCAATTTGAAAATACCCACCTTTCACATATGGTTCTGGATGGTGACGCGAAGAAAGATATGTTCTTAAGTGCATTCTAACACCATCAGCAAGTGCTACGTCTAAATCTAAGTTAGCAGTAGCTAAGTTAAAGTTAGAACCTATTTTTCCTAAAGGTACTGCACCAGAATTTTCATGTCTTAGATCTTGAAACTGTAAGGTTGACGCTCCACCAACTCTAACTTTTACTCCATCGAATGTAGTTTCGGTATCTTTTGGAGCTTCAAAGGTATTAATACCTCTTTGATCTGGTTGTCTGAAATTATCTAAATTTCTGCGATTGTTTTGAGCATAAATATTTAAGCCTGTTAAAACTAATACTGCTAAAATTAAATTTTTAATTTTTGACTTCATAATTATAGTTATTTATAGTTGTTGTTACTTATTTAAATGTTGTTTTAAATTTTATAGTTAAATCATCTCCTGTAGTTATGGCTCCCAACATAGCTGTAGGTGGTTCTACATTAAATTGAGTCATTTTAATTTTCTTCTCGCCTTCAATGGTAGCCTTCCCACCATTTCCAACTAGCTTAAAATTAAGGGCTATACTTTTTTTAGTTCCAGCAATGGTTAAATCTCCAACAATTTTCACATCAAAAACACCATTTCCTTTAGCGCTTACACTTTCCACTTTAGTTAATTGAAAAGTAATTTGTTTGTGTTTTTTAGAGTTTAGAGCCTTGTAAGTATTCTTATCCATACCACTCTTACCACTTTTCAAACTTTCGGTTTCAATGGCAACAGATAAGGCCTCTATTTTCCCATTTTCTAGGTCGCTAAAAACTAATTTTCCGGACTGACTTTCGGCTTCCTCATGCCAATCATGAATGCTAGAGGTTCCGTAAATCTTTAATATCGATTCACTATTTACTAACTTTAACTCTTGTGCTTGTATTAAATTAATAGACACAAATAAAAGAGCTAAGAAGCTTAAAAGTCCTTTTGTTTTTCTTTTTTGCTTTTCCATATCATTCCTCATTTTTTGCAAATTTCGTGACGTTATAGATGTTACAATATGACTTTAATCATATTCTATCAACAAATATTTAACACATTAACTATTAAGCACTTAATCAATAAAACACATCAAAGAGTAGCTCAAATTGTTGTATAATCTGAACTTTTCTTGTTCTCCTTTAAAAAAACATATGTTAAAAAAAATCTCATTAACAAAATCAAATGTTAAAACATAAAAAAACTTTGAGACTTTACCTTTTAGGCGTTTAAAAAATTATTCTAAATAAAGTGAATGCTTCCATTTGGATAATACCAACAACAATCGCATCTACGTTGCCAGTCTTTTTTCCATTATTAATAAGTAAACCCCATAATAAAAATGCTTATATTTAATAGCAATTATTTTCTATTATGGGCAAAACATACAAAGTGCATATTAATGATAATCAGGATTTTGATATAGATTACGGTGATGTTACAAATCTAGACCTCATTAAAACTTCTAATAAAAACTACCATGTGCTCCAAGAAAACAAATCCTTTAAGGCCGAAGTATTAGCAGGCGATTTAAACACCAAAAAATATCTAATAAAAATTAATGGGAGCACGTACCAAGTCAATATATTAGATGATTTAGACCTTCTTATTAAAAATATGGGGTTTAGTAATGGGATTTCTCATCAATCCAATACCATAAAGGCACCTATGCCTGGCTTAATTTTAGACATTTTTGTAAAAGTGGGACAACATGTTGAAGAAAACAGTTCTCTTTTAATTCTTGAGGCCATGAAAATGGAAAATAACATCCTTTCCCCCAGGGATGGTACAATTAAATCTATACAAGTTAAAAAAGGTGAAGCCGTAGAAAAAGGACACCTTTTAATCGAGTTTGAATAAAGTTACTGTCATTTTAAAATCACTTCTTAAAAGCACCAACTAAAAAACACTTTTATGAAAAAAATATTAGTTGCCAATCGCGGTGAAATTGCGCTTAGGGTTATGCGAACGGCTAAAAAAATGGGTATTAAAACGGTTGCAATTTTTTCTGAAATAGACAGAAACGCTCTCCATGTAAAATTTGCTGATGAGGCGATTTGCATCGGAAAAGCACCTTCTAATCAATCGTATTTAAAAGCTGATAAAATTATTGAAGTTGCCAAGTTACTGCAGGTCGACGCCATTCACCCTGGATATGGGTTTTTAAGTGAAAATGCGCAGTTTGCCGAATGCTGTGAAGCTAATCATATTATTTTTATTGGCCCGAAATCCAAAGCCATCAAAATAATGGGTAGCAAATTGGCCGCCAAAGAAGCTGTTAAAGCTTATAATATTCCTATGGTTCCAGGAATTGATGAAGCCATTACCGATGTTAAAAAAGCGAAATCTTTGGCCGCTGAAATTGGTTACCCCATCCTCATTAAAGCCTCGGCAGGTGGTGGTGGCAGAGGCATGCGTATTGTTGAAAATGAAACCGAATTAGAATCACAAATGAAACGTGCTATAAGTGAAGCCACTTCAGCTTTTGGTGACGGATCGGTATTTATCGAAAAGTACATACGTTCACCCAGACATATTGAAATCCAGATTATAGCCGATACACACGGACAAACGCTACACCTCTTTGAAAGGGAATGCAGCATCCAACGCCGACATCAAAAAGTAATTGAAGAGGCACCTTCATCGGTTTTAAGTGATGCTATGCGTACCGAAATGGGAAAAGCTGCGGTAAAAGTGGCTCAATCATGTGAATATATTGGCGCTGGTACCGTTGAATTTCTATTGGATGCCCAGCACAATTTTTATTTCCTAGAAATGAATACCAGGTTACAGGTAGAGCATCCAGTAACCGAATGCATTACGGGATTAGATTTGGTCGAACTTCAAATTCAAATAGCACGTGGTGAAGCGCTACCCCTAAAACAAGCAGATTTAAAAATTAAAGGCCACGCCTTGGAGCTACGTGTTTATGCCGAAGACCCTTTAAATGATTTTCTTCCTAGCGTAGGTCTATTAGAAACTTATAAACTCCCTAAAGGTAAAGGCATTCGCGTAGATAATGGTTATGAAGAAGGCATGGAAGTCCCCATTTTTTACGACCCTATGCTGTCTAAACTCATAACTTACGGTAAAACAAGAGATGAAGCCATACAGCTTATGAAAAAGGCTATCGATGATTACAAAATGGAAGGCATTAAAACCACACTGCCTTTTGGAAAATTCGTTTGTGAACATGAAGCTTTTAAATCTGGACAATTCGACACGCACTTCGTTAAAACATATTACACAGAAGCGTCTAGAAAGATCTACTTATTAGAAGAAGCTAAAATGGCGGCGCTTATAGCGGTTAAGCAGTTTATTCACGATAGACACACACTACATCTTCCTCGTTCCAAATCATAAAAAAAGATCCTATGAGTTCTAAAATAGAAAAACTAAAGCACCTATATACCCTCGCTCAATTAGGAGGTGGCCAAAAGCGTATTAACAAACAACATGAAAATAATAAACTTACCGCTAGAGAGCGTATTCAGTATTTGTTGGATGAAGCCTCCTTTGAAGAAATAGGCGCTTTGGTAACCCACAGAACCACCGATTTTAATATGGCAGATCAGGTGTTTTACGGCGATGGTGTTATTACAGGGTACGGCACGATTCATAACCGTTTGGTATATGTGTACGCCCAAGATTTTACGGTGTTTGGTGGTTCGCTATCTGAAACACATGCCGAAAAGATTTGCAAACTCCTTGATATGGCCATTAAAGTTGGAGCCCCTGTTATTGGATTAAACGATTCGGGAGGGGCCAGAATTCAAGAAGGTGTACGCTCTTTAGGTGGTTACGCCGATATATTTTACCGAAATGTACAAGCTTCGGGTGTCATACCTCAAATATCGGCCATTATGGGCCCCTGTGCTGGTGGCGCCGTTTATTCACCTGCCATAACCGATTTTACCATCATGGTCGAGAATTCGAGTTATATGTTTGTAACGGGCCCCAGTGTGGTTAAAACCGTAACCAATGAGGATGTTTCTAGCGAAGAACTTGGTGGCGCCCATACACACGCCTCTAAATCTGGTGTCGCTCATAAAAAGTCTATAAACGATGTACATTGCCTAGACGATATAAAAAAACTATTAAGTTACCTCCCTCAAAATAATAAGGAAACGGCTATAAAATTAGACTACACTTTAAATGATGAGGTACGTGAGGTGTTATCAGACTGCGTTCCAGAAAACCCAAACAAGCCCTACGACATGCATATAGTTATTGAGGGCATTATTGACACCGATTCCTTTTACGAAATCCATAAAGAATACGCCGAAAGTATTATAGTTGGTTTTGCTCGCTTAGGCGGAAGAAGTATCGGAATTGTAGCCAATCAACCCATGTCTTTTGCAGGTGTTCTTGGGGTAAAAAGTTCTAGAAAGGCAGCACGTTTCACACGTTTTTGCGATTGTTTTAATATCCCTTTACTGGTTTTGGTGGATGTTCCGGGCTTTCTTCCTGGTACCAATCAGGAATGGAATGCCATTATCACTCATGGTGCAAAATTACTTTACGCCTTAAGTGAAGCTACGGTGCCCAGAATAACTGTAATTACCAGAAAAGCCTATGGCGGTGCTTATGATGTAATGAACTCCAAGCACATTGGTGCCGATTTAAATTTTGCTTGGCCAGGTGCCGAAATTGCCGTTATGGGGGCTAAGGGTGCGAGTGAAATTATTTTCAAAAAAGACATTTCTCAAGCTGACAATCCAGAAAAAAAACTCAAAGAGAAAGAACAAGAATATGCCGAAAAATTTGCTAATCCTTATGAAGCAGCCAAACGCGGATTTATAGATGAAGTGATCCTTCCCAAAAACACGAGAAGAAAACTCCTTAAAGGCTTTGCCATGTTAGAAAATAAGGTTGTTAAAGGCCCAAAACGTAAACATGGGAATATTCCTTTATGATGTTTTTGGATTTCTATCGAATGGAGGATGGAATAAAAGTCTACGGTTTTGTTAAGTTGAACATAAACATCAAGCCTTGTCATACTGAGCTTGTCGTGGTGCTCTTGCTTAGTTAAAGTTCTAAAGCTACAAAGTTCATCAGTTGCTTTTGAATGATATAACACGAATTTACTAGGTTTAATACGTGAATTAAAAAGCTTTTAATTTACGAGTAAGCACTTAGTCAAAATCCATATTTATTAAAGCCATTACTGTGTGTCCCCTTTCTATCCTTACGTAGAATTATCCAAATTAGAAGTGCAGAAATAAACGTTACTAGGGTGAAAAATTTCTCAAAATTGGTTTCTGCTAAAAGGTTTCCAACCGAATTCAGTCCAAATAATATTAAAAATACCCATAAAATAATGTTGACTATTTTCATTGATAAAAATGCTCTTATATATTTCCCTTTTATAAAAAGGATGACACATAAAAATAGATTTATTAATATCGAGATTATTTCAAAAACATACATCTCAGAGTCATTTTTCAACCTCCCACCCCAAGTTAATTCATAAGGAACTATTTTTAGAATAATGCTTAAATGAAAAAGAATTACTGCTAAAAGTATCCATAACATTATTTTAATAGCCGTTATCGGGTTCATTTTTTATGTTTTCACAGTAGTTTTATCAAAAGTATTTAAACTTTGGAAACGCGTTTTGGGTTTTATATGTTACAAGTTCAATATAACAAAGCCTATGAATTTCCTTTAATCCTTTTGATAGGTCACTACCTCAGAGTTAAACATAAAACTGTCTTGCCAACGCTCAAAACGTTTATCAAAATGCTCGGCAAAAACCAAATATTGGCATCTCCCGATACTTTCTGGAGTTCTAGTAACCTCAGCAAAATTATTATTTCGGAACAAGAAATCGGCATCCTCCACAATACACATTTGGAGCTTATTTAGGTTGATTCCATTCAGGTAAAATATTCGGTTTAAACGCTTCGGCGTAGCGATAACCACATCTACGCCATCATAAATATCATCGCGTTGTTGATCGATGTTTTTTTGATCATAGGCCGTATAAATGCGTAAATCTGTACCGCGTAAAAACGCATTAAATTCCAATTCTAAATCTAAGGCAGCCTGTTTATCTTTTACAAAAATTAAAACTCTAGGGGCATCTTCAAAAGCTTTGCCTTTAAGTTTCTGAATCACACTAAGTACAATACTTGTTGTTTTTCCGGAATCTTTAGGAGCAATACAAAATAGGTTGGCGCCACCTTTTATTTTAGATAATATTAATTTTTGAACCCCTATAGGCTCGTTAAAACCTTTATTTTTTAAGGAATCTTTTAAGGGCTGGATTAATTTTTTGAATGACATGCTTTATGGCTTTAAGAACAACAAATATAGGGCAACAAGCAACAAAAACTCATAAAAATAATAAGGCACCCTAAATTGGGTGCCCTAAAACGCTAATAATCCTCTTTTTCAATAGATGTTTTAATACTAAAATTCCAAATCGACAACAATATCAAATTCATCGTAAATGGCCTTGTCTTTTAGATTATCGAAGAAATTGGGTGAACCATATTGAATATCAAACTTCGTTCTATCAATTTTTAATGCCGCATTGGCTTTACTACCGTAAATCGACATAGTAAAGGTAACTGCATGTGTTTTACCCTTAATCGTAAGATCGCCGGTAACATCGTAGGCATTTTTACCTGAAGCTTTAACTTTAGTAAACACTAAAGATGATGTTGGGTATTTTTCAACACCAAAGAAATCATCCGATTTTAAATGTCCTTCTAATTTTGCTTTACTATCCGATCCTTCTAAGTCGGTACTCACTAAGCTTGTCATATCGATAACAAACTCTCCTCCAGTTAATTTTTCTTTATCGAATTCTAAAATTCCAGATTTAAGTTGTACCGTACCTTCATGAGATCCAAGTACTTTATAGCCTTTCCAAACCACTTTACTATGGTCTACTTTTACTTGCTTTTTTTCACCTTTATAGTTTGTAAATGCTGAAGTTACAACAACAGCTAATACTAAGATGGCTAAATTTTTAATGGTCTTTTTCATGTGTAATTTATTTAATTGTTTAACTTGTTATGATCCGTAATATATCCGTTCTTTAATCACTTTTCCGTTTTCCCACTCCTGAACGACTACTTTATTGTAATTAATAAGTCCGAGGTCTTTATGTGTTAAATCGAATGCCCACTCCACCATGGTAATTTTTTCACCTATAGTAACGTGTAAAGGTTTCGCCGAACGAAAGGCTGTTATACCTTGAAAAAAGGCAGCAACTCTTTTTCTATTTAGTTTTTTTCCCAGATATTCCATCTGATTATTTTCTTGCATAATCACATCATCGTCATAATACAAATCAAACGCTTTCAGACCTTGTCCTTGAATAATAAGATCGTTAAGATTGCTAACCTGTTCAATTAATTTGTTCATAATACATGATGAATTATTATGGTACAAAGTTCTGAAACTTACCTATGATATAAAATGAAGTAGTTTATCAAATAAAGTTAATCTAGATTAACATTTACTGTTCGAGAATGAGTTGGCTTTTAATTTTACTTAAGAATTCCTTAGTAATACCAAGGTATGAAGCAATCATATACTGAGGGATACGCTGCTCTATTTTAGGATATTGATTTCTAAAATAAAGAAACCTGTCTTTGGCAGAAAGACTAAAACTTCTAATAATTCTTTTCTGTGAAGCCACCAAAGCCTTTTCGATGATACGTCTAAAAAAACGTTCTAGTTTTGGAATTTCGGCATATAGAGTTTCAATCTCATCGTAAGAAAACATGATAAGCTCTGTATTTTCCAAACATTGAATATTAAAATCAGCCGGTGTTTGCGTAATGAAACTTCCTATATCGGAAGTCCACCAATCTTCAACCGAAAACATCACGATGTGTTCTTGGCCCTCATCATCAACATAATACGTTTTTGTACAGCCAGAAACGACAAAACATTCGTATTTGCAAACATCACCTTGCTGAACCACAAATTGCCCTTTTAAATACTTTCTATAACTAACCTTTGATTCTAAAATCGCTTCTTCCTCCTTGGTTAGTGTAACATGTTGCCCGATGTAATTTAAAAGTGGCTGAATTTTCATAAGTGAGATTACGGTTAACTTAATATCAAATTTAGCAATAATATCATTGTTTTAATATATTGTTAAGTTACTTAATAAGGATTTTAATTGATTTACTTTTGCCTGATGCAAAAAACTCAAAATTTTAAAATTGAATTTGTGGCCTTAATGGCATCACTCATGTCAATTGTTGCCCTTTCCATTGATGCATTATTACCGGCTTTACCAGAAATAGGAAAGCATCTTGGAGTTATAGACGCTTCCGACAATCAGTTATTAATTACCATGATTTTTTTGGGTATTGGTTGCGGACAGCTTATTTTCGGACCCTTATCCGATAGTTTTGGCAGGAAACCCATTGTTTTTATAGGTTTTTCGGTTTTTATTATGGCTAGTATTATTTGTGTTACCACTACAAGTTTTGAAGTGATGATTCTAGGACGCATACTTCAAGGTATAGGACTAGCATCCCCGAGAAGTTTATCGCTTTCCATGATTCGCGACTCCTATGAGGGCGATTATATGGCGAAAATCGTATCGATTGTCGTGATGTTTTTTATTCTTGTTCCTGTAGTCGCTCCTACCCTTGGGCATCTCCTTATGGCCTATTTTAGCTGGAAATCCATTTTCTATTTCAACCTAATATTTGGAGTGGTTATCATGTTTTGGTTTTGGCAAAGACAACCTGAAACCTTACCAAAAGAAAAACGTATTAAGTTCTCGGCGAATTTATTTTTCGACGGTACTAAAAAATTCTTAAAAGAACGTGAATCTGTTGCTTTTACACTTGTTTCGGGATTTATTACGGGATCATTTATGGTCTACCTCAGTACGGCACAGCAAATCTTCCAGGTACAATATCAAATGGCCGAAATGTTTCCATACATTTTTGCGAGTTTAGCCATTTCAATAGGTTTAGCTACTTTTATGAATAGCCGATTGGTGGAGAAATATGGGATGTGGCGCATTGCTCATACCGCTACTGTAGGTTACGCCATCATTTCTGTGCTTTACGTGATTTTATTTTGGTCTGGAAACAATCCTAGTATATACATTTTACTCATGTTTTTTGCAGCTCAATTTTTTGCTGTTGGTTTTCTCTTCGGAAATCTAAGAGCTTTAGCCATGCAGCCCCTAGGGCATATTGCGGGCATTGGCGCAGCAATAAACGGCTTTGCTTCAACCATTATGGCGGTGCCTATCGCGAATTATATCGGAGGCTACATCAAACATTCGGTACTCCCTATTTTTATAGGATTTACGGTATTTGGCGTTTTATCGTTATTGGTTTTCACTTTATTGAAACGCAAAAGGAAGATGCTTACTACAAAGGCCTAAATTAAAGGTATTTCTGTTGTAAGACTTGCAAGTGATGTATTTCATGGCCCACAATAACAAAGGCAGCGGCTCGGGCAGACATGGGGTTTCCGCTAACCAAACCTAGATGCTTAAATTCGGTTTCCGACATTTCTTTTAGTAAAACCATAGTGTTTCGACGTACGGCTTCGTAGGCTTCTATAAGATCGTCTAGAGATTTTTCATTAGCGTTTGAAGTGGCCACAAAATCGTCTTGCTCAAACCCAGGAAGATTCGTTTTATCGCGTCTGGAGATTCTAAAACAACGGTAACTAAAAACGCGTTCTGTATCAATAATATGCTGAAACACTTCTTTTATAGTCCATTTTCCAGAGGCATAACGCCAGCTTAATTTAGCTTCTGGAATGCTTTTAAAAGCATCTAAAACAGTTGTTCTCCCTTTTTCAAGAGCCTCTAACAAATCTAAATCTGTAGGAACTTTATCAATATAGGTTTTATAAAACTCAGGATATTCTGAAGGGCTTAAACTAGTTACTTTCATCTGGATTAAAATTAGGTTAACAGCTATATTTTGGCTTGATAGGTGTATAAATCGTAATACCTTCCTCCAATTGCAATTAACTCGTCGTGGGTGCCGCGTTCTACGATATTACCGGCTTCAATTACTAAAATTTGATCGGCTTTTCTAATGGTACTTAATCGATGCGCAATAACGATGGTGGTTCGATCTTTCACCAATTCATTTAAACTCTTCTGAATTAAGGCTTCACTTTCGGTATCTAAGTTTGAAGTGGCTTCATCTAAAATAATAAGTTTAGGGTCGGCAAGAATGGCACGTGCAATAGCCAATCTTTGACGTTGCCCTCCAGAAAGCTTCACGCCTCGTTCTCCTATTAAAGTTTCTAAGCCTTTGTCAAACCTATCGGTAAATTCATCTACATAAGCGGCTTTAACAGCATTCTGAAGTTCGGCTTCGGTAGCGTTTGGCCTAGGAAAAAGGATGTTCTCTCTAATCGTCCCTTCAAACAAAAACTCATCCTGTAAAACCACACCCAAATTTTTTCTAAAACTGTTTAATTTTACTTTAGATAAATCTTGTTGGTCGACTAAAACGGTACCTGATTTCGGATTTAAAAAAGTAGCCGACAATCCCGCAATAGTTGATTTTCCTGAACCTGAGCTTCCTACTAAAGCCGTAACAGTACCAGAAGGTGCCTTAAAATTTATTTTGTGAAGCACGTCTTTGTCTTCTTCATAAGCAAAAGACACATCTTTAAATTCAATATCACCTTTAAAATTTTGCAGTTCTATGGTACGCTGTGCGTTGTCTTCTTCAGCGGTCATATTCATCAGCTCCTCGGTTCTGTCTAATCCTGCTAAAGCTTCAGTTAATTGACTCCCAATGTTACTCATTTGCACTATAGGCGCAATCATAAATCCGAGTACCAAAGTAAAAAACAAGAAATCACCAGTTGTCATGGCATTTTGCATCATATAATACCCTCCAATACCCATAATTCCTGTGGTGGCCACACCAATTAAAAAGGTTGAAGAGCTTGTCATGATGGACGTTGCTGTTAAACTTTTCTTCACATTTTGAAACAAGCGCTCCACCCCCTTTTCGAAAACAAGATTTTCTTGTTCTTCTGCATTAAAAGCCTTTATAACCCTTACCCCAGCTAAGGTTTCGGTAAGTCTACCTTTAACTTCTTGATTAATTTTCCCTCGGGTTCTAAACACGGGACGAATGTATTTAAAGGCACGCAAGGCGATATATCCGAAAATGGAAATGGGTACAAATACAAAAAGCGTCATCCAAGCATTCAACTTTATTAAAATTATTAAAGAAACAATGGCTGTAAACGTCCCTCCTACCAATTGTACCAAACCTGTGCCTATTAGGTTTCTTACCCCTTCCACATCACTCATGATTCGAGACACTAAACCACCAGTTTTGTTATTATCAAAAAAACTAATGGGTAAAGACAGCACTTTTTTCTGCACTTGGGCACGTAATTCACTAATTAAAAATTGCGCCTGAACGCTTAATATTTGCGTTAAAGCATATGAGGTTAATGCCTGTACTAAAATAGCCGATAACACGATGGCTATTAAGGTGTAAAGCTGCGACGGATCATTGCTTGGCACAACGTCATCTAGAAGTACTTTACTTTGCCATGGCAAAATAAGTCCGGCTAAACTTCTTATTACAATTAACAGTAACCCTAAAAAAACCAGATTTCGCCTTGGCCAAATAATGGTTTTAAACGCTTGTGTCATGGTCACTTTAGACTTTCTTTTATCTTTTTTTGTGGTTGTTGAACTGAGGTGCTTCATAGAATTCTTTTGTACGCAGAGTAAGTGATGTTAATGAAACTTTATATTAAGCAAAAATAGACCTAAATTCCTTTATAACGATGCCTTACCCCTTTTTTGAATAAGCCCTATTACTCGATACGCTAATGGTATAAAATTTATATAATTTCTTAGGACGAAAAATAGCTTAATTCATTACTTTTATAGTCTAAAAATTAACAATTAAAATTATATAAAAATCATGAAAATTATAGGCATTGGTAAAAACTACGTAAATGATAAAAGTGAAGTTGCAGCGCTTAAAACAGGGGCACAAACCATCTTTTTAAAAGCTGAAAGTACTTTAGTTGAAAACAACGCAGACATTGTTTTTCCATCCATAACAGAGCAATTAATTTACGAAGTTGAATTAGTCGCTAAAATTGGGAAGCAAGGTAAAGACATTTCTGAAGCTGATGCAGCTTCTTACATTAGCGAAATAGGTATTGGTATTGATTATACGGCTAAAGATGTCCTTTCAGCAAGCCGAGAAAACAAAGGACCATGGGCATTAGCGAAAGGTTTTGATGGTGCTTCTCCAGTGGCTGGGTTCAAATCGATTTCTAATTTCCCAGATTTAAACGATATCAACTTTAACTTATTAATAAATGGAGAAGAAAAGCAAGTTGGAAATACGAGTGATATGATTTACAACTTCGTTGAAATTATTGCTTATGTGTCTAAATTTATGACTTTAGAACCTGGTGATTTAATTTTCACGGGAACCCCTGCAACAGGTGCTGGTCAAAATGTAAAAGGGGATCATTTACAAGCTTCTGTTGAAGGTGAATTGTTATTAGATTTTAAACTTATTTAATAAGTTAAGCTTACCTCATGAAAAATTCTATTGCAGAACGTGTTCTTGATTTTCTAATTAAATATCCTCCTTTTAATTTTTTAAACACCAAAGATTTGTTTGAAATCTCTAAAGAAGTTTCAATCATTTACATGGAAAAGGGCGATACGCTATTTGAAAGAGGCGATGCTGCAAAATCAGATTTTTACGTGGTAAGAAATGGTGGTGTAAAATTGTTGCACACCATGGGTGACAATACCCAAGATATTATTAATATTAGTGATGCTGGCGATGTTTTTGGAATACGCCCACTCATAGCGAAAGAAAACTATAAACTTACGGCTACTGCCAATGAAGAATCTATAGTTTACGCCATTCCTATTAGTGTTTTTACGGCTGTTACCAAAGACAACGCTGGCATTAATAAATTCCTTGTTACCGCCTTTGCTACCAATGCATACGACCCCTACACGGCAGAGGAAGCAGGCAAAATATTTGTAGACTACTTACCCAATAGCACTCAAGATATCGTTAATTTTCAAACGGCCAACTACACCAAAAACCCAGTTACATGTGCCGTAGATTCTACCTTAAAAGAGGCGGCTATTAAAATGCGGGATCACAAAATTGGATGTATTATTGTGGTAAACAATTTAAAAAATCCTTTAGGCATTATTACCAATAGCGACATTAAAAATAAGATTGCTACCGGCCTTTTTCCTATTGACACGCCTGTAACTAATATCATGGTGACACCCGTAATTACGTGTAAAAAGGGTTTAACGGTTGCCGACGGACAGCTTCAAATGATAAAGCATCACATTGGTCATGTGTGTATTACTAAAGACGGTACAGTAAACACGAAATTGGTGGGCGTATTAACACATCATGATTTGCTTGTGTCTCTAGGTAATAGTCCCACTGTGATTTTCAAAGAAATTAAACGTGCCAATAGAACAAAAAAATTACGATCGGCAAGATTAAAAGCCAATAGTTTACTAAAAAGTTATTTAGAGCAAAACATTCCTGTTGGACATATTGTAAAAGTAATCGCCCAAATTAACGATGCCGTAACGATACGTGCTATTGAAATCGCCCTAAAAAAAATGCCTACAAATCCTCCTGTAAAATTTTGTTGGATTGGTTTGGGGAGTCAGGGACGAAAGGAACAGATGCTCTTTACCGATCAGGATAATGCCATTATTTTTGAAAATGTTCCAGTCGAAAAGTATGAGGAAACCCAAAACTACTTTTTAGAATTGGCGAAACTAGTAACAAAATCTTTAAATAAAATAGGTTTTGAATATTGCGAAGCCGATATGATGGCTAGTAATCCCAAATGGTGTCTTTCATTAGAGCAATGGAAGCAACAATTTGATGATTGGATTTCTAAACCAGACGAAAAAGCTATTTTACTGGCTTCCATCTTTTTTGATTTTAGCCCAATATATGGAGAAGAAAGCCTATCGGAAGCACTTTCAGATTCCATTTATGAAGCTTTAGAACAAAGCAGTTTATTTTTTAAATTTTTAGCTCGTGATGCTATTAAAAATCCGTCACCACTAGGGTTCTTTAAACAATTTGCTGTTGAAAAAAGCAGAGAACAAAAAGACCTATTCAATATAAAAAACCGTTGTATCATGCCTTTGGTTGATGCCGCACGTTTACTTACCTTAAAAAACAACACGCAAGGTATTAATAATACAAGCGAACGCTTTGAAAAATTAGCGCTTTTAGATCCTAACAACAAAGAATTATACCATTCTTGCTCCTACGCCTTTAAAGCGCTTTCTAAATTTAAAACCAAACAAGGTATTCTTCATAACGATTCTGGGAAATTTATAGATATTGAAAGCTTGACCAAAGAAGAACAGCTTAAGTTAAGACGCTGTTTAAAGCCCGTTCACGAAATTCAAGAAGTTCTTAAAATACGATTCGACCTGAAAAACTTTATATAAATGGGCTTTTTAAATTGGTTTTCGGTAAAAAAAAAGAACTATCCAGAATTTTGGTTAGCTTATCTCGATACTTTTAAAGACCAGGTGAACACTGATATTAGCAATACCAGATTCATTGCTTTTGATACGGAAACTACGGGATTTGATTATACTGAAGACCGCGTTTTATCCATTGGAGCGGTATCTTTCATAAATAAAAAAATTGATATCAATCAATCGCTAGAACTGTATATCAAACAAGATGTTTTTAAGGCTGAATCTGTAAAAATTCACGGTATTTTAAAAAACAGTAAGGTTAATAAACTCACGGAACTGGAAGCCATAAAAGCCTTTTTGGCCTATATCAAATCGGATATACTTATTGCGCATCATGCTAATTTTGATCGTAATATGATTAATGAAATGCTGCTAAGACATGGTTTAGGTCGGTTAAAAAATAAATTTATTGATACCGGAGCACTTTATAATAAATCGGTCCATGTCATTTATAGAGATGAACAAAGACCGCACACCTTAGATGAATTGGCCAAAGAGCTCAATGCCCCTTTAGTAGACAGGCACACCGCCACAGGCGATGCGCTTATTACTGCCCTGGTATTTTTAAAAACATTAGCTCGTTTAGACAAACGTAAACATCTAAACTGGGGCTATTTAATGCCTAAATAACGCCTTTATTACAAGGCGTTATCTATAATTTCTTGAACCACTTCTGGATTTAATAACGTACTGGTATCTCCTAAGTTACTAATATCTTTACAAGCTATTTTTCGTAAAATACGACGCATAATTTTTCCAGATCGCGTTTTAGGTAATCCTACCGTAAACTGAATTTTATCCAGCTTGGCAATCGGACCAATATGTTCGGTGATCATTTGGTTAATTTCATTACGTACGTTATTTTGATCTCTACTCTCGCCGGTATCCTTTAAAATAATATAACCGTATAAGGCATTTCCTTTGATATCATGAGGAAAACCAACAACTGCCGATTCTGAAACTGCTGGGTGCTCATTAATAGCATCTTCAATAGGTGCGGTACCTAAATTATGCCCTGAAACGATAATGACATCATCAACACGACCAGTAATTCTGTAGTAGCCCACTTCATCTCTTAAGGCGCCATCACCTGTAAAATATTTGTTTTCATAAGCAGAAAAATAGGTATCCTTATAACGTTCGTGGTTATTCCATATGGTACGCGCAATACTTGGCCAAGGGAATTTTACACACAAACGCCCCTCTACTTGATTACCTTTTAATTCTTTCCCCGATTCATCCATTAAAGCGGGCTGAATGCCTATAAATGGGAGTGTCGCGTAAGTTGGTTTTGTTGGTGTAACAAACGGAATTGGAGAAATCATAATACCTCCTGTTTCGGTTTGCCACCAGGTATCTACAATCGGACTGTGTTTTTTACCAACATTATCGTTATACCAGTGCCAAGCCTCTTCATTGATTGGCTCTCCTACCGACCCCAGTACTTTTAAGGAAGACAAGTTGTACTTTTCTACCAAATCTACGCCTTCCTTAGCCAAAGCACGAATGGCTGTTGGGGCGGTATAAAACTGTGTCACCTGATGTTTTTCTACTATTTGCCAAAAACGCCCAAAATCAGGATAACTCGGCACACCTTCAAACATCACCGTTGTAGCACCATTAGCTAAAGGACCGTACACAATATAACTGTGTCCCGTAATCCAGCCAATATCTGCAGTACACCAATAGATGTCGTTTTCTCTATATTGAAATACATTTTTAAAGGTATAAGCCGTATATACCATATAACCTCCTGTGGTATGTACCATCCCTTTAGGTTTTCCGGTAGATCCGGAAGTGTATAATATGAATAATGGATCTTCAGAATTCATAATTTCAGCTGGGCAATCCTCTGAAGCATCGTCTAAAAGCGGTTTCAACCACTCATCACGTCCCTCTTTCATAGGTATTTCCGATTGAATGCGTTTAGCTACTAAAACGGAATTTACACCAAGACAGTCTTCTAACGCATCATCAACAATGCCTTTTAAATCGATGGTTTTAGCACCACGGTAGGAACCATCGCTAGTAATTACCATTTTACAATCGCTATCATTAATTCTTGTAGATAAGGCTGTAGATGAAAACCCAGCAAAAACCACAGAATGAATGGCGCCTATTCTAGCACAAGCCAAAACAGAAATGGCCAATTCGGGAATCATAGGCAAATAGATGCAAACACGATCACCTTTTTTTATGCCTTTAGATTTTAATACATTGGCAAACTTGTTAACTCGGGTATACAGCTGATTGTATGAAATATGCTCGGCTGGTTCATCTGGATTATTAGGTTCAAATAAAATGGCTGTTTTTTCTCCCCGTGTTGATAAATGGCGGTCGATACAATTTTCAGTAATATTAAGCTGAGCCCCTTCAAACCATTTAATTTCAGGTTTACTAAAATCCCAACTTAATACATTATCCCATTTTTTACGCCACATAAAATGCTCTTCGGCCACCTCTTCCCAAAAATTTTCAGGTTCTCTAATGGATTTTCGATAGACTTGATAATATTCTTCTAGGTGTTTTATGTGATAATTACTCATAAATTAGTTTGTTTTTTAGTTTAGTAGCTTAAAATTAAGAACTTTTAAGCGTTTTCTAAATTATAAATTTATTGTGGTTTCTCTAAGCTTTTTCTACGGATTACGCGCATTTGTAGATGAACTCAATCAATTCTTCTATTAATGGGTAGCTGCTCCTGCTCCACTAGGAATTCTAATATTCTCAACAATTTCTTGAACGTCTTGGGGTGGAGCGGGCGTAAATTTCATCACTACAATAGAAACTATAAAGTTTAAAATCATGGCTACTGTACCAAACCCTTCTGGAGAAATTCCAAACCACCATTCACTTTTGTTCGGAACAAGCTCGTCAAACCAGCCTAACCTATATTTAATCATATATAGTAACATAACCGAAATCCCCACAACCATTCCAGCTATGGCGCCCTCTTTATTCATACGCTTATAAAAAATCCCTAAAATAATTGCAGGAAAGAAAGAAGCTGCAGCCAGACCGAAGGCCAAGGCCACCGTTGCTGCAACAAAACCTGGCGGATTGATACCAAAATAACCAGCAACACAAACCGCTATAACAGCCGACAAACGTGCCGCGATAAGCTCACTTTTTTCCGAAATATTAGGGTTAATCATTTTTTTAATCAAATCGTGAGAAACCGAAGATGAGATGACTAACAGTAATCCTGCGGCCGTTGATAGCGCTGCAGCTAAAGACCCTGCGGCAACTAAAGCAATAACCCAATTGGGTAACTGGGCTATTTCTGGATTAGCCAAAACCATAATATCGTTATCTACAACCAATTCGTTGTTGGTTTTATCTGCTACATACTGAATTTGTCCGTCGTTGTTTTTATCGGTAAAACTTATTAACCCTGTAGCTTCCCATTTTTTAAACCATTCTGGCATGCTTCCATAAGGCTGATTTGATACGGTTTCGATTAAATTGGTTCTAGCAAAAACAGCAACTGCTGGCGCTGTAGTGTATAAAATTGCGATAAGTAACAATGCTAAACCTGCCGATTTACGCGCATCCTTAACACGTTTAACCGTAAAAAACCTAACAATAACATGAGGTAATCCTGCAGTTCCTGCCATAAGAGCTAAAGTAATTGCAAAAACATCAATTAGCGATTTTGAACCTTCGGTATATTCAGAAAAACCCAATTCCGCACTTAAACCATCTAATTTATCTAAAAGATACATTCCCGAACCATCGTTTAGCTTACTTCCAAAACCCAATTGCGGTAAAGGATTTCCTGTCATTTGAATCGAAATAAAAATAGCAGGAACCATAAAAGCAAAAATCAACACACAATACTGAGCCACTTGCGTATAAGTGATGCCTTTCATGCCGCCTAATACGGCATAAAAAAGCACGATAATCATTCCAATAATCACACCCTTGTTAATATCTACCTCTAAAAATCTGGAAAACACTAAACCTACACCACGCATCTGACCTGCAACATAGGTAAACGAGACTAATAGTGCACAAATAACACCAACCAACCGGGCAGTATTCGAATAGTAGCGATCTCCAATAAAATCGGGTACCGTAAACTTGCCAAATTTTCTTAAATATGGCGCCAATAACAAGGCTAATAACACATAACCACCTGTCCACCCCATCAAATATACAGCCCCATCATAACCCGCAAAAGAAATGATTCCTGCCATAGAAATAAACGAAGCGGCACTCATCCAATCTGCCGCTGTAGCCATACCATTGGCTAAGGGCGAAACCCCGCCTCCTGCAACATAAAACTCCTTTGTCGATCCAGCTCTGGACCAAATGGCAATACCGATATATAAAGCAAAGGTAAGTCCGACTAAAATGTAAGTCCAGGTTTGTACATCCATCCCCGATTCTAAAATGACACTATTCGTCATAACCATATTTTTTATCGAGTTTATTCATTAAGCGTACATAAACAAATATGAGAACAACAAACACATAAATAGCACCTTGTTGAGCAAACCAGAACCCTAGTTTAAAGCCTCCTATTTTTATATTGTTAAGTGCATCTTTGAAAATAATCCCTAAGCCGTAAGAGGCTACAAACCATATACTCAAAAGAATGAGTACATACCTAATGTTTTCTTTCCAATAGGCTTTTGCGTTTTTTTTTGACATGTTTGGTTTTGTTTAGTTGGCTCTTATAATGTAAATCCGATTATGTTTTTTGCTATATCACATTTTTAATGATTGGTAAATTCATTAAAAATAAAGCGTTTTTAAAACAAATACACGTATTTAACTTAGAAGAAATGCTAATATAACATATACATTGTTAATTCCTAAAAAATTTAGCATTTATAAGGACCTGAGTTTTGTTTGGCAGCTTTCGTCCTTTGTTATGGGTAAATCTAATATAAATTTTAAAGTATCTTTGTGCGCAACCAAATCAAAAAACATTGCAAACTAATCGTCTTTATTTTATTGATGCCGTAAGAGCTTTTGCCATTTTAATGATGCTTCAAGGGCACTTTATAGATACGTTACTTGATCCTGTTTATAAGGACCCAAATAATACCATTTTCAATATATGGAATTATTTTAGAGGTGTAACCGCCCCCATGTTTTTTACCATTTCCGGATTGGTTTTTAATTATTTATTACTTCGAGCCTATGCTAAAGGCGACGATAAACCCCGTATAAAAAAAGGAATTTTTCGCGGACTCCTACTCATTCTTATAGGCTATAGTTTACGCGTGAATTTGCTAAGTTGGTTTTCTGGATATTTTAACCCCTATGTTTTAGTTATTGATGTCTTGCAGTGTATTGGTTTATCGCTCATATTATTGGTTGGATTCTATGTTTTATTAAAAAAACACAGTTATTTATTTTCGGTTGTCTTATTTACGGTAGGCTGCCTGTGTTTTGTAACCGAACCGCTTTATAGAAATCTAACCTTAGAACACATACCTCGATTTTTCGCTAACTACCTTTCAAAAAGTAATGGCTCGATTTTTACCATACTACCTTGGTTTGGTTATTCGGCATTTGGGGCTTTTTTATCAACCATATTTTTCAGACACGCACACCGCGAGCGATTTCAATTGCTAACCATTATTTCATTTTTTATGGCTGGAGCGTTTTTAATATACGGCTCATCGCCTTTTCTATTAACCCTAAGCCATATTTCAGGTATTGAATTGTTTGAACGTAGTGCTAACTATAATTATTTGTTTAGGCGACTTGGGGATGTACTCATCATTTTTAGTATTTTTTATAGTTTAGAACGCTTTTTAAAACGGTCGTTCATTTCTAAAATTGGAGAAAAAACCCTGTCCATTTATGTCATTCATTTTATTTTACTTTACGGAAGCTTTACAGGCTATGGTCTCAAACGATTTTTAAACAAATCCTTAACGCCCAATGAAGCCGTTTTTGGAGCCCTTTTATTTATCGTAGTCGTTTGTTTTATTGCTTTTCATTATGCAAAAACCAATGCGTTTCTATATAAATTAAATAGGAAAGTGATGGATAAAATCAAACCTAACCACTAATTCTTCATAACACACCCCTTAGGAACAGGTGAAAATTTATAAATTTTACATTTTTATTAGTGAACTAACAAAAGTCAGTTTTATCATGGTGTTTTAGACTTAATTTTGAGATTAGAAACTAAGTAAAAAAATCATAATGAACTCTAAATTATTCACCGTACTACTTTTATTTATTGCATTAATAACATTTCCTTTTCATCAATATGCCAACCAACATGGTTCGCATGGAGCTGAAAACTACAACAGTAAAAAGCATTGGAGTTATTCTGGTGAAACAGCTCCAGAACGTTGGTCTGAGATTGAAAAGCAATCTGATTGCAACGGTAAACAGCAATCTCCTATAAACATCATTCATATCAACTCTGATTCGACCCATGTTAAAGACGAATTACAGTTTGAATACGCCCCTACCACACTCATTAATGATGTTGAAAATAACGGGCATTCCATTCAGTTTGATTTTGAAAAGGGCGATTATATCAACTACAAAAACGAACGTTATTGCTTAAAACAAATTCATTTCCATGAGCCCTCAGAGCATAAGATTGACGGAGTAACATATCCGATTGAAATTCATTTTGTACACACCAGTAGTACAGGGAAAATTACCGTTTTAGCTTTATTAGGTAAAGAAGGACAAGAAAGTGAATTGTTCGAATTCCTTGAAAGTTTTCTGCCGTTAGAAGCAGGTGCCAAAAAAGAAATTCATCAAGAAGTAGATTTATCTAGCTTATTGCTTGAAAACAGACATTACTACTCGTATGGAGGATCATTAACCACACCGCCATGCTCGGAAAGTGTAAATTGGATTGTTTTTAAAGAACCTATTATTTTATCTGTAGATGAAGTTTTAAAACTTAAAAACAACATGCCTTTAAATAATTACAGAAACGAACAACCTCTAAATAATAGAGTTGTGCATTACCATATTTAATTTAGAAGTGGTAAAAATGTGTAACTGTTTAATTATTACATCAAAACTTCTTCACATAAAAAAACCTGTCGACGTCTTATATAACAAAGGCACTCCGACAGGTTTTTTAAATTATATTCTTATAAAAACAAGATGGATTATTCAACTAAGATAGGTGCTTAATCGCTTTATTTATTCTTTAAATAATTAAGAACATTAGCTTCAATACGCTCCTGAATATCACTTACATCGGCTTTCACAAAGGTTTCACCCGTAATATTTTCATAAAGTTCGATGTATCGATCGCTAACGGTTTGGATATATTCATCGCTCATAACCGGCACAGTTTGTCCTTCTAAACCTTGAAATCCGTTAGAAATTAACCACTGACGCACAAACTCTTTACTTAATTGCTTTTGAGCTTCGCCCTTATCTTGTCGCTCTTGATAGCCTTCAGCATAAAAGTAACGTGAAGAATCAGGCGTATGAATCTCATCGATTAAAACAATTTTTCCATCTTTAGTTTTTCCAAATTCATATTTCGTATCCACTAAAATCAAACCTCTCGATGCAGCGATTTCAGAACCACGTTGAAATAATTTACGGGTATAATCTTCAAGAATTATATAATCTTCTTCTGAAACAATACCACGTTTTAAGATGTCTTCACGAGAAATATCCTCATCATGATCGCCCATTTCAGCTTTAGTTGCCGGGGTAATGATTGGTTCTGGAAAAGCATCATTCTCTTTCATACCTTCAGGCATAGGCACACCGCAAAGCATACGTTTTCCTGCTTTGTATTCGCGTGCTGCATGTCCCGACATGTAACCACGAATAACCATTTCAACTTTAAAAGGGTCGCATAAGTGCCCCACCGCTACATTAGGATCGGGGGTTGCCGTTAGCCAGTTAGGCACCAAATCTTCTGTAGCTGCCATCATTTTAGTGGCAATTTGATTTAGTATTTGTCCTTTATAAGGAATCCCTTTAGGCATCACAACATCAAAAGCAGAAAGCCTATCGGTTGCAATCATAACCAATTCTTCATCATTAATGTTATAAACGGCTCTTACTTTTCCTTTGTAAAGGTTCTTTTGTCCCGGAAAATTGAAATTGGTATCAATTATAGTGTTACTCATTTTTAATGGATTTATTGTCTTGTGCTAGATATTCCTAAATGACGTTTGTCATCCTCAGCTTGTTAAATTTCAACAGAAAATCGACAAGCTTAGAGTGACTATCGTATTACCTTTAGTTATACATAGCGTTTACCTTTTTTTAATACATTTTCGTTCAACCTTATTTTTCAAACGCTTCTTTTTTTAAACGTTAGAAAAGCTTATAAGCCAATTGAAAATATGTCGCAAAATAAAGTAAAATATATTAATTCTATCATTTGAATTTAGACTATTACATTTTTACTAAACGAGCTATTCAACGAAGGGCCTTAAAAGTCGTAAATTTTATTGGGTTTATAAAATGCTAGCCTTTAATTGTATGGGCTTAAAGGCCATATTACATATTAGACATATGAGGCATATTTTTTTTATAAGGATTGTTTAAAACGGGTGTTAAAGTAAGGCTCAATCCAAATTTATCACCCCAAATTTTTCTTGACATAATGTAGTATCTTGGAGTTAAACCTATTCTGAATAAACTATTCCCGATATGAGTCGTTTTAAATACACCAAAACCAATGGGCATGCTAACTTTGTTTTTATTGGGCATATTCCAATTAAAAATCCAGCTAGGGTTGTCTCCTAATTGCCAGCCATTCCCAATCTGGAAAAAATATAGTATTTGCAACATACTGGTGTTAACGTCTTGCCTATGAGCATTTCCTGCAAAAGACCATGTTTGCATGAATACAAGGCCTATGGTGGTCTTTTTAGTAAACCCAATTAACATTCCTGACGGA
This sequence comes from Tamlana carrageenivorans, assembly GCF_002893765.1. Classification (NCBI taxonomy): domain Bacteria; kingdom Pseudomonadati; phylum Bacteroidota; class Flavobacteriia; order Flavobacteriales; family Flavobacteriaceae; genus Pseudotamlana; species Pseudotamlana carrageenivorans. Next base: position 3,129,334 of record NZ_CP025938.1, on the reverse strand, counting down.
CCTGCTGAAAATTTACCCGAACCCGTATATTTGCTTGTTGCGGTAGGTATGGTTAATGCGCCACCAATTCCCCACATATACATACCCCATTTTGTTTTTTCCATACTTCCAATAGCGGTTGGCCAGGTAAAATCGCCTAGGCCGCCATGGCTTTCATTATAACGAATTAATCCAATTGTTGTTTAAATTTCAAAATTTCAGACCTATAGATTTCATTAAGAAACTCATTGTAAACATCATCTCTTTTGTAATGGATACTATTTTCTGCTTTTAAAATATTCTCTTTTGCTTGTGTGATTTGACCAAGTTTCTGATATATTGTTACCAGCTGGCATTCCTATCAGTTCGTAATTTGTACTTCGTCCTCCTGCTGGTTCTTTTTGCAAAATTGCTTTCTCAATCAAGTCATTAATATCCCTAACTGCTGAATCTTTGGAACACTTTGCAATCTTTGCCCATTTGGATGAAGTTAATTTTCCGTCAAATCCATCCAATAGAAAATTCAATAATTTTCTTTGTCGGTCATTTATTGGAGTATCTATGTGCTTTTGCCAAAAGTCAGCTTTGAATAATACTTTTTTAAGTATTGAATCAGTAGATTTTAAAGCGTTAATCAAACAATTTAAAAACCAAACAATCCAGGCTGTTATATCTAAATTCCCCTTTTGTGTGTTCTCCAATATCTCATAATATTGTTTTCTTTCCAACCGAATCTGGGCAGACATACTGTAAAATCGTTGATTGCTTTTGTCTGCTTGTGCAAGAAGCATGTCTGTCAATGCTCTTGTTATTCTTCCGTTTCCATCTTCGAAAGGGTGAATTGTTACGAACCATAAATCTGCAATAGCTGCTTTAATTACCAAATCAGTTTTATAGTTATTAAACCAATTAATAAATCGAGTCATTTCATTTTCCACCAAATCAGAATTAGGTGCTTGAAAATGTACTTTTTCCTTTCCCATTGCGCCAGATACAACCTGCATAGGCCCTGTCGTGTCTTTTCTCCAGTCTGCAACAGTAATTTTGTACATTCCACTCCTTCCTGTTGGAAGTAATGCCGCATGCCAATCAAAAAGTCTGTCGGCAGTCAAAGGCTCAAAGCATTTTTGAGTTGCGTCTAGGATCATTTCAACTATTCCTTCTACACTTCTATCGGAATCTACTGCTCCCGCTATTTCCATTCCTAATCTGCGTGCAATTGACGAGCGCACTTGGTCGGGGTTAAAAAATTCGCCCTCAATTTCCGATGATTTTAACACATCAAGAGTCAATGTATCAAGTAGAGCCTCATTTCTCAAATCAAAACCTAATGTTTCCATTTTTCCAATAAGCCTACCCTGTAAATTTCTTGCCTCACTCAACAAATCCAAGAAATCATTACTATTCCATGTAAATTCTGGCCAATTGTCTTTTTGATGTATAAAAGCTTTCATTCAATGCATTATTTGCAACGAAAACAACCTTTATTTGTCGCAAATCAAAATTAATCGTTGCTTATTTTGCGTCAAATAACTTCTTGTTCGTTGCACGGCCGTCACTATTGCATGCTGGTAACGTGTTTGTGTATGATTAGTGGCGTGTTTCAACAACTAATTTAGTAAACAAAAACGAACGCGATAAAATTCCGAAGGAATTTTCTAAATAACCACTTGCCAAAGCAATTAATTATACACGTTGTTGGCTGTAGTTTTTTATTCTATTTCAAGAAAATCATCTTTTAATTCTGTTAAATCATTCGTTCTTAATCTAACTATTAAATATGTAATTCCAGCTCCGATTAATAAAGCAAAAATATCTTTAAAGTCAAATGTTCCAATTCCATTTATAAATAAAGACAGTACCTCAAAAAATATTAAGAAGGAAGTGTGAATAAAAATATCTTTATAAATTCCTTTAATTGGTTTTTTTGAAATTAAACTTAACAAAAAATAGACACCTGGAACGAATACAATATTATTTCCCATATCTGCTATTCCAAAATCATTAATTTCATTCGAATAAACATAAGGTCTATAAATACTATTTAAAAAAAATCCTATCGAGTAGAAAATAATTGCATAAATTATTCTTTCGGTTTTATTCATTTAGGGTCTCAAATTACAGCCAACAGAAGCATATCAAACATATACTCCTATAAAATTTTTAAATCAACTCAAAAATCAAAATCTATACAATTTTAGAGGCTAAACTTAAAAAAAGATGATGGCATGTGATTCACAACCATCATCTTTCATGTTTTTTAATTATTTAATGTTATCAACCAAGTATCATGGTTTTTCCGGTCTTTAACTTTATGCTCCTGCCCCTAGCCCTGATTGCAGTGGCATCCTTTTTTGCCCCTTAAAGGGCGAAAAAGATAAAACGGAAAGCAGGTCTCTGCTCTTGAAAAAAATTATGATATCTTTAATCGGCGTTTTCAATGCTTTTATAGGCTTCAATGACTTTTTTAACGAGTTTGTGACGAATAACATCTTTATCGTCTAAGAAAATCATGCCTACACCTTCTACATTTTTTAAGATGAGTAAGGCTTCTTTAAGTCCGGAAATGGTACGGCGCGGCAAATCGATTTGCCCAGGATCGCCCGTTAACAGAAACTTGGCGTTTTTTCCCATACGGGTTAAAAACATTTTCATTTGGGCGTGAGTGGTGTTTTGCCCTTCATCTAAAATCACGAAGGCGTTATCCAAGGTACGCCCGCGCATAAAGGCCAATGGCGCGATTTGAATGGTACCGTTTTCGATATAATGCGCGAGTTTTTCGGGAGCAATCATATCCCTTAAGGCATCATATAAAGGCTGCATGTAAGGGTCCAATTTCTCTTTTAAATCGCCCGGAAGGAATCCTAAATTCTCTCCTGCCTCTACGGCTGGACGGGTTAAAATGATACGCTTAACTTCCTTGTTTTTTAAGGCTTGAACCGCCAAGGCCACACCGGTATAGGTTTTTCCTGTTCCTGCTGGCCCAATAGCAAAAACCATATCGTTTTTACGCATAAGCTCTACCATTTTACGCTGATTTGGCGTTTGGGCTTTTATGAGTCGGCCGCTAACCCCATGCACGATGACTTCGCCACTTTTTTCGGAGGTGGTATAATCATCGCTACTTTGGCTGGTTAAAACACGCTCGATAGCATTTTCGTCGAGCTTATTATATTTTGCAAAATGCTTTAGGAGCATGGTGAGGCGTCTATCAAATTCTTCCAGCAATTCTTCATCGCCAAAAGCTTTAATTTTATTTCCGCGGGCTACAATTTTTAATTTAGGAAAGTACTTTTTTAGAAGTTCAATATTCGTGTTTTGGGCTCCAAAAAAATCTTTTGGAGAAATCTCTTCAAGTTCGATGATAATTTCGTTCAAAGGCGTGGTTTTAGGTTAAAATTTTATGAATAGCTGTTCTGTTGTTTTCTATTTTTTTCTATGCTTCTAATTTAATGAATAAGTTTTTATGGCCTTATATTTTTCATTTAAATTATAAAAACGAAAATGAAAATTTGTAGGTTTGTATCTTATTCAGGACTCTCTCAAATTTAAGTAAAATTGGGGGACTTAACCTTAAAAACATATCAACAATTTGCCCATGGCAATTATAACACTAACAACCGATTTTGGGGAGAAAGACTACTTTGCTGGCGCTACACGAGGTGCTATTTACAGCGAACTTTCTGATGTTAAGATTGTTGATATCTCACATGCTGTATCGCCTTTTAACATTCCTGAGGCGGCTTACATCATACAAAATGCATACAAAAGTTTTCCTAAAGGCACCATACATATTATTGGTATTGATTCGGAGTTAAATCCGGAAAACAAACACATCGCGGTTAAACTAGATGGGCATTATTTTGTTTGTGCTAACAATGGTATTATGAGCATGATTTGCTCGGAAATTGCTCCCGAACAGATTGTGGAAATTAATATTCACGATAAAATAAGAAGCAGTTTTACCGTATTAGATGTATTTGTGCAAGTGGCCTGCCATATTGCTCGTGGCGGTACGCTAGACGTTATAGGCAAAAACATTTCGAGTATTAAGCCTATTAAAAACATTACGCCCTACGTTAATGACGATAAAACCCAAATTATTGGCTCGGTGATTTATATTGATAACTACGGAAATGTGGTAACCAATATTAAGCGTCATTTTTTTGAAAGGATACAAAAAGGAAGGCGTTTTGAGATTACGGCACGCCATTACACGTTTAAAAAGATATATCATAAATACAGTGATATTGTTAATTTTGACATTCCTGAAAACAAACGCCATGATGAAGGTAGACGGTTAGTGGTTTTTAATTCTGGGAATTTTTTAGAAATTGCGGTTTATAAAAGTAATAGCGCCACCGTGGGTAGTGCTTCTACCTTACTTGGACTAGGTCTCATGGACTCAATAAGCATTAAGTTTATTCCGGATCCTATTAATTTGGAAGATGTGGATTACCCGCAACAGGTACATAAAATTTCTGATTTCGAATAATAATAAAAAGGGTATGTTTGTTAGGGTAGTGAAAAATAACGGGAGACGGATGACAGGAGACGGGAGAAAAGTGGCAGATGAACAATGACGGAAGACAGGTGAAGAATGACGGATGCCAGATGACTGGTGAAGGAAGCCAACAACCAGTAACTAGTAACTAGTAACTAGTAGAAACTTTTAACTTTTAACTTTTAACTTTTAACTTTTAACTTTTAACTTTTAACTTTTAACAAAACTAAATGTTCGCCATATTAAGAAAAGAAATAAATTCATTTTTTGCCTCGCCAATTGGATATTTGGTTATTGCTATTTTTTTAACGCTTAACGGTTTATTTCTGTGGTTGTTTAAGGGGGAATTTAACATACTAGATTATGGTTTTGCCGATTTGTCTTCTTTTTTCCTATTAACACCATGGATTTTAATTTTCTTAATTCCGGCCGTGACGATGCGTAGTTTTTCGGATGAAAAAAAACAAGGCACTTTGGAGCTATTACTTACCAAGCCTATTTCATTATTCCATATTGTTTTAGGGAAATATTTTGGTGCTTTTGTGCTTATTCTTATAGCGCTTATACCTAGCTTACTATACGTTTATACGGTTTACCAACTTGGGAATTCTGTTGGAAATTTAGATATGGGCAGCACTATTGGATCGTATTTCGGACTCCTATTTCTCATCGCGGCTTATACCGCTATTGGCGTATTTTCATCGACTTTATCCGACAATCAAATTGTAGCTTTTATTACGGCGGTTTTTATATGCTTTATTTTTTATATCGGTTTTGAAGGTGTTGCCGACTTCCTTTCTAATGATTTTATTAATCAATTAGGCATGAGCGCGCATTTTAAAAGCATGAGCCGTGGTGTAATTGACACGAGAGATTTGGTCTATTTTATAAGCTTAATGCTTTTCTTTTTAATGCTCACTAAAATAAATTTGAACAAAGCATAACCATGGTTTTAACTCCACTTTTTATTATCTCATTACTTATTGTATTCGTTCTGGTTTGGTTGTTTGTTAACACTATAGACAAACGCAAATGGCTTACTTTAATAGTTAGTTTGGCTTTAACACCCTTGGTGTACTTTTATGTTTTTTATCCTATTATCAATATTTTTAGCAACTACCATCATGAAAAGTATTTTAATGCTGAAGCTTGGGAGGAAGATCCTGAGTTGCGTTTTGAAATGCTCCATAATATTCTAGAAGACAGTTTACTTATTGGGAAATCTAAAATTGAGGTGAAACAGCTACTTGGTGAAAGCGAATGGTATGGCTGGAATGACAGCATCAAAGCCAATTCTGAAGACCAATGGAATTATAATTTAGGATTTAAACCTGGCGCTTTTAATAAAGATCAAGAATGTATTGAATTACTGTTTACTAACAATAAAGTAACAGCCCTAAGAACCTACAAATTAGAGAAAACCTTTGAATAACACAATCAAAAATATAGCCCTTCTTGTAATTGCCTTAATTGGGATTAACCTCATAAGCAGTTTTGTTTTTGAACGTTTTGATTTAACAGCCGATAAACGTTATACCTTAAGCTCTTCAGCCATTGAAATTATAAAAGATGTAGATGCGCCACTTATTATTGATGTATTCTTGGAGGGTGATGATTTTCCTTCGGAATTTAGACGCTTAAAGAATGAAACCCAGCAACTTCTTGAAGAGTTTTCGGCTGAAAACAAAAACATTATTTTCAACTTTATCAACCCTGTTGAAGATGAAGCCACCCGCGAGCGTAACATACAACAACTCACTCAACGTGGTTTAACCCCTATGCAATTAAGTGTTACCGAAAGTGGTAAATCGTCAAAGGCCATAATTTTTCCTTGGGCCCTTGCCAGCTATAACGACCAAACGGTTATTATTCCGTTAGTAAAAAATAAAATTGGAGCCACCCAGCAGGAATTGGTAAGCAATTCGGTGCAGCATCTGGAATATGCTTTTGCCGATGGTTTTAGCAAACTAACCACCCCTAAAAAGAGTAAAATTGCCATATTAAAAGGTAACAAACAACTTGAAGATCGATACATCGCCGATTTTGTAAAAAAAATAGGTAGCTACTATTTTATTGCGCCCTTTACCTTGGATAGCATTGCTAGTAATCCGCAAAAAATACTTCAAGACTTAGAGGCCTACGATTTGATTATCTCGGCGAAACCCACCGAAGCTTTTTCCGAAGAAGAGAAATACGTTTTAGATCAATATACCATGAACGGCGGCAAAAGCTTATGGCTTATCGATGCCATTGCCATGGAAAAAGACAGTTTATACAACGCTAACGGCAGTAACGTGGCTATCCCTAGAGACTTGAATTTAACCGATTTTTTCTTCAAATATGGTGCTCGAGTGAATCCAGAAATGGTAAGCACTCTATATTCGGCACCCATTACTTTAGCCATTGGCGAAGGGAGCCAATCGCAGTTTCAGCATTTGCAATGGCCCTACTCCCCGCTTGCAGGTAGCCAGAGCAACCACCCGATAGTAAACAATTTAAACTTAGTAAAGTTTGATTTTGCTAATCCTATCGACACCCTAAAAAATAATATCAAAAAAACCATTCTATTACAATCGGCACCCCTAACAAAATTAGAAGGCACCCCAAGAAAAATTAGTTTAGAACTGGTTACTAAGGAACAAAATCCGCAACTTTTTAATGCTGGAAACCAAAATTTAGCCGTGTTACTCGAAGGCACATTCAACTCGGTTTATAGCAACCGCATCAAGCCTTTTGAGCTTTCAAATTCAAAAGATAAAGGTGTACCAACAAAAATGATTCTTATCGCCGATGGTGACCTTATAAAAAACGATGTCATACGACATGTGCCTCAAGAATTAGGTTTCGACCGCTGGACCGGGCAAACCTATGGAAATAAAGAATTTTTACTCAATGCCGTAAATTATTTACTGGATGACAACGGACTTATAAACATTCGGTCTAAAGAAATTGCCGTTGCCTTTTTAGATCAGCAAAAAATAGCTACCGAAAAAACCAAGTGGCGCCTTATAAACCTGCTATTACCACTGGTTTTACTGGCTATTTTTGGAATAACTTTCAACTATATTAGAAAGAAAAAATACGCGGCTTAAATGTTAATAAGTTTGTTTCCAAATATAAGCCGTTTAGAATATATTTGTATGAAGCATAAAGTCAATAAAAGCTAGGTTTATTTATTATTAATGATTTTAGTGGTCATAATTCTTTATTTTAAAGCAAACAACTAGGAACACACTGAAAATCAGCTTAGCAAACACAATATTCTCAGATGAAATTTATAGTATCAAGTACTTATTTATTAAAACAATTACAGGTTTTAGGAGGTGTGATTAACAGTTCGAACACCTTACCTATTTTAGATAATTTTTTGTTTGAACTAGACCAAAACGAACTTACAGTTTCTGCTAGTGATTTAGAAACCACTATGGCCTCTAAATTAGACGTTGAAAGCGATAGCCAAGGTAGCATTGCTATTCCTGCGCGTTTGCTCTTAGATACTTTAAAAACCTTCCCTGAACAACCTTTAACTTTTGTGGTTGAAGACAACAACACCATCGAAATTAGTTCTAACCATGGTAAATATGCTTTGGCTTACGCCGATGGCAAAGAATTCCCTAAGGCCGTGGCCTTAGAAGACCCAAGTAAAACCATAGTAACTGGCGATGTTTTAGCGACTGCTATTAGCAAAACTATTTTTGCTGCCGGTAACGACGATTTACGTCCTGTGATGAGCGGTGTCTTTTTTCAGTTTTCTACAGAAGGCTTAACTTTTGTTGCTACCGATGCGCATAAGTTAGTAAAATACACTCGTGAAGACATTAAAGCTAATCAGGTTGCCGAATTTATAATGCCTAAAAAACCTTTAAATCTTTTAAAAAGTATTTTAGCCGCTAGCGAAGACGAAGTAGCCATTGAATACAACGAGTCTAATGCCAAGTTTACCTTTGAGAATTCAGAGTTAATTTGCCGACTAATTGATGGAAAATACCCAAATTACGAAGCGGTTATTCCAAAAGAGAATCCGAATAAACTGGTCATTAGTAGAAATCAATTTTTAAACTCGGTACGTCGTGTTAGTATTTTCTCTAACAAAACCACACACCAAATTCGTTTAAAAATTGCGGGCGCCGAGCTTAATATTTCTGCAGAAGATATTGATTACAGCAACAAAGCCGAAGAGCGTTTAACTTGCGATTACCAAGGTGATGATATGCAAATCGGATTTAACTCACGTTTTTTAACTGAAATGTTGAATAACCTAAATTCGGATGATGTACAACTAGAAATGAGTATGCCAAACCGCGCCGGAATTTTAACACCTGTTGATGGTTTAGATGAAGGCGAACAAGTTACCATGCTAGTTATGCCTGTTATGTTAAACGGTTAATTTTTATAATCAGTCTAAAGAAATTTTAGCTCAAAATATAGAAAAGCAGCATCATTTTTTTGATGCTGCTTTTTAGTTTGTTTTCACACATTAAAATAAACGCACTTTCCATGAGACAATTATTAGCCACCTCAGGTTAAATTACAATTATTAGCATATTATACAGATGCATCGTATTTTCGGAAATAATATTCGCAAGTAGTAACACAAAATCAGTTTAAAAGCATGAGGCAAGTCGTAATTATACTAGGCTGTTTACTTTTTGGAGAGGTTGTAGTCCATCTAACTGGCATAAAAATGCCTTCTAGTATTATTGGCATGATCCTATTAACTATTTTGTTAGAATTGGGTTGGATTAAGTTAGTATGGGTAAGCGGATTGAGTCATTTTTTAACTAAAAACATGGCCTTCTTTTTTGTACCGCCAGGCGTAGCGATTATGTTGTATTTAGATTTGATAGAGGCCTCCTTCTGGCCTATCATTGTGGCTTCTAGTCTAGGCACCGTCATTGTTTTTGCCTGTACAGGCTGGACACATCAGTTGTTTATGAGACATAAAAACACTTTTAAAAAAGGTAAAAAATCTTAAGCCATGGATGCTATTCTAAATACCGAAATATTTATTCTCACCTTAACGTTTGTAGCCTATTTTCTAGCTCAAAATCTTCAGAGAAAAACCAAGTTAATTTTCTTAAACCCTGTATTAATTGCCATTATTCTGATTATTGGCTTTTTATCGGTTTTCAAAATCGATTTTGAAGTATACCATGAGGGCAGTCGTATGATTGAATTTTTATTAAAACCTGCCATCGTTGCTCTAGGTGTTCCCCTATATCAGCAATTAGGAAAAATTAAAAAACAAGCCATACCTATAATTATTTCTCAATTGGTAGGATGTATTGTGGGTGTTATTTCTGTGGTTTTAATCGCCAAATTTATGGGTGCCCCCAAGGAGATTATTTTTTCTATAGCGCCCAAATCGGTTACCACACCCATTGCCATGGAAGTCTCTAAAACCTTAGGAGGGATTCCACCGTTAACCGCTTCATTAGTGATTTTATTTGGAATTATTGGCTCTATATTTGGTTATGAAATCATGAAAATAACACGTATTAAAAGCTCTATTTCTCAAGGTATTTCTATGGGTACTGCTGCTCATGTTTTGGGCGCGTCCAAATCCATGCAAATAAGTGGGAATTTTGGAGCATTATCAAGTATAGGCCTTATAATTAACGGCGTATTTACAGCCATATTAGCCCCTTATATCATTTCATTTTTAAGCATCTGGATTACTTTTTAGAAAGCAATAAGCATCCCGTAAAATAGCTTTAATAAGTATGATGACAACCGTCTAGGTAACCACCTAGAACAACAACCCTAGTATTTGGCAGCAAATAATTAAAAGTACCATGGCAATAGGGTAAACCGTGGCATAAGCTACCGAAGGCGCATCCGTTTTTGTCATAGTATCTACAGCAGCTAAGCCAGGCGTACTGGTCATTGATCCTGTTAAAGTTCCTAAAAGGGTTAAAATATTGATTTTAAAAAACATACGAGCTACTATAGCTGCTAAAACCATGGGTATAAAAGTTATTAGTCCGCCAATTAAAAATAATTTCACCCCATATTGCATATATGTTTCTACCAAAGTTGCCCCTGCTTTTGTACCCACTACAGCTAAGAAAAGCATCAGTCCAAATTGTCTTAATAGGTGATTAGAATTTCCACTCATTACCCAAAGCATATTGCCTGTTTTACCAATTCTTCCTAAAATCATAGCGACTATAAGTACGCCCCCTGTTAATCCTAAATTAAATTTAAACGCATCGCCAAAAGATAAAGACACCCCGCCAACGAGAATACCAATAACAATACCTAAGGCTAATGGGAAAAAATCGGTATCGGAAAGTTTGCTTTTGTTATCCCCTATGAGTTTCGAAATTTGCTTGGCACTACTCTTCTGACTAGAAATCATTAGTTTATCACCAATTTGTAATTTAAGGCTAGGATTAGGCGATAAATCAATACCACTACGTCGCACTCTGGTTACCGTGGCATTAAAATTATCTTTAAGATTTAATTGCCCTAAGGTTTTATTTACCAATTCGGTTTTTGTAACCAAATATGATTGCACAATAAAAGCCTCACCCAATGATATGTCTACATCCACTCTAGGACCAATTAACAGTTCCACTCGGTTCAATGCTTCTTGAGTACCTACCACTCTAATATAATCGCCTTTATGTAAAATCGTATGTTTTTTAGGTACGAATGCTTCATTTTTATGCTTTATTCGGGAAATCACACCTTCGGTCATCGAACCTACTTGTAAATCTTCAATCGTTCTATCGATAACACCTTCGTTTTCTACAATAAAATTAGCCCTAGTAATGGCTTCAAAATGGCCATGCGCCTTTTCTTCATATTCAACCTCTTCTTTGGCTAAATTTATTTTAAAAAGTCTAGGGTATAGTTTCACAAACAATATCACACCAATAACTCCAAATGGGTAAGCAATACCATAACCTATAGAGGCTAAAGGCGAATGCGTAACATCAATAGCAGTAGCTAAACCAGGGGTACTAGTAAGTGCTCCCGCCATTAAACCTATGGCAATAGACTTATCGATACCTAAAAATTGAATGGAAAGGAAAGTAATAATGGCCGCCGAAAACACCACCAAAGTAGCGAGCATAACTAGGTTTTTACCATTTTCTTTAAAAGAATCGAAGAAACCTGGACCAGCCTGCAAACCGATGGTATATATAAACAAAATGAGTCCGATTTTTTGTAAAATATCTGGTAATTCAACACCATAATGACCAAATAATAAGGCTACAAAAATAATAGCAGAAACATCTAACGAGATTCCTTTAATTTTAATGTTTCCGATAATAAATCCGATACAAATAATTAAAAATAAAGCGAGATACGTTGCGTTTAAAAACTCCATCGATTAATATTTTAAAATCAAGTTACAAATGTAATTTATAAAAAAGATAGGTATACTGACTTTTATCATGCTATGTTTTTTAGGGAAATAATAATAATTTAAAAAATCAAGCTAAATAATAGACTGTAGAACTGTTAAAATGAAATAAAACAGATTTTCAATAAATTCATTTTTGTATTATAGCTTCAAAATTATAAATATCATTTAATTTGAAACATTTTATCACCCTTTTATGTGCTGCAATTTTATTAAACTCTTGTAACAGTAGCTCACAAAATAAAACCGTTAGTAAAACCTCTCCTGAGCCTTATGCTAAAACAATAAGCGCCGAAAGCCTAAAGAAAAATCTTTACACCTATGCTTCAGATGAATTTGAAGGTCGTGGTACCGGTGAACCTGGACAAAAAAAAGCTGTTGAGTTTTTGAAAAATTTCTACATCGCTCATGAAATTCCTTCACCTATTGCAGAAGGCAACTATTTTCAAAAAGTACCTTCCTCTTTTCTTCCAACAGGTACAAAAGATTCTGAAAATGTTTTAGCTTATATTAAAGGTTCTGAAAAACCAGATGAAATATTAGTTATTTCAGCACATTTAGATCACATCGGCGTATCTTCAAATGGAGCCATTAATAATGGTGCCGATGACGATGGTTCTGGAACCGTAGCCATTTTAGAAATAGCTAAAGCTTTTAAAGCTGCGGAAAAGGCTGGTCACGAACCAAAACGAACCATTTTATTTCTACATGTTACCGCTGAAGAAATTGGTTTACAAGGGTCTAAATATTATACCGATGTAGAGCCTATTTTCCCTCTAGAGCATACCGTTACCGATTTAAACATCGATATGATTGGTCGCGTAGATGACAAACATAAAGACGGAAAAAATTATTTGTATTTAATAGGATCAGATAAATTAAGTAAGGAACTGCATGAGGTATCTGAAGCTGTAAATAAAAAATATGTAAACTTAGAATTGGATTACACCTATAATGATGAAAACGATCCTAACCGTTTTTATTACCGTTCTGACCACTATAATTTTGCAAAAAACAACATTCCTGTGATTTTCTATTTTAACGGAACCCACGAGGATTACCACAGGCCAAGTGATACGCCCGATAAAATTAATTATCCGTTTTTAGAAACCCGTACGCGTTTGGTTTTTTACACCGCTTGGGAACTGGCTAATCGTGAAAACCGTGTAAAATTGGATTAAATTTCTGATTTTACTAGCTTAATAGTTTAGTATAAAATATTACAAAACCCCATAATGAAACTTAGGTTTCATTATGGGGTTTTTAATTCAATCACTAGGTCTCTAACTTAAAGCGTGACGATAAACTTGTAAACAGCGCTCTCTGGCAGCTTTGTGTTCAACCATGGGTTGCGGATAATTTAACTCCTGAAACTCGGGTACCCATCGTTTTATATATTCGAAATCTTTATCAAACTTTTTAATTTGGGTTGTGGGATTAAATATTCGAAAATATGGCGCGGCATCGCAGCCTGTGCCCGCTGCCCATTGCCAATTCCCATTATTAGAAGCCAGCTCGAAGTCTAATAATTTTTCAGCAAAATAGGCTTCACCCCAACGCCAATCTATTAACAAGTGCTTGCATAAAAACCCTGCCGTAATCATACGTACACGGTTATGCATATACCCCGTTTTATTAAGCTCTCGCATGCCAGCATCTACCAAAGGGTACCCCGTTTGACCAGTACACCATTTTTTAAAATCAGATTCATCATGCCTCCAAATAACATTATCGTATTTAGATTTAAAATTTTGTGTCACCACTTTCGGGAAATGAAATAATATCTGCATAAAAAATTCACGCCAAATAAGTTCACTTAAAAAAACAGCATTGGTTTGATGCGCATGAGCTACCATTTTACGAATACTAACCAGACCAAAACGCAAATATGGAGACAAATTTGAGGTTTTATCTAAGGCCGGATAGTCTCTATACGCTTCATAAGCTTTCAAATCATTTAATTGATAGGGTTTGACTTGGATGTCGCTTTCCATAAAACCAAGATTTTCAAGGCTTGGAAAAGTGCTCTGAAACTCTAAAAACTGTGATTTATTACTTACACAATCATATAAAGCCGTATGCACTTTTAAATCGAAATGTTTCAACCACTGATTTTTATAAGGCGTATAAACGGTATACGGACTTTGGTCTGCCTTTAAAACCTCATGTTCTTCAAAAATAACCTGATCTTTATAAGCATGAGTCGTTATATTTTGAGTCTTAAGCAATGCAGATACCTGATGATCTCTTTTTATCGCATAAGGCTCGTAATCCTTATTAAAATATACCTTTTCAATACGATATTTAGCACATAGCTTCTTCCAAACGTTTAATGGTTTTCCTTTTAAAACTAGTAGTGAACTTCCGAAGGATTTAAGCAATAAATCAATCTCTTTTAAGCTGTTATAAATAAACGTAATTCTAGGATCAGTTTCGGGGAGTGCCTCAATAATATCTTCATCAAAAATAAATATGGGTAAAACCTTATTTCCTGAATTTAGCGCAAAATGAAGGGCGGTATTATCCTCCAAACGCAAATCGCGACGAAACCAAAAAACCGTAATGTTATTTTCCATTGAATCGTTTTTCTAAGACCTCATACCTATATTCAAAAATAGCTTTAAGCTCATTTTTCACGTAAAAACGATGCGCTAAATCGCCTAAAAACCCCATGGGTAATTTATACGATATTTTATCTTTCATTAAAGTTTTACCTTCAGACATGGCTTCAAAAAAATGTTCATGATGCCATAAGCTGTAAGGGCCAAATCGTTGTTCATCAATAAAAAATTCCTGAGGCTTAACTTGAGTAATTTCTGTTACCCAATTTTGTGTTATTCCTGAAATAACACCCACTTTATAGGTGATTATTTGTCCGGGGTAAGCTCCTTTATCTACTTTAGACGTGATTTCAAAACCCATTTTAGGAGGCGTTATTTCTTTAAGGTTTTCTGGCGCACTAAAAAACAACCAAGCTTCCTCTAATGGTATATTTAGAATTTGCTCGGTATACAGTGTGTAGATCCCAGAATGTTTTTCTAACTTCATCATGCTTTAATTATTAAAATAGATATAGGCGTTTAAACTTGTTGCAATAGTCATCCAAATTAAATAGGGACCTATCAAAAGCGTGTAAAACTTAAGCTTCTTAAGAAAACCTAAAGTAAAAAACCCGACGAGAAGCCAGAGCAGCACAATTGTAATGAGCCCTATCAAAACCTCATGTTTATTAAAGAAAATATAATTCCAGCTCACGTTTAACACCCATTGTAAACCATAAAGTACAATAAGGTATTTACTAAATGGCTCAAATTGAAAACTAAGCTTGGCCATGTAAAACGCAAAAAGAAACATGATTGAAAACCAAGCAACCCCAAAAACCCAGCCTGGTGGGGTCCAAGGTGCCTGATTTAATGAGGTGTACCATTCAGATTGCGGCCCATTATTCATTAACACCGCTCCAATCACTAAAACCAGTATATTAGTAATTAGAAAAATGCCAAATCGGATGTATTTATTATTTAACATAGGCGTTTTTTATTTGAAAAAGATTGTTTTTAATAAACTTAATCCATCTGATCACAGGAATCCTGTCATTAACAAGATGCATTAAGTAGCATTTGGTTACCATGAAATTTCTCGTTAGTCGTTCCTCCTTCTGCCGAAATGACAAAACAGCGAAAAACAAAATCATACATAAATTAAGCATGGTATTTTCTTTTAAAAAAATTAAACAGTAATTGTACAGAAAACAGTAGGTTAAAAGCGTAAAAAGCATCTTCAAAAGGGATAGTAAACAAACGAAAACCCATGTTTTCAGAATCGTCATAAAACACAACTGGCGCTTCAGTAAATCCACCTGTAAGCACTCCGTTTACTATAAAAAAAGGCACCAATATGATAGAAAACACAGGTAAATACCGTCTTAAAGTCTCCAGGTGATATCGCAATCCATAACCCATTAATAGTATAAAAAACATAAAATTGATGGTCGTATACCATTTCCCAAAATGATATAAAAGCAAACTACTGGTTAAAATTATTAACACCCCACTCACCCAAGCCGTCCATAAGCGTGATATTTTAAAATTTGGAAAGTAATATCCAATTACTTCATAGGTAAACAAACAAGCGTAAGGAATGCATAAGAAAAATAGCCATTCTTCTATAGGCATTTTAAAAATTAAAAATGACAAATGGTAATCTGAATTAAATCCCCAAACCCCTATTGAGGTAAACCAAGCATCCCATATTAAGAATGGGAAGGCTACTAATAAAATACTATATGAAGCGGATTTAAAATATTGTATAAAGTGAAATTTTTTTTCAAAAATACTATACAGTAAAGGAATGCTTAGACTTCCCAGATTTAGTATTAAATATAAATAGTGATTCACTGTGATTTTTTAAAATATTTGAAAGGCACCAATAACATCCCAAAACATTCACCGTCGGGTTTATCTAGGTGTTTGTGATGTATACGATGAGCTTTACGTAAGCCCTTTAAATACCAATTTTTGGTATTCTTAAACCAATTAAAACGCTTATGTATTAAAACATCATGAATTAAAAAATAAGAAACACCGTAGCAAAAAATCCCTAGACCTATAAAGAAAAGCACGTTTAACTCTGGGCTAACACCAAAATAAAATAACAAAATGCTGGGAATTGCAAAAATCACGAAAAAAGCATCATTTTTTTCAAATACATGTGGATACCCAGGTTGATGATGGTCGGCGTGCAAAAACCAGCCAAAACCATGCATGATGTATTTATGGGTACACCAAGTAACACCTTCCATAATAATGAAGGTTAACAGCGTCGTTCCTATATAAATCAAAACATTCATATCGAGGTATTTTTTACAATGTAGGCATCCATATAATCGACTTTATCTTTATGATTCATCATTTTTATTAAAAATGCCTTATCCTTTTCAATATCCGAATTATAATTTAAAAAACTCGGAACATTTTCTTGAATAACGAGTCGCACATATCTTAAATGGATATTATTACCATATATAGCAATGAGTTTATCTAAGCGGTTTTTATATCTATTAAACACTTTAACTTTGTTCCACGGCAGGAGTTCATACTTGGCCTGCTTCATTTTAAAAGAAATAACATAAGCTTGAATATCAACATCTGAATCATTTTCATATTTTTCAATAAATTGCAATTCTTTTTCTTTGGTCAAGGCCTCATGATATTCCAAAACAAAATCTGGCGGATTAGTACTTAAAAGCATCATATTTATGAGATATAAAAGTACAAATTTCATTAAATGATATTTAATTTATATTTAACATAACTTCTAGCTAACAAACTCATCTTCATAATATTAGAAACCCTAATTCTAGTTTTCATTATATCAGAAAAAGATACTTTTTTTAATTTTTTCAATAATCTTAAATAGTATCGATAGGCCATATAAACTCCAAATTTTGCTTCAACCGGTAATTTCAATACGCCATGATGAAAGGCATATTCAAAATCGGCTTCAATTTCCTCAATAATAGAGGCTTTTAATTGATCGTCTAACGAAGCTAAATTAACATTAGGAAAATAAGAACGGTTTAAAACTTCGTAATCATCTTTTAAATCCCTTAAGAAATTCACCTTTTGAAATGCAGAGCCTAATCGCATAGCCGCATCTTTAAGATCGTCGTACTTTTGTTGATCACCATTTACAAAAACTTTTAAGCACATAAGTCCGACCACATCTGCCGAACCATAAATATACGCCTTATATTCATCTACATTGGTATAAGATGTTTTATATAAATCGGCTTTCATGCTATTTAAAAAAGCCTGCACTAAGTGCTCTTGAATTTCATATTTATTTACGGTATGAATAAAAGCATTAATTATAGGATTTAAGCAAATGCCTCTGTTTTTAGATTCGTAATATTGATTTTCGAACTCTAAAAACAAATCTTCTTTATTGTAATCGTGAAAGGAATCTACAATTTCATCGGCAAGGCGAACAAAACCATAAATATTATAGATATCTGCACGTATTTTTGGCGACAACATCCTGGTAGCCAAGGAAAAGGATGTACTGTATTTTTGGGTAACAAGCTTACTGCAAGAGTAAGAAACATCATCAAATAACTGCTTCATTTTTGTAAGTTTTTAAAATTGAATCTGATGCGATTTTTCCGGAGATTAAAGATGGTGGCACTCCGGGACCTGGCACTGTTAATTGTCCTGTAAAAAATAATCCCTTCACTTTTTTACTTTTTATTTTTGGTCTTAAAAAAGCGGTTTGTGTTAAAATATTTGCCAGACCATAGGCATTCCCTTTATAAGAGTTATAATCCTTTATAAAATCATTGACACAAAAACTCTCTTTTAAAATAATGTGCTCTCGAACTTTTTGATTTGTTAAACGTTCTAACCGTTCTATAATTAGATTAAAGTATTCGTCTCGAATTTGAGGCGTATCTTTTATGCCTGGAGCTAAGGGAATTAAAAAAGTCCCAGCTTCATTTCCCTCTGGTGCAAAACTAGCATCGGTAATAGATGGAAAGCTTGCATAAAACAAGGGTTTTTCTGGCCATTCGGGGGTATCGTAAATACTTTTAGCATGCGTATCAAAATCGGTGTCAAAAAATAAAGTATGATGACAAACACGTTCTAATTTTTTATCGAATCCCACATAAAAAAGCAAGGAAGACGGTGCAAATACTTTTGACTCCCAATACGTTTCAGAATATTGCCGGTACTTTTTAGGTAACAAAGTTTCGGTATGATGGTAATCGGCGCCACTTAAAACCAATTTTGTTTCTAGGTTTTCTCCATTTACAATCAATGCCTCTACTTCGCCTTGAGCATTTACCTTTATTTCCTCAACATTGGCATTTGTTTTAAAAACTACACCTAATGATTTTGCTAAGGTAGTCATGGCCTCAATAACCATATACATACCACCTTTAGGATGCCATGTCCCTAATACAAAATCGGCATAATTCATAAAATTATAAAACGCAGGCGTATTACTTGGCTTAGCCCCTAAGAACAACACCGGAAACTCTAAAATTTGAATCAGTTTTTTACTCTTAATATGCTTTCTAACCTGAGATCTTAAGGTTGAAAAAAACTGAGTAATTTTAGCAATAGTCTCCGGTGTTACTAATTCTAATGCCGAGGCTCCTGGCTTATAAACCAGATTATTAATAGATACATCATAATTATAGGCTGCAGATTTAAGAAAGGCTTTAAGGTGTTTAGAGCTTCCTGGCTCTTCATTTTCAAAAACCTTATAAATGGCCTCTAAATGCCCTGGAATGGTAATCGCATCAGCTTCATCAAAATAGACTTGATAAGCTGGGTCTAACTTTTCCAGTTCGTAAAAATCGGAAGGCTTCTTATTAAAATCGGAGAAAAATTTCTCAAACACATCCGGCATCCAGTACCATGTGGGTCCGATATCAAATGTAAATCCGTCTCTAAGAAGCTGTCTAGCACGACCTCCTACGGTTTTATTTTTTTCAAGAATCGTTACTTGGTACCCCGCCTGAGCTAGATAACAAGACGCCGATAATGCCGAAAACCCAGAACCTATTATGTATATATTTTTTTTCAAATGTCAGGTAGTTAGTAGCCTTAGCTGGTTAAAACAAATCTGTTCTGTTTAAGGTAAAAGCACTGCATCAATAGCATGAATAACGCCATTAGTCCCTTGTACATCTGTTGTTTGTGGACTAACAATAATATTAACTGTTTGATTGCTACTGGTCATTATTTGAGCTCCATCAGATAAATCTATGGTAATTTTACCACCGCTTAACATGGTAACATCGCCGTTACTTAACTGATCTGACTGAACATTGGCAGGTGTAATCACATGATATTTCAAAACAGCGTCTAAAGTTGTAATAGGAATATCTGCCAAAGAGTTCCAAGCACTATTAGAGTCTAACAGATTTTGAAATGCTTGATTTGTAGGAGCAAAAACAGTAAAAGGACCATCACCTGAAAGCACTGAAACAAAATCTGTAGTATGTCTGCTGTCGATTAATGCGGCCACTAATGATGTAAAGCCACTATTATTTAACGCCAAAGTTACTATATTATTTGGTAACATCACTTCGTCTATAATATGTACCACACCATTTGTTGCATCATAATCGACGCTTATAGGCTGGGCGCTACCGTTAAACACGACACCACCAGTGGTTTCCACCTGTAGCGACAAAGGCTCACTATTTGGTCCGGTAGACAAGGTATTTACATAGGTGTTAGATAAGTCGGTAGAATTAATTTCAACACCAACAACATGAAATAATAACACAGCTTGAAGGGTTTCTACTGGAACATCAGCTAAGGAATTCCATGATGCATTGGAATCTAATAATACTTGAAAGGCTGTATTATTAGGGGCAAACAATGTAAAACTTCCCGAACCGTCTAAATCGTCATCTAATCCAGCCACCTCTAAGGCAGCAGCTAAACTAGATAGTTCTGGTTTATCCATTACAATATCTGTTATAGTTGAAGGTTTTTCTCCACTATTAGAATCATCATCACTGCTACAAGAGCATAATGAAACTAGTAACAAAAAGCTTAAAGTAAGTCTGATTAATTTTCTTTGAAATAACATAAAATTTAGTTTTTTAATTAATATTCGTTTAAATAAATAGGCCTTTAAGATTTTTTTGTTTAACATTTATCATATTTAACTAAACAAAAACAAGGTAGGCCAAAAAAAATAGTGCCTTGTAACATTAAAACACTTTCAAAGATAGTAAATTTTGTTTAACAAATACAAAATAAAGTTAAACAAAATAATTTTAGGATAGTATTAGAGACTTTGCAAGAGATCGAGAAGTGAAGGATATGTAGTGATATTCGCCGTAAAATCAACATCATTTACTAATGATGTTTTTTGACCAGTTGCTATAAGCTGATGATTGGTACCTTTTAAAATCTCATTAATTTCCTGAAAATATCCGATAACTTTATCATCGTAGGGCATGACCGTTAAACAGGTTACAAAACAGATATCGTCTTCACTTTCAAAAAAGTAATTTAAGTTACTAAGCGGTAAGCTTTGACCAAGATAAATAGTGCGATAACCACGAAGCGTTAATTCGTAGTTTAAAAACATGAGTCCTAATTCGTGAATCTCATTTTCAGGTAAAAACAAAACATAAATCGTACTCGAATCTATAGGATTTCCCACCAACTGCTCAATATTTATCTGAATCTTCTGAACAATCATATTAGATATAAAGTGCTCATGAGCTGGCAGCACGGTATCGGTTTGCCATAATAACCCAATATGATTTAAAAAAGGGATAAACACTTCCTTAAAAACCTCCCTAAAACTCTTTTTTTGGAGCAGTTTATTATAAGTATTATCAAATAAAATTTTATCAAACTGAAACATCGATATCTTAAGCGCATTAATAGCTTCATCGTTTATCGCATTGTGAATGGCCAATTCTTTTGTTTTGATACGAATGGTTTCATCAGACATCTCAGCAATCTTAGATATCTTATAATTGTTATTATTCAGCAAAACAACATTTAATAATTTTTGCAAGCTTTTGGCCGAATAGCTCCTAATATTGGTATCGGTTCTGTCAGGCGAAAGCAAACCATATCTTTTTTCCCAAATACGAATGGTATGGGCTTTTATACCTGAGAGATTCTCAAGATCTTTTATTGTAAAGTCTTTTTTAATATTGTTCAACTTATAATAAATTTTATTAAACAAATTTAAAATATAAAATATATTTATTAGCTTTTAAATGAAATAAATTTTAAAAATTAATTAATACTTGAACTTTTCTTTTAGAATTTAAGCACAAAAAAAGCCTTTCAACTTCTTGAAAGGCTCTTGTTTTGGGTGGAAGATGGGATTCGAACCCACGACCCTCGGTACCACAAACCGATGCTCTAACCAACTGAGCTACAACCACCGTGTAACTGCATTTTGTAATGCGTGTGCAAATGTAAACGTTTTAAGTCTTTCCAACAAAGACTTTTTTAAAAATTTTACAGAAATTTTTAATTTTTTTTCCGCTTCAAAGCTAACTACTTTAAATCGAACAAACTACTAACGGCAGGATATCGCTCTACAGTAAAGCCTTCGGCGTGCTCGGTTCCTATCAATCTCCCTAGGTCTCTGGCTCTATAAATAACACTATCGGTAAAATTTTTGCTAGATATCGGTGTTTCAGGCGCTTTACTTTTAGGATCGAAAAATTGGGTTTTATAGGCTAAAACCGCATCCATTTTTTTATCGATAAAACCAGACACATCAACAACTACATCGGGTTCTATATTTTTCCATTGAATGTAGTGATAAACAAACTTTGGTCGCCATGCCTCTTGTAAAAATCCGTCTAAGGTGGTTTCTATTTTGGTTAATCCGCTTAAAAAACAGGCATCACTAACCAATTTACTGGCTTTGCCGTGGTCTATATGTCTGTCATCAATGGCATTACAAAGCACCATTTCTGGCTTATATTTTCTTATCATTTTTACAACTTCCAACTGATGTGCTTTATCGTTCACAAAAAAAGCATCAGCAAAGCCTAAATTTTCTCGAACCGAAATACCTAAAATTTTAGCGGCATTTGCAGCTTCCTCTTTTCTAGTTTCGGCGGTGCCTCTAGTGCCTAACTCGCCTTGCGTTAAATCGACAACACCTACCTTTTTGCCTTGAGCAACTTCTTTGGCTATCGTGGCGCCACAGCCTAATTCGACATCGTCCGGGTGTGCCCCTATAGCTAAAATATCTAACTTCATATCTATTTCTTAATCTTAAAAACTAAAAATAATGTACTTACAAAATAAGACCTTTAATCGTAATTGACTTTAAAAGCTTACTAAAAACTGGCTAATATTACTTTTATTACTATCCCTCTACTGAAACGTCCAAGCTACAATTCGAGACAATTTATTGCCTTGTCCCATTTCTATTACTTTCACCTCGGTAGCGCCTAATTTTTTAAGTGAGGTTTTTAAGCCTTTTATCAAGTCTTTTTTAGACACTAAGCTCGTAAACCAGAGGCACTGTTCTTTATAAAAAGTACTTTCAAAAATATAATTATGCAAAAAAGCCTTCTCGCCTCCCTTGTACCACAATTCGTTTTGGGTACCAGAAAAGTTCCGAATCACCTGCCCTGCTTCATTTTTTAAGCCTTTTAACTTTTTTATGGTCGCTTCTAAAGCTTCGGCTTCCGATTTAAAAAATGGCGGATTACAAAGCGATACCGAAAAACTATCAGTTTCATTTACCACACCTTTTAAAATATGAGAAGCATCTTGTTGTTTCCTTAGCGTTATCGCAGTATTCAGCTCATTTTTATCTATGATTTTCTGAGCACAAGCTAAGGATTTATCATCTATATCGGTGCCCACAAAGGTCCAACCATACTCAGCTTGTCCCAAAATAGGATAAATACAACTTGCCCCGGTACCAATGTCTAAAACCTTAATATTTTCATTAATTCCTGAAGCTTCTAAAAAACTTGCTATGTGATGGATATAGTCTACGCGGCCAGGAATTGGCGGACATAAATTAGTATCGGGAAAGTCCCAAAACTTTAAGTTATAATATTGAAAAAGTAAAGCCGTATTTAAAGCCTTAACCGCCTTAGGGTTTGCAAAATCTATGGTTTGGGTGTTGTATTTGTTTTCAAAAACATAGGAATCCAATTCGGGGTACACACGTTTTAATACCTCAATATCGTAGCCCGTTTTATGCTTGTTTTTGGGATGCATCTTTAAATGTGTTTTTATAATAATTTAATTTATTTGGTAAAATACAAGCTTTAAACGCCTATAGGTTACAAAGTTTAAAATAATTTCGTTCTAAAGGGAATCTTATTTTCAATTTATCAAGATACTAATAAAAAATAGTGTTTTTATAAGTTCGCTTTCGCGGAATTGGTCTCACTTCAAATTTCGAGATCCTAGGCCTTTTAAACTCTTTTATCTTATTATATTTGCACAAAAAATTTGAGATGTTAAAAGCGGTTATTTTTGATATGGATGGGGTAATTATTGACAGCGAACCCATGCACAACAAAGCTTATCACGATATGTTTGATGAAGTTGGTATTGATGTTTCAAAGGAACTTTACGAATCGTTTACCGGGCAATCTACCATTAATATTTGTAAGCGCTTGTGTGATCATTTTAATTTGGACCAGGCTCCCGAAACCTTAGTTCAGCGTAAGCGTCATTATTTTAAACATTTTTTTGAACACAACTCTTCTTTGGGGTTAATAGATGGGGTTTTAGATTTAATTAAGGATTACCATAGTAATGGCTTAACCCTGGTTTTAGGATCTTCTGCTGCGATGACCAGCATCAATCAAATTTTTGATAGATTCGATTTAGACCAATATTTTACAGCGAAATTTAGTGGTGGTGATTTAAAAGAATCTAAGCCACATCCAGAAATTTTTATTAAGTCTGCTGAAGCTACGAGGTTCAAAAAAGAAGAATGTATGGTTATTGAAGACTCTACCAATGGAATGAAAGCGGCTAAAAATGCTGACATTTTTTGTGTGGGTTACGACAGCTTTCACTCTAAAAATCAAGATTACTCCATTGCCGATATGGTTATTACCGATTTCAAAGAGATTTCATACGATAAAATAACAAAGGTTTTTTAAGCCTCACTATCACCTTTTTGCGCATTAGCTTTTTGAATTATGGTCTTTAAACGCTCTTTTCTTAAAGCAGCTTCTGCTCGTTTTTTGTTTTCCTTTCTAGCCATGAGCTTAGAATGTTTGGCTTTGTTTTTTGTGTTTTTTTCTCTTCCTGTTTTTGCCATAGCCTTATCTATTTTTTAGATTTTAATAACGCATTTTGCTCTTCCATTAGCGTATTAAGCTTGGATAACAACTCGATATCTTTAGGAGGCGCCACAGCCTTATCTTTATTATCGAGAGCTCTTTTGCGCAATCGGTTCATAAATTTAACTACTACAAAAACGGTAAAACCTACAACTAAAAAATCGAAAAGCACCTCTCCTAAAGCACCGTACCCTAAAGCAACCTCTTCTTTTAACGTTGCTCCCGATGCATCTAATACAGCGTCTCTAAGAACAAGTTTCCTGTCTTCATAATTTACCCCGTCTGTAAGTAGCGATAAGGGCGGTAAAAACACCTTTTTTACTAAAACATCAATAACTTTATTGAATGAGGCACCAATAATTATCCCCACAGCCATATCAATCATATTACCTTTTACAGCAAATTCTTTAAACTCTTTTAGTAACTTCATAGGTTATTAATCGTGGTTTCACATAGCAAAGATATTCTATTTCAGAAAAAATAATCAATATTCCATCGAATGATTTTATTAACCAAAAGACTAATAATTAAAAATATTACCCAATAAACTAATAATTTAATTTATTAGTTTTTAAACTAATAATTTGCCACTTTAAATAAAATGAAATACATTTGAGAAACCAATAGTTTTAAAATGACAAGCATCATTACAGGCGATATAATAAACTCTAAGGAAAGCTCACCAAAAAATTGGTTAGAAGCCCTTAAGTCTATTTTAAACCATTTTGGTAAAACGCCTAGCCAATGGGAGATTTACAGAGGTGATAGTTTTCAATTGGAGGTTACTCCTAGCGAAGCCTTACACGCTTGTATTTTAATAAAAGCGACTATAA
This sequence comes from Tamlana carrageenivorans, assembly GCF_002893765.1. Taxonomy (NCBI): domain Bacteria; kingdom Pseudomonadati; phylum Bacteroidota; class Flavobacteriia; order Flavobacteriales; family Flavobacteriaceae; genus Pseudotamlana; species Pseudotamlana carrageenivorans. The sequence continues at coordinate 3,103,820 of NZ_CP025938.1, read as the reverse complement.
AACAGTTTAAAAACATTGATGTACGCCTCGCTATTGGCCTTGGAACAAAGTCGTTCACCTCAAAAAACATCACAGAATCTAACGGAGAAGCCTTTATAAATTCTGGAGAATGTTTTGAAAATTTAAAGAAAACCACTCTAGCCATAAAATCGCCGTTTACTGAGTTTGACACCACCATAAACATCATGTTAGAATTGGCGCAACTTACCATAAATCACTGGACGAGCACTTCGTCAACCTTAATAAAAACCACTTTAGAGCACCCTAACTACAATCAAAATGAATTGGCAAAACTCCTTGATAAAACCCAAGGAAACATCAGTCAGGGCTTAAAACGTGCCGGCTTAGACGAGCTCAACAAACTTCTAAACTACTACAAAACACAAATACAAAACCTATGTTAGTTCTGGCCCTTAAATTACTTTTAGCACACTTTATTGGCGATTTTGTATGTCAGCCAAACGCATGGGTTCGTCATAAAGAAAAACACAAACACCAATCTAAATACCTTTATTGGCATGTTTTTCTACATTTTTTAATCCTTATTATTCTGTTGCAATTCGATTTTAGTTATTGGATTAGCATTAGCCTTATTACGGTTTCGCATTTCCTTATAGATCTGGCTAAACTTCACTTAAACGATCGCACTAACCACAGGATGCTATTTATATTAGACCAACTGGCACACTTTATTATTATTGGGCTTGTTCTGTCTATTTATTACCCTTTTAATATTGACCTCCATTTTATTTTTAAGGCCAAAACCTTACTATTTCTAACAAGCTTTGTATGCTTAACCCAGGTGACTTCGGTGGTTATGAAAACCGTTATTTCTAAATGGGATTTGAAAGTCCGTATTCAAGAACTTAACGCAACAAATCTAAATTAATAGATTTGTAATTATGGTACGAAAAAAAACAGGTAGACTTACCCTTAAAGAAAGAATACAGATTGAGACTCTTTTAACTGAAAAAAAGAATAAATCATACATCGCTATAACCATTAACAGAGCTCGATCTACGGTTACAAGAGAAGTTAATAAATGGGTGCAAACAGATAGAGATAAATACTCAGCAGAACTAGCTCATTGGTGCGCCAAAGATGATTACCTAAACAAAAGAAATATTGATAAAATATCTAAGTACCCTAGACTTCGAATTTATGTCTATAGGGGCTTATTATCACAATGGACTCCTGAACAAATTGCTGGAAGACTAAAAGAAGAATTCCCAAATGATCCTATAATGTCTATTTCTCACGAATCAATTTATAGGTACATATATGCAAAGCCTCAAGCTAGTTTAAATAAAAAACTAATTAAACTCCTCGTACGCAAAAAAACAAGACGTAGACCCTCTAAAAAAAGACGCAGAACAGGATCTAAAATATTAAACCAAGTCAGTATAGACCTAAGGCCCGAGCATATTAACCTAAGAAATGAAATCGGACACTGGGAAGGAGATTTAATGATTGGGAAGGATCAAAAATCGGCTATTGGAACTATCGTAGAACGCAAATCTAGATATACATTAATTATCAAACTAAAAGCCAGGAACTCTAAGGAAATTGCTAAAATGTTTTCTAAAGAACTTAACAAACTAGATCCCATATTCAAAAAATCTATGACCTACGATAATGGAATTGAAATGGCAAGACACGAAACAATTACCAAGAAAACAGGTATGAAAATTTACTTTGCACACCCCTATTCTTCTTGGGAAAGAGGTACCAATGAAAACACTAACGGACTCATCAGAAGGTACCTCCCAAAAGGAACAGATTTTAACAAAATTGACTTAAATACATTCATCGAAATTCAAGAAAAATTAAACAATAGACCTCGTAAAATTATTGGATTTAAAACCCCTAATGAAGTTATGATAAAAGAACTAAAAATTGTAGCTTAGACTCATACAAAAAAAAGCAACGTTTGTTGCGTTAGAACCTTGAATGCAGCAAGATTTTGATAACGAATCTTCACTAAAAGATGCTGGTGCTTATATAGGTATTTTAGAACGCTTGTTTGTTTTTATGTTTATTATAACCAACCATTGGGAAGGTGTTGGCTTTTTAATTACGGCTAAATCGGTATTTCGTTTTGGAGACTTATCAAAAGCAAAAGACCGAAAATTAACAGAATACGTTTTAATTGGTACCCTATTAAGTTTCGGTCTTGCTATTTTAATAGCCTTAGGCTATAATTATATTTCAGATTTGATTTAATTCATTTCTAGAACGGCCTGCCCAAAATTAACTCCAAAAGGCACACACCATACGATAACATAGTCATATTCTGAAAAATCTATATCTTCAGGAAGGGCATATTCGTAATTCCCGTCCAAGCCCTTTAAAGCCCCTAAACTAATGTATTTGGTGGCGTTTTCATCAGTAGCTAAATACAGTTCCAATGAAGGGCCGTCATCAGATTTAAAGTTAGTGAGTTTTAAAATGGTCTGCTCTTCATTTATATCGGCAATCCCCGATGTTGGGTGAGCCTTAGATTCAAATTCCCCTCGGTACGAAGCCATCTCTGGCATCATATCATCAGAGTCATCGTTGTTATCGTCGTCAGAAGAGCAAGCAGCTAAAGTAAAAACGCTTAAAAAAAGTAATAAATAAGTTTTCATATGATTAATATAAAGTTAGTATGACTTTTTCAGTCGGAAAAAACGTCAAACTTTACATTAAGCTTATAAAAAATTACTTTTTATAGAATTTCGCATATCCGCGGTACGAGAAAAATCCTAAAATAGCAATTAGAACGCACGCCATTGCAATAAATTTTACACTCACTATTTGATCACCACTAGCATAACTGTGTAGACCAGCCAAGTAGAAATTCACCCCAAAATAGGTCATTAAAATACTTGCAAAAGCTACAATAGAAAGTAGATTATAAACCCAACGTCCACGTAAACCTGGCACCAAACGCATGTGAATTACAAAGGCGTAAATCATAATACTAATAAGCGCCCAAGTTTCTTTAGGATCCCAACCCCAATAGCGACCCCAGCTTTCGTTAGCCCACATACCTCCTAAAAAGTTTCCAATAGTAAGCATCACTAAACCAACAGTAAGTGCCATTTCGTTAATTACGGTAAGCTCCTTAATGTTTAAATCCATTTTAGTTTTATTGGTCTTATTCGTGAAAATCATTAAAAACAGCGATACAATACCTAAAATCATCCCTAAAGTAAAAGGGCCGTAACTCGCCACGATAACCGCCACATGAATCATTAACCAGTAACTATTTAATACAGGTTGTAGGTTCGCTATGGCAGGATCCATCCAGTTCCAATGTGCTATCATTAAAATCATGGACGTCACAAATGCCGTAGAAGCCAATGTTAAATCACTTTTTCTTCCAAAAATTAATCCGAATAACATCGTCGCCCAAGCCACATAAATCATCGATTCGTAAGCGTCACTCCAAGGTGCATGCCCCGAAATGTACCACCTTGTAATTAATCCTGCGGTATGTAAAACAAACAGTACTACAATGATATACTTAAATATAGTTACACCGGTGTTTACCCATTTGCGTTTATCGTTAAAAATCTGAACAATAAGTAACACAAACATGAAGGTTCCCGCATACATATACCAGCTAAATAGCTTTTTAAAGATATCGTATTTGTTATATAGAATTTCTGTTTTAATTTTTTTATCGCTTAGCATCACCTTGGCTCCATATCGCTCTTGCGTTTTCTTAAAGACCGTTAGCAGTTTATTCGCGTCATCAAAATTTCCTGTTTGCTTAGCTTCGTTAAGCTTAAACAAATAGGTTCTAAAGCCATTTTTTACAAAATTGCCATACAGAGAATCTTTAATCACCGAAATATCCTGAGCATAATCGTAAGTAGAAATCCATTTATTGTTTGAATCTTCAGGAATTGGGAAAATTTTTAAAGACATCCCTTCAATAGCATTATAGAGCAAACTAACACGTTGGTCGGTTTCTTTGAATTCCTTTTGAAATCCGTTAGGCACTTGTGCTTTATAGGCTTCTTCTAAAAACGGTGCTAACCTATACTCGCCTCTTTCGGTAAAGAAATCGGCTAAAGCCACGTACTTCGCATCTTTTGGCGCATTAATTAAATGTCTAATAGAATCGCCCTTTTTAGGCTTTAAGTAGATGATAGGCACATTATACCATAACATCGGACTCTCTTGAATGGATAAGAAAACTTGATTAGCATCAAAATTTTCATAAGTATCATGCTTACTCAACTTACGTAATAACTCTGATGCATAAGTATTTACAGGCATCATACGTCCGCTTAAATCCTGAATCACCAAGTGTCCAAATTTATCGGCGTGTTCTTTTGGGGTTATGTTTTTCTGAAGAATAGAATCGATTTGTTCCTTTGTAGGTTTTGAGTGATTATGACCGTCGTCTGGGCTATGCGCGCCATGATCATGGTTTTGAGCGATTCCCGACAAACTGAAGCCAAGCGCCAATACCGTTAACAGTTTAGCCTTTTTAGATTTTATTTTAACCAACTGTCTTCTCAAGTCTCCAAATCGAGAATGTTTGGTAAAAATGATGGCAAGCAAACCAAAATACAGCATGAAATAACCAATATAGGTTATTAAAGTTCCCCAATAATCATGGTTTACAGATAGAATAGTACCTTTTTCATCGGGATCAAAACTCGATTGGAAAAAGCGAAATCCGCGGTGATCTAAGATATTATTCATATAAATTTTATAATCAAAATCATCTTGAGTTTCATCAATAACGGTTACCTCACTAGAGAAGGCAGCGTATCCATTTTCTGTTCCTGGGTAGCGTTCGGCTTCAAAATCGTTTAATTTGATAGCAAAAGGCAATTCTAAAACCTTAGAACCATATTTCAAGGCAATATCTAAACCTCCAACTGAAATTTGTTTAAAGGTTCCGCTACTTCCTTTATTTCCAAGAACAGCAACGGTTTTTGACTCGCCATTAGAGGTTACACGTAGTTTAACACCATCGGTAGAACTATTTTTTAATAAGGCAGACCCTTCAACAACATCAAACACTCCTTTTACAACCGGTTTTGGAAATACCATTTGCATGTTTCCTATAACATAACGAGAACGTAAAATTAAAGACTGTAAGCTGTCTTTAACCAATTTACCTTGAGCCATAGTCGCCATGGTCATGTATTCCCCTTCAAATGGCGATTTAATAGTAAGCTCGTCATTTTCATAGGTGATATTAATCGCACCTTCGGTAGGTTTGTTTAAAGCCACTAAAACACCATGAACACTTTGAACCTCACCTACTTTAAGAAAATGATTATGAGGCCCATTGCTTCCTGCCTCTACCAATTTTAAGTATTCTTCACCGTTTTCATTCGGAATGATATCTTCTTCAGCACCAACAATAAATTTCTCTAAAGTGATATTTACAGGCTGCTGATTGTATTTGGTATCTATTTCAAAATGATTTTCCAAACGACCTGAAAAATCAACCTCACGCTCGATTGGCAGACGCTGTGGGATCCCATCAATTTCATAATCGCCATCAATAAAAGCTGTAATGTATGTTTTTTGAGATAGGAATGTGTTTTCGGTAGCACCCTCACGAATAGCCATCATCCCTTCATAACTAATATATCTGGTAATAAAAGCACCTAAAAGAATAAAAATAAAAGCCAAGTGCAGCATAAAAGTTGCCCATTTTTCCTTTTTGTACAAACGAAAACGAAATACATTTCCTAAAAAGTTAACAATAAAAAAGCCCATAATGGCTTCAAACCACCAAGCGTTATAAATTAGGTTTCTAGTGTAAGGCGTAGGTGATGTTTCTTGTCCGGCATCTAAAAAAGTCCCTACCGCCATGGAAGCTGCAAATACTATAAATAAAACGGCTGTAACTTTGGTAGAAAATAAAATGTTGGCGAGTTTTTTTTGCATAATGAATGGCCTATTTTGAGGTCGCGCAAATTTAAGAATTTAAGTTTGTTAGCCTTGTTAAAGTATGCAAAAAAAAGCTAAAATGTACCGCTATAACAATTTGCAACTTAACACACAAGCCTTTTCCCGTATGAAGGCACTGCATTTTATAATAATAAAACAAGCTTAAAAATTATTTTAGAAGCAAACAACATTTAATAAAGTAAGATAAAACAACAAAATATCTGTAATATTAACTTACATTTGAAGGAAATTAACAACAAACTACTATTTTAATGAATTATTACAAACTAACAACACTAGTTTTACTTGGTTTATTTGTATTTTCTTGCCAAAACCAAGATGACGAATTTAGCCAATCATCCGAAAAGTTTAATACCGACGGTATGTTGCAATTAGGAGCACAACTCCAAAACCCTTATGCTGTATCTATCATGAAAAAAGCATACGAAAACCTTAAAAAAAACGAATTTAGATGCAAAGTCCACTTTTAATGATATAGAAATCACACCAACACATTTATACATTAAATTTAAACCTAAAAACGAGGTCGAATTGGATATATTAAAAGTAGATTCTACATTAGTTTTATACGATTACCCGCTAGATTACAGTATTGCAGAAAACGGCAGTTATTACAAAGATCCTGAAACTGCTCCAGAGCAACCTACTTATCAATATTGTGCGGTTACCATAGATAAAAAACTTCCTAATGGAGTTGAATACGAAGTACTTGAAGAACTATTTATTCCTGACGAAGACAAGGATACAATTACCAAAACTGCCAAAGCGAATACTAAATTTATTTCGGAAGAAATTATAAATACTTTAGTAGATGAAGCGCTAAGAATTACCAATAACTTAAACAATAAAACCTCTAAATCAACTAATTTAGCAAAATCTAGTGCGAGTAAATGGCGCCCAGCAGGAACTATAAAGGTTTGGGATAATGTTGTTGGGGATTTTGTGCCTGTTGAAGGTGTTAAAGTACGCGCGCGTCGCTGGTTTACAACACATACCGGTATTGCAAGTGCATCGGGCAGATACTCATGCAATGGTAGGTTTAGGCGAGATGCAAATTACAGTATTGATTGGGAACGCTATGAATTTGCGCTCCAAGACGGTTGGCTTAATGGAGCAACCTATAACGGACCTAAAAAGCGAGGCGATTGGAATTTAAATTTAAATAGTGGCAAGCAAGAATATTATGCAACCATATTTAGTGCAGCTCATTTTTACTATTATGGTTCTAGAATGGGACTTAAATCGCCACCCACAAATGCTACTTTTAAAACAAAAATGAAAATAGCAGCAAGGTTGGAAAGGGATGAGTCTTCACACATACACCAACGCAGGTTTATATTGTCGGCGCCTATTTACATAAAAACTTACGGAAGAGAGAGTCAAGCTGTTTTTGGCACTACAATTCACGAGTTGGCACATGCAGCGCACTGGAATTTTGATAGAGACGCATACAACAACTTAGGTGCTGGAGGGTATGTTTTACAAAAAGATGGCGATAAAAGAACCCTAGAAACTTAGGCTACAACGGTAGAAATTGTATTGACAAACGACTGGTATAATCGAAAGTTAGGGCTATCGAAGTTTGAACACAACTTTAAAAACAGACAAGATTATCCTATAGCTTGGCAACCTTTCTATACCTCCTTAGGCTATGACTTAATAGATGATATTAATCAAAATACCGATATTTTTCATACATATGCAGACTACGGAGCTTATCCTCAAGATAGAGTAAGTGGCTACACCATAAAACAAATAGAAAATAGTATGAAAAATACAATTATCTGGGATATTTGGAAGGAAAATTTAAAAAAGCAAAACCCCAATAACCCAACAAATAAATATCTTGACGAACTTTTTAATAATTGGTAAAATGGAAAATTTAAAAATAAATATAACGTGGTGGAAAGTTTGTTTATTCCTGATAATAACAGTTTTTTCATGCACACCTGAAGCAGGAAAACCAACAACTTATACATATACACTGTTTAATGAAAGTGACGCTAACATAAAAATAATTGGTTTTTCAAAAGCTACTTCTACAAACGTAATTATATTAGAAAAGGGTAAGCAAATAACTCAAACTTATAAAGATGGTTTACCTCCAAGAGGCTATACATGGGAATATTTTTATGGTTCTAAAGACGGACAAGTAAATGCCGATTCAATAAAAGTAATTTTTAACGAGCGTAAATTTAAAGTTTGGAGCCGAAAAAATTACGACGACGAGAGAAATCCACTTTTTAAATTTAATGAAGATATAACCCAAGGCACTTTCACCTTCACGCAAGAAGATTACAACAACGCCCAAGATTGTAATGGAACTTGTAACTAAAAAGGACATAACTTCTACAGTAAACAACAATAATCCGTTTATCAACAAACAAAATTGGTAAACGGATTATTTAATACAGACCTAATATTAACCCGCCAACCAACATCAGCTAGCTTAACAAGCATATTAACAACTGAGAACTGTATGAGAAACATCAAATCAATAATGTTAAACACTTTATTTTCTTGCTCTTTACTTTTTTCTTGTACTACAGAATTAGCCCCTATAGATGTAACATATACAGTAGAGAATACAACAGATTTAGAAATTAACATCAGGTTTTACAATAAGCTAAACAAAAGCTTAGTATCCGAAACCTCAACTAATCTTGAATATAAAGGAGCACAACTATCTGAAACCATTTATGATATTCGCATAAAAGACAAGTCAAACGGGTTACCTACTTCTGCTTTTAAAGCAGATTCTGTGGTAATTATTTTTAACAAACAAAGGTTTTATACCTGTATTTATAATACTTCATTAAAAGAATTTCATCCCTCTACTAGTCGTAATATTTTCAATCATGATAATTATGATCATCTAGAAGGAGACCATTACTTTTTTAAAATTATTCAAGAAGATTACAACAAGGCCCAAGATTGTAATGGAAATTGTAAATAGCCTTAAGCCAGCAACAATCCAACAAGAAAATACGTGAACGAATTATTAACCAAACATCTTCTCTCTAACACAACTATACATTTTTTTGTCGTGCCTCAAATATTTTCATATACAAAAAAGTGCCCATTTTTCTAGCGCGGTGCTTGGCATTTTGGGCGTAATCGCCTTCAAAAAGCTCGTCAATAGTTTTAAACCATAGGTTAAGCCACAGTCCGAAATGACGCTCGTTTATAATATGATTATTTTCTTGATCTACTTTTATATGCGCCTCTAAAGGATTACCCAAATACTTGGTTTTTAGAAACAAACTGGCTTCCCAGAAATTGGTTAAATTTTCGATATGCGCAGGCCAATCTTTAATTAAATTATTAAAAAACGGACCTAATTCTGCATCGCTACGGATTTTATCATAGAAAGAGGAGACTAACAAAAACACGTCGTCTCTCGTTTTAATATCTTTTTTATCCATTACACAAAGATAGCACAATAGGTTTTTAAATAGGCTAATATTACCTATTTTAGCGGCATGATTTCAGTAGTAATTCTTGGCGCGGGAAACGTGGCCACACACTTATTTAAAGCGTTTAATAAAACGAACGAAGTTTCTGTAATACAATGGTATAACCGGACTCTAGACAAGCTAAAACCGTACAGTAAACAGGTTAATACCTGTGATAATCTAGATGATTTAGTTGATGCCGACCTATATATTCTAACGGTTAGCGATGATAGCATTGCCGAACTTTCTTCAAAATTACCTTTTGAGGACAAGTTGGTCGTGCATACTTCGGGAAGTGTTGGGGTTTACGATTTGGATAAAAAACACAAGCGTGGCGTGCTCTATCCTTTACAAACCTTTAGTAAGGATGCCGATGTCGATTTTGCCAATGTACCTATTTGCATTGAAACGATTGATAAAAAAAGTTATCCTTTGCTTAAAAAAGTAGCTGTAAGTTTAGGGTCTCCAACCAAACGGGTGAATAGCGATCAACGTCGCACCCTGCATTTAGCTGCCGTTTATGTAAATAATTTTACCAACCAGCTTTATCGCATTGCTCATGAAATTACGGAAAGTGAAGGCGCCGAATTCGACATGCTAAAACCTTTAATTCTGGAAACAGCTAAAAAAGTTCAAGACATGTCGCCTTATATGGCACAAACAGGCCCTGCCAAGCGCAACGATAAAAAAACGATTAATGCGCATTTAAAATTATTGGAAAAACAAGAGCACAAAGACATCTATAAGTTACTAACAAAATCAATTCAGAATACCCATGGAAGAAAAAAGCTATAAAGAATACCTAGAACATATTACCACATTTATTTTTGATGTTGATGGCGTTTTAACCGACGGATCGGTAACCGTAACCACAACTGGAGAAATGTTAAGAACTATGAATACGAAAGACGGCTACGCTTTGAGTACTGCCGCAGCGCAAGGTTTTAATATCTGTATTATTTCTGGTGGTAAAAATGAAGGTGTTAGAGTTCGATTAGAAAACCTAGGCATTAAAGACATTTACTTAGGTGCTAAAAATAAAATAGAACAGTTAGAGGATTATTTTAAAAAGAATAACATCAACGCTGAAAACGTCCTATACATGGGCGATGATATTCCGGATTATCCTGTGATGCAAATTATAGGCCTTCCTTGTTGTCCGCAAGACGCCGTACCTGAAATTAAAAACATTTCAAAATACATTTCACATAAAAAAGGTGGCGAAGGCGCTGTAAGAGATGTTATTGAACAAGTTCTGAAAATCCAGAGTAAATGGAGTGGGAATTTTTCAGCGCATCATCATTAATTTGGTGGTACGCGATTAACTTTATGCAGTATGCTATATGCCGTAAGCCGTACAAATAATCAATAATCAATAGTAAATAGTAAATCCACTCCCTTGCCCCCGATCAAAGCCTTTTTAAACCTCATTCGTTGGAAAAATCTGATTATGATTGTCTTAGTACAATTCCTAATCAAGTACGCGCTTTTAGAGCCTTTTGGTGTGGATACGGCATTGGATTTTGTAGGGATTTCAGTTTTGTCACTGGCTACCATTTGTATTGCTGCAGCTGGAAATATTATCAACGACATTAACGATATTGAAACCGATTTCGTTAATAAACCCGATAAGATTATTGTTGGTTCTGGCATTTCAGAAAAAGCAGCGTATAATCTTTTCATCACATTCAATATTATTGGTGTTGCTTCAGGGTTTTACTTGTCACACGCCGTAAACAAAGCGCCATTTTTCACCATTTTCGTGTTAATATCAGCCTTGCTTTATGTGTACTCTACAACCTTAAAACAAATGCCTTTAATTGGTAATTTGGTTATTTCAGTATTGGTTGGGTTAAGCTTAATTATTGTCGGTTTATTTGATTTATTACCTGTGATGACGCCACAAAATCGGGAGATACAACTCACCCTTTTTGAAGTCATATGGCATTATGCCTTATTTGCCTTCATGATCAATCTGCTTCGAGAAATCGCAAAAGACCTAGAAGATATTAACGGCGACTACAAAGCTGGCATGAACACATTACCCATTGCTATAGGAAGAGCCCGAACCCGAACCATTTTAATAATTTTGAGTATCATTCCGCTCCTTGCCGTTATTTATTATGTTATCAATACCTTATATAACATTCAAGTGGCAGTTCTTTATTTTTTAGCTGTGGTAGTCGCACCACTTATTTTCACCTTCATTAAAACCTGTTACGCCAAATCGAAGCAAGATTACCATCAACTTAGTAATCTCAATAAATTAGTCATGCTATTCGGGATGCTTTCCTTACTTTTATACAAGTTCGCAATTCTTAATTCAATTCATGATTAACGACGCTTTAAAAAACTTTCATATCATCTTGGCTTCTGGATCGCCACGCCGACAAGAATTCTTTAAGAATTTGGATTTAGATTTTGAAATTCGTTTAAAACCAATAAAAGAGGAATATCCGTCTAGGCTCACCCATTTTGAAATCAGTAATTATTTAGCCCAGCTAAAAGCCTTGCCGTTTAAAGATGAGCTGCAAGCCAAGGACATCCTTATTACCAGCGACACCATTGTTTGGCACAGCAACAAAGCCTTAGGTAAACCAGAAAATGCTGAAGAAGCCTTCCGTATTTTAAAATCCCTTAGCGATACGACACATGAAGTGATTACATCGGTGTGTTTTACAACCCCCACCTTCGAAAAAACCTTGCATAATATCACAAAAGTTACTTTTAAACCTTTAAGTGATGATGAAATTTCATACTACATTGAAAAATACCATCCTTTCGACAAAGCAGGTGCCTATGGCATTCAGGATTGGATCGGACAAATTGGTGTAACCAAAATAGAAGGCTCCTATTTTAATGTCATGGGACTACCTGTACATCTGGTTTATAAAACTTTAAACGCCATTGCAGAAGAAAAATAAGATTGTAACTTTAGGGGTAAAATCCTTGTTATGAAACTATTTACTTCTAAACCCTTTATAAAACAGAGTATCTTTGGGTTATGCGTTTTGATGCTATCCTGCAACCAAAACCCTTCCGCAGAACATAAATCTTCTAGTTCGAAAGTTAATGTAACTGAAACGAAATCCGTGAAAACGTCATCACCAAAAACCCCATTATCATCAGATTTTAAAAGCTATTGGTATGCCGGTGAAGCTGAAATATCTTCATATAAACTAGAACAAGCCCGTTACGGAGAAATTCGCCAAGGCACAGCCGTTTTAATTTATGTTACTGAAGATTTTCTACCCGACATACAAGTTAAAGCCGATCGTCGAAATGCTGAAACCATTCCTGTTTTAAAACTAAACGCTACAAAAAACTTCAACACAGGCATTTACCCATATAGCATCATGCAGAGTGTTTTCTATCCGGTTTCGAACAATCAACATGCTTTAAAACTCTCTACTTCGGTGCAAGAGTGGTGCGGACACATATACACACAATTAAATAACAAAACGGCGTTTGAAATCGCTTCCCACTCCTATTTTCAGGGCGAAGCCGATAAACATTTCAGTCTCAATAAATCTATTTTAGAAAACGAACTCTGGACACAGCTGCGTATCAATCCGAAATCCCTACCAACGGGCAACTTACAAATCATTCCAGCTTTTGAATTTATCAGACTAAAACACAAACCATTACAAGCATATGCTGCAACTGCAACTTTGGAAACCGATAGCTATACTGTACATTACCCAGAATTACAGCGCACTTTAAAAATTATGTTTAACCCTAAATTTCCATATGATATTTTAAGCTGGGAAGAAACCTTTAGCAGCGGATTTGGTAAACAAGCAAAAACCCTTACCACCAAGGCAAGCAAACTCAAAACCATCAAATCGCCCTATTGGAATTTAAATCATAATAAAGACGAAAAATTAAGAGAATCGTTGCATTTAGATTCTTAATTCATTTTTTTAGACTGTATCTTTGATTAACTAAAAACCACGAATTTTATATGTTTGTAAATTTCCATGAAACTTATCAAAACGAACTTATTGTATCGGCAATAGTCATTTTTTCATTACTAATTTTGAGGTACATCATCAACTTCACCATTACTAAAGTGGCTCGAAAAAATGGCATTAACGATGCTCGAATTCGCTTAATGAAACGTTATGTTACGGTCAATTTTTTATTGGTAGGTCTTTTAATCGAATCGCTAATTTTCGGAACGGAATTTAAAGAACTGGCGGTTGTATTTTCATCTATTTTTGCGGTTATAGGTATTGGTCTTTTTGCCATTTGGTCTATTCTTAGTAATATCACTTCGGGTATCATTATGTTTTTTAATTTTCCTTATAAAGTGGGTGACAAAATAGAAATTCATGATAAAGATTTCCCGATAACTGGTATTATTGAAGATATTAGAGCCTTTCAATTGCATTTACGACTGGATAACGGAAGCTTGGTAACTTACCCTAACAACCTTATGCTTCAAAAGGCAGTGTCACTAATTCAAAAAGACGCTATTGTTGACATTCATGAAGATGATAGTGATGCTGTTTAATTCATAGAGATTCATTAACTTGGTCGGGCAACGCAATCAACGCTAATTATATTTTTTAAAACAGGCTACCTTCTTTTCCATGGCAAAAAAAACGAGAACAAAGCATTCTAAAAAAAAATTAGGTCAAGCGCCTGGAAGTGCTATATACACAGGAGAACGAACCAAAGAAAAACTCTTTATTGAAGCCTTCGATTACAATACAACCCACTGTACTGTAAAAGAACTAAAATCGGTTGAAGAGAGTTACAACTTCAAAAACTCCGATTCGGTGACATGGGTGAACCTCAACGGATTAAACCACGTGAATGCGATTGAATCTCTAGGTAATCATTTTAATTTACACCCTTTAGTGGTTGAAGATATTGTTAGTATTTCCCAACGCCCTAAACTCGACGACTATGGCGAATACCTTTTTGTGGTGTTGAAAATGCTGTATTATAAAGATGATGATGAAGAAAACATCATTTCGGAACAAGTGAGTTTTGTTTTAGGCAAAAACTACGTACTCACTTTCCAAGAATCGGAAGGCGATGTTTTTGATGCCGTTAGAGCACGTATCATTGCTGGGCGCGGAAGAGCCAGATCACTAGGATCTGATTATTTATTATACATTTTAATTGATGCTATTGTAGACCATTACTTTAGCGTTATAGAACTCTTAGGAGATAAAGTTGAAGACTTTGAAAATGCTATTTTTTCAGGAAATGTTGATGATCAAACCAGTAAAAAAATTCGAGATTTAAAACACGAAATCCTTCGTATGCGCCGCTCTATTTTTCCGCTTCGAGAAATCCTTATCAAAATTGATAAAAATGAAAATCCGCTTATCGAGGAAAAAACGGTTACTTTTTTTAGAGATATCTACGACCATTTAATTCAAGTTTCCGAAAGTATAGACATCTATAGAGAAATGGCTTCCAGTTTAATGGATATGTATATGACCGCTATTAGTAACAAAATGAACGAAGTCATGAAAGTACTAACCATCATGGCCTCCATTTTTATTCCACTAACCTTTATTGCCGGTATTTACGGGATGAATTTCGAATATATGCCAGAATTAAAATATAAATATGGCTATGTTGTTGTTTGGGGTGTTATGATTGTCATGTTTTTAGGCATGCTGTATTACTTTAAGCGTAAAAAGTGGCTTTAATGTTGATTATTGATTATTGATTATTAATCTCTGCGGATTTCTAACAACGAGCTTGATGAATGGGCTATGAATATTGAAAGTTAGAAAGTAATAATTAATAGTGAAGAATGAAGAATTTAATTTGGAGGTAGAAGTAAATTATAAGACACTCTGTTAGCTATTTTATATAGCATAGTTGTACCAAAAAAATCAACCCAAAACTATCCGAATAATCCCATTAGCTAACGGCTGAATTTCAAAGACATATTTAGATCAAAATTTATCGTTAGTCAAGAAAAACACAGAAAATGACAAATCCGTTAAAAAAGGAAATTGATGACTTTTTGAATAAAATAGCTTTGTATGAATCCTTACATTATCAGACCAAAGTCCATTTGTCCAATACGATAAAACAAATTGAGAAAAAGAATGAATCAAATTCAGGTATTGAGCCTTTCATAGGAACTAAGTTGATTATTGGTGATTTAACAGGAAAAAGTGCTAACGGCTGGAAATTAAACTATCCTACTGAGTTTCAAATAGAAATTAAAGGTCAAGAAGAGATGATAAAAAGCATAGATACTTTAATTTCTCAAAATGGAATGACTTTTTTAGCAAATTGTTACGAAATATTGGAAAGTTTTTTATTCAATATAATTGGAGAATTCCTTAACGTATACCCTACATACCAAAAACATTTAAAAGTTAAAAAAGAACTCTTAACTGATCAAAAAGAATTTCTACGAAAATATTACAGATCAAAGAATAATACAGCGTTATTAAAACTATTACGCGAAATTAGTCCTAACTATAAAGAATCTGAGAATCTAAATAATACTGATATAAATTTGAATGATTGGTATTATGTAATTACAAATGTTAGACATTCAATTGTACATTCACTTCACTTATTAGATACAAAAAAGCTAAATTTTAGTAAAAATCAAATGTTCATTTATAAGACATTCTTTTCACACGAGGAAATTCAGGGTTCTTGGAAATTAATAATGACATATGAAGAAACAAAAAAACAAATAAATTTAATCGCAGAATTTGGGTTTATGATTTTCAAATCTTTATCTAATGAACAAAACGAAGACAGGAAAATCTTACACAATTTAAAATAAAAACCTTGGACAACACGGATATAATTTATTACTAGTTCTAGTCTACTCACAAAAATCCTTTCGGATTTTTTAATCGGTTTTTATTTAGTAAATTAGCTCATTAAATACGTTAGTCTTTATTAAGCATAACCCTTAAAAAAAAACATATGAGTAGTTTAAAAGATATAAAATCTGAAATTGAAAAATATGCAAAGGAGTCAAATCTCACTGAATTACAAATTATTGAGAAACTAAAAAAACACTACTTTAATAAAAAATTGAACGATAATTTAAAATTGTATAAAAAAGGGCAGAAAAAAGTAAGTGACATCACCAAAGACCTAAAAATATCGCCTCGAAAATTTTATGGCATTTTGAAAACTAAAAACATTGAATTTAAGAAATATAATAAAGAGTGAATTAAAAAATTAATTATTGACTATTTATTATTGATTATTAACCCTCGAGTTTAACTATACTCTAAGCTTGTCATACCGAGCTTGTCGAGGTGCCTTGGTAACTTTATAACCTTATAACTATATAATCTTATAACGCTTTAACTTTGACACTCTGATACATTGCTTCACTAGACGTTTTCCATAACTTCAGCTAAATGAACAGTCTAAAACGATTTCCTATTTAATATTGTTTACTAATCCAATACAACAAATCGACACACAATTATCCTACAAAAATGTTAATGACATAATTTTTCATACACTTTATCGATAAATTAACATGATTTAGTAACATATTTTAAGAAGTTATTAACATTATTTCGCAATTATTTGGAAAACAGAGGTGTAACATATACTTTAGGCAATGGATTACACGATTTACCAATGTAATCGATTACATTTTATAAATACATGAACGTGATGTCTTTAGAATTGTAAAACAACTAAACAATAACTATTAATTTAAGCAAAATGAAAAAAACAGTTTTCTCGTTAGCATTCCTCCTAGCATCCTTTCTAGCGATTGCTCAGTCGGTAACGATTAACGAAGCAAGCGGTTGGTTCGAAACAGCCACCGTAAAATGGACCCCAGTCTCTGGAGCCGATTCCTATAATGTGTATTATAGCGGACAAGGTATTAGTAACAAAAAAATTGACACACAACTCATTCGTGGGTACGGAAGCTACTACCGTGCCGACGTATTAGGTTTGAAAGCAGGACAGTACACTATTAAAGTTGCCCCTGTATTTAACGGATCTGAAGGATCTGGAGCAACAACAAGTAATATTACCGTAAAAGCCCACGACCGTACAGGATTTTCTTTTAGTAATGGCCGAGTTCCTGGAGCTTACAAAGCAGATGGAACACCAAAAGATAACGCGGTTATCTTATACTTAACTGAAAACACTAAAAATACTGTTAGCCTAGATGTTACAGGAGCTAGTTCTAACCCTTGTGTTGGTATACAAACTATTCTTGAAGGCTTTAAAAAAGGCAAAGACACACGCCCTTTAATTATTCGTCTTATCGGACAGGTAACTGATATGTCGTATATGCAAAATGGTGATATTGTTATTGAAAACAGTAATAATGCCTCGAGCTACATTACCCTAGAAGGCGTAGGCGATGATGCTACCGCTGACGGTTGGGGTATTCGTATTAAAAATGCAACAAACATTGAAGTAAGAAATATTGGTACCATGAACTGCGATAGCGGTGAAGGTGATAATATTGGTTTACAACAGAATAACCAATATGTTTGGGTACACAACTGTGATTTCTTCTATGGCGATGCTGGAGGAGACTCAGATCAAGCAAAAGGAGATGGCGCTTTAGATTGTAAAAAATCAACTTATGTTACTTTTTCTTATAACCACTTTTGGGATGCAGGAAAATCTAACCTTTTAGGTTTAAGCGAAAACACGACTGAAGGTTTGTACATTACTTACCACCACAACTGGTACGACCATTCTGATTCTCGTCATCCGCGTGTACGCTTTTATTCGGCACACGTTTACAACAACTACTACGATGGTGTTGCTAAATATGGTGTGGGTTCAACCAAGGGATCATCGGTTTTTGTAGAAGGAAACTATTTCCGTAACTGTAAATACCCTATGCTGACTTCTATGCAAGGGTCTGATGTTTATGATGAAAGTGAAGGTTCCAACGATTACTCGGATATGCCAACATTTTCTAAAGAAGATGGTGGTACCATTAAGGCTTACAACAATTACATGACTGGGCAAAAACGTTTTGTTGCCTATGGAGACTCTAATTATTCGGGATCTACAACCGATTTTGATGCTTATGTGGTTACAAGTAAAAGTCAAACCATTAGCAGCAGTGTAAAATCATCTTATGGTTCTAACACTTACAACAATTTCGACAATTCTTCTGCAATGTATAGTTATACTGCAGATTCGCCTCAAAACGCTAAAACTAACGTGACGACATATAGTGGCAGACAAGAAGGTGGTGATTTCAATTTCACTTTTAATAATTCTGTGGACGACACGTCTTACGATGTAAATAGTGCGCTTAAATCAGCATTAATAAACTACAATACAAAATTACAATATATTCAAGGTGAAGGTTCTGCACCAGTAATTCCTACCGATCCTACTATTTCACTAACAGCAACTTCGGGAGACGGATCTGTAACATTAAACTGGTCTACAGCTAACCTAACAGCTTCTGGTTTCACCGTGTATAGAAACACAAGCTCCAGCACAAGCGGAAGAACGAAATTAACCGATTTATCATCTAGCGCTACAAGCTACACCGATAATTCTGTAGATAACGGAACGACTTACTACTATTGGGTTCAAGCCAATGGTAATGTTGAATCAAATTCTCAATCGGCAACACCAAACGGTGACGACGAAATAATAACGCCACCGCCAGCTGGAGGTACTACCCACAATTTCACAACTTCTGGAACAAGTAGTAATGTATTTAGTATTTCTGGAAACCTTTCCGATTCTAAAGGAACGGTTAACTACGCCGGTTTAACCTTAACACAATGCTTAAAAATTGAGTCTAGTACAAGCATTTCTTTTAATACAGCTTCAAGTGGTTCTATAACCCTTGTTTTTAACGAAGGTTGGTCTGGAAGCATTAAAATTGATGGCAATAATGTTAATGTTTCAGGCGGCGAGTTAACGCAACAACTAAGTGCTGGTTCGCACACCATCACAAAAGGTGACACCGCAAATCTTTACTACATGATACTTAGCACGGGGGATGTTGTCAATCCGCCTCCAGGAGATCCTAGCGTATCTTTAAGTGCTTCTGTTTCTGGCACCAATGTGAACTTAAGTTGGACAGCTAGTAATATCACCGTTGACGCTCTTGAAATCTATAGAGATATCGACTCTAATCCTGCTGGTAGAACAAAAATTGTAACTTTAGCACCAGATGCTAGATTCTACAGCGATAATTCGGCTGCTGCCGAAACAACTTATTATTATTGGGTAAAAGTTAGTAACGATTATTCATCGAATGCTGCGCAAGTGACTACTCCAAAAGCAGACGAAGACCCTGATCCTGAAAACCCACCCACAGACCCTTCAGCCATTTACGTAGCCAATAACGGTTCTGCAAGTAACTCTGGAACTATAAACTCACCAAAAACGTTTGAATCTGCGCTTTCTAGCGTGTCTTCCGGAGGTACCATTTATGTAAAAGGAGGTAAATACAACTTCTCTTCTACCATTGTAATCACTAAAAACGGGTCTTCGAGCTCTAAAATTAAAGTATTCGGATACGACGGTATGCCTGTTCTTAGCTTTGCCGCTCAGTCGGAGTTATCTTCAAACCGTGGTATTGTTTTAGATGGTAACTACTGGCACTTTAAAGGTATTACTATTGAAGAAGCAGGTGACAACGGCATGCTACTTTCTGGAAACTACAACACGATTGAAAGTTGTATTTTTAGATCAAATCACGATACTGGTTTACAGTTAAGTAGATACAATACAAGTGCTACTTCTATTAGCGATTGGCCTTCACACAACTTAATTTTAAATTGTGAAGCTTACAACAACCGCGATTCTGATAATGAAGATGCCGATGGTTTTGCTGCTAAATTAACTTGTGGAGTTGGTAACACCTTCCGTGGATGTGTGGCCCACCACAATATTGACGATGGTTGGGATTTATACACTAAAAGTGATACCGGCCCTATTGGTGTGGTGACATTTGAAGATTGTATCGCCCACAGTAACGGTACGTTAACTACTGGTGGATCTTCCGGTGGTGGTGATAAAAACGGATTCAAACTAGGATCTAGTGCTCATAAAATAAATCATATTGTACGCCGCTGTATTGCCTTTAATAACGGTAAACACGGATTTACAGACAATGGAAATATTGGTACTATAGAATTTACAAACAATACATCCTATAATAACGGAGAATATAACATTCATACAAGAGATGGTGCAAGCCATGTTTGGAAAAACAACGTGTCATTTGGAAACTCACAAAACGATCGTATTCGTGGAAACTACTCGGCTCCTAACGCATTTATTAATGTAGATGGAAGCCTTTCGGTTAGTTCAAATGACTTTGTAACCACGAGCCCAGGTCCAAATGCCTATCCAACTTCTAACGGTTTCTTAAACCTAAAATCAAGCAGTAATTTAATTGATGCAGGTGTAACTACTTCAGGAATTGATTACAGCGGATCTCGACCAGATTTAGGTGCTGTAGAATACGGTTTAGTGATCGAACAACCTGAGGATCCCGTTGTTTCACTTAACGCTGTCGCTACTGAAACTGAAATTAACCTTAACTGGACTTTAGTTGAAGGAACCGCAATAAGCTACGAACTATACAGAGACACCGATGCCGACCCTGCTGGTAGAACTAAATTAGCAAATATCGCTTCTGTTGATATTACGAGTTACACCGACAATACAGCTACTGTAGGAACAACCTACTACTACTGGATAAAATCAAATGGCGCATTTAACTCTAATGCGGCATCTGCAACAATTTTTGCGCCAGATGCAGACCCTGTAGTTTCACTTAACGCCGTTGCTACTGAAACTGAAATTAACCTTAACTGGACTTTAGTTGAAGGAACCGCAACAAGCTACGAACTATACAGAGACACCGATGCCGATCCTGCTGGTAGAACTAAATTAGCAAATATCGCTTCTGTTGATATTACGAGTTACACCGACAATACAGCTACTGTAGGAACAACCTACTACTACTGGATAAAATCAAATGGTGCATTTAACTCTAATGCGGCATCAGCAACAATTTTTGCGCCAGATGCAGACCCTGTAGTTTCACTTAACGCCGTTGCTACTGAAACTGAAATTAACCTTAACTGGACTTTAGTTGAAGGAACCGCAACAAGCTACGAACTATACAGAGACACCGATGCCGATCCTGCTGGTAGAACTAAATTAGCAAATATCGCTTCTGTTGATATTACGAGTTACACCGACAATACAGCTACTGTAGGAACAACCTACTACTACTGGATAAAATCAAATGGCGCATTTAACTCTAATGCGGCTTCAGCAACGATTGCTGCTCCAAGCAACGCAATAAGCTTAACGGCTACTCCAGGAGAAACATCTATAAGTTTAAATTGGACCGCCAATTTTGCGCCAACAAGCATTGAACTATACAGAGATTTAGATTCCAATCCAAGTGGCAGAGTACGTATAGCAACTCTAGCTGTATCTGCTACAAGTTATGTAGATGCCACGGCAGATGCGAATACAGAATATTTCTATTGGATTAAAGCCAATGGCTCAATCAATTCCAACTATGCTTCTGCAACAATTGAAGGTTCAATTATAGAACCAACAGAGCCTACACGTATTGAAGTGACCGATGCTGGAACTATCGCTTACGACGGATCTATCAAATATTATGATGCAGCCGATTTTGATAATACCATAAACCTTTCAAACAGTGCTGGAAAACAAATTATCTGGAACTTTAACGCGCCTGTTTCTGGAAACTATACGGTAACACTTAGATATACCAGAAAGGCTACAATGAATCCTTCTGTAAATATCAGTTTTAATGGGAATTCACAAACATTATCACTTCCTGCTACTCAAAGTTCATCTTTTGCTAGAGCTAGCTTAGTCACTGCTTTAAACGCAGGTAACAACGAAATCGTGTTAACCTCTAACGCTGATGGAGAAAGTGCTGATATCGATTGGATTGAATTCGAATTAATTGCTGGTTCAGCTAAAGAAGCCGCTGATAAAGTTACCGATGAAGATAGCGCCTTTGCTGTATCGGTATTCCCGAATCCAGCTTCAGATTTTATCATGGTTAAACTATCTGGAAGTCAAACGTCAAAAATTGAAATCTATAACACTTTAGGCCAATTTGTGTATTCAAATACACAAGCTTTTGGAGTTGAAAAAATTGATTTAAGAGGTTTACAATCTGGAATGTACTTACTTAAAGTATCTAACGGAAGTACCGAAACTTTAAAACGTTTCATTAAAAGGTAATAAGTCTTTTTAAATTAAGTTTTATTCATATTATAATCACGGTTAGTCCTTTTACTAGCCGTGATTTTTTTTTGAATACTATCTTAAAAACTTAAAGCAATTGATTATTTATAATTGTTTATTGATTAATAATCTTCTAATTCAACCATACTTTTAACTTGTCACACCGAGCTTGTCGAGGTGCTTTTGAAGCTTTGTAGCTTTTTTTTACTTACAAACTATACCCCACCTATTGGCTTCGCCATGTATCTTCGATAAAAACAATGTTTCCATCTCGATAGTCCTCAAGGGGATAAGAGCTCAGTTTCAAGTTCAACTTTTAGAAGTTGCTTCTCTGTAACTTTATTACTTTATAACAATATAACTTTGGAACTTTGGAACTTTGGAACTCCCCCAAACCAAACCGTTAAAGAAACACTAAAACCTTTTAACGCAGCATCAACTTTGGTATATTTGATTTTTTAGCTTATAACCAAAATGAATAAAAAACGCCTTTCTTTAGCCATAGCTTTACTAACGCTATTGATTACCTACGCACAAAAACCGATAAAAAGCTCATCTTCTGAAATTTACGAATCCATACAAAAACTCAACTTTTTAGGTTCTGTTTTATACGTTGCGGCACATCCAGACGACGAAAACACGCGTCTTATCGCCTACATGTCCAATCATATTAAAGCCAGAACAGCATACCTTTCTATAACGCGTGGTGATGGCGGTCAGAATTTAATAGGTTCGGATATTAGAGAATTACTTGGTGTTTTAAGAACTCAGGAATTGCTTGCTGCAAGACGTGTTGATGGCGGCGAACAACTATTTACAAGAGCCAACGATTTTGGCTACTCCAAACACCCTGATGAAACTTTTGAAATATGGGACAAAGACATGGTTTTAAGCGATGTCGTTTTAGCCATTAGAACATTTCAACCCGATATCATTATAAACCGTTTTGACCATAGAAGCCCTGGTACGACCCATGGGCACCATACAGGATCGGCCATGCTAAGTGTTGAAGCCTTTGAGATAGCTAACGATAAAACGGCTTTCCCAGAACAATTAGATAGAACCACCGCTTGGCAACCAAAACGCTTGTTTTTTAATACGAGCCATTGGTTTTATGGCGGACAAGACAAATTTGATGCCGCCGACAAAAGTGATATGATTAGTTTCGATATAGGTACTTTTTACCCACTTAAAGGCATGTCTAACAACGAAGTGGCTGCCATTGCTAGGAGTCAGCATTTATGTCAAGGGTTTGGTAATTTAACCCAGCGCGGCACTCAAAAAGAGTATGTTGAATTCCTGAAAGGTGATCCCTTAAAAGATAGTGACAACATTTTTGAAGGTATTGATACCACATGGAACCGTATTAAAGGCGGACAAGCCATTGGTGACATTTTATATGCTGTAGAAAACAACTTCAATTTTAAAAACCCTTCAGAGCATATTCCGCAATTGGTTAAAGCCTATCAACTGCTTCAAAAAGCAGATAATGAACATTGGAAAATTCAAAAATCTAAAGAGCTCATTCATATTATAGAAATGTGTGCCGGTTTGTATTTAGAAGCCTCGGCAGAAACCAATTGGGCGACACCTAGCGAAGCTGTAAAAATTAACATCGAAGTGCTTAACCGAAGTGACATACCGATGCTTTTACTCAGTTATGAAACTTCAGAAAAACTTAGTGTTTCAAAAAATATCGACTTAAAGAATAACATAAAATACAACTTCGAAGAGGTTTTAAATATTAAAGAAAATCAGCAACCCACAACACCCTACTGGCTCAACAAAAAAGGAAGCCTTGGCATGTATCACGTGGATAACAAAGATTTAATTGGCCTTCCAGAAACCCCTAGAGCCTATAACGTCAAGTTTAACTTACTCATCAATAATGTGCCTTTTAGTATTTCAAAAGACGTGATTCAGCGTTACTCCGAACCCGATAAAGGTGAATTGTATCGTCCGTTTGAAATCATCCCAGAAGCTTCAGCTAGTATTACCGAAAAAGTCATCATTTTTAATTCCAATGAGAAAAGAAATATCCAAGTCATTGTTAGAGCGGGACATGACAATTTAAAAGGTGCTGTAGAAATTGAACACCCAGAAGGTTGGCAAGTATTTCCTAAATCACAACCCGTATCTATTGTTCATAAAGGCGAAGAACAAAACTTTAATTTCACGATAACGCCGCCTAAAAATGGTAATGAAGGGTATATTAGCCCTATGGTTTTCGTTGGAAATCAAGCCTACAATAAAGAGCTTATAGAAATTGATTATAGCCACATTCCTAAACAAACCGTTTTACTACCTAATGAAACAAAAGTTGTGCGCTTGGATATTCAGAAAAAAGGAAAACATATCGCTTACATTCAAGGTGCCGGTGATGTGGTTCCTGAAAGTCTCGAACAAATTGGATACGAGGTTCAGTTTTTAACACCTGCTGAAATTTCTGCAGAAAGCTTAAGTCATTTTGATGCTGTAGTTGTTGGAATTCGAGCTTACAACACTTTAGATGACTTACAGTTTAAACAGCAAACACTTTTTGATTTTGTAGCTCAAGGCGGAAATATGATTGTACAATACAATACGAGTCACCGCTTAAAGGTAGACCACATCGCACCTTATAAACTGACTTTATCCAGAGACCGTGTTACCGATGAAAACGCTCAGGTTCGCTTTTTAAGTCCGAAACATCCCGTTTTAAATTACCCGAATAAAATCACTCAAAAAGATTTTGAAGGCTGGACGCAAGAACGCGGATTATATTTTCCCAATGGCTGGGCCAAAGAATTTACCCCTATTTTAGAAATCCACGATAAAAAGGAATCGGATAAAAAAGGAAGCTTACTGGTCGCTAAATATGGTAAAGGCTACTATATTTACACAGGACTCAGCTTTTTCAGAGAATTTCCATCAGGTGTTTCTGGAGCCTACCGTTTGTTCGCAAATATGATTTCATTAGGCAAAGAAGACCTTAATCAAACCGAAAAATAAACCAACTTATGAATAACGAAGAACCACCAAAACAAACTTGGCTAACCTTATATTCGGTTGTTTTAATAGTCAATGTGCTATATTTCATTGCGTTTTACTTCATCACAAAATCCTTTTAAAATATGCAAACTTTAAGTTGGATTGACTGGGCCGTACTATGCTCAACCCTAATTGCTATTGTAGCTTATGGAACTTGGCAAACAAGAGGCAGTAAAAACGTGACGGATTATCTTCGTGGCGGGAATACCTCTAAATGGTGGACCATTGGTTTATCGGTTATGGCAACTCAAGCCAGTGCGATTACTTTTTTATCAACACCAGGACAAGCCTTTAACGACGGCATGGGGTTCGTACAATTCTATTTTGGCTTACCTATTGCCATGGTGGTTATTTGTATGGTGTTTATTCCGCTTTATCATCGATTAAAAGTCTATACAGCTTATGAGTTTTTAGAAAATCGATTTGATTTAAAAACCAGAACCCTAGCTGCTATACTATTTTTAATACAACGAGGCTTGGCAGCCGGCATCACCATTTTTGCTCCTGCTATAATTTTATCGGTTGTTTTAGGATGGGATTTACTCACCCTAAACATCATCATTGGCTTATTGGTTATCGTTTATACCGTTTCTGGTGGAACGAGAGCAGTTAACGTTACTCAAAAACACCAAATGGTCGTTATTTTTATTGGTATGTTAGTGGCTTTTTTCTTGATCGTTGATAAACTACCACAAGACATCACTTTTACAAAAGCTTTAGAAATCGCTGGAGCTAGTGGTAAAATGGAAGTACTTGATTTTTCATTCGATCTGAATAACCGGTATACCTTTTGGAGCGGTATTATTGGTGGTACTTTTTTAATGCTCTCGTATTTTGGAACCGACCAAAGTCAGGTGCAACGCTACCTCTCAGGGAAATCGGTAAAAGAAATGCAATTGGGACTCATTTTTAACGGTATTTTAAAAATACCGATGCAGTTTTTTATCCTTCTTGTTGGCGTTATGGTTTTTGTGTTTTATCAATTTAACAGCTCCCCTATAAACTTCAACCCTACGGCAACCGCATTGGTTTTAAATTCGGAATATGCCGAAGACTTTAAAACACTGCAAAAAGAACAAGCACAAGTGTTTGATGAAAAACAAAAAATTATACAATCGTTTATCGCGACTCCAGATGATACGTCATCAAATTACATTACTATAGCCAATGAAGCTGAAGAAACCATTAGAAACGAAGCTAAAGTTTTAATCGATAAAGCTTCCCAAAGTCAAGGTGTAAAAGTTGAAAGCAACGATAAAGATTATGTGTTTATACATTTTATTTTGAACAACTTACCACGTGGATTAATTGGTTTGTTATTAGCCGTAATTTTAAGTGCAGCCATGAGTAGTACGGCCAGTGAATTAAACGCCTTAGGATCAACAACAACCATGGATTTATACAAACGTAATACAAGCGAAAAATCTGAAGAAGCTATGGTTAAAGCCTCAAAATGGTTCACCTTTGGTTGGGGATTAATCGCCATTGGTATTGCTTGTGTCGCGAACTTAGCTGAAAACCTTATTCAACTGGTAAACATTATTGGTTCTATATTTTATGGTAATGTATTGGGTATATTCTTACTAGCCTTTTTCTTCAAGTTTGTTAAAGGAAATGCGGTTTTTATAGGGGCCTTAATCACCCAAATAATTGTAATCGCTTTGTTTTTACTTAATCAATATGAATACATTAACCTTCCTTTTTTATGGTTAAATTTTGTAGGCTGCCTAATCGTTATTACCTTGGCATGTATCCTTCAATCCGTATTACCAAATGACAAAGCAACCAGAACAGAAAACCATTAACTGGGGCATTATTGGCCTTGGAAAAATCGCTAATAAATTTGCTACAGACCTACAAACTGTGTCTGGGGCAAAATTGTATGCTGTAGCCTCTAGAAGTTTAAAAAAGGCTAAAGATTTCGCCAAAAAGTACGATGCAACTAAAACCTACGATAGCTATGAGCAATTAGCAAAAGACGACAATATCGATGCGGTTTATATCGCAACACCACATGCTTTACACAAAGAAAACACCTTACTGTGTTTGGAATATGGTATGGCTGTACTCTGTGAAAAGCCATTCGCCATGAATGCCGAGGAAGTCGAAACCATGATTGCTGTAGCCCAATCTAAAAACGGGCTTTTAATGGAAGCACTTTGGACCTACTTCTTACCGCACTACCAGTTTGTTTTAGATGCCGTAAAAAACAACACTTATGGCAAGTTGCTTAAACTGGAAGCCGATTTCGGGTTTTATAGAGATTTTGATAACAGTTCGAGACTCTTCAACAAATCCTTAGGTGGTGGTAGTTTATTAGATATAGGCATCTACCCTATTTTCGCCGCTTTATCGACTTTAGGCCTTCCCGATAAAATTGAGGCTGATGCTACATATTTTAAAAACGGCGCAGACGCTTCTTGTGATATGACTTTTAAATATGAAGACGGTGCTATTGCAAAATTAAAAAGTTCGCTAATTGAAGATTTAAAAACAGAAGCTATTTTTAGCTTTGAAAAGGCCACAGTGAAGATAAACACCATGTTTCATCAACCTTCAACAATTACATTATACACAGAAAACAAAGAAAAGACCTTAGATTTTGATTACAAAACCATAGGCTACAATTACGAAACCATCCATTTTAACAATTTACTGCGGCAAGGAAAAACGGAAAGTGATATTATGACGTTCGCATTTAGCAAACAACTAATAAGCACTTTGGATGAAGTAAGAGCGCTTATAAATTTGAAGTACTAATACAATTTTTGCTTCCTAGCAAAATATTATTTTAATGAAACAAAAAGCAGAGTCTGAAATTAAATTTTAACTTTTGGTTGCTGGTTATTCCCTAAAGCTTAAAACATACGCCCTATAGCCAGGCATGTCACCTTGAGTATATTATAAGTGATTCAGACATAATTTATCAAAGCTATTAAGTCATCTCAGCCTTTCTGCTCGTAATGCGCCTCCCAAGAATTAGCCTTGCCCGAATCGCCAATTTTACCATTTAAATGAATTAAAAAGTTTTTGGCTGGAAAATATGGTTCCATATAAAGTTCCAAATGCACACGATCTTTATGTTCCATATCTTGTTCTAATCGTTTAATGCTAAAACTTTCAATCAATTTTTGAGCTCCTGTATTTTTATCTAAAAAGCTCACAATATCATGAATAAACTCTTTTCGGGTACGTACGTTAAAATTCTCGAAGGTTTTTCGGTTAAAATAATCTATAAGCACTTTGCTTACATAATCAAAAACGCGCACTACCGAATAAGTTTGTAGCCCCAAATTATTTCCATTAAAAAGTGTTTTTGCCGAGTAGGCTATAATTTGGCCATTTTCAAAATACATGGGTATCAAGCCCAAGCCTTCTAAAATAGCTAAATCATGCTTTTTAAGCTTAAAACAAACACCTCCTACCCCTTTTAATGCACCGTATTTTCTTCCGGCACTTGCCTGAGACAAGCTGTTACTATAAAGTTTCCCTGCCACAGCCAACGATGGTGGTACATACAAATCGTCTTCCTCGGCAATAAAATCATATTTTCCTCGTCCAACGAACCAATTACAGGTCATAACCACATTAGACAAATAGGTTTCATTACGCACGTGATTGGTCGTTTTAAAATGGGCCACTACATCATCGGGTGCATCCAAATGTGCAAAATCTGTTACCATAAATACTTTATGTTCAAAAGCCAGTTTTGCCCAACGGTCCAATACCTTATTAGCCCCCAAATAACCCGGAATAACAAGCAGAGAATAGTGTGAACTTAAATCCAAGCGATCAAAAGCCGAATTAATTTCATCTCTTACCGCATCAATAAAAACAGGATTATCTAAATCTTTGAGTTGCTCAATATCTGCATTCATTACGGTTAACCGCGAAATACTTGCTTCATTGGCATTATTAAAAAATAAACCAACCGAATGATAAGCAACCTCCAATGGTTTGGCTTTTTCAATCGATGCTTTTAAAAAGCGCTCGTAGTCAGATTTTAATTGTTCCAAATTCTTAATCAAAATAGACCGCATATCTAAAAAACCTTCACCGTCTTCAAGCAAAGTTTCCCAAAGCCCTAAAGTATAACATAACGCTTCCTTTTCTTCCTTAGAAAGTTTCAAATCATCAATACCGTCTTCAGCAGAAATAAAATGTAATGGCGGTATCAGCTTTTGTAAGACGTCTCTACCAAAAGCTTCCCAAGCTTGGATTTCCACAGCATTATTCAACTTGTTTTCTAAATTTTGACTTTGTTTGCTACGCATGAATCTTTATGTTTTTCTAAGTTCTTCTTTCAAGGCTTTTATTTTTTGTAAAAGGGCGGTTTTGGCGGTGTCATCTCGAATAATGACTTGGATATCTTCATCGGTATTTAGCGTTTTTAAAACCTCAAAACAACATGTTTTTTCACGTTCCAAACGGTTTAAAAAGTCACTTTTAGAGAGCATACTTTCTGGAGCAAAATAGGTTATATTCCTAAATTCAACAGTTTCATGTATAAGTTTACCCTTCGAATCATGAAACTTAACACTTACCTGCGGTTTAAAGTGATTAAAAAAGTCATTAACTGTTTGTAAATCTGTCACCACTTCCGGAACCAAATCTGGTAAATCTGTAAATTTTTGAACTATAAACGTTCTGTTATGCGACAGTGACTCCACACCATCGTTATGCTTTAACCCCCAGTCCAATCCTTTCTCTATAGTCATATTCTATTATATTTAAAAAATGTTAAATATAACAAGGTTTTTATTAAATCAAAATTTTCCTACATTTTAAATGTTTGTTAGGTATTATTTAATACTGGCTATTAATGCTTTAACAGCTTATAAAACCTAGCAACCCATGCCAAAATCAGTTACTATAAATTCATTAAAATTCATCATAAAAATATATACCTTTACGCAAACTCAGCCCCTATGGAATGTATCTCTGTTTTCGACATGCTTAAAATTGGTGTAGGTCCATCTAGTTCTCACACTCTGGGACCTTGGCGCGCGGCCGAACAATGGATAGCCGAACTAAAAAAGCGAACACCTTTGGCCAGGTAGAAAACATACAAATCGATTTATATGGGTCGTTGTCATTAACCGGTAAAGGGCATGCTACCGATTTAGCAATCATGCTAGGTCTTACAGGTGCCGATCCAGAAACCATGCCCACAGAGGATATAAACCGCATTATTTCAGAAATAAAGACAAGTAAAACCCTATGCTTCAATAACGAAAACCGCATCCCATTCGACCCGAATACCGCTATTGTTTTCAATAAAAAATTTCTGCCTTTTCATGCTAACGGACTTCGTTTTTCAACGCTTATAAAGGGTAAAAAACAAAGTTCAACTTTCTATTCTATTGGAGGTGGTTTTGTGGTTAAAGAAACCAAAAACAACGCAAAAAAGAATTTCGAGATAAAATGCAGCTTCCCCTATCCTATCGATAAAGGCACCGAGTTGCTTCAATTTTGTAAAACCTGGGACAAATCGGTTTCAGAAATCGTTCTTGAAAACGAAAAATCCATTCGTACAGAAGCCGAAATTGACGCCGAATTAAAACGCATTTGGGATACCATGCTAGATAGCATGTACTTGGGCTGCCATACCGAAGGGACACTTCCAGGTGGCTTAAAAGTACGCCGCCGCGCCTTCGATATTCATCAAAATATAAAAGGCACAGCACCTTATAGTAACGCTGTCGAGTGGATTTATTCCATCAGGCAAACCGAAGTTAAATTCCGTCAAATCCTTAAATGGGTAAGCTGTTTTGCACTTGCTGTTAATGAGGTTAATGCTGCTTTAGGACGTGTAGTTACAGCACCTACCAACGGAAGCGCTGGCGTAATTCCTGCCGTGCTCATGTATTATTTGGTTATCGAAAATCACGACGGAAACTTCGAAGACATCAAACGTTTTCTATTGGTCGCTGGCGAAATAGGAAGCATCTTTAAAAAAGGCGCAACCATAAGTGCGGCAATGGGCGGTTGTCAGGCCGAAATTGGCGTGTCTTCAGCCATGGCTGCTGGCGCTTTATGCGAACTGCTTGGTGGCACCCCAGAACAGGTTTTGGTCGCTTCCGAAATTGCTATGGAACATCACCTGGGGCTTACCTGCGACCCTATTGGCGGACTCGTGCAAGTGCCCTGTATTGAGCGCAATGCCATGGGCGCTATAAAGGCAATAAACGCTGCCGAATTGGCGCTAGACACCAGTCCAGAGAACGTAAAAGTACCTCTAGACAAAGTCGTTTCAACCATGTGGGAAACCGCTAAAGATATGAATACCAAATACAAAGAAACCAGCAAAGGCGGCCTTGCCGTAGGCGTTCACCTCACCGATTGTTAATAGTTTTTGGGCGCAACCCTAAGGGGTCGGGCTATCCGTTGCAAGTCCGCGGTCGTACCTCCCTGTGGGCTTTTCACTTCTATCCCTTGCGCAGCGCACGTCAAATATTAAACCCATCATAAAACCAGAAGCTAAAGCCATAAAAATTTAGCCATATCTGCTTTATTTAGTATTTTTGCATCTCATAAAATTTATACAGAAAAAATGTCTACAGCAAAAAAAGAATACAAACGAGTAACCGTAAAAACCTTAGTCGATATGAAAGCTCGTGGCGAAAAAATATCGATGCTTACCGCATACGATTATACCATGGCTAAAATCGTAGATGGCGCTGGTGTCGATGTCATGCTCGTTGGCGATTCGGCAAGTAATGTAATGGCAGGTTACGAAACTACGCTGCCTATTACGTTAGACCACATGATTTATCATGCCTCATCGGTGGTACGTGCTGCAAATCGCGCTTTAATTGTTGTCGACTTACCTTTTGGAAGCTACCAAAGTGATCCTAAAGAAGCCCTACGTTCGGCCATTAGAATTATGAAAGAAAGTCGAGCCCATTCTGTAAAATTAGAAGGTGGTAAAGAAATTAAAGAGTCTATTAAGCGTATTTTAAATGCTGGAATTCCTGTAATGGGCCATTTGGGTTTAACACCACAATCCATTTATAAATTCGGAACCTATACGGTTCGTGCTAAAGAAGAACAAGAAGCAAAGCGCCTCATCGCCGATGCTAAAATGTTAGAACGCATTGGTTGTTATGCCATCGTTTTGGAAAAAATTCCTGCCCAATTAGCTAAAGAAGTTGCCGAAAGTGTTAGTATTCCTATCATTGGTATTGGTGCTGGTCCCGATGTAGACGGACAAGTTTTAGTTCTACACGATATGTTAGGGATGACCCACGAATTTCACCCTAGATTTTTACGCCGCTATTTAAATCTTTACGAAGACATGACCACAGCCATCGGACAATATGTTGATGATGTAAAAACAGCAGATTTCCCAAATGAGGAGGAAAAGTATTAGATTTTAGGCTTTAGGCTTTAGGCTTTAGGCTTTAGGCAAAAAAATAAATTACAGTAGGCTATTTGCTTTTGGCAATAATAAATAATCATTAATAAATATTAAATTGTTATGGGCTATAAACTGTAAACAATAATTACGCATCCCCATAACTAATAACTAGTAACCATCAACCAACAATAACCAACAAAAAATTGACCGCCTCCAAGATCCTTTCCAACAAAACTAATCTCCAAGTACTTTATGAAGACAATCACATTATTGTTGTAAATAAACGTGCTGGCGATATTGTGCAAGGAGACAAAACAGGCGACAAACCTTTAAGCGATGTGGTTAAGGCGTATATTAAAGACAAATACAATAAACCTGGAAATGTGTATTTGGGTACGGTTCATCGTTTAGATCGTCCCACAACAGGCTTAGTAATTTTTGCAAAAACCAGTAAGGTCCTACCGCGATTAAACAAACTGTTTATATCTAAAGACATTCAAAAAACCTATTGGGCTGTGGTAAAAAATCAACCACCAAAAACGGCCGATACCCTAACACATTGGCTGGTTAAGAACCCTAAAAACAACAAATCTAAAGCCCACAATAAAGACGTTACAGCAAGCAAAAAAGCCGTACTTCATTATAAAGTTATAAAAAATTTAGACCGTTATTTTTTACTTGAAATCAATTTAGAGACTGGTAGGCATCATCAAATAAGGTCTCAACTTGCTACTATAGGCTGCGCTATAAAAGGCGATTTAAAATATGGTTTTGACCGCAGTAATAAAGATGCTAGCATTCATTTACACGCCAAACACATTGAATTTATTCATCCTGTAAAAAAAGAACCCATAACCATTAACGCCCCACTTCCCGATGATGTCATTTGGAAGGCCTGTGAGTCATAATCATATGACTTCCACTCTT
This sequence comes from Tamlana carrageenivorans, assembly GCF_002893765.1. NCBI lineage: Bacteria > Pseudomonadati > Bacteroidota > Flavobacteriia > Flavobacteriales > Flavobacteriaceae > Pseudotamlana > Pseudotamlana carrageenivorans. The sequence goes on along the minus strand of NZ_CP025938.1, from coordinate 3,069,905 downwards.
TATCTACCCCATTTAAAATAATTGGATGAATTCGAAGGCAAGATTTAAGCCCTTCATAATTTTTTTAGACGTCAAAATCTTATTTTAAACCAAAGCGTCTTCATGCTTAGCTTTGCTTAGCGGATAACGAATAATTAACTCCACCCCTTCTCCAGGCGCACTATTCAACGTTAATTCGGCATTAATCAATTTTGCACGGCTATTTATATTAATAAGTCCAGAGCCCTTTTCTACGGTGTCCATATCAAAACCTTGTCCATCATCTTTAGCTATAACGATTAAAAAATCGGATTGGTAATCCATAGAGATATTGATTGTTTTGGCTAGGGAATATTTTACAGAATTCGATAAAAACTCTTGAATTATCCTAAAAAGCATCACTTCATCTTTACTACGTATAAATTGTTGTTGATTACCAATAACCTGAAGAGTTGCTTTATCAAAGCGCATACGCTCTAGGCGCAACAGTTCGTTAGAAATCGATTTTTCAAAACCCAAATCTAAAACCACATCTCCATTAAGGGTTTTAGATAAAGCCCTAACTTCGGTTAAACTCGATTTTAAGGTTTCATGAATTTCTAATACTTTATTTTCTAAAGTCTCAGGACACAAACGTAGAAGTCCGCCGGCCTGCATATTTCCAAAAATTAATAATTGCCCTACGCTATCGTGTAACTCCCAGGCAATATCTTTTAAAATCTGTTCTTGAGTTTCGGCTTTAGCAATAGCTATCTGGGTTTCAAATTCTTGTTCGCGCTTAATTTTATCTTGCAGGAGTTTATTTTTACGAATATTAAACATCACGAAAAACGCAATAAACAACACGACAATAATAGCTAAAACATTAATCATGTATATAAGCATGTAACGCTCTGCCATTGATGTACCGCCCAAACCTTCACCTGCTTCAATAACGCTTAAAACAATCATAAAAATAGTGGGTTAGATGTTTCAATCACTAGAATACTCAAAACGCCTATCCAGGTTTCAAGCTTTCTAAATGAGGCTAAAGATATTGAATAAATCACGAATAATCGTGTAGGAACAACACAGAATGTGTTATGGTGATAAAAGAAAGAAAATGAATTACGAGGCTAAGTTTACAGACTAGAGTAATAAAAATGTCAACTTGAACTTGTCGAAATATCACAACGCATGTTGCTCATATAGGTTTCGACAGGCACAAGCTGACACTTCTTTATTAAAAGCCATTTTAGACTGGCTTCGCTTCTATGATCTGTTTTAAAGAATAAAGCGCATTATTTGCCCAACCATTCTTTCAAGAAATCTTCATTCATTTTAACATAATCATCATTGCCTGCAATTTTTGCTAACTCTAATGATTTTCTTGCCGCAGCTATAGCGCCTTTAGTATCACCAGCTTTTGCATGAATTAAAGACTGTTTTCTAATATAGTAAAAAAGAGGTTTCTCTTTAGTCATGTCTACTGCTTTATCAATCCACTCCATAGCTTGATTAGGATTTTTTCCTTCCTGTAAATAGTATGAAGCAGCCGCATAATAGTCACTTGCTTTAGGAGTACCACTCATTACATCATTAATACTAGCTAAAACGGCATCATCTGTTGGCACCGTAAAAGGAATAGCAATGTATGTTTTTTCCCAAATAAGTTCAATGTTTGCACCTCCATTTGTAATACTATTGATATCTAATGTAAAGGTTTCTACGTTAAAAGGCACTTCGTGAGCTTTTACAGAAGTTACTGCCACCACTTTAGATTCATCCCATTTTTTAGGTGTTCCCCAATTTTCGGTATCAGCATAAAAATATACTTTCCAAAGACTTTCGCCTGGCTCTGTAAAAACGGCATAAGACCCTGCTTTTACCTTATGATTTGCAATGGTAGCATCGGTACTGAATGTAATGATGGTATTTTTATTAGCACCAGTACGCCAAACTTTACCAAATGGCACTAAATCACCAAAAATTTTACGGTCTTTTACGCCTGGTCGTGAATATTCAATAGTCACATCTGTTAAACCAACTTTTTGTTCAAGTTTTGATGCTGGACTTGGTTGCGGTGTGTTTACCTGAGCATTGACAGCATATACTGTAGCACAAGTCATAAATAGTAATAGTAATTTTTTCATTTAAATTGTTTTTTTGAAATTTTAAGTAGCTCTAAAATTAAGTATCGAAAAATCGATTTTTGTTAACAAAAGCATAAAAATAAATTATTTACCGCTTTGCCCCTTCAATTTAAAAATATGCTCAAGGTTTAGTCCTAATACTTTAATAAGTAAAAAAGAAAGCAGGTACTTTTCATTAAAGAGTATTAAAATTTCTATTGTTGTCCGATAAAAAACAGAATTAGCTAAAAAAGCTTTGGTGTTGGCCTTTTTTATTGATCGCACTCTTTATTTTGAAAACAGAACCTCCTTATGGGTCAAAAAGGCTTAATTGCCCAATGTTTTTGGTTGTAATCTCTTCCCAATTAGCTTCTGGGTTTTTCAGGAATTTGAACAAATCGATATATGTCATCAAATGGTATCGTATGACGGACATCATATTGGAATAAGCCCAGTTTCTTTGGGCTTTTCTTTGGATCACAAGCATAATGAGCTGGATTATCAAACTGACCCAGATTTGTATTTCGATGGCATTTTGATTGTCTCCCAAAAAATACTTTAGCGGAAAGTTCTGTTTAAGCCGCTTGAACATCGTCTCAATCTGCCACCTATTTTTATAGATGTCGGCTATTTTGTCTGCGTCAAGATCATAATTATTAGTGATGAACTCATAAACTTTTTGGTGCTTTTCGTGCCAAAAAGCGATTCTCCTCAGGGAAAAAGCATTGCCGTTTTTGTCCGTAAGCCCTATTTTTTCGTCCTTTAAGACAGCATCGTCCACTTTATTGGAGATATCAAACTCTTCAAGGCTTGTATAGCGAGCATTGTCCTTTTGCCGAGTCACAAAGTAAACATCTTCCAGTGTCCATTTTTGGTATTGCTCATAATCCACATACCCTTTGTCAAAAACCACATAAGAGCCCTTCTTGAGTTCCAGGTCTTTTAAAAAGGTGTGGTCGTGCGTGGCCGCGCTTGAAAACTTAATCAGACAAGGAACGTCTTCCATGGCGTTTATCATAGTATGCATCTTGATACCTCCTTTCTTTTTGCCGTTGAGCGGGTTCCTTCCTACACCTTTAAGAATGTCGCTAAATAGGGGGATGGTCGAGGAATCAACGATTTTAAGGTTCTTCACTGCAGGTTCTAAGGGTCTGCTGTCCGATAAAAAGCGATGGTAACGTTTGTAGAGTAAATGATAAATATCGGCAAATACTTCAGAGCTTCTTCTCCTGTTAGCATCTGACAAGGTACTGCGTTTTGGAAAGTCCGTGAGTCCTAGATGGTTGATCTTTCCCTCGCAGGCAAGCATAATACTGGAAACCTCACGAAGTGAGCTACAGCCACTGATCACGGTAAATACCATAGTGGCCAAATGCTCATAGGTGGTAAACTTTTTGGTATAGCGATCGCTGTTGTGCTTTTTGGCTGTCCGATGAACATCTTTGGGCAAAATGAAATTTAATACCTGTTTGATTATGGGGTGTCCGCTAAAGTTTTTACTTTTATTCATATCTTGGATGTGTGATAACTTCAAGATACAAAATAAGCGGGAAATCCTATCTTGGAAATCCCGCTTTTAAAATCTTTTATCGGACACTAATGTAAAATTTCTATAAATATTTAAGATAAAAATTGAAAATTTCATAAATTTCATTATATTGGCAAATTGTGATGAAAAACTACTCGTCACTTCCCTTAAAATTATATAAAGATTAAACACACCGTATGGAGATAATTGACCGAGCTTTAGAATTCGAGCAACGTAAACACACGTTTAAAACGACTAGTGAGCGCATTGAATCCTCAAGAGAAGTAAAAGACCTAATATTAAGTTTAAACACCATTTATAAAGAACAAAAAGATCCTGAAATCATGGATCTTATGAAACGATTGACGGCGATTAAACAAAAAATTGAAAAAAGGTTAAAAGGCAGACCTTAATAGGAATAACACCCTTGCTAATTCTTTATTTGCAAGGGTTTTTTATGACCTGTTTAAACATTGTTATTCTTCAAGTTCCACAAGCCACTTTGCATTTACATTTATTGTTCCAATGAAATACCTTGTAAAAAGAACAAAAAAAGACTTGGTTTAAAATATTAAAACAAGTCTAAATTCGGTATAAATATTTTAGGCCGTTTTTATTTAATCCACACGTTCTATTTTTGCTCCAATAGCACGTAAACGTTCGTCGATATTTTCATACCCACGATCTATTTGTTCTATATTTTGAATGGAAGATGTTCCTTTTGCTGAAAGTGCCGCGATTAACAATGAAACCCCCGCACGAATATCTGGAGAGGTCATTGTTGTGGCCTTTAAAGTCGATTTAAAATCATGACCAATAACGGTAGCCCTATGCGGGTCACAAAGTATAATTTTCGCCCCCATGTCTATCAGTTTGTCTACGAAAAACAAACGGCTTTCAAACATTTTTTGGTGAATTAAAACACTACCTCGAGCCTGTGTAGCAACAACTAATATGATGCTTAATAAATCTGGAGTAAACCCTGGCCATGGTGCATCAGAAATATTTAAAATGGAACCATCAATAAAACTTTGTATTTCATACCCATTGGTATGAGCAGGGATATAAATGTCATCACCGCTCTTTTCCACGGTAATTCCTAACTTTCTAAACGTTTCAGGAATTAATCCCAAATCATGCCATGATACATTGGTAATGGTAAGTTCACTTTTAGTCATTGCAGCTAAACCAATCCAACTTCCAATTTCAATCATATCGGGCAGCATGGTATGCTCGGTTCCGCCAAGGCTATCCACACCTTCAATTTCTAATAAATTAGAACCTACACCGCTAATTTTAGCGCCCATTCTATTTAGCATCTTACAAAGTTGCTGTAAATAGGGCTCGCAAGCAGCATTATAGATGGTTGTTTTACCTTCAGCTAAAACCGCTGCCATCAATATATTGGCTGTTCCAGTTACCGAAGCTTCTTCAAGCAACATATAAGTACCTTTTAGTTTTTTAGCTTCAACGCCATAAAACTGCTCTTCTTTACTGTATCGAAACTTAGCGCCTAAATTGATTAGACCTTCGAAATGTGTATCCAAACGACGACGTCCAATTTTATCACCTCCAGGTTTAGGAATAAACCCTTTTCCAAAACGTGCCAGTAGCGGCCCAACAATCATAATGGAGCCTCGCAAGCCGCGACCATCAATTTTAAATTGATCGGATTCTAAATAGCTTAGATTAACCGCATCGGCTTGAAAAGTGTAAGACCCTTTCCCTAGCTTATTAATTTTAACACCTAAGTGTTCTAACAATGCCATTAATTTATTGACATCAATAATATTTGGAATATTATGAATTGTAACCACTTCGGGCGTTAATAAAACAGCACATAAAATTTGTAATGCTTCATTTTTAGCACCCTGAGGCTGAATGCTTCCTTTTAATTGGTGACCGCCTTCAATTTTAAATGTTCCCATGGAATTTAATAGCGTTTTCTTTGTCGGTTATTGGAATTATTCTTTTTATGATGGGTTTTCTTGGTATTACTAGTTGAAAATTTCGTTTTAGAACGCATCAAGCTGTTTGCATCTGATAAATCTTCTTCCGAGTTTTTCAAATTAATTTTTCCACCAGAAAGTTCATATAAATGATCGTAAATTACAGCATCTTCTACGGTGTCCTTGTTCCAATTTAAAAAGCACTTTTTCATATGATTTGCAATCGTATAAATTAAAGCCTCTTTTAACTCACCATCTTCCCAAGTATTAGCCACGTCTATCATGGTTTTAATATTATTCCCATAAAAACGGTATTTAGGGAAATTTTGCGGGTATCGTAGTGGTTCTGGACGTTCTTCGTAGATTTCCTTTGTTGGAATCGGGTAAGGCGAATCGGCATCTAATTCAAAATTAGACATAATAAACATTTGGTCCCAAAGTTTATGCTGAAAATCGGGAACATCTCTTAAATGCGGTTGCATATTTCCCATGACCGCAATAATGCCTTTTGCGACTTTATTACGTTCTTCTTTGAATTCTAGGGATTTGGCGTAATTAATCATTTTCTGCATGTGCCTTCCGTACTCCGGAATGATTAAATGTTCACGCTCTGTGTTATATTCTAAATTATCAATCAAAATAAATGTGTAGAGTTTTATTGTATTGCATGAAGTGTTTCTGCATGCGCAAAGTACAAAAAAAAACTAAAGACTTATAACGCCTTCAACATTTTCTGCAACTTCTTTATACTTGGCAATGATGGCTTCAGGGTCTTTCATGGTAACATTAATCGAAATGCTAGTGTATTTCCCGTTTTTAGATGCTTTCGTGTCGATAACCGCTCCTAAATTATCAAAAATATTTTCTACTTGAAGTATTTTTTCAGGGGTAGAAAGGACTATAAATTTATATAGATATTCCGATGGCCATTGCGCTGTATCGTATAATTGTTCTTTTAATTTTTTATAAAATTCTTCCGAATTAGGAGCTGCGTTCATAGTCTTATTTTCTTATGCAAATATACAACTTCATCCATTCTTATCGGTATGATTTTCTTGATGAATACTTCAATTAAACAAAAAAGATAACAATAAGTAGGCTAACAAAACAAGCTTAGATGAATTTCAATTTTTTTTATCGCGGCTAAATTCCGATTTTTACAGCAAATATAGCCGATTTGAACACGAAAAAAATTATAATAACAGGAGGTCCAGGTACAGGAAAGTCTACATTAATTAACGAATTAATAAAAAGAGGATTTCCTTGTATGGAAGAAATTTCTCGTGAAGTTATTATTGAAGCTCAAAATAAGGGCATCGATCAGCTATTTCTAACCGACCCACTCATGTTTAGTGACCTGCTTCTTAAAGGAAGACTCCAACAATATAAAGATGCTGAAAACCAAAAAAATAAAACCATATTTTTCGATCGCGGTGTTCATGATGTCTTAGCTTACATGGATTTTATAGGAGACGTTTATCCTTCTGAGTTTAAAAATGCTTGCAAAAATATCAAATACGACCTGGTATTTATTTTAAAACCTTGGGCTTCCATATACACCAGCGACAGCGAACGCTACGAAACTTTTGAGCAAGCTGAAAGCATACATAAACACATCATAAACACCTATAAATCTTACCACTATAACCTAATTGACGTACCTTTCGACACCGTAGAAAACCGCACAAATTTCATCTTAAAATCCATAAACCTCTAACTTGGTACACCCTATAAACATATTAGAACGCTATTGGAATTTTACCAGTTTTAGACCAGAGCAGGAGGCTATAATCAATGCGGTTATTGAGGGGGGAGATACTTTCGTGCTATTACCAACAGGAGGCGGCAAATCTATATGTTTCCAAATTCCAGCCTTAGCAAAAGAAGGTATTTGTATCGTGATTTCGCCATTAATTGCCTTAATGAAAGACCAAGTACAGGCATTAAATGAAAAAGGAATTAAAGCCATGGCACTTACTAGCGGTATAAGTTACAGCCAGTTAGACACGATGCTGGACAATTGTATATATGGTAACTATAAGTTTCTCTATTTATCGCCAGAACGCTTGCAACAAGAGTTGGTTCAAGATCGTATTCGACTCATGAATGTAAATTTAATTGCTGTTGACGAAGCACATTGTATTTCTCAATGGGGCAGTGATTTTAGGCCCGCCTATAAGAACATAGCTTTACTTAGACGAATACGTCCCTCGGCAAACGTTGTAGCATTAACGGCTTCGGCGCGACCAGAAGTGGTTTCTGATATCATAAAAGAACTGGATTTTATTCAGCCTAAAATTTTTAAAAATTCCTTTTCAAGACCAAATTTGGCCTATATGGTTTTTCATGAAAATGATAAACATTACCGCCTAGAAACCATTTTAAAAAAGAACCCTGCGCCTTCCATTGTTTATGTTAGAAATAGGAAAGCTACTATTGAAATATCGGCATTTTTAAAATCTAAAAACATAAGTGCCACTTTTTATCATGGCGGATTAAATAATGATGAAAAGGAAAAGCATATGACAGCTTGGCTGCAAAACCAGTCGCAGGTCATGGTAGCCACAAATGCCTTTGGTATGGGAATCGATAAACCCGATGTTAAAACCGTTATTCATCTTAATTTACCAGAAAGTATTGAAAGCTATTTCCAAGAAGCTGGGCGTGCAGGCAGAAATGGCCATAAGGCTTTTGCTGTAATCCTAAAAAACAACAGCGATGAAACCATGGTTAAAAATCAATTTTTAAGCACACTTCCTCCAGTTGATTTCATAAAACAAGTTTACAGAAAACTGTGTAGTTATTTTCAAATCTCTTATGGTGAAGGTGAATACGAAACCTTCGACTTCGATTTTAATCGTTTCTGTAAAACTTATCAATTTCCATCAATTTTATGCTATAATGCATTGCTTTTCTTGGATAGAAACAGCGTTATTACCCTATCTAAACAATTTAAAAATAAAGTCACCTTACAATTTATTATTTCTAACAATGCTCTTTTTAATTATTTAGATACCCATGAAAATTTCGGAATTATTGTAAAATCTATTTTAAGAATGTATGGCGGCATTTTCGACAACTTAACAAAAATAGATTTAAAAAAGGTCGCTAAAAAAGCATCGATTCCTGAATCCCTAGTAATAAGTACCTTGGAACAGTTAGAAGACGATGAAATTATCACTTTAAACTTAGCTAAAACCGATGCTCAGGTAACATTTATTGAACCCCGAGAAGATGAAAAAACAATAAATAGAATTGCCCCTATAATTAAACAACAAAACAAACTGAAACAAAATCAAGTAAAGGCCATGCTCGATTATATTGAAAACGATTCGATATGCAAAAGCGTGCAACTGCTCTCCTACTTTGGCGAAACAGAAATTGAAGATTGCAACATTTGTTCGGTATGTATTCAAAAGAAAAATAAAAAAACTTCGACAACAGATCTTCAGGCACTCAAAAAACGGGTTATTGGTGTTTTAGAATCTGGCGATTATTCTTCTAGAGCCCTTTTAGAAACCATTAATTGTTCGGAAAACGATTTAAAAGCGGTATTAAAATTACTTTTGGAGCATCAAATTATTAGTATTACACAAAAAAATACATATAAATTAAGTCATTTGTAAAATGACGATACAATAACAAAGACATCAGAAATGAAAGATTTAAGAATCGTATTTATGGGCACCCCAGATTTTGCTGTAGATACCTTAAAAACCTTAGTTGAACACCATAAAAATATAGTTGGTGTTATTACGGCGCCAGACAAACCTGCAGGCCGCGGGAGAAAACTTAATGAAAGTGCCGTGAAAAAATATGCCCTTTCTAAAAATTTAAAAATTTTGCAACCAACCAATTTAAAGAGCGAAAATTTTTTAGAAGCATTAAAAGCTTTAAATGCAAATTTACAAATTGTGGTTGCCTTTAGAATGCTTCCAAAAGTGGTTTGGCAAATGCCGGAATACGGTACTTTTAACTTACACGCCTCACTGCTTCCTAACTACCGAGGTGCAGCACCTATAAACTGGGCCATTATAAATGGAGAAATAGAAACTGGAGTTTCGACCTTTTTTATTGATGAAGAAATTGACACTGGCGATATGATTTTGCAAGAAAAAGTGGCTATCGATCCCAATGAAAACGCGGGGAGTCTTCATGACAAACTTATGGTTACCGGAAGCCAATTGGTTATAAAGACCGTTAACGCCATAGAAAAAAATGAGGTTACAACTGTGCCACAGATAATTTCAGAAGACATAAAAACAGCCTATAAACTCAACAAGGACAATTGTAAAATTAACTGGAATGCTCCTATTGACGCCATTTTTAATCATATTCGAGGGCTAAGCCCCTACCCTGCCGCGTGGTGTACTTTAGTTAATGGAGAAGAGCAACCAGATGTTAAAATTTATGCTACTGAAAAAGAAATAGAAGACCACAACTTAAGTAACGGAACCATTGTTGCCACCAAAAAAACGTTAAAAATAGCAGTAACAGAAGGTTACCTTATTTTGAAAGAAATTAAGCTTCCTGGGAAACGCGCCATGGACATTCCGTCCCTTTTAAATGGATATACCTTTGAAGAAAACGCTAAAATGCTGTAAACCCTTATTAACACTGATATTATCAATATATCCGACAAACGACATCATCTTTATTAACAAATGCGTTAAGTTATTAACAAATCTAGGTATTTCCCTTGCTATTACTTGCATGATTTGATAATCCGTATAAATTTGTAAAGGATTTAAACAAAAATGTTATCCAACTTTTATTAATAATTAAATTATACATTATGAACAAAACAGATTTAATCGACGCAATGGCAGAACACGCTGGAATCACTAAAGCTGCTGCAAAGAAAGCTTTAGAATGTGCGTTAACTGAAATTGAAGGAGCTTTAAAAAAAGGAAATAGAGTTTCTTTAGTAGGATTTGGTTCTTGGTCAGTTTCTAACAGAGCTGCTAGAGACGGAAGAAACCCTCAAACAGGAGAAACTATCAAAATTGCAGCTAAAAACATTGTAAAGTTTAAAGCTGGTTCTGATTTATCAAATGCAGTAAACTAATAATTTACTTCTTTATATTATACAAAAGCCTCCATTTGGAGGCTTTTTCTTTATATATCCTTAAAATTGTTGCATTATTAATAAATTAATATTAGTTTTAGTTACTAAATCCCTCAACATATGGTGACAATAAAACCCAAAAAAGGAAATTTATTGATTGCAGAACCTGCAATTATTGGAGATGTTTCTTTTAACCGTTCTATAGTCTTATTAGCTGATCATTCTGAAGAAGGCTCTATAGGCTTTATTCTCAACAAACCCCTCGATTACACTATTAATGAATTAATTCCAGAAATTGAAGCTACATTTAAAGTGTACAATGGAGGCCCTGTTGAACAAGATAATTTATATTTTATCCATAAAATTCCACAACTGATACCTAACAGTATTGAAATTTCTTTAGGAATTTATTGGGGAGGCGATTTTAATCGTGTTGCAGAACTTATAAAGGAAAATACCATTAATGAAAATGATATACGTTTCTTTTTAGGTTATTCTGGTTGGGATACCAATCAATTAGACTCGGAGTTAAAATCACATTCTTGGGTAGTTTCTGAAAATATTTACGAAAAAGATATCATAGAAAAAGACTACGAATCTTTTTGGAAAGAAAAAATGTTAGAATTCGGTGGTGAATATAGCATTTGGTCTAACGCCCCTGAAAACCCGAGTTACAACTAATTCAATCGAATTTTTACATTTAGTTTTTGAAGCAAACTTTTTGCTACGCCATTAGCAAAGGTTTTCTTCCTGTATTTACTTACAGACTGTATACCAACCATAACGTTGGTAATAAACATTTCATCTGCTTTTTGAAGTTCGAAAGGTGAGATTGAATCTTCCACAAATTCATACTCTGGAAGCGCTTTAATAATATCAACAAGTTGCGTTCTCATAACGCCTTTTAAACAACCATCGGTTAATGGTGGTGTTTTTATAGTATTCCCTTTAACAAGAAAAACATTCCCATTTAACGCCTCAACAACTTGTTTATTGGTATTTAGTAAAAGACAATTATCCAAATCGTTCTCTTTAGCATAAATACTACCCACCACATTTAAAGCCTTATTATTAGTTTTAAGGGTAGATAATAAACTTGGCGACACATAATAGTCTTTAAACAAATCGACTTGATATAGCGCCTCTGAAACGGTATAAAAACTTTCTGCAAGCTCATCGGTGGCAATCACAAAACTCACCTGGTTGGTTTTTGGCGTATAAAGGCCGCCTTCATTTCTATGCACACTTAATTTTACACGGGCAGATTGCTTTTGAAAACCATTAGCTTCAAGAGTTTTCTGAATTTCACTTTCTAAAAACTCCATGGTAAACGTCATCGGAATTTCCATACGCATGATGCGCATAGAAGCCATCAAGCGAAAATAATGATCTTCCCAAAACAAAATTTTTCCGCTACTCGATTTTATGGTTTCAAAAAGGGCATCGCCATAAGCGTATCCCCTATTTTTAATTGATAAAAAAGCATTGCCGTCTAAAAGTGTTCCGTTAAAATTTGTCATAAAAAATCCCGCTTACGGCGTTTTTTTGCGTAAGCGGGACAAATATAATTTAAAATATGTTATTTGTAATTAAGCAGAACCTAATACTTGCTTTAAACTTGAAATTTGATTGGTCCAAAGCATTTTAGACTCATCGACTTCATCATCTTCAGCAAAATCGGTAATAATTAAAGACACATCTTTAGTGATTTCATCAACTTGGATTCGAATTTCAAAATAACAAGACAGTCCATCTTCTTCATCAGCGATCCATCTAAACTTAACACGTTCACCACTTTTTTTATTTAAGAGTTTTGCCTTTTCTTCACTACCATCCCAAATGAAAGTAAAGAGTTCACCTCGCGAATTTACGTTATCCGAAAACCACTCCGATAAACCCGAAGGTGTAGAAATATATTGATATAAAAGTTGAGGGGAAGCGTGTATTTGAAATTCAATATCAAATCTAATTTTGTCGTCCATAAGTAATTAAGAAATTTATATTGCCAATATATACATTAATTGAGAAGTAAGACTAAAAAATTTAATATTATTTTTTTTCAGTTCTGTTTGGTAACTGTAATAATGTTTATATATTTGCAGCCTCAAATTATGGCGAGGTAGCTCAGCTGGTTAGAGCGTCGGATTCATAACCCGGAGGTCGCGGGATCGTGCCCCGCTCTCGCTACAAGTACTAAAAGGGTTTCAAGAAATTGAAGCCCTTTTTTTATTCTAAAAAAAGTATGGGTACAACATAGGTACAACATTTATATTTTTTATAGCAACTCATACTAATTGTCTTTAATTGACTATTTTTGATGTTAAAAAATATTATGTACTTGATTTCTCAGTAGCAAATTAAGTTTTTACTGGTTTAAACAGGTAAACTAAAAAATTGTTAGTCAATTAAATTCATCCACTTTTAAATTCTTTCTCTAAGTATTTATTTGGATTTTTCATTGTTAACTACTCTACTTCTACTCAATAACCATCTTTTTTAGGTCATTTATTTTATTATTAAACATTATCTATTTACATCAATTAAAATCCTTTTTAGATTAACCACAATTTTTGCATAAACACAAAAATTAGGATTGATCCCATACTATTGCGATTTTAATCCCTGAACACAATGACACCGATGCCTTTTGGAAATCGCCTTATTTAGGAATTTTAAAAGCTATTGACGATGTAAAAAGTTTAGGCATTCATGTGCAGTGCTTTACGTTTAACCAGTATCAGCCCAGCTCCTATTTTGAAAGTTTTCAAGTTTTATTAGAATCGCAACCCACAGCGGTCATTTTTGCTCCTATGTTTTTGGAAGAACCCCAAAAGGTTGTGCAGCAACTAGATACCCTTCAAATCCCTTATATTTTTTTAAACATCGATATTGAAGGATTCAATAACGTAGCTTATATCGGTCAGGATTCTTATACTTCTGGTTATATTGCTGGTAAGTTAATGCTATTGCTAAACGTATAAAAGGGTTTCATGATTATTTTAAACAGCATCATATCAATGCTGGAATTACGCCTTTAAAAATTGAAAGTTTAAATGATAGTAACCAAAGCTCCGTTAAACCAAATTTTTAATACGATTCCTGCACTGGCAGGTATATTTATTCCCTCGAGTAGAACCTCAGCAGTAATAGACTGTTTTCAGGAAAGTGGATATAAAAATTTTAAAATTATTGGATTCGATAATACGCCGCAAAACATGACCTACCTAAAACAGGGTGCGGTTTCATTTTTAATATCCCAAAAACCCTTTGAACAAGGTTATGAAGCTATACGGATTATGACCGATTTTTTAATAAAAGGTAAAACGCCTAATGAAAAGATTTACCTACCAATAGATATTCTCATTAAAGAAAATGTCATGTATAATGACATGAACCAAGCCATGTACGAAGGTACTTTAACAAATAAATAGTGCATAGCTTATAGCTTCACCTATTAAAAAATATAAACCACTTACAAAAAATGCATGCGGTTTATATTTTTACAAAGCAATTGGCTGAAGCTATTACATTTTAATACCATAGTTGTTTCCTAAGTAAGGCTTCTAAGAAATAATAATCGGCATAGCTTGCCATTAACTGTTATTCGAACATAAATAGAAAGTTCATGTGAATTTTTCCTTGATTTCCTAGTGAAGAAAATAACCGTAAAGGTATTTTTTGATTTCATTTTAAATGACTTTAATTAAACAATATCTGTTAAATCAAAAGTCAAATCAATCTCGAAAGTTCCTTAAAGATAATACATTTCGTGTAAACTACTACACACCTAATTGCACATCTAATATTTAGTTTTAAACGAATTCAAACAAACACATAAAAACAAAAAAAACACTGAAAATCAAAAGATTAACAGTGTTTTAGTTTAACTTATTACTAAGTTCGTCGGGGTGGCAGGATTTTGAAACAAAATCCAACACACTGTATTTCAATCGATTAAAAATAATATTTTCAAATAATTTACAGATGGTACATTCTTTAAAAGATCCACACCACTGCCACTCAAGGCATTTTGAAAATTCTTCGTTGAAAAAACTTGTCGGTCAACTTTATTAACCACCGAACTCCTTTTACCTTGAACCACCACTTCATTTAAACGTTCCGAACTAGGTTCTAGATACAAAGTTCCAAGGTCTATGAAAGATTGAGATTTATCTACCAAAAACGTTTTAGTTTTTTAGTGGTATACCCTATAAACGAGGCCGCTATGTAGTAATTTCCTTTCTTTAAGTTATCTAAAGAAAAAACCCCTGTTCATTTGTTATAACGCCATTAACCAAAGTACTATCCGCCACTTTATATAATGCTACAGTAGCATAATCTACAGGTATTTGACTTTCTGAATCTAAAATGATTCCTGTTACTTGAGCTTGTATTTTAAAGTATGTAAGTAAGAAAAGTACTCCTATTGTAAATAATTTTAATTTCATCAACCTTATTTAAGTTTTAGGCTTCGTTACTTCAATAACTAAGACTAATTTATATTTAGATAAATATTAAATCGGCTAGTATCATAATATAAGTTTAGCCCTAAAAAAGGGCTAAACTATATGAAAAATTTTTAATAAAAAAGTTTAAAATTTCTTCTGATACATTTTACTAAATATTAAAAATAACACACCACATAATAACCACGCAGGCAGTGTTACAAAGGATAAAAACACATCAAACTGAATAGAAATAAAATAAAAAATACCAAAACTAATAGCCCATGCCAAAAACACAGATTTATTAAACGATAGTTGCGCTAATTCTGCATAATTTTTAACAATACCCGCTTGTTTATGGAAAAAATGTTCAAAGACAATAACGGCTCCAAAAGGTGCAAGAATAAAACCATAGAGCGCTACAAAGCCTAACAATTTCATCGCAAAGGCGGGGAATAACCCTGCTACGGTTGCTACTGTACCTGCTAATATTGTTACTTTAGCTGTAGATAGTTTAGGTAAAATTGCCTGAAATGCTAATCCCGCTCTGTATATGGTAGGGTTAGCTGTAGTCCATCCCGCTAAAACAACGGCAATAATTCCTAGGATTCCAATAGCATTATTAGCTAAAGGTCCTGGTGCTACAGGAGGTGCTTCGCCGTTACTTAAAAAGGCCTGAGCTTCTGGCGATTTTAAATAAACCGCATATAATAGGGCCGCAGCAATCCAAGCCATATAATGCCCTACATACATCCCTGCTGCTGTTGCCCAGCCTGCTTTTGCTTCCTTAGCGAATCTAAACACAGACAAATCAGACATACCAATATGCATCGCTCCATTGGCAAACCATGACCAAATAACAACATGCCAAAAGGTAAATTTTGTTTGTCCTGGAAAAGGCTCTCCGCCTTCTCCCCAGATATTCCAAAAATCTGAAAAACTACGAACACCTAATTGATTAAGAGCAACAATTCCACAAGCCACAAACGCAATAACAATAACAGGAGACATCCAATTGGCTGCTTTGGTAACTGTGTCATAACCTCTAGCTGCAATTATTGAAATAACAGCCCCGATAAGGATTACAATAACAATCCAAGTTAAACCATTAGGCATGGTATCTGTTAGTTTTGGCATGGGCATATCGAAAGGTATACCAACTGCTGTTGCCGAAACCGTTATCATAGAACCTGCCAGAAAACAAAATAATATACCATTGGCTAAATTATAGCCCGTGACTAATTTTTTACCACAAATTTTCTCTAATTGAAAATATAAAGTAAGTCTGTTTTTTACTGCAATTTCTGCTGTTAAAAAACGCCAGCTTAAAACCGCTAATATATTACCTATAAGTAAACCAATTATTAAATCGAAGGCACTTACGCCAGCAGTTAAAAATAAAGGGCCTATCATAAATTCTGTTCCAGCAGCATGCTCGCCGGCATACATTCCTATAAAACTTTTCCAACCTTTAAGTTTAGACTGCGGTACAGGGGTTCTTTCAAATTCACCTCCTGCGAGCTGTTCAATGGCATCTTGTTCTTGACTATATTCTGACATATTTAGTTGCTAGTTTGTATTTATTAAAGTTCTCTTTTTTTCATTTATTAGCCAAAAATTAGCATGTGAGGGTTAAACACAGCCTATCAAATTAAGCACCTTAATTATAAAGCTTTGACTATTAGTGTTACGAAAATAAATGCGAACTATTTGTTTTCTGTCCTGTATTGTGATGTAATCATGTATTTTAACAAAAAACTCAGCTACATAAGTAACTGATTTTATTTATAATCCCTTAATTAGTAATACTTTGCATAAACCACTCGTGTATGCAAATATTCTTCCATACCATGCTTTCCATCTGCGCCGCCAATTCCAGATTTTTTCCATCCTGCATGGAAGCCTTGAATGGCTTCAAAATGTTCTCTATTTACATAAGTTTCACCAAATTGCAAGCTATTAGTAGCATGCATGATGTTGTTATAATTTTCTGAAAATATTGATGATGTTAAACCATATTGACAATCGTTAGCCAGCGCTATGGCTTCATCTAATGTGTTGAATTTCAATACTGGTAAAACAGGTCCAAAAACTTCTTCTTGAATAACTTGCATGTCCTGAGTACAATTTGTTAAAAGTGTAGGCTCATAGAAATACCCTTTACTAAATTCTTCCGGACGCTTACCTCCTACTAAAACTTCGGCACCTTCCTTTTTGGCAAATTCAACCATCTCTGAAATTTTATCTACTTGAGATTTAGAAACTAAACTACTCATATCGGCATTCACTCCAGTTAACGCATCTTCAACGGTAACCTCGCTCATTTTCTTCGTTAGTTTTTCCACAAATTCATCGTAGATACTGTCTTCTACATAAACACGTTCTGCACAATTACAAACTTGTCCGCTAAAAATCACTTTTGAAGCCACAACAGCATTTACTGCTAATTCTAAATTCGCATCAGCACAAACAATAGCAGGCGCCTTTCCGCCTAATTCTAAAGAAACTTTCGTGATATTTTCGGCTGCAGCTGCAATAATTTGTTGACCTGCAGAAACACTTCCTGTTAAACTAATAATACCTGTTATAGGGCTTTTTGAAAGCGCGTTCCCTACGGTTCGTCCTGCCCCACAAACAAAATTTAAAACTCCTGCAGGCAATTCAATTTTCTGAATTAACTCAGCAAATTCCATAATAGTATTTGGTGCTTCAGAACTTGGTTTTATAACACATGTATTTCCTGTTACAAGTGAAGCGGCCACTTTTCTAGCCATTACGAAAAACGGAAAATTCCATGGGCAAATACCAACAGCAACTCCAATTGGCACTTTATGAAGGTAAATATGTTCTTTAGCGCGATCGCTTTGAATAATTTCTCCCTCAATGCGTCTGGCCCATCCTGCGTTATAATCGAAATAATCGGCCGTAACATCAATTTCTACTTGTGCTAAGCCAATGACCTTAGCTTGTTCCTTCGACAAAGTTTCAGCTAAAAACACTCTATTTTCTCTAATAACATCGGCCATTTTATGTAAAAAAGCTGCTCTTTGAATCGCTGGTAAAGCTTCCCAGGCTGGTTGTGCTGCTTGGGCGGCTTCTAAGGCATGATTAGCATCTTCAATAGTTCCTGTAGAAATAGTACTTATGATTTCTTCGGTACAGGGGTTTAAAATTTCGATCACACCAGTGGCTTTTGAATCTACGAACTGTCCGTTTATATATTGTTTATAATGTTTCATTTGAAAAATTTGATAAGCTTTATTGAATTCTATTATTTAACTAAGTGGTTTGGAAAATCGCGTGTCGTTTCACAACAAAGCTGATCCATAACTTGTTGTAATTCTGTTTTCAATAAAGAAATTGTATGATTTCCACCTGCATTTCCAAGGGCTGAAACGCCATACATAAATGAACGTCCCATAAAAGTGAATTTAGCACCACTAGCCATGGCACGTGCAACATCGGGTCCTGAACGAATACCACTATCCATCATCACTTCAATTTGATCGCCATATTTTTCGGCAATTGTAGATAATGGCTTTATTGTAGATTCTCCTGCATCTAATTGACGCCCACCATGATTGGACACAATAATACCATCTAAGCCTAAACGAATAGCCTCTTCGGCATCTTCATGACTCGCAACACCCTTAATCACTAACTTCCCTTTCCACATATCGCGAATAGGTTTAATTTTTTCTTCATTTAATCGGCCACTAAAAGTGTCATCCATAAACTTCCCCAACTGGGTTAAATCTAATCCTTTAGGCATATAAGGCTTTAAAACCTCAAAATTTGGAATTCCATGTTTTAGGGTTTGCAAACTCCAATCTGGTCGCCCAAATGCTTGTAAAATATTTGTTAGATTCATTTTTGGCGGCATAGCCAAACCGTTTCTTATATCTCTTGGTCTAAAACCGAATGTAGGCACGTCGCAAAGGATTACCAACACAGGACATTCTGCTGCTTCAGCGCGTTTAATTATATCGTCTCTCAACTTATCTTCGGTTGGATGATACAATTGAAACCAAGCTTTCCCTTCGGTTAATTCGCTTGCACGCTCAATACTTGTAGTTGTTACAGTACTTAATATAAAAGGAATATTATGCTCGAATGCGGCTTTGGCTAAAATCTCTGGAGAATTTGGCCATATTAGTCCTTGTAAACCAACTGGAGCAATCCCGAAAGGGGCATCATATTCTATCCCGAATAAATTTGTTTTTAATGACGACCCTTTATGTGCCCTTAAATAATTTGGCTTAAGTTGTACATCTCTTAACTCAGACGTATTTCGTATTAGATTAACATCTTCATTACATCCTCCATCTAAATATTCAAAAGCAAATTTTGGTATTTTTTTTTGTGCCCTAGCCCTTAAATCATCAATTGAAGGGTAACGGGTATCGAACTTCATGGCCATAATTTTCTTTTTTTATGATAAAAACTTTTTTCGTAAATCTTCAACCTGATCATCGTTAATAGGAACCATTTCGCCAAGCGAATTTCCTAAAACTATAGATTTTGCACTAAATTCGGCAACCTCCAAATAATCGAAAGTTTGAAGCAATTTGTCACCTGTAATAATCACAGAATCGTTTTCAATAATAACTGCAGTAGCGCAATTATCAACGATTTCAGTATTGTTATTTTCCCTAAAATGATCGCCATATTTCACCATGCTTATATCTTGTAAAAAGATCCAACTTTCAGGTATGGTACGCACATTTAAAAAGCTTTTTGTTACTCCAAAGGCCATTAAATACGGAGATTGTGTCATTATAATAGAGTTTACATCGGGGTTACGGTTGTAAATCTCCTGATGAATCCAAGCAGCTCTACTCGGTTTTTTACTAGCTTCACGCTTACCATCTTTTATTTGTACAATATCATCTAAATCTAAATCCCATCGATTTATTCCTGTTGGTGTTATAAGAAAATCGTTATCATTCCATCGCATGGAAACCGTTCCGTAAGAACTTATCATTAATCCCTGCTGACAAGAACGTTGTACGATTTGACAAATTTCTAGGCGTTTCTCAACTTCATCTGCAGGATACTCGGTGATCTCCATTTCTGGTAAAACGCCTGTAGCTTGAGCTTCAAATTCATCAATTTGCCCATCAGTTAAATAATGCGGTTTTCCAATTTGAGAACCATACAAAATAGTGCGTGCACAAAATTCTAAAGCTTCAAAACGTTCAAAGGCATCCGTTAAATCACTTCCTCCTAAAACGGTACCATGATTTTCCATAATGATGGCCTTAAATCCTTTTTTAAATTCTTCGGCAATCACATCTCCTAAATCTTCACTCCCAGGTAATCGATATTCTGCATAGCCTATAGGACCACATATATGTTTAGCTTGAGAAATGATATTCGTATTTGGTATTTGACGCACAATACTGAACGACACTAAGGCAGGAGGATGGGCATGAATAACAGATTTTATATCTGGACGCGCTTCATAAATGGCTTTATGAAATGGAAATTCTGAAGATGGTTTATGTTTACCTATTATAGTACCATCTTTTTTAACACAAATAATATCCGATGCTCTTAATGAGCCTTTATCAATCGCTGAAGGGGTTACCCAAATATCACCATTTTCATCAATTATAGAAATATTACCACCAGAAGTTGTGGTCATTCCGCGTTTGTAAATTCTACTTATAATGGTAGTAATTTGATCTCTTGGATGAATTAATTTAGTTTTTCTAGTCATTTTTTTAAGTTGAATATTAAATATATCCTAATAATTAACTCACTATAAAAGGCACATGCTTTTTAAGAGCGTAATTCTTTTTTAGAAATTTTGAATTTAATTTAGCATCAGAAATAGCAATAGCAGCCCCCAATGCAGAGCCTAAAGAGGAATCGGTGGTACGCAACTTCATATGTCTAAATTCATGCGCTAGCAATTTTATATACACGTCGTTATCACTAAATCCGCCATCCACATAAATTCTTGAAATCGCATCGGTACCGATGGCTTTCTGAATACTTTTTATTTGAAGTAATACCAGCTCGGTCATTAATTGATGATACGCATGTTCGTAATTTTCAAATTCCATATTGGTTTTTTCAGCCATGGTTTCATCATCAATACTTTCCCATTTAAAACAATGTTTAAAATTGTCTGTAATTTTTGAATACAACTCGTAATCAAACTTAACATGGCGGTGATAATCATCGGCAACGCCAAAAGCGTCATCTAATTTCTTTACTTGTAATTTATATTCATTACCTAAAAATAATCGTGTAGCTTTTACAGGCTTTCCATTAATTCGCATGTAATTAATGGCTTCATTACCTTCTACTTCCGAAGCAATAGCTTGCTCTGTAAACGGATTAAAAACAATGCTCCACGTTCCTGTAGATACTAATACAAATTTCTTTTTAATACTTCTTACATAAGGTAGAAGTGCTGCAGAACTATCGTGAATACCAACGCCAATCTTAATACGCTTGCCGTTGTAATTCATATTAACACTAGTTTCTGTTGATACGATTGGTGGTAATATTTTATTAAACCCTTCGCTGTACACCCAACTGTGATAATCCTTTTGCGCATAGTCCCAAAGTGCTGTGTGGCAACCAATACTGGTGTATTCACTTAAAGGAATTCCTGTAAAAATATAACTTAGATATTGTGGTAAATGCAGGGTGTATTTTATTTTTTTATAAACCTCAGGCTGTTCTTTTTTCAGCCAATACAGCTGTAAACCTGAGTTTAACATACTTAAGTCTGAACAACCTGTCGTTTTAAGAAAGGCTTCTCTAGGCCCATAAGTATCAAAAAAAGAAGTAACAATATGTTCTGGAAGCGGTTTTGTATAATTGTAAAGTGGTGTTAAAGGATTGCCATTTTCGTCGATATGAACCAAACTCGCTCCATAGGTAGAAAAATTAATAGCTTTCACCTCGAATTCCTTCGCTTTAAGAATACGATTAAAAACCCCTTTTAACCAATCATGCAATGCCGGAAGGTTTTCTGTAGGGTGCCCATCTTCATCTGTAATTTCATCAAAAGATATGTATTCCTTGTGTACCTCTTTAAAATCTTTGTCGAACAGGAAGAATTTCTTGTTCGTTTTACCAATATCAAATACTGCTGTTACTTTTTTTTTCATCAATCTAAGCGTTAATTATAATCCGGAAGCCATGCTGTGTTTTCCGCGTTCTTGAATTAAAGTCGCTCTAATTTGAAGTTCGCGATAAAGCGCTAACGGATTTAAAGCGCCTCCCGATTGCAGTCTTGCTTGTGCTAATAACGGACGTACATCGGTACGGTATGCCTTTTGTAAAATTTCTTGACATGCTACAACATCGTTTGCCGATTGCGCTTCTTTTAATAAGTTTTGATCTACCAATAAGGCTTTTGCATAGGCTTCTTGAATGGCTTCTAAAGATTGTATTAAATCTTCTAAAGGATCTTTAATGTTATGACTCGCATCAATCATCCAAGATAAATCTGGGTTCTGTGGATTGTTTTGCATGCCATAAACCAATTCGTTAAAAATTAAGAATAAGGCATATGGTTTTATACTTCCAACAGTAACATCATCATCACCATACTTACTATCGTTAAAATGGAATCCGCCTAATTTACCTTTTAGCATTAAGGTTGATACAATCTGTTCGATGTTTGTATTTGGTAAGTGATGCCCTAAATCTACCAGCGTATACGCTTTATCACCACAAGCATTGGCTAACATAAAAGAAGTACCCCAATCTTGAATGACGGTGCTGTAAAAGTTAGGCTCGTAAGGTTTATACTCAATAAACAGTTTCCAGTCGTCTGGAAGTGTTTTATAAATTGCTTTTAAACTGTTCTCAGTATTTGAAAGTGCCGTTTGAAAATTATTTTGACCAGGGAAATTTGAACCATCGGCTAACCAAACGGTTAAACTTTTTGAACCTAATTTTTCGCCTATTTTTATAACCTCTTGGTTATGGGCAATGGCTTGCTCGCGAACTGCTTGACTGGTGTTGCTTAAAGAGCCATACTTATAACTTTCCTTAGCATTTTTTTGATCTTGAAAAGTGTTAGAATTTACAGCATCGAACTTTAAATTTAAGCTATTTGCTTGTTCTTTAATCGCATTATAATCTTCAGGAATATCCCAAGGAATATGTAACGACACCGCTCCTGCTGTTTGTGTTAAACTGTGTAAAAGTCCAACATCATCTAACTTCTGAGTTAAATTCGAAGGTTCGCCATAAAATGAAAAGCGTCCGAAACGCGTTCCACCAGCACCCAAAGCCCAACTAGGAATAGCCACTTGAAACTTTGCCAGTGCATTAATAACATTTTTAGTATTTACACCAGATTTATCTAAGGTATTCGCTAAAAAATCAAATTGATTTTGATGTTCTTCGCTTCCTTTTTTATTAAAATCTGATATTTGAGATTCTTGTAATTTCATAATTCCTAATATTTTTAATAACACCTTCCATTGGGTTCCCAATGGAAGGCATTTATAACAATCTAATTCCTATTTAATTAACTTTTAAAAACCATAATTAATTAAATACATACTATAAAGAGTCTAACGCACAAACGCATTAGCCATACCGCCATCTACATTAATAATGTTTCCGGTTGATTTATCTAAAACCCCAACAAGAGCAAATACGCCATTGGCAATATCGTCTGGAGTAATAATTTCGTTTAATAAATTTCTTTTGGCGTAAAATGCTGGCAATTCTTCAACAGTAATACCGTTTGCTTTTGCGCGTCCTTCTGCCCAAGCACCTTCCCAAATTTTACTTCCTACAATAACACCATCTGGGTTTACGGTGTTTACTCTAATTTTATCTTTGGCTAATTCGGCAGCTAATAAACGTACCATGTGTTGTTGCGCTGCTTTTGCAGTACCGTAAGCCACATTGTTTGGTCCCGCAACCAATCCGTTTTTACTAGCTATTGAAATATAATCGCCACCTAAGTTTTGTTTTCTCATGATTTCGGTTGAAAACTTCGCTAGGTTAAATTGTCCTTTTACTAAGATGTTTTGTAAAATATCCCAATCTTTATCCGTTGTTTCTTCTAAAGGCTTAGAAATAGCTAATCCTGCACTGTGCACCACAATATCTA
This sequence comes from Tamlana carrageenivorans, assembly GCF_002893765.1. Lineage (NCBI taxonomy): Bacteria > Pseudomonadati > Bacteroidota > Flavobacteriia > Flavobacteriales > Flavobacteriaceae > Pseudotamlana > Pseudotamlana carrageenivorans. The sequence goes on along the minus strand of NZ_CP025938.1, from coordinate 3,045,728 downwards.
CACCTCCAAATTCAATACATGCTTTTTTGTAAGCTGAAGCAATAGAATCGGTGTTGGTAACATCGCAAACTGCCGTTGCAGCAACATCGCGTTTATAGGTTGCTAGTGCTTCTGCAAGACTATCTTCATTAATATCGGTAAGAACGACATTCGCACCTTCAGCAGCTAATTTATCGGCAATGGCTTTTCCAATGCCACCTCCTGCACCAGTAACAAAGGCTACTTTGCGAGATAAGGGTTGCTCTTTTGGCATACGCTGTAATTTAGCTTCTTCTAATAACCAATACTCGATATCAAACGCTTCTTGTCTTGGTAAAGACGTGTATGATGAAATGGCTTCTGCCCCACGCATTACGTTAATGGCATTGATATAAAACTCGCTAGCTACACGGGTGGTTTGCTTGTTTTTTGCAAAACTGAACATCCCAACACCTGGATAAATAATAATTACCGGATTGGCATCACGAATGGCTGGACTGTTGTCCTTTTTACATGTGTTGTAGTAATCGGCGTATTCTTGTCGGTAAGTTTCAAAAGCAGGTTCTAATTTTTTAAGAACAGCTTCAGAGTCTGATAAATCTTCATTTTTATCTAAGGTCAACACTAAAGGTTGAATTTTTGTTCTTAAGAAATGATCTGGACATGAAGTTCCCATAGGAGCCAAACGTTCTAAATCATTACTGTTTATGTATTCTAAAACAACATCGGTATCAGAAAAATGACCAATCATTCTGTTTTCCGAAGAACATAAACCTCTTAACAAAGGCATTAATTGTGCTCCTTTTTCTAAACGCTCTTCTTGTGGTAAAGATTCTATTTTTTGTCCGCCAAATACAGATCCTTTTTCAGCGATCTTTTTTTCGATGTACTCGGAAGCCATTTCAATAACTTCCAAGCTATTGATGTAACAGTCGTAAGAGGTATCTCCCCAAGTAAATAATCCATGAGATCCTAAAACGATACCACGAATACCAGGATTATCGGCTAAACATTTTTCTAATTGTAAACCAAGGTCGAAACCTGGACGTTGCCAAGGTACCCACCCCATAGTATCACCCCAAATTTCTTTGGTTACTTTTTCACTATCCTCTGCTGCCGCAACGGCTATTAAAGCATCGGGATGTAAGTGATCGATATGTGCAAATGGTAATAAACCATGTAAAGGCGTATCAATAGATGGTGCTTTACTGTCTAAATCGTAAATACAATGGTTAAAAAGTCCAACCATACGGTCTTCATCCTCTAAACCGCCATAAACATTTTTTAAATCACGTAAACGATCGGTATACAAACCTGCAATGCCTGCACGTGTTAAAGTTCCAATGTCCCCTCCAGAACCTTTCACCCACATTACTTCTACATTATCTCCTGTTAAGGGATCTTTTTCTATAGTTTTACAACTGGTGTTTCCTCCACCATAATTGGTGATTCTTAAATCGGCTCCTAAGATGTTAGAGCGGTATAAAAACAGTGCTACTTGGTCATCGCCTAATTCGGCTGCTTTTTCATTATCCCAAAGGTAATCTACGTGGTTATAAGTGGTAACAAGACTATCCATATTCTTATTTTAAAATTAATAGTGTTGTAAAACTAAAACGAAACAAAGTGTCATCTATCCTGCATTACACTGTATTCGTTAAAAAAAACAGCTTTCTTTTGGTTATTTTAACTGTTTTTACGCCTTTTTTTTAAATAAAAGAGAGGTATATTTATAAATAAATAAATAAATAAGCTTTATTTATAACAGCCTGAAAAAACAAAACACTTATAAATTTAATGATTTTTGTTTACTTTTCTAAAGCTACACAAACAGATTAAACACTTTAAAACCAATTCACTATGTAGTAGTTGTTTTTTTGTTTATGTTAAATTCTACTCTATTAGATATTATATTTTCAAGAATAGTCCTTCTCTAGTTCTGAAATACATATAGATGTCAAATTAATTTCTACATTAAAAGGTTATCGAATAAATATCAATCCCCCTACTTTACTAATACCATTTAAAAAAGAAACTTATCTACATCCTGTAAAAATTATGTTTCAATTTATCATTCTTTATGCTCTGATGGACATGACAACCTATTTAAATTACAAAGAAGACTACTGTTACCAATAGTCTTCTTTATGCTAATAATCGTATTTAATGAATTTTGGATATTAATATATGTTTCATTGTATCGTAAGGCATTCATGTTGTGACAAATAAAACTAACACACCTTAATTTGAGTTATTTACAACCCAAATAATCTAGGTAGAAACAGAGATATTTCAGGGATATAAGATATTAGCATTAAAACGGCAACCATTATTGCTAAAAATGGCAACAAAGGCTTAATCACCTGTGTTACAGAAATTTTGGCTACACTACTGCCCACAAAAAGCAATGTGCCTACTGGTGGCGTACAAATACCAATACATAAATTTAATACGATTACAATACCAAAATGCACAGGATCCATTCCTAAAGTAGTAACTACTGGCAAAAAAATAGGCGTAAAAATTAGTACGGCAGGCGTCATATCCATAAACGTACCAATAATGAGTAAAATAATGTTAATGGCTAAAAAGATGGCAAATTTATTACTTAGCTGGTCTAGTAAAAACGAACTAATCATATCTGGAATACTTTCAAAAGAAAACAACCAAGACATCGCCATTGATGTACAAATTAGAAACATAACCACAGCTGTAGTTTTTGCGCTAGACAGCAGTATTTTAGGGAAATCTTTAGTTTTCATATCGCCATAAACTAAAGCCAAAATGGCTGCGTATAAAACTGCGATTACAGAGGCTTCGGTTGCTGTAAAAACACCAGCTACAATACCACCTACCACGATAACCAATAGTAACAAACTAAAAAAAGCTTTTCTAAAATAAGTCCAAACTTCCTTTAAGGTAGCCCGTTTACCTTTGGCATAACCTCTTGTAATGGCTATAAATGCCACATAACCCATAATGGCAAAACCTAATAAAATTCCTGGTAAATAACCCGCAATAAATAAAGCCGCTACAGAAGCGGTACCTCCACTTGCCAAGGCATAAACAATTAAAATGTTACTTGGCGGAATTAATAATCCAGTTGTCGATGCTGTAATATTTACAGACGCACTCAGGGTTCTAGGATACCCTTCATCTTCCATTCTATCAGTCATGATACTTCCTATTGCAGAAGCAGCTGCCAAAGCTGAACCTGAAATGGCGCCAAAAAGCATGGAAGCCAAAACATTTACATAGGCTAGGCCACCTGGTAAACTCGCTACTAAAGATTTGGCAAAATTTATAAGCCTATTGGCAATGCCTCCCTGTTTCATAATTTCACCTGCCAAAATAAAAAATGGTATGGCTAATAAGGCAAAACTATCAATACCAGTCGTCATACGTTGGGCTATGGTTGTTAACCCTGGCAACCTATCAATATTTAGCAAAAGGCTTAAAGTAGTTGAAATTCCAATACTATAAGCCACAGGAACTTTTAACAATAAAAGAATAAAAAAACTACCAAACAAAACAATAATACTTAAAACTTCAATACTCATAATGCGTTTTTGTTTTTATAAATTTTTATAATATGATATACCGAAAAGCACATAATTAACAACCCGCTAAAAGGTAGAATAGCGTAAACGTATCCAAGAGGTACACGTAAAGTTCCCGAAAGTTGCTCTAAACGTAAGGTGATATATACCAAATTACCACCGCCAATGCCCATCACGATTGCCGCAAAAAGAAAGATGCATACCTCTATAAAAATGGATGCTTTTCGTTTATTTCTTAGCGAAAATTTACCGTATAAAAAATCCATAGACAGGTGTTCTCTTTTTGCATTTAAATAAGCCGCTCCTAAGATGGTCATCCAAATGAGAGAAAATCGGGCAAATTCTTCAGTCCATGTAAAAGAAGTCCCTAAAATATACCTGGAAAATACTTGGAAAAGCACATCTAATACCAAAAGGGCAAATACGCCTATTAAAAACCATTCCAGAAGTTTATTCACCTTATTAAAAACAAGCTCTGCTTTATCCATAATTACTTATTTTGTATTTTATTTACTGTAGTTTCCATCTCTGGAAATTCTTTTACAAATGCTTCAATAACCGATTTCGATTTTTCGGCAAACAAGGATTTATCCGGAATAATTACCTCTACCCCTGCTTCTTTTGCTATTTTCATAGATTCTTCAACAGAGTCGTTCCAGAATTTCTTTTGTGCTTGTGAAGATTCATCTGCTGCTGCTTGTACCCAAACTTTTTCTTCATCTGAAAGCGTATTCCAAAATTTGGTTCCTATTAAGAGAACATCTGGTACTGCTGAATGCTGATCTAATGTATAATATTTACTAATTTCATAATGGTTTGAAGATACGAATGAAGGCGGGTTATTCTCTGCGCCATCTACAACACCTTGCTGAATGGCTGTATAAAGTTCACCGTATGACAACGGCGTTGCAGAACCTCCCATAGCATTTACCATATTAATAGCCATTTGATTATTCATCACTCTAATTTTGAGCCCTTTTAAATCTTCTGGCGTTCTAATGGCTTTTTTACTAGTATAAAAGCTTCGGCTTCCAGCATCATAATAACACAAGCCGCGTAACCAAAACTTAGAGCCTTTCTCTAAAATCGATTTACCAATAGGCCCTTCTAAAACATCAAATTGATGTTGTTTGTCTCTAAACAAATATGGTATTCCTAAAATATGATATTCTGAAACAAAATTAGAAAGCGTTGCAGCACTTACTTTGGTGATGGCCACACTTCCTATTTGCAATAATTCTAAAACTTCACGCTCGGACCCCAATTGGCCATCAGGGAAAATTTTAATTCTAAGTGTACCATTCGATTTTTTTTCTAAGGCCTTTTTAAACTCTAAAATCCCTTTGTGTACAGGATGTGTTTGTGGCAATGTATGCCCTAAATAAAGAGTTTTTACAGTGTCTTCTTTTTTGCAGGATAAAAGGCAAAGGCTTACTAGCAATAGCAACGCAATTTTGTTTTTAATTTGCATCATTTGAATGGAGGTTATTAAAATTAAAATAGTTTACGGCATTATGATAACATATATCCTGAATCATTTTTCCTAAAAAAGTGATATCATTTGGTACTAAACCCTGTTTTAAATCCTCGGCAATAACATTACACAATAGCCTTCTAAAATATTCGTGCCTTGGGAATGATAAAAAACTTCTACTATCGGTTAACATGCCCACAAAACGACTTAACAAGCCCATGTTAGACAAGGTATTTAATTGCTTTTCCATACCATCTTTTTGGTCTAAAAACCACCAACCCGACCCCCATTGCATTTTACCTGGCGTGCCTCCTGTTTGGAAATTTCCCATCATGGTTGCGAACACTTCGTTTTGCGATGGATTTAAATTATAAGTGATTGTTTTCGCTAATTGGTTTGTTGAATTTAAGGAATTAAATAATGCCGACATAAATTCTGCCATAGGAAAATCGCCAATCGAATCGCAACCTGCATCTAAGCCCACTTGTTCAACTAACCGTGTGTTATTATTTCTGATGGGCCCTAAGTGGTATTGTTGAACCCAATTTAATTTATGATAGTATCTACCTAGATAAATGAATAGAAACGACCTGTATTTATTGATTTCTAAAGCTGAAAGAGGTTTAGAATCCAATCGTTTTTTGAAAATAACTGAAGCTTCCTCTAAAGTACAATCTTCCATCACCAAAGCTTCACCAACACCAAAATCTGATAATCGGCAGCCGTTTTCATTGAAGAAATTGAGTCTAGAATCAATCGCAGCAATAAATTCTGAAAAATTAGTTATTGAAACTTTTGAAGCAGCTTCCAGCTTTTTCAAATATCCTAAAAACGCATCTTCAGCAATAAAAAACAAAGCATCAGCTCTAAATGTAGGATAGACTTTCGTGAAAAAATCGGCTTTAGCAATTTGTTTATGATATGCTAAATCGTCTGTAGGATCGTCTGTTGTGCAAACCACTTCAACTTTCATTTGCTCTAAAAGTTGCGCAGGGGTTTTATGTTCTAAAATTTTATTGGCTTGCTGGTAAATCGTTTCTGCTGTACTGGATTGCAATACCAAATCGATATCGAAATAGCGTTTTAATTCTAAGTGTGTCCAATGAAACAACGGGTTTCTCAAAGTATAAGGTACTGTTTCTGCCCATTTTTTAAACTTATCTAATTTTGAAGCTGAACCTGTAATAAAATCCTCATCAACACCATTTGCTCGCATACCGCGCCATTTGTAATGATCGCCTTGTAACCAAGCATCAGTAAGGTTTTTAATGGGATTATCTTCAGCAATTTGCTTTGCCGATAAATGATTATGGTAATCAATAATAGGCATATCTTTTGCATACTCGTGGTACAAAACCTCGGCAGCTTTAGAATTCAACAAAAAGTTATCTGTTATAAATCCTTCCGAATCGATATGTTTCATTTTAAATGCATTTAGAGATACCTAATTCCAAACCACGTAATTCAGCAAGACCTCTTAAACGTCCAATTCCTGAATAGCCCGGATTTGTTTTCTTTTTCAAATCATCTAACATTTGGTGACCGTGATCTGGACGCATAGGGATGTTCCAATCATTTTTACCTTTTATTTTACGGTTACGTTCTTCTAAAATAATGGATTTTACCACATCCACCATCGGCACATCGCCTTCTAAATGATTGGCTTCATGAAAGTTTCCTGCTGCATCACGCTGAGTACTTCTTAAATGAATAAAATGAACGCGGTCTGCAAAACGCTTAAAAATTTGAACCAAATCATTGGAAGCAATAACGCCTAAAGACCCTGTACAAAATGTAATACCGTTAGATCTGTCTGGAACTTGCTCGAACAAATACGCATAATCTGCCTCGGTGCTTACCACACGTGGAAGTCCTAAAATTGGAAACGGCGGATCGTCTGGGTGGATACACATAAGCACCTCGTTTTGTGAAGCTACAGGAATAATCTCCTTTAAAAAAGCTACTAAATTCGCCTTTAACACCTTGGCATCAATATGGGCATAAGTATCTAAAACGGTTTGAAATTGTTCTAAGGTATACCCCTCTTCGGCACCAGGAAGCCCTGCAATAATATTGTTTACCAACTGGGTTTTGTCGGCATCAGTCATGCCTTCAAAATATTTTTTCGCAGCCGCTTGTTGCGCTTCGGTATAAGTTGCTTCTGCCCCTGGACGTTGCAATAAAAACAATTCGAAAGCAGCAAAAGCGGTCGCATTAAAACGTAGAGCGCGAGAACCATCGGGAACTTCGTAGTTTAAATCGGTACGCGTCCAATCTAAAACAGGCATAAAGTTATAACACACAATACCAATCCCACAAGCTGCTAAATTCTTTATGCTTTGTTTGTAGTTATCTATATATGTTTGAAAATTGCCAGATCTTGTTTTTATACTTTCATGCACTGGAATACTTTCTACTACACTCCACGTTAAACCAGCCTGTTCTATAACCGCTTTTCGTTCTAAAATATCTGTTGTATTCCAAACTGCACCATTAGGAATATGATGTAATGCCGATACAATTCCTGTTGCACCAGCTTGCTTAATATCTAATAAGGTTACCGGATCTTTAGGTCCGTACCATCTCCATGTTTGTTCCATAACTTCTAAATTATTATTTTTTTATACACCGCTATAAGCGCTAAATCCGCCATCGATTGGAATAACTACTCCCGTTACAAACGACGATGCATCGTCGCACAAATACAGCGTTGTGCTTATTAAGTCTTCTGGTTCGCCATAACGTCCCATGGGTGTCTGGTCTATAATTTGTTGTCCGCGTTGTGTTAAACTTCCATCGGTATTTGTAAGTAATGTTCGGTTTTGATCGGTTAAGAAAAACCCTGGCGCAAGCGCATTTACACGAATGCCAACTTTAGAAAAATGTACTGAAAGCCATTCTGTAAAATTTGAAACCGCTGCTTTCGCACCACTGTAAGCAGGTATTTTTGTTAACGGCGTAAAAGCATTCATAGACGAAATGTTTAAAATGCTACAACCTTTTTTACCCACCATATCTTTAGCGAAAACCTGCGTTGGTAGTAAGGTGCCAATAAAGTTTAAATTGAAAACAAACTCAATGCCCTTTGGGTCTAAATCGAAAAAGGTTTTAAAACCTTCTGTGGTATTTTGCAAATCGGCTTCTTCTAAAAACGGATTGGAAGTCGTTCCTAATGGATGGTTACCTCCTGCTCCATTTACTAAAATATCGCAAGCTCCTAAAGCCGTATTAATTTCGGTTTTAGCAGCCTCTAAAGAATCACGTTCTAATACATTGGCTACAACGCCTATGGCTGTTCCGCCCGCTGCTATAATGTCGCTAGCAACTTGCTCTGCCGTTTCTTTTTTTAAATCTAATACGGCTATTTTATGCCCTTGCTTTGCCAATGCTTTAGCTAGCGTACTACAAAGTACACCTCCAGCTCCTGTTAAAACAACTACTTTACTCATGATATGTTTTGTTAAATATTATTGATTTTTTCGTGTGCGCCCACGCAAATATAATAAAAAATAGTGTGCGCCCACGAAAAGTGTGGGTTATTTATAATATTTGTGTTAATTTGTAACTTCTAATAAAATTCAACACCCATATAGGCATGATTAGAATAAAGGATATTGCACAAGAAGCTCAAGTTTCTGAAGGGACGGTAGATCGTGTACTGCACAACCGTGGTGGTGTTTCCAAAAAAACAGAAGCCAAAGTTAAAAAGATTCTAGAGCGTCATAATTACAGTATAAACCCTGTAGCCAGTGCCTTAGCCTTAAAAAACAAACATACTATTGCGGTTTTAATTCCTGAACACAATGATACCGATGCCTTTTGGAAATCGCCTTATCTAGGAATTTTAAAAGCCATCGAGGATGTTAAAAGTTTAGGCATTCATGTGCAATGCTTTACGTTTAACCAGTATCAGCCTAGCTCCTATTTTGAAAGTTTTCAAGTTTTATTAGAATCACAACCCACAGCGGTCATTTTTGCTCCTATGTTTTTAGAAGAAACCCAAAAAATTGTGCAGCAACTAGATACCGTACAAATCCCTTATATTTTTTTAAACATTGATATTGAAGGATTCAATAACCTAGCTTATATCGGTCAGGATTCTTATACTTCCGGTTATATTGCTGGTAAGTTAATGCATATGGGCTTAGCCCCTAAATCGGATATATTAATTATTCAAGCTCGTGATTATATTGGTGACAATAATGCTATTGCTAAACGTATACAAGGCTTTCATGATTATTTTAAACAGCATCATATCAATACTGGAATTACGGCTTTAAAAATTGAAAGTTTAAATGATAGTAACCAAACTAAAGCACAGTTAAACCAAATTTTGAAGACGATACCTGCATTGGCAGGCATATTTATTCCCTCGAGTAGAACCTCAGCGGTAATAGACTGTTTTCAGGAAAGTGGATATGAAAATTTTAAAATTATTGGATTCGATAATACGCCACAAAACATGACCTACCTAAAACAGGATGCGGTTTCATTTTTAATATCACAAAAACCCTTTGAACAAGGTTATGAAGCTATACGGATTATGACCGATTTTTTAATAAAAGGTAAAACGCCTAATGAAAAGATTTACCTACCAATAGATATTCTCATTAAAGAAAATGTCATGTATAACGATATGAATCAAGCCATGTACGAAGGGACTTTAACAAATGAATAATACCTACCAGCACTTATTAAAACAAATAAACCGCTTACATTTGATGTAAGCGGTTTATATTTTACAAATTAATTAGCCCGAAGCCATTATCTTTTAATCCAATTCTTGTTTCCTAAGTAAGGCTTCTAAGAAATAATAATCGGCATATACTATAGGTTCATTTATTTCATCATTTTTAGGCCAATTTCCGGTACTATGATCTAAAATAAAAGGTCCTTTAACGGTGCTATCCAAAATATAATCTTTAGAATTTAAATGACTTAATACTTTGTTTGCAAACTCTAGATATCCTGTATCGTTTGTAAAAGTAAACAACTCAAATAATGCTGAAGTCACTACGGCTGCTGCCGAGGCATCTCTAGGTGCATTCGGGATTTTTGGATCGTTAAAATCCCAATACGGCACACCATCTTTGGGTAGATTTTTATGCTGCATATAGAATGCTGTTGTAGCTTTAGCCTGATTTAAATAAGCTGGATCTTTAGTGTAACGATAGCACATGGTATACCCATAAATAGCCCAAGCTTGTCCGCGTGCCCATGACGAATTTCTATTAAATCCTTGGTGGGTATCTTTGGTTTTTACAGCTCCAGAAATAGTATCATAATTAACCACATGAAAAACACTCTGATCTGCTCTAAACTGATTTTTTAAAGTCGTATTCGCATGCTTGACTGCTATTTGATGATAAATACTATCTCCAGACAGTTTTGTCGCTTCAAACAATAACTCTAAGTTCATCATATTATCGATAATCACTGGAAAATCCCATACGTCCTTATTAAAATCCCAAGACCTTATAGATTGTACGGTATCATGATATCGCGTAGTTAAAGTTTTAGCACTTTCTAAAATAACATCTTTGTAATACGAATTATTAGGATTTTGCTTTAAACCTTCACCAAAACTGCAATAGACCTTAAAACCCATATCGTGGGTTCTATCATTCTCCTTTTGATTTTCGACTAATTTTGTCCATGTTTTAGCCTTTTCTTGATATAATGTGTTTCCTGTTAATTTATATAATTGCCATAAATTACCTGGAAAAAAACCACTTGTCCAATCGTTAGAATTTACCGTTTGTATGGTTACAGGGTTTATACTCATACTTCTTGGAAAATTGTTAGCCCCTACTGGGTAATCCAATAATTTCTGGAATCGACTCTCTAAAGCAGACTTTAATTCTATCTGCATATTTTCTTTGTCAGTTTTAGCCTCAGACTTACACCCTATATTTAAGAATGTAAGCCCTAGAACTAAAACAAAAAAACTAACTTTCAACATAAATAAACTATAAATTAATAACCTGTATTGTTCGGCAATAAATTAGGATTTCTCACCAATTCTGGACCAGGTAAAGGCAGTAAATAATCTCTACTAGCATCAAAATTTGATTGAGGCTCTAAACCATTTGGCCCAAAAGCTTCGTTTCCTAATTTCAATCTTTTAATATCGTACCAACGTTTAAATTCAAAAGCCAACTCAATCGCTCTTTCATTTATAATTGTTTCCCTCAAGGCATCTTGTGATAAACCATCTTGAACATCCATTGGGTATAGAGATCCTGAGCCCATTCTTGCTCTTTCACGAAGTTTATTAACATAAGCAACTGCTTCCGATGAACCACCATTTACTTCATTTAAAGCTTCGGCAGCAATTAAGAAAACCTCAGCATAACGCATGGTAATGTAATTATGGCTTGATTCCCTTCCATTGTTTCCTGCAAGTCCTGCATAGCGGTAATACTTTGCAATGTGTGGACGATTTACTGCAGCATCTGAATAGTCTTCAAACTGCGTATACGGATAAACAACCCCACCTTTAGTTGTTGCAGTAGTATCTAAACTTACAGCCTTTCTATAGTCTTTACCATCCCAATTTTGATACACTTTTAAGCTTGGTACAGCAACACTCCAACCTTCACCGTATTCATGAGTAGCATCGCCTCTAATTCCTGTAACTGGCGCCACATAATCTTGACCATAACTATTCACTCTGGTTTGACCAACATAATCAATTGTAAATAATGGTTCTCTTAACCCTTCAGTTTTGTCGGCGTTAAAGAGGTCTTGAAAATCTGATTCTAAGGCCAAATCAAAACGCGATTCATTGTTTATTACAAACTGTGCCTCGGCTGCAGCCTTAGGATAATCAGCAATTGTTAAATATACAGAAGCTAAATAAGCTGCTGCCGTAGCTTTAGATGGTAAAGCACGTGACCCTTGTGTATCTGGCAGCCATTGTTTCGCAAATTCTAAATCTGAAATAATGCCTTCATAAACTTCATTTTCTGGTGTTTTAGAAATTTCTGCAATATCCGCAGCATCAGAAACAGCAAAATCAATATAAGGAATATCTCCAAATAAACGTACTAAATGATAGTAAGTAAAAGCTCTTGCAAAATATGCCTGTGCCACTACTGCATTTACTTTAGCTTCATCATCGTTTATTAAACCTGCGTTAGAAATAGCTTGGTTTGCGGTACCTATAATGGCATAAGATTGTGGCCAGAAAGCACTTACCATACCGTTATCATCACCCATAGTAAAACCATTTACTTCTTTTCTTCTTCCTGAAGTACCTTGATCGCCAATATCGGCCAAATCGCCTCTTAACAATAAGGTTAAAGTTAACTTTCTACCCCAATACGATTCTGTAGACATGCCTGCAAAACTTCCGTTTACAGCAGCTTGCAAATCAGCTGTCGTCTTAAAAAAGGACTCTGGAGCTAATATTCCTACTGGATTTTCTTCTAAATCTGAGCACCCTACAAAAGCTAGTAGTGCTAAAAAAAATGTTATTTTATATTTTTTCATAGTCTTCATATTAAAATTTTAAGTTTAATCCCATAGTAAACGTTTTAACATTAGGGTAGCTACCATAATCTAAACCTACATTGGTATTACTTCTCTGGTTATTATCGTTTCTGTAATTCGCCTCTGGATCTGCCCCAGGATAATCGGTAAACGTTAATAAGTTCTGTCCACTTATATAAATACGAGCTTTTTCAAGACTTAACTTACTTAATACAGTTCCCGGAATATTATAACCGAAAGACAAGTTTTTCAATCTTACATAACTACCGTCATACACATAACGAGATGTAATTCTTTTTTCGCGAACTTCGGGTCTAGGTATATTTGTATCTGTATTCGTTGTAGACCAAGCATTAACCATATCTGCAGAAGCGTTTGACACTCCAGAACCTAATTCTAACAAGGTGTAGTTTAATATTTCACCACCAACAGATGCTTGAAAGAACAAATTCATATCGAAATTTTTGTATCTAAAATCATTATTTAACCCCATCGTAAAATCTGGTGTAGGGTCGCCAATAATTTTTCTATCGGCTGTAGTGATTTCTCCATCATTGTTTAAATCGGCGAACAATTCACCTCCTGGTGCTGAATCACTAGATAATGTTGCGGTTCCATCAGGCAGCGTTCCTCCTTGATAAACACCTTTATATTCATATCCATAAAAAGAACCAACCGACTCCCCTTCACGCAAAACCTGTGTTTGTCTTTGTAAGAAATGACCAGGAGCAGAATCAATAAATAAATCGTCGCCATCTGGCAATGTTACCATTTCGTTTTTATTGGTTGAAAAATTGAACGCTGTAGACCATGTAAAATCTTCGTTTGCAATATTTCTAGAGTTTAAAGAGAACTCATAACCTTCATTTTTCAACTCTCCAATATTTTGAATTTGAGAGGATACACCTGAATATTCAGGAAGCGGACGAGGAAACAGTAAATCTTCTGTTTGAATATTGTAATAATCAAACGTAAGTTCTAATCTATTATTAAATAAAGCCACGTCTACACCAAGATCTAATTGCTTCGAGGTTTCCCATTTTAGGTTATCATTAGCAAAATCGGTTAAAACCACCGAATTAACTTGCTGATCTCCTACAACCCCATATACTGAAGAAAATTTAGCTAAAGTCTCGTATGGTGAAATTGACGGATTTCCTGTTGCTCCATAACTGGCACGCCATTTCCAATTGCTAATAACATTGCTATCTTTTAAGAAATTTTCATTACCCATATTCCAAGCAATAGCTCCAGAAGGGAAGAACGCATATTTATTATTTTTACTGAAATTTGAAGATCCATCGCGTCTTGCTGTAAACGTAAAAATGTATTTGCTTGCGTATTCATAATTAACACGTCCAAAGACAGAAATTAATTCGGTTTCGTCTAAAAATGAACTAGGTTGCATAGTTACTGCACCGCCTTCAAGGTTTCTATAAGATACCTCATTAGTCACAAAACTTCTTGCTCCTGCAAGGGAACCTTCATTTTTATTCTTTTGATAAGAGTAACCTCCTAACAAAGTGAAATTATGATTCCCTACAGTTTTTTTATAGGTTAAATAGTTTTCCGAAAGCACATTGGTAGATCTTCTATTTTCTAGAGTAGCCTCACCTCCAACACCTGCTCCAGCAAGAAGTGTCGTTGGTTTAAATTTTCCTATTTGAGTGTTTACTGAGCTAAAACCAAAAGTTGTTTTAAGTTCTAAGCCTTCAATAATTTCGTATGCTGCATAAAAGTTAGTTCTATAAGTATCTACAGAACGCTCGTCGATACTTTCTTTTGCTAAAGCATATGGGTTGTCGATATCATCACCCAAAGAGTTAATCGTATAAGTACCGTCTGCATTATAAATGTCTAAATCTGGAGCAAAGCGATAGGCTGAAGAAATAACATCTCCTCCACCAGTTCCACCGGTTTGAGCTTGGGTACTAACACCATCTTTAGCAGAACGACCACCAAAAACGTTTAAGCCTACTTTAAAATTATCGGTAACATCTATATCAATATTACTCAATACCGTAAAACGTTCTAAATTACTGTTCATTACAACACCATCTTGTGTGTAGTAATTTCCAGAAATGTAATATTTAGAAGTTTCGGAACCACCTGAAAATGCTAACTGTGTGTTTGAAATACTTCCCGTAGCATAAATAAGGTCTTGCCAATCTGTATTTGCTGGTCCTTGGTTATAATTTGCTGAATACGCCTTTCTATAGGTTGCAAATTCGTTAGCGTCTAATAAATCAATAGTATTATTAACATTTTGTACTGAATAGGATGTATTTAACTCCAAAGTTGGCTTAGTTGACGTCCCTTTTTTAGTAGTTACCATAATAACTCCATTCGATCCTCTTGAACCATAAATGGCTGTTGCCGATGCGTCTTTTAATACTTCCATAGATGCAATATCCTCTGGAGCTGGCATGCTTGCACCAACAAATCCGTCTACAACAATTAGCGCATCGCTACTTGCATTAATAGACGTACCACCACGAATACGTACTTTTATAGGTGCCCCTGGCTCTCCTCCATTATTGGATTGAACCGAAACCCCTGCCGCTCTACCTTGTAATGCTTGTTCGGCACTTAAAGTTGGATACGCAGTAAGTTCTGCTGCTTTTACTGAAGAAACTGAGCCTGACACATCGCTTTTCTTAACGGTGCCATAACCAATAACAACAATTTCTTCGAGCTCATTCTCGTCAACTTGAAGTACAACAGACAAGTTTGAGTTATCTCCAACCACTACTTCTTTAGTAACATAGCCCAAATAGCTAAATTGAAGAACGGCATCTTTTCCAGGAACTTGAATATTAAAAACACCATCAAAATCTGTAGATGTTCCTGTGGTAGTTCCTTTTAGTAAAATATTAACCCCTGGTATACTTATACCGTCCTCACTAGAGGTAACGGTACCAGAAACATTTTTTTCTTGTGCTTGCAGATACGTTCCTAACAACATTAGAAACATAAGCGCAAAACGCTTAAGTAGTTTGTTTTTTTTTGTAGTCATAAAAATTTAGTTTTGTTAGTTAACTAAAATAAATAGCTATTAAACTAATCAGAATAATCACGGTTATTAGGATTATTTCCACAGCATCTATTTTAGATTTATTGAATTTCATGCAACAAATATAGACGTGAAAATCGTTGTTTAAATTCAAAAAAAGGGGTTCAAAAGTTCAAAAAAACCTTTATAACCCCTTATATTTCAATAAAATCACATTTTCACCTAAAATTGATTGGCAAATTTATTTTGGTATTGAGAAGGTGTTTCATTAAATTTTTTCTGAAAGCACTTACTGAAGTATTTTGGATTTTTAAATCCAACTTGGTAGCTAATTTGAGAGATGTTTATTTTATTAGTTTCTAAAAGTTGCGCAGCACGTTTAAGCCTAATTTCTTGTATAAATTCGTTAGGCGTAAAATTGGTCCAGGCTTTTATTTTACTAAATAAAGTTGTTCTACTAACACCCAATTCCTGACTAAAAAGAATGACATCGAATTGATCGTTTGCTATATGTTCCTCTACAACCTTGAAGGCTTTTTTTAGAAGCTTCTCATCTATAGAAGTAATCGTGATTTCGCTAGGCGTTATATCATTAATTTTAGAAAATTTATGTTTTAATCGCAGCCTGTTTTCCAAAATATTTTTAATACGCAATTGAAACTCCTTAACATTAAAGGGCTTGCTAATGTATTCATCGGCTCCACTTTCTAGCCCTTCAAACTTATAAATCAAGGAACTTCTAGAGGTTAATAAAACTACTGGAATATGACTCGTTTTAATGTCTTCTTTAATTTTAGAGCACAACTCTGTCCCCACCATTTCAGGCATTATAACATCACTTACAATAAGATTAGGTAGATTTTGTTGCGCTAATTTTAATGCTACTTTACCATTTTCAGCCTCTAGCACATTATAATCGTGTTTAAATAGATTTTTAATAAAAACACGCAGTGGTTTGTGGTCTTCTACAATTAAAATTGTTGGTTTATCTGTTTCAGAAATTAAATCTTCTATATTTTCTTCATCGAGAGTTGGAGTTTCTTTTAATTGATTTTCGTACTGACTTACATCATCACTTAATTTAAAATCGTTAAGAATTTCGCTTTCCTGCAAATGCTCCCGTCCTAAAGGTAAACTTACTCTAAAAATGGTACCGGGCTCATTTTTTGGTTTTAAAGCAATGGTACCTTTATGTAATTCGGCTATATTTTTTGCTATGGACAAACCAATTCCCGAACCGCTGTTATAACTTTTTTGCGGTTGATTATGAATAGGCACTTCAAAAAAACGATCAAAAATTTTATTTTCAAACTCCTTAGACACCCCTACTCCAGAATCATCAATATCTATGTATAAAAAATTAAAATCTTTACTAATTTTTATAGCAATACTTCCGCCTTCAGGCGTATAACGAAAAGCATTAGAAATGAGGTTATAAAAAACCCGTTCTAATTTATACCTATCGTAGTATACATTAATAACATCTTCATCAGATTCAAAGGTGTATTTATAGTGTCCATTTTTGGCATACTCACTGAATGAAAAGTAAATTTCTTTTAAAAACTTCACAATATTACCTTCTGCTGCCTGTAAGTTAAACTGATTATTTTCAAGCTTCCTAAAGTCCATTAACCTATTAATAAGTTGTAATAAGTGGTTAGCGCTATTCTCAATAACCAATAACTTTTTATAAACTTTATTACTACCCTTATAATCGAGCAACACCTGTTGTAAAGGCCCTAAAATTAGAGTTAATGGGGTTCTAAATTCATGAGATATATTAGTAAAAAATTGCAGTTTTGCCTGATTAATATCTTCATTCCTTTTCTTCTCTATAGTCTCTAAGGCTAGTTCATGTTTTAATTTTGCTTTCGATTTTAAAAAAGTAATTAAAGCAAATAATGCCACGCCTATAAACAATCCATAAAAAATAAATGCCCACCAACTACGCCATGGAGCAGGCTGTACTTTTATTTTTAATACCGTGGGACTATCATTCCAAACCCCATCATTATTAGCGCCTTTAACTTCAAATTTATAAGTCCCTCCTTGTTGAATAATGTAATTTACCTCGGTTTTACTAGTTACATTCCAAGTGTCTTCTAACCCAATCATTCTGTAGGCATATTGATTATTAGACGCATTTATGAAATTGGGTATAGCAAAACGAATGGCGAAATTCGCATTATCAAAATCTAGGTCTATTGTTTTTGTAAATGCAATATCCTTGTTTAAAATGGCACGATCTCCACCAATAGGAACCGATTCATTTTTAATTCTAAAATCGGTTAAAATTACTTGCGGATTATAATCATTAACACTAATATTTTCTGGCTGAAATGAAACTACACCTGCAGGACCTCCAAAATAGAATGTATTATTTTCAAAATTTAAACTCGAGTTGTCATTATATTCATTACTTATTAAGCCATCTGTTTGATCGTAAATAGTAATTTCCTCACTATTTAAATTATATGTTACTAAACCTTGGTTTGAACTAAACCATAGATTCTGATTGGCATCTTCTAATAGGGAATGTACAGAGTTTATGGTCACTCCATTTTGCTGTATTTCAACTTTATTAAAAGTTTCGCCATTAAACTTATATAAGCCACTGGCTTTTGTTCCAATCCATATATTCTGAGAACTATCTTCAAAAATTGTTAATATATCCACCCCTGATATAAGTTCAGAATCAAAGAAAAAATGTTTAATGGGTATATTTTCCTTATTCATACTAGACAGTGTAACCACATTTAGTCCACTTTGAGTTCCCATCCAAACCCGCTGTTTAGAATCAATAAGTAAAGAACGTACCCTATTGTTTGTAAGGGAATAAGGAGATTCATTATTGGTAGTTAGTTGTTGGTATATTTTAGTTTCGGTATTGTACCTAATCGCTCCAGAGCCAAAAGTACCAAGCCATATAATGGAATCGCTTTCTTTTGCAGAAACATATACACTCGATTCTTCTAATATTTTGGTAAGTGATTCTGGAAAATCATTTTTTATAACCGTTTTGGTTTTGTAATCGTATATAAATGGCAAAGTATTAAAGCACCCTACCCATAATTCATTATTAAAAACGGTTAACGACTTTATATTATCACTTAAAACCCCTTTAGTATTTGTCGCATTAATATAACTAACTTCATCTGTTTTAAAATCCCATTGGGTTATTCCACCCCCTTCCGCTCCAAAAAAAACGACACTATCTTTACTTGCTGCAATAGACCCAATGACATTATAACTTAACCTCTTAGGCTTTGTATCTTGGTTATAATTAATAAAATTAAAATTAGATTCATCCCATAGATGTAAACCTCCATAATAACTACCCGACCAAATTGAACCATGTTTATCTGTAAAAATGGTCTTGATTTTATTTAAGCCACTATAATCTGAAGATTTTTTACCAATATGCTGAAGTTTTCCGTTAGATTTTAAAATAGAAATACCGCTATAAGTCCCTAGCCATAGGTTATTATGTTTATCGAAATTAATCGCCCTGACATCTAGATCTAAACCTTTAAATTCTGAATGATTTTTATAAGAAATTAAAGTGGCTGTATGCGCTTTAATTTGATACAAACCACTATCCTGAGTGGCTATCCACAAGTTATTATCACTATCCTCTGCTATATCTTTAACATGTAATTTATGTGGTTTAGAAACAGCCTTGACTTTATAATCTATAAGTTGAAATGTAATTTCTTCTGCTTTACGCGATTTCACCTTACAAAGGCCGTTATCTGTCCCTATCCAAATATCTCCGTTTTTAGATTCGTAAATACTCGTAACAAACTTACCCGGAAGACTGTAGTTGTTTTTTTCATTTGGCAAAACCGAAATAAATTTTCCCGTTTTTTTATTATATATGGCTAAACCATTTAAGGTACCAATCCAAATTTCATCCTTTATTTCCTTTATTTCCCAAATGGTATTGGATGGTAAAGACATGGGATCGTTGGTATGAAAAAAATGCTGAAAAGTATTTGTAGACGGGTTATACTTATTTAAACCATTATAAGTTCCCACCCATAACATTCCCGAGCTATCTTCCTCGATAGTTAAAATATCACTATTACTTATTGAAGTGGAATCCTGCGGATTATTTCTATAAACTTTAAAATTATGTCCGTCAAATTTATTTAGTCCGTCACGTGTACCAATCCATAACTGGCCAAAAACATCTTGTTCTATATCAATTACAGAACTTTGAGAAAGTCCATCTGTAGGTGTAAAAGATTTAAAAACGAAGTTATTGTTCTGAGCTGTTAAAGCAGCAGCACAAAACCATAAGACAATGACACTAAAAATATTGTTACTACGCATGTATAAAATATAAATCTTCTATTAATAATTAAAGACTTGAAAAAATTAATTGTAACACTACTAAATACATCCTTTTCAATAATGGTATACAACTAAAATCAACCGATATAAATCCCACCATAAAATCAATTTTAAATGTCCTAAAAGAGTAAAAAAACAAATGGATTTTATTAATATTTAATATCATTAGTGTCCGATAAAAGATTTTAAAAGCGGGATTTCCAAGATAGGATTTCCCGCTTATTTTGTATCTTGAAGTTATCACACATCCAAGATATGAATAAAAACCCGTTGTGCATTATGATTTAAAAGAAAAAAGTTGTTCATCTTACTGAAAATCAGTAAATTGATTTAATCACAAATCATTAATAATGAACAACTTGAGTGCAAATTACGAAAGAATATTGGAAGTATTAAGAAAAATATCGAAAGAACAACTTTTAAGTTATCAAAGACGACAACCAAAGCTTAGTGATTTAGAACTTATCAGCTTGAGTCTTACTGCCGAATTTATGGGAATAGATAGTGAAAATGACCTTTTTAGAAAACTTCCAGATTCCCTATTATCAAAAATAGAGAGAAGTGTCTACAATAGAAGAAGACGAAAACTAGTTAATAAGCTCAACAGTATCAGGTTAAGCTTAGCTTCCCATTTTAATGAATTTGAAGATTATTTTGTAGTAGATAGTATGCCTTTAGAAGTTTGTAAATTATCACGCAGTTCTCGTTCAAAGATTTGTAAAGAAAACACTTATGCATTTCCAGATAAAGGTTATTGTGCAGCTCAAAGTTCTAATTATTACGGTTATAAACTGCACGCTGTTTGTTCTGTAAATGGTGTCTTTCAAAGTATCGATTTGAGTCCAGCATCTGTACACGATATTAATTATCTTAAAGATATTAAGATGCAAATAAGCGATTGTACATTAATTGGTGATAAAGGCTATTTATCAACAGAAATACAGCTTAACTTGTTTGAAACCTGTAATATAACGCTAAATACACCTATGAGAAGCAATCAAAAAAATTACAAAGTACAGCCTTATGTATTTAGAAAAAAGAGGAAAAGGATAGAAACATTATTTTCACAACTTTGTGACCAATTTATGATAAGACGCAATTATGCTAAAACTTTTGAAGGTTTTAAAACAAGAATCGTAGCTAAGATAACTGCTTTAACAACTATTCAGTATATCAATAAGTTTATTTTTGGGAGAAACATTAATAATATTAAAATTAACATTATTTAAAATGCACAACGGGTGAATAAAAGTAAAAACTTTAGCGGACAACCCATAATCAAACAGGTATTAAATTTCATTTTGCCCAAAGATGTTCATCGGACAGCCAAAAAGCACAACAGCGATCGCTATACCAAAAAGTTTACCACCTATGAGCATTTGGCCACTATGGTATTTACCGTGATCAGTGGCTGTAGCTCACTTCGTGAGGTTTCCAGTATTATGCTTGCCTGCGAGGGAAAGATCAACCATCTAGGACTCACGGACTTTCCAAAACGCAGTACCTTGTCAGATGCTAACAGGAGAAGAAGCTCTGAAGTATTTGCCGATATTTATCATTTACTCTACAAACGTTACCATCGCTTTTTATCGGACAGCAGACCCTTAGAACCTGCAGTGAAGAACCTTAAAATCGTTGATTCCTCGACCATCCCCCTATTTAGCGACATTCTTAAAGGTGTAGGAAGGAACCCGCTCAACGGCAAAAAGAAAGGAGGTATCAAGATGCATACTATGATAAACGCCATGGAAGACGTTCCTTGTCTGATTAAGTTTTCAAGCGCGGCCACGCACGACCACACCTTTTTAAAAGACCTGGAACTCAAGAAGGGCTCTTATGTGGTTTTTGACAAAGGGTATGTGGATTATGAGCAATACCAAAAATGGACACTGGAAGATGTTTACTTTGTGACTCGGCAAAAGGACAATGCTCGCTATACAAGCCTTGAAGAGTTTGATATCTCCAATAAAGTGGACGATGCTGTCCTAAAGGACGAAAAAATAGGGCTTACGGACAAAAACGGCAATGCTTTTTCCCTGAGGAGAATCGCTTTTTGGCACGAAAAGCACCAAAAAGTTTATGAGTTCATCACTAATAATTATGATCTTGATGCAGACAAAATAGCCGACATCTATAAAAATAGGTGGCAGATTGAGACGATGTTCAAGCGGCTTAAACAGAACTTTCCGCTAAAGTATTTTTTGGGAGACAATCAAAATGCCATCGAAATACAAATCTGGGTCAGTTTGATAATCCAGCTCATTATGCTTGTGATCCAAAGAAAAGCCCAAAGAAACTGGGCTTATTCCAATATGATGTCCGTCATACGATACCATTTGATGACATATATCGATTTGTTCAAATTCCTGAAAAACCCAGAAGCTAATTGGGAAGAGATTACAACCAAAAACATTGGGCAATTAAGCCTTTTTGACCCATAAGGAGGTTCTGTTTTCAAAATAAAGAGTGCGATCAATAAAAAAGGCCAACACCAAAGCTTTTTTAGCTAATTCTGTTTTTTATCGGACAACAATAATTTAATATCTAAAAAATAATAGTTTAAAATTACTTCTTTTACCTAGTTTATAGTGCTTTTTCGTACCAAAATAGGGTGTCTATCGTACATATTTACTGTAAAACACTAATAACAGTCATGGTTCTCATGGATTTCTACTAAGTTTATATTTTAAATGATATCATGAACTTAAACAGAAAATCAACAAACAATAAAACATACTAAAAATGAGCACAATTTATGAAAGCCGTTATGCTTCAAATCCAGAAACGGTCAAAAAATACGACACACAAGCATTACGCAACGAGTTTTTAATTGACAACTTGATGCAAGCCGATAAAATTAATTTAACCTATACT
This sequence comes from Tamlana carrageenivorans, assembly GCF_002893765.1. Taxonomy (NCBI): domain Bacteria; kingdom Pseudomonadati; phylum Bacteroidota; class Flavobacteriia; order Flavobacteriales; family Flavobacteriaceae; genus Pseudotamlana; species Pseudotamlana carrageenivorans. The sequence goes on along the minus strand of NZ_CP025938.1, from coordinate 3,022,978 downwards.
CATTACGATCGCTATATCGCTGGTTCAGCTGTACCTGCTTCTGCTCCACTAACTCTAGAATCCATCGATCCTCTTAAAGCGCCATATTTTTTAGAGCGTCGTGAATTAGGAATTATTAACGTTGGCGGAAATGGAACAGTAACGGTTGATGGAACGGTATACGAATTAGGCCTAAAAGATGCCTTATATGTTGGTATGGGAAATAAAGACGTGGTATTTGCTAGTAAAGACGCAAACAATCCTGCTAAATTTTATTTAAACTCCGCACCAGCACATACCAATTATCCAACAAAAAAAGTAAGCAAATCCGAAGCGAATAAATTAGAATTGGGTTCTTTAGAAACAGCAAACCATCGTACGGTAAACCAAATGATCATTGGAGGTATTGTAACCACCTGCCAACTACAAATGGGAATGACCGAACTTAAAACAGGTAGTGTTTGGAACACTATGCCTGCTCACGTTCACGATCGTAGAATGGAGATTTACTATTATTTAGATATCCCACAAGATCAAGCCGTATGTCACTTTATGGGGCAACCTCAAGAAACACGTCATATTTGGATGCAAAACGATCAAGCAGTTATCTCACCACCATGGTCTATACACTCTGGATCTGGAACTTCCAACTATACATTTATTTGGGGTATGGCTGGAGAGAACTTAGATTATAATGATATGGATGTCGCAAAAATAACCGAATTAAGATAAGACCATGAGTATAGATTTATTTAATGTAAAAGGAAAAATAGCACTAGTAACAGGCAGTACACACGGACTGGGTATGGCTATGGCTAGAGGCTTAGGTTTAGCAGGTGCAACTATTGTTGTTAATGGAAACTCCTCGCAAGATAAAATTGACACCGCTATTGCTGAATATGAAAAAGAAGGTATCAAAGCTGTAGGTTACAAATTTAACGTTGCCAAGGAAGAAGAAGTTATTGATGCAGTAGCCAAAATTGAAAAAGAAGTCGGTGCCATAGATATCCTTATCAATAACGCTGGAATCATCAAGCGTACGCCACTTTTGGACATGGAAGTTGCCGATTTTAAAGAGGTGGTAGATATCGATTTGGTTAGTCCGTTTATTGTATCAAAACATGTGGTTAAAAACATGGTAGCACGAAAAGCAGGAAAAGTGATAAACATTTGCTCGATGATGAGTGAGTTAGGCAGAAATAGCGTTGGTGCCTATGCCGCAGCCAAAGGCGGGCTAAAAATGTTAACACAAAATATGGCTACCGAATGGGCTAAGTATAACATTCAAGTGAATGGTATTGGACCTGGGTATTTTGCAACTTCGCAAACCGCACCTATTCGTGTAGACGGCCATCCATTTAATGATTTTATCATTAACAGAACACCTGCTGCCAAATGGGGAGATCCTAACGATTTAGCAGGAGCAGCGATCTTTTTAAGCTCTAAAGCTAGTGATTTTGTAAACGGCCATGTGGTGTATGTGGATGGTGGTATATTAGCGACCATCGGGAAACCATCAAACGAAGCTTAATATGAAATCCATAGCATTGTATTCTTGGATCGCAGCCGTATCGTTAATGATGGGCTGCGATTCACAGAAAAAAGAAGCGCCTGTTATTACTGTAAAGAATAGTTTAGAGCTTCCAAGACAATTTGAAACGGTAGAAATTTCAAAATCGGCCATTCATTTAAATGAAGGTGAACGCTTTGAAAATTTGGTAATCCGTGATAAAGCAACACAGGCGATTGTAACTTCCCAATTCGTAGATGAAGATCAAGACGGTACAGCTGATGTGTTGTTGTTTCAACCTGAAGTAGCCGCCAAATCAGAAAAGCAATATGAACTGGTTACATCTAACCTCACCAATACCGACACCGTAGCTTATTGTTATTCACGTTTTGTGCCTGAACGCACTGATGATTATACCTGGGAAAACAACAAAGTGGCCTTTAGAACTTATGGGCCAGTTGCCCAAAAGATGGTAGAAGATTCTGTAAAAGGCGGTACCCTATCGAGCGGAATTGATGCTTGGTTAAAAAAAGTAGAATACCCAATTATCAATAAATGGTATGCTGGCAATGATAAAGAAAAAGGCTACTATCATAAAGATCATGGTGAAGGCTTAGATAATTTTCATGTAGGTTCTAGTCGTGGTGTAGGTGGTACTGCTGTAAAAGTGGATACCAGTTATTATATCTCTAAAAACTTTACCGATTATAAAACCATCACTACAGGGCCTATAAGAACCAGTTTTGTTTTAAAATATGCCGATTGGGATGCCAATGGAAAAACCATAACTGAAACCAAACATATTTCTTTAGATTATGGAAATAACCTAACTAGATATGAAATAGAGGTAACAGGAACCGATGTTTTATCGGTTGGACTAACCTTACATGATAAGAAAGGAGAAATCACAGAACAAGTAGATAACGGCTGGATTTCATACTGGGAGTCTGAGTACTTCAATTCTGAATTAGGCACCGCAATCGTCGCTCCTAAAGATGTTATGACCACTTCCGATTATTATGTTACCTCAATAAAAGATCGTAGCAATTTATACGCTCAACTAAAGGTTAACGATAACAAAGTCGTGTTTTACGCAGGTTTTTCTTGGAAAGAATCTGGACAATTCCCTACTAAAGCTGCTTGGGAAAATTATCTTAATGCCTTTTGTAAAAAAATTAATACACTTTTAGAAGTTAGTATTCAATAACTTCAGGATTAATAGCACCCTAGTACATAACTTGAGGCTGTCTAAAGGTTAATTACACGTCAATATGAATTTATTTCAGATTCTCATACTCATGGAGTTTCAATATTATGAGATTCTGTGTCGAGCACAGAATGACGAATGATTAACCTTTAAGACAGCCTTTTATTTTCACACAGTATACAAAGTACTCTTAATAAAAAATCGAGTCTATACCCCTGTATAAACCCGATTTACAATCAAAAACTAATGAATAAAAACTAACTTTACTTCTAATCTATGGTTAGATAGGTCCCCTTAAAACTTTGATTCAAGACCATCATTACTAAAGGCATTCCATTACCATTTCTTTTTACCTCAACGGCCGCCTTCCCATTGGCCATAGCAATTGATTCACTTCCCGTTGGTGTTCCTTGACTCTTATAAGTTTCACCTCCAGAAACACATTGAAAATACACGCGATCTTCATAATCTAAACAACGTAACCCCTTACTATCGTAGGCAGTTGCTGTTACTAAATAGTTTCCATTTTCGAGAATTTCAGATTCTAATTTTAATCCTACGGCTTTACCATTTTTGTTAAACCTATAATTAATAGTCAATTCATCTTTAACGGTTTTATTTTCACTAGTATTCCCTACAGCCACAAGTGTATTCTTTCCTTCCTTAAAATTCAAATTCCAATTTAAACCAGCCGCAGGAAACGCTTTAAGATCACGCATTTTAACTCCTAAACTTTTACCATTTAAAAACAGTTCTACTTCCGGACAGTTACTATAAACACTAATATCACGTGCTAAATCTTCTGGTCCTTGTCGCTCTGTCCAAGTATGCGATTCTATATAGGTAAACGGCTCGTTACTCCAATAGCTTTTAAATACATAAAAGGCATCTTTTGGATTTCCTGCACGATCTACCAAACCCTTTTGATTCATATAAGGAATTGCATTTTCGGGACGTAATGGGGTACCAAAATCTTTAAAAGCCCACTGCACATTTCCAACGAAATCTTTATCATTTTCACTAATACGAAGGTGCCAATCAAACAAATCGACGATATAGTTTTCGCTCCAATCCCCTATCTGAGCTATATTAGCCACATCGGTTTGCACAATTTCTTCTTCCCATCCATCCGATTGAATTTTACCTTCTCCCGTTATTGGATTTTCGGTATGACGCCCCACATGACTAGAACCACCATACTCAGCATGTAAAAAATGCGGATATTCTTTTTTATAAGTATCGATGGCCTTTTGGTAGCTTTTATAACTTCCCGAATACCAACCAGACCAGATAGAAGGCGAAAACACATCCACAATATGGGACCCTTCATAATATTTTCGAATCGCTGTTTTCCTTGACGGATCTAGTTGGTGCGATAAATCGTTTAATTCCGATAAAAAAGAATTCATTTTGTCGGTATCCCCGCCGTTTTCAAAATCTGGTAACCAATACATTTCATTGCCTAAAGACCAAATAATGATACTCGGATGGTTATAATTCTGATTGATAATCTCTGTGAGCATGTGCTTGGTATTGGTTTTCCAAGCTTCATTTCCTACGCCACCTCGGCACCAAGGCAATTCGTCCCAAACCAATAATCCTAATTCGTCGCAGGCCTTGTACACTTCTGGATCTTGCGGATAATGCGCCAAACGCACAAAGTTTGCTCCCATCTCCTTAATAAGTTCCATATCCTTTCTATGCTGCGCATTAGTCATGGCTGCACCTACTCCGGCATGTTCTTCATGTCGATGAGTTCCTCTAAGCAAAACTCGTTTTCCGTTTAGGTAAAAAGCTCCGTGGTCTTTAAATTCAAACCATCTGAAACCTACCTTATTTTCCATGATATCTATAACGTCACCCTTTTCTAACAAGGCTACTTTTAAGGTATATAGATTAGGATGTTCGGTGTCCCACAACTTCGGGTTTTTAATATTCCTGAAATGAATTTTGGCTGTATTATTTTTGATTTTGAACACCGATGAAGCTACCAATTTTCCTTGAGCATCTAATAAATCGGCCTGTACTTTTAAATTGGAATTATTTGAATTATTAATTCCTACTGAAGCTAAAAGCTCAGCTTCATTTTTAGAAACTTTTGGAGTCGTAATTTTTAATTCTGAAAGGTGTTGTTTTGGTATGGATTCTAACCAAACATCTCTTGTAATACCACCGAATATAAAAAAATCACTCTTTTGAGACGGGATAACTTCGGGGTCATAACTATTATCCACACGTATAACAACATCGTTTTTACCTGATTTTATAAACTTGGTGATATCAATGGTAAAGCCAATATAACCTCCTATATGCCCACCTGCTTTTTGTCCGTTTACGTACACTTCACTATTTATATTCACGCCTTCAAAATAAAGCTGATATAAGGTATTGCTATCAATATTCGAGATATTCAATGTCTTTTTGTACCAACTCCCCGTACGTCTGTAACCCGGATTTAAATCGGTAGCATCTAAAGCATTCCAGGTGTGTGGTAGATCTATAGTTTGCCAATCGACTTCCTGTAAAGCTTCATTAATATTTTTGATATTTTTTTCTAAGTAACTCCAGTTGTTGTTGATATTTACTTTAGTTCGGTTGGGAGTTGTTTCTTTTAAGTTAGAATTCCAAGCCCCAAAGGTTAAACATATTATGAAAACACCTACTAATTGGGAAATGTTGCTTTTATTATTCATAGTCGTATACTAATTATAAGGATGTGATATTTTTTTGAGAGGTTAATTCTTTTTCAGTCGTTTATTTAGTTGATATTCGTACAAAGACGGTATGGCTTTTAAAGCCTTATTTGTTAATTCTACATGAGCATTGGGGCCATAACTAAGTTTTAAAGCATGATTGCCATGTACCCCGATAACGCGTGCATAAGGACCATCTTCCATACCATTTAAAAGTATGGCTGAAGCACCTAAGCTGTCTTCAATATGTACATTTATATTCCAAAATGTACTATAAGCACCATGCGAAGGCTTCCAATAACCTGCACCTCCTCCTGCAAATAAGGGATAACTATTGTCTGTATTTGGTGTGATATGAACTTTAATATTATCGAATAGGTTTTGATGATTTGCACCAGAATGCTGATCTAAAATAGGTTCAGTGAACACCTCGCAATTGGTGTATACACTTTTAGTTGCAAAAGTGTTAAAACTTAAAGGGTGAACGACCTTATTATAAACCTTTATGTTTTGAGCCAAGACATTGTATGTGCCTTGCATCATTACAGTGTAATGGGCTAGATGATCGCCCGTTGTAGTTACATTTTTTATCGTGACGTTAGCAATTTCTTCTGTTAATACACCACTATCGGCATTTTCAATAGTAACATCGTTTATCCAACTGTTATAAACACGAGTTAAATAAATAGCATTAAAACCTTGCTCTACGTGATGAGCTACTGGTGGGGCATATGGAAACGTTATTTTTAAGTGTTCAATACCAATATCTTCAAGGTGTTTCCAACTAACTAATTGCGCTTTATAGGTAGAAAGAATATCTATAGTAAGCGGACAATTAACAGTAACCGTTTTACCTGAAATTTTAACAATCTTAAATTGCTGTTTTACCAATGGTAACTCTGGAAAATTCCAATGATGGGATCCTACTTTAACCTTTTCATTTTTATATAATTCGGAAATAATGGCCCCGTGTTCACCATCTTTATTGAATAGTTGTAATTCGACAACATCTCCAACCTTAAGTAATTGTACATCAGAAACCTCGAAACTGAAGCTTCCTCTTTTACCATTAGAAACTTGAGCTAAAACATCAACTGGCTGATCGTATTTATCAAGGTAAGCTTTAACACGAACATCTGGTACTCGTGTCCAGATAAAACCACCAGCCCAAGCATATTGAGAGAAAGCTAAATCGATGTTATGTTCCTTTTCGCGTTGGCGCTTGTCAAATTTCACCAAATATTCACGAAGTTCTTTTAATGATTCTGAATCTTTAGAATACATGAGTGGTCTAGGAAAATATAATTCGGTTCCACCAGTTCCTGAACCAGACCCTCTTAGTATGAATTGACTACGTTCTAAATAAAGAATTTCACTTAAAATAAGCCGCCCTTTTGGAAGTTGTAAAATAACATGACCTTCCATTTTTGAAACAGACTCAATGGCTTGAAGCAATGCTTTAGAGTCGTCCAATGCATCATTTGCAACCACGCCATAATCTGAGGCTTTTATAATAGTCCCTTTCGATTTTGAGATATCTCCTTCACCATTATAATAACCTGCGAAACTAAAATCTGGCAAATAATTTAAATCATTTACAGAGTTATTCTGAAGAATCTTCGGAATGTTTTGGGCAAATACCATGGTATTACAAATGGTAATCACCATAAATATGGCAATGTAAATTTGAAGTTTACTAAAATTCATCTGGCTAATGGTACATTAAAACGATATAAATTAACTAACCATAAAATTAGCGTTTACAAGTCGGTTTTAAGTCCGAAAACAGTACCAAAATCGTTCAAAATACAAGCAAAACCCCTTTGAACTAACTAAAATTAACTCTAAAATTTTAAAAAGGCCTTTTTTTAAAAGTCCTTAACTAATTTATAACATTACTCTTTTTAATGATTATCATATGAAAACATCTGCAAACTAGATGCACCATCAACAGTTAGCTCTTGAGGTAATTTTTGAAGTTTACCAGTTTCAACATCTCTTCTAAAAATGACGATATTATTTGAAAATTGATTAGCCACCAATAAAAATTTACCGGAAGGATCTATGGCAAAATTTCGTGGATGTTCGCCATAAGTTGGCTCATGCCCAATTAGCTTTAAAGCTCCATTATTTTTATTAATCGAAAAAATAACTATACTATCTTCACTCGGACCTCGATTGGAGGCGTACAAGAATTTCCCATCTGGCGATATATGAATATCAGCAGATCTATAAATTTCCTGTTTTTTACTATACGCGTTATAATCGGCTAAAAACTTTAAATTCCCGTTCACTAATGCATATGCCGAGACTTTACCACTTAACTCATTTATACCATAACCATATTTCCCATTTTGATGAAACACAAAATGTCTTGGTCCACTACCCGGCTTTACTTTTATAGCTCCTGCTTTTTGAAGGGACATGTTTTGATTGGCATCTAAGTTTACTTTAAACTTATGTATGCAATCTGAACCTAAATCCTGTAAAAACAGATAATCATTTTTAGGCGAAAAATTTGAAGAATGAATGTGAGCTGTGTCTTGATTACCTTTTATGATACTACTTCCGGTAAACGTAAAAAATTCATCAAACTTATTAATCCCACCTGTTTCATTTACTTCAAAAAAACTTAAGCTCGGATCGGTATAATTGGACACTGCTAGAGCCTTTCCCGTTTTATCTATTTCTATATGCGCTGGATTTCTACCGCCACAATCTTGCTTATTTATCAGATTTAAAGTGCCTGCTTTGGGGTCGATTTTAAAAGCCGCTATTTTGCCATGCGTTTGCAACTGACTTTCAATTACCGAATATAAATACTTTCCGTTTGGGGAAAGTTTTAAAAACGAAGAATTAATAATACTGTCAACTTGCGAAATCAATTTTGCTTCACCTGATTTTGTATTAAAATCGAATACATGTATGCCTGTACCATGTTTCTTACTAGTAAAACTGCCTACAAACAAAAGTGTTCTATCCTGCCCCTGTATCACTTGAAAGTTGCACAGGAATATCAGGCAAATAATAAGACTTCTTTTAATCATTTTAACTGGTTATAATTCATTATCCTTTTAACACATTTAATACGCTCTAAATGCTGTGGTTGATGTCCCTGAATCTAAAGAAAATTTACCATACCTTAATGTTTTTCCTTCTCCGATATAAAGACTCACCGACTGATTTTTACCTTCCACTCTAATTATTCCAAAACGACCTTCAAACTTTACTTTCAGAGCCTTATTCTCATACACGCCATCTTTGCTGTCTAAAGAAATAATATAATCTGTAATTAATTCTCCCTTAACTTTAGATTCTACTTTAACGCCAACAACTTTATCGCCATCCATTAACGGCATAACAGCTTGAACACTTGATTTCTTTTCTGTTGAAGGTTCAAAAACGGCAATAAAAGGCTTTTCCCAAGCTTCTCCATCCTGTCTTATAGCCAATACTTGAGTTGGTTTTTCTTCGTAACCATTTCTAGCTTCTCGTGTAGGTGGCGCCAGTGCGGTTGTATAGGATCGATTCACGCCTTGCGGCACAAACATATGCATAAAACGTTGATCATAATCTATTTGAAATGTTGCACGCACCCCTTTTTGAGTTGATTTCGTTGATTTGGTGTCTTCAAAATAACGCCAACCGGGAGATTGTACCGGATCTCCAATATCTGTTTGATATCGTGTACTTGGTTTTGTAGTTAACGTTTCACCTTTTGTAGTTTTAAGCGAAATAGCATCACCTATATTGTGATAAATGTAATCTTGAAACTTATTTTCAGTTAATGATTTTGAACGAAATACATCCAAATAATACCCCGTTTTTTCACTGGTACGAATAGTGCTTAATGTGCGTTCCTGATCACAATTATTAATAGTGTCTTTTAAAAATTGTGTAGCAAAATTAAAGTGTTTACTAACAGGATCTTCCAAATGTTTGGGCTCTGCGGCAATATTAACTACCGTATTTTGCCACACATAGGCACCATCTTTCCAAGACCCTGGTTGGATACCGTGTGAAGTACCGTTAACAATTACGGTATTATTACCTGCATACAATCGAAAATAATTTTCATGCAAAGGAATTCTTCGTTCTTTAACAGTTGGTGGTAAGCCCGCATTGGGAGCCATTACATAACCTGCACCGTACAGTTCCATAGCAATTCCTGTTACATGAGAATGCACATAATGTGCGCCTCCTATTATGCCACATAAGCCATACAATTCATTATCTTTTTCAACATAGTTACGTTGTAAAGCAATACCAGCATGTTCTACAATTACAGTTGGTTTTTTAAAATCTATAGGGTTTTTAATATTTTCGGGAATAGGAGTTCCCCAAAACAATTTAAGCGGCTGATAATTATTAAAGGTTGAAACACCTATTTTTTGTCTACGTTTCTCCCTATTATAAGCTTGTCTAAGCGCAACCTCTGCTTGACCTTCTAAGTGTTTATAACCACGACGTTTTGCTAAGTTAAGTGTATATCTATACAATTGTTCGGTGCCATCATGTTCTCTTTTGGAATCGCCATATCTTACAAAACGACCATCGGGCATTCTTAAATTATCAAATAAAAAATTTCCTTTAAAGATATTTTTGTAATCTTTAGTTACATCCATCTCAGGATACACGCGATCTATAATATTAAGTACTAAACTCACAGGAGACATGAAACTATAGCTAGTAGATTCTGGCCAAACCCCTTGCTTACCAAACATTGGTAAAATAGTGTTTTTAAAAGAATTTTGATGTGCGGTTCCTTTCTCCCAAAAAACGTCGAACAAGCGCTCCCGTTCTTTATCATCTTCAATACAAAGAATACCATAAAGCACCCCTGGAGCGGTTAAAATAGGATGATTTGAAATAAATTTACCATGCGTATCCGGGCGACCATATTCCTGTAAACTACTACCAACCATATTTAAAAGGACTTTTTGAAACAGCGCTTTATCAAAAGTTTGTTGCTTACTTACAGAAGCCTTATAAACTTTGGTTTTCGGTTTATTTAAAAAATTATAAATAAAATCATATGCTAATGCAAATTGGGCGTAAGACGTACGCGGATCGTAAAAATGATTCCCGCAAATGGTAGTGTTTTCAGGGCTTCTATCTGATAAAACAGAGACGTAATGCCATAATATATCTGCCGAAAATTGAGCGTACTTTTCGTCATCAGTCAAAAAATACAACATAGCTGCATAAGAGGCATCTGTAAGTACTGCTGCATGATCTCCTACCCTTTCCGCTTCAAATTCGGTTAACGAATTATCGGCAGGTATTTCTGGAATATGGGACAATATTGCTGATGGCTTTTTTTGATGGGCTTCCACTTTTTTATCTACTACAGCATGTAAATCCTGTTCCAATTTTTTAGCCCAATCATACTTTTCAATAAGATTTAAAATATCTTGTTTTTCATCTTGGGTTACCCAGATAACAGGATGCTGCATGGATTGAGACCAACAAAAATTTGTCCCAAACAACATCATTAACACAACACTTATTCTTCTTACACTAGTTCCCATCTATTTTGTATTTTGAGTTAAAAAATCCTTCCCCCATTTTTGTCTTAATTCTACTGCTAATTGCTTCACTAGTTCTTGATAATCTGGTTTTTCAGCTAAATTATCTAATTCAAGCGGATCTGTTTTATGGTCGAACAACATGCGTTCGTAAGCCACCCCATCATCATCGGTCCATTCCGTATAAAATAAATCGTCTTTAACGAGTGTAACCCCATCTTTAAACTTACTAACCGCCCAGTTTTTAATCTGCTTTTCACCATTAATAAGCGGCAGAAAACTAAGCCCTTCAGCCGTATCTGGCACTTCTAAGCTTGTTAATTCGCATAATGTTGGATAAATATCTATAAATTCGGTGATGGCATTACTGTGTTCTCCATTCGTTTTTCCTGGTACTTTTACTACTAAAGGCGCACTAAGGGCCGTTTCAAAATTCACATGTTTACACCATAATTTGTGATCTCCTAAATTCCATCCGTGGTCCCCCCATAACACCACAATTGTATTGTCTGCTAAGCCTGTTTTTTCTAATTCGTCTAGAACCAGACCAATTTGCGCATCAACATAACTCACACAGGCATAATAGCCATGTATTAATTCTTTAGCTAAATCTTCTGGTAAATCTCCTTTTTTAGGAATATTTCCATAATTGCGTAACTCGCCGTAATTAGGAAAGGCTTTTTTAGGTGTAGATTCTGGTTGCATATAGGTTTCTGGTAACGTTATTTGTTCTCTATCATATAATTCCCAATACTTTTTTGGTGCATTAAATGGTAAATGCGGTTTCATAAAGCCCATAGCGAGAAAAAAAGGTTGCTTAGACTTTTTAAGTTGTTGCAAATCTGCTACGCCTTTTCTTGCAATTTCACCATCGAAGTAAGCTTCGTCATTTACATCTGCATTTTCAAAAGCACTAGCGCCTCCCATGGCTAAATTGGCATCAGCATTTTTTAGAATATTTTTCTCTAATTGGTAATTGCGTATATTCCCTTTTGGAAACCATATTTTATCCCAAGCCAGGCTATCATCATCGATATTATGGTATATTTTTCCGTTTGAAATGGTTGTATATCCGTTTTGTTTAAAAGTCATAGGTAAAGAAACCGCCTCTGGAGCATCTGTATCGGCTCGAGCTTTATAATCGAAAAAACGATGCCGAGTAGGTCGGGTTCCCGTTAATAAACTTGCTCTAGATGCCCCACAAACAGGAACATTACAATATGAGCGATCAAACACCAAACTCTGACTTGCTAACTTATCTAAGTTAGGTGATTTTATATGAGAAGCACCATAAAAATTAAGTTCTGGACGTAAATCATCTACAGCAATAAACAAAACATTCATTGGTTTTTGCTCTTGAGTAACGGTTGTTTTTTGTTGTTCTTCTTTACAGGCAGATACCGTTAAAACTAAACCCAGCGTGTATATAAATAATCTTTTCATAGTATGTATTTTTTACCAATGTTCAATTACGATATAATCGTCTTTTGTAAGGGTGTTTTTTCTAGCCTCTGGAATTTTTCGTCGTGGTGTGTCTTGGTCTAACTTAAACCCCCTGTTTCCTTTTGGCGTGATAATCGGTATGCCAATCATATTTTCACTTAAAATATCTCCTTGATCTTTCATCCAGTTAAACATGTCGTTGGTTAACTTTTTTTTAATCGATTTATAGTCTGGATGACTCGCTAAATTATGCTGTTCGAAAGGATCGTTTTGTAGATCATATAACTCTTCAAAAGGTTCATTTTTATAAGCCTTTGCGCCTCTTTTTATAAAATAATCTACATGGGGTTTTCCTGTTAAGTTTTGCTCAACAACTTCTATTGAATTAAAGTTTCTAATGTATTTATAGCGCTTATCGCGAATCATACGGGACGGAAATATTTCAGAATTTAATATATTCTGATTGGTTCTAACCCCGTACACATAGTTGTTTACCTCAACATCCTTACCTTGTAATAATGGTAAAAAACTATTTCCATCCACATCTTCAGGAGACTTACCGCCTGCTATTTCCATAAACGTTGGCAACACATCGGTATAGTGAATCAATTGGTTGGTTGTAGTACCTGGCTTAATGACTTTTGGCCAACGGGCTACAAAAGGTACTTTTAACCCAATGTCTTTTACGGTAAATTTCCCTGAAACCCCATGGTCTGCACTATAAATAAAAAGGGTGTTATCTGTTAAATAAGTATCTACCAATTTTAAAACTTCTTCAAGTTGTCTATTATCTTCTTCAATACTTCTATAATACCCTGCTTTTGTTTTTATAAAAGCCTTATCCGTTTTTTTATTTTCATTGAAGGGATAAAATTTGATATCCTCGGCTTTTGGATTTTCAACATCAAAATACTTACTATGCGGGTATTTTGATGTAATGAACATACAAAACGGTTTTTTAGCATTTTTTAAATAAGCCGCCATACTATCTAAGGGAATATAATCTCTAGGCACGCCTTGTTTAGGCACAGGCTCCCATTCCCTATCCCATTGATACACACTTTCTGGTTTTACATGACTTTTTCCTGCCAATACAACCTCGTAACCTAATTTTTTCATGTGAGCGGTTACGCTTTCTATATCGGGTTTCGTTGCTGTATGATTAGCAAAACAGCCATTCTTTAACGGATATTTCCCCGTAAAAAGCTGTGATCTACTTGGGGCGCAAATAGCCTGTGCTGTAAACGCATTATTAAATATGATACCTTCATTTGCTAGAGCATCTACAGCGGGTGTATGAACTTTTTCATTACCATAACATCCGTAATCATACACGTCTTGATCGTCGGCGAGATAGAAAATAATATTGGGGTTCTTGTTTATTGTTGATAGCTTCTCGATCTTAGTGCCTGATACTTCTTGTGCTTTTTTATTTCCTGAACAATTTAAATGTATTAAAGCAATACACCCAAAAATAATAACACCTATTTTTTTGCTAAACATGATCTACTATTTTTTATATTTTTTAACGTCATCTTTTTTAGGGTATGGTACTTTTTCGCCGTTTTTCGCCCATGTTCCCGTAGGGGCATTATTTTTTATCAGCCATGCTCGTAGTTTATTATTCATTTTTAAAGCTAAATCCAGTGTTTGTTGACTTGGATTTTCTGCCAAAAGATTGGTCGTTTCTCCCAGATCCTTAGTTAGGTTATATAGCTCGAAAGACTCATCTTCATAGCGATAGAATAATTTATAATGCTGATTATCGGAATGTCTATAATGAATAACCGATTGCGGCATGTTACGCACATCCATATAGCCAGGGAAATGCCAAAACAATTCATTTTTATCATCACGCACTTGAAATTCTTCTCGTAAAACCGACGCTATCGATTTACCATCCATTTCTTGTACTTTAGTATTTGGCAATTTAGCCCCTGCAATTTCCGCTAGTGTCGGATAAAAATCAATGGTGTGAACTTCTTGAGTCGTATTCACCGAATTAGGCGTAATAACACCAGGATATTTAAAAATTAAGGGCACACGAACACCTCCTTCATAATAGGTGCCTTTTCTTAAACGTAATGGTGAATTATCGGTAGGCCCCATAAAACCACCATTATCCGAATAGAAAATAACCATAGTATTTTCAGTGATGCCATCTGCTTTGTTTCCATCTCCATTAGGATCTTTTAGCGCATTTAAAATACGACCTACGGTCTGGTCGAGAAGCTCTACAAAAGCAGCATAATTAGCTTGGGTGTGGCGCGGATCTTGAGACTTCTTCGCTTTATATTTCGCTTCCAGGTCAAGACGTGGAAGTATGCTAACATGAACAGCATGAAATGGAATATAAGCAAAAAACGGGCGGTCGACTTTAGATCTATCTTTTATATAATCGACAACGGCATCCCCTAATGCATCGGTAAGGTGTTTTGGTGTTCCTTCCAAAAGCCAAGGATTATTTCCGTTTTTTATAGGTTCTAAAACCTTTTGGATATAAGTAGCATCGTAAGGCTGTGCATAGGGTTTTAAATTATCGATTTCAAACATCCAACCTTTGATATCATCGTTTTGCGCAAAAAACTCATTTTTCACTTTTACGCCATTTACGGTAGCACTAGTTTCTTTATGTAAAGCCACATTATAATCTACACCCATATAGCTTTCCGCTTGCTTTCCTAGCTTGATAGCATGAAACTTCCCAAACCAAGCCGTATGGTAGCCCGCTGTTTTTAAGGTTTCGAACATAGAAACACAGTCTTCCTGTAAATAATTATTTTGATTATGTGGCGTGATGGGTGTCACAACACCTTTTGAAGCTCTTTTGAGACTTCCCACATTATACACGCCATTTTGAGCCCCTGTAGCATATTGGCCGCTAAGCAGTGCTGCTCGAGTAGGTTGACAGTTTTGCTGCGTATAGGCATAGGCAAAAGACTTCCCTTGCTGAGCTAATCGGTCTATATTCGGACTTTCGTAATACTTAGACCCATGTCCTAAACTGGTGTTAGGCGAACTTAAATCTGTCCAACCTAAATCGTCGGCCATAATAAAAATGATATTGGGTTTTTGGTTTGCGTCTTTTTTGGTCTGAGAGCAAGCTAAAAAAGGGCTTATTAGCAAACCAAATATTATGATTTTTGAAAGTTTCTTCATTTCTGATTTCATTTAAATTTCATACACACAGCTTCTAAGAAATAATTTTATTGCTATGTCATCTTTCTGCGCCAAAAACTTTAATGGCCTTAACAGCATCTACATTTCCACGTGCTTTTTGTTCTACAAAATAAGGTTGAAAAGTATAGTTGGACTCCGCATCCCATCTCGCATTTGTTTTCGGCAACAAGGCTTTTAAAGCTTCTATTTTACTTTTGAATTTAAGATTATCGGCTTCATTAAACCATTCATTCGGATCTGAAGCATGGTCGTAAAATTCTTCCGTCCCATCTTCATATTGAATGTATCGGTAACCATCAACTTTAACGGCATGGTTGTTCTTCCCATAGGTAGTGATGGCATAGTCGTCTTTTAAACCTTTATTCATTTGCATCATGCCCACCAAACTCTTAGCTTCATTTCTTGCATATGCTTGCAAGCCACTTAACTCTAAAAGTGTTGGATAAATCGATAACATTTCTACTGGGGTATCTATCTTTTTCCCTTTTGGTAAATTTGGCCCAGCAAAAAACAATGGTGCTTTTGTAGCGGTTTCCCATAAAGCATGTTTTGCAAAAGTTCCTTTTTCACCTAAACGGTATCCATGATCGGACCATAAAACTATGATGGTATTTTTTGCATATGGGCTACTTTCTAAGGCATCTAAAACACGCCCCAATTCGTAATCCACAAAACTGACACAAGCCAAATACGCTTGTATTATTTTTTTCCATTCCCCGCTATTTATAGCCCATTCTGTTGAAGGCATCATAGGTAAATCGTTAATTTTTAGTCCTACGAGGGGAATATCATTTAAGTCATCTGATTGATATGGTGGCGTTTGAATATTCTCAAGCGGATACAAATCGAACCATTTTTGAGGCACATATAATGGCACATGTGGTCTTTGAAACCCCAAGGCCAAAAAGAAAGGCTGTTTGTAATTTTTATTGAAGCGTTCTAAAACCCAATTCACCGCTTGATGGTCTGGCATTAGCGTATCGCTTTCGGGAAATGCGCCCCAATCTGTATTGGTTCTGCCATACTTCCCTTTTCTTGATTTAGAAGTTCCAAAACCATCCCAAACAAATCGTTTTTCAGGAAATGGGCCAAAACCTTTTACACGACCACCTGCTTCATCAAACATACCATCAGGTGCATAATTATGAAACAGTTTGCCTATTCCCATGGTATGGTAACCGTTCTTCTTAAAATATTCAGGAAGGAAAATAATATCTTTAGTAGCCTCATTACCATCTCTACGGATTTTATTATCGGGTGTCATGCCATAAATCCCGGTTGTTGAAGGTCGCAAACCCGTCATTATAGCCGCTCTTGAAGGTCCGCATAAAGGCGCTGGACAATGGGCATCTGTAAAAGTAACGCCCATAGCCGCTAACCTATCAAAATTTGGTGTTTTAATATTAGAAAAATTAGCAATAGGGCTAATCATATTGTTTAAATCGTCTATGGCAATAAACAATACATTTGGCTTAGAACCGCCTTCATCTAACACCATCTTATTTTCATTTTTACATGATAAAACAAGTAGTACCAATACTATGAGAAGGGTGTTTTTCATAATTCTATTTAATTACTCCGTTCTAAACACTTTGATTTTTTCTTTCAAATCTTTAACAATATCAGGATTTGCTTCTGCAATATTATTTTTCTCAAATGGGTCTTCTTCTATATTAAATAATTGCACTACCTCATCTTTCTTTCTTATGGGGTCTGGAACTATAATTTTATATGGTGGAAAAATGGCCATATTATAAAACATGCTATTTTCTATAGTATCAAAATCATGTGCGTACACTTCGCCAAAAATACCTTTACGGTTTTTTAAAGCCTTTTCATCTAAAACACTAACTCCTGGTAAATTTTTAGGTTTGTCTATACCTAGAATATCTAAAACGGTGGGTACCATATCTATACTACTTGTAATTGTTTCATTATCCATTTTAGGTGTTATTTTCCCTTTCCACTTATACATAATTGGTGTTCTAATCCCTAAATCGTAAGGTGCTCTTTTTGATGTTTCCACATAAGTATTTTTATTGGGTTCTTGTACCCAACCATTGTCACATACGTAAACAAATAAAGTATTTTCCATTTGCCCCTTTTCTTCAATCATATCAAATAACTGTCCGCAAGTTTCATCAAACCACTCACACATGGCCCAATATTTAGCTACGTATTCTGAATCGGTTTTCTTTAAATACTTATCCAATAAGCGTTGTGGAGGTGTATGCGGTTGATGTGGTAAAAATGGCGCATACCATAAAAAGAATGGTTTTTTCTCTTTAGCTGCTAAATTTAAACAGCTATTAATCGTGTCTAAACCTTTACGTCCTATTTGCAAACCAAAATCGCCATGACGACCACCATTATTGGGATTACCATGGGTCATACCATAATCAAAACCGCCAATTTTGTGGTTGCCATGCCACCATTTACCAGTTTGAAATGACAAATAACCTTTATCTTTTAGCAAGTCCGGAAGAGTTGTTTGCTTTTCAAAAGCAGAAATTACAGGTTTGTACGCTTCAGCTCTGTTCTTTTTTCTATTTCCAGAACGATCATACACCTTATCATTGCCTAAAACACCATGATCTTTAGGGTATAAACCTGTAATAATAGTCGCCAAGGATGGTGAACATAGAGGTGTTGGAACATAACTTTTTTGAAAAGTTAAACTCTCAGCCGCAAACTGATCTAAGCGTGGTGTTTCTATATTTTCATCACCCATAAAACCATAATCTGTCCAAGATTGGTCGTCGGACAAAATAAAGACAATATTAGGTTGTTGCTGTTCTGGCTCAGGTTCTGCAGGGGTATTCTGTTTTTTTTCACCAGACTTATTAGCACAAGAGTAGTATAAACCGAGTATTAGGACTACAAAACATATTTTTTTTAATCGACACATTATAATTAATTTATTAGTATTTATCAATTTTACACTTAAACTCAAATCTATAAAGAAGTTAAACCAATTCTATCATGGCTTACCCTGCTGTATATTATTGTTTAAAAAAGGAAAAAATACTTTCGCGTCATTTTTAAGACGCTTTATTGGCCCCTGCTCTCCTAAAACATACATTTTCCTGAAATCTGTACCTTTTTTTCTTTCAGCTACAATTATTTGGGCATCGGGATGTGCATTTTCAATAAGTGCCGAAATGGCAAAACTTGCTTTGGGTTTTCTTAAAAAAGTTTTAGATTTTGTGAAGGTTTCCCCGGCATTGTTGCTATCCCACCTGGATATTTCTCCAAAGCCCTGATTATCTTTTTCATCTAAATACATCTGAACATCTTGGTTATTCAATACTTTGATATCGCCGTTACCAATTGGTAAACCTGAATTTTCAGAATGTCTCCAACTGGTACCATCCCATCGATAATGATGCATGTGCTTAGGCACACTCTTGTTACCTTGCTCATTTTCGGCTCCAATGGTCATTCCAATATGTGGGTTTCCGTTAGTATCTAAATCTACAACACCTTGAAAAGTCCAATTACCAGGTGTGGTTGTAACCCTCATTTTTTCATCGGCTACTTCTCTTGTAATTGGAATTTCAACAGATTCACCATTGATATTTTTCCACTTACCTGTAACTGTATTAAAGATTGTATAATACACGTTATAGCGTTTTGCAATATGACCTAGCTCAGTACCCGTTTTGTTTGCATCACTACACAAATGATAATCAAAAACCACAATTAATTCATCGCCATTACCACGAGTTATCCAAGGATACCAAGAGTCTACAGCTGCCATATCGGTTCTACGTTTATGTTTTAAAAAGGAAACAGGATCGCTAAATGTACGACCGTTATCTGTGGATTTTTGATACACCCAATTACTACGATGAGCACCATGGCGATAAAACAAATAGATATCGCCATTGTCCATTTTTATAAATTGGTTGTAGGTACCAAAAGGCGAAATATTTTCTAATTCATCCCAACTAGAAATGTCTAATGGTTTTTTAGAAACCACATGTTTGTTTTTTCCATAATGATGATTTCCAAGCTTGTTTTCTCCAATTTCTTTCGTTCCACCATGACCGCCAAACATTATATGAATATAACCGTCATTATCAATAATCATGGATGGTTTGCCATGGTTGTCAATTTTCTTCTTGCGATTAGGGTCTTTCCCCATGGCACTTATTCCCGCTTTATAAGGGCCTTTCCACTCCTTTGTCTTATGGTTATACGAAGCTATATAAGGATCTTCAAGCGGTCCTTGATAGCACACATAAGTGACACCTTTATAATAAATTCCTGCAGGGTGTTGTACCACCGCAACGGCATTTCCAAATCCGTTGTCGGCGAAATAATCTACCGTCTGTACTTCCGAATCAATACTTTTTAAGTCCTTTTTATTGGACTTACAGCCAAATATGATTAAACAAAGGAAAATCTTGAATAAGCATTGCTTTTTTGTCATTTACACAAATTATTTTAAGATTAGCTTTTGTGTATGTTGATTTCCTTTTTGGTCTCGAATTACTATAAAATACAATCCACTGGTCATTTTTTGTTCTTGTGTATTTATAATTAACTTGTTTTGAACGCTGTTATTGGTATAAACCTTTTTACCTAGAACACTATAAATACTAATGTTCTCCCAATTAGATTTATCCACTTTTACCGTAAATGAATGACTCGCTGGATTGGGAAATACATCTATTTTGAGTTTACTTTCATTTTGGATATCTGATACCGAAAGACTGTTTAGTTTTAATTCAAAGGAGTCTAAGTCAAAACCATAATTAAATAAACTAAATCTTAATACATGCTCTCCCGCTTCCAAATCAAAATCCCCAACAGATTCTATTAAATATGCACCAGAACCTGTATTGGTTAATATGACATCACTTAAAAAGGTCATATTTTCATCTGGAAAAGAAACCGTAAATTGTCTAAATGCTGGACTTCGTCTTGTTTGATGGGTTACTTCTAATTCATAATTTCCTGTTTGGGCAACGTCAATTGTATATTCTAACCACTCTAGATTTTTTATATCTCTCACAACTTGCCCATTACTACTAATATCTACCATTTCATCTGGTCTAAAGGATGAACTATTTTGATTTGCTTTATCCCAGTACGCAATATCGATTCCACCGTTATCATAATGTTCAAATTCTATTTTTCCAGGTACTGGATGTGGTTTATTATCCGATGTATAAGGCCATTGATTAGGTGTTACAATGGTTAATGATCTTTCTTCAAGATTACCTTGAACATCCTTGGCCTCAATTTTTAGTACATAACTAAGTTCTGTTAAGTTTGTTAATTCAGATATTGATGACCAAACAAATGGAGCAGCGGTTTTTTTACCAACATTGATATTATTAACATATAATGTCGCTTCAGTAAAATCTGAACCAACCAATGCCTCTACAGTCACATCTGAACCTTTCATAAATTCTTGATTATTCACTAAATCCTTAAAACCAAGAGTTCTGCTATCATCAACTGCCACTTCAATAATTTTTTGGCCTTTATCATTAGCTCCTACCTGTAATGAATGTTCGCCAAAAGAAAGGCTTTTTCCTTCGCCAATATATAAAGTAACAAAAGCCTTTTCCAAATCTTGCTCACGTCGAATAATTGCAAAATGTCCTGTAAATTCAACTCCTATACTTGGAAGACTCAATACTTTGGAAGCATCTTCTTGACAAATAACATAATCTTTAATAACCTTATCTCCAATCTGACTTTTTACTATGGCTCCTACAATAACTCCTCCTCTATACAAATGCTCTACGGATTTAACACTTGTGTTTGCAGATTTAGAAGGTTCGAAAATATGTACATACGGTTTATCCCAAGCTTCCCCTTGTTGTCTAATGGCTACAATTTGTGTTTTCTTGTTAATATAACCTCCTTTTGCCTCCCTAGTGGCTGGCCCAAGTGCTTTGGTATACTCTCTATTAACACCTGATGGTGCAAACATGTTCATATATGTATTAGTTTCCTCTAAATCAAATCGAACTTTTACAGCATCATTTGTAGCTTGTGTAACATTAGTGTTTTCAAAGAAACGCCACCCTGGTGATTTTTGTAAATCCCCTATATCATTTTGATACCTTGTTGTTGGAGAAACCGCTAATTCTGTTCCATCCATCGTCGTAATATTTGTTACATCTCCTATATTATGATATATGTAGTCATGAAAATTGTTCGTACCTAAAGATTTAGAACGGAACATATCAAAATAATAACCTGTAGTTTCACTTGTTCTAATAGTACTTAGTGTTCTTTTCTGTTGGTCATTATTTACAGTATCATCCAAAAATTGAGTTGCAAAACTAAAATTAGGATTAATAGGATCTTCTAAATGTTTTGGTTCTGCAGCTTCATTAACAGTTGTGTTCATCCATAAATAAGAATCTGAGTTCCAAGAACCAGGTTGAATACCATGTGTAGTACCATTTACAATCATAGTATTATTCCCTGCGTGTCTCCAAAAATAATTTGTATGCTCTGGTAATTTTCTTTCTGCAACTGTTTGTGGTAATCCAGCTCCAGGAGCCATAATATGGTTGGCTCCATACAATTCCATAGTTATTCCTGTAACATGAGAATGTACATAATGTGCCCCACCTATAATACCACAAAGTCCATAATCTTCATTATTCTGTTCTACATAATTGCGTTGTAGAGCTACACCTGCATGTTTAATAATTACTGTTGGCTTTTGAAAATCTATTTCGCCATCAATAGTATTTGGTATGTCTGCAGCCCAAAACAATTGTTCAAAAGCATCTACGTTTTCATAAGTACTTATTCCGATGTTTGGAGTGTAACCGCCAACAGCATCATAACCCTGTCTTAATGCTATTTCTGCTTTTTTCACATAATCAGTTAATCCCTTTCTAGATGCCAAATTATGCGTATATCTATAAATTTTTCTTGTTTGATCACTGTATCTCTTAGAATCGCCAAAACGCACAAAACTTCTATTAGGGTGCCTTAAATTATCAAATAGAAAGTTTCCATCTAATATATTCGTGTAATTATCCATTACATTTAATTCTGGTTTAAGACGATCCACTATATTAAGTACCATAGTTACATTGGGCATAAAACTATAGCTCACAGGCTCAGGCCAAATACCTTGTTCTCCAAATATGGGTAAGATGGTTCTGGTAAAAGAGTTTTGTCGCCTCGTTCCAATGTTCCAGAAAACATTAAACATTCTTTCCCTTTCTGCATCATCTTCTACACAAAGTATAGTAAATAAAGAACCTGGAGCTGTTAAAATAGGATGGTTACTTACTGTTCTTCCATATCTATTATCTACACCCGTAAATTCTCCTAATGCGTTCATTGCTATATTGTGCACTGCTTCTTGCGCCTTAACATTATCGAAAGGAATTTTATTTCCTGAAGATTTTTGATACACCCTAGTTTCAGGTTCTTTTAAATAGTTTACCATAAAATCATAAGCGATAGCAAATTGTAAATACCCAGTACGAGGGTCTGCAAAATAATTGCCGCTCATTGCAGTCTTATCTGGCGTTCTAGGAGCAAGTTCTTCTATATAATACCACAAAACATCTGCAGCGAATTGCGCATACTTTTCTTCTCCAGAAATATAATACATCATCGCAGCATACGAAGCGTGTTGTAAAGTTGAGGAGTGTGCTGAAATAGCTGAACCAGCTTGCGCTTCTGATACATTATCATCTGTAGCTAATGCCGAAATAGTATTTAAAAAAGCTGCCGGATTGGTAACATGTGCATTTACTTTGGAATCTACATGCCCCTTTACTTGAGACACAATAGTACTTGCCCAAGTGTAATTGTTAATTTTTGACAAAACCTCCGATTTTTCTGCAGGTGTTGTCCAAATGACAGGGTGCTGTAAAGATTGTGCTGACAAAAACACCACCTTTAAAAGGAATAATCCTAATATTATTTTTTTCATTTTTTTAGTCTTAATTAGTTATTTAACTTTAGTTTTCTTATTTCTGATATATTGATCTTTACGGGCCCCAACAATCCAGAGCTTAATAATTCGTCCTCCTTATCCCAATGTTTCCAAGCTGGGAATGTGGTTCTTTCACTCGGACGATTGGTATTATTTAGCAACCAATCTGGTACGCTTTTTATTTTAGGACCTTTACGTTCAAAATCCAACGGTAACTTTTCATCACCAATTAATCGGTTTGGCCATAGGTTGGTAACCTTAACTTCAAGTGTGTTTTTACCAGATTTCACGTAATTAGTGATATCCAATCTAAAAGGTGCTTTCCAAAGTGTCCTTACTGGTTTTCCATTTATAATCACTTCTGCGATTACAGCAACGCTTCCTAAATCGAGTTCTAATTTGTGACCAGACTTCAATAGTTTTTTGGATAGCTGAAAGGTTTTATGATAACTCGCTGTTCCTGAAAAATGTTGAATACCTTCATTTTCAACAGCTGACCACGATTTAAATTTATCAAACCTTACTTTATTTTGTGCAACTAAATCTTTCGGAAATTCAATATCCCAAGTTCCCGCAAGCATGATAGGTTGCGGTACTGATTTGACTATTTTAGTCATCACTTTTCCAGATGCATTTTTATAAGTAAGCTCTCCAGGATATGGGGTTATCCACTGTGCTTCACCATCGTTTAAAACAATTTCTGGTTTGCTCCTATCTTTTGAAAGATTTAATGGTCTCCCTTTGGGAACAAAAAGTGTTTGCACTACACCATTGGTGGTAAATGTTATTTTTATCGTAGTGTTATCACCTTCAGGAGTCTTTCCTCCTATCAATTGATTGTTTACAGGAATTACCAAATTACCTAATGCTATTTCTTGCTTGATTTTTTTGGTAACATCATGAACTGGATAATGTTTGGGTACTCCTTTGGTTTCTGGTTTAAATTTTCCGAAAACCGCTTTTAACACGGTTAACTTTTTGTCGCCCGCATTAATATTTACAAACTCTTTTTCTTGTGCAGATATCGTTTTAATGTCTTCACCAATTTGGTATTCCATTCTAAACTCCTTTATATACCCCATGGCTGGATCGCAATCGCAAAAATGTCGACTGGCTTGAATATGCAATTGATTATCTTTTACCTCGGCTGCAACTTTATCTGTAATATCTACCAAACCTTCTTGAAGAAACGTGCCATACTCTGCTTTAATAATATTTAAATTTGAAAGTAGTTCTGGGTTTGGGTTTTCTACGGTAATCTGAGCTGAAACCAACTGCGTTTGTTCTTTTGAAGCCTTTTTAAAAACTACAAACACGGCCTCTTCCATACCCAATTGCAGTGGTAAACTCGTGGTGCCATCTGCATGATTTTGCCAAACAGCAGGCTTTTTAATGGTGCCGGATTCTGCCTGCCATATTTCAGGTTGCTTATCGGATACTCTAAAACGGACTTTAATTTCCCGACTTTCCTTTCGGGCATTGGCGATGAAATAAATATCGGCTTCATCTGTTTTTCGGTGGATAAAACTGATATCGGAGGCGTCATCACTTTCAATCTTAAAATCAGCCAATATATTATTACCCTTTAAGAAATCGACTATCGTCATGTCCATAACCAAACCCTTCCCCCAAAGAAAATCACTCCGTCTTTTTACCTCCGCATCACAAGTTGAAAAATGCTCTAAACTTGGCGATTTTTTGGGTTTACTGCCAATTACTTTGGCACCATCTTTTACTAAATCTTCAATTTTATGAAGCGTTTCTGGTTTGATCCAATCTGATTCTGGTAACATTAACACTTGGTATTGTCCACCCACAGGGGTGCAAATTTTTCCGTTTTTAACAAATAAATCTGACAATTTATTCGACCCAATTAAATCGTAATCATATCCTAAATGCTTTATTTCTGGTAATAAAAAAGCTGTATTTGGTGAAGATTCCCCTGTAAACACAAGCACATCGGCAACATTTTTACCTTGTTGAAGCATGAACTGCGAACGAGCGATGTAATCCATAAATGCTTTACCTTGACGCCACCAGGTATTGAGGCGATTAAAATCGGTACCGTGATAACTTAAAGCTAAACCTGGAGCCACATCCCAAGGTTGGTGTACATAGGTGTGAAAAATAAATCGGGTAATACCTTCGGCCCATGCTCTATCACCAATAGATTTGAGTTGCGCAGGATGCTCGTCCCAGCCGCCAATACCCGTAAAGGATTCGGCGCCTACAATAGAACTTCCGTTTAAATGTGCAATGGAAGACACAAATTTAGGCGAATCGAAAAACGGATAACCACCACTCCAAAACTCACACATGACAATATCGCCGGTGGCTCCCACTTGCATATTATCAAAAGGTCCCCAATAGGGTTCTACCGAAAATTTCAAGCCGTTTTTATGGCATAAATCCCGAAAATGAGCATAATAATTTTTTGCCATTAAATCCCCAATGGTTCTACGGAAATCCCAAAGAAAACGCTCGGTAACTTCGCCACTTTCCACATAATAGCCTGCTAAAGTTGGTAAATAAGAGACCAAACTGTAGCCTCTTAATGTTTCAAATTCAGCATCAAATTCAGCAGTCCAATTAGCGGTTCCAACCTCATAACTATCTATTAAACAATTATTAACTGTTGTACCTACTAAATCGCCCAACTTATTGAGAATTGGTTGAATGCCTCCTTCCCAATACACATCTACCGCCTTTGTACTCATTTTATCAACCTCCAATCCATGGCCGCCCTTTGGTGCAGGATGATTTTTTTTACCTGTAGGCGTATGTCCTAATCTTAGAATCACCCATTCGCCTTTAGGGGCTTTCCATTCTAAAATACCTGCTTCATTGAGATGTGCTGTGAGGTCAATAATGTCTTGTTTTTGAATGACAGCTTCAGAAGGTATATATTTTGTATCTGGCAACAAATGATTGCGAATTCGTCCCGATAAACTTTTAAAATCTAAATCGTCAATTTTTACTGTTTGCTTAGGTTTAGGAAAGGCCAGAACAGCAATATCTTTATAAAAATTTAATTTGGTTTCAGGTTGTGGTAACTGCTTTTTAATGGCTTTACCGCCTTCAACTATAATTTCGCTAAATACCACGGTTTGCATGGCATATTCCGGACTTATCCATGGCCCACCAGAAGAGGACCAGCCGGCGGTGTTATGAAAAGTGAGTTCTAAATCTAATCGTTTTGCTTCAAGAGCCGAAAAATGAAATAAATCCAACCAGTCTTCACTTAAATAATCTACAGGACCAGCAGGAAAACCTAAATCTACATTAAACAATTGGGCTTCTTGAATCCCTACTGCTTTCATAGCCTCCAAATCTTTGATAATTCCAGATTTTGATACGTTACCGCTAATCCAATGCCACCATGTACGGGCTTTGGCTTGGTTTGGCGGATTTTTAAAGCCACCCTTTAAAGCTTCGTCCATAGCTTCTTGAGATTGACAAACCCCAAAAACTAGTAATAATATGATTAATGAAACTAACTTTTGCATGATCTAAAATCCAAGTTTATTTTTTATTTAAGGTATTAAGTGCTTTATCAAAAGTGTTATCATTAAACACTTCTTTAGCCAACTTCAAATCCGATAACAGTTTCGATTCGGAATGTTTTTTATCTGTAATTTGTTGATACTCCCAATCCTTTTCAGCAGTTAAATATGGTAGTAAATATTGGTAGCCTACTTTTATACTCCTTCCATCTTCAGAAACTGTATCCCAAAGATTCACCCCCACTTGCTCCCCCATTATGGCCAATTCTAAAAACCCATGTAAATTCATTACCGAATAGGAAAATGATTTAGTTCGTGCTAATTCTAATGGCTGACTCCCATCAGGTTCTATTTGGCTAAATATGCGATCTTTTGTTATTGTGGAGAGGTACTTTTTAACTGCTTCTTTTTTATTTAGATACAGTAGAATATTTAACAATTGTACATCATAGTGTGTTCCGTGGTTATTTGTTCTAGTAGATTCTTGTTTCCCTAATTTACTATGTATTAACCAATCGCTATATTCCTTAAACCATTTAAGCATACCGCTCTCGGTTTTTTTATCCAATGTGTTTCTATCTTTAGCGAGTTCTAAAAATTCGATTACTTCTGTAATCCCGCTAAACTCAATGATACCAAAACACCTTCCTTCTGACTCTCCCGGAACATACTGTCCATAATTAACATTAGGATTCATTTTAGTAGTTTCATCTAAAAACCAAGTATTTATCAACTCCAAACACTTATTGGCGTATTTCTCTTCCTTGGTTAAGTAGTATGCCCTGTGCAGTGTTTTAACAGCAGAAATAAAGTTATCTAGTGTAGAAAAATCTGTGTAATTGTTTCGAGATTCCGGATTTACTTTTCCATCTTTTCTAATATATGGCAAGCCATTTTCGGTTTCAGGATTTGGCCACCAATACGGACCAATACTCATATAGTCATGTTTATTACCACTTGGAGGCACTCCAACTTTATGCACTACAGAATATACTTTAGTCGTTAATAAGTTTTTTGCTTTATTTATTAATTCATTAGACCTATCATTTAGATTTTGACTGAATGTACTTCCCCAAAAAAAGAAACATAATCCCAAAAAAAACAATACTTGTTTATTTCTCATGTTTTTTTATTTCTATTTATTGTCTCTATTTCTACTAAATTTTAATAACAAAGCATTAACTAATAATAAGCCACTTATTATATATACTATAATCATCTTTTAAAGTATTAATCAATAAACAACTCGTCTATATAAGGCCCACTCTCACCTGTGGTTTCTAATTTGATATTATTAGCTCCAGATTGCAGTACAATAATGGTAGGCACAAACTTCCATTCTTTTTCCCAACCTCCTGTTGGTTTAAATTCAATGGTTCTTACATATTCATCATTTACATACAGCTTCATTGGGTGTAACTTCCCCTCGTTGTTATGCATATACCTAAAGCGTATACTATAATCGCCAGGTTCACCATCGTTTTCTTGATACCAAGTGATAGAGCCTTCGCCACCTTTAAAATCGACAAAACCAGAACCTTTAAATCGATGCACTTCTCTACTCGGTTTGGCGGCTCCTGTTAAAATACCTTCTTCGGCAGAAATATTTACACCTCTACCAATCCACATATCGGCAGAATGTTCATCGCCCCAAAACAGACCTTCATTTTTACCGAAAGTTTCTTCCATAGATAAAACCGTTTTACCATTTTGTTTTACAATGGCTTTCACTGTCGTGCCATCTTCAACCTTAAAAGGATCTTTATAAAGCTTGCCATGCGTTTCCGGATTTTCGCCATCGGTGGTGTAACGGATTTCTAAATCTGAAGTTTTCGATTTTCCAAAAAGTTGAATTTGCTGCGCATCAATTGTAATTAAATCAGAGGTATATAATGCCTTATCACCTAAGATTAATGCGGTTACCACCGAGGCCTGTTTAGCCTTAGGCAAGGCTCTTAAAAACAGTCTCGTTTTCCCAAAAAACAAGGCTCTAAAATCAGATTTAGTTCTGCTTGTAGGGTCTATTGGATTTCCATTTTCCATGGAAATTTTCTTGACATCACCCTGAATATGGTAAAACACTTTGTTTTCTCCGTAAGGGTATAAATGGCCATCAGTATCTAAACTTTCTGAAGTAACTATAAAACTGTCTGTAAAACTTGCTTCGGCGTCTAATTTTAGAATACTAGTTTTTAATTTTGATGGTTGCTGCGCCGTTGAAAATGACGTTCTATTAACTTCCTTTCCATCAATATATCCAACTGCTTCAAGCCTTCCCGCTTCGTATGGCACTAGCCACTCGCATTGCATTTCGTTCCAAACGGTTCCTGGTTTATCTTTTCCTAAAGATTTTCCGTTAAGAAACAATTCTACTTCATCTGTATTAGCGTAAACCCAAACCGGAATCACCGTACCATTTTTCATTCTTGGATGCGTCCAATGTGGCAACATATGAATCATTGGTTTTTCTGTCCATTGACTCTGGTAGAAATAATACAAGTCTTTTTTGAACCCTGCAACATCCAAAGCGCCTCCCATAAACAAGTTAAAAGGCAAGCCCCCGTGTACTAAACCAGCTTCTCCATAATAATCGAAACCTGTCCAGCGGAAATGCCCACTATGCCATGGTGTATCACGCATCACTTCCCAATATTTTCTTGCCGAAACGCGTACCGTAGCATTATCATAAGAAGAGTTAAAACGCTGTTTTCTATTTTTCCAATCTTTTGGATTAATGCCTTCGTAAAAGAAAATCTCCTTTTCGGTTAAATTAGGAAGCTCATAAGTCCCTGGTAATTCATTATCGCGCCACCAAGTTTGGGTTCTGTAATACCCTCTTGTTTGCCAAGTGTGTGGTGCTTCGGTAGAAATAAAAGGTTTTGTTAATTTGTTATTCTCTATAAAAGACTTTGTTTCAGACCCGCCATTAACACCCTGAATGTCCATATCTTCTGGATTTCCTGCCCCAGATGTAAACAATCGGGTTGAGTCTAGATTTTTACCAAATGCTACCATTTCTGGGGCTACATCGCTATGGGTTTCATTACCCAAACTCCACACAAAAATACTAGGATGGTTGCGGTCTCTAGTAATCCACTCTTTTACGTCGGCTTGCCACCATTCATCAAAGGCTTGTTTGCCATAATCTTCGGGTGCCTTTTTATGCCAGCCATCAAAAATTTCATCCATTACCAACAAGCCAATTTCATCACAAATATCGTAAAACATTGGCGGTGTAGGATTGTGCGACGGTCTAATAGCATTGATACCCATATCCTTTAAAGATTGTAATTTCCAGCGCAACATGGGCTTTGTCCAAGCCCCTCCAACTGGACCACCTTCCCAATGTTCGCAAACACCTTTAAATTTTATATTTTCATCATTCAACCAAAACCCGGTTTCGGTTTTCCATGCAACAGTTCTAAATCCGAAGGTGGTTGTTTTCTCATCAATAACCTTTTTACCATCCAGAATTTGCGTTATGGCTTTATAAAGATTTGGCGTTTCTGGACTCCAGAGTTTAGGTGTTTTTACTTTCAATTGAACACTTGGTTGTGCTGAGTCTAAATTTTCACTATATGTTGCTATTACTTTGCCGTTTGCAGTCAATAACTCCACTTTGTATTTTAAACCTTTAGTAGCGCCTTTAATTTCTGCGTCGATAGAAACAACGCCTTGTTGTTTTTCTATAGAAGGCGTTTTTATAAAAATGGTGTTAGGCTTAAAATGTGTTGGATTGACCTCAATCAGCTTTACAGGAGCATAAATACCACATGGGTGGTACCACCTTGCCGAAGGCTCTAAACTATTATCTACACGTACAGCAATCGTATTTTTTCCTGCTTTTAAATATTTTGAAATATCATATCTAAAACTGATATAGCCGTAAGGTCTTTTACCCAACCTGTTTCCATTTATCCAAATTTCGCTGTTCATATAAACGCCATCAAAATTGATATAGGTAGTTTTAGACAGACTCACTTTGTTAACCGAAAATGTTTTTCGATACCAACCAATTCCGCCATCATGGTACCCGCCACCTTGGCCTTGGTCGCCACCTTTTCGAACACCTTTTTCGAAAGACCAATCGTGTGGAACATTAAGCAACTTCCATGAGGAATCATCAACATTTTCCTTAGAAAAGTCAGGGCTATCTTTTAATATAAAATGCCAATTATTATTGAAATTGGTTTCTATACGTTGTGCCTCTGTTTTATATATTATTAAACACAGTATAATTAACAAACAAACTACGCCTTTACTTCTCATTTTCTTTAAATTACTTTTTAAATTCCTTGACCATAACGGTATACATTCTACAGTTTTCTGGCGCATCACCATTGCTATTTCCAGCCATAATAATACTTTCACCCTCCTCGGCTACACGATGAAACACAGACATACTTGCCCCAACCACATTTACATTATCTCCTGTGTCCTCATAATCTCTCAATAAAAATTCTGGGCGTGGTACGGTATCGTCATGCAATACATAAATGTGCATTTTTTTACCAGCAATAAATTGTAACTGATCACGCGCCCAATAACGATTATCGGAATTAGGCGTTCTAACATATTCCGATTCATTCAAGTACCTAGGTAATACGGTATAATTATATTCTAAATCGGTATATGCTTTTTTACCCCAATGCATGTTAGTTCTTAACTTGGCCTTACCATCGCCGGTATAGCTGAATTTTTTAAACAATTCACTTCTATTCTTTACTCCCGGAACATATTCTGGCATTTCTGGCGTGTGCGTTGGTAAAGGCTCTTTGGCTAATACATTGGTATAAACTTGTGAAAGCGTTGTTGTTAATCCATTTTTAAAATCGATTGGTAAGCTTTTAAGCGTGATACTAGCATCCTTAAATCCAGGTTTTTTAGCAGTAATAGTTACCGTTCCAGACTCTAAAACAGAACGCACAGCCACACGATTAATACCCGCCTCAATATCTAAATATAGATTGTTGGTACTATTTGGTTTTCCGCTATTGTATCCACCGCGCCAGGTTGCTGGACCACTTATAGTAAAGTCTACACGTCCTTTTGCTAATGGGCATCGTCTGCCTTGGGCGTCTACAACTTCAACATCAATTAAAGCAACATCCGAACCATCTGCCAACCAACCTTCTGGTCCCGTAATAGATGTTAATTTTAAAGCCGCAGGTTCTCCTGTCGTTTCTTTTGTTTGAGTGGTTTTTAAGGCGTCATCTATAAAGCCTTCTGCTTTTATTTTACCAGATTCCCAAGCGACATTATCGAATTTAAAGACATAGCCATTTTCAGGATTTGAATTCGTGCCTACCAATTTATCATTCACATATAACTTAACCGAAGCACAGTTAGACATGACATACATTGTTTTTTTAGTGTCTACTTCATAATTCCAATGCCCTACAAGATGCACTTGCGGCTCTGGGCGCCACATAGCCTTTAAAGCGTAAAAAGCTTCTTTTGGTAACCGTACGGCATCCACTTCGCCACTAGCACGAGTGACTTCCGTAGGACAGCGGCCACCATGTGGACCATCTGAAAAAACCCAATTTGCACCTCCCGAATGGTAGGCTTTTTTACCCATTTTATTCCACCAATGGTCGGCTTGGCGCACCGCAAATTCTTCCGAACTTAATTTATAGGTATTTTTACTGATGTTAGGATGGTTATAAAAATTATCGTCTGGCGAATTTTTATCCCAAATACGTCTTGGAGATTCCTCACGATTATACTCACTTTCGATTAGCGGTAAATCTGGATATTCTCGTTCCCAACCCTCTGTACCAATTTCGATAGACACATAACCTTCTGAATCGTTTTTAACATCTGCACGACGGTTTCCCATCAAGCGTTTTCCTTTAGGGTCGAAGGTGTTAATAGCCTCTAGAATTTCTTTGTAATGGGCTTCAGATTCTGCCCAGTTTCCACCTTCCCAAATAAATATAGATGGGTGGTTACGGTAGTACACTATTAAATCTTTAAAAGCTTTATAGCGGATGTCCCAGGTTTCACCTTCATCTTCCGATTCGCCGCTCACACCTGGCATAAGGGTAACAAATCCGTATTTATCGCCCATATCTACTTCGGCGGGCGAAGCAGCACAATGTCCCCAACGAATAAAATTTCCGCCAGCTTCATCCATTAACTTAAAAGTAAAGTCGCGTAACCAATCTGGTAAAGCAGCTCCTAATCCAGCCCAAGTATTGGTTGGTTTTTGCCCCCAACCGTGTAACTTAATTTGTTCACCATTAATCCAAAAACCTGAATCTTTATTAAAATCAAAATTGCGAATACCTAAAGGCGACTCGTAAGTATCAATCACCTTATTACTTTCTTTAATAGCCGATACCACTTTGTACATATAAGGGTAACGCGTATACCAAAGTTGCGGATTTTGAATAT
This sequence comes from Tamlana carrageenivorans, assembly GCF_002893765.1. Classification (NCBI taxonomy): domain Bacteria; kingdom Pseudomonadati; phylum Bacteroidota; class Flavobacteriia; order Flavobacteriales; family Flavobacteriaceae; genus Pseudotamlana; species Pseudotamlana carrageenivorans. The sequence goes on along the minus strand of NZ_CP025938.1, from coordinate 2,989,606 downwards.
TGGTTACCGATGTAACCTTCATTTTTTGTCCGCTTGGAATTGCCACATCTTTAACAGACTTGGCTACCACAGCACCATCATTATCGATAATCTGTGTTACCAATGTGATGTTCTTTTTTTTGGAGTACTCGTTTTGAATTTCGGTTTCAACAGTGATATCAGCACTTTTTTCGCTAATATTTTCGGCATAAACATAGGTTCCAACCGTTTCTAGATTATCGTAAAGCGGTAATGTAATATGAAGCGGATCCATGGTATGCAGAAAAACATTTCGGTAGATACCACCGTGGGTTGGATGCCAGTGTTCGTGATTCCATACTAACGGGAAATTTTCTCGAAAATGATCACCACGATCATTATTTACTTTTACAGCGATGATATTATCTTCTCCAAATTTAAGATGTGGGGTTAAGTCGAAACCAAAAGGAATAAACCCTGTTTGGTTTTGCCCCAAATGAACGCCATTGATGTATACATCGGCTATTTGACGCACCGATTCAAATTCAATGAATACCTTTTTACCATTGTCTTCTTTAGGTAATTTAAAATGCTTTCTATACCAAACCGTACCACGCCATTGGTTGTCTTCGCCATCATGATGACCGTGACTTAAATCGTCGAAAGTATCGATATCATTAAAGGTATGCGGGCAACTTATCGTTTCCCAAGTTGCATCATCATAATTTATATCTTGTGCTTGCTCTGGATTAGATTTTATAAATTTCCAATCGACATTGAAGTTGTATTTTGTTCGATTACTATTTGTAAGGGCTTCTGCAACCTGTTGGTTTTCTGCACAAGAACATAAAATAGCAATAAAACATAGTGTGATAAACTTTTTCATTTAGTAATAATAGTTTTAATTTTGGTTTTAATTTCTAGGTGTATCGTTTTGTAAAAAAGGACCTTGATTTCTAGGAAATTGGGTTTCTAATAAACCTTTCATCCGTACTTCTACCTTTTTATATTTCGAGTTTCCTGATAGATTTTTAAAGGATAACAGACTATTTTTATGCTCATATAATTCTGCCCCCAAAATGTCTTGCGTTTTAGCATCTCGCCATTCGGTATAGCGCCATTCGCCATCTGTAGCAGTGCATCCCATAATGTTTTTACCGCGAGCATAAACTGCAGTAGCCACTTGATCCCATGGTGTATTGGGACGGTCTATAACTTGCAAAATACTTTTACCGTCGGTTTTTGGACCTTCAAGACCACACAATTCAACTAAGGTTGGGAAGATATCGACATTCTCTACTAAAGCATCAGATGTTTTACCTGCTACTCTACCTTTATAACTAGTTTCTCTACTTACAATAAGCGGAACTCTAACATCTATTTCTTCATTAGAATGTTTACACCACGCACCATACTCTCCAATTTTATAACCATGATCACTCATAAAAATAACAGTGGTATTTTTTCTTAAATCTAAAGCTTCCAGCGCCTCCATAACTTTTCCAACTTGAGCATCGACATAGCTAATACTGGCGTGATAACCATGTATTAAATCTCTAGTTAGATTGTCATCTAAATATTCTACATCATTCGGAATACCATGATATCCTTTAAGTTCTCCCCAATTGGTAAGTGCCAAACGGTACATGTTTTCAGGCTTTTTACGTTCTGGAATTTCAAACTTATTTTTATCGTATAAATCCCAATACTTTTTAGGGGCATTAAAAGGCAAATGGGGTTTGCTAAACCCAACAAACATGATGAATTTATCATCCTTCAATTTCTGCAAAGATTCCACGGCGTATTTGGCTGCACGACCATCTTTATAAGCTTCATCGGCTACATCGGCATTTTCAAATGCAGGACCATTAGATTTTTTACCCTCCCTTTTAAATTGTTCTAAAAGCGCAATATTTTCTGGTTTATTATAGGTATTTGGTTCTTTTGAAAAATAGTTGGTCCATTGTTTTTTATCATCGGTTCCGTGGTGATACACCTTTCCTATACTTACCGTTTTATAACCGTTTTCTTTAAACAATTGTGGTACCGAAACTACATCTTTATGAACCGACCGCAGTGGCGTAAAAATGCTATAAATTCCCAATGTTTCTGGTCGTAAACCTGTTAAAGTACTCATTCGAGAAGGCGCACAAATAGCTTGTTGCACATAAGCTTTATTAAACTGAACCCCCTCACTAGCCAACTTATCGATATTTGGAGTCATGGCGGTTTTACTACCATAACAACCTAACTCTGCTCTTAAGTCGTCTACATAAAACACCAGTACATTAGGCTGTGATTGCTGTGCTATAATCTTACTAGAACAGAAGGCTAGCAATATCATTATAAAAATTTTATGTTTTACATTCATATTAGTCATTTAGAAATAAATTTGTTTTGCTAAACATGTTGTTTTATTTATTGAATAACAGGGATTGGCGACTGCACTACGCCTTTACCTTTGTTGAATTCCCAAAACGGAATGGCAGGTTTATTTTTACCAAATACATAATTGTATTTCTTTAAATAATAGTCTCTAGATTTAAACTCATCTCCCAATTGAGCCAATTTCTTATTAAGCTTGGCGTCTAATTCATTCTGAAGAGGTTCAAACTCAGGGTTACCCAATAAATTATTCTGTTGATATGGATCGGCTACATTATCAAAAAACATACTTGGCCCTTCTGTGGTTCTCGCATAAGTATATTGTTTCGTCCTTATCGCTCTGTATGGCAAATTTGGATATCCGCCAGCAAAAGGCGCCACATTCATTACCAAAGCTTCACGGTCTGCTTCAGGGTCTGGATTTTTAATTAATTCAGATAAATCTTCACCTTCTATACCGTCTGGAATTTTGATATCAGATAAACCTAAAAGAGACGGTAATATATCAGGTGTATTTATAGGAGCATTTACTGTAATGCCCTTTAGTTTATCTATTCCGGGATATTTTATTAAAAACGGAACGCGTATAGATTCATCCCAAGCGACTTGTTTTTGAAAGGGTCTAACATCATGTGCGCCCATCATTTCACCATGATCTGAAGAAAATACTACTATCGTATTTTCATTTAAACCTAAAGCATCCATCTGTTTTAACAATAAGCCTATGGCCTCGTCTGTTGCCGTGGCATGAGCATAATACCCTTGTAACTCTTCTCGACTACGTGATTCAAATTTCGGACTTACATTAGGATTAAGAATCAGTGATTCTGGGGGATACATATCTTTATACTTCTGTGGCGCAGAGACATGTGGAAAATGCGGTGTTGCTATGGACACAACAGCCAAAAATGGAGCATCACCTTTTGCATGTTTTTCTAAATATGAATTCGCATCCTCTACAATAGCGAAAGGCGAATACTTATCCCAATATTTAATTTCAGGATTATCATTATCATAATAAGGCATTTTATTATAATCGTGAGAACACTCTAAAGCTTTCCAATAGTCGAATCCTTGGCGTCTTTCTTTTGGTGTAAAGGCAGAACGTCCGTGTCCGTCAAGATGCCATTTCCCCCAATAAGCTGTATTATATCCTTCGGCTTTAAAAATCTCAGCCATACATAATTCTTCTGACGGCAAATACAAATCGTTTAAAAACATGCCCGTAGTTGTTGGAAACCTACCTGTAAGCAAAGCTGCGCGATGTGGTGTACAAACAGGGGTTACCGAAACCGCATTAGTAAAATTAACGGCTTCTTTTGCCAAAGCATCCAAGTGTGGCGTTTTCACATTAGGGTCTCCCGCATAACCTAGAGCAGAACCGCGCCATTGGTCTGTAAGGATATAAACTATATTTGGTTTTGTTGGTTCTTCTTGCTGTTCAACCGTTTTCACTTTATCCTTGCAGCTAACCAGCGTAAAACTTGTTATCAATGCTATTTGAAGTATCGCTGTTATTTTCATAGAAATGGCCATTTTTTATAAACTATATTTTGTTTGAAATTTATAGGTACCCGGTTGGGCTAAAACCTTAATTATATTTTTTTCTTTTGATGATATGAGCAACACACTCTTAGTCTCTTTAAAAACCTCATTATGCATTTTTAATGACTCTGAATCATCTGCTGGAATTTCAATCTCGGCAGTCGTGTTTGGAGGCACAACAACTTCTAAAAACAAGGTTTCATTTTTTATTTCCCAAGAAGATGCTACTTCTCCATAAGGCGTATTTAAAGTTGCTGATGCCGATGTTAACGGTGCTTTTGGTATTGGTGCGATTCTAATGATTTTATAACCCGCTTGTAAAGGTGCAATTCCTGCAATGCGCTCGTACATCCACTCGCCTATTGCTCCATAAGCATAATGATTTAAACTATTCATACTCATCGGGTTATAACCTTCTGTTTTGCTATAGCTATTCCAACGCTCCCAAATGGTTGTTGCTCCTTGGTTTATTGAATAAAACCAAGACGGATAGGTTTCATTAAATAAGAGTTTGTACATTAAGTCTATTTCTCCCGTTTCATCTAATACCTCCGACAGTAATGGGGTTCCTAAAAAGCCAGTACGCAAATGATTATCGGCTTCGCTAATTTTTTCTAATAACTGTACTTTTGCGTTTTCTTTATTTTCTTCAGAAATTAAATCGAAAGCTAAGGCTAACAAATAAGAGGTTTGGGTTGCAGTAACATCTTTTACTTTACCATTTTTAAAAAACGCTTTTTCGAAGGCTTTTGCTACCGATTTGTATAAAGCTTCATATTTAGCTTGTTCCTCTTTCTTTCCAAGAACCTCGGCAGTTTTTGCTGTTAATTTTGCCGAATGCGCAAAGAAAGCGGTACCGATTAAACTATGTGAAGTATCCCCTTTGTTATTTCCATTTTCAGGATATGGCTGTAACCAATCGGCAAAAGAATTCATATGCGAGATGAAATCTGTTGAAGACGCTTGATGATGCGCTACCCATTTTTTCATCATATCGTAATTTTCTTTTAAAATGCTAACATCGCCCGTTCGGTAATATATTTTCCATGGAATTATAGTACAGACATCGCCCCAGCCAGAACTTACTTTTCCATTGTGTAACACATCTGGTACAACAAATGGAATACCTCCGTTATCATATTGCGATTCGCGTACACTTTGCATCCAACTGGCCCAAAACTTATAAACATCGGCATTAAACATCGATGTTGGTCCAAAAACTTGCGCATCGCCCGTCCAGCCCATACGTTCGTCGCGTTGCGGACAATCAGTAGGGATATCGAAAAAGTTGCCTCTTAAGCCCCAAACGATGTTGTTTTGCAACTGATTTAGCTTCTCGTGAGACGTTGTGAACGTGCCATTTTCATCAGAATTAGAATACTGCACTGCACCCTTAACCCAATCTTTAGAAGGTGTTTTTGAAGCATCAAACCCACTTAACTCTACATACCTAAATCCGTGGAATGTAAACTTTGGCATCCATTCTATGGTACCTTCTTTTGCGGCTATATAGTAATCTGTAGATTGCGCACTTCTGTAATTGTCTGTATAAAAAGTCCCGTCTGGCGATAACATTTCAGAAAAACGAATTTTTAAAGTATCCCCCTTTTTCATAGGAACTTTTAACACAGGTACCCCAACCATATTCTGTTTCAAATCGAAAATAGCTGCATCTTCTTTTAATATAATCTCTTTAGATTCTAATACCATTTTAGATTTAACGGTAGTATGACGTTTTGGTTCTAATTTAATGGCTGATGTTACTGGGAACGCTTGTACTGCTTTCCAGTTTTTATCATTAAAATTATTTGTAGTCCATTGTGGCATTTCTAAATGAGCATCATAGGTTTCACCATCATAAATTTCTGAGATTCGTATTGGGCCTTGGAATGTGGCTTTCCAAGTATCATCTGAAATGATGGATGCTTTGGAACCATCTTTCATGGTTACTTCTAGCTGACATAATATTTTAGGTGATTCGGTATCGCTCCAGTAGGATTTCATCCAACCTAAACGGCCAGAATGCCATCCTGCAGCAACTTCAACACCAATAGTATTTTGTCCAGATACTATTAAATCGGTAACATCATAAGTGATGGTTTCAATTCGCTTTTTATAAGGCGTATACCCTGGAGGCATCACGTCATCGCTCACATCTTCTCCATTGATAGCCACATCAAACACACCTTTTGCCGTAATATATAATCTGGCTGTAGCCACATCGTTAGACAACTCGAAGCCTTTTCTTAAATATTGTGGTCTATGAATAATGTTATCCTGACTTCCTAAAACGCCTTCTTCTTTGGTAGGCAACCCAATCCATTGAGCTTTCCAATCGCTGTTATTTAATAAGCCTAATTCAAAATTCTGAACCGGACTCCAATTTGAAGCCTTATCATCCTGATTCCAATATTTTACTTGCCAAAATACTTTTTGACGTGACTCAAGCGGTTTACCCTCGTAGTTTATCCATACAGATTGCGAAGAAAATTGCTTATTAGAATCCCATAAATCGGGATTGCTTGGCAATAGTTCTGGACTACTAGCTACCACAATCTGGTAAGCCGACTGACTAATTACTCCTTCCACAACGGGTAATTCCCACGAAAATGTAGGTTTAGCATCGTAAAAACCTAGCGGATTTTTAAAGCCTTCGGAAATGGTTAAATTATCTACAGTCTTTAGTGATGTTTTATCTGCACAAGAAAGTTGAAGTAGTAGAATAAAACAGACTAATAACTGCAAGAGAGGTTTTATTGTGAATTTATTTAGCATGTCATTAAAGTTTAGTTTGAATTTTATAAGTACCTGGTTCGGCTAAAATGTTAATTAATCCTTGATCTGAATCTATGAGTTTTATATTTGATTTTTCGTTAATTATATGACCATTTACTGTTACACTTTCTATAGATGCATTTGGCACGGTAATTTCTGCAGTTGTATTTGGCGGAATAACAACATCCAGTATAAAAGTTTCTTTATCTTTTTTCCACGAAGTTGATGCTAGCCCATAAGGGGTATTAATACTTGCTGCTGCCGATGTTAATCTGTCGTTTGGTAGTGGTGCTATTTTAATTTTCTTGTATCCAGGAGCTAATGGAGCAATCCCAGCAATGCGTTCGTACATCCATTGCCCAATGGCTCCGTAAGCATAATGATTAAGGCTATTCATGCTCTGCGGATTATACCCTTCAGCTTGGCTATAACTGTTCCAACGTTCCCACATTGTTGTCGCTCCTTGATTGATAGAGTAAAACCAAGAAGGATAGGTTTCTTTAAATAAGATTTTATACATCAAATCTATCTCTCCCATATCATCCAAGACTTTCGGTAAAATGGGCGTCCCAATAAAACCTGTTCCTAAATGGTAATCGGCTTTTTTAATTTCTTCAAGTAAGTGCTTTTGTGCTTTTATTTTGGTTTCAGGTTTTAACAAATCAAAATAAATTGCCAATAAATAACTGGTTTGGGTTTCTTTAACATTCTTTACTTTTCCGTTTTTATCAAAAAAAGTATCTCTAAAAACTCCAGCTATGTTTTTATGTAAATCGTAATATTCTTTTTCATCTTTACTATGTCCTAAGATTCCTGCCATTTTAGAAACTAAAAGAGACGAGTGGGCAAAATATGCGGTAATGATTAGCTCTTTCGAGGTATCTCCACTATTTCCACCTTTTCCTGTTTTGGTTGGATAGGGTTGTAACCAATCTCCAAAAGAACGCATTTTGGGGATAAATTCTTTGTCTTCTATTTTCGATTTATAAAAACCAATCCATTTTTTTGCAGCTTCAAAATTTTCTTTTAAAACCCTTTTATCACCTGTAATGTTATAAATATTCCAAGGAATAAGCACTACAGCATCTCCCCAACCAGGACTTGCTCTGTTAATTTGAAGGACGTCTGGCACAATCCAAGGGACTAATCCGCTTTCGTGTTCTGACTGATTTTCTCTAAGGCTTTGCAGCCAAGCTGTCCAAAACGCATGGGTATCATAGTTAAATAGTGATGTAGGCGCAATAACCTGAGCATCACCTGTCCACCCCAATCGCTCATCTCGTTGCGGACAATCGGTTGGAATATCGAAAAAATTATCACGTAAACCCCAAGTAATATTACTTTGCAGCTGATTTAGTTTGTCATGAGAGGATGTAAAGGTTCCGTTTTTCTCAAAATCTGAATGTTGTACTATACCTTGTACCCAAGAAGATTCTGGTTTCGCATTTTTATCATAACCACTTAGTTCTACAAATTGAAATCCGTGAAATGTAAATTTCGCAACATACTCTACAACACCATCTTTAGCAGCTATATAATAATCGGTTGACTTTGCAGAACGATAGTTTTTAGTATAAAAAGTATGGTCTTTTAGCAACATTTCCGAAAAACGGATTTTTAAAGTATCACCTTTTTTCATCGGTACTTTTACTTTTGGTACGCCTACCATATTTTGTTTTAGATTAAAAACTGCCGAATTTTCATCAACCGAAACAATTTCTGCATCTTTTAAAACCTGTTGATTCTTAACGGTATGATGTCTTTTTGGTGCTAATTTAACATCCCTAGAAATAGTCTCAACTTCAACCAATTCCCAACTACGGTCATCAAAAGTAGCAGTGTTCCAATCTGGTATTTCGAAATTGGCATCGTAAATTTCGCCATCGTAAATCCCCGCTAAACGTATGGGGCCATTTGTAGTACCTTTCCAAGATTCGTCGGAAATAATGGTATGTTTTGAACCATCTTTCATGACAACTTCTAATTGACATAGAATTTTAGGTGATGCAAAATTTTCATACAACGCTCTACCTCTACTAATTCTTCCTGAATGCCACCCAGATGCTAGCTCAACAGCTAGGGCGTTTACACCAGTTTGTAACAGGCTAGTAACATCGTAAGTAAGTGTTTCTATGCGATGATTGTATGGTGTCCAACCAGGCGTCATGACGTCATCACTCACATCTTTCCCATTTAAGTGCACATCAAAAACACCTTTTGCCGTAATGTATAGTCTAGCAGAAGTGACATCCGAAGATAACTCAAAACCCTTTCTTAAATATTGAGGCTTGTGCATTAAAAAATTCCGAACACCTTTTATGCTATCTTTTGCCGTGTTTAATCCTATCCATTTCGCTTTCCAATCGGCATTTTTTAACAAGCCTAATTCAAAAGAATTAATCGCACTCCATTCTGAAACTTTTCCATCTTGATTCCAATAGCGTACTTGCCAAAATACGTTTTGTCTTGATTTTAATTGTTCTCCTTGATATTTAACAAAAGTAGATTGTGGACTTTCTTGTTTTTTAGAATCCCATAAATTTGGGTTATTCGGTAAAAATTCTTTTGAAGTCGCCGCAATAACTTGATAGGCCGATTGCAATTTCACAGCTTCTGAAACGGGTAGTTTCCAAGAGAATGAAGGCGTATCATTGTAAAACCCTATAGGATTTTTAAAACCTTCTGAAACCGTTAAATGTTCTGGTCCTTTAACTAAAAACTTTTCTGTACAAGCCAGCAAAACACCTAAAAAGGTGAAACTTACCATTAAAAAGAAACAAAGCTTATAGGCTAAAAATTTATACACGAATCAAAATTTAAATTGAACTTTTATGAGACTAATATTATGATACTGTGAATAGAACTGTTTTATATGGATTGAATATTGTTAAAAAGCATGGTTACACTTTTGTTCCTTTAGCCGTGACTTACAGCATAGCGCTTTTTACTTATTTCGGTAAAGAGGCTGCCTAAAAAGTTGTTTTTACCTCAATCTGAATTTATTTCAGATCCTTAAAATTATTGAATTTCAATATAATGAGATTCAGTGTCAAGCACAGAATGACAATTGTTTTAACTTTTTAGACAGCTTCTTCCATTGAAGACAAACTTTTCTAATTCACAACTAGCTTTTTATATACCGTAGTGTTATTTCCATTAGAAATTTTAATCATGTAAAGACCTGATTTAAATTTCATTTGGCTATCAATCTTTAGTTTATCTGAAGTCATTTTAGTTTTAAAAACAGATTTACCAAGCATATCATATATGTCTACATAAGCCAAGCCCTCAAAATTATTCAAACTAATGGTAAATTGATTATTCGCTGGATTCGGATAAATTTTCACTCCAAAAGCATTGGAGTCTATATCTGGTGTACTAAGCGTATTAGATTCTACAATCCATTTAGATCTCGCATCCGAATTCCCAACATGTTCTATGATACCATTAGGATTATGGTAAATGTAATGTGAGTTATTTCTAGTTACAAATTGGTAGGTTTGGTCTGCACTGTTATAAACCACAGAAAACTGTTTATCGCTATCTTCTCTTGGAGCACCAAAACCCGTATTTATTAAATCATTTGCAGGATTTCCAGCTGCTCTCAAAATACCTTTATCCGTTCTTTTGCTTTCTATATTGTAATAATTACCCGCTTTTACAAACTCCCATTCCTTATCACCAGGAACTACATTTGTACCGGTATCACTTTCGACAACATCAGATCCTACGGAATGGATATATTTTCCAGTAACATAGTTTTTTAATCTGTATATGTCTCCAGTTAAATCATTTGGATCGAAAATCTTAAAATTTACAGTAATTTCAGAAGAGTTCACCGTTTGACTTGAAGCATTGTAAGCCACAGCTTGTACGGTATAAGTACCGTCTGTGCTTGGCGTCCAGTCAACCGTATAAGGAGCGGTATTATCTTCGCTAAAATAAGTACCATTAACCAAAAATTCTACTTTAGAAATACTACCATTTTCATCGGTAGCTTCTGCAGCTATTTGTACTGTCTCGCCAACATCATAAGTAGTACCATCCATAGGGGAAGTTAGCGATACCCTAAACGGTTCTTTTATAATATCTAGATCTATTATTTGTAAATATAATGGCTGGGCATTACCCGATTTATTTTCCATCAAGTAATAATAAACTTTACCTTCATTAATATGCACCACCCCATGATCAAAAGTTCTACCAGAAGTAGCCTCATAAATTCTTGTGAAATTATTGGTCCCTCCTTGAGTACTTTCTATAAAAACACGCCCATTACTAAGACCAATTAAAAAAACACTATCACCGGATGTATATAATTCTGAACCTCCTCCAGAAAAATTATCAGATGTCGTAAAACTTGTTGCTCCAGAAGGTTTATACGTATGCAAATATTTAGTAACATTAAACTGATTATCTTTTACTTTACTTATAATATGCACATCACCATTTTCTGTTACGGTCCAATCGAAACCATCTACAATACGAAGCGCGTTTTTATCGGTTCCTTGCACATAATCCCCTGGTTCCATTACTTTAATCAAATCAGCATCATATAAAGGCACAGAAAAAGGTTCTCCTTTATAATTTTTCCAACCTGTTGCGCCACTTTGGTCATCGGAATATGCATAATACACCCCATTTTGGTATTCGTATTTATCATTATTATTAGCAGATCTTCTTTGAAAACCAATACGTAACTTTCCGTTAAGGTATTTCATTTCTCCATAAAGACCCCAATTATAAGTTATACCAGGTTGATTTTTTGCATTTAAGGCATTAAAATCTATAAAATTACCCCAGTTACCAGTACTAGCATCGTATTTTATAAATTTATACATCCCGTTATTGTTGCCGCCTTCACGCATTAGCATAAATAGTTCGCCACCATCATTTAAAAAGAATTTAGGATAGGTTAATGCAACAAATTCAGATTGCGGTGCAGCTCCAGGCATTCTTAAATGCTTATAGTTTCCACTACTACTTTGAACAAATTTATCTAAAGTAAAATCGGCATCTGGTAAGGAAGCAACGTTTGCTAAGGAATACGAATACCTAAAATAATCATTAGCCAAACTACCATTAGATGGTTTAGTTGCACTATAGGCATGCATATCGTAAAGCAAATGAATCGATCCATTTAAAGGACTTATTCCTACAGCAATCGTGTTGTGGGATTCACCAATCCAATATTGATTTTGAAAGCCAGTATGTCTGTGCGGAAACTCAATCGTTGCCTTAGTTCCCGTTTTGGTATTGTACCGCGTAAGCATGACATGGCGCTCTGCCTTTCCACCTTTATACCAAGTCATAAACACATAATCGCCGTAGGTTTTTATACAATCGCCGTGTGCAGAAATATTTTTTCCAAAATAATAATCGTAAGGCGCATTATCTCCTGTATTTGCAGTACCGCTTGGAACTTGATTACCATCAAAGTGTAAACCTAAATCGGTTATATTAATCTCATTTTCCAATACAACCTGAGCATGCAAAAAGCAAGAAAACATTAAAAACCCTAATAACCACATGGTTTTAAACCTCTTACATCTCTTTAATTTTCTATTTATCATATTTTTAGCTGTTTAGTTTGTTTAACAGCTAAAGTTATAATCTTTCGTAATAATGGCTGTACTGCTTTACAGGGGTAGAAATGTAGCACATTTGTAATCAACTTTTTAGTCCAAGTAAAACAACTCTTCCAAAGGCATGGTAACTGGCGAATTATCGGGATTTACTTCCATAATATCAGCCATAAAATCCCACCATTTTTTAACAATGTCGTTATTAGCCAAATCTTGAGAGTTATTATTCCCTGAAACTTTTTGAAAGGCAAAAAGCGTGTCGGTATATTCATCTAAAAATATCGAGTATTCGCTAACCCCTGCTTCTTTAAGTAACTGTTTTAGCTCTGGCCACAACTTATCATGACGTGCTTTATAGGCTTGCTTTTGACCTTTATTTAATTTCATCTTAAAAGCTATTCTTTGCATATTCTTTATTATTTTCTTTAGTTTTTATGATATAAAAAATCATTCTACTAAAAAATAGAATGATTTTTAAAATTTTAATTACAGATGATTTCGTCTACGACTACTGCTTAACAATCTTTTTTGAGAAGCCCACACCTTTACCTTGAAATTCTACAATGTAGATTCCAGCAACCAGTGCATTAACATCTAATTCCATTGACGTATTGCCATTTAATTTTCTTGTTATCACCTCTTTACCTAGTAAAGAATAAACTGAAACTTGCTCAAAATTAGAGGTTAAACCACCAATAGAAAGTACTTCTTTGACTGGGTTTGAAACAAACACTGAGCTTGTATCAAACTTCGAATTACTTAAAGTAGTGGCTTCCCAAGAAAACGTAACACCTGCTCCACCGTTTAATTTTACTTCAAGACCATCACCAGCTGTTTGAATTCTTCGCTTAGCTTTTCCAGCCCAACTACAAGTTGCACATGTATTCTCACTAAATATTTGAGTTCCAGAATTTCTCGTTGGATTCCACACATCTAAACCATCAGGACTAGGAGCTGCAGCCGTATTTCCTTTAACACCTATTACAGGTGAATCGACATCAGATTGTAAAATTTCAACCAACCCTCTTCCTGCAATAACAGATTCGATATAATAAAACCCTGATCCTATTGCACCATCTGGAACTTTAACCGTCTTAAACTGTTGCAATTCTGGTTTAGCGGTATTTAGAGGTTGATATGTCAGTTTTTGTTCCCAAGTTCCAAATATTGGTGGGGTTTGGTCTGGTAAAGTTAAATACAAATCTTCACCATCTACTTTAATCATATAGGTTGCTTCCATATGATCAAAAGCATTACCTTGAGCTTGCACCTGTAAAGCAAATGCACAAAAGAATAATGCAGCAATAAATTTTAAAGTAATTTTTTTCATAATAAATAGTTTTAATTGGTTATTAATAAAATTTAGTTCTAAACACCTAAGTGTCCGACTCTAAAGTTAATATGGTTTAAAACTATTCTTATCCTGCTTTACCCTGCTCGACCCTAAAAAACTTATTTTTTCTTTATTTTTTTCAATAAAATGCATTTTATTACATAGAATAAAACACTATATACAAATTATAATCTGAGTAGATTTTACTTTGAATTATTAACAATAAAATTTTCTAATAAAGATCTTACGTGCTCTACTGTCCCTAATTTTATTCCGTTATTGGTCGCACCTGTTATCCAGTATAAAACCATTCCTGCGTCGGAGCAGTCCCATTTACCTTTTTGAAACTTCACCACATCATCAACTTCAGCTAACTTTCCCATAAGCCAAACAAATTTTACGCTATCATCTTTATGGTTTTTTGCCCAATCCCAATGTGATTCATCTACTTTTAAATTCATATTTTGATCAGGAATACGCACTTCTTCTACTCCAAAATCTAGAATACTTTGCCAAGTATAAAAATCGCCAGCATCGTCGTTAGCGGGGTGATGTGTTACCACCTTAACAAATGAATGTTTCTCTTTTTTTGAAGCTGCTAAAGCAAAGCCAATAATATCAGGCTCTCCGGCTTCTATAATCCAAAGTGGGTCGGCTTCAGACGAGTTATTTATAGCTTTACTCAAATCTTTTATAGTTTCATCTAGCTGCCATTTGGCATCAAAAAAGGTTAGATTTCCAAAACCACCCCAGCGCCTTGCTGTTCCATCGCAAGCGGTTTGCATCATGGCATGCCTTTCGTATTCAGCCGCTACCGAAATACGATCTACGCGAACCAAATCACAGCTATGGGAATAATGCACTAATTTATTTTCTAAACCTGTAGCACGTAATAATGCCAATGAAACTGCTGTACCACCTAAATCGTCTGGGTCTGGAGAATTACCATCTGCCACTATGGCGATTCGGCCCTTTGGAGGTTTTATTGTTGGCTGAGCTGTTAAACTGGTAGAAATTAAAATGGCTAACAGTAATAAAGCTAATTTATTCATATGATTTCTATTTATTCTTTTTATAAAACGTGTAAGTTGATGGTGACTCTTGCACAATCTCTCCTTGTCCTACCGGCGTAAAAACAAGACCTGCCCAACGTGCGCGAGTCCATTCCGTTCCATCTGTAGCTACTTGGGCTTCAATGGTTATTTTATCTCCTTTTTTAAGTTTAACATTCTTCCAAAATCCATTAAACCGTTTTCCTTCTTCCCAAAGCACTGGTGTTATTGGGGGTTGGTATACGCCTAGTTCTGTCTCATTAAGTTTTATACGGAATGTTGAACGGCCATCATTTTCGCCTACTCCTACAAAAATAACATCGTAGCGACCACTCTCAAAATTAAAGGTTTTTGATGTTTGTGCTTTTTTATGTTTTTTAGGATTTATAGCCATCCAATTTTTACCATTTTTATAAAAATGTGTTCCTTCAACAGGAAATTCTTGAGCGGCGATATACTTATTGCCAGGAAGACTTCTTGAAATAGTTTGATAATAGGACAATTCGGGTTTAGAATTATCAAACTTAGGCAAATTACCTGTTGCTAATAACACAGTAGGACCTATATCGATGGGCACATAATTAATATCGTTAGATAGCACAAACTTATCAAACTCAAACCCATCTTCACGCATACTAAATTGAACGTCATGAATTCCAGCATTAGGCACTTCTAAATATATCTTATGTGGTACACCACAGTGTTCCTCTTTAGTGCGTTGCTTACTTTCCCACATCCAATATGTTCTTCCTGCACACCACTGCATACGTTGTCCATGTTCAGGCCAATTACCATTTAATCCCACATGAAGGCCATTGTCTTCACTACCGGTACTCATGGCGCGCACCCATACATAATAACGGCCTGGGGAACTAAATTTAATTTTATAGCTCACTACAGCCAATTGCCCTGGCTTATTAGAAAAATTTTCTCCTCTAACAATGACATCATCATGGGTTACTCTGGTATCTGGTAACACTTCGATATAACTATAATTACTAGCGTTTAAATAATGATTAGCGTCTTCATCGCGCCCAACAATAGCAGCGCTGTCTTTTGTTGTACGGTACCATTGTCTAATTTCTGAATGCGTTTGATTGTTAAAATATTCGGCTTCTACAGCAACCAATCCTCCTTTTTCTTTAAAAACCACATCCTGATTCACTAAAGGCTGTTGCAAATTAAAGGTTTGCGCAATACAAGTATAGTTCGTTATTAAGGTTAGAAAAACAACAAAAATTTTAGTTTGAATTCGCATTAATTATTCACCTTTAAAATAACTGTTTTTAGATCTTTTTCTTGAGAAGATGCCCCAACTGAAATAGTAAAAGTACCTGGTTCTACAACCTTTTTCATATCTTGATTTAAGATGTTCAATTCATCAAAACCCAATTTAAAACTAACGGTTTTGGTCTCACCGGGCTTTAATGTAATACGCTCAAAGCCTTTTAATAGTTTGAGATAGCGCCCTACAAAAGCAAAGTCGTCACGTACGTACATTTGCACAATCTCATCACCTTTTACTTTTCCTGTATTGGTCACTTCAATTGAAACCGTTGTTGTTCCATCAGCATTTATAACCGCATTTTTAAGCTTTGGTTCGCCGTATTGAAAAGTGGTGTAGCTTAGGCCATAACCAAATGGAAACAGAGGTGATTTATCACTAAATCGATACTTTCCTTTTCCAGACCCTATAAAGTCTGGACGCTCTAAATATGTTACAGGAGTTTGTCCTACCGATCGAGGAAAAGACATGGTAAGTTTCCCTCCTGGGTTTACATCTCCAAAAATGACATTGGCTACAGCATCACCAGCACGCATACCCCCATACCACGTTTCTAGCACAGACGGTATATTTTTTGCTATATAATTTATACTCAATGGACGGCCATTAATGAGCACCACAATCACTGGCTTTCCTGTTTTATGAATGGCTTCTACTAATTCTTTTTGCACACCATACAAATCAAGATCGGCGCGATCGCCACCTTCACCACAGGTTTTATGAGAGCTCCCTACAACTAATACAACAGCATCCGATTTTTTTGCAGCAGCAATAGCTTCAGGAAATCCCTCCTTAGAAAAACTATCAATATCGCAACCCTCTGCGTAGTTTATTTTTACATTTTTCCCCACTTTTTTCTTTAAACCATCTAAAACCGAAACATAATAAGGGGGTAACCCAGAATAACCACCCAAAAGTTTATAAGTTCCTTTTTTAGGACGTTCTTCGTGAGCATTAGGACCAATAACAGCTAAGGATTTAATTTTTGAAACATCTAGTGGTAAGAGATTATTATCATTTTTAAGCATGATAATAGATTTTTCTGCAATTTCCAATGCAAACTCGCGATGTTCATCGGTGCCTGCTTCTACTGTTTCTGTGTCAATCGCTTTTGGTTCTGCATCAAACAAACCTAATTTATGTTTTGCGGTTAAAATACGTGATGTGGCTTGGTTTATATATTTCTCCAATGAAGGATTCTTAATTACGGTATCCTTCAAAATATTGCTATGATAGGTTGCCAATTCAACGTTCTTCCCTATGACCAAATCCATATCAACGCCTGCTTTTAATCCTAAGATAGCCGCTTCCGTTCTGGTTTCAGCAATAAAATGCATGGTTTCCAATCTTCCTACATCATTATTATCAGACACAATAAAACCATCAAAACCTAATTCATCTCTTAAAATATCCTTTAACAACCACGTATTCATATGACATGGTACACCATTAAAATCTTGATGCCCTGGCATAACAGAGCCTACCCCTGCCTCTTTTACTGCCGCCTCGAACGACGGAAGATAAACCTCACGCAAACGACGTTCAGACATGTCGCTAAAACCACCATTTATACCACGTCTGTTTTCTGGGTATCCCACAAAATGTTTTGCCGTTGCAATAACATGGTTTTCATCAAATTGTTCGTCACCTGTACCTTGTAAACCTTCAATAAACGCAACTCCCATTCGTGAAACCAAATATGGATCTTCACCATAAGATTCTTCAACACGACCATAGCGCGCATCTCCTGCATAAACATCTAAGTTTGGAGAGTAACAATGAGTAACCCCTAAAGCACGAGCCTCTTTCGCTGTTTGCGATGCCATTTTCTTAATAAGTTCTGGCTCCCAAGTTGAGGCACACGCTACGGCTTGTGGGTAAACTGTTGTGTTACCGTAATAATCGAGAACGAGCCATAATCCATGTAATGCTTCTCCGTATTTCATAACAGGAATACCTAGTCTATCATTTGCAGGTGCGTCTTGCGTCATCTCTGCAATTTTCTCTTCTAAGGTCATTTTATTCAGTAAAGCAGTTACTTTCTTTTCTATTTCTAATTCCAACTTAGAATTTAATGATTCTTTTCCTGGTTGCGCTATGGCTGAAAACAACATAAAAAATAAGGCTGCTGCTAAAAATATTTTTTTCATAGGATTTTTGTCTTTCTATACATAAATATCGCAATATATCGAGGCAAATTATATTTTCTATACTGCTCTGTCTGTTTATTATCATAAAAAAACCGAAACACAAGTGCTTCGGTTTTTTTTAAAATTATAAAATCGTTTCTACCTATACCCATTATTTGATGGGTCGGATTCGAGTAATGCAGGATTTACTTGTAACTCCTGTAAAGGAATTGGTAATTTTACGTGATACGGTCTTATATTAGTATTAGGAGTCCAGAAACGGTATTCTAAATTTTCGACTACATCGAATAAAATACCCCATCTTATTAAATCGTAACGTCTATTACATTCACCTGCCAATTCCCATTTTCTTTCATCATAAATGACTTCTCTAAATTCTTGCTGACTAAGTCCTACAAGCTCCCATTCTGCTTGCGTATTAAAAGCACGTTGTCTTATTGGGTGTATGTATTGATAAGCATTAGCGGGTCCATTTAATTCGTTTTCGCACTCGGCAGCCATTAAATACACATCGGCTAAACGGAATACGAGTCTGTTATCGCTATGATTAAAACGTGGCGAATCATCCACATCCAAATTCCATACTTTTGCCATGTATGGGAAATTTAAATCGAAACCTAAATAGTTATCCACGATGTTAATAGAACGTCTTAAGTCATTTAAAGGAAATTTTTCAGCGAAATCTTTTGCTGCAACTTGTAAACCTGTTCCATTAAAAGCCTCTCCTCTAGCCTCTAAAGCATCTGCTAGAGCATTTCTTTCACTAGAGTTTTTAGGTTCGTCTCGTAAACGCGGTGAAAACATACTTGGCCTCCAGTTACCGTTTCCAAAAACACTAGGAAAACTACCATCAGCTCGAACGGTTCCTTCTTCAAATTGACCACGGATATCTTTAGCAAAATCTAAGGACCAAATTATTTCGTCGTTATACTCATTTTTAGGATCGAATACATCTGCATAATTTGATAATAAACGGTGTGGAGACTGGTTAATAATTTCTAAGGATTTATTTAAACCTGCCTGCCAATTTTTTTGTTGCATATGCAATTTAGCCTCTATAATAGCTGCCGTCCATTTGGAAGCACGACCACGTTGTTCTTCTGGATAGTCTGATGCTAAATGCAGCTGAGCAAATTGTAAATCGGCTAATACACTATCTAAGATCGTCGCTTCATCTGCTCTCCCTAATACGCGAATTTGATCTAAAGTTAGAGCTTCAGTATAAAATGGTGCATCGCCCCAAAGGTTGGCAATATGCCAGTAACATAACCCTCGTATAAATCGTACTTCGGCTATTATATCGGTTTGGGCCGCTAAAGAAATAGCACTATTTCCTGTTGTTTTATCGATTATAATATTAGCATTATAAATAACCCTGTATAAATCTTTCCAAGTATCTGAAACACTCATTTTTTGGGTAGACGCATCGGCAATAGCTTCATTTAAAGAATAATTACCCATAGGTTCTACAATGTTAGCAGAACGATTAGGTTCTAAAATATCGGCACCGTTATCATAAAATAAATCTAAACCTAATTGGCCATAAATAGAATTGTTTTTAAGAATAGCATAAATGCCAACAACAGCTTGCCTAACATCGGACTCTGATCGATAAAAGGTTTCGGGAGCTACAAGAGCTCTTGGATCTTCCTCCAAAAAGTCTTCGCATGCAAAGCATGAGAACAATAATAATGTATATATAATTATATTTTTAGTTTTCATCTGATTTGATTTTTAGAATGTTACATTTAAACCTAAAGTTAGTGTTCTTGGGTTAGGATACGACCCGTCGTTATAACCTTGGGCTATATTCCCTAAACCATTTCTACCAAATCTACTGCCTTCAGGATCTATAAGTCTAAAGTCTGACCAAAGTAACAAGTTAGTCCCTGTTAAATAAATAGACGCATTTTTTATACCTGGCATCCCCATTTTTTCTACAGGCATATTAAAAGCTAATCTCACATTTTTAAGTCGGATGTGAGACCCATCTTCTACATATTCTGAGTTTGGTGGAATACCAGTAACCGAATCACTACCAGCTCTAAGAATATCTGAACCTTGATTAGTTGGAGTCCAACGGTTAGCGATATCTTCAAATTTTGTAAACTCACCTCTTGTAAAATAGTGGTTACGCATTCTTAAATTATAAACTTCGTTACCTTTTGTTCCTTGAAAATAGAATGAGAAATCAAAATTTTTATAACTAAACTTATTTTCGAAACCAAAAATTATATCTGGCAACGGACTTCCAAGCACCACAGCATCGTCATTAGAAATTATACCATCGCCATTTTCATCATGAAATTTAGGTCCACCAACAACTTGAGGATCTCTTAAACCAGACGCATCGATTTCATCCTGACTTTTCCAAGTTCCCAAATATTTAACACCTGTAAAAACAGGTACAGATTCGCCAACAATTAATCTCGTATTACCAGAACCTAAAATTTCATCCACGACAACATCTATATAATCAACACCACCAAGATCTAGAATTTTATTTTTATTTGAGGATAACATTAGAGTTGTTGACCAGTTAAAATTAGCGGTACTAATATTATTTGTATTCAAGCTTAATTCCCAACCTTTATTTTCTAAAGCTCCTACGTTTTGCAACTGACTGGTAAATCCTGTCTGTTTAGGAATAGTAACATCTAATAATAAATCGTTTGTTTTTTTGTAGTAATAATTAAACTCGGTAAAAATACGACCTTTAAACAGTGATGCCTCTAAAGCTATATCTAAAGATGTGGTTGTTTCCCATGTTAAATTAGGGTTAGACGGCCTACCCAAGGTTAATCCTGTTTGCTGTATTCCGTTAATTGTAGTATTTGCTTCAACCAATAGTCCTTTAGTTCTATAAGGATCTATGGCTTGATTACCAGACTTTCCGTAACTCGCTCTTAATTTAAGTTCGTTAAATGTTTCTTGATTCTGCATAAAAGGCTCTTCAGATACTTTCCAAGCAGCTGCTACAGATGGATAAAATTCATATTTATTATCGTCTGCGAAAACAGAACTCCCATCGGTACGGCCTACTAAGGTTAACAAATATCTATCCTTATAACTATAGTTTAGCCTCCCGAAAAATGAAGCAATTTGAAAACCACTATAATCACTCGTAATAATATTTCGGTTTGGATCTGCATTTTCTAGGTTATTAAACCCTGTTGCATCATTGGTAATACCGAAAGCTTCAGATTCTACAATTTCTGTAGTCACTTTTTGAAACGAGGCCCCAGCCAATGCTGTTATTTTGTGATTTTCATTTATATCAGATTGATATTGAACGGTGTTTTCATTATTCCATCCTTTTGTTAAAACCGTTCTTACGCTCGCATTCCCCCCTTCACCTAAGTAAAGTAAATTTGGACTTTGACTTGAAGTAAATCGGTTTTGTTTAGAATTATCAAAATCTGGACTAAATGTAGAACGAATAATCCATTTAGAAGAAGGACTATAGTCGATATAAAATGAACCTAAAAGGTTATTTCTAAAGGTTTCATTTGTATTTAAGTTCATATTAGCTATAGGGTTAGACCATGGCGATCCTGTTACTTCATCAAAACCATTATAAGTCCCATCATCGTTATAGATAGGCTGGGTTGGTAAAGAAGCTATGGCATTTCCATAACCAACCAAACCATTTTTCTGGTCGATATACGAATAATTTACACGAAACCCAGTTTTTACTTTATCGCTAAGTCTTACATCTATATTAGATCTAAAAATATACTTTTCGATACCACTAGTTTTTACAATTCCTTCTTGATTAAAATAGTTTAAAGATGTATAGTAACTCACATTTTCACCAGATCCAACAACAGATACATCGGCATTGAATATTGGAGCTGGGCCAAGTAATAAATCAAACCAATCGTTATTAGGGTAATCGGAAGGATCACCAGGAAAGGGAATGGCAGCACCTCTAAAATCGGCACTTTCGTTGGTAAAAGCAATTTGTTCTTCTTGAGATAACATTTTAGGCAACTCGGGTACCATTTGCATACTCGTATAAACATTAGCATTTACTTCTGGTTTACCTAAGTGTGCTCCAGTACCCGTTTTTGTAGTGACTAAAATGACGCCATTGGCTCCTCGTGATCCATAAATAGCGATAGATGAGGCATCTTTTAAAATTTCAATTGACTTAATATCGTTACTATTAATATTATTTAAGTTGAAATTTATCCCTACTACAATACCATCAATAACCCATAAAGGTTCGTTACTCCCTGTAATGGAGTTACCTCCCCTAACACGGATAACTGATGCCGCACCAGGCGCACCACTGGTTTGTGTAACCTGAACCCCGGCAGCCCGTCCTTGAAGCGCCTGATCTACACGCGAAACAGGATTGACATTTACGTCCTCTGAACTGACACTAGAAACAGATCCTGTTAAATCGGATTTTCTTTGAGTTCCGTAACCAATAACAACAACTTCATCTAAGCTATTATCAGCTTCTAAAGTAACATCTATTTCTGTTTGTGTTCCTACAACGACTTCTTTGGAAGCATATCCAACGTACGAAAACATTAGGACGTCATTTGCCCCCGCTTCAATCGTATAAAACCCATCAAAATCGGTAACTGTTCCTTTAGAAGAACCTTTAATAATTATAGCTGCTCCTGGTAGCGGTTGGCCATCGGCCGAAACAGTACCTTTAACAACCTGAGCTTGTACTGA
The DNA here is from genome assembly GCF_002893765.1 of Tamlana carrageenivorans. Lineage (NCBI taxonomy): Bacteria > Pseudomonadati > Bacteroidota > Flavobacteriia > Flavobacteriales > Flavobacteriaceae > Pseudotamlana > Pseudotamlana carrageenivorans. The sequence continues at coordinate 2,966,846 of NZ_CP025938.1, read as the reverse complement.
AGTGTAACTCATAAAGAGTAAAAGCATCCAAAAAAATGGCTTATTAAGCCACAATAAGGTGATCATTTTTAATTTCATATTAATTCAACATTTAGTTAGTAATTTTTAAATTTACAAGAGGGTAAAAGTATTATTGTCCTGTTTTATCCTGTTCAACTCGAATACTAACTGGTATATAATGTGTGATTTACCAAATTAATTGTAAAATAAAACTTACTACAAAAGTAGCGTCAAACCTTGATTAAGCTTACGCTCATACGCTAGAAAAAAAATTAAAATTACTACAAAACCACCTCAATTTTCGGCTATATTTATAAGCCATTTATTATTATAAAATAATGACACAAAAGCTTAGTCTTCCATAATATTTACCTAAAAATAACAGGTATAAATTAAAAGATATATGAGTTAAATCGCATAAAAACCATTTTACCAACACGACAACCTAAAAATGATTGAGTATACTGTAAAACGAAGTGGATTATTGGGATTGATCAACTTGCACTCTGCTATATTGTCATTTTATAGACATGAAAAATTATAGCACTTAGAAGTATTGAATAAGACTCTCCCTTAACTTTTCTAACACCTGTTGCTATACATGCTAAAAGATTTAAGAAAAATACTTATGGTTCACGTAGATAAATTTTATGACTTACTGCTTAGTTATGCTCTATAAAAGTTGATTTTTTTTTTGGTACCTGAAGTTTTCAAGCATACTTTAAGCCTATTTAATTTTTAAAGCTGATTAAATAGTTGGAGTGCGTAATATTAAAAAGGTATTATAAATTTAAAAACGATAGAATTCAGCTTTCTATATTATTAAAAAAACCACAATTACAGTATGCCCAATTTACCTACAGGAGCTTTTAAAACTGCAGAAGCATCTGCCTTAAGCCAAGAATCTAGTATGGATGCATAAATAGATCTAAAATCTACCGTATAGGTAATATCACCATTTTTATCTAATCGCATCAAATTAGGAGCTTCGTTATAAAATCCTGGGGTTTTTAAATTTTTCCCTATGAGAAACACATTATTTGCGGCACCATGATCTGTTCCTAAAGCGGCATTCTCCTTAACACGTCTTCCAAATTCAGAAAAAGTTAAAATTAAAGTATCTTTAAAAGTGTCATTCTGCTCTAAATCTTTCACAAAAACTTCCATAGATTCACTATACATTTTAAGCAACTTATTTTGTTTGTTCACTTGACCAGCATGCGTGTCATACCCTCCCATTGAAGCATAATAAACACTTGTGTCTAAATTAGAATTTATAAACTGTGCTGTCATTTTTAGCTGTTTACCAAAGGGATTATCTGGATACTCTAGTTTAGATGTATACGTTTTAGAATTCTGATAGATATATTTAGCTGAAGATTTAGCTTCTATCATGGTTTTATACAAATACCCCAAATTATGCTCATTTAAATGCGCATCGTTCTGCTGCTCTATTATTTTTTTAAAATAGGGCGATTGCATATTCTTAAATAAAATATTTGGGTTCTTCGTTGCAATACCTTTAAAATGTTCTCCTTTTAAAATTAAAGACAAACTATCGTCTATCTCAATTCCTGAATAGGATTTATTTCCATAATGATCCATATATCGCCCTAACCAGCCCGAACTTAAGTATTCTGAGCTATCGCTTGCCGTATGCCAAATATCGGTAGAACGAAAATGAGATCGGTTAGGGTTTGGGTACCCAACATTATTAATAATAGAAAGATAGCCTTTATCGTATAAATTTTTAAGAGAGGCCAAATTAGAATTAAATCCCAAATCATCTGTAGCTTTTATTAGCTTACTCTTTGGAATTGATAAAGTTGGTCGGTTTTTATAATAGATATCATTAGTATATGGAATTATGGTATTTAAACCATCATTACCGCCAGATAACTGAATAACAACCAACTTTTTAAAACCTAAAGAATTGGAAGTTACAGACTCAAACGCTTTTATAAAATTAGGAACAAAAAACATACCGCTAGCTAGGGTACTTTGCTTTAAAAATTGTCGTCTTTTCATCTTTTTAGGTTAACAAAGTTGATATTCTGGTATAGACATGAGTTGAATACAGTAATCCCTCATGGAAGTTAATTTCAATTGCGATAAAAAGGCATCAGTTTCCTTGGTTAGGTGAGATATTACAATCATTTTCTTCAATTCTTCTGAAGATAACTTTCCATATTCCCTTTCAAAATCAGTCCAAGATACCGTAGTTTTAATTTGATTACCTTTTTTTCTTCTTTTGTAATAATCTTCAAACGAATCTTCAAAATCACCCTTTTCCTCCAAACTAATTATAGCGTTATTTAACAACACCGATGGTAAATTTAACCGCAACATTAAGGAGTTAGCATCAATCCACGAAGTATCGCCTTTCCAACCTGCTACATTTGGGGGAAATAACAAAACCTGTCCCATTAATTTTTGCAGATTAAACAATTGCTTCTCCTTTTCAAAAGTATAAGGCACTATGCTATTCATGGTAAGTAAAAGCTCTATGGGCGATTTAATTTTAACGCCAATATTAGCAGGATCATAAAACCAATCGGCATTAAATATATAGCGCATTAGGGTATTAATATTATAATCTTTATAAAATAAGGTTGCTAGTTCTTCAACATGATCATTATTTAATTTAGGATTAACAAAGTACTTATATACCTTAGCACATATAAACTTAGCCGTTTGTTTTTGATTTAAAATAATATCAATAATATCATCGCCATCAAAGTTTCCTGTTTCTCCCATAAATTGCTTTTGGCCATAATCGTGTTTTTTGGTTCGTAGATAAAAATCACCATTAAATTTATAAGACCAACCGGTAAAGGCTCTAGCAGCTTCTTTAACATCAGTTTCCGTAAAATGCTCTACGCCTAGCGTAAAAAGCTCCATTAATTCACGAGCAAAATTTTCGTTCGGGTTTTCTTTTACGTTTTGTTTATTATTCAAATAATTACTCATCGAAGCTTCACGAGCAATAGCTTTTACGAAGGCTCTAAAATCGCCTAAAGCATGTTTTCTTAATGTATTATTATACTGCTGTATATGCATGACGTTATTGTCTCTGCACACAAATACATTAGCCCAAAACAAGGTCATTTTTTCCCTTAGAACATCTGGTGAGGTTTGTAAATGGCGAAACCAAGCATAATTCAATTCCTTTACTTTTTCCCTACTTAGTTTTTGAATGGCTACTTTAGATTTTTTATCCAATTTTTTATAATTGATCCCCTTTTTCTCATTTGTGAGAGCAATTAATTCGGATAAATCGATATCTAAAGGCGCAGGCCTATTAGTATTTATAAACAAGGAATCAATAATACGCTGCTTAGATTTAGACTCGAAATCCTTTACGTTTTGGTAACCTATACCAAACCCTGCTCTTAAATACAGATGCTGAATGTGTAAACTATTCATTAGATAGGCAATTATTTATAAATGTTTAGACTTTCAAAATTTATAAAGGTTTAATTTAAAATAACATAAATAAAATTAAGTACTATTGAAGTCCTTTAAATAGCGCTTAATTATACAAGTTGGTAAATGGTAAACAGTTGTCCATTAATAATCAATTAAAGACTGACTTCTCCTCTATGTTTCCTTAGGAGTAAACTCCCCTCTTCTGAATTAAGGCTACATAATGCTAAACATTTGACATAAGAAGGACAAACACACCCACCACCAGTATTCTAAACCTTTTAAAATGTAAATTTTAGATGAACATACAAACGGAAAACGCAGGATGACTCACCCTTATTATTTAAAATAATTTTTCAATTAACTCAATACGGTTATCCCAGAAATCATAAAACGAAAACCTGCTAATTCCTGGTATTTCCGCATCCTCTTTAACTTTAACACCTTTACTAATAAGATATGACTTCACTTCGTTTATATTTTCAACTTCAAATGCGGGGTGTCTTTTAGATTTCCCCTCCATTTTTTCAGTACCTATGTGCAAGTTAATATTGGCCATTTCCAACCAGAATCCTCCTATATGTTTTATAGATTCAGGTCTTTTTATTTCTTTTAAACCTAAAATATCACAATAAAATGCACGGCCTTTTTCTTCTTCCCCAATTGGAATACATATTTGTACGTGGTCAATTTTTTGAAAATTTATTTTCATATTACCTTGTTGATAAAATTAATTATATAAGCCTCGTTAATCAACTGTTAGCTGACTTCCCCACCAATCTTCATTTGGTTTAAAATTTGGAGACAATACTTCCAATCGCTGTTTTTCTAAATTCGGGAGTTTTTGGTTTTTAATATTTTGCAAATATTTTTCTCGCTTAGCCACATCGAATTCCGTATCTGTAACTGGTATAAGCGCATTTACTTCTTCTAGCCACATCATTAGTTCCTTTCTTAATTTTTTGGCAATTTCTGTATGTTGCGCAATTAGATTTTGGCTATCACTTTCTTCCGAGGGGAGTTTAAAAAGTTCCTCTCTTCCATCTTCCCAATAATGAATTAGTTTCCACCCTTCTTTTTGAATAATAGATGAAGGCTCGCCACCTTGATTTCCATAATGCGGGTAGTGCCAATACAAGGACCTTTTCTCATCTATTTTTTTACCTTCCAGCAATGGTTTTAAGCTTATGCCATCCATATGTTGTTCAGGAATTAAAAGCAAATTTGAAAGATCCAATAGTGTAGGATACAAATCGGTACTTACCACTGGTACTTCGGAAGTTTTTATACTATTTTTTAGCCAGGGCACTTTAATAAAGAACGGCTCTTTAATACCACCTTCCCATTGGTAACCCTTACCCCCTCTTAGTGGTAAGTTACTGGTAGCGTAATTATCGCCAGAAGCCACACCGCCGTTGTCGGAAGTAAAAACAACTATGGTATGATCTTCTAAGCCGTTATCCTTTAAAGCTTTTAAAACAACGCCCACAGCATCGTCCATGGTTTCTACCAAACCAGCGTAAACGGGGTTATCTTGAACGGTTCGAATTGGTAAGATACGTTCCATGGTATAGCCCGTTTTAGCGAGTCCTATACTATCTGCCTTTGTTCTATACTTAGCCCATTTTGCTTGGGTGGTTTGAATAGGAGCATGTACGGCATAAAAGGACAGAAAAGCGAAAAACGATGAATCCTTATGCTGGGTTATAAAATCGGCTGTTTCATTTGCCAAACGCATGGTAAGATTTTCTCCCTTTTGTTTATTCTTTAATTTAGGATTGCCAAATGGTGCAAAAAAACCACCCGATGGCCCTCCACGATGAAAGCCTCCTTTGTTAATATCGAAACCATGATCTTCTGGATAAGAGCCCTTATCGCCTAAATGCCATTTCCCTGCAAAGAAGGTTTTATACCCTTCATTTTTAAAAGCTTCAGCTATGGTAATATCTTCTTGTGGCAGCTGCATCACATAATTGGCAGGCAGCAACTTATCATGTCTATTTCTTAAACGCCAATCGGTTCCTGCTTTGGCACCAATCCAATCGGTTATGCCATGTCTCGCCGTAAATTTCCCTGTCATAATACTTGCTCGAGAAGGACTACACACCCTGCTAGCAGCATATCCATTGGTAAACATAACGCCTTCAACAGCAAGTTTATCTACATGAGGTGTTTCGTAAAAATTACTTCCAGTGATACCCAAATCATGATATCCTAAATCGTCAACCAAAATGAATAAAACATTCGGCTTTTTTTTTGGAGTATCCACTATGGTTTCTTTGCTTTTACAACTAAAAAAAGCAAAAACTAAAAAAACTAAAAAAAACTTCTTAATCATATTTCTTAAATTTACTTAGCCCCTTTAGGACCATCATAATCGTAGGTAAACCAATCCACATCAATATAGCCTGCATCTTCTTTTTCGTTCCATGAAAAGAATCCTAAGCGGTCACCTGTCCATTTTCCAAAAGCAATGGTGCATGTAGGTCCGAAACGCTTAAAATTTTCGCCATCAAAGCTATATTCATAGGTGGCTTGGTTGCTATTGTTTGATGTACGCACATACAATTCGTTTCCTGTAATTTCAGGACCTAACGTTTTTTTAGCCATAGGATCCATGTAAAACAGATGTTTTTTGCCTTGTCCATCAACCTCAACACCCAATAAATTAAATACCCCACCATAACGAACAAAACCAGCTAATTGGTGTGGTTTCATTCCAGACACATCAAACTTAGCCACGGCAGTTCCTGTTGTGATGCCCATGATACGCTGACTTACCGTATTATTAGCTCTCCAAAAGTCGGAATCGGAGCCATCGTTATTAGTCCACTCATTAATGTTTGGTCCGTAGCCTTTCTCGTTTGGCAATACTTTACTTGCTTTTAATCGTAACCATCCTGGACGTTCGGTAAGTGACCAATGTGAATTTCTAGGGTTGTGATTCCACTCCCATTGAAAGCCCAATTTAGTTGAAGAAAAATCGTCGTCTGAACTTGGTGCTGCAACAGGGTAACCATCAATTGGTTTTTTATATTGTTTTACAGGTTCGCCAATACCATCGTTATCTTCGTCTACACCAATTATAGGCCAACCGTCTACCCAAGTCACCGGTTCTAAACATTGTGGGCGACCTTGAAAAGGGATATCATCATTTTGAATGAGTTGATGCATATACCACCATGATTTATCTTGAGCTTGCATTAAACCGCCTTGACTCGCACTGCGGTTATTAAAAACGGTACCTTTTTCTAATACGGTTTTTACCTCATAAGGCCCATAAATACTTTCTTTTGATCGCAGTACAATTTGTTTTCTATCATTTTTAGGATTTTTAACCCCTGGTTTGGTCGACATATCACCCATAGTCCATTGCGCTAAAAAGATATACCAGGTGCCATCAATTTTATAAATTTTAGCGGCTTCGGCTCCCATGCCTGTATATACCAATTTACCTTCATCGAGAATTTTGGTACCGTCCCAGCTCATTTCGTAAATTCTATTTTCGTTCCCTTCAATAGTGTTACTGGATTCCTTTTGTTTCCCTGCGGTGTTAATAATTACATAGGCCTTATGGGTTTCTTCATCCCAAAACACTGCTGGATCGTCTAACACTTCGGACTTTGGAAGCATCATAATAGGTTTACTCCATGGCCCTTTAATATCTTTAGCTGTAGCCACCATTAAACCATGCTGATAATCTATTTGGTAACAGTACCATGTACCTTCATGATAAGCCAAATCACCTGCCCAAGTACCAAAGGAATAGCCGTTCATTCGATCCCAATTGTATTCTGGTGCCCAAGACAAGCTTTCAAATACATGCCCAACATTTGTCCAGTTTACCATGTCTTTAGACTCTAAAATGGGCATCCCTGGCGACATGTGTTGTTTGGATGTAATCATATAATAGGTATCGCCCACTTGCTCGATATCTGAATCTGGATAATCGGCATTTAAAATGGGGTTTACATAAGTACCATCACCCTGATCTCCCCAACTTCCTGTGTGCGCTTTAGCTATTTCTTTTGAAGGTGCTGCTTGCTTTTTTTCTGGTTTTGAATTGCAGGCTAAAACCATAAGAGTAAAAGTACAACCAAATATTTTGATGAATTTTGAATGATATATTTTCATTAGATTTCTGGATATAATTGTTTTGAATAAAGCAAAAAGGCACTTTAATTTATTATTAATTGTATTTTATAATTTGACTATTTTTCTAACAAAACCACTTTGATTATCAGTACTTGATATAAAATAAATACCACCAGACAAATCACTTATATCCAGATATTCACTAGAAGTGGTCACCTCAATTTCGCGAATGGTAGCACCTTGATTATTGGATAGCCTAAGCTTAGAATTAATAGGCATATTTTTAATACTTACTAGTCCTTTTGTGGGATTAGGATACAACTTAATCCTATCAAAACGATTTTCATTATCTAAGGATAACACATTATAACACGACGATTCGCTGTTTGCCAAATCAAAAGCCACGCTATCTGAAACATCACTTCTTCTAAGAACCATTCTATCTATAAATAAATAAGTCGATCTTGCATCCACTGTAATGGTATATTCCTTGGCTTCATTAAAGGTTACAAATACGCGATGTGCAACATGGACGTTGGTATTTGTTACAAAGCCCCAATCTAATCTGTTACCAAAGGCCTTTATAAAATTTTGGGTAGACGAACCTGCCGCACAAGTTAACGAAGCGTCCGAGTTACAATATGGTTTAGGGTACACTTTGGCTCCGTTTTTTATACCGTAAAAGTCTTCGCCATCTATTTTTAACCATGCATCATTATGCTCTCCTTTACTTGTCCCCATGCCTACGCGCATTCGCCATGCAAACCTGTAGGTTCCAGGATTATTAATTTTTATTTTATAAACAATTGGCGCGTTAGAAAGGTTACTGAAAGATTCTGCCCCCGTCCAATACAAGTACTTAGTAACTCTAGGCTGCCCATTTATCGTTTCATTTTCTGTTCCAATCTTCCATCTGCTATCATTAATTACTCCAGATTCCATCTCTATGGTCAAAATACCATTTTGTTCTTCAAAAGGCAATGTACCATCACAAGTTTGAGAAAAAGAATTTATAATTAATCCTATCGAAAGTAGGCCTGTCATTAGTATTTTATTTTTCATCTTTTGTATATAGAATTTTATACTTACCAGAACCTAAAATGACGTTTGTACCTTTTAAGGTTCCGTAATTATTATCTTTTTGAAAATCTTTAAACGCCGTACCATTGATTATTAAAGATTCTAGTTCCGGTTGATTTAAAACCAAATTAGCTTTAGTATTAAAAGGTATTTCTAAGGTCATTGATAATTTACCTTCTTCAAAGGCCCAATCGTTTTTAACGTCCCCATAAGGTGTTGGCACACTAACTTTGGTTTGGGTTATTTGACTTGGAAATTCTGGATTCACAATAAACTGCTTGTACCCCGCTTCCTTTGTACTTGATTTAATGCCTCCTAAAGATTCGAAAAAGTAAGCCGAAAACCCACTGTGCATGGGATGGTTTAAAGAATTGGTTGGACCTTCCATGGTTTCCCATTCAAATTGGCGTTCTGGCCATGTGGTAAACCCTGAATTCATCACATAAGTTTGACTAGGAAATTCTGGTGTCGTTAAAATATCATAAGCTAAATCTGCTTTTCCATATTTAGACAACACGGTATAAATGTAACGGTTACCATGAATTCCTGTGGAATGGTGACCGCCTTTAACTTCAACAATATCATAAGCCAACCCATCAACCACATTTTCGATATCTTCCTCTGGAACCATACCGAATTGTAAGGCTTGAACCGTGGCCGTTTGACTTTGGTACCACTTGTATTTTGTTCCTTGAATTTCAACTAAAAAGGCTTTATTAAATACTGCTTTTAAGGCTTCTTTTTCTAATGTCATTTTTGATTGATACGCCGAATCGTTATTCATTTTTGCGAAGGTTTCCATAATGCCTAAAACATCATAGAAGTAAGCGTTCGCTGAAATAATAGGATCGCATTCCATAGCGCTTGGGTTCTTTCTTCTATCCCAACGTGGTGGACACCAATCGCCCATACCATCTTGCATGATGCCATTTTCACCTTTAAAATTGAGGTAAAAGTTGGTTAAATCTTTCATTTCGGGGTAGTACTCCTTTACAATCGCATCATCGCCGTAATATAAATAGTTGTACCAAGGTAAATACATGGTGGCTACTCCCCAATCAATTTTAGCATAGGTGGAAGTACGTTTTCCTGGCGCAATCATGGTAGGTACTTGAAATTTTAGCTCTGGATTATTATGCCCCTTGGTAGGACGCATTTGTGTACGGATATCTTCCATATATTTTTTATAGAAATCGTACATATCGTAATTATATAAAGCGTACTCACAAAAAGCGTGGGCATCGCCTAACCAGCCACATTTTTCGCGATGAGGGCAATCTTCTGGAATACCATGAACATTATCAACAATAGTCCATTTACTAATACTATGCATCTTGTTGAATAAATCATCAGAACACTCAAAGCTACCCGTTTCCTGAATATCGGTAGCGACCAAAACCGCCTTAATCATATCGGCATCTGGTTTTGTAGAAATGCCTTTGATCTTAGCATACCTAAATCCGTGATAACTAAATTTTGGTTCCCAAAATTCAAGACCATCTCCTTTGCAGATGTACTGATAAATTTGTGCCATTCCATTGGCACCACCTCCTGTAGAACCTTGAAAAATATCTTTGCCGTTGGTTAGTAATGCTTCAGTAGTAATGACTTCAATAAGTTGACCTTCTTGTTCTTTAACATTTAATTTTACCCAACCGGCTATATTTTGTCCGAAATCGACAATCCACTCATCATCGACACCTTTAAATACATTTTGAGGTTCAAATTCCTTTAACTTTTTGATAGCAGGAATTTGTTGTGCACTAATTTTATTGACATTTGGAGTAGCTTCTTTGGCTTGCCCCCAAGAACTATCATTATAATCAACACTAGTCCAATTACCTAATTCAAATCGAGCATCATAAGTATCCCCGCCATAAATATTATTAAAAACAATAGGTCCTGTTGATTCTTTCCATGTTTCATCAGTATAGAAATCTGACGACGAACCATCTTTATAGTTTAATTTTACCAAACAACGTACGGTTGGTGGGCCGTAAGACACACCTGATTTATTAGATTCTGGATCTCGATTCCAAGAAATATTTTGTCCGTAAAATCCGTTTCCTAATAAAATTCCGAAGGCGTTTTCACCAGAATTCAACTGTTCTGTAATGTCGTAATTTACATAATACGCTTGCTTATCATAATTTGATGGTGCAGGGTCTAATACATGGTCGCCTACTTTTTCACCGTTTAAAAACAATTCGTAATACCCTAAACCACAAATATAAACTTGGGCATTATCGATTTCCTTATTAAGGTTGATTTTATTTCTAAAATAACTAGCAGCAAAACCTGTTACCGGCTTCCCTTGTTTCATATTTCCGGTTTTGTAATCTCTAAAACGATACGGAGAAGTTCGATTATCCGTTTGAAGTGTAATCCATTTTGATGCTCCCCACTTAGATTCATCCATCAGTCCCATTTGAAACTTTTGAACATCAGACCACCCAGAGGCATTGCCACTTTCATCCCAAATTTTAACCTGCCAATAATAGGTTTTTAAAGCTTCTAAGGATTTACCTTCAAACTTTACAAAAGTGGATTTGTTACTTTCAATTTTTTGTGAATTCCAAATATCGGCACCCGATTCGTTTAGTTTATCGGAAGAAGACGCTACTAAAATGTGATATGCCGACTGCGATTTATTAAACCCTTCGGTATCTACAGTCCACGAAAAAAGTGGTGTTTCACTTTCAATAGCCGTTGGGTTGCTTTTGGCATTAAGTAAAACCTGACCAAAATCTAATGATGCCTGTAAGATTTGTTCCTCCTTACAAGTGAAACAAAAAACAGCTACTAGTAAAAGGGAAAATAAAAGTTTATATTTTTTCATTTTATAATGTGTTTTCAAGAATTGTTCTTAAAAATAAGTGTTTAATGAATTACTATTTTATGCGTTGTAGTACCATGACTTCCTTCTACTTGCAATAAATACATACCAGCTTGCTTTTTCGCTAATTGAATCTCTTTATTCGAGACGATATTCCCGCTTTGTATTTCTACACCATTCAAGGAAAAAATTCTGTATTGGGCTACTTCTCCCGAATTTAGTTTAATATTAAAAGTACCCTGATTAGGGTTTGGATATACCCTAACCTCTGCTTGTTTTATAATTTCTGAAGTAGATAAAGAAGCTTCTGATAATTCAATAATGTTTATGGAGAATTTAGGTAAAGTAATACTTCCAATTCCTTGACTAACTAAAGTTAACGGATCTACATCAACGCCTATGGCGCGTTCTTCGTTCATACTATTAAACGACATAGCTTTATGAACTGTGGAACCTGAATAAGCAACACCGTCTATATTTACTTTAAAAGGCACCTCTTGATTACTAAGGTTAACCACAAAAACAGAGGTTTTACCTTCTTTAGTAACCACCCTAGCATTAACAGCTTTTACACCTTCTACTAGATTTGGCACCTGAATATTACTTTCAATCAATGTGGTGTTTTCAAGGGCTAATCGTATAATTTCATAAGCTGATCCAAATACTGTTTTTTCTAGAGGATATTTAATTCTAGGGCGCTCAACACCGCTAGGAGAAATATAGGTTTCCCAAACGTAGTGCGAATTTAACACCCCATTAACACTAAACCAGTTTGCACGCTCAAAAACATCTTGGTTTTCACTCATAAAAATATAGCAATCTACCATACCTAAAGCAGAAACCGCATTAGGACCACCCGATTTCACCCCCCATTCTGTTAACCAGATAGGTTTATTAGGTGCCACTTGATGTGCATAATCGAAAATAGAATTCCCCAAGTGTTTACGAGCTGTTAGTGCCGTTCCGTAGGCGTCATCACTATTAGAAGCATCGTCTGGATCTGAGCCCACGTAAGTATGCACGGTAACAGCATCAAAATAGCTTAGGTCTTGAGTTAAATCGGTATTCCAATTCGGGTTAGCCCAATTATCTCTTCGCAACAATGGCACAGACACTTTAATATTAGGGTCTTTGGCTTTAAGTGCCGCCGACATGGCTTTTGCCCTAGCAATATAATCTTCGGCATTTGGAATAATAGAACTTCTTTGCCCAGGATAAAAACACTCGTTACCCATTTCAACAGCTTTAACTTCAAAGCCTCTAGCAATCAAATCATCATACCTTGCTATGGTTTCTGGACATCCATTATTAAAATCGGTTCCATCGGCACTCATGTTAAACGTCCACATCATATCAAATCCCTTACCCGTATTTGATTTTCTAGTAGCGTTTAAACTTGTAAGACCTTCTATGCCAACCTTAATGTTATGGCTATCAAATATTTTTATATTAGCTAACTTATCAACTGTTTTTGTTCTAATGGTTTTATCTTCACCTTGTTCATACTCAAAACTTTCTGTTCCAAAAAGTCTAGTAACATCTCGACGCCAATCGTACCAATTAGCCCATAAACCATGAGGAAACCTTATAGTTATAGGTTTTAATTTATTTATTAAATTTTTCTCTGTTGTGGTAGAAAAATGATGCGTATTTGTACCGAGTAATAAATTGTTATAAACTTCTTTTGAAGAAGAAGTTATATTTATAGTAGCATCCATATTTGATGGCAAACTAAAAGGATAATCTTGCGCAATTACTATGGTTGAAATGAGTAATGCTAATATAGAAAAAGGTATTTTTTTGGCCATTTTAAATTAAATTTTAAATTTTTTAAATTTAAAATTATCCCTTTCTATTCCTATCCTGTTTTACCATGGTTAGACTGCAAAGCCATTTTAAATATGTCCATTGACAAAAAAGAAGCAGTAAAAACAAGCGTCCCAAAAGTAACTAAATCAAACCCGCTCTAACTTAATAGGATACGCTTTGTTAGCGTTCCATTGGCATACATACAGATTTTCGTCATCATCCACACAAACATCGTGGCAATGATTAAAAATAGGTTGCTCTTGAACCATGCGTTGCAATTTCCCATTTCTATATTTTGGTTGGGTACCTCCAGGGTTTGAGATGACTTTTCCTTTTTCATCTAAAATAGTGACAAAACCAGATTTTGGGTTTATATTATACGGATGTGTATTCTTATCACCTTCAACATAATCTATTTCTGAAGACCAACACACCCCAGAATACAAGTTTTTATTATGAATCACTGGGCGACAAACAAACGCCCCTGGTAAATTAATTTGCTCAATAAATTTACCATCTAAAGTGAAGCGTTTAAAACAATTGGCAGCTCTAGAGGTAATTAATAATGTTGGATCGCCTTTACCCCTGTAATCAATACAAACCCCATGTGCGGTTTGAAATTGATTTTCTCCAGTGCCTCTGCCTTCACCAATCTTCCTTATAAACTCGCCATCTTTTGTAAATTGCAATATATAGTTTGAGCCATAACCATCTGCAATATAAATATCGCCATTAGGTCCTACAGCAGATTCTGTAGGCTTAAAAACGGCATCCTTTTCATAGGCGCCATATTCTGACGGATGACCAATTAACATCAACTCCCTACCGTCTGTAGTTGTTTTTATCACACTTCCCTTGGTATCACAAATAAATAGAAAATCATCGGAGCCATCGTTCCAAAGCGAAAGACCGTGTCCTCCTTTATAACGAATACCCCAAGAATCCAATAACTTTCCCGATTTATCATAAATCAAAACATTGTTATGAACATCATCCCCAACCATGATAAGTCGTCCTTTTGAATCCATAACCATTTCATGACAGTTTTTTACGGGGGTTACGGTTCTATCTAGATCGCCCCACGATTTATGTACTTTATACTTAAAATCGCCATGTCCAATAATCGTATTATACATTTTAGGTTTCGACTTTAGAATATTAAAATGAGGTACAGCTACCACACCTAATGAGGCTTTTGATATGTTGTTTATGAATGTTCTTCGCTTCATGATATTAAATTATACTTTTTTTGATGTCATGGGATTTCCAAACAAATCCAATATGGGCTTCCCTTTGCCATCTGGAGTTGTATAAAAAGGTCTACTTTCTATTTCATAATGGGTTTCTGGAGGAATACCCAAAGCGTGATAAATAGACTGATGGACTTGATCTATAACTACAGGGTTTTCAATGGAGGAACAAGGACGTTCATCGGCCGTTTTGCCATAAACCAATCCTTTCTTTACGCCACCACCCCACATGAGGATAGAGCTACCATCGGTAAAATGACGATGCATACCATAATGCTTTTCATGTTCGATAACATCGGGCTGGTTCACTTGGTTTTTCACTTTTTTACCAGGCCTTCCTTCCATGATGGCATCACGACTAAACTCACTGGCTAGAATGATCAATGTTCTATCTAGGTGTCCACTTTCATCTAAATCTTTAATTAATTGCGCCACAGGCCTATCAATAAGCGCTTTCATTTTTTTAAGTCTGGTGTGTCCGTTTTCATGAGTATCCCAACCTAAAAATGGTTCATATTCGGTAGAAACACTAATAAAGCGTCCGCCATTCATAGCCAATCGTTTTGCCAATAAACACCCTAAACCGAAACGGCCTGTATTGTAAGTATCGTAAACTTCTTTTGGTTCTTCAGAAAGGTCGAAAACTTTAGCTTCTGGCGAATTCAACAAACGGTATGATTGCTCCATAGAACGCATTAAAGACTCACGTTGATAATCACTAGCCTGCTGCATCACCTCACTTTTATTAGCAAGCTCTTTGTACAATTTATAGCGTGCCTCAAAACGTTTTAAAGACATTCCTTTTGGAGGTCGTACACTTTCAAGACCGCTAGATGGATCTGGAATTAAAAACGGACCAAATTCAGTACCTAAGAAACCAGCAGAATGAAAAGCTTTTAATTCTTCCGACTCTCCCATAGTAAAACGTTGTCCCATGGCAATAAATGGTGGAATTACCGGATTTGCAGGCCCCAATTCTTTAGCTATCCAAGCACCAATATGAGGTGCTTGTACAGATTGTGGTGGTTCGTAGCAGGTGTGCCAATGGTATTGATGGCGGGTGTGTAATATATGGCCTAAATCTGCCGATTTATAAGAACGAATTATGGCACCTTTATCCATAACACTACCTATAGATTCTAAACCTTCAGAAAAGTATAAATCATCAACAATGGTTGGTTTTTTAGGAAAGGTACTTAATACACGCTTGCTTTCTACGCCCTTTTCAAACGGTACATAAGCTTTGGGGTCGAAGGTTTCGGTATGTGCCATACCACCAGCCATCCACAGTAATATCACGGTGTCTGCGGATGATACCCTTTTTTGAACTTCGGGCGAACAAGAACTTAAAAAGCTAAAACCAGGAATGGTGGTTGCGGCTGCTGATAAACTTGCAGCGCTCATTTTTTTTAGAAAATCTCTACGTGAACTATATTTATCCATGTTTTATAAGCTTTTTAATTAATGAACTGAAATTCTGGCGACATCAAAACTGCCCAAAATGCATCTTGGAGTTCTTCTTTTTTGGGTTCAGAACCTAAAACTTCCAGCATTGCCATTTTTTCTAGTTTAGAAGGTTGCCTACCAAGTGCTTTATTATACAAGTTATGCACGATTACATTTGAGTCGTCCTTATATTTTTTTAGCCATGCCTGAGCACCTTCATCTAAAATCTCATTAAAAAAGACGCCATTTGTAAGTTCCAAGGCTTGAAGTAATGTGGCTTGATCTTCTCTCGAAGTGGTAACAATTTCTCTACTAGGTCGCCCCAGAGCTTTCATAAACGGGTGTTGTTTTACTAAACTAGCACGAGCATATTTTTCGCTGTGAGGCTTAAATGTAAAATCAAGGAGCTGTCCCCAATTCTTAAAATTTCCCGTACTATAATTTCTTACCTTTTTCCATGAGCTATCATCATAATTAACAGCAACCCAATTTCCCTGTGGTAGTTCTCGTGAGCTTAACCACGATGTATCCGATTTTATCAATTCAGATTTACCCGATTTATAATCTAATTTTAAAGCAAATAATATTCCTGCGGGATTAGCAATTTCACCAGTATTGCCGCCAATAATGGCAATAGTATTTTTTCCTGGTTTTAAATTTTCTGTTATGTCAATTTTATCTACCGTTTTCCAATTTTCATCTTCCTTTAATTTTTTACCGTTAAAGTAAAGCACAAATGAGTTATCTACCGATATTAAAATTTCTCCTTTATCTTTAGCTTCATTAGTCACATGAAACGATTTTCTGAAATAGCGCTTTCCAGGTTCAGGAAGTACAACGCGCCCTAATTCTTCTTCTAAATGCCAAATTCGAATCGCTTTAATATCATCACCATTAGGATTAAATGCAACTTGCGGATAAAGTGGTGCTATAATTTGGCTTACAGCATCCGAAAATTGTTCAGCACTTAATCGGCGAGTTACAGGACCTTTAAAAACATACTTTGTTTTTAAATCCTCTGCTTTTTTATAATTAACCATTGGCAACTGGTAGACTTTAGAAGTCATAATACGCCTAATTAAATGTTTTAAGTCGGAACCCGAATCCACAAAATCTGCAGCTAACCAATCCAATACTTGGGCGTCCCAAGGCGCGTTATCCATTTCATCTAAAGGCTCAACAATACCACGTCCCATTAATCGGTCCCAAAATCTATTGCTTATGGTGCGATATAACCTTCCGTTATCGCGTTGAACCATAACCTCAGCAAGTTTTAGTAACCTATCACTAACCGTTTTTCCCTCTACACTCCCGAGTTCTGGATATAAAAAACTGGGCTTCGCCATTTTCCCTATGGGTTTATCACATCTATTTAATTCAAGTATAGTATCTGAAAAAACAGTTGCAAAACCATAGGCCTGTTCTAAGGTTAAGTTACTCACAAAACTATTGTGACACGACGCACATTTAACATTAACCCCCATAAGCGACTGTCCAATATTTTGAGCCGCTTGCATTTCAGTCCTTTGACTGGCATTAACCACACCACGCCATTTAACCCCTTTAATAAAACCTTCTGAACCTTTTACGGGGTTTACTAACTCTGTTACAATTTGATCATATGATTTATTATTCATTAATGAAGAATACAACCAATGTGTAATGGGCGCTTTACCTCCTACACTGTAGTAATCGTTACGTAACAAATCATTCCAAAAACTTAGCCAATGCTGCGTGTAGTTTGTATGATCACTTAATAAGGTATCTATTAATGCTTCCCTTTTATTAGGATTTGTATCTTCTTTAAATTTCTGAATAGATTTTGGTTCAGGAAGTAAGCCTATAACATCCATATAAGCTCGTTTAATAAAAGTTCTGTCATCTACAACCTCTGGCCAGTTTAAATTATGTTCTTTAAAATAGTTGTCTATTAATTTATCTAAAGGGTGTTCTATATGGTCAGTCTGAGGCAATTCTGGTTTATGAAGAGCCAATTCGGCCTCCGGAAACACTTTTACAGCTTGGTCGGACCAATGCGCTCCTTCCTGTATCCACATTTTAACCAGTGTAATTTCGCTCTCGGTTAATAACTTTCCTTTGGTAGGCATGACCTCTTTATGTCCGGTAGGCAGAGTAATTCTTCTATATAATTCGCTTTCCTGGGGTTTTCCTGGCACTATAGATGCTCCCGATTCACCTCCTTTAAAAACGCCAGCTTTCGTTTCTAAAATTAATGCGCCTTTTTGCTTATTCTCGCTATGGCACTGGTAACATTTATGGGCAAATATGGCTCTAACTTCTAAGTTTAATCGGTCTTGCTGTGATTCTGTAATGGTTTTCGATTTTTGTAATTCAGAAAGCAGTAAATCTGATTTCACATCTTGGTAAGGCTCCTTATTCCAAGGTAAAACAGCGATTAGATAATCTTCTCCGTGCGTTAGATTCGCTCCTAAATGTCCTGCAATAGTTAATACGACTACTGTTATCGTTAGCATCCCTCTGTAAAGCCGCAAGTCTATCTGTTGTTTATTCAAGGTATTTCGCAACATCAAGGCGGTACCAATCGCCAAAACCGCAGTAGCGATTCCTGTATATTGATGATAATCGACCAAATCGCCACTATAATCCTCTTGAGTACGTAATAACCAACCGAATAATGCCGAGAACCCTGCAAATAGCGCACCTAAGTACACCATCCATTTAATGCCGTCTCGTAAACCTTGTTTTTTTCCTCTAATGGTTAAAATTTCAAGAAATAGTGCTACGACCAATAGGCCAATAGGAAAATGCACTAATAAAGGGTGTAAGCGCCCCAATAATTGGAGTATCCAGTTTGTATTCTCCATGGTATAAAATAAAATTGAATGGTTTAGTTTAAGTTGATTTGTTGCATCATATACTGAAAACAAACCTTCGAATTTATTTTTTTTCGTATAAAGTCTTATCCTGCTCTGCCCTGCAATAAGCGAGATAAAACTAATATTACCGCCTAAAATAACAGTTTACAATATGATTTTTAGCTCCTGTTTTCCCTAGTATATTTTTTATTATTAAAAAAATCAATAAAAAGATATACAGGATAGAACAGGATAGAAAAAACAGCTTCAAATAAGAAATTCACAAAAATTTATATCTTTTATTACCAACTACATATTTTTTACCAATAAACCTTAACTAAAATGAAAAACAAACTATTAAAAGGAAGCTTAGCTAAACTAAGTTTAATTTGCTTTGTAGGTGCCACAATTTCTTGCTCTACACCACAAGATGATTCTATGGATTTTGAGACGTCCACAACAACTACTCCTGAAGATGCTATTAATTTATCTGCTAAAGTCACGAATACCTCCAAATGTGATGACCAATATAAAAACCCTACAAGGGAATATGAATATAGTGATGGCTATGATGTAAACCAGACTGTTAGCTCAAAAATTGATGACAGAACTTGCTTTGCAGATTATTCCCAAACAACGTATAATAATAAAACTTTTGGTGTTTATAAAATTGCAGCCGGCACCAACCATATTGATGATTTACAACCACGAATGGAACGTACCACACCGGCAATTAATTCAGGAGATTTAGGAAATGGTAGTTACGTGCGGTTTTCCGGTTATGTAACTATAAATAGAGCTGGACATTTAAGTGATTCCTATGACCGTGATGATATTAGAGATAAATCGGGTACCTATATAGCTCAAGCTAAAGGAAAGCATACTGGTGGTGGAGGTTCTGCCGACCCTGCTATCTGCCTGATAGTAGCTAAACCGAGATTTTCGGGGAGTACTCAAGTATCTTATGATTTATACCGTGAAGAAATTACGGAGAGAGGTGGATCTGGTGTTAATGGCAGACAATTGGTTTTCCTTACCAATATCCCTGCTAATACTAGGAAATTTTTTAGAATGCATACAGGGTTTACAGGCTCTGGATCTAATAGAACACATTATGTGAATGTACGTATTGGAGGTACCGATTATAACTGGAATGTTCCAAGCCCAGAGCGTGGCATTCAAGCTAAAATTCGCTTTGGCGCCTATCGTTGTCATGGTGGCGAAGCTGAAATTTTATGGGACGGCGTTAATAAGGTCGTAAATAAAGTTCCGGAATAAATTTGAAATGGATAATGGGCTTCTACGCCTGGCACCATATTGAAAGATGATTTTCCCTTACATAGCTTTCATTTTTATTGATGTATTGGCTTTAATGGTAGCCAAACCTTCACCAGGTTTCTGAATTGTTATTTCCAAATCTCCTAGCCTTGTAACTTCATCATTATTTTGGGAAACAATTAATAAAACACCAGACAGAACCGGACAGGTAAAACTATAATTTCCAATAAATTAACAAAAAATAATACGTTTTTATAATGCAAAACCTACTTCAAATAATAGCTAAAAGTAGACTCATTTTATACTTAGCGCTTTTCTTTTCATGCTCTACTCATTCGGAAAACGAAACTGATAAAGAAAAGACTATGGTAGAAGAACAAAAACTGGAAAACTCAAATTCTACTACAATTCAGGATTGTGATGAGGTTTCAGATTTCCCAAACTTAGGTCCTTCAGCTTCACAATCACAAACTTGTGATGATATTGCTAACCCAAACAATAAAGGCACACTAGATTGTAGAACTGATAATGCCTTTGGAGGCTACCAAAATTTGGATAATATCTGGGGTAGCTACAAAATAACTGGTAGCGAAATACGATATGAAGGTACTAGAACTAGAGTAGAACGTTTTTTTAAAACGATTTTACATGACACCAATAAAAAAACAATTCTAACTGGAACCCTTAAAATTATAGATTTAAGTGATGGAAATACTTGTATTATTCAGTCCCATGCAGGAGGCGATATTATTAAAGGAGAAGAAGCAGGCAGAGCAAACAGAAGTGCTCAATTTTTACTTTACGCCAAAAAATCTAGCAATAACAAAATACAATTAGAAACTCATGTAACCATTAATCCATATACCACAGATACAGGTGGCAGCAGAGATGTTAAAAACTTTAAAACCCTAAATTACAACCAAGAATATACTTTTATTTATGAAACTGGATACGATGCTACAGGCACGGCATTTTCAAAAATAAAAATAGGAGATACTGAAACCTATTTTACACATAATCATACTACCGAACGCGTTTATACAAGATATGGAGCTTATGGCACAGGGGATTCAGGGGATGTCACTGCCCATGTTGCATTTAAAGACGTTAATTTATGTAGAACACAAGAATAGTATTAGACCGAATTACCAATACCTACCAAAACCACCGATAATAAAATGATGGCTATTCCTGCTCCAATAGTATATTTTGTTTTTTTAGCAACACCCTGCCATTCTTTTCTATACATACCCCAAAGGTTGGCTGTTAAAATTATGGTTGACATATGAAGTATCCAGTAACTAGCACTATTACCCAATTTACTTTCTCCCATGCCGTAAAAAAAAATTGTAAAAACCATATGGTTCCAGCTAAAGCAGAAACAGTATGTTTTTAGAAATCGGAGTTTCTTTATTGGTAAAATCTTTATAGGCTTTATTTTTTAAACTCAAATAGGTAATCCAAATAAAATTAGTGGCTAAACCACCCCATAGGATTACCACAAACGTCACATTATTTGCAAACAAATGATCATAACCTGCGGCTACTGCAGCATCAGTCAATGGCTTTCCAGCTTCAATTCCAAAACTAAAAAAGGAACTTAAAATACCTGAAAGCACAGCTACTATTACCCCTTTTACAAGATTGAATTCTGCAACACTTTTCTTTTTCTCCTCATCAGATAGTTCGCTCTCTTTAAGCATACCAGCTCTTCCACAAACCGCAATACCTATTAGACATGCCAAAACGCCTAACAACACAACTTGTCCTCCTTTAGAAAATATCATTTCTGTAAAAGATATTTTACCTACTAGGGGATTGAAATTGTAGTAAATTGAAGGCACCATAGCTCCAAATGCAGCACAAAACCCTAGAACTACTGAATTACCTAAAGACATCCCTAAATATCGAACACCTAAACCGTAAGACAAACCACCAACACCCCAGAGTAACCCCATTAAAAAGGTAACACCCAAAATGGTAGATGAACTAGTCGAAATAATATCTACAAAACCGGGCACCGTTAAATATGCTGCTATGAGCGGTACAATTAACCACGACATAACGCCACCAACCATCCAGTAGCTTTCCCATGCCCAACCTTTTACTTTATTATAAGGCATGTAAAAACTGCCTGCGGCTACACCTCCTATTGAATGAAATAATACTCCTAATATTGCTTGCATATTTTTCTTTTTTTAACTTTAATCTTCTCACAACAACCCATACAATGTACTATTGTTATTTATAAGTAGCCGTAATTTGCCAATTTTTCGATTTAAGCCTAAATTTTAAAAAGTTTTCATTTTCAACTACAGAACTTTCAACTAACTTTTTCCCGTTTTTCCAAAACACAACACCATTAAAAGCCACTGTACTAATTTCCTTTCCTGCTTTCGGTATGCCTACAACTACCGTAGTACCATTATCTGGAGATTCCAATTTTAGAGAATAGGTGTTTTCGGTCTTTTTCATATCAACATTTATTTCTCCCATTACTGTTGGAATAGTTTTCTTCAAATGCTTAAAGTGCAAAAGTGTGGGCATGATTTGATACTCACTCCATGCTACTTTAGTAGGCGCTACACCAGCCACGTATTTAGACAATATCTTATTCGAACCATTCCATGCATGGTTATAACTTCCTCCATTTGGAAACATTTCATATAAAGTCGTCATGCCTTCCTTTTCTACCTGACTTTGATATTGTTCCTTCATGCGCTTAAGTGAAGCTTCAGGACGTCCTGCTATAAATAGCGCCTCTTCAGCCATCCACTCGAAGTGCGGACTGGAATAGTGGTTTGGAATTAACACATTATCTACAATTTGATTGTAATATTCTGGATTTGCTATTCCTGAAATTATAGCAATAGCATTCGCTCTATCGTCTTTAAACTTTTTTGGGTCACTACTATAAAAACCATCTTTCCAATACAATTTATTAAAAGCAGGTTTCATTGTTTTCATTCTATCATCGTACCATTTTACGTCTTCTTTTTTACCCAATACTTCTGCCATTTTTTTCGCTTCCTTAATGGCTAAATAGTAAAATGCCATTTGAATTGGTTTTT
The DNA here is from genome assembly GCF_002893765.1 of Tamlana carrageenivorans. Taxonomy (NCBI): domain Bacteria; kingdom Pseudomonadati; phylum Bacteroidota; class Flavobacteriia; order Flavobacteriales; family Flavobacteriaceae; genus Pseudotamlana; species Pseudotamlana carrageenivorans. The sequence continues at coordinate 2,943,718 of NZ_CP025938.1, read as the reverse complement.
TATCGGCTGTATTTTTAACGCCCCAATCTACCCAATCCCAAGAATCTGGACTTTTTCTTATACGGTATTCTGGCAAACCGTTTTCTTGCATTGGAAACAAAGCCAAATAATCATATACAAAGGGATATGCTTTTTCTAAAGTTTCTTGATCTCCTGTATTCAAATAATAAGGCCAAATACCTTGTGCGATAAACTGTAAACTCTGTGCAACCAACTCCCTAACTCTTAAGGGGCCGAGAGCACCTATAACCCCATTTTCGCTAAATGCTGTAGTTTGCAAAATGGCTTTTTTTAGTAACTGACGTCCCGCATGATCCATTGAATAAAATAAATACCCTACTTGGTCGGCTACATCACCAATCCACAAGGCTCTTTCTCGATCTGGGCAATCCATAAAATTATCTCGGGCACAAACAAAAAGCGTATGGTTTCCCATCCACCACAAACGCTCGTAAAAAGGGTCGTCTACCTCAAATCTTCCAGCCATTTCACCAACACTCATCCATCGGTATTTTAAAGCGTTTACTTTTATATCTTTAGGAATGGTGTATAGAATTTCATGCCCATTCATCCAAGAAAAGCCTTCGAAGGCTTGTTTTCCTTTTTTGGTAATATAGGTTGCTGTTATTTTATTTAAGCGATTGTCTGTAGTTATAAAAATAGTATCGCCTGCACGTTCTGTTTCAATTTCCAAATAAGGTGTTATCTGCTTATTGAATGGTAATTTACACGAAATAGTTTGCCCCTTACTTGTAAATGGCAACTCCAGGGTATCGTAATTGGCATAATTTTTCAAACCATGATTTAATAATTTCGGAACAAAGTTTTCCTTTAAGTCATACCATGGTGCTACTCCTGCTTTTCCTTTTTCTAAAGCTGAAGGCCATTCTTCATCATTGAATTTTGTGGTATACCAAGCGTTTTCTGACCAATCATTTAAAGGGTTTTGTGCGTTATACTTTATAGGATATTGCACTAAAGCCTTACTTGCAGGTTCAATAGTGTTATCATATCCAGGATGTTGAATGGCTTTCCAAGAGTTATCTGAAACCACATGGTGTTCTCCTATTTCAGCTGAAAACAACAGGCCACCTTTACCACTGTCTATATGGGTTCCTTTATGGGTTTCGCGCCCCCAATACCATGCTAAAATAGCAATAGTATTTTCTCCAGTTTTTAAATAAGGCTGAATATCTACTGTTTCGTACCAAGAGTTAGTAGGTGTAATGTTTTCTTTTCTATTCCATTCTCCTGCTTGACTAGGCCCCCTTGATAAACCACCTTCAAAAAGTACTATTTGACCATTTATCCATAGCCAAAATTTACTATCAACAGCAATATTTGCTTGAACAATTTCTGGAATTTCATTAATTGTGATGGTTTTTCTGAAGCTCATCCATGTGTTAGATGGTCCGTCTTCTTCTTGCCAAATCCATTGGGCTTTATCCCAATTAGGCGTTTGAGAAAAACACAGTGATGTTAAAAGTGTTATTACAAGTAAAAAACTTTGTTGCTTGTTAATTTTTGTTTTCATAATTCTGATTATATATATAAAATTACTTAGTGGTTTCAATGATTACAGGACCTAACAAACCTGAGGGTTGTGTTTTGCTTTCAGACGTAATTTTATCGATTACTATCCAAGTATATTTTTCCTCTTCAGGACGTTCCTTATCTTTTATCAGTTGATTTCTCCATAGATTTACTACTTCAATTTCGAGTTCATTTTTACCTTTCTTAAGTTCTTCAGAAATATTTAGACGATAAGGCGCCATCCAAACGCCACCAACATATTTTCCGTTTAATTTTACTTTTGCCATTACCGAAACTTCCCCCAAATTAAGATAAATACCCTTATTTTCAGGAAGCTCATCCATTTTGAAATTAGTTTTATAAATGGCGGTTCCTGAATAATATTGTATTTGCTCATCATCAGAATTTCGCCAGTCAATTAATTCATTAAATATTACAGGTCTTTTTGCGGCAATATCTTTATTTTCAAAATCGACTTCGTATGGTGTGTCAATGGTTTTTAACTTTTTATATTCAGGAAAATTTTTAGAGTACGTAGGTTTAACATCAGCTTTAATATCATCATTCGTAAATACGACAAACCAGCTTTGAGCGGCCTGCATTTTTAATGGCACTTTTATGCCTGTGTCTGTAACTTCGTAATCTGGCAAAGCCCTTATTTCACCGCTCACAGCATCCCATAACTGTGGTTTCATCTTTTTATTCACACGAAAAACAGGTGATACTTTTAGTGTGTCATCACTTTGGTTAGAGATGAAATAAATATCCATGTCTTCAGTTTTTCGGTGTATCCATAATACCGGAGCATCTTCTGAAACGTCAACATCTTTTGCTAAATTCATATCTGAAAACACTTCCGATAGCTCGTAACCATCCCAAATTTTACCTTCACCATAATTCACATTCATTCTACCATTAGCGTAATCGCCATGCCACATTTTATCGACTAATTCCTTTACTTGAGTATCAGCCATTGGATAATTTTCTAAGCTTGGCGATTTTTCTGGTTTTGGTCCCAAAATAGTTCCACCTTGTTGCACTAACTGTTCAATTTTTGCTAACAATTCTGGACACATGGTTTTAAAAGGTGGCAATACCATCACTTTATAAGACATGCCATCTGGCAATACAAATCGTCCGTCTTTTACAGACAATCTATTTAAAATAACTTCTGCATTGATATAATCATAAGAGTAGCCTTTTGGAATTTCTGGATTACGAACACCTGTCATTACTGGTGCATCCTCTCCTATATAATAACACACATCGGCAACATATTTACCTTGCTGTAAAAGATGTTGACAACGACGCAAATAGTCAAAATAACTATCTGCTTGAATAAACCACGTATTATGACGATTGAATTCTGTACCAAACCAAGCGTTCATTCCCGGTTTACGATTATCATCTGGTTGTTGAATGTATAAATGCAACACAAAATGATTTATACCTTCTGTTAATGCCCAGTCTCCTCGCTTTTTCAGCATAGCTGGATGTCTTAAATACGCCCTTCTAGAAGATGTAAATGCTTCTGCCGAAGTTACTGGTTTCCCATAAGTATGTGCTGTTGAAGAGGACGCTTTACATTCAATATTCCCCAATGTACCTTCATTCCAAAATTCTCCAGAAATTAAATCTGATTGTCCTCCATACATCATAAACTCACCTGGAAACCCCCAGTGTCCATAATTTTCTAACCAAGTTTTTAGATTGTGCTTATTACTTGCTTTTCTTAATCCACCAACATATTCATAAGCCACATCATCAGCAATAGAACGACGTAAATCCCACAAAAAGCGTTCGGATTGTTCTACACTACCAACAATTCTTCCTGAAAGCACAGGTAAAAATGGCACAGGGTCGTACCCGTATTTTTCTTTAAATTTCACTTCATAGCCATCCGTCCAATTTTGAGAACCTTGTTCGTAACTATCCGCCACCACATATTTGAACGCTGACTTGCTTTCTTCTGGAATTCGCTTTAAAAGTTCCCCCACAAATTTATCAAAGTGGTACTGTACCAATTCACTGTTCATTTTATCTATTTCATAACCAACACCTTGTGGTGCGGCTGGTGCATTTTTTGTACCTGTTGGCGTCATTCCCATACGCATGATGACCCATTCACCTACAGGTGCATCCCAGCTTAGCATTCCATTTTTATCAAGCTTATTACTAATATCAATCAACTCATCAGGATTAACACATAAACTTTTATCTTTCAGTGCCTCTTGTTGTCCATAGATGTACGAATCCCATTGAATACCAGGTGTAGAATTCATTTTACCCAGTTGTTTCTCAATGAATTTATCTAATACAGGTGCTTCAGAGATATTAATTTCAGCAAAACCATATCCACCTCTCTTATCTCTAAAATTGGTACATTTTAGAATAAATTTACGGGCTTTAGTTTCTGGCAAAACCGTTGCGAAATCACCTGTTTCAATAGATGCCACATTTGGCGTAATACGAAAACGGTCAAAATGAAATTCTTTTACAATTTTTTCTTCACCATCTACCACGGCCATTAAAGTCATATTACATTTAAAAGCCCTGCTTGGAATTATGGTGATAGAACGCGCTGTAATGGGTTCTGAAAGTTGAAAACTTATTTCTAAAACTTCTCCTTTTTTAGGTTCAAAACTGGTATTATCTTCTTTATTACCATCATTTAAAATAGCAACATTTACATCCTCCCAATTGGCACTTATTTTCGTAGGAATAAATTGTGTACTGTTTTCTTCAATTGCTGAAGATTTAAAAGCAAAAGTATGCGTGTCTTGAAATTCTTTTTTAGGTTGTGGCAACGCTATGTTAAGTAATTTTCCTCCTGAAACTTTCGTTTCACTATACGCTAGGTAACGCATAGCTTTTGTATAATCTACCCAAGGCCCTCCACTTTGGCTCCATCCCGGGCAATTAAACACCCCAATATCTACACCAATGCGTTTTCCTTCTTCTACCGCATGTACCATGTGAGACCACCATACTTCACTAAGCATAGGTACTTTTCCATCTTTGTGTGCTGGATTGATATTCCCTATTAATGCACCACCAATACCTGCCTCTTTCATGGCCTCTAAATCTTTGGTTATACCAACTTTAGAGATATCATCATTAATCCAGTACCAATAGCACCAAATTGTATTATCGTCTGTAGGTTCGATAAATCCAGATTTAATGATATCATAATTTTGTTTGGTTATTTTTTGACTCCTTGAAAGGTTACAAGAGCATACAGACACAAAAAGTGAGAGTAACACTAATTTTGTTTGATAGTAATAAGTTTTTCTAACGAAAGAAACTTGTTTTTTATTAACTAATTTTAAAAATTTAGTTGAGATCATTCAATAATATTTTTTTGAGTTGTTTTCATATATGAGAACTAATAAACCTGCTGGCAGCAGGCTTTTATCTCGTCCATAGAAATTGGTAATTGCAAAAGCAGAATACTACTAAGTATCTCAGGTTCATTACTATTAACACAAGAACCCATTAAAAGTAGGACTATATAAATTTTAAAAAATGTGTTAGTTTTATTTTTATCATTTCTTTATGCATTTCATTTATACTAGTGAAGCTCTTAGAAAAATATTCATTTACCCGCAGATTTTATTTGGTGTTTCATTTGATTAGTTGAAAAGGCTTTTATATTCCAGTTTCCTGAATCGACTTTAAATATTATATATTCTAAATTCTCTGCTTCCAGGGTTATGCCTTTAATTGTTTTTTTTAGTTCTCTATTAGTCCAGATTTTCTGCCCATTGATTAAAATATATTTTACTCCTTTTTCTTCTTTCGGTATATATATGGTCCCTACTGTTTTTTCTGGTGACATTAATTTCAATTGATAAGTGCTTTCTGTTTTTTTCACTTCAACCGTAATATCTCCTTTTACCGATGGCACGATTTGTTTTACGGAAGTCATATGAGCTAAATTTGGCTTCACTTCAAAGCTTGACCACGCCACATCTGTAGCCTTTATACCTGCAATGTATCTTGATAACACATAGTTGGGAGCATTCCATGCATGGTTGTATGTGCCACGTAATTTTGGCAGGTACTTTTCATAAAGTGTTGTTAACCATTTACGATTTACCTGTTCTTTATAACGCTGCTTCATGCGCTTCAAACCTTTGTCGTATTGTCCTGTGAGCATTATGGCTTCTTCTGCAATCCATTCCATATGCGGACTTGACTTCTGAACTGGTAGCAAGACGCTATCAACCAAAATATCGTAGTGTTCCTTTTTGGCTAAACCGCTAAGAACAGCTAAGGCACTTACACGCTCCTCGACTGGTTTATTTTTAGACCCGTAGCGTCCTCCTTGCCAATACTCTTTTTCAAAATTTTGCTCAATACTATTTATACGGTTACCGTACCAAGCCATATGTTTGGTTTCATTCAAGGCTATAGCCATTTTTTTTGCAGCTTTTAAAGCCATATAGTACAATACCACATTGGTAGGTACAGGATCGGGATCTATACCCCAGTCCACCCAATTGGCATACCCCTGGCGATGTGTTGGTAAGCCATTGGGTTTCATATCCCATAATTGCAAATATTTTAAAACAGCTGGATAGGCATTTTGTAATGTGGCTTTATCTCCTGTATTGAAATAATATTGCCAAATGCCCTGATCGATATATTGTAAACTTTGACCTGTTAGCTCACTACTTTTACCGCGATACGCACCAAAACCCGGTGCCAAACCTTGAATGGTATCGCCAGCCCGATACGCAATGGTATTATCAATTCCCTTTTTTAACAACAATCGACCTGGTTCATCTAATGTATAAAAAACGGCTCCTGTTTGGTCTGCTACATCACCGACCCACAAACCACGCTCACGGTCCGGACAGTCCATATAACCATCCCTAGCGCAAACGTATAAGGTATTACGAGCCATCCACCATAGGCGTGTAAAAAAAGGATCGCTACTTTCAAAGTTACCAGTCATTTCCCCTACACCAGTCCAGCGGTATTTTAGCTCTAATACTTCTACACCTGGCGGAATTGTATATTCTACGTTGTGACCATTAATCCACGAATAACTTTCCGTATTCAAGAACTTAACGCAACAAATCTAAATTAATAGATTTGTAATTATGGTACGAAAAAAAACAGGTAGACTTACCCTTAAAGAAAGAATACAGATTGAGACTCTTTTAACTGAAAAAAAGAATAAATCATACATCGCTATAACCATTAACAGAGCTCGATCTACGGTTACAAGAGAAGTTAATAAATGGGTGCAAACAGATAGAGATAAATACTCAGCAGAACTAGCTCATTGGTGCGCCAAAGATGATTACCTAAACAAAAGAAATATTGATAAAATATCTAAGTACCCTAGACTTCGAATTTATGTCTATAGGGGCTTATTATCACAATGGACTCCTGAACAAATTGCTGGAAGACTAAAAGAAGAATTCCCAAATGATCCTATAATGTCTATTTCTCACGAATCAATTTATAGGTACATATATGCAAAGCCTCAAGCTAGTTTAAATAAAAAACTAATTAAACTCCTCGTACGCAAAAAAACAAGACGTAGACCCTCTAAAAAAAGACGCAGAACAGGATCTAAAATATTAAACCAAGTCAGTATAGACCTAAGGCCCGAGCATATTAACCTAAGAAATGAAATCGGACACTGGGAAGGAGATTTAATGATTGGGAAGGATCAAAAATCGGCTATTGGAACTATCGTAGAACGCAAATCTAGATATACATTAATTATCAAACTAAAAGCCAGGAACTCTAAGGAAATTGCTAAAATGTTTTCTAAAGAACTTAACAAACTAGATCCCATATTCAAAAAATCTATGACCTACGATAATGGAATTGAAATGGCAAGACACGAAACAATTACCAAGAAAACAGGTATGAAAATTTACTTTGCACACCCCTATTCTTCTTGGGAAAGAGGTACCAATGAAAACACTAACGGACTCATCAGAAGGTACCTCCCAAAAGGAACAGATTTTAACAAAATTGACTTAAATACATTCATCGAAATTCAAGAAAAATTAAACAATAGACCTCGTAAAATTATTGGATTTAAAACCCCTAATGAAGTTATGATAAAAGAACTAAAAATTGTAGCTTAGACTCATACAAAAAAAAGCAACGTTTGTTGCGTTAGAACCTTGAATGCAGCCTTTCAAATGACTGAATTCCACCTTTAGTAATATATGTTCCCGTTAGCATATTAAAAGGGTTATCCATATCGGCAACAACTGTTTTTCCAGCATCACTCTTCAATTTAATGTAAGGCGTAATTTGCTGGTTAAAAGGCAACTTTGCACTAATTACAATTAAAGAGTCCGATGAATTTTTAAACGGTAGATTAATCTTCTTATTGGACGCTAAACTGAGTGATGTATAATCTGCCAAGCCTCTATCGTTCCATTGTGGAATGGCTCTTTTTACTAAAGCACCCCAAGGATTACTGTTGGCCATTCCTTTTTCAATGGCCTTATCCCATTCAGCATCATCAAATGAATTAGAATACCAAGCGCCTTCAGACCAATCTCCCATGGCTTTTCTAGCATCAAACTTTACGTTATACGCATTTACCCTGTTCGGGTTTTTGCCTCCTCCTCCACTTTTGGAATCATAAGCTGGGTGCTGTTTCATTTTCCAACTGGCGTTAGAAACCAATAGCTGATTTCCTAAGTTGGCATGAAAGAGCAACCCTCCTTTACTACTATCGTCATGAACTTTACGTGTTCTCCCCCAATACCAAACCAAAATAGCAATCGTGTTTTTTCCTTTTTTTAAAAACGGTGTTACATCAACCTCATCATAATAGTTTGTGCTTGGTGCTGCTCCTCTAGCCAAGCCACCTTCAAACAACACCATTTTTCCGTTAACCCAAAGCCAGTATTTGGTATCTACTGCTATTTTTGCTAGGGCATTTTTTGGTATGTTTGTTAAATCAATAGTTTTTCTGAAGGCCACCCACGTATTGGCTGGCCCATCTTGTTCTTGCCAAATCCATTGAGCGTCTGCCCAGTTTGTAGAACGATTAGCATGACCTAATGTACTTATCAAAACAAAGGTTATTACTAAAAGTAAGCGTAATTTGTTTTGATTTATAAAAGCACTTTTCATCTATTGTTTAACTTCAAAAAGGATATTAGTTTTAAATTTACTTATAGTGGCTTTTTTTATTGTCCTGCCCTATAGGGTAACGCAACCTTTTTAACAATTTTTCACAAGATATTGCGAGTAACACCTAATACCTTTTCTACTTTAAACTTTCACATTAAAAATTGCTCTTATTCGCTGATACTTGAAAACAAAACCCTAGCTCAGGCCGTGCTTGTGTTTTCTATTTTGTCTAAAAAAATAGTCGCTTTATATATGAGTAATTTCAAAGTAAAAAAGGTATAAGCGCACTAAGAACTTTGACATTTATCATATCTGGTGCCTTTACCTTCACCAAGTGTTATTTGGCATTGTTATTTCTGTAATTTAGTATTTAAGGCATTCTTTAACTCCTCAACTAATTCTGGATGTTCTTTAGCTATATTCTTGGTTTCCTTTCCTTTGGTGGTGTGGTCATATAATTCTACATACCCATCTTTATGAAGTGTCATCCTATGTGTTGCCGTTCTAATGGTTGATGCTTTTTTTGTGTATGCTATAGCTGTATGACCATCAGTATTCGGATTAACCAAGATATCTTTAAGCGATTCTCCTTGGATATAATTAGGCTTTTCAATCCCTGTTAAATCACACAAAGTTGGAAAGATATCGAGTGTCTCTACGATGGCATCTGTATTTTCGCCTTTATGCTTCATTCCAGGATAGTGGATGATTAACGGTGCATGCAGCGACTCTTCGAACAAACTGTGTTTTCCCCAAATGGCGTGCTCTCCCAAGTGCCAACCGTGGTCACCCCAAAGCACAACAATTGTATTCTTATCCGCTCCTGTGCTTTTCAATTCTGCTAGCACTTTACCTACTTGTGCATCTGCATAACTAACACATGCGGCGTAATGAAAGCGTACTTCTTCCGCAAAAGCTGCATCCTTAATTTGGGTTTTTACCCCAACGGTTGTATCCCATAAACTCACCAGAGCCATGCCATGTGGTTTTTCCTTCCAGTATTTTAGGGTTCTTTATTTCTGGCAATTTAATGCCCTCATACCTGTCATGGTAAGTTTTAGGCGCACCGAAGGGTAAGTGTGGTTTAATAATTCCAACGGCAAGTAAAAATGGTTTTTCTTTATTGCTGGCCAGTTCACGCAATTGCTTTAAAGCTTCATCGGCAATTGCTCCATCTGGATAAATGTAATCACCCCCTTCTACCATTTGAAAAACGTCCATGCCGCCTCTTGTAACCCGAATCTCTCCATTGGCTAATCCGTGCATCATGCCTCGAGGATGTTGCCATTCTGCAACTGGCATAAGATGTCTATCCCATGCATTTGGCATTTCAATTTTTGTGCTATCATTCCAATCCTTGCCACCTCTCCCCCCGGGATGATATCTGGCGTTAGTTTTTGTTTTATTTTTAATTCCATTTGTTTAGTTTATGATTAGCTTTGTGTAAATAAAACCCACTTAACACTTAAATCTATCCTGTATCGCATGGTTATACCTGATTTTTTTGCTATTTAAAGGTTAAAATACCATCGAAATGACAAAAAACACAACAAGAAGAACACAAAGGAAAAAGCCTATAAAAAATAGAAATCTAGACTGACATATCAATTCTGAGAGTTAAACACCAAACGAACTTGCATTCTCCAAATACAAAACTGTGAATGAAGGCAACTAAAAAAGAGCATTACCGATAAAACCAATTATATCCTAAACTTATATTTATCCAAATAAAAAAGGGTTCAACTTAAAAAAGCTGAACCCTCAAATTCCTAGAATTATAGGATACACTAACTTACTGAAAGACTTAGTTCTAGGCTTGAACTATTAGGTACAAAATAAACCTCTAGAGGCAAGGCCTCTACACCTGGAACCATATTAAAAGTCCTTTTTCCTTCAATAGCTTTTATTTTTATTGATGTACTGGCTTTTATAGTAACTAAACCTTCAGGTTTTTGAACTGTAATTTCAGTATCGCTTAGCCTTGTAACGACTTCATTATTTTTAGAAACAATGGGTAATACAAATGCTGTTGGAGAGGTAATTTTTTGATTGGTTTTTACTGAAATAGCTAATTCATTGTTATTACATCTGTAGGTAATGTCAAAATCGTTTGCTGTACCCTCAATTGTTTTTCGCTTTCCATTTTTCAATTTCACATGCGCAACTATATCTATAACGCCTTCAACATCTTTTGAAGTAACTGTTGCTGGCAAATCGTACAGATTAGTGTACCAAACTTCATCTTTAAAAGTTTCAATTCTTGGTGTTAAACAGATGTCTTGGCCTGGTTGTTCTTGTTGATTATTCTTTTCAACCAATTGATACTCTGCCATACTTGCGGTACAAATTAACCCCACTTTATTATGATACAACATCCCCAAAGCACCTCCCGAAGCTTGTCTGAAATCTTCTTTATAATGATATTCAGCATCATAAGCGCTAACTGTTCCTCGCCAATGGCCTCTAGCAAATAAAAACACATCTAAATCTTTAAAATGCTTAATACCATCTGCCGTTTCTCTTGGCAATATCGCATTTTTGCTTATTTGAGGTAGATGTTTCCAATGATCTAAAAGCGCTGTTAAAGGTTTAGCATGCGTAAATGTATGATGAATGCAAGGCGGGATTCCTGCTGAAACATAATGTGGTCCGCCATGAATTAATCCATCTGAAGTACAACTTTGTAACAATTCGGTGTTTTTAATGGCTGCAGTTCCAAATGCAGGATTGATATTTGCCATCATTCCAAAAGCTGGTTGACTCCCATCGCAGGTTCTACTACCCCAATAAGTCCATTTATACATTCTGTTTCCCCAGCTATTATCCCAACCTCCGTCAGGCATCATAAATTCCAAATGGCTATTTAAAGATTTAGTTAAAATTTGCAATAAGGCTTGGTCATCATTTTTAAGTGCATACATGACCAAACTATTTAAAGTCTCTTCAACATTATATCCTAAATCAACACCATGAAGACCTTTTTCACTTAACTTACTCGAACTCTTTTTACACTCACCAAACAACAAATTTTCATGAGGCGTAAAATAATTTTTAACTTCTTCTGCTAATATTTCACTCTTGGCTTTAAAATCACTTCTATTAACAACATCTCCAATTAAATCTAAGCCATAAATTGCGGTTCCTGGATAATTAATATTGGTAAAATCTATAGTAAACGTATCATAAATGTACTGCCCCGCATTTTCTAAACGCATGGTCCATGCTTCTTTCGTTTCTTCATCTAAAACATGTCCGTGATAATGTAAACCTTCAGCTAAAGCAATGGCTCCAAATACGGTAATTCCCTTCCAAGACTTTGGATTCCTAATTACTGTCCAGCTACCATCTTGTTGGGACACGTTATTTTCAGCCCAAAGCATAACCAATTTAGCCCCTTCTACATACTTTTTTTCTCCTGTAACATCGGCCATGTATAAAAATGGATAAACGGCATCCATACAACGTCCGTGAATATGTTCACATGAAGGACAATTTAGTGCCCCATGTTCTTCTAGGTTAGATGGATTGTGAATTTGTTGCTTTAACATACCATCGCACCAATCCTTTAAAAGTCCTGAGATTAAATTTTTAAATTCTAAGGATTGTTCAGGTTGCGTTGAACACGAGTGAAGTCCTCCAAAAAAAGGAAGTGACCATCCTAAGCCTGCTAAAGTTGATAGTTGTATAAAGTTGCGTCTTTTCATTATAAATTCATCCGTTTTGAAACGTACTATAGTTTGATTGTATTATTTTACAACCAGTTTTGTATGATGAGCAGTATTGGTACTATCAATTATTTTAACCAGATAAATTCCTGTCGTAAATTGTCCGTTATTATTTATTTGAAGGCTATCGTTCGAGGTTTCAGTTTCAAAAACAATTTTACCTAAAATATCAAATATTTTAACTTTTACATGATTTAGATTTTTTATTGAAATCGTAAATCTATCTTTCGCAGGGTTCGGGAAAACTCGAATTTTAGAAGTCGAAAGCTTGTTTTCATCTACACTAAGCACTACACTTGTTGGAATAGCTTCCCATACACTTCTATCATCAGTTGCTAGTGCCGAAATATGAGTAACGTTTCCATTTACTTCATGATACAGATATCTGCCACTGTTACCAGATTCAAATCTATAGGTATCCTCTGCTTGGTTATAATGTATCGTCCATACTTTATCGCTATCTGTTGCTGGCGCCGCTTTTGTAGTGCTTACAACAACATAAGCTCCACCAGGACCATTAGCTGCAGGGGCGCGTAAAATTCCAAAAGTTTCGCTATCAATATTAAAATAATTCCCACTGGCTACAAAACTCCAATTTTTATTTGATTCATTACCAGAAGCACTCATAGTAACTGGCGAAGCACTCACTCCCGAATCTGCAAGAAACTGACCGGTAGCAACATTTCTTAAGCGATAAACATCTCCAACTGGACCTGGATCTACAACACCTACTTTTTCTTCCTTTTGGTATGTGGTATTTGCCCATCTAATTTGAGCTCTGCCTCCTTTAACTCTATAGGCACCATATCTAATACCAGATTCCCTTCCTTTTTCTGGCTCTGGAATATTCCAATTAAAAGCTTCACCGCCAATTACGGCATCACAATAATGGACTTTTTTAGTCGCATCACTAGGGTCTTCTCTAAAACCTACCTCTAATTCAAAATCAATTTCGGCATTTTTATTGACATTTTTTAGGAATACAATTTCCCTACCGCTTCCTTCTCCTCCACGGTATAAAATACGCTCGGCATAAATATCGAACGACACTTGTTTATTGGCATCGGCACCTGTACCATACACAGGTTTAGCTAAATACAAACAAATGGCTGGATCTGGAGATCCTCCACCACCAGTATGCTTTCCTTTGGCCTGTGCTATATAAGTTCCATCCTGATTGACCCCAGAAGTATCCCCTACCTCAAGAATTCTAAACACGCCTGTAAACTTCGCATAACTTCCTACTCCAGTTTCACTAGACCTGCTTAAAGAGCGTTCCATTCTAGGCTGTAAGGTCGTTTCAAATTGATTTGAATTATGTGTTATATTGTATACTCCCCAAGTTTTACCATACACATCACTTTCACTGTAATTTGCATAGCACGTACGGTCATCAATAGTTCCTACATTAACAGGGTTTGGTAAATCATCTGAAGTTCTAGTAGCATTTTGCCCATTTGTGTTACAAGTGGTATAAGCCCCAGTATCTTCGTCGGGTGCAGCTGTTTGTGCTGTCACAATAAGTGAAAACAAAAGCATTGTTGTTAAAACAATATGTTTTAGTGTAACTTGTTTTATCATATTAAAAAAGTTTAGTTTAGGTAATTGGGGTTAAATATTAAAAATAAAACAGAGAAACCTATCCTGTATTATAGGGCTCAAACCTTAAATAAAATAGTGCACATTTTTTTTAAGTAATATTATATTTAAGGCTTTTTTTACATTTCTTATTTTACAATTAATTTAGAAGTAAAGGTTTGATTATCTTCTGAAAAAGCTTTCACTAAATAAACACCCGTTTTAAATCCTTTGTTTTTTACTTGTAAAACATTACTTTTTGGCACCTTTTGATAAACTAGATTTCCAATAATATTATAAATTTCAACATTTTTAATACGACTAGTATTTTTAAATGCTATGGTAAATCTATCCTCTGTAGGATTAGGATATATTTTTATTGATGGTAATAAAGATTCATTATTAGTAGTACCTAGTGTAACACTTGTAGTTATTGCCTGCCATACACTTCTTAGATCCGTTACAGGCGCACTAATATTTGTTACATTACCATTAGCATCATGATATAAAAATCGACCATTGTCTTTAGATTCAAACCTAAAAGTATCATCTATCTCATTATAATGAATGGTCCAAACTTTATCTGTATCACCAGCTGGCGCAGACTTTCCGGTGCTTACTACAGCATTTGCTCCATCAGAAAAAGTAGGTCCAGTGGCTCGAAGTATCCCGAAAGTTTCACTGTCAATATTGTAGTATGCTCCGCTTTTTACGAAAGTCCAATGTTTATCTTGTTCTTCTCCAGAATCATACATAGAAACGGGAATAGCACTTGCTCCAGAATCACCTAAAAACTTGCCCGTAGCTACGTTACGCAACCTAAAAACATCACCTGTTAAATCACTTTTATCAACCTCGGTAACCTCAATAGTTATTTCTGAAGATGTTATACTCTCCCCTCCTGTTTTATAGGCTACCGCCTTTATTTTGTATGAACCAATTACACTGGGTGTCCAATCAAATAAATAGGGTTTTGTACTATCTGCATTTACTAGGAAATCATCCACCAAAAACTCTACTTTAGTAATTTCCCCGGTATCTGCCGTTGCTGAAGCATAAATTTGCACATTTTCTCCTTCTTTGAAAGTTTGATTATTGGTAGGAGTTACTAAATTCACCTCGAAAGGTTTTGGCCCTTGAGTGACATTTAAATTAATTATTTGCAAATAGGTCGGTTGTGTTTCATCATTATCTGAAGTATTATTTTCTAAAAGATAATAGTATAGCTTACCATCAGAAATATGCACTTGTCCTTTTCTAAAGCGTTTTCCAGAGGTTTGTTCGTAAACTCTAGTAAAAAGATTTGTACCTCCTTCAGTTCTATCAACAAATGGTCTACCTGAAGAATTCAAACCAATAACAAATACGTTATCACCTGATGCGTATAATTCTTGTGCTCCTGTAAAATCGGTAGAAATTATAAAATCACTTACTCCATTAGGCTTATAGCTGTGTATGTTCTTGGTAACATTGTTTTCGTTGTCTTTAACTCTACTTATAATATGCACATCTCCGTTATCTGTTACTGTCCAATCAAATCCACTAACAATATGCACCTTATTTTGTGCTGTTGTCGCTACATAATCACCAGGCTCAAATACCAAAACTTCTTCGGCTTTAACCAAAGGAAGTGTCATGGCCTCTCCTTTATGGTTTTTCCATTGGGAGGCTCCTGTTGGATCATCTGAATAAGCATAGTAAACCCCATTTTGATACTGATATTTATCTGAGCCATTATTCAATCTTCGTTGAAAACCAGCTCTTACTTTTCCATCTACATACTTGATGCTACCATAAATACTCCAATTATTTGTTTCTCCTTTACTACCTGCCCCTAAAGCATTGAAATGTATAAACCTCCCCCATTTTAAGGCATTGGCATCATATTTAATAAAAGCTTGTGCACCATCATGTGACGTCCCGTCTCTTGCGGTTAAAAATAATTCTCCATCATCGTTTAAAAAGAATTGCGGATAAGTAAATCTATCATAATGAGCCGCATCTCTAACACCATCCATTGTACAGTGTTTGTAATCATCATCTAAAGGATCTTTTACAAATTTGTCTAAAGTAAACTCTGCATCCGAAAGTTCTGCAGTATTAGGCATAGAGTAAGTATACCTAAAATAGTCGTTTGTAAAAACACCGCTGTTTGTGTAGGCGTGCATATCGTAAACCATGTGTATGGTTCCATTTAAAGGACTAATACCAATAGCGATGGTATTGTGGGTCTCACCTATCCACCACTTCCCTTTGAATCCTGTGTGCTGATGAGGAAATTCAATTGTTTTCATAGCACCTGTTAGGGTATTATAGCGTGTTAGCATCACGTGTCTATCTAGTTTTCCTCCGCGATACCAGGTCATAAACACATAGTGTTTATAGGTTTTTATACAATCTCCATGTGGTGATAAAGCTGAACCATAAGCATAATCATAAGGCTCTGTTTCGGCTTGCCTTGTACTATTTTGATTTTGAACACCAGTAAAGTACATGGCCAAATCTGTGATTTTTACTTCTGATTCTAAGGTTACCTGTGCCTTCGTGCTCATAGAAAATAACAGAAAGGTTATAAAAAAAAGGTTCAAGTGTAGTTTTTTTGTCATATCCAAAAAAGTTTAGTTAGTATATTGGGATTAAATATCCAATAAGCACCAAACAACTCTATCCTGATTTATAAGGGTTTACATTTTTAAAACAAAAAACTCATACAATCAATTCTATTGACTTAAATGTGAAGTCTTATTTGATAACTTCTAAAACTACTGGCCCTATTAAACCAGAACCCTCCAGTTCTGTTTCGTTTGTTATGGGCCCAGCCGTAGTCCACGTTTTCTTTTGGTCTTTGGGTCGTGAATTATCAAAAATAAGTTGGTTGCGCCAAGTGTTGGTAACTTTAATTTCAAGTATATTTTCTCCTTTTTTCACAAAATCGCTAATATCAAACTGGAACGGTGGCGCCCATTTTACCCCCACTTTTTGACTATTACACCAGAGTTCGGCGATATTGGCCACTTCCCCAAGGTCTATTATAGTGTGTTGATCAAGTTCATTTAATTGAAAAGTTTTTGAATAGATGGCTGTACCCGAATAATGCTTTATGGCATCATTTTCGAGTTTTGTTAATGATTTCAATTCTGAAATCTCTATAGTTTCTGGAGTATCCCATCCTTGCTCGAAGTTTAATTTCCAATTGGTTTGAAGCGGAACCTCTTCAACATCCATAAACGCAATGACCTCTTTACCCTTTTGATGAAAGATATATTCGCCCGATTTTGAAGCGATACATGTATCTCCTTTCCAAGTTAATTTTGGAAAATCATTTGATTTATGACTTTTGAACCAACCTGTTTCTGAATGTAAAACAACCTCGTTATTCCTTGTTATTTTTGATGCCCCAGACTTTTTATCTCCTTTTGTAAATACCACCACGGCACTTCCTCTTGAAGGTAATGATATGGCGACATTGGTGCGGTTCTTTGAAGTGCTCCATATTTTGGCATTATGCTGTTCTCCTGTAAATGCATTCCATATTTGAGGATTTAAATGAGTAACCCTGAAACTTAATGCCACATCAACCGGATTTTCATGTTTTGAAGCTATAAAATAAATGTGAGCATCGTTGGTTTCGCGGTGAATCCAATTAATATCCAAGCCTTCGGGCACCATAACATCCTGAGCAATTTTTTCTGCTTTTAAAACCTCATCAAGCGTTTTTCCCCAATACACACGTCCTTTTCCTACCTGTTTAACACCGCTTTTAATGCTATCCCATAATTCATTTGAGATTTGAGCCAATTCTTTTAATTCATCTTCACCATCCATTAAACTTGGAGAATCTAGTGGTTTATCTCCTAGAATTACAGCTCCATCCAAAACTAGTTCCTTTATTTTTTTAGCTGTAGACAATAACATTTCTTTAGAATCTCTTAATCTGATAATACGGTAATCCCCTCCATTTTGAACATGAATTTTACCATTTTGAACACTAAGATTTTTATCTAATATGTCAGCATTTAAATAATCGAAACGGTAGCCTTTAGGAAACGCATCTAAATCGAAAGGTGGGCGTTCAAAATGATCGCCATAATACCAAAGCACATCGGCCACATATTCGCCTTGTTGTAAAACATATTGATTTCTTGCTAAATAATCGGTCCAATTCTTCATGTATGGCCACCACGTTTGTTCTCTAACCAAAGGAAACCCTATATTACCACCAAAGCTTGAACCTGGATACACATTCGTTTGCGGGGTATGAGAAAACGTATGAAACACCAAATGATTTACCCCCTTAGCAAAATTATAATCAATTAAAGATTTTACTGAAAACGGATGCTCATTCCACTTAACCCCTAACTGGGTGCACGCTTCAGCAGCCAACACAGGTTTATTGTATAGATGCGTAGCCGAAGCCGCATTATAAATGGGTTTAGCATATTCATTTTGTGCTGATGGTGCACTGGGGTACCAAAACTCGGTCATGGGAATATCGCTCACACCATAATAACGCATGGGGTCTATAGGCAGTACTTCGCCTCCTGCTCCTTCGGTGTAAACCTCGGCTCCCATTTCGTGTGCTACGGTTGCAAAATGTTCAAAGAAATTCTCGATAAACACATCGTCCATGGTATGACGTAAATCCCTTAAAAATTTAGTAGTAATTTCTGGACTTTCCACAATATAACCCATGGTTGCAGGCAAATACGTTTTCATACTGTAACCTCGGCGTTGCTCAAACTCCTTAAACATATCTTCAGAGTTCATCGTCCACGTGGGTACATGGCTTTCCCAACTATCAATTAACAATCCGTGTAGTTTACCATCTCCTATGGGACCGCCATCTTTAATTAAATTACCAATCATACCATTACGCAAATGATTTTCTATGGCTACCTTATCTAATTTACTCGACTCCCAACCTGTTGCTTCTGGTACTGCGGGTTTATTGGTTAAGCGCATATTAATATGCCCAAAACGAACAATGGTCCAATCGCCTTCTGGCACATTCCATGTTAATTTTCCATTAGACGTCATTTTATCGGTAAGGTTGATAATTGCATTGGACTTAATAAACGTATTTTCATTATAATTATACTGCACCTCTTTTTCAAGTCCTCTCAATACTTTGGCTGCTTTTGCTTCATGATTATGAAGTTTTGGACTAGCGCTTAAACGAATAAATTCTGGAGCGATAGTATGCTTACCCTTAAACGTAAATCTAAACAGTTTGGAAGTCGTTTCAGGGATAGCCAGTGTTACATGCTTACGTCTGTCGTTCCAGTTTGCATCAGGCAGGTTAACAGTTGTTATTTCTACAAGTTTATCATTAATTAGCGCTTCTACCTTAATAGCAACATCCATCTTAGGGTATTCTGTCCCCATAATCATATGTCGAGATTGAGGAAAAGTGATATTGCGCAATGTCACCGCTTCATTGAAAATAGTTTCAACCCATGCTGCTTTATCATTTACTTTCGAAATGCCTTCATTCCTATAGTCCTCTAAAGGTTTATTTAAACGTGTGGTTGTTCGTGTAACGATAATTTTTGAATTGGGATTAAAAATATCCTGCCAAGGCACTAAAGGATTATTGGTTTCAATTTTTGAAGGGTTTAAGGGTTCCAAACCATCCCCTTCTGGTGTAGGAAAGGCTAAAACTTGAATATCTTTATAATTATAATCTGAGGTTTTGTACAATGAATCTAATTTTAGAAGCTTATCATATTTTTGTCCCCCAGACACATGATAAACAGTTTCTACAACTTCGCGCTGCGCTTCTTCTACAGGCACCCAAGGCCCACCTGTCATAGACCAACCTGGGCAGTTTTGCATGGTAAATTTCAAACCCAAACGTTTGCATTCATCGGCAGCGTGCCGAATCATATCTTCCCATTCTGGCGATAAAATTTCTATAGGTTTTACATTTGGAAATGGTCTGCCGGCTTTATTAAATAAGTGGATACCCTGCAAGCCTGCTTCTTTTATTGCCTCTAAATCGAGGGTTAAACCTTCTTTGGAAATATTATTTCCGTTAAGGTGAAACCAGGTTTCGGGACGATATTGTATCTCGGGATTTTTAAAACCATTTTTTAAATCTGCAATACTTATTGATGGATTTTCAAGATTTTTATCATCGGTTTTACTGGAATCACATGCAAAAAAAGTAACTTGCATGATAAAAAGAAATAGAAAAACATTTATAGATCGCATTGTACTAGTTATTAATTTATTACTCATTATTTTTTTGTAGGTAAAACCGAAAACTATGGTAAATTATAGCCTTCTTTGCCTTAGATATGTACCACATATTTAAAAGTTCCCGATTTTATAGTTTCAGTTTTAGAAGGCAAAACTACCTTAGCCTCGCAGTTTGATGGAACTTCCCCATAGTACTCATAAGTATTTTTATCTATTTTTTTCCACTCTGCTTTTATTTCGCCATGTATAGAGTTGTAGCTTGCTTTTGCAAACTCCATCGACTTAATAAAATTAGGTTCCAAAATGATGTTCTGAAAACCTGGATGAGATTGGTCTACATTAATTCCTACTATATGCCGATAGCAAAAATTATCTACTGCGCCCATAAAATGATGCATATCTGAAGAGGTAAACTTATACCCCTCTGGTAGTGTAGTAGCTCCTTCTTTAATCATCCAACCAAATGAAGGCCAATCATCGTTAATCACTACCTTATGCATCATATCGGCATAACCTTTTTTGGGTAAATATTCAAAGGCAGAATGTATAGAAAATATACCTCCCCATAGATGATAGTCTTTTTCTTCTACAATATTTTCTACAACTCTTTTTTCTAGTTGTGCCTTATATTTTTCTGGAACAATACCATAATCTAGCGCCAGAATATTAACTACAGGTAGAAATTCTGGGAATGGCTTTAAACCTGAGTACTCTACTTTTTCAGCATCAAATGCATACTTTTGAATGCCTTGATGTATGCGTTTGCGTTGGTTTTCTAAACGTTTTTTGTCTTTGTTTTTCCCTAATTTATCTGCCATATAAGCCAAACGCTCTAATACCAAATAAAAGTTCATAGAAGCGATAACTTCATTACCCCCTGGTTTTCCTCCACCTCTATAGGTAGCATCATAAGGCGGCACCCAATCGTTATATATTTCGGTAAACATGCCATCTTTTTCTTTAGAATTGTTGTTTTCCCATGAATAATCAACCCAACGCATCATGTTGTCCCAATAATTCTCAAACAATCTCGTATCGCCGTAATATTGATACATATACCAAGGAATGTGCACCCCTGCAGACGACCATAGTGTAGATTTTCCTTTTCTGTAGTTATTTGAAGGCGCAATAGGACTTAATCCGCCTTCTGGAGATTGGGTATCAAAAATATCGCGAGTAAATTTGGTCATTAATGCTGCCAAATCGTAATTGGCCATCCCAAACTCTACACCAGTTACAGCATCACCTAACCAACCATTTTTTTCACGATTAGGGCAATCTGTAAGAATACTATGTAAATTGAATATTAATGATTTACGACAAATATCATGAACAGCATCTACCGTTTTATCTGAAGATTCAAATGTACCCACCTGTGGCACGTCTGAATGTACAAACTTTACCTCCACATCGTCTTTAGAAATCTTTGTTTTATATCCTTTTACTTGTACATAACGATAACCTTTGTAAGAAAAACGACATTCGGCAAACTCTTCTTTTTCTCCTTTACCTATATAGGCCATTTGCTGTAACCTTCCTGGTTGTCCACTAGAAGTAGGATCTAAATGTTCGCCATAATAAATGGTAACTTGTTGCCCTCTTTTAAGATTTTTTAATCGTAACCGTATCCAACCAGCACTGTTGGTTCCTGTATCAATCCACTGTCCATAACTTCCTTTGTTTTTAATATTTACAGGTTGAAATGTTTTGGTTACACGAATGGGTTGACACATTTGCGCTACAAGTTCTCCTCCAGGATGTAGAGAAGGGTTTACATTTTGCCATGATGAATCGTCCAATTCAGGCATATTCCAATCTTTTATTTCTTTGGTTGCATCATAAATTTCTCCCATATGTGGTCCATCATAAATAATGGGTCCACCTGTAATTTTCCAACTTAAATCACTTACCACAATATCTTCGGTACCATCTTCATATTGTACTTTAATTAAGCATAACAATTTTGGCTGACCGACATAACCATCTTTTTTATAAAATCCCCAATGGTCGTAAGCCAATTGCCCATAATTACCTCTACCCAACATCACTCCTGCTAAATTCTCTCCGTTTTGAATTTGCTCAGTAATATCATGAGTGGCGTATAAAATTGTTTTTCTATAGTCTGTCCATCCTGGATCTAAAACCTGATTTCCAATACGCTCTCCATTGATAAACAACTCATAGTACCCAAGTCCACTGATATAAGCTTTAGCTCGTTTTACTTTTTTATTGACATTAAATGATTTTCTTAACAATGGTGAAGCATCGTATGGATTTTGATAATGAAAATAATAACGTTCAAACATGCTCATACTAGCCCCAAAAAGGCTAGGTAATTGAAATTGTAACGCTTTAGATTCTATATCTTTTCTTTCCCACCATTCTTTTTCCCACGCACTTTGTGGCTTCCATGCAATCCATTGGGCGTTTTTCCAATCTTCTTCTTGAAATAAACCTGTAGAAAATGTTGCTATTTTACTCCAACTTGGTATATTATTTTTATCCCAAACCTTTACTTTCCAATAATACTGTGTTGCTGGTTGTAAAGGCTTTCCTTTATATATTATTTGGGTGGTTTGAGAACTTTTTACTTTTTTAGAATTGTATACATCTCCAACACCATTTTCAATATTTTCTTTGGAAGTAGCTACAACTAATTGGTAACTTTTTTGATACTGACCAGCTTCCTCAGATTTTACTTTCCAGAAAAAACGTGGATTTTTAACATCAACACCTTCTGGGTTTTCCCTATATTCTAATTTTAAATCATATGGTTGAATTTGTGTAAAACCAGAAAAACTGGCTAAAAGAAACAAAAAAAATAAAACGTCCTTATTCATCTGGATTTAATTTACTTTTCTAAGTTTGATGCCACTTAACCTTGTTATTCCTTTTTTAGCCTTAAAATCTACCGTTATACCATGGTCATTTTCAACTGTAATTAAAAAGCGTTTAGTAACACCACGATCCGTTCCGTATGCTTCCTTCAAGTTTAAATTAGTCCAAATAGGCCTGCTATTTACTGAAATATCCATGATATTATCATCCTTTGTTTTTAATTCGGCTAGAAGTAATGATAATTCATAAGTACCATTGGGCACATCGAACTTGTAGGCTTCGATGCCTAGGCGTTGTGTTTGATAAATAGGGTCGTTTTCTGTCCCTTTTACACTAACATCTGTTCCAATAGCATTTCTTCTTTCACTTGGATGTTTTAAGAATTCTCCACCAACATAACCAAAGCCGCCTTTTTCATACGCTTTATCTGGCATCCACAAATAGTCCATATTATCTGTTTCAATAAAATAGCAGTATGATCCAACATTAATAGCGATTTCCTCAAATTTATTGGTAACGCTTTTAAGATCTTTAGGTATAAGGTTAAAATCTATAAATGCGACATCTTTTAAAAGTTTGCCATCCTTTTCACTAATGGCTTCAATTAAATTGTGTCCTTGTACAAAAGGGATATCAAAAGTTGCTGTTGAAAACTCAAATGCTTTTTTTCCTAACGACGTTCCGTTTAAAAAAACTTCAACGTCTTTACCATTACCAACTATTGTCACAGGCTGTGTGGCAAACGTATCCTCTTTACTATCTGCAACACCTGATCGTTTGGTCCATGACTTAGATGTGATGGCCAAAAAAGGTGTTTTATTGAGTACAGCTTGGTATAAATAGTATGCATCTTTCTTTTTTCTTTCTGCTGAGACGAGCCCCTTATTATTAATATGTGGTACGGCATCTTTTCGGTGTTCTACTTGAAAATCGGAATAATTCCAAACATTAGCACCCACTATTTCAGGCATATCCAAAATGGTTTTAAGGTAAGCTTTATGTAAAAGAAATTGATATTCTACACTAAAATCAAAACGTGTAGGATTGTATGAACGTAGTCTAGGATCTGCACCTCCTCCATATTCACTTAAAATAAATGGCTTATCAGGATCGAGTTCTAAAGAACGCTTTACTAAACTTCGTAAATTCTTATCGATATCTTCTAGTTCTTCTATATACCACCCATAATATTTGTTGTAGCCTACTAGATCGGTAACTCGTATGCCTAAATTGTCCTGATAGGCTGGTTCTCTAAAAAACACCGAATAGGAATAGCGTGTTTCATCTTCCTCTTTTATGGTTTTTGCCAAGGCTTTATGTGTCTCTACAAAATGATTAACATAGTCTTCCCCTAGCTTTACAGGGTCCTTCATAGTTGTTTCATTGCCTAGATTCCAGGCTCCGATTGCAGGATTATTATAGTTAAATCGAATAGCCTCTTTGAGCATGTTAACCGTATTCTGTTTGCCCTTCTCGTTAGCTGCAGCTTTGTTTACAAAGGGTATTTCTAGAGTTGACACAAATCCATATTTGTTACACATTTCTAAAATAGCAGGATCTTGAGGGTAATGGGATATTCTTAAAAAATTTATTCCCATGTCCTTTAACATCCTCATATCGTTTCGGTGAATTTCATCACTAACAGCATTGGCTTTTCCTAAAAAATCTTGGTGTCTGTTGGTTCCTATTAACTTTGTTGGTTTGCCATTAATAAAAAATCCTTTCTGGGGATCAAAATTAAACCAGCGAAAACCTACTGGGTTTTCTATACGATCGTAAACACGATCATTTTTATCTACAATTTCAGAAACTAGTTTGTATAAATACGGATGCTCAGGCGACCACAATTTTGGGGCTACAATTGAAAAATCAAGATCAACATCTTTACCATAAGGTACTTTGGCTTTTTCTACTTTAATTACATTGTTTTTAGCATCGTACAAAGACTGTTTTATAAAATAATCACCCTTTTTAGGTCTTACAACTTTTGATTTTACACTAACGGTTGCTTTTTGTTTAGAGACTTTTGGAGTACTAACAAAAATGGCATTTGCTCCTAAATTAGCTACTTCAAAATGTACTGATTTAGTAATTATCAGTTGAATATCTCTGTAAATACCACCGTAGAACGAAAAATCTGCCGATTGCGGTACAATTTCATCATTATGAGAATTATTAACTTTTATAGCAATTTCATTTTCGCCCGTTTTAAGTGCTGAAGTCACATCTTTAGCAAAGGACGTATAACCTCCTATATGATCTTCTCCTATTTTTTTATTGTTGACATACAATGAAGCAACTTGATTAGCAGCTTCAAACAATAAAAACACTTGTTGGTCTTCAAAAACCTGAGGAATTATCATTGTTTTTTTGTACCACCCATCTCCACGATAATAGCCATCTTCATCATCTAAAATATCCTTAGTATTCCATGAATGCGGCAGTGTTACCTGTTCCCATTTTGTAGCATTATTAGTAGTAAAGGGGAAATCTAAAGTGCCTTTATAAAAAGACCAAGACTCATTAATGGTTTCTATATGTCTTACCTGCTGCGCATGTATATTATAAATAAAACTAAAAAAAAGTAATAGCGTAATTTGCTTCATTATTTAATTAATTTAAGGTGTTAGTGATATTTTTAATAAGCCAGTTACTAAAGTTTAACTTCATATTTCAAAAAAGAAAACACGGGTAGCTGTGTATTAAGAGAAATTACTGATTTTGATTTTTCGTTGCCTTGAGTAGTTTCCTCTTTCCATTTGGACCAAGACATCGTATCTTTTTCCTTATTATAAACTGCGAAACGGACTTTAACTTTTGTTCTAGGTGGCACGTCTAGTTTGGCCATTATATTTAAATGTTCATATATTGTTGCATCAGGTTTGGCATTATAATTATACGCCATGATACTATAGGAATTATTAGAAACATCTTTAGTGAAAACAGCATCCACATCGTTGGTTTCTAATGTTGGATTTCCGTTCTTGGTAGAAGTATAATACGTCTGTCCTTGAATTGTAAAAAGTGCTTTTTGAGCCGCCTCAAAATTGGTGCCTTGCCCCCACTGAAAAACATTTTGCATATCATGCTCATAAAACATTTTCATGAGCCCAACTATAAATGAATTTTGTTGCGCTTTTGGAGCATTTTCAAAAGCGTTCCCTGCTTTATTTAAACTTTTTATCAACGCATATTCATGCATTTCTAGTTTAGCATTTTTATGCCATTCGGGTATATCTTTTATCACAGCAAAATCTTTGGCATAGACTTCCTTAAATTTAGTACGATTGGATTTGTTGTAAAAAGGATAAAATGATACTCCTATAAAATCATAATTTACATTATTAGCCTTGCTCCATTTTACAAAATCGGTGCCCCAGGCATTTTTAGAAGACCCCCAAAGCATATGGGTTCCTACTTTGGCTGTAGGAAGCACTTCTCTAATGGCACTACTAGATATTTTATAAAACTCAAAAAATGCTTCTTTGGTTCCCGACCAATGTGATGGGGTACCGATTTCCCTACCAATATTAAACTGAATTTTTAGCATGGATTGCTCGCCATAGGTATTCACTAAAAATTTCATAACATCCTTTAAATAATTACTCCATGCGTTGTAATCTTTTGGTGGCTCTGCATTTCCGTAAGTAGACACTTTTAAAGAATCTGCAGCCAACTCGCCATTTTTATTTCGTTGAAATGCCCAAGAAGGATTATCTAATACGATTTGGTGTATGGCATACCCGGAGTTAATAACGCCATCAATCTGTTTTTTTAATACCGCAAAATCGGTATAAAAGGTTTTAGAATTTTTATCCCATTTATAAGAATCTTTGGACATATCGGGTTTTCCATTCTTAACAATTCCACCTAGAGGTCTAACGATACATACTCGGGGTTTACCAAGTGGCGTTTTTATTTTTACACCATTTAATGGTGTTATTCTGTTAAATACATTGAAATTATAATCAATATTTTGCCTCGCATTTTCAGAATCTGTAAAATCGGTTTGCAGAACTATTTGCGCTTGAATAGGATTTATTAAGATTACCCCAAATAATAAACAAGTTATTATATATTTTAAAATATGAGGTAACACCATGTCATGTTTCATAATAAACCTATTTTATTGCTTTAACTATTTATAATTTTATAAAAGTGAAAGTTCCTCAATCGTGAATTTCACTTAGAATTTGTTTGTTTAAATACCATATCAATAAGCTCTTCAACAAACAGTTTTCACCAATCTGAAGCTGATACCTGTATAGCTTTACTAGGTTTAAAACCAATACGGTGTGCTTTGATTTCTAATGTAGCATCTGAAGGTATTTCAAAAGGACCATTATAAATGTGCCATGTTTTCGACGTTTTATTTCCCGCATTTACGATTTTGTATCCTACGGAAGCACCTTCTGTGTCACAACTTATAGTAATGTTTCCGTTATTCAAGGAGACTTTTGGATCTGAAGTAATAGGTTGCGTGTTACTACCGTTCCATAACTTATTGATTAATTCCGATTCTGGTAAATTAGGGTCGTCTCCAATAGCCCTTAGCCATCTATCCATTTCTTTTCGTAATTCAACTAATTTATCTTGGTACTCAGGATTAGTTGCTAAGTTTTTCAGCTCGAAGGGATCTGTTTCACAATCGAACAATTCTTCTTCTGGTTTAACCTCTCTAAACCATTGCATCTGATCTTCATTAAGTTTTCCTTCCGATTTAAGCCTTAACAACTCCTGCATGGCTGGTATACGCTCTCTATATTCAATTGGCAAATAATACCCTTGTTCTGGTCTGTAGTTTCTAATGTACTTGTAACGTTTATCTCTTACGGCCCTAATAACATCAGTTTCGGCATCAAAGCGATCTGCTGCAGCGTGTATATAACTGCGTTCTTTACTTTTGTACTTGCCTAAAAATGCCTGACCTTGCATATACTCCTTTGGTGCCTCACCTATAAGAGACAATAAGGTGGGTGCAAAATCTACAAAACTTATTAACTGAGGATCGGATGTGCCTGCTTCAAGTTTATTCGGAAAACGGATAATCATTGGTGTGTTTAAGCCAGAGTCATAAATTAATCGTTTATCTCTAGGTAATGGTCCGCCATGATCGCCATAGAAGAAAATTATGGTATTTTCTAATAGGCCATCGTCTTCTAATTGCTGAAGCACGGCTCCTACTTGATTATCCATTTCGCCTATATTATTGTATAATTTCCACATATCGCGTTTAACGAGATCTGTTTCTGGTAAATAGGGAGGAATATTAAATTTGGTATCCTTAGATAGATATTGCTGTGTTTCAGCTTCCGACATACGGTTATTAGCATGCGAAGCACCATAGTTTTTCCATTGATAAGAAGTATCGCCTGCGTGGTATAGTCGCGTTTCTATTTCTCGAAATCCGTAAGGTTCAAAAAGACCAGATTCGTGGGTATCGGTAAAATTAAAAACAGCGAAGAACGGTTGATCATCATTTCTATTTCTCCAATGCGCATAAGGACTACTTTCATCCCAAGCCGTTACTGGGGCTTTAAATTGATAATCGGTTTTATAATTATTTGTACAATAGTACCCAGCTTTTCGTAACCACTCACTAATCATTCTAACATTAGACGGAGGCACAGCCTCATAAGCTGGAAGTCCTCTTTCATTGGTATAACTATTTGTCCGCATATGATTAGCACCAATACTCGAAGGATACATACCTGTGGCTAACGCGGCTCGACTTGGTGCACATACACCCGATGTAGAATATAAATTTGGATAAATAACGCCTTCCTTTGCTAACTTACTTAAATGTGGCGTTACTACAGTCGAATCCCCAAAAGGAGGAATATAAGCCCCCATATCTTCAGTTACTAACCATAAGATATTAGGGCGTTTGGGTAACTCTAAGCCTACTGCTTTTTCCTTTTTTATTATAACTTCTTTGTTTTCACTTTTGCAACTTGTGTACACTACAGAAAGTATCACAAGTATTAAGAGTAACGTGTTATTAAAAAATTTTAATCTTGAAAAAAGCATCTTCTTTAGGCGTTATATGGTGTTACTTTTTCAGTTTTAAAACTTCACTTCCTGCCATTAAAAAGGCTCCCGTACCAAAATTCTGCCAACTATCTGCCGATGCAGGTTCTGGAGAAGCGCCAATATTTTGCACCCAACCTACACGACCATCTTTATGTTGGCAATCGGCTAATGCTTTCCATGCTTTTATAACTGCATGTTCGTATTTATTTCTGTCTAGCAAACCATTATTTACACCCCAAGCTAAGGCAAATGTGTAAAAACCGCTACCACTTACTTCGCCATGGTCGTAGGTTTCTGGACTTAATAAACTGGTTCGCCACAACCCATCTTTAGGTTGCAGTTCTAAAATTCTTGAAGCTATTTCCTTAAATAAATTTTCATAAAATGCACGATGCTTATAATCTTTAGGCATATCATCTAACAAAAGCGCTAAACCTCCTAAAACCCAACCATTTCCTCTGGACCAAAATATTTTTTTTCCGTTAGGTTCTTTTAAATCCTTATCTGTACCCTTCCAAACGAAACGCATATCTCTTGCAAACAAACGCTCTTCTTTGTCGTATAATTGATTATAGGTTTCCATGTAATACTTATGCATTTCATCTCGATACTTAGGCTGATTGGTATGCTTGGCATATAAATTTAATACTGGAGGCGCCATAAATAACGCATCGCACCACCACCATAAAATATTTTTTCCTGAAGTACTTTTGTCTGTTCCTGCCTTCCAAACATCATCCTCGTATAAATGAGCATCTAAAAACTTTTTAGTTGGGTCTAGGTTCACAAAACCTGGACGCTTGTCGTTCATTCCAATATAGATATAGCTATACGATATAGCCACATCATCGGCATGATGTAATCTGGAGTAGGTTTGCCAGTTATTCCAATAGGCTTGGTTTTTTAAAGCTGCCATATACATCATGTCTTTGGTCGTCTTATGGGCTCTAGCTACCCCTGTATAATAAGCTCCTTCTGTCCAATCGGTTGGCGCTATAGCGAAAATAGGATGTGCCTCCTGCCACTCCAAAGCTTTAATCATTTTAGCTTCAATTTCTGAATGATTTAGCCCTTTTTGAGCATATGTTTTCAAGGACATGGCGCTACCAAATAACACACATAAAGTCAGTAATTTTAATGCTTGGTTTTTCATAAGTTTATTTTTTTAATTGAAAAGACGTTTGTTTATAATCTGTAGAAGAGGTTCCAATCATCACGGTATAATCTCCAGGTTCCAAAACCTTTTCCATTTTAAGTCCTGTAAACTTTAACATGTCTGGCGTAATTTTAAAGGACACGGTTTTGCTCTCACCAGGATTAAGCTCAATTTTCTCGAATCCTTTAAGTTCTTTGTCTGGTCTTGTAACAGATCCTTTTACATCTTTTATATACATTTGAACCACTTCTTTAGCCTTTACCTTTCCAGTATTTTTAATAGTAACACTAACTTCTATTTCTGAACCTGAAGTCATTTCTGAATTAGAAATTTTAATATCAGAATATTCAAAATTGCTATAACTTAATCCATAGCCAAACGGATAAAGCGGACCATCTTCTAAAAACAAATACCCTTTTTTATAATTGATTTCTTTCATGCTATAATGAAAAGGCATTTGCCCGATAGAACGAGGCACTGTAACAGGTAACTTTCCTGATGGCGATACCTCACCAAAAATGATTTTAGCTGTTGATTCGTCTCCAAACTCACTTAAATCCCAAGTATCTAATATGGCATCAGCTTTATCTGAAATAGTATTAATAGCTAAGGTTCTGCGGTGCTTTAAAACGACAATCACAGGTTTACCCAAGGCTTTAATTTTTTCAATAAGCTCATCTTGAGCGCCAACTGGCTCAATAGTGGCACGATCTCCTAAGGCACTAGTGAAAAAGGCTTCTTTAGAAGTAAACTCATCTCCACCTAAAAACAATATGGATACATCTGACTTTTTAGCCATATTCACCATTTTAGAAATGGCATTTTCGTCACGTTCAAGAAGTTTTGGCGCACCGCCTTTTTCATCAGTTAAATGAAATCCTTTTTCAGCCACAAATTTTACTTGTTCTCCGGCAACAGACTCAAACATAGTTTGAGTATTTTCAGTTACTAACGGACCTAAAAGCGCAATTTTTATGGTTTTATTTTTATCTATTGGTAAGGTTTTATTATCATTTTTAAGAAGAATAATAGATTCTAAATCGGATTCTTTCGCCAATTCTAATGATGAATTAGCTCGAACACCTTTTTTAACGTCTTCTATATTAATGTAAGGATTGTCAAAAAGTCCTAAAATGAATTTTGTTCTAAGCACACGTCTTACCGAGCGGTCAATTAACTTTTCTACCTCTGGGTTTTTCTTAACCATTTCTGGCAAATAGGCATATGAATCTTCGGCATATAAATCGATATCTATTCCAGCTTCTAGACCCATTTGTGCAGCATCTTCTGGAGATTCGGCCACATTCATAAAATAGAACAAGCGCGCAATATCATTAGAATCAGAAACCACATAACCTTCAAATCCCCATTGGTCTCTCAATACACCAGTTAATAATTCTGGATTTCCATGACTGGCAATGCCATTGATATCGCCGTGGGACGCCATAATACCAAGTGTTTTAGCCTCTTTTACAGCCGCTTCAAACGGTGGATAAATTTCATCTATTAAAGTTCTCGGAGAAATTTCAATAGCAGCAAAATTAGATCCGCCTAAAACTTGTCCGTAACCCGCAAAATGTTTAGCTACTGCTCCAATGTGTGTACCTTTTCCTAATCCCTCATAATTTCCTTGAACACCTTTTATAGCGTTAACAACCATTTGGGTTGTTAAATAAGTGTCTTCACCAAAGGCCTCACTCATTCTACCAAAACGTGGATCGCGTACCAAATCTGCTTCAGGAGAATGACACATATGCATCCCTCTTAATCTCGCCTCATTTCCAACCACATCCCAAATACGGTTTACAAGTTCTGGATTAAAGGACGCTGCCGATGTTAAAGGACGTCCAAAACGAGTACTCCCCGCAGCATCTACGCCATTGTAAGATTCTGTAACAAATAATGCCGGAATGCCCCAACGGTTATTTTCTATGATGTGTTTTTGAAGCCCGTTATTGAATTTTGCCGCAGAAACAGGGTCCATGTGCTCTCCCGGATTTTTAATACCCGCAATACCTAATTTTAGTTTTTCAATAACTTTTTCAGATAATTTTAGACTCCCATTGGCATCTGCTTCCACACCAATATTGGCATGAAAAATTCGCATTTGAGCTACTTTTTCTTCTAAAGATAGTTTAGGAAGAAGTGCTTCCACACGTTCTTCAATCGTTAAACTTGCATCTTTATAATCGTTATTGCTAACCTTTTCATTCTGGCATGAACTAAATACAATACCTGCTGAAAGTATAAATAATAAAAGTGATTTTTTCATTAATGTTGGTTTAATTATCTATTATTTGAAGGAAAAATTATCAATCATTAATTTTTTCCCTGGTGTTTGTTCTATCATAAAAAAGAGGTTTTCTTCACTTGCCATTTCCTTAAATTGTAATGTTATAGTTTGAAATCCTACTTTTGGTTTTAATGCTATTGTTTTACTTGCTAGAACAAGACCTGAATCCGAGTTCTTTCTTACTACTATGTTTAGTGTTCCTCCTTGGAGATATTGAAAATTGAATTGTATTTCTGTTTTGTTTTTCAACCCCTTTACATGGGGAAAGTATAGATAAGCCTGGGCTTCATTAGTTTGAACTACAAAGTTTTCTCCGCCTTCTTTTTTTATAAAACCGTGGCTTTTAAAGTAATCTTCAGCCTCTATGGGAGTTTTACTGGCTTTATAATTTGCAACACCCACTCCATCGACACGAATGGTTGCCATTTCGCCATTTTCTTTATAATGCACGTAACTAATAAAGCTATCTCTAAAATATCGATTACCTGTTTGACTGATATCGCAATACACGTAATACCATTGGTTATGCCACTCGAAAAAGGAACCATGTCTGCCTTGTAAAAAACCTGTTGGCCAAGTAGGTTTTTCGTAACCTTTGGCGAAACTCTCCTTTTTAATTACCGAATCTTTATAATCATAAGGTCCATAAAGCTGATCTGCCATAGCATAAAAACAGCCCCAAGACAAATAATACTTATCGTTATGTTTATGAAGAAAAGGCTTATCGTCTGTTGGTTTTTCAAGGTTTCTTCCGTCCAAATTATACGGACCTTTAGGATTATTTACCTTTATTTTTCTAGGTTTTTCAGCTAGACTAATCATGTCTGCATTTAATTTAGCGATGTAATAATCCCAAACACCAAAAATGATATAATGATTTCCATCTTCTTCAAAAACGCAAATATCATATTCATGTGTAGGCGTTAAATTGCTTTGTAGTAAAGGTTTTCCTAAAGGGGCGCTCCATGGCCCAACTGGTGAATCTCCAACGACCACACCAGTTTGCTCATTAGCTTCTGAAAAATACCAGTAGTATTTTCCGTTCTTAAATGCCACATCGGTAGCCCAACAGCTAGAAAACTGTTTACCTATATAGGTTTCCGTTGGCTTTAACACACTACGCTGGGTCCAATTAACCAAATCTGGCGAAGACCACACCCACCAATCTTCCATTACGAAATCTTTATTATCGATGGATTTGTCATGAGAGGCGTACACATAGGCGGTATCATTAAAAATATGAATATGCGGATCGTTTAACCCTTTATTAGGTACAATCGGGTTTTGTGCTTGTAGAAAAATCGACATGCAAAACGACACTATTACACTTATTTTTAACACTTTACTACTCACTTGTTTTTATATTTATAGCTTTTCCCACAAAACACATCCATAATATGAGTTACAATGACTGCTTCTTTCACGGAACAAGGATTTGGGTTGTTCCCTAAAAAATAACCAACCGTTTTTTCTATCATGGGTTGTTGTACATGCTCAGGGTTTTCATAGTGATAACTTTCACTTTCTCCATCCTTTACTAAGATTACTGTATTACCATAAAATGAAAATGAAATACTGCCTCGTTCACCTTGAATTTTACATTCGTCTTTATCTTCTAAAGCATTGAAATCCCAATTGCCTGAGAAGTTCACTCCATTTTTAAACAATAACTCACCACTTACATCTTGATTTGATATCCCCTTTTCTTTACGGCTTGCTTTTGTTATATGCTCTACTACACCAAAATAGTAACACATCAAATCGATTTGATGAGGCGCTATATCATGAAAATATCCTCCTCCTGAAATTTCAGGATTTGTTCTCCAGTTCTCGTCTGTTTTAGCTATCAAACTGGTATTTGAAGTTTGCTGTATATTTATTTCTGCTGATATTATTTTCCCAATAGTATTAGAATCCAATAGGTCTTTAACTTTTAAAAATACCGGTAACTCTCGTCTATAATGGGCTATAGTAGCTTTTACTTTACTACCGTTAACAGCATCTAATAGTATTTGAGCTTCTTGACTATTAAGTACCATCGGCTTTTCTACATACACATTCTTTCCTGCATTTATAGCTTGAAGTGCATATTCAAGGTGTGATGATGGAGGTGTCGCTATATAGACACTGTTTACCAATTCGTTCTCAATTAACTTAGTAGCACTTGTAGTCCAATGTGCTACACCGTGACGCTTAGCAAAATCTATTACTTTGTCTTCATTTCTTCGCATTACAGTAATTAAAGAGGAACGCTCTATCTTATAAAAAGCCGGTCCGCTTTTAACTTCTGCGACCTCACCACAACCTATAATCCCCCAATTTATCCTGCTTTCCATTATTTTCTAAAAGATTAATGCTGTATTCTCATCATTCAACAATGATATTGTAGACTACTTTATATTGACTTTATTAAAATGAATTAATTTTTAGTTCGATGGTATGCTTTCCTGGTGACAATTGTACGGCGCCAAAAGCAGCTGGTACTTTTTGTCCATTATGAATTAAATCCTTCCCTTCTATATCATCTAAAGAAAACTCTGCTACCATATTTCCTGGGATTTCAATTTCATAGGTCTGTAATCTAGATCCATTATGCGTGTACTTTGCATGTATGGCTCCACGAACAGTTGGCACTGTAATTTCACTAGATTTAAGTTTGCCCATTTGTGGTTTAATACTAGCAATACCAAATCCTGCCGTTTTTGGTTTAATACCCCATAACCCTCTAGGAATAGCATTTGCTGGCACTGCACCCCAAGCATGATTCCAATCGAGATTGTTTTTATACTTATTATCCCAAGCTTCAAGAGTAATGGTCGATCCAATACGAATCATATTATACCAACTTCTTTCTGCAGTACTCGCCAATAAGTCAAGGGCATAATCTGCTTCTCCTACGTTATATAAGCCATCCATTAAAAATTGTGCACCATATACACTACAAGCCATACCACGAGATTTCACATATTCTACCACCGAATCGACATGTTCATCAGGAACCAAGCCAAATGCTAAAGGCATCATATTGGCATGTAGCGATGCATGGTCAGTACCAATGCCATCAACATAAATTCCGCGCTTTTTATCGAACATTTTCTCGTTTACTGCCTTTTTAGCTTTCGATGCTCTAAGTTCGAAGTCTAAAACCTCATCGGTTTTACCCAATATTTTGGCAAATTGAGCCATGATTATCATATTCTCATAGAAGAAAGAGTTAATTACTGTATTATAAGGTTGAAAAACAAAACCATCTCGTTCCCCTTTTGTTTTACTACCATTAAAATTAGCCGATGGCCAGTCAACAATATCTGTTAAGGGTTTTTTATAACCTTCGGGGAAACCTAATTTTTTCATGAACTCGGCATTCACTTTGGTTGAAGTAATCAAACCTTCTTCATTTGAAAGTTCGTAAAGCGATTTGTGTTTTAAATCTTCATAATAACGCTCGATAAGCTCTTTGTTACCAGTATACATGTAGTCTGCGTAAAGTAATAGGGGTACATGCTGTTGCCACTCTGTTGGCCATGTAGGGTGCTTCATAAAATACTCTATGGTACGTCTTGCCATAGCGTATTCCCTATCGGTTGTATAATGGCTTAATTGATTTAAATAAGCATCGGCTTCATAAGGAATGCGTTCGCGATCGCCATCAACGTATAATCCGTTAAAGGTTGTGGCTTTTATAGAATACTTACATAAATCCCATACTTGGTTTAGAATCTCATTATTACTTTTAAAATGGCTGGCTTTTTCGTCCCAAAAAGTGTGAAATGCTAGTTGTTTTACTAGATTCATTTTAATTTCCGACTGAGCTCCTTCAATTTCTGCATATCGAAATGGTACCAATGGCGGAAAACCATCTGGTAATGGAATGGCTTTGTTTGCCCTAGTGTTTCTTTCATCAGTTTGTACAGGAATTCTATATTCCGATTTGCCTGGTTTTACAGCAACCTTCAACTCCTGGTATCTAATGTTACTTTTAGCCGGTGGAGTTCTATTTACATTTCCGTTAGCATCAAGCATTTCACCCACTCTTACGATTAACGTATGTGGCGTTTTTGCATGGTAGGTAAAATCCATTGTAGCAAATGCGGCTTTACCAAAATCTATAAAATAAACGCCATTTCTATTTTCAAATTTGGCTGGTTCTATCTTATCTATTTCAAATTTATTTTCTGTAGATATGATATAGCTATCACTCTTTCCTGTAGTAAACTTTTGCGCTTTAGAGTAATCAACTAAACGATTTTCTTCGTCCCAAATTCTAACTTTCCAATAATAAGTCTTTCCTACTTCTAAAGCTTTACCTTGATGTTCTATATTAGTAGATTTTGAAGATCGAACTTGACCACTATCCCAAACATCGCCGTTATTGGCATCGATAATATCTTGGCGAGAAGCCACTAAAATTTGATAAGCCGATTGGAATTTTGCTCCCAATGGGACCGTCCATCCGAATTCAGGTTTTAAATCGAAAATAGTGACGTCTGTTTCTGGCTCTCTAATTAACTCAACCGTTAAATCGGTTGGAGCAGCTCTAAATTCGTTACTATTTTTCTTAATTAACTCATCGAGTTTCGTTTTAAGTTTGTCAGCTACTTCTCTATATTTTTTCTTTCCTATTAAGTTTTTAGTTTCTAAAGGATCCTTTTTTAT
Source organism: Tamlana carrageenivorans (assembly GCF_002893765.1). Taxonomy (NCBI): domain Bacteria; kingdom Pseudomonadati; phylum Bacteroidota; class Flavobacteriia; order Flavobacteriales; family Flavobacteriaceae; genus Pseudotamlana; species Pseudotamlana carrageenivorans. The sequence goes on along the minus strand of NZ_CP025938.1, from coordinate 2,906,586 downwards.
ATTATAGAGTTCTTCAATAGTGTGATCGTTTACATAACGAAAATATTTCCACTCTTCGGTACGCACACCTTCACTTGGTGGTATGTTTTCAAAATCCCACAGATGTTCAATTAAAATGGTATCTCTATTAATAGTGTTTGTTTCTTGTTTTACAAGTGGCAGTAAACTTTTACCCTGCCAAGACGCTGGGGCTTGCACTCCAGCTAAGTCTGCAATAGTTTGCGTAACATCGATATTTAACACCATCTCGGATATGTCTTGGTGTTTTTCAACGCGTGGATCATAAACTATTAGAGGAACACGAATAGAATTATCGTACATTAACCATTTCCCTGCTAACTGACGTTCACCAAGGAAATAACCATTATCCCCCATTACAATGATAACCGTGTTTTTGTCTAAGTTTTTCTCTTTTAATTTTTCTCTAATTTTTGTGATCTCTAAATCTACTCCAGCAATCATACGGTAATAGCCTTTTAAACTATGCTGATATTTTTCAGGAGTATCATAACGCCAAGTCCAACGTAGTCTATTAAAGCCTTCCCTAACAGCTTTTGGCTGGGCATCAAAATATTTTTTATCTGCTAAAGCTGGTTCTGGAATGGTTGTATTTTGCAACAAACCATCGGTAGTGTTTTGCCAAAAGTATTGTTCTGGAGCGCCATCATGGGCATGTGGTGCACTAAAACTTAAAGACAACATAAATGGTTTTTTATTAGTTGCATTTTTATCGATAAAATCGATGGCCTGCTGACCTGTATATCGTGTGAGGTGCACGGTATCGTTATCGATAGTTTTATAATAATATCCTCTTTTATCTTTATATCTATTATTTCTATCGTAGGATTCGTATTCGTCAAACTGACTTTCTAAGTTATCGTACCTTACGCCATATTTACCATAGAACCCTGTATAATAACCATTTTCTTTTAATAGCTTAGGATAGGCGTTCCCCATGTACTCTTCCCTTACATTTCCTGTTTGAAAGTTAAAATTATGGGCACGCTCGTGAAGCCCTGTCCATAAAGAGGCACGACTGGCTGCACAAATGGGTGTAGAAACTATACCATGATTAAAATAAGTACCACTTGAAGCTAACTTATCCATCTCTGGCGTACTCACGTATTTATTTCCTGCATAACCAATAGCATCAAAACGCTGATCGTCTGTGAGGATGAAAATAATGTTAGGCTTCTCATCACGATCATTTTGAGCATTAGCGATTTTTAACCCCGTAAATGATGTTATTAATGCTATTAAAAAAATGTTCTTATACATATCTAAAATTTAGTTTATCTCTTTTTATTATCCTTTTTAAGACCTCTTTACCTGTAAACAGTACCGATATAAAACTGTTTTTTTGCCTTAACTGATAACCCAATTGGCTTTATCCATATTTTTCCAACTACCAATTTGCTACGACTTTGGAATCAAGAATTTTTATTAGAATTTATTATTTTTTACTAGTAAAAAGCAGGAGTTACTTTAATAGTTAGTCATGCTTACTCGAAGGCAATACACCTTATAATTGCATTTAGATGCCTATTGAATAACCGAATACACGAATTAAGTTAGAAAGAAAGCCCTCCATATTTTATTAAACAGAGGGCTTCACAACTAAACTAACCTTAATTAACCACTACTCCTATGCATTTATCCAATACATATCATCAATAAAGTTCTTTATAATAAATATGAACTACATAAAACTTTAATGAATCATTAATATTTATGGTGTAGGCATAGGTAATAATACTTTATCAATGGTATGAACAAATCCATTTACGGCAGTAATATCAATTAAGCCGGGAATGAAATTTGCTGTTCTACTATTGGGATCTGAAACTGTTAAATTAATTGGATCTATCTGCAACAATTCATTATTAGAGGCAGGAAGAGCAAAAGGCCCTCCGATATCTATCATCTCTTGAGAAGAAATTGCGGCTATGTTAATTAATTGTGTTGAAATAACATCTGCAACGAACCATGGGTCTAAATCTGTTAAATTAGAGACACCTTGTTCCACTAACAAATCTGTAAAGGCATCATTGTTAGGCATTAATAAAGTTAAGGCTGCCTCTGAATCTATTAATTTAGCCATTAAATTAGGGCCATTACCATCTGCATCACGAGCTGTATCGGCATATTGCACGGCATCGTAAAACGTAGTTAAAGAGGGCACCATAACCGAAAAGTCAAGTAAAACAGGAAGCTCAATAACATTGTTTACTACATGGATTACACCATTATTAGCTTCAACATCTGCTGTAATGACACTTGCCTCTGCGTTTACTGTAACTCCTCCATTTGATACATCAATATACATTGACACATTCTTTTCACTACCTCTCTCTCCAACTAGAGCTCTAGAATGCGTTAAACCTGACACAAGGTTTGAAGAGTTAAACTCACCTTCAAGAATATGATTTAAAATTACTCTTTCAATAAGCGCTACATCAAGTAAAGCCAAGTCATCAATACCATTCATATCCAACCAAGCTTGAAAAACTTCATCGTTTGGGACAAAAACCGTACTGCTTCCTGGTACATTTAATTCTGAAATTATTTTTACACTTCCACTTTCCTCAATTAGCCTCATCGCAGATTCCATAATACTGAAATCTTCTCGTGCTATAATAATTTGAGAAATTGTTTCTGGGTTTTCTACCTCTGAAGGAACAAATGGTTCGTAAAATTCTGGATCTTCAGGAATGTTACAAGAAAACACTAATAGAAACGACATGAAGGCAATACATGTATATTTTAAAATTTTTAGTTTACTGTTCATGTTAATATTTTTTATATTAAATTATATTTTATTTAATCACTGTATTTTATTTTAATTTACAGTGAAATTATCATAAAAAGGATAAGGGTAATACCTAACCGTATCATTAAGATAATGACCTACGCCATTATTAAACACATAATTATGAGACCTGATTTTTTCGTTAAATCCAGGTTGTATGGCAGTGTCTATAAGCGGTGCACTTAAATTATTCGCTTCCATTTCCCATTCTATGTCACGTCTCAAAGCCATAGGTGCCAATTCTGAAGACAATCCTGAAGGTTGTCCAGTTGCAGCATCTATATTAACTTGAGGTAATAGCGTATTAAAAATAAAATCTTTATCAAAAATGGTGATTTTAGGAACCTGTTGCACCTCTTCTTCTACGATATGATACTTCAATATAGCTTTTAACCTGTTTATTTGATAAGGCTCAGTTATGGTAGCCATTAAAGAATCAGCATTTACCCTTGCCGTTGGTGCTTGCGTGGTTCCGGTAACTGCTCTAATAATATCTCTATCCGCATTTCCACCTGTAAAAGCATTGTTATTTAACAAGAAGTAAGTTCTTCTTGTTGCTGTTTGGCTATACAGGTCTTCAAAACCAACATGTTTTATCGCTGCAATCATAAAATCTAACTCTTCTTGATTTAAAACTTTCCTGTTTAAATCATCTGCAATATCTGTAGTCGTTCTAGATTGAATATACTCCCAAGCTGTTAAATTCTCGAAAGGATCTGCATAAGTGTTTTCTGGTTTAAAGTTAAACTGTTCTTGTACGTCTAAAGTGCATGAACTTAGCACAAATAACAACCCGACAATGACTAAACTTTTTATATAAATTTTCATAATTTCTTCTTTTTTTAATCCCATCCTGGATTTTGATTTAACAATTCATTTTCCAATAAATGTTCTCTGAAAATCGGCCAAACAATACGGTCTTCACCGAAAGGAATTACTTCTCTATTGTTCAAAATTGGAGTCATTACTTCAACCGCCTTGTCATTTCGAACCAAATCCCACCATCTTTTGGCTTCACCAAACAATTCTAATTTTCTTTCTATCAATAAGAAGTCTAGCTGCGCTTCAAATGAATTTCCAAAATCAGTTTGTGATGCTAATGGTAATTGCCTTGCCGTTCTTACTTGATTAATCAAGTCTAAACATACATTAGGGTTACCCAGCTTTAGTTCGGCCTCTGCGAGCAACAAAATCATATCAGCAAAACGAAAAACAGGAATGTCTGTATTATCATCATTTGGATCTAGACCAACCCTATTCTTAATAAATTTGGTGCATCTGGCTTCCCCAAATGCAGCAGATCCTAATCCATCTTCCATGGTAGCATTTTCGTTTCTACAAGCAAAATGTCTCCAATCGCCATATAACGGAACTGTGTATGTTGTATCTACTTCTTCTACTACCTGTGAGAAAACTGGATCTGTATTAGGATACTTTGTTGCCCAACCTAATGAATCGATAGGAAACCTTCTAATCCATTCTAATTCAGTTTCTTCAGAAATGGTAGTTACAGCTGCCCCAGCATTATAAGCTCTTGCAACTCCTGAAGAAGTCTCTTCAAAATTATATTGAATTGAAAAAATTAACTCAGGTCCCATCTGAACTTTACCTGGACCGTCTGGGAATTGATCGGTAGCTGGTTGATTCAAGAATAGATTTTGCCAATCTTCTGGAGTTTGCACCAAACTGTGCGAACCTAGTGTAATTAACTTCTCTATAGCCTCTTTTGCCAATTGTTCTTGTTTCTCCCACATATAAACTTCAGCTTGATGAGCTAAAACACTAGACTTAGAAAATCTATAGTTTGATTGTACTGTTGATAGGTATTCTTCAGCTTTCAACATATCAGGAATAACCAAATTAGACATAACCTCGGCATATGGGGTTTGAGGTTGTTTAGCTTCACTTACTGTATTAATGGGTTTGGTAAAAACAGGTACATCATTAAACATTCGTGCTAAATCAAAATACACTTTAGACCTAATAGCATAAGCTTGCCCTATAAGATTTGGATCTGCTCCAACAAAATTATTTTCTGCTTCAATAATTCTATTTACCCTATCAATAACCACATAATGATTTCTCCATCTTAAGTATCCTTCTCCTGGATCTAATGTGCTATTATGTAATGAATTTCTAGAAGCATTGGCTCCATTTGGTTGAAAATCATCCGACCTAAATTCGCCTGTATTTATATAAAAATCACTGTATGCAACTTGAACACCATCATAAGCACCAATTAATGCCGCTTCTAATTGTGCATTATCTTTGTAAAATTGCTCTGGAGAAATTTCACTTATAGGTAACTCATCAACAAAATCATCACAAGAATACAATACACCTAATAAAACTAGACTGCATATTGTATATTTTAATTTATTTAATATCATATTTTTCATAACTTTAATTTTAAAATTGTGCCCTAAGAGTTAATAAAATCTCTCTATCATTTGGATATCTTAATGAATCCTCACTTGGCGTCAACGGGTTACCTCTAGAACCAAATTCTGGGTTATATCCAGGATAGTTCGTCCAAGTGAGCAAGTTATTTACCGAAAAATTAAGCTTAAGTCCAGTCATACCAATATTAAGATTTTCCAGAACTTCTTGAGGAAAGCTATAACCAAACCTAACATATCTCCATTTAATATAACTTCCGTCCGATACATAAGTGCTATTTGCTGTTGCTCCTGTAAAATCAAATCTATTTTGAACTCTAGTATTACCGCCTTCTAAAGCTGGATAGGTAGCTATATCGCCTTGATTTTGCCAAGCATTATCAAGTCTACCTGGAGAGACAGATAATACTGCTGCTCTTAAACTGTTCCTATCATGATCATACCTTCTATAAATATCGTTACCAAAACTATAATCGAACAAAGTTTCGAAAGACCAGTTTTTATAGGTGATATCGTGTGAAAACCCACCAAAAACAGTTGGTAGACCGTTACCCAAAATCTGCTCATCATCACTATCTATTACAAAATCTCCATTTACATCATCCCAATAATAGTCTCCACCTCTTAAGGTATTTCCAGATGATCCGTGAGTAAGCTGCTTAATATCTGCCCCTAGAGGATATTGATCTCCATTGGCTCTATTATAAGTACCTTCAAAAAATCCGTTAGCATCATAATTTGGATACAACTGCTCACCTTCTGGTGTAAATGCATTTGATTCGTCGTATTGAAAAACACCATGATTTTTATATCCCCAAATATTACCTATGGGTTTTCCTTCGGTTGTTACAAATCGTCCTTGATATATATCATCTTCTAATTCTAACACCTTATTTTCCAGCAACCCTAGATTAAAACTAGATCTCCAAGAAAAATCCTTATTCTGAACTATTGTACCACTAAGAGTAAAATCCAAACCTCTGTTTTTTACAACAGCTTTATTTTCTCTAACAACACTAAATCCCGATTCTTCAGGCAACTCAGTATTTACTAATAAGCCATCTGTAAGTTTCTCCCATAAATCTAAAGAAAGGTTTAACCTTCTACCCTTAAATAAGCTTAAATCAAAACCTAAATTTATTGATTCGGTTTCTTCCCATCTTAAATCTTCATTACCTAGAGAAAACGGAGCAAAGCCAGTTTGTCCTTCATAGTTATAACCAGGAGCAAGTGTCGTTAGGAAATCATAAGGTCCAATTCTATCGTTACCTACAATACCATAAGATGCTCTTACCAAAAGATTAGAAATTATAGAACTATTTTTAAGGAAACCTTCTTTACTAATTCTCCATCCTAAAGTAGCCGATGGGAAATAACCATATTTGTTATTCCCTCCGAAACTTGAAGATCCATCTCTACGAAAGGTAGCTCCTACCAAGTATTTGTTATTATAATCATAATTAAAACCTGTAAATAAAGAAAATAATCCTGTTTGGGTATTTTGAGTTCTATCTCCTCCGGTTCTATCTACGATATCAAGTGGATTTCCATCAACATCTGCAAAAAGAGAATTATTAAACGTTTCTATTAAATCGTTTGCGAAATTCGCACTTAAGTTTAAATTCTCGTAAGTGTCCCTTTGAATTTGCATCCCTAAAAAGGCACTAACATCATGCTTACCCCAACTTTGATTAAAGTTAAGTGTATTATCCTGCTGGATACCATATCTCAATAGGTGTCTCTCACTACCTGAATTAATACCATTTGCATAGTTTCTTGCATCCAGGATGGCTGGAGTAAACCCTTCAAACTTCTCATATGAGAAATCTACACCAAACTGAGACCTAATTGATAAGGAAGGTAGAATCTGGAATTGCGCATAGCTAAATGAATTCGCTCTATAGCGTCTTCTATCATTTTTTCTTAATAAAGCATTTTGAATTGGATTCAAACTTTGCTTATTAGGAGAGCCTGGAGTAAAACTCCCATCTGGCTCATAAATAGGTAAATATGCTACCCTATTTAAAAGGTGACCTAAAACAGGTCCAGGATTCGTACTATTTGTAAATTCATAGGACATATTAATTAATGTTCCAAACTTAAATTTATCGTTAGGAGTAGCATCAATCTTTAATCTGGTATTAATTCGTTTGTGGTCACTATTTAAAATAATACCTTCTTCATTAAAAAATCCATTATTCCAATAGAAAGACATTTTATCACTACCGCCACTTAAAGCTACATTGGTTTGATGTCTTATCCCTACTCTAGTAACCAATTTTTGTAAATCTGGAGAATTACGTGTCACTAAACTCAAGGAATCTCTAGCTATTGGCCCCCATGTAATGCCTTGTCGTCTTTCCTGCTCTAAACGTTGAGCTGCATTTGGAGCTGGTAAATCACCAACCAGTTGATTCATACCGGTTATGGTTGTAACATCTAGTTTAATTTTACCTTCAACACCTCTTTTTGTGGTGATAATAACTACACCATTACCTGCTTGAGCTCCATAAATTGCTGCAGTGGCGCCATCCTTAACAACCTCTAACGATTCTATATCGCTAGGGTCTATATTGTCTATATCAAAAGTTTGCTGCCCATCAACAACATATAAAGGTCCTGTAGCTCCTGCTGTAAAGGTAGACACCCCACGAATTTTGATATCAAATCCTTCACCAGGCCCATTATCACTAGTAATCTGAACACCAGCTACTTTACCTTGAATACCTTGAAGAGCGTCTACTGGAGCTGCTTGATTTATAGATTCTGATTTAACAGTGTCTACCGCACCAAGTATTTTTTCACGCTTTACCTGTTGAAAACCAATGACTACAACTTCATCTAGGGTAGCTGTATCTTCCTCTAATTGAACTGCAATACTTGTAGAATCGCCAATAACAACTTCTTGTGTTTTATACCCTATATAAGAAAACACTAAAGTCCTTGATACTGAAGTTAATTGAAGAGAAAAATTTCCATCAAAATCTGTAACGGCACCATTTCTAGTCCCTTTTTCCACAACATTTACCCCAGGCAAAGGCATATTATCTAAACCACCTGTCACAGTACCTGTAATCTTATTTTGTGCATCTAGATTAATTACGGAAAAACTGGAAAGTAAAATGACCAGTAAAATAGTAAACCCTGGAACTGAAAAGTTCCATTTAATCTTTGGTTTAATTTTTGGTTTTTGTTCATTCATAAATATTTAGTTTGAATTTAGTTAATATATAAGCGGATAGCTTATAAAGTTTTATGATAACAATTTTACAACTTCGCTTAATTGGTTCTATCCTGTTTTGTATGGTTACCAGAACTTATATTAATATTTTGTTAAAAAAAACTAATTATTAAATTCCAATGATTATTAAAATACATTTTGACACCATTAAATACACATGATTTAAATTTCAACTTTAATAAAAGTATATCATTGTTAAAACGATAAGAGCAATCATTAATATTAGAAAAAGCTCTAAAGTTTTTTGATTTTTAATTTTCATGGTATCTAGAGTACATTAGAACCTTTATAATAATTTATTAAGCTAAAGTATTTTGTTTTTTTAACCGTTAACTAGGTCAAAATTAAGAAATCAAAGGTGTAATTTTGTACGCAATAAGGTGTCTGAAGTACTAATTTATCTTATAATTAAGGTGTTTTTTAAAAATTTAATCAAAAAACACCTTAATTCTTAACAAAAATAAAAGTCTACGAAAAAGTCTTAATATATTGGGTAGGAGTTTTATCAAATTTATTTCGGAAACATTTGCTAAAATATTTAGGGTTTTTAAATCCTACCATATAGCTTATTTGAGAAATACTATATTGATCTTGCTCTAAAAGATCGGCTGCTTTTTTTAATCGAATATGCTGAATAAAATCTTTAGGGGTAAAATCGGTCCAAACCTTTATTTTTTTAAATAACACGGTTCTACTAACTCCCAATTCTTTACAAAACATTGGTATATCAAACTGCTCATTAGAAATATTTTTTTCTACAATTTGAAGTGCCTTTTTATATAAATTTTCATCTATCGATGATAATACCAAATCCTCAGGCATTAAATCTTCGTTAGCATTTATTTTTTCTTTTACACGAGAGATAGAATTTAAAAGATTCTTTACTCTTAGCGTAAACTCCTTAACATTAAAAGGTTTACTTATATAATCATCTGCACCACTTTCTAAACCTTCTATTTTATAGATTAATGAAGATCTAGATGTTAATAAAATTAATGGAATATGACTCGTTCTAACATCTGTTTTAATTTTGGCACAAAGTTCGGTTCCTGTCATTTCCGGCATAATGACATCACTTACAATTAAATTTACATCTTCACGTAAGGCTATTTTATAGGCCACTTTACCGTTTTCGGCTTCCAACACCTTATAATTTTGCTTTAATAAACTTCTCATAAACTTCCTGAGCGGTTTATTATCCTCAACCAATAACACGGTTAGTTTGTCTTCTTCTTTTAAACTATCTAAAACATCGTCTTCCAATATGACTTCGGAATCTGATAACTGGTTAACGTATTGCTCTAAGTCGTCACTAAATTTAAAATCGTGAATAATATCGGCATCGCTTAAATGTTCTCTTCCTTGTTTTAATTCAACCGAAAAAACACTTCCTTTACCTTCTTCTAAATTGTCTTTAACTTGAATTTTACCCTTATGTAAATTTACTATGGTTTTAACTATAGACAACCCTATGCCTGTACCCTTGTTATAAGCATTAACTAGCTGCCTATTAGCATTCAATTCAAAAAAACGTTCAAAAATTTTGTCTTTAAATTCCTCGGCAATACCCACCCCTGAATCTTCTACTTGAATTATAACCGTATCTTTTTCCTGTATGATTCTTATTACTATTTTTCCGTTTTTTGGTGTGTATCTAAAAGCATTCGAAATTAAATTGTAAAAAACCCGCTCTAGTTTATATCTATCGACGTATACCAATATTTGATCTGAAGATGTAAAAAATTCGTACTGGTAATTGCCGTCTTTAGCATATTCAGAAAAGGATAAATAAATTTCTTTTAAAAACTTAACGATATTTATTTCCGCGGTTTCTAATTTTATGAAGTCACTTTCGATCTTTCTAAAATCCATTAATCGATTTATGAGTTGTAATAAATGATTAGAATTACTTTCTATCACTTTTAACTTTTTATACATCTCACTACTCCCCCTATAGTTTTCTAAAATCTGACTTATAGGTCCAAGAATAAGAGTTAAAGGTGTTCTAAATTCATGAGAAATATTAGTAAAAAATTCCAGTTTAGATTTATTGTTTTTCTTTATTTGCTCCGCTTCCAATTTTTCCAAAACCAACTGATTTCCTAGCTTCTGTCTAGATTTTAGTAGGTTGAGTAGATAATATAAAATTGAAAAAATAACAAATCCATAAAACAAAAATGCCCACCAAGTACGCCAAGGTGCCGGATTTACTTTTATTTGTAATGATGTTGGTTCCGTATTTTCAACATTATCATTATTTATCCCTTTTACCTGAAAAACATAGGTACCTGGATCTTGAATAGTATATGACGCTGAACTTTGAGATGTTTCTATCCATTCGTCTTCTAACCCCAGCAACCTATAAACATAATGGTTATTTGTAGCATTTAAATAATTAGGAATAGCAAAAGAAATATTAAAATTACCTTGGTCATGAGATAATTCTAATTGGTTTGTATAAGAAATAGTTTTATTTAATAACCCCTCTTCTCCTCCAACATGTAGAACTTTATTTTTAATTTTAAAACTTGTTAAAACAACTTGTGGTGAAAAAGAGTTTTTAATCAATTTATCTGGATTAAAACACACAACACCTTCTGAACCACCAAAAAATATATAGTTTTTAAAATATTTAAAACTTGCATTATAGTTAAACTGGTTGCTAGGTAATCCATCCTTTTGCGTATAATTAGCTACTATAATATTTTCTCTAGGATTAAATCTTAAAATACCTTGATTTGGCGTAGATATCCAGAAGTGACCTTGTTTATCTTCAACAATACTTCTAACACCTTTTACCGGTTCATTATCTTCAATTTTTAAATTAACTTTTTTAAAGGTATCACCTTCTAATCGAAATAAACCTTCTACTTCTGTGCCAGCCCAAATCTGATTATTAGCATCATTAAAAACACAAGTTATGGTGTATTTTGCCTCTTTTTTTTCTTCTAAAAAATAATTACTAATGCGATTCTGAGCGTCTATTTTGCTTAACCCTTGGAAAGTACCAACCCAGAGGTTATCATTTGAATCTAACTTTATAGTCCGTACTATATTATGAGTTAGACCTTTCTCTCTGTTTTGCATGTTTACGGCAATAATTTCAAAAGTGTTATCAAACAAATTATAACGAATTACACCTTTACCTAAAGTACCAATAAATATTTCATCAGACCTTTGTGCAATGCTACTTACCCCCACATCATCCAACAATTTAATGACTTCATTTGGTAAAATTGTAGTATTAAATTGTTTTGATTTTAAATCGTAAACAGCCACTCCTTTATTAAAAGTACCAATCCAAAGTTTACTATCATTATCCTTAAATAAAGCCTTAATATTATCACTAGGAAGTTCAGTAGTGTTTTCAGTATTTATATATTTATAACTTCTAGAAACTGTATCTAATAAGGTTAAACCTCCTCCTTCAGTACCAAAATAAATACTGTTCTTAAAAGTCTCTATGGAGCTAATAGATTTAAAACTCAATCCACTATTCCCTGGTCTTTGAGTAATTTTAAGAAAATTAATATTAGACTCGTCCCAAATATTGACACCTCCGTAATAAGTGCCTATCCAAATAGAACCTTTTGCATCTTTAAAAATTGATTTTATAAAATTATCATTGATTGACTCACTATCGTTAATATTTGTATATAAAGTCGTTATTTGTTTGTTTTTGTTAGCGATTTGCAAACCTTTATATGTGCCAATCCAAAGATTCCCGCTTCTATCCAAAAGCAGTTTTCGGACATTTCTATTTAATCCATTTAATGATTTTTCTTGGAAATAAGGAGAAATGGAATCGTTATCCAAATGATATTCTACAATGTGATGTTCTTTAGTAGCCAATAGAACACTTGAATCGTCAGCTACCATCATATCCTGAATTACATATTTTTCAGTATTCTTTATAGGTTGAATATTAATATGATTATTTTCTTCTACATGAATTTTTAAGAGACCTTTATTGGTGCTAACAACTAGTAATTTTTGAGAAAGTTTTTGTACCGAATATATAACATACCCCTTTAAAATAGTGGTAAACGTATCAGTACTCCTGGTGTAAATAGAAATTCCGGAAGATGTTCCGAACCAAAGTTTATCTTTAGAAAAATCACAAATAGAAGTAATTCTATTATTTGTAATGGATGTATGGCTAGTATCAGCTAGGTATCTCGTGAATCTATCTGTTTTAGGATTATATTTATTAAGACCTAATGCCGTTCCAATCCAAATTAAACCTTCTCGATCTACCTCTAAACAAATAATATCACTACTTGATAATGAGTTTAATGCATCACTATGCCTATAAACTGTAATATTGGTGCCATCGTATCTATTTAAACCATCTCTTGTCCCAATCCAAATTTGCCCCAACGAATCTTGGGTAATAGCCATGGCAGAGTTTTGAGATAAACCATGTGCTGTAGACACAGAACTAAACTTGTATATTTCATTCTGCCCATTAACGTACCAGGATAGTACAAAAAGCACTAAAAAACTCATTTTTTGCATGTGGCAAAATACAAATTTTGCAAAAAAATAAAGTAAAATCTACAAAACTATTTTCAAATCACATCTTTACTAAATAATCTTTATTTTCGATTATAAAACAATATTGTAAAATTTAAACAGTGATTAACTATATTGATTTACGATCAATAAAATTAAAAGGCACCTTAATACGTCCCATGTCATTATTTAAAATCATTTTAGCGGCAGTTTCTCCCATAACTTTAAAATCTGTTGACATTACTGTTATTCCTAATAAATCTTTTAATGGTGTATCGTTGTATGAAATCACCCCTATGCTTTCACCTAAGGACAATTCTTGTTCTCTAATTTGAGTTATAATATTAACAAGATCTGCTTCTTCTATGGTAATGAACAAATCACCTTTCTTAAAAACCATTTCATCACAAACTTCATTTAAAATTTCAAAATCTATATCATTTTCTAGACAAAATCTTCTAAAGCCTCTTAATATACGTTTAGGATAAGGATAAATCGACTTTTCAGGATAAATAAGTACTAACTTTTTGTATTTTGATATTTTACTTTTCCCTTTATCTAAAGCTTCATATATATCTTTATCAAAATCTTGATAAACAGCTCTTACATCATCTTCAAATGGCCCTCTGATGTTATCTAGAATTAGCAACTTATTTTTAGGTATAGCACTCATAGCTTCTAGTACCTCATTTGTAAAGCTCGTATGCTGCATGTTTTCATTTTTAAAATGGGGCATTACAACATAATAGTCATAGGCCATTTTATTATTTTTCAGTGCATTTAAAAACAGAAATTCATCGCAATGGTAAACCACCAAATCTATTTTCGAATTTAAACCTATCCGATCCATAAAGGAGTTATAAATTTGCATTTTATAGGTACTTAATTTATTGACCAAAAAAAGTATATTTAACTTACAATTGGTTTCATTTTTCACCACATAATAACCACGTCTGTGTATCGATTGGATAATATTTCGCTCCTTCAAAACATTATAAGCTTTTTCTACTGTATCTCTAGATAAGTAAAAATCCTCGCTAATCATATTTATAGATGGCAATCTTTGATTCAATTTAATATTTCCATTTGAGATATTTTTAATTATAGAATCAACAATTTGCTGATACATTGGTAATCTCGAATTCTTATTAATTTCGATATAACTTAAAATTTCCATATGCTTCAAGTCTTAATTTAGTTAGGTTCACAATTTATTAAGCTTGAAGTATTGTTAAGTACCGATTAGGGTATCTAATAGTACCAACCCTATTAAATTAGTACTTAGAAACCACATATTTTAGGGGTTTCCATGTTTTACACCACATATTTTATAATATTTAATGGTTAAGAAAAGCTGAATTGAAAAAATAATAAATTCCTGAACTTCTTGTTACCAACCTTCCTTATACAGTTAACTTCCAAAAAAAAACTAAGTTCAAAAAATAAAAATGAGTGAATTTTTACTGCAGCATGTTTCAAAGATTTTAAGAGATTATTAATGGAAATTCGTTACAACTCATATAGCTTTAGAAATATGAGCAAATTTCAATTACTTTTATTGGTTTTTACAAGCACTTTTCTTCCTCCATTTAATTCACTTAATTCAAGCATAAGTCTTTCATTATCCCCAAGCACGAATTTTGGAAGTACACAAACAAACCGTTTACCTTCGTTTGCTTTAATTTGAATTGGAATAGTTTGATGATACATTACATACTGCTGTAAACGTTGAAAAGATGCTTTCCTTCTCTTATTTCCGCTAGTAACATGGACATTTAAATAATCGACTTCAAAATCTATATGTGATTTGTTCTTAATCTCAATGACTAAATAAACTTCATCCCCCTGATAAGCCACATCTTGTAACTGCACTTTAATACCTTTTTTTCTTTTGGTTTTGATTGCATTTGTGTTTCTACTGAGTAAATAATCACAGAAATTCTTATAATTCTTAGTTTTATCTGTTATCGTTGAAGATATTGAGTCGTCTGTTTTTTCATCTATCATCACTGGTGATTCAGTTCCAATACTTTCATCTAAACCAACAAAATAATTCAACTTCGTAATATGTTCCTTATATTTCAAAATATAGGAATACACTTGACCATTTTTGGTTATGGCTATTAAATTACTCTCTTTACCAGGTGTTGCTTGTAACAGACCAAAATATTGTTCCTTATCTCGGTTATAGGTAAACACAAAATGAGGTGAACCAGTAATACCTAGGCGGATGGGCTCAGTAAAAAACAAGGCGACATTTTTATGATTGTTAGCATAAATCGTATCTAATCTTTTTTGCCCTATGAGGTCGCATGATAGTAATATCATGGCTACAAATACATATACTTTCATGAGTTATGGTTTTAAAATGAGTTGATAATTATCAGCAATAGTTACTTTAACAGCTCTATTTCCTCTTTGGAATATTTTCTTTATACCTCCTACTTGTGGTACTCCCGTTATATTAATATCCTCTACAATATCAGCTACAACCTCCTGCCTTGCTTCTGCATGAAAACTGTTTTCGATATAGACGCCCTCTGTGCCGTCTTCTAAATCAAAAGCTTTAAGTTTTACAGGATGGTGGTTTATATTTTGGATTTTTATAATGGTTCGGTTGGGTTTGAAACTAACGAATCCATAAATGGTTGTGTTTTTTGGATAAACATGATTGTCTATTCTTGCTGCTTGGGTTAAACGCATTCGTAGCCTGAAATTATTACGTACGGATTGCGTACCATCAACCTTGGCATAAATAAAAGCATCTGTAGTTTTTAAAGTTTGCTTGTCATTGACTACAGGGTTTGAAGCGAAGAACAACTGATGCTCCAAAGCCAACTCCTTTGCCATGGTTTCATAATCTACTACTATTTTTTCAGATATAGTGTCTACACTTTTTTCTTCCTTTTGCTCCTGATTTACTGCTGACCTATAATTTCCTTCTGAATAGCTTATCCTTCCTTCGTTGTAGATACTATCTACCATCCGCATTTTTTCCTTGCTTAACAATTCGCTATCATAAACTCCTGTTGAGTCTAACAAATGCTCATCATAAATACTAGGCGCATTGGTTTCTCGAACTTCTTTTAAATCATTAACAGCTTCTAGTTTCGTCTCATATTCCTTTTGATCATCTGGCAAGTCTGGAATAGCAATGTCATTGTTTTCTATAATGGATTCATTATCGTCTCCCATAATGGTCATACTGTATCCAGCGATAAATAAAATGATACTGACTAATACGGTTATAAAAACGATTTTCTTTTTATCAATTTTCATTATCAATGCGTTTTAAGGTGTTTTCAAAATAATTGGTAATCAAAAGGCCGTGGGGGTTATTTGGAAAGTGCCTATCCACTTGAATTAATTTACCTATAGTCGTCATTTCATAAGTGTCAATTATTGACCCCCGATTGATTTCAAATACAGTTTTGGTTTCAAAGGCATAGGGCTCTGCTTGAATATCAACCTTAGAATGGATGCTAATCACCTTTTGTAATAAAGAATATTGCAATAAGCGATTATAAACCCCATCTGCCTTCTTTTGTCTGTACAATCCGTCTACGGTACTGTTGCCCAACCACAAGGCTTTCTCTAAATTTTTCTCATAATTGCTGGCGTCAATATTATAAAAGTAACGATGAAAATTTTCTAAATGCGCCAATGCTTCAACTTCAAGATTCTCTTGGAGAGACACGAATTTTAATGGAATGATCTGCCCCTCTGTGTTGACTACAAAGGCATTATTAACGGTTTCTTTATGCAGTAAAATCACAAGCACTACAGAAACCACACAGGTTATTACAGCTCCTATAACTACTGCCAGCACAATAAAACGGTTGAGCTTGAGTACGCTAAAAATGTTTCTATATGGTGTTTTCATTTTCTTAAATATTTTTTAACTGATTACCCCCTAGCCACCTATAAAAAGTTTGAACACAAAAGTGTTGGCCTTTCGATAGAGTTTGAATTTTAAAAGCACAATAAATCCAACTGAGGCAAATTGTAGGAGCGGCGCAAAAAAATCACTGCCCCAATCGGTTCCAAACAAGTCTGCCCAAAAGTTCGTATTGATTTCCGTGTAAAGCTGATTCACAAATACATTCACCAGAAAAAAGGCTGGCACCAGCATGTACACACCTGCATAAAGCTTGAAGAAATTATAAGCTAAGGTTCTAAACTTTTCAAATACCGCTAAACTAATGACCAAAGGAAAAAAGGCTTGCATGATGCCTAACAAGAAATAACGCTCTGCTAAAAACAGTGGATAAATGAACAAGTCCAGTAACCATAAAAATATCCCCATGATAAAGGCTATCGCTTTTAAACCGTATAATGGTGTTACTAAAGCTTCATACAATAAGGCAAATGCTTTTTGGGCTGCTTTCAAAGGCCCTACATCTTGCTCTAAATCTAATTCCAGCATTTGTAAAGGTAACAAGGCTGGTGCTGTATCACGATATTGTGTTTCAACAGCAACCAAAAGGGCATCGAACACATTTAATACTTGTGTTGAAAAAATAACCAAGATCACTACGGCAAAATTCTTTGCTAATTCTGATGGCGTTAACCCCCAGGTAAATCCTGCATTGGTAGCTATGCCTTCGTTGTATTTTTTTAGAATATTTATCAGAAAGAAAAGAATGGCTAGAGTTTTCATTCCTGTTATGGTATACTGCGAAAAATCACTGTTTTTGATCGTCGTAAATACAGCATCCACATATTCTAAGCCTATGCCTAAAAAAATAGCAGCCATTAGTAATTTGTCTGTCTGTTATTGATGATGTCTTGCATTTCTCTAAAAGCGATGATCTCGCGATAGCGTCTGGTCTTTGCTTCTATTTCTGCAACCATATCTTTTGACTCTCTTTCTTTTTCCTTGAGTACTTCAGCGCGTTCTGCATCTGTCATTTTAAGGGTACCACTAGAGAGAATTTTATCTATGTATTCTAAGCTATCCATGGAATTTTCTATTATGGCATTAAATGAGTCAGAAATCCGATTAACTTCCTCTGCTTTGATATAGGGTGAGTTTAATATCTCTCTTAAATCGTCTTGTACCAAATCAAAAAGACGTTTATTATTCTGAGTGAGTTCTTTAACAGCTTTGAGCTGTGTGATGGCATTGTTCACTTTTTCTATATTCTCTTTTTGAGTTTTTAGAAACTGAACCGTTTTTAAGAGCTGTGAGGTCTGCTTGGCTGATTCAATTAAAGACTTGGCAAAACTGATAAAATTGGTATTGTCGTAAACAGGCATACCTTGTGCCGTCAGTGATTGGGAGGCAAATACACTTACTAGTAAGGTAAGCAGTAAAACTCTAATATTTGATTTCATAACTTTAATTTTTAGGAGTTAATAAATATTTTAATGGCTTCTTCCATACTGTTGGTTTGTTCATATAAGGTCATTATGGCCTCGCTTTCTTTTCCATCTGTTAAGTATGCTGCATAAACTTCTTTAGGTACTTCCAACCTGAAAATGTTACTTTCTTTACCTATTTTGATAAACATTTCGGTGTACTTCCTTGCTCCTGATAAATTATTACGAATGGATCTTAATTGATTCATATCATGACTTGACAGGTTCAATCGGTTTTTTAATTCGTCATAACCTTTTTCGTTATTGAGGCTGTAAATGACTTGGGTATTTTCTAAAATGCTGGCGGATGTAGAATTGTTGGGGAGTTGATTGATGGATTGCAAAATAACGCCTATGGCGCCGTTTTGTTTTCTAATGGCTTGATAGTAGAATTCGACACTTTCTAGTACATTTTCAAATTTGAGCTGTTTGGCGAATTCATCGAATAGTATGATGCCTTTTTCGGCCTTATTCCGCCAAATGGTACTTTGTATGGATGACTTAATGAGTTTTAACATCACCGAAAGGATCTCTTTATTGTCCTTGACTTCATCCAACTCAAAAACAATCAGCCGTTTATCTTCTATTTTATAGGTTTGGGCTTCAGTGACATCAAATAAGAAACTATACAGTCCATCTGCTACATATTCAGACAGAATATGTAAAAAGTTGTACACATTGAAATAGGCTTCTTGTATTTTTAGTTCTTCGATGAGGGAATCTTTCTTATCATCTACAAACTGATATAAGCTGGCTAATGAATGGTTAGAGTGAACCGTCTGGTAATAGTATTTTAGTACTTTCTTTATAGCAACTTCTTCTGCTTTTGTGGTGTCTTTACCTAAGGCCAGTAGTTCTAAAATAAAGACACCTAAATCCTCCAAATGTTCGGGGGTTAGTGCTTTATCTGTAGCTCTATAGAAAGGATTAATCCCTAAATTCTTTCCTTGCTCATAGCGTAAAATAATATGATCATCGGGGTAAAGTTTTGCAAACTTGGAATAGGAACCTCCTAAATCAATGACCACTAATCTGACGCCAGATTCAAAATACTGACGTAAAATATTATTGGCTAAAAAGGACTTACCTTCTCCTGTGGGAGCAAAAATGGCAAAATTCCTGGCCTTAATGCGTTTTTTACCCTCATCCCAAACATCTTTTAAAACGGGTATATTATGCTGCCTGTCATTAAAAATAATACCAGTGGCATCTGTTTTGTAATTGCTGTTATTGATATATAAACACAGAGCGTGTTTTAAATCGGTTACATAGACATCTTCATTCGAAAAATTAGATGAAAAACAACAATACGAGTTCAAGAAATAATGCTTGCGCTCTTCACCTTTGGGATAATAGGGTAAAATATCCAATTCTTTAAATTCGGCCTTTATTTTGGAAGCAATTCGATTTAAATCTTGGGCTTGTTCCGTCCAAAATATAATATTCAAATGCCCTCGAATTATTCGAGAACTATCATCCTCATTAATAATTGCTGTAATGGCTTCAATCTTTTTTAAGATGACCTTATTCTGCGTTCCAAAATTCGAACTCTTCTTGAGTTCTTCGATTTTTTTATCGAGATGCTTTTGCCATTTGTGCTTATCATCTAGGTAGATAATTTGATTGACCATATGATTTTCATGGATACTAAGTCCCAGACCGTCTATAAATCCTTGATGAAAGGTGTAATCATCGGATGTGAATTTTTCGTTGGTTTTACTACTTTGTACGACATCTCCAAAACAGCGCTCACTGTTTACGGCCAGTACATCAAAATGATGTTCCCCTACAGAAATATCGGATTTTTTAAGCTGAATATCGGTATCAAAACCGGTGTTAAAGCCATTGAAATACGTGTTCGTAAGTGAAAAAATTTCATTTTCATCTAAAGGCATTAAAGTCAGTTTACGGCTGTTATTTATATAGGAAACAGCATCATTTACCGCGTTAATGAATGCTTTTACTGTATGATCTAAAGGCTTATGGATGCCTTTTTCTATCTTCCGAAATGGATTGGTAAACTTAGCTGCGTTGAGTGAGCCTCCCAGTGGCAACACAAAAAACAAATAGGATGCATGTTTGAGGTATTCACGCCCATTAAAATAATCTGCTGTGGCTTTTTCTAAAAAGCTTTCCTCTGGTAATAACGAACCATCATACTCAGCCTTCTCATAAATATCTTGTTTATGTATGACCGTGCTTACAGGCAATGATTTAAAAGCCTGAAACCAGGTTCCATGAAGGTCTTCAAAATCCTTTTCGGATAAACTGTATATTTCAGGAAGATTTGACTTATAACAAAGTACCACATGACCATTACTCGCAAAAAGAATGTGTCCTTGAACATCTAAAATGGGATGGTATGACGATAGGTTGAGTTTATTCATTTGGATAAGATTTCAATGACACAATCATTTTCATAGTTTAATCCTGTAACTTTCTTATTACTAATGGTCCTAGGAAAAACTTTTTTAAAATGTAATAAGGCTGGGTTTTTAACTAACTGGATGAGGCTGATGTATACCGTGATATTCAGAACAATGGCGCCAACCACTATGAAAAAACTAAACGAAAAAATGATGACTAGTAAGGAGACAATAACTAGAGTCATCATCAGCGCGAACATCGCAATAGGCAATCCCATTATTACAGCACTTTTTCTAATATTCTTATATACCTCATAGGTTTTCATAAGCATGATGGTTGCTGAATTAAACTACAATCCCAATTAAATAGGTAAAGATTCCCACTACTGCCCCTGCTATAAGAACAAAGACTAACACACGGGTTATCCCCTTTTTCAAATCGGCATTTTCTCCGAAGAAGTGTCCAGCATTAAACAGGAAGCCTATTAGAAAAATAACTCCTAAAATGATTGGAAAAATAGATCGAATGGTATCCGAAACATCATTTACTGAATCTTCGATACCTCCAATTTGTGCAAATAACACCTCGGAAATTAGTGCGAATAAAAACGTGAGATACATTGATTTTTTCATGTTAAAAAGGTTTTAAATTAGTACTGATTTATCTTTATGAAAATTACAATATATTTGTTTTTAAAATACTGATTTACAGTATTTTATGTGAAAAATATTTTTTAAAAGTGTTTGATTTTAATTGCAACCAAATAGCTCCAATCTTTATGACTTTTCCTTCTAAAAAATCAAAAAAACATGAAAGCAACTTTCAAAAACAGGCTCCAAAACGTCATTTTTCTTCTAGTGATACTAAAAACTTATCTGTGTTTTAGTCAAATCATAGCTCCTAAAAAAATCATTGTAATTGACCCTGGTCATGGTGGAATTGACCCTGGCTCTCTTGGTGTTTTTAATGTTAGAGAGAAAGATGTGGTTTTGAATTTGGCTAAAGAGATTGTACTGCTAAATAAAAGTGTATTTGATAGTCGGTTTGAGATACACCTCACACGACACAACGACACTTTAATCGCATTAAAAGACAGAAGTCAATTCTCTAAAAAAGGCAGTATCTCATAAAGTGTGTAAACAAAAAATATCGAGGGTTGCAACCCTCGATATTTTTTGTTTAATTTTAAAATTTACACACTTATGAAGAAAGAAGATTTTCTAAACGACGATTTTTTAAAACAGTTCAAAACAGGAGACGAACTAACCTCTTTTCTAAAATCCATCCAAAAGCGAGGTATTGAAAAGATGCTAGAAGGAGAACTTGACGCTCATTTAGACTATGAGAAACATCAGCAATCCAATAATAGCAATACCCGTAACGGCTATGGATCTAAAAGGATAAAAACAGCTTTAGGAGAGACTAATATTAAAGTTCCCAGAGACCGAGAAGCTTCTTTTACCCCTATGCTGGTTCCTAAACGCACAAACATGGTTGACGGCATAGAAAACGTCATTATCAGCCTTTATGCCAAGGGTATGAGTAATTCTGATATTGAAGAGCAAATCCGAGAAGTTTACGATTTTGATGTATCTACATCTACCATATCACGTATCACAGATAAAGTTACCAATGATATTATTGCTTGGCAAAACAGACCCCTGGAGCCCGTATATTTAATTACTTGGATGGATGGTATTGTATTTAAGGTTCGGGAGAACTCTAAAGTCATTAACAAAACCATGTACATCGCCGTAGGACTCCGTAGAGATGGTAAAAAGGAAGTCTTAGGACTTTGGCTGGGTAAGAATGAATCGGCAGCCTTTTGGATGAGTGTACTAACCGATATGAAAGCCAGAGGCGTTCAGGATTTGCTTATCACGGCCACAGATAATCTTAACGGTTTCACCGACACCATTAAAAATGTTTTTCCTGAATCTAAAACCCAAATTTGCGTGGTACATCAGATTCGTAACGCTTGTCGCTATGTTGTTTGGAAAGACAAGAAGGAATTTACAAAAGACATGAAAAATATCTATGATGCACCCACCAAAAACGCAGCAAAAGCTGCTTTAGAGGACTTTGCTCAGAAATGGGAACACAAGTACTCTTATGCTATTAAAAGCTGGAGAGACAACTGGGATGAGCTTACTGCTTTTTATGAATTTCCTGTTGAAATTAGAAAAATCATTTACACTACCAACCTTATTGAAAACCTTAATGGAAAAATCAGAAAGTACACTAAAAACAAGCTCTCATTCCCAACAGATGAGGCTGTTATGAAGTCCACTTTTTTAGCCCTTAGAGAGGCTACCAAAAAATGGTCGATGCCTATTAGGAACTGGGGCATTATTTTAAACCAGTTTTTAACTATATTTGAAAAAAGGGTTCAACTTTAAAAAAGCTAAACCCTCGATTTATAACTTACACACTTTACGGGATAGTGTCCTAAAAAATTAAAGGCTGATATCTTTTTATCTCTACATTGCAATGCTGCTCTTAATTTTGCTTACGGAATGGAAGCTTATGTTTGGGAAAAGGCTTCTGTGAATGGGAATTATTCCATGAACCTGGCTTCATCCTTATTAAAAGAAGTTAATCACAACTTAGGTTTTAAAAATCGTGGTGTAAAATACAGTAATTTTCAAGTGCTTAGAGAAACAACACCCTTTTGCACTGCTGTTCTCCTGGAGATTGGTTTTATAACCCATGATGAAGAAGCGGCTTATTTCCTTAGAAACAAAAATACCAAGGCTATGGCTTTAGCTATTTTAATGGGGTTATTAAAGAGTTGATTTAAAAACTCAATGCATTGTTTATTAAAGGAAGATCCTCGAGTTACTTCCGTTTATCTCCAGTATTCTTATCAAAAGCTTCAATATTAAATGCCTCCCGCATGATGGCTATTCCTTAATTGGTAGGATCTCTAAATATTCAGAAGCTAAAAATAAGGTAATTGTAAAAACAAGTAATGAAAGTATCCAAATAATTGTATAAACATAAACTCTTTCATTTAAATGCTTTTTTTCACTTTCAAATTCAAAATCCTCATTTAAGATTTTTTCAATATCTTCTTTTACCAAGACATCCTCATATCTCGTTTTTACATTATTATATCTTTTTTCAAGTCTTTTACTTTCCATTCGAATAATAACTCTTGAGGCAATTAAATATAAAAACGATATAACAATAAAACCTATACCTATAAGTGAAGTTTCTTTTGAAAAAATTTTATTAAGAGCTGTTTTATTAACTACTTTAAAAATAAAAACACTCAAAAAAAAGGATATAAAAACGAAAGAGCTTTTTTGAAAGTTTGTCACAAAAGACTCTATTGATTTATTTACAATATTTATTGTTTGTTCTATTTGCTCAATTATTTTATTTCTAACCTCAAAATATTTTGAAATATTTCCTTTTATATAAATCTGATTAGAGGATAAAATAGAATTAAAAACAGAACTATCTATTTCGAGAGAATTAGAGGTAATATAGGATGTCAAAATATTTCTTGAAATGGAGACTTTGTCTTCAATCTTATTTTTTTCAGAATATACCCATTTATAAATTTTATGATAATGCTCTAAACTTGTTACATTAATATTTTTGAATTCTAAACTGTACTTATACGTAATATTTCCTGTGGGACTGTAAACTATTTTGTGTTTTTGCTGTTAGTTAGTTTAAAAATGATTTTGAAATTCATAGGCAAAAAATTTACTTTTAAATTTTTATTTTATGAACTCAGACTTAGAAAAACAATTAGACGCCTTGATCGGCAAAATCAGCAACAAGGAGGACTTTGACCAGGTCAAGGAACAGTTGCTTAAACGTGGTATTGAATCACTTTTAAAAGCAGAAATGACTGCCCACTTAGGGTTTCAAAAAGGAGGTTCTGTAATTGAGAACAACCAGCGCAATGGTTTCTCAGAGAAAACTATCAAGACTCATAACGGCGAACAACGCATCAAAATCCCCAGAGATCGTCAAGCGAGCTTTGAGCCTGTTATTGTCCCCAAACATCAATCGATTAGTCAAGAATTAGAAGATTGTATTCAACTGCTTTACGCCAAAGGTATGAGCAATAGCGATATTATTGATTTTATTGAAAGTACCTATGGAGTGCAGTATTCCACATCACAGGTATCCATTATCACCAATCAATTATTGGAAGACATCAAACAATGGCAGAATAGACCTTTAGAAGACGTATATCCCATTGTCTGGATAGATGCTATTCATTATAAAATACGTCAAGAAGGCAAGGTAATATCTAAAGCCTGTATGATAGTTTTAGGGGTGAATACCGAAGGGCAACAAGATATTTTGAGCATGAGTATTGTGGAGACAGAAAAGGCAGCTGCTTGGATGTCCATTTTAGACGATCTGCGCTCTAGAGGCGTAAAAGATATCTTCTTTCTGTGTTCGGATAACCTCTCTGGATTAGATAAAGCTGTAGAAGCTATTTTTCCAGGTAGTATACGTCAAATATGTATCGTACATCAAATTAGAAACTCTTTAAAATATGTGAGCTATAAGGACCGTAAATCAATAATGGTCGATATTAAAGCTATTTATCAAGCCGATAATGAGAAATTCGCTTTAGAGGTCCGTATTCAAGAACTTAACGCAACAAATCTAAATTAATAGATTTGTAATTATGGTACGAAAAAAAACAGGTAGACTTACCCTTAAAGAAAGAATACAGATTGAGACTCTTTTAACTGAAAAAAAGAATAAATCATACATCGCTATAACCATTAACAGAGCTCGATCTACGGTTACAAGAGAAGTTAATAAATGGGTGCAAACAGATAGAGATAAATACTCAGCAGAACTAGCTCATTGGTGCGCCAAAGATGATTACCTAAACAAAAGAAATATTGATAAAATATCTAAGTACCCTAGACTTCGAATTTATGTCTATAGGGGCTTATTATCACAATGGACTCCTGAACAAATTGCTGGAAGACTAAAAGAAGAATTCCCAAATGATCCTATAATGTCTATTTCTCACGAATCAATTTATAGGTACATATATGCAAAGCCTCAAGCTAGTTTAAATAAAAAACTAATTAAACTCCTCGTACGCAAAAAAACAAGACGTAGACCCTCTAAAAAAAGACGCAGAACAGGATCTAAAATATTAAACCAAGTCAGTATAGACCTAAGGCCCGAGCATATTAACCTAAGAAATGAAATCGGACACTGGGAAGGAGATTTAATGATTGGGAAGGATCAAAAATCGGCTATTGGAACTATCGTAGAACGCAAATCTAGATATACATTAATTATCAAACTAAAAGCCAGGAACTCTAAGGAAATTGCTAAAATGTTTTCTAAAGAACTTAACAAACTAGATCCCATATTCAAAAAATCTATGACCTACGATAATGGAATTGAAATGGCAAGACACGAAACAATTACCAAGAAAACAGGTATGAAAATTTACTTTGCACACCCCTATTCTTCTTGGGAAAGAGGTACCAATGAAAACACTAACGGACTCATCAGAAGGTACCTCCCAAAAGGAACAGATTTTAACAAAATTGACTTAAATACATTCATCGAAATTCAAGAAAAATTAAACAATAGACCTCGTAAAATTATTGGATTTAAAACCCCTAATGAAGTTATGATAAAAGAACTAAAAATTGTAGCTTAGACTCATACAAAAAAAAGCAACGTTTGTTGCGTTAGAACCTTGAATGCAGCAGGCTTTCGAAGTCTTTAAACAAAATTGGGAAGATAAATACCTCTCTGCCGTACAGTCTTGGGAAAACAATTGGGATAATTTGACCGCGTTTTTAAACTACCCAAAAGAGATTAGAAAACTTATATATACTACCAATATCATTGAGAGTTTTAATGCCAGTTTAAGAAAATATACACGCAACAAAAAAGTCTTTCCTCATGATGATGCAGCACTGAAATCCATATATTTAGCAGCTCAAAGCATCAGCAAAAAATGGAAGAAAACACGATTTAAATGGGGCCAAATTTACAATCAATTGTATATTTGTTTTCCAAACAGGTTATAATCTATATTATTTTAACCTATGAATTTTGAAATTATTTTTCAAAAACACAAAATTTTGGATAAACTCTTTCCTGTAATTGAGAAATCAATACTATCTCCTTTTATTTCTAAAAAATTAAACAAATATGCAAAACAAAAAACTTGTGATAGCTTTAAAAAATAATCATCTAAGATGGACTTTGTTTGTTTATTAATGTTATTAAAATAAAAAGTATCAGGATTGTAAGGATACAGAATACTATTTTTAAAATTTGTTTGGTTTGAAATATTAATATTGTCCCCTTTTTCAATTTTTATTTCAAAATTATCTTGCTCATTTTCAATGATAAAACTTGAATCAAATGTGTTAATTATCTCTAAAAACCTTTGTAAAGGAATTGATTCTAAATAACTATTAAATACTTCATTATCAATTATAACAATTAATTCTTTAGACTTGTAAATATTAAAATTAATCGTAACATTTTCAAAATCGTCATAATCTTCTAACTTCAGTTCCTCAAACTTTTCCTGAGTAATAGAATAAGATAAATCTTCTACAGTTAAGTCCCATTTACAACCATAGTCACTTATTAGTCTATTTAACCTACTATAATTTTCAAGATTAAGATTCTGGGATAGAGTTTTTAAATTAGGGTGAGCAAATTCTATTTCATACATTGAAAAAGACTCTTTAGAATTATTGTTAGTATCACCTAATATTGCATTTAAAAACTTTTTAATCATTGGTTTCTAACCTTTATAAAATTATAAGCCTGATCTGAAATAATTGTAATTCCAAATTTACCATCAATCCCTTCATAAGGTTTAATAATCTCTGTTAAATTAGGAACATGCTTATCTATTTTCAGGTATAGTCCTTTACCTAAAGGAATAGTATTTACTATCCTTTTATCTACCTTTTTTTGTACTATTGAAAACTGATTATCAAAACTTTTATCATCTTTTAGTTTATCAAACTTACTAATTAACCCGTTGTGCATTATGATTTAAAAGAAAAAAGTTGTTCATCTTACTGAAAATCAGTAAATTGATTTAACTACAAATCATTAATAATGAACAACTTGAGTGCAAATTACGAAAGAATATTGGAAGTATTAAGAAAAATATCGAAAGAACAACTTTTAAGTTATCAAAGACGACAACCAAAGCTTAGTGATTTAGAACTTATCAGTTTGAGTCTTACTGCCGAATTTATGGGAATAGATAGTGAAAATGACCTTTTTAGAAAACTTCCAGATTCCCTATTATCAAAAATAGAGAGAAGTGTCTACAATAGAAGAAGACGAAAACTAGTTAATAAGCTCAACAGTATCAGGTTAAGCTTAGCTTCCCATTTTAATGAATTTGAAGATTATTTTGTAGTAGATAGTATGCCTTTAGAAGTTTGTAAATTATCACGCAGTTCTCGTTCAAAGATTTGTAAAGAAAACACTTATGCATTTCCAGATAAAGGTTATTGTGCAGCTCAAAGTTCTAATTATTACGGTTATAAACTGCACGCTGTTTGTTCTGTAAATGGTGTCTTTCAAAGTATCGATTTGAGTCCAGCATCTGTACACGATATTAATTATCTTAAAGATATTAAGATGCAAATAAGCGATTGTACATTAATTGGTGATAAAGGCTATTTATCAACAGAAATACAGCTTAACTTGCTTGAAACCTGTAATATAACGCTAAATACACCTATGAGAAGCAATCAAAAAAATTACAAAGTACAGCCTTATGTATTTAGAAAAAAGAGGAAAAGGATAGAAACATTATTTTCACAACTTTGTGACCAATTTATGATAAGACGCAATTATGCTAAAACTTTTGAAGGTTTTAAAACAAGAATCGTAGCTAAGATAACTGCTTTAACAACTATTCAGTATATCAATAAGTTTATTTTTGGGAGAAACATTAATAATATTAAAATTAGCATTATTTAAAATGCACAACGGGTTAATTATATTAGTCAAAGGAAACTTTGAATTAAAAGGACTATAGTTACTCACAATATCATATACTTCTGTAAAATTAAACTCATGATTAGATTTAAAATACCCTACAATACTATTTCTTAATAATGTTCCATCAAACGCTAGACCTTCTTTCTTTTTTTCTTTATCTATAATTTTCACCAATTTATCAAGAGAGTTTTCAGTATTAACATCATCCGTATTAACTTGTTCCAATTCTAAAAAATCATACCACCAATATTTGCTATTATTTTTATCATTTAAGTAGATTTCTTCATCTCTTTTTTTATTCCCCAAATAATAAAGAAAAGCTTTAAAAACTTTCTTTTTGGTATTTAAACCTCTATTTAAATCAAAGCTTTTTTCATTAATTATTTCATCGTGTTCTACTTTACAAATGAGTATATTATCAAATTCTCCTTGTTTGAAATGAATATGTAAAAGACTACCTCTTTGAACTTTAACGCCTAATTTCGGGTCAAGCACAAAAGTTGGGGAGTATTTAAAAAAAGAAGATCTTTGAATAAAAATTTTTAATGTCATCAGATTCATTATTAGCCAAAGCCAATTTATTACTTCCAGAAATACTTATGAAGTATTTTGATTTGGACAAGCACGAAATTAAAGGAGAAGCACTACATTTTTATTTTACAGAACTAAACACGATTCCCGAAGAATTTAATGGAACTAAACTTCATTCCAAAGGCTTCTTTTCTGAGGCTACCGTTCAAGACTTCCCTATACGAGGTAAAAATGTTTACCTTCATATAAAACGCCGCAGATGGCTGAATAAGCAAACCAATGAAGTGGTTCATAGAGATTGGAATTTAGTAGCACAGGGAACACGGATGACCGCCGAGTTTGCTGATTTTTTAAAAGAAATTAGTCCATACTAAAGCTACGGATTGCCACACCATTGGATTTTTCTACGGTGTTAACGGCAAGAAACTGCAACGCCAGTACAAAGATCACTTAAGTGATTTTAAATCTTGGGATCAAAAAGCCCATGCAAAAGATTGGCTATTGTACCCTGAGAATCTAGGAAGCTACCTATCGCTTGACGAAACCGCTTTTTGCAATGGCGAACTCTACACCATCTTAACCAATAAAGATGCCAAAGGAAAGAAAGGCTCTATAGTAGCTATAGTTAAAGGAACTAAAGCTGAAACAGTGATAAAAATACTTCATGAAATTCCTTTAAAACAAAGAAATAAAGTTAAAGAAGTGACTCTGGATATGGCAGGAAACATGGGACTCATTGTTAAAAAATCATTCCCCAATGCCTGCTTAGTTATAGACCGTTTTCATGTGCAGAAATTAGCATTGGACGCTTTGCAAGAAATAAGAATAAAACACAGGTGGGAAGCCATCGATTTTGAAAATGATGCCATAGAAGACGCTAGAAGTAAATCTTTAAAATACACACCTGAAATACTTCCAAACGGAGATACATTAAAACAACTACTGGCAAGAGGAAGATATTTACTCTATAAGCCAAGCAATAAGTGGACTGAAAACCAAGCTAAAAGATCAGTGATACTATTTAAACACTATCCTGATATAGAAAAAGCATACAAACTATGCCAGAACTTATCTTGGATTTTTAACAATACTCAGGATAAAACTTCCGCACTAACACGATTAGCTAAATGGGATGAAAAAGTTAGACAAGCAGCCTTTAAAAGCTTTAATACTATATCCAGAACCATGTCTGTTCACTATCAAAACATTCTAAACTATTTTGATAATAGAAGTACCAACGCTTCAGCAGAAGCTTTCAATGCTAAAATTAAGGCTTTTAGAGCACAGTTCAGAGGCGTAAGAAACGTAAAATTCTTCCTCTATAGATTAACTACTATTTTTGCTTAATTCTAAAATCCCCCAACTTTTGCTCTTGATCCGATATTAAACTATTTTGACAACAGAAGTACTAAATGCGGCTGCTGAATCTTTTAATGCAAAGATTAAAGCCTTTAGACAACAACTTAGAGGTGTGAGAAATAAGGAATTCTTCCTCTTTAGATTAGCACAAATTTATGCCTAGTCCCCAACTTTTAGGACTGATCCTTTATCATGGGGTATTGCTTGAATAAAATTCCTGCCCTTTCCTTTTGGGAACTAGTCCATTTGTCAGGACTTTTGAATAGAAGATACCTACTTCGTGCTAGCAGTTGTTTGCGCGTATCCCCGTTACTAAATACTTCTGCTAGATACTGGTAGTTATTATTTTTAGCTGTCTTGATAGCCTCATTTTCTAGTTCTAGAGCTTGCCAGCGGTATTTTACTCTAATATCTTGTACAGTATCAGAAGCTAGTTGTTGTACATGAAAGCGATCAATGACTTGCACGGCTCTTGGGAAGCTCTTCTTTGCAATTAGTTTCATGCCACCGGCCATAACTAAGGTTATTTCTTCTACCAACCTCCGCTTGCCTTCAGGTATCTTTTTAAGATATTTAATAACCTCTTCAGACTTAGTTCCTGAAATAATAGCTACAATAGAACCTGCTCTACCTTTGGCTTTTTTATTGGTTACTACGGTGTATAACTCTCCTTGTGAAAGTGCTATTTCATCTATAGATAATCGTTTGCCAATATTTTGAGGGTAGACTAACCATTTGGTGGATTGCTCAAGGTATTCCCAATCTTTAAATTCACTTAAATAATCTCGATATTGGCGCTGTAGCTTTTTACCATCTAAACCATACAAATTAGCTATAGTTTGCGTGCTAGTATTGTTATTATCGATTAATTTCTTTTAAAAAAGCCTCAAACTCGGTGGTCATACGAGTGCCTTTTGCTACATTATTCCAGTCTCTTTGCAGGGTTTCTTTTGTGTCTACATCACGCCATCTGCGGCGCTTTAAATGCAGATAAACTAGTTTCCCTCTAAGTGGAAAATCCTCGATAATTAAAACTTTAACATACTAAATATTCCGCTTTCTCTATACTAAAAAACTACTTTTATTACGTCGAATTCAGGTTATTACTATTAAATTTATCATTAGTGTCCGATAAAAGATTTAAAAAGCGGGATTTCCAAGATAGGATTTCCCGCTTATTTTGTATCTTGAAGTTATCACACATCCAAGATATGAATAAAAGTAAAAACTTTAGCGGACACCCCATAATCAAACAGGTATTAAATTTCATTTTGCCCAAAGATGTTCATCGGACAGCCAAAAAGCACAACAGCGATCGCTATACCAAAAAGTTTACCACCTATGAGCATTTGGCCACTATGGTATTTACCGTGATCAGTGGCTGTAGCTCACTTCGTGAGGTTTCCAGTATTATGCTTGCCTGCGAGGGAAAGATCAACCATCTAGGACTCACGGACTTTCCAAAACGCAGTACCTTGTCAGATGCTAACAGGAGAAGAAGCTCTGAAGTATTTGCCGATATTTATCATTTACTCTACAAACGTTACCATCGCTTTTTATCGGACAGCAGACCCTTAGAACCTGCAGTGAAGAACCTTAAAATCGTTGATTCCTCGACCATACCCCTATTTAGCGACATTCTTAAAGGTGTAGGAAGGAACCCGCTCAACGGCAAAAAGAAAGGAGGTATCAAGATGCATACTATGATAAACGCCATGGAAGACGTTCCTTGTCTGATTAAGTTTTCAAGCGCGGCCACGCACGACCACACCTTTTTAAAAGACCTGGAACTCAAGAAGGGCTCTTATGTGGTTTTTGACAAAGGGTATGTGGATTATGAGCAATACCAAAAATGGACACTGGAAGATGTTTACTTTGTGACTCGGCAAAAGGACAATGCTCGCTATACAAGCCTTGAAGAGTTTGATATCTCCAATAAAGTGGACGATGCTGTCTTAAAGGACGAAAAAATAGGGCTTACGGACAAAAACGGCAATGCTTTTTCCCTGAGGAGAATCGCTTTTTGGCACGAAAAGCACCAAAAAGTTTATGAGTTCATCACTAATAATTATGATCTTGACGCAGACAAAATAGCCGACATCTATAAAAATAGGTGGCAGATTGAGACGATGTTCAAGCGGCTTAAACAGAACTTTCCGCTAAAGTATTTTTTGGGAGACAATCAAAATGCCATCGAAATACAAATCTGGGTCAGTTTGATAATCCAGCTCATTATGCTTGTGATCCAAAGAAAAACCCAAAGAAACTGGGCTTATTCCAATATGATGTCCGTCATACGATACCATTTGATGACATATATCGATTTGTTCAAATTCCTGAAAAACCCAGAAGCTAATTGGGAAGAGATTACAACCAAAAACATTGGGCAATTAAGCCTTTTTGACCCATAAGGAGGTTCTGTTTTCAAAATAAAGAGTGCGATCAATAAAAAAGGCCAACACCAAAGCTTTTTTAGCTAATTCTGTTTTTTATCGGACAACAATAGAAATTTATAATTCTTTTTGAATTAGTCCTTGTAAGGTGTTTGTAATTTATTAGCATTAAAATTTAGTATTTAATTCTAATTGCTTCGCTCTAATTTCTATTAGTGCTATTAAAGTGCTTTTGTTCTCATCACTTAACAAGCTACAGACAATTAATTCTTGCCATTGCTGCATGCCCTTTTCTATACGGTTCCATAGGTTTTCAATCGCTTTTGCTGGGATTTGTGCTTTGGCCATAGCTTCGTTAAAATCGACACGTTTAATTTTTCGTTTTTTACCGTTGAGGTTTAGAGCTAATTCTTCTTGATCTTCCGGAATTAATAATTTAACCGCTACCATATCATAGTCTGGTGCCAATGCATAGTTTTTACTGTCTTTTGCAATAAGTGAAAAATTCTTTAAATGCATATCGTTATTTCCAATAAGGAAAGAAACAATAACTTGCTCATAAAATTTTACGGCATCCAGTAACGGGTTTTGTGCATAGGTTATTATGCCTTTTGCAATTTGCTCGTAAGATCTTTATGTTCTGTAAGTCGTTCTGTGAATTGGCAAGCATCTTCCATAGGGTATTTATCATTATTAGCAGTACGATCTATACGTTTGGTTAAATAAGCCAAAGTATCATCTTTTAAAGGGATTAATAAAAAGGGTACTGTTGCTATCCCACAAGCTTGAGCTAATAACATAGATAACGCTTCGATTTCTGGCATTTGTGGATACAGGTGTAATGGTGGTTTTAAAATGTACCTGCCATTTAATGCGCCTACAATGGTTAGTCTATTTTGAGCGTTTTCTTCGGTAAAACCTAATGATAATTTTGGCTGTACACCAGTGACAATGATGCGCTGTGCTACGTTTTCTTTTGCTAACGCTTCGATTTGAGATAGCTCATAGTCTAATTGTTGTACAGGCGGGTCTTCTTGCCAAAATACTGATAGGCAGTTTTGATGATAGTTTGTTTCGCCATCTTCTAGTTTTTTATGACATGCTAAACAATAGTTCATACTTTCTCTATAATACTAATATTACCAATACAATCTCTACATGTGGTTAGTAATAAACCCATGCGGTCTCTTGGATTTATTTTCCAATTTTTATGCACAATGTCCAATAACCAACCTTCCGGTATTAAGCCATCGAAGAACGGGAATAGGTATTCGGCACTAAACGATTCTTCTTGCAATGGTAAGGTTAAACTCACAGCTAATGTGCTTTCATTTTCTAGGTAAGCTTTTTCATACTTGAAATGATAGCCATTATCGTCCTCGGTTAATATACCAGCTAACGTTTTATTTACCCAGATTTCTCCTTGTCTCATCGCTTATAGGTGTTGGTGTTAGTGTGTGTCCAAAAAATAATAAAACCTGATTTACTTTATCGGTCATTACATTTGGTTTTCCCTGTTCGAGTTCGCGCACAAAACGCAAGCCTACACCTGTAAAGTCTGATAACTCTACTTGTGTTAGATTTGCTTTTTTACGTCTATCCCTTACAAATTGGGCTATGGTGTTTTCTCTATCCCATTCCATTGTATTATACCTTTATGGGTACAATATAGCGAATTATTTTATAATTATACCTTAAAGGGTATAATTACTATAACACTGCTGTGTTTATACCTTTTAGGGTGTAGTTGTATGTAATAACTTGTTGATTATACTAACTTCATTTGTCGTTTGAATTATTATTAAAGGCTATTAAATTTAAGGTTTCTCTTAATCTGCTTCTAACTCGATTGCCATAATGCTGTTCTAGTTCTGATGCAGATAGGTTAGTTGTGAGATGTATTTTAACTTTTTTACTAATAAATAAATCATAGCGACTTAAAAGAATTTCTTCCATAACATTACATTCATTGCCAATGTATTTTAATTTCTGCCTGTGCTAATGCAATTTTGTTTAGTAAAGCTTTGTTGCCTGCAATTTCTGTATCAAGCCTATTTTTATTCTTTTCAGTCGAAATTTTTATTAAAGTGTTTATACTACCATTTATGTCTGATATCTTGGCATTTCCAGATGGAGAAGGGTGAAATCATTTATTTAATCATTAAATATATTGCTTTAGCCGTTACCAAAGAGACAGATAAGTTTTTAAATTAGAGTATTCGATAAACGGCACTATTTTCTTTTATCATCGCTATTTTCATCAAATACAACCAGGTTAAACATGCTTCGCATTCGGGAACGGACCCGTTCCCCGTAGCGCTCTTCTAGTGCTTCTGCATTCAAATTTGTGGTAGCGTGTGTTTTTATTTTAAATTGGGTTTGGAACACGGAAGCGAACACAGAAACAAACACGAATTGAGCTCCTTGCTGCGGAGATGGAAAAATTGCGTGTTATCTAAATGGAAAGAATCCTTACCAGTAACATCGCACACTAGAGTTTAATAAATAAGCTAAAGAATTAAATAAACACCCCTAAACTTTATCCATTGCTTAAGAGTTGACGATACCCGCGGTTTTATAAGACCTCGAAACAGTTGAACATATTATGCTTTAATTAATACACAAAGCTGTATCCATTCCACATTAATTAGGGATTGGTAGACCATAACCCAGCACTTTTAAGCATGGCTCTTCTTGGAAGTTTTAGACCTGCTACTATTAATTCTGCAAAATCTTCTGGTTGAAGCACGCTTTCTTGAGAACCCTTAGAGGCTATTCCTGCCTTTATGGACATGTCGGATTCAAAGGTACTGGGCGTATAGGTAGACACTCTAATATTATCTTTACGGACTTCTTTCATTAATGATTCCGACATACCTATAACAGCAAATTTTGAAGCTGAATACGCCGAAGTATTCGCATTACCGTTCAACCCTGCTGTAGAAGCTATGTTGATAATATCTCCTTCGTTTTGTTTGAGTAAATGTGCCAAAACTTCTTTAGTTACATAGTACATTCCCATTACATTCGTTTGAATAATATGAGTCCATTCTGAAACCGCCATATCTTGAAATGATCCGAATCCGCCTATGCCAGCATTATTCACCAAAATATCTACATTTCCTATAGTATCTAAAACACTTTTAATACTGTTTTTTACGTCTTCATAATTACCAACATCAAATACTACATAGGTCGCCTTGACATCAAAGGCTTCTAATTCGGAAACCGTTTCTTTTAAAACACGTTCTGTTCTTCCTGTAATAACAACATCAATACCTTCTTTCGCAAATGCTAAAGCGATAGCTTTTCCTAATCCTCTGCCTCCACCTGTTATGATGGCTTTTTTGTTCTTTAAATTGCTCATTTCTTATAAATATTAAAAACGTTTTTCTGAAAAGTAGGTTGTTATTTTGTCCAGTAATCTAGCACTAAAACATCGGCAATAATAGGTCCTATTTTACTCACCAAATCTAAATGTGCTTTATGAAATAAGTAAATTTCTCTAGCATGCTCATCGTTAAAGGTTAAGGTAAAACAATAGGTTAAACCTTTGGTATGCCCTTCGGTACTATCATTTAATCCCCATTCTAAGTTTGCAATTTCAGGAATTTCATTTTTAAGATTAATAAAAGCTTCAACAGCCTCATTTACCTGTTCTTTTGTGGCGTCTTCTTTATATTTTAAGTTAACCATGTGTCTTAAAACTTTGGCTTCTCTATTGATTTTAGGCGCAAGTTTATAGCTAATTATCTTTCTTAAATCATTTCGAAAAGAGCCAGCAATTAGGAAGTTATCTTCACCTATTTTATGAGCTCTTAAACCGTAATAAATAGAGTACCCTGTTTCTAAATAATTTATAGGACTAAGAACACCTTCTTTATTTAATTTAAGCAATTGAATACTTGCATCGTCTCTTGTCCCTACAGCCAATACCGCTTCATTATTTTCAACTGAAACAACTTCAATTCGAGTTTGCCCTTGAAGTTTTGTATGTTCATCATCTTTTAAAACCGAATGAGGAACTAAAGCACCTTTTTTATCCACTTTAAAAACACTAACACCGTCACCATGATACACAAAATCGGTTCTTTTTATAAAACCTCCTCTTTTGTAATATTTATGATGTCTGTGACCAACAATTACATAATTATTATCCCCAAGAGAGACACCTGTTACAGGGTAGGCTCCTGTTAAATATCTATCGGTTGTATTATCGCTTATGTTATTAATATTTTTAAAAGTTCCATCTTCAAAAACCCTAAAACTACTAACCCCATTATCTTGAAACCCGCCTGTGTATAAATAGGTTTTTCCTTTTATCTTATGCACAAACATTCCGATAACGCCATCGGTATGAATGGTTTCATCATCTTTCATAGACTGAACATGAGTGAGTTTCCCATCGTTTTCAATCTTAAAAGAACTTAGCCCTGGTGTTTCTTCTAATCCGCCAACAAAAAGATAGGACGCTTTTTCCATATGAACAACTTGTAAGGTAATAGCAGTACCAAGGTGTGTTTCGTCGGTGTCTTCAATTAACGCAACCCGTTCAAGGGAGCCACCTTCTAGAATTTTAAAAGTTTCAACAACATCACCATGCTTATTTGCCACAAATAGAAAATCTGTTCCATTAATACGATCGGCAACCATACCTCTTGCAGGGCCTTTTTTCATATAAAGTTCATGATTGCTAATTGGGGTAAGGATACCTTGATTATCTAAACTATAAACATCAATATTTCCAATTCCGCCAGCATATATATAATGTGCGCCATCTTTTTCATAACTGGTAACAGACACGGTATTGGTTCCCGATATGCTTTTGATGTCTTGCCTATAAAGCATTAAGTCATCAAAACCTTGAGCTAAACAAATTTGAGAGACGAGCCATATGATGGTTAGAATGCTTTTTTTTATACGATTCATAATTTTATTCCTTTTCAAGTTTAATTAATCTATAATGGCTTTTACCCCAGCAATGGCTATGGCTCGGTCTTGATCTATAGTACCACCACTTACACCAATGGCACCAATAATTTTGCCTTCTTTATTTTTTATAGGAATGCCTCCAGGGAAGGATACGAGTCCATTATTGGTTAATTCTATATTATAAATAATACCTCCAGGCTGAGTTAGTTCACCTAATTTACCTGTATCGATATTAAAATAACGAGCAGTTTTTGCTTTTTTAATGGCGACATCTATGCTTCCTAAAAAAGACTCATCCATTCTTATAAAAGCTTTTAAGTTAGCACCAGCATCTACTACGGCAATATTTACTAAAACATGAGATTGTTCAGCATTCTTTTTTGCTTCCAAAAGAATTTTTAGAGCTTCATCATGTGTAACATTGTAATTTGATTGAGCTCCAATGTGCCCCATATTCAACATAAATAGGAAAACGAAAATGATTTTAAGTTTTAATGGTGTTATTATGCTTTTCATCTAGATTATGATTTATGAGGACAAAACTCTTAAATGAAAATGACAAAAAAATAGAACAAGTTCAACACTTCAAAATTTTATTGATTTTTAAAGTGTTTCTTTTTGATTTTACTCAGAAACTCATGAGTAATCCCTAAATAACTAGAAATTTGTCTGTCGGTAAGTTTAGATGCTATCTCTGGATAGGTTTGTATAAAATGAAAATAGCGTTCTTCCGCCGTAAGGCTATGATTTCTAATCAACCTGCGTTGCCAAGCTACTAATGCTTTTTGAGACATTATTCTAAAAAGTTTTTCTACTGCAGGAACTGAATCATAAAGTGCCAATTTATCCTTTCTGTCGATTAAAAGCACCCTACTATCCTCTAAAGCCTGAATATTTAAGTCCGATGGTTTTTGATTCATAAAACTATCTATATCCATGAGCCACCAGTCTTTAACCGCAAAATACAATGTGTTTTCATTGCCTTTATTGTCTAATACAAAAACTCTAAAACAACCTTCTAATACAAAACCTTCAAATTTACAAACACTACCCTGAGTTAATAAAAACTCTTTTTTCTGAATCACCTTGGGTTTAAAATAGCTGAACAATTGCTCTAATTCAAGCTTAGAAAGTTGTATGCTTTTTTCAATATTTTGAATTAATACATCGTTTACCATATCATAATTTACCCCTTTTTGAAAGTTTCAGCCGCATGATACACTAAATTTATCGGTATCTGTTTGAGTTTTTTTTATAATGATAATGTATTTAATAAAACGTAACCCACTCTCAAAACCGACTAGATTTAAACTTTACACGATTGAAGTTTCTCAATATTCATTTGTGTTTACAGCTTGAAAACTTAAATTAAGTCACCCTACTCTATATTTTCTTAAATCTTAAGAATGTCGTTTCTACGGCGTAAAACAATATCAAGCCTCAACAAATATTAGGCATGTCAAGTTTAAATCGAGTAGGTAATTCACGGCTTAGGAGTGAAAAAGGGTAATTTCACTTTTTTAGTATATAAATAAAACTTTTATAAGTGATTCTGTATTTAAAAACTCCCACAACTAATAAATCTTTTTAAACCCGTTAAACAACTTTATAAAAACCTATGAAAAAAATTAAACTATTAGCTTTATTATTATTTACTGTATTTAGTTATGGACAAAATACATTTTCTTGGGGCAATTCATCAGATTATGGTCCTAAGGGCTCACAAAACTTTTACCCTGGGCAAGTTATTAATATGACCTTATCCTATAGCACCCCAGGTGACTTTAGTTATATACAGGTGATATTACAAGAAAAAAATGCTGCAAATGCCATTGTAAATAGTTATGGTAGTGATTATGTACGAAATGAAGGTGCTGGGCAACAACCAAACTCAGATACATTTTCTACAACATATACCATAGCCGCAAATGCGCCAACTACATTACCTGCAGGAAACTATTACTTCTTACATATGTTTATGTGGACCGTAAGTAATGGAGGCGCAAATGACAGTAGAAATGTTAATATAACCACCGAAAACAAGGTTAACACGAAGGTAAACGTTACTTTAAATGCTAAGCATATCGTAGGCGGAAAAGAAACCTTCGAACGATCTAAATATATTGGTATTCATGCTAACCAAGGGGAAGCTGAATGGGACGGTAACAACGTTGATGCTAATGGCAACCCGATTGACTTACGCGATGATCTTTTAAATGGTTTAGATGTGTATTTGGGTAGAGATACTGGGGGTATTACCTTTAATTTAAATCAAGTGAATGAAGATCCAGCCAGATCAGGATTTGCTAAACCTACGGGCTCTAATAGTATAGCTTCTAGAGGATTGAATGCAAGAAATTCTTATGCTTCAAAAACAGCTATACATCCTTATGAAAGTAGAAACGAACTCATTCTTGCTGGGCAATTAAATCCGTTTTGGACGGGAGATGATCAGGTTGCCACAGGGAAAGGCTGGTTCTTGGCAAATGGAACCGCAACAGGTGAGTATATGGGGCGCTATATTAATGAGTTTCATAGTGGCAACGGAGAGCCCGCGCCTAGTTGGGTCGAGGTTATTAATGAGCCCGCTTATGAAAGGTACGGTGGTCCGGGAAACTTTACCAATGACATTCAAGATATAGCCGATTTTCATAATGAGGTTGCTGCTGCCATTAAAGCACAAACGCCCAACGCTTTGGTTGGTGGCTATACAACGGCTTTCCCTAATTTCGAAAAAGGAGATTTTCAACGTTGGCATAAACGATGGAAACTGTTTATGGATGTAGCCGGAGCTAACATGGATTTCTTTTCAATTCACCTATACGATATTGCTTCGAAACCAGATGGCAAAATTGATTTAAGAAGTGGTAGTAATATTGAGGCTACTTTTGATATGATGGAACAATACAGCACCATGTTATTTAATAATGTAAAACCTATTATAGTATCTGAAATGGGCGGTGTTATGAATGGTCAAAGAAACCAAGATTGGTCTCCTTACCGAGATTGGCTTTGGGTGAAGAGTGCCAACGCGCAACTCATGTCTATGATGGAGCGCCCTAATATTATTGCTAAAGCACTGCCGTTTTTAGTTTTAAAAGCACAATGGGGAAGCACACCACAAGGAAACCCTTATAACAACAGGTTAATGAGGCAAGAGAATGAACCTGCTACTTTTGTTCCTGGTTATGGATATACTGGGAATTGGGTGTATTCTGATATGATTAAATTTTACCAATTATGGAGTGATGTAAAAGGTACAAGAGTAGATACCACTTCGGATGATTTAGATATTCAGGTAGATGCCTATGTTGATGGAAACAAAGCTTATATTATTCTTAATAATTTAGAATTTGTTTCAAAAGATGTGGATTTAAAATTTATTGATACGCAGTTTGGTACAATAAACACCATTAACACAAAACACTTTTATTTAGATAACG
Organism: Tamlana carrageenivorans; assembly: GCF_002893765.1. NCBI lineage: Bacteria > Pseudomonadati > Bacteroidota > Flavobacteriia > Flavobacteriales > Flavobacteriaceae > Pseudotamlana > Pseudotamlana carrageenivorans. The sequence goes on along the minus strand of NZ_CP025938.1, from coordinate 2,865,241 downwards.
TAACACCTGTTTTATTAGTGGAATCCATTCCAACCACAACTTCAACAGTAACTGTAGGAGCTGAAGGCACTATGATTTTAGAGGTTACTTTTGCCAATGCGATAACCCTTAACGACTCGAATACAGAAACGAAATACTATGCTACGGATTATTTAAAACCAATTGTTGCTAATCAAACTGAAACTTTTCAAGTTAACGGTGTATCAAAAAACACTTATGGAGAAGCCGTTTTACGATTAGGTGTTGGTAGACCGCACAGCAAACTTGTTTATCCTTCTTCAATTACAGTTAATAATATAGCAATTACGATTCCTTCTGATTGGAGAGGATACGACCAAGCCCAAAGAGAACGCTTTTTTGGTGTATTGGAAATTCCAGTTCCATTTAACTTGATTCAAGCTAATAACACGATTGAGGTAACTTATCCAGATGCAGGAGGACATATAAGTAGTGTAACGATGCAGATCTTCAATTTTAATCGAGATATTCGCACACCACCAACAGCAAGCGTAAAAGGCAACGGGAAACTAAAGCAAGTGAAAATTTACCCAAACCCAACGAAAGGTATTTTTAACCTTTCGGCCATACATAACACAACAGAAGTTAAAATTTACACCATTTCTGGGGTTGAAGTTAAAAAATTCACAAACCTAAAAGACATGGATATTTCTGATTTAGAAGCAGGGATATATTTTGTGAAAACAAATACTGGCGGTGTTGCTAAACTGATTAAAAACTAATGATCTTGAACTCCCAAAAGATGGGTGTCCATTTGTAATTATTTCAAAACAAGCGGCTGTCTAAAAAGTTATAACAGTCGTCAGACACTATCCCATAAAGTGTGTTTACACATTTTATGGGATAGTGTCTTTTTTATTTTTTTGAATTCTATCTTGAATAGCAATTTCTAAAAGTTCTGGACACATATTCCATGAATCTGTTTCGCTATTAATAAAAACAGGAGTAGCGCCTAAATAGAGTATAGGATTGGCAGAAGCAGAAAACGTAAAACTTTGACATAACACCTCATCTCCAGTAGAGACATTTAATAACTCAAGGGCTAAGTGGATTGAAGCTGTTCCCGAGCTTAAAACCGCTACTTCTTTAGAGTTCCCCAAGTAGTTTTTATATCATCCTCAAACCCATCTACATTTGGACCTAGAGGTGCAATCCAATTGGTATCGAATGCTTCAGCAACAAACTTTTGCTCCGAGCCTCCCATGTGTGGTGACGACAAATATATTTTAGTCTTTGTTAACATCAATAACTTTATATTCAATAATTAATTTTCATTCATTTTTCAACATAAAATAATAGTCATAGTATAATATATTATCTATGAAATTAGATTATTAAAAAAATTGTGATGGAATCCCTCTTTTAATATAAAATTATTGTTGTCCGATCAATAGCGTCCAAAACGCTTAAAAAGAGAAAGGGATTTTGTATCTCAAAATATTATTTTTGAGTTGCACAACAAAAAACAACCTTTCTCCATGACAAATATAACATTGTTCTCTCAGATAATCTCCAAATTAGACCGTTCTAGTTTTTCTAAACTTGTAAAAGCCAAGGGAACAGATAAACATCAAAAAGGATTTAATAGTTGGACACATTTAGTCTCCATGTTGTTTTGTCAATTTGCAAAAAGTCAATCCGTCCGAGATATAAGTAATGGACTTCGCTCTGCCACAGGAAACCTTAATCATTTAGGCATACAGAAAGCACCTTCTAAATCAACGATAAGCTATCAAAACAAACATCGAGACTGGACGCTTTATCGAGATTACTACTATGTTCTTTTAAAAAGTTTTGGACAGCACCCTCACTTAAAACGTGTTAAATTCAAAATTAAATCCAAGATATTTCTATTAGATTCTACAACGATAAGCCTATGTTTAAGTCTCTTTGATTGGGCAAAATACAAAACCCACAAAGGAGCTGTAAAAATGCACACCTTGCTTGATTATGATGGTAATTTACCGCACTATGTAAATATTAGCGATGGTAAAACAGCAGATAATAAAGGAGCTTACGATATTCCTTTGATTAGCCGTTCGGTTATTGTCGCAGATCGATTTTATAATGATTTTTCGTTACTTAACGTTTGGGACAGCAACCAAGTGTTTTTTGTAATTAGGCACAAAGAAAACATCCAATTTAAGAGTATTAAAGAAAAAGAATTGCCAGAAAATAGACATCATCATGTTTTAAAAGATGAAATCATTGAGCTAACAGGGGCTAAATCAAAAACAAAATACCCAAAGAAGCTACGTAGAATAGCTGTATGGGACGATAAAAATAACCAGGAAATAGAACTTATTACCAACCAAATGTCTTGGACAGCAAACACAATTAGCCAACTCTACAAAGCTAGATGGGATATTGAGATATTCTTTAGAGACATCAAACAACAGCTACATATTAAATCGTTTATAGGAACTTCTGAAAATGCCGTAATGATACAAATATGGACGGCTCTTATTACTATACTCATCCTAAAAGCCTTAAAAGCAAATCCAAAATATAATTGGTACTTGTCCAATTTAGTAGCTTTTATAAGACTTAACCTTTTTGTCAAAGTGGATTTGCAAAAATGGATTGATAGCCCTTTTAACGAGCAGCCTCCCCCCAAACAAAATTATACACAAGGGGTTCTTTTTTGAAAAAGATAAAAAACATGGCTAATTACCAGTAAAATCGTTGACTTTTGATTAGATCAAAAATGTTTAGGACAGGATTGGTTTTACGGTATACATTATTATAAGCTTAGCACAAAAATATTTAAGAAATGATACCTCATACCACCCAAAAGTGTTAATCGTACTTGGCAAATATTAATGACATTTTAATAAATTACAATTACAAACCTTAAACATCTATAAAAAAAGGTGTTAAAGCATTTGTAATTTGTATAATAGCTATTACTTCTAAACGACAGGTTTTAATGCATCTTTTACCGATAAAAATAGGTTCATCAATGGAATAATCATTTTATCGTTAAAAACTACTACTTAGTATAATATTATCTTGTAGTAAATTATTTTTTTCCATATTTGTTCGAGTTAATAGAAAAACCCAAATTAATGTTTGATAATCTACAGAACAAGACTGTCTTAGTAACAGGTGGCGCTGGATTTATAGGATCTAACTTATGTGAAACACTGCTTACTAATCAGATAAATACCATTTGCCTAGATAATTTTTCTACAGGAAAAAGAGAAAATATCACGCCTTTTTTAGATGATCCAAATTTCAAATTCATTCAAGGTGATATTAGAAATATTGATGACTGCCATAAAGCATGTGAAAACGTAGATTTCGTTTTACATCAAGCAGCATTAGGCTCGGTTCCCAGATCTATTAATGACCCTATTACAACTAATGATGTTAACGTTTCTGGTTTTTTAAACATGTTGGTAGCAGCTCGTGATGCTAAAGTAAAACGCTTTATATATGCTGCAAGCTCGTCAACTTATGGGGATCATGAGGCTTTACCAAAGGTTGAAGATGTTATTGGAAAACCTTTATCACCATATGCCATTACCAAATATGTAAATGAGCTATACGCCGATATTTTTCAAAAAAACTATGGGTTTGACACTGTAGGACTTCGATATTTTAATGTATTCGGAAAAAGACAAGATCCAAATGGAGCTTACGCTGCTGTTATTCCTTTATTTGTAAAACAATTTATTAATAAAGAATCGCCAATAATTAATGGCGATGGAACTTACTCAAGAGATTTCACCTTTATTGATAATGTGGTTCAAATGAATTTACTAGCCATAACCACCACAAACCAAGAAGCTTTAAACAACGTTTATAATGTTGCATTTGGAGAGCGCACTACCCTTTTAGAGTTGGCTACATTACTTAAAAAGTATTTATCAGAGTTCGATAAATCTATTGCTAATATTGAAATAAAACATCGAGAAAACAGAGTTGGTGACATTCCTCATTCCTTAGCTTCTATAGAAAAGGCTAAAAAACTATTAAACTATAATCCCCAATACGATATTGACAAAGGCATTAAGGAAGCCGTAAATTGGTATTGGAAAAATCTGTAATGACACGTGAGAAGTTGGTTTGGTGCAGAGTGTGTTGGAGGGCTAACCAAGGTTGTCTTAGACTTAATAATAACTAAATCTCATGCTTTTAAAAAGACCTTAGATGAAATTGGTGTTTTCGAGTCAAAAGTTTTAAAAGAAAAAATGAATAGCATGTATACAAAGCATGCAAACAAAATATAAGAACGAATAAAAAACCTTCTTTTATTATAGAAGGAATAAATATGTTCAACAAATCTGATAGTAAAATAGATTTAGAATAGTATTTAATAGGAAAATAAATTATGAGTAAAAATAAAATTGCAATTATAGGATTAGGTTATGTGGGGCTACCTCTAGCCAGATTATTCGCAACTAAATATGATGTTATTGGTTTTGATATCAACCAAAAACGTATTGAAGAGTTATCTGAAGGAAATGATTTCACCCTCGAAGTAGATTCACAAACCTTGAAATCTGTTTTAAAATCAGATTTTAATGATGAAAATGGATTATATTTTTCAGCAGATATTAATGATCTAAAATCTTGCAATTATTACATTATAACGGTCCCTACACCAATAGATAAAAATAACAGGCCAGACCTAACCCCACTTTACAAATCGAGTGAAACAGTTGGACAAGTAATAAGTCAAGGGGATATCGTCATTTATGAATCTACTGTATACCCAGGAGTTACAGAAGATGAATGCGTACCTGTTCTCGAAAAAGTGAGTGGATTAAAATTTAACAAAGACTTCTTTGCTGGTTACTCACCCGAACGTATTAATCCTGGCGATAAATTACATACTGTAGATAAAATTTTAAAGGTTACTGCCGGCTCCACACCCGAAATAGGCAAAAAAGTAAACGACTTATACGCAAGTGTGATCACTGCCGGTACACACCTAGCCCCCACCATTAAAGTGGCCGAGGCAGCTAAAGTAATCGAAAATTCACAGCGAGATATTAATATCGCGTTTGTTAACGAATTAGCTAAAATATTTAATTTAATGAATATTGATACACATGCGGTTTTGGAAGCTGCTGGAACTAAATGGAATTTTTTACCCTTTAAACCTGGATTAGTTGGCGGACACTGCATTGGAGTAGATCCTTATTATTTAGCTCAAAAAGCACAGGAGGTTGGATATCATCCAGAAATTATTTTAGCAGGACGCCGACTTAATGACAGCATGGGACAATATGTTGCTTCTGAAATTGTAAAACTTATGGTTCAAAACGATATCAGAATCAAAAATTCAAAGATTTTAATTTTAGGAATTACATTCAAAGAAAACTGTCCGGATGTTAGAAATACCCGTGTTGTAGATGTCATCAAACAATTAAAAAGTTACGGAACAGAAATTACCATATACGATCCATGGGCAAATCCAGAAGAAGTTTATCATGAATATCAACTCAAAACAACAAAGGAATTACCAAATCAAAAATTTGATGCTGTTGTTTTAACCGTAGCGCATAATGAATTTCTAAATCAAGACTTAAGGTCTTTAATAAATACTAACGGGGTACTTTACGACGTAAAAGGGATTCTGAAGGATAAGGTTGATGGCAGATTATAAAATCTTTATTAAAAACATTATTTATTATCATTAGCGTCCGATAAAAATTAAAAATGTTTTTATTAAGGTTTTATGTTATTGATTTTTAACAACTTACATTTTTTATCTTTCAGTTTTTGAAAAATAGGCTATCAAAACAGAGTCAATTGCTCCGTTTGGTTTCTTTCGATAATCCAATCTTTTTCAGGGTTTTCCAAAAATCTCCTCAGGTTGATATAATTGAAAAGGTGGATTTTACAAAAGCTGACCAAATTTGAAAAAGCCCACTTTCGCTTTAATTTCTTTTGAATTACGGTCATTAAAAGATTGACGATCAAAGCACGCCGTCTATATTTTTCGGTACACTTTTCTAAAGGCTAACGGTGAACACCCTTTATACTTCTGAAACTGCTTATAGAAAAACGGTAAACTTTCAAATCCACAGTTATAAGCAATTTGTTTGACTTGCTTATTGGATTCAATTAGCTGCTTACACACCATGGTAACCCGGTACTCATTAATAAAAGCGAATAACGATTTGTTTAGCGATTTTTTAAAAAATCGACAAAAAGCCTCCTCCCCCATAGACACCAAATGGGCCACATCTTGCAGCATAATTTTTTTACTGTAATGGGTGTGAATATAATTATACACCTTGTCTATTCGCGCATTGGTTTTCGTATTTAAATCACTAATATAATGCTCATTGCCTAATAGTTGGTATTCTGTTGTTAAGGCCAGTTTCTGAAGCACTTCTACAAAAGCCATGAGTTTTTCAAAAGGCGGTAAACCTATAATACGATTTAAATCACTGTGAAATTTAGAGCTTAATAAGGGACTAAATTTTATGCCACGAGCCGATTTTATCAGTAATTCTTTAATATTGTAAAACTCTTTTTTCTCTATCCAATTTTCACCTAACAAGCTGTCATCCCATTGAAACACGAGCGATTTAACCCCCGTTTCACTTACCAATCTCTCCTTCCAGCAATGCGGTAAATTTCGACCTAATAGCACCATGTCGCCAGGGATAAAGGGTTCTACGCTATTGGCAACATAACGGATCCCCTCCCCTTTTTCAATAAATGTAAGCTCAAATTCTGGATGAAAATGCCACGGTGCGTCAAAAGTATCGCCTTCATAAACAAAGGCGTGTACCGATGTATTCTGAAGCTTAGGTATTTTTTCAAACTGCGCTTTCAAATGACTGACTTTTATAGCCTCAAAATTAATCAACTCAAAGGACAAAAACATGATTTACATACCTTATTTGAAGTTTTTTTATACTTTTTACAATTTAATAAGTCAAAATAAGTACTTAAATAGCTAATTCTGATTAATCACTGTTTCTCTTATTTATTCAATTTTGCCACAACCACAACGTTTGAATGAAAGTATTAAACCATGAAAAAAAGCAAAATAGACGATCCGTTTAAAGAAGCCAGAGAAACTAAAGGTTTTGGAACTATGAACGATCAGAACGACCCTGTAACCATGATTCTGGGTCATAAAGACGTTAGAAAATGTGCCCACAATTGGAAAACTTTTCAATCGGGAGGCGACGAAATAGGCAGAATTGTAGTACCCTCGGAGGTGCATATTCGTGATACGCGCCAAATTCCGTTTGAAGTCGATCCTCCACAACACAAAAGCTATCGAGATCTTGTTGAACCTTGGTTTAAGCGTCCGTTAGAAGAAGCATACCAAGAAAAACTAACGGATATTATCAATATCATTGTAGATGAAGCCCTTACAAAAGGCAGTATGGAAGTGGTTTCAGAATTTGCTCTTAAATTACAGTCACGCGCATTAACCCTATTACTCAATATTCCATTTGAAGAATCGGAACTTTGGATCTCATGGGGAACGCACGTATTTAGAAGCGAAGACACGGCTTTAGATGGCGATAAAGCGAATGTTTTATATGACTATATTGATGCACAAATCGACAAGGCCATCGCCAATCCTGGAGATGATTTATATTCAAAATTATTAGCTTCCGAAATAGATGGTAAAACATTAACTAAAGAAGAAGTTAAAGGCGTACTCATTTTAACCTTCGCCGGTGGAAGAGATACGGTTATTAATGCTATAACCAATACCATAGCTTATTTTGCCGATAACCCTCAGGCATTGCAACAATTACGTGACCAACCAGAGCATCTTAACTCGGCCATTGAAGAATTGCTGCGTTACTACTCTCCGTTAACACAAATGGGACGTGTGGTTGCAGAAGACACGCAAGTGTGCGAGCATGCCGTAAAAGCACAAAGCCGTATTTCCATGTGTTGGGCTTCTGCCAACCGAGACGAACGCGTATTCGAGAATCCTAACGAAGTAGTATTAGACCGTAAAGTGAATCCGCATGTCGCTTTCGGTTTCGGCACACACAATTGCTTAGGAGCCACACATGCTCGTCAAATTTTACGTATTTTATTAAATACTCTCACTCAAAAAGTAGGTTGCATGCAAATTACTGCGGCAAAAGAAAATATTGAAGATTTAGACGAGTTTAATCGTAAAGTAGGTTTCGATAGCCTACAAGTTGCCTTTCATAAACTATAAACGAACCCATATACAATGAAAACCATAACATTTATTACCAGCGATAACGACATTATTGAAACCCAAGCCAACTTTGGAAGTCTCATGGAATTGGCTGTAAAAAACAAAGTAAAAGGCATTGATGGCGACTGTGGAGGTGTTTGCTCTTGTGCCACTTGCCACGTTCATGTAAACCAAGAATTCTGGAATGCCGTTGGAGGCCCTAGCGAGTTGGAAAGCGACATGTTAGAATTTGATGACAATGTGAGCGATTACAGCCGATTATCATGCCAGTTGAAAGTAAGCCAAGTACCTGACGGATTGATTCTTAAAGTCGCAAAATAACAAGCCATGCAAGCTACAACAGACCAAACCTGTGTTATTATAGGTGCCAGTCATGCTGGTATAAACTGTGCTTTTTCTCTGCGGAAGGAAGGTTGGGAAGGTGCTATCATTATTTACGATAAAGACCCCGAATTCCCTTACCACAGGCCACCGCTTTCTAAAGCCTATTTAACTAGTGAAGCAGGAACCGAACACAGTTTACTTTTTCCGAAGGAAAACTATATCGAGGATAACATCCAATTAAAACTTGGGGTTTCAGTACTATCTATTCATGCTGAAAAACAAATAATTACTCTTAGTGACGGGAGCGAACAACACTACAATAAACTTGTTTTGGCCACGGGTGCTCGTCCGTTTATACCACCAATAGAAGGCATTGCCACGGCAAAAAATGTTTTCCCGATGCGAACCGCCGCAGATGCGAATAACATCAGACAAGCTTTTAATGCGGCTCCTAAAAAACGTGTGCTAATCATTGGAGGCGGCTATATTGGGCTGGAAACAGCAGCTTCATTAAAAAAACTCGGTGCTGAAGTTAGCGTTCTAGAACGTGAATCACGGGTTTTGGCTCGTGTTACTACTACCGAGATGTCAGCATTTTTCACAAAACTTCACGAACAAAACGGTGTAAATATCCTAACAAACAAAACGGTTACTAAAATAACACCTTTATCAGAAGGAAATTTAGTGCATTGCAGCGATAACTCACAGTACGAAGCCGATGTTATTGTTGTTGGCGTAGGTATTTCAGTCAATACCGAATTGGCTCAAAGTGCCAATTTAATCCTTGAAAACGGCATTAAAGTGTCGGCCTCTTGTCAAACTAGTAATCCAGATATTTATGCGATTGGCGATTGCACTTTTCATTACAATATGCATTACCAAACCAACATCCGATTAGAATCGGTGCAAAATGCCATAGATCAAGCTAAAGTAGCTGCCAAGGCCATTTGCGGTCAAACGGAAGTTGTTTATGATAGCATCCCATGGTTTTGGTCCGATCAATTCGATATCAAATTACAAATCGTCGGACTATCAACAGGCTACAACAATTTGGTCATTCGAAATGAAGAAACCGAAAACAGTTTTTCAATGTGGTATTTTAAAGATGACGAACTCCTTGCTGTTGATGCCGTAAATTTCGCAAAAGCATACATGCTCGGCACGCGATTTATAAAAGCCAAACAAAAAATAGACAAGATTAAACTTGCTGATACCAGCATTCCATTTAAACCAAACAGTTTTATTTAAAAACCATTACTCATGCCATTACAAGCTAAATCGGCCATTGCTACCGCCGATGGAAAATTTATTATAGACCACATTACCATTGCCGAACCACAAGCCGACGAAATTATTGTTAAAATCCAAGCAGCAGGATTATGTCATACCGACCACGACTCCCTAAACTGGGGTAAGCCCATTATTTTAGGACACGAAGGTGCCGGTGTCGTTCACCAAATAGGCAGCGGAATAACCAATTTTAAAGTGGGCGATAAAGTCATTTTAAACTGGGCAACACCATGCATGAAATGCTTCCAATGCCAAGAAGGCAACCAGCATATTTGCGAAAACAATTCACCCGTAACAGCTGGCGGAAACGGCTACACCCCAGGACATGCCCATTTAGAAGGCTCGCTTTGGAACAACAAACCCATCGAGCGCTCCTTCAACATAGGAACTTTAGCAGAATATACACTAGTAAAAGCTTCAGCATGTGTAAAACTTAATAGTGACATGCCTATGCCTTCAGCAAGTATTATTAGTTGTGGGGTGATGACGGGTTATGGCTCGGTAGTCAATTCGGCTAAATTAAGTGCTGGTAGTTCTGCCGTTGTATTAGGCACAGGTGGCGTTGGACTGAATGTTATTCAAGGCGCCAAGGTTTCGGGAGCAGCTAAAATTATTGCTATCGATATCAACCAAGAGCGTTTAGAAATGGCGAAACAATTTGGTGCAACACACACCATTTTAGCCGATAAAGCCGATATTGGATTACAAAAAGCTGCCCAAACCGTTAAAAGTTTAACCGATGGTCGCGGTGCCGATTATGCCTTTGAATGTACTGCCGTTCCTGCCTTAGGTGCTGCACCACTTGCTATGATTAGAAATGCCGGAACAGCGGTTCAAGTGAGTGGGATTGAAGAAGAAATCACCATCGATATGAATTTATTCGAATGGGATAAAATTTATATCAATCCGCTTTACGGAAAATGCCGTCCAGATATTGATTTTCCAAAACTCGTATCGCTTTATGATAAAGGTGATTTACTTTTAGATGAAATGATTACAAGAACGTATCCGCTAGAAAACTTGCAACAAGCTTTTGACGATATGCTTGCCGGAAGAAACGCTAAAGGCGTCATCGTTTTTGAATAAAAGAAACCGCATTAAAAATAACTGAAAGGCATGGCATCAATTTTTAAAACCACCGAAATTTCAAATCCTGAATTTGAAAGCAATAACTTAAGATTCATTACGGTTAAAACCAAGAATTTAAATGGTCGCGGCGATATTTGCGTATTTGTTCCGCCATTTAAAAACCTTGAAAACCTACCTATTGTAACACTGTTACATGGTGTTTATGGTAGTGCCTGGATTTGGGCGCACAAAGCCGGAGTACATTTTACCGCTTTAAAATTGATGGAAGCAGGAGTCATTAAACCTATGGTCATTGCCATGCCTTCCGATGGTTTATGGGGCGATGGTTCGGCCTATTTACCACATAACCAAGCGAACTACGAAGCTTGGATTGTAGATGATGTTATTGCGGCCATTACTGAAAATATTGCTTGCACCAGTGAAGCCTCGCCCCTATTTATCTCCGGTTTATCCATGGGTGGGTTTGGTGCCTTACGATTAGGCGCTAAATACTATAAAAAGTATCAAGGAATTTCAGCACATTCTTCAATCACCAATACCAATCAGATGCATTTGTTTGTGGAAGAAGACGAAGCAAACTACAAGCAAGAAAATCGCCATAATGAAGATGTGTTTCAAACCATGCTTACAAACAAAAAACATTTACCACCAGTTCGATTTGATTGCGGAAAAGACGATTTACTAATGGAATACAACCGTGATCTTCATCAGAAATTAATTTCAGAAAACATCCCTCATAATTACCAAGAGTTTGAAGGTGCTCATGAATGGTCCTACTGGCAAGAGCATGTAAAAAAATCCTTATTGTTTTTCAGCAACTTGACATAAACCTCTAAAATAGTAGGTTTTCACTGGGTTGTTTAGTTCGTGTCTAGTCTAGTTTTATTCAAATAAGACTTGTTTTCAGTAATATTATCGAAACATATATGAAACCCAACTATGACAAGAAACCGACTTACTTTATGGGCCTTATTTTTATGCATTTTAGGTGCTGAAGCGCAAGACTGGAACAACGTGCCTATTGCGCCTAATCCAGGTGCAAATCACGTCTGGCAATTGCAAGATAATGTCTCTGATGATTTTAATTATTCCTTTAACGCCGCAACTACCAAATCTAATTTTGGCAACAACAAATGGTACAATTTTTACCATAATGCTTGGGATGGCCCAGGAACTACCTATTGGAAATACAATCACGTCGCAGTAGATGGTAGTGATTTAGTAATCCATGCTTCACGATGGGACAGGTCGAATGAAGATCAACCGATTTCGCAGTACCCTAATAAAATGAACAAACCCAATGATGGTATTAGTGCAGGCTGTATCACGTCTAACCAAACTGTTTTATATCCCGTTTTTGTTGAAGCTAGTATTAGCGTGGCCAATATTGCTTTAGCTTCCGATGTTTGGCTTTTAAGTGCAGATGACACACAAGAAATTGATATTATTGAATGCTACGGTGGGGCCGATAGCGGAAATGCTTTTTTCGCAAAAGACATTCATTTATCTCACCACTCGTTTGTTAGAAATCCGTTTCAAGATTATCAACCACGCGGACATAATAGTTGGTGGACCAGATCGGACATCACAACCTCTTGGGGTGATTATTGCTGGAACAACGGCAATAGAAAATATGTTCAAATTGGTGTCAATTGGATTGGGCCAAAACATTTTGAATACTATATTGATGGCGAATTGGTTCGCGTGCTTTACGACAAAGCATCGGCAACTAAAAACGGAAACACATGGTTTTATACCTATCCAAGTATGACCAATGGTGTTTTAGATTTTGATTCCGATGGTTATCAAACAGAAAATGCATATTCGACAAGCAGCAATTACAGTTTTGATACCTTAAAAGCTGCAAGTAACACATCTTCAGTAAGTGTTATAGATCCCTACAATTTTCAAAATGGTAATGGCTTCACCAAACCTTTAGACGTTATTGTTAACGTAGAATCGCAAAACTGGCATGTGGATGCTGGTCGAACACCAAGTGATGCGCTATTGAATGACCCTTCAAAAAACACCTTAAAAGTAGATTGGATTCGTGCTTATAAACCTGTTTTAGACAATAATGGAACGAGCTCTTTAATTATCGAAGCAGAAGATTTCATCAATACAGATGGAACATATAATGACGGTTACGTGCCATACGGTGTAAATAAAAGTTCTGTAGGCATCAATTATGTTAATGAAGGCGATGAAGCAGAATACTCCTTAAATGTACCAAATGATTTAGCTGGTGAATACCATATTACGTATCAAATTTCAACGCCTTTAGACGATACTAAAATAGCAATTTACTTAGATGGCGTTTTGGTTAGTGATGATGCCGTTCCAAATAACGGAAGTTGGGATAGCTACCAGGCGCTTACTGCTGGAAGTACTATTATCTTGCCTGCAGGAACACACAATGTTAAAATTGTAGCCTCAGGTACCAACGCATGGCAATGGAATTTAGATAAAATTGTGTTTTCCCTGGAAAACAGCTTATCAACACCAGAGATCACTCAGGAAGATGTTGCTATCTACCCAAATCCGGCAAGTCAAATCATTAATATAAAAAGTAAAGTACTAATAAACCATATTGAAGTTTACAATGTACTTGGCGCGAAAGTACTGGAAAAGCATTCAGAATTCAGTACGATTTCTGTAGCGAATTTAAAACCAGGAAACTATTTTTTACGATTAGCCACAGCAAATGGAAGTATAACAAAACATATTGTAGTAAAGCATAATTAAAAATTAATCTAAACCCGATTCATTTTGAATAGCCTGTGAGGCTTCTAACAATTTATCAATAAGAAGCTCTCCAATGCTATTTTTTTCATCAATAGAAGATAAGGACGAAATGGCCAATGCACAATACATATTAGAATTCGGATTACCGATGGCTACGGCTATATCGGTAACGCCCATGGTTAAATCGCTTTGCGAAATTTCGTGCTTATCTTTATTTATACATTGAAGGCGTTCTTTAAAATCTTTTTGCTCCTTTTTAGAAAGACTGATAAACTCTTGATTGTTATTCAATAATTCATTGAGCTTGTCGTCTTCTAGATGCGCTAATAATACACGACCCGAAGCGGTTTTTGTTAAAGGAAACAAACTCCCTTCTTCAATGGACAACGATACCGGCCCAGGACTTTTCATTTGAGAAACCACCATAAGCTGTCCATGATATATAATACTTAAATGGCAAGATTGCTTGGTACTATTAGAAAGCTCTTCCATTACAGGTTTTGAAGCTTTTAATAAACCATCAATAGGACTGTGCCTATGAGATAACTGATAGAGTTTTAAGGACAACGAGTATTTACCCGATTGAGCACTTTTAAGTAAGTAGCCGCGCTGCTCTAAACACACGAGCATACGATATAACTCATTTGGCGATTTATTTAAGCCTTGGGCGATTTCCATTTGAGATTGCGGAATTTTTATCTGAGATAGATACTCTAAAATATCCAAACCCTTATCTAATGCAGGTGCTACGTATTTACTCATAATGCTGTTTTATTTGAAACCAAAAATAATGGTATTTGAAACAATAACCACAATTTTAATTATTCAAATATAAATATTATATTTACATTTGAATAAATATAACAACTATGATAACTAAATTTTCACAACTTTTACTGTACTTTTCTTTTCTATTAAGCACAGTATTATCGTATGCACAACCCAACACCACACTTGCACTTGAAGACTCAAACCAACAAGTTATTGATTTGAGCGGCATGCGCTGGCGATTTAAAATGATGGCGCCAGGAGAAGGCATTAAAAAAGGCCTGCATAAGTTACCTGCGGAAGACATTGAAACCTTAGTATGGAACAACGCCAAAGTACCAGGCGATGTATACACCGATCTTTGGAAAGCAGGCATTATTGAAGACCCCCATTTTGGAAGAAACAGCGTAAAAGCCCAATGGGTACAACAGTACGAATGGTGGTACGCTTTACAATTTAGCGTTACCGAAGATGTAGAAAACCAATTAGTAGACCTTGTTTTTGAAGGCGTAGATTATGCCTGCGAGGTATGGCTAAACGGTCATTATTTAGGAAAACATGAAGGGGTGTTTTCTAAATTTTCTTTCGATGTTGCCGATTTTCTTCGCATCCATAAATACGATTTCCTAAAAGGCCGAAACATGCTCGTGGTTAAATTAGACACACCCCCACAAGTAAACGCTTTTGTTGCCGGAAAAAAAACACCTTGGTTTGGTGATTATTGGAGAGACATCACCCCTATTGGTATCGTACGCCCTGTTAAATTAGTACGTACAGGAAAAATCCGTTTTAAAGATGTGTATGCCAACAATACCATCAATAAAGATGGATCGGCGGATGTAAATCTTGAAATCACCGTAGAAAACACCAATAAAGTTGCTAAAGAATTTTCGTTTGAAGCAGCCCTTAACGGGAAAAACTTTAAGATGAAAGAGCAAAAAGTAAGCTTTAAGAAAACCATTGAACCGGGAACTCATAAAGTCATTCAGAAAATACATTTAAAAGAAGCCAAATTATGGTGGCCATGGGATTTAGGCGACCAAAACTTATACACAGCAAAAATTGCAGTTAAAGATGGTAAATTAAATCAGGATGTTAATGAAACTACTTTTGGTATTCGCGAAGTGACTTCAAAATGGAATCCTGGTTTTGTTAAAGATGTCGATGTTACTTTCCCAAGATCTACTTATATAAACGGTAAGTTTCACTTCATCCGTTCGGCATGTTGGGGTGGTCCTCCAAATATTTTTGTAGGACGTACCGAAACAAGCGATTATAAAGAGTTAATTCGTTTGGCTAAAGAAATGAATATGAACAATATTCGAATCTTCGGATGGCATCCTCCAGAAGTTCCAGAATTTTACCAATACTGTGATGAAATGGGTATGACCGTTTGGCAAGATATGATTCCTTTAGGAACTGGAAATATTCCTTCAGACGAGAAAAACCTAGCCGAAATTTTTAACGAAGGGGTTAAAGTAGTTGTAGAACGTAGAAACCACCCGTCGTTAATTATGATGGAAGGTGGTGAAGAAATGATGTTCCGTACCCGTGACCCAAAATTTGGTCGTGAATTCTTAGAGCGTTTAGGCGATTCTCTTCAAGCTTATGTCGATTTACCGTATGTGCCAGATTCTCCAATGACCGATCATGTTGGGCAACAAGCAGGTTTCAAACCTAAAGAAGCCGTTCATGCCTTACGTTACTTTTACGATATGGGGAAATGGCTGCACGAAGATTGGTACCAAACCAAAGCAGACGGCTACCCTATTGTTCCAGAATTTGCAATTACCTCGGTGCCTTCCGTAGAAAGTTTAAAGAAATTTATACCTGAAGAAGAATTATGGACTCCTGGTTTAAGTTGGGGACACCATTGGGCGGATTTAACCCGTTTACGCATGCAAAACTGGGATGTTTTTGGTAGTGAAATGAAAGGTTCTTTAGAAGAATTTGTAAATGCAACCCAAGATGCACAAGGGATTATTTTCCAAAACGGTATTGAGCATTTCCGTCGTGATAAACCAAGCTTAAGTGGTATTGCGCTTTGTCATTATATTACTTACGGACCAGATATGAAATGGGCTATTGTTGATAATTACAGAAAACCTAAAAACTCATACTACTTTGTTCAAAAAGCTTATCAGCCGCTTTTAGTAAATTTTGAATTTAAAAAACGCCGTTGGGATACTAAGGAGCCTTTTGTTGGAAACATTTGGGTGATTAATGATTACTATAAATCATACAAAGATTGTACGGTGAAGTTTGAAATGAAAGACGACTCTGGAAAAGTGATTGCTAACAAAACCTTCTCCATTGACAAGATTGAAGAAAACAGTGCGAAATCATTCTTCCCGATTAATGAAAAGGTTTTAAAATCGGTGAAATCTAAGTTTTTTGTAAACCTAGAATTAACCGACAAAAGCGGAAAAGTCATTTCTAAAAACGATTATTTCTTCTTAATTGGCGATCAAAAAGAGGCCACAAAACATTTTAATGCTTGGAAAGAAGAACGTTTGAAAAACGAAAATGAAAATGGCGGATATGGTTCATACTACCACTTCTTCAAAGATTTTACAGGAGAAGACGGCCAACGTTACGAGAGTCAAACACAAACTCCAAGAGCATCAGGATTTTAACAACAACTAACTATTATTACTAATTGCAGAGACTATCTAAAAACAACACCCAAATCAAAACAACTGCTTAGAAACTACCAATAAATTGGGTTTTTAGATGGTCTCTTTTTTACTAGACTACGAATTATGTCAGAAAAACATATAAAATTAAAAGGAATAACCTGGGACCACAGTCGTGGTTTCACATCGGCCGTTGCTACAGCACAACGTTTCCATGAGTTAAATCCGAATATAGAAATCACCTGGGAAAAACGTTCGTTACAAGCTTTTGCAGACGAACCGATTGATGCCCTAGCAAAACGTTATGATTTACTAATTATAGATCATCCATGGGCAGGTTTTGCAGCGCGAACAGGCGTTATCATTCCGCTAAACGAACATTTACCGAAATCATTTTTAGACGATCAAGCCGCGAACTCGGTTGGAAAATCACACGAAAGCTATTGTTTTGATGGCTACCAAAGTGCTTTAGCCATCGATGCCGCAACGCCCGTAGCAGCAAGCAGACCAGATTTATTAAACAAACTAGGAAAAACGCTACCAAAAACTTGGGAAGATTTAATCGCCTTAGCAAAAGACGGTTTGGTTGCCATTCCTGGGATTCCGCAGGATACGCTAATGAGTTTTTATATGATTTGTTGCACGCTTGGTGAAGATGTGGCCCTAACAAAAGACTATTTTGTTTCGGAAGACATCGGACTAAAAGCTTTAGATATTTTAAGAGATTTAGGACAATATATTGATGCTTCTTGCTACGACATGAACCCGATTAAGGTTTACGAAGCCATGACACGAAGCGATCAATTTGCATACTCCCCTTTTGCTTACGGCTACACCAACTACTCGAAACGCGGCTATGCCAATCATATTTTAAAATTTCATGACACCGTTACTTTGGAAGGTCAGCATTTAATTACCACTTTAGGCGGAACGGGTTTAGCCATTTCATCAAATTCAAAACATAAAGAAACCGCTTTGGCTTACGCCGAATATGTAGCTTCGCCTAAAACTCAAAAAACCGTATTCTTTGATTATGGCGGGCAACCAGGACACCGAGAGGCTTGGTTAGATACCACGAATAATTTCAATGCCTTAGATTATTTTAAAGACACGCTACCCACTTTAGATAGAGCCTTTTTAAGACCACGTTACCACGGACACATGTATTTTCAAGATAATGCAGGGGCTCCAATTCGTGAGTTTATGAAAAACGGTGGTAATGCCAAAACCCTTTTAGATAGCTTGAATACCTTGTATCTTGAATCCTTAAAGAAAACAACCTAATCATTTATAAATGTTACCATTAGAAGGCATTACCGTATTAGAGTTTGCACAATTCATGGCAGGGCCATCGGCTGGATTAAAAATGGCCGATTTAGGTGCTCGCGTGATTAAAATTGAACGCCCAGGTTCTGGTGAAGCTGGCCGACAAATTGCGCTTAAAAATATTTTTATTGATGAAAGCTCTATGGTGTTTCATACGGCCAATCGAAATAAACAATCGTATGCAGCCAATTTAAAAGACCCAGACGATTTAGAAAAGGTGAAAAAACTCATTGCACAGGCCGATGTAATGACCCATAATTTCCGACCAGGCGTTATGGAAAAAATTGGTTTAGATTATGATACAGTAGCTGCTATAAATCCTAAAATGGTGTACGGTGTGGTTTCTGGATATGGTCCCGTTGGCCCTTGGGCTACCAAACCCGGACAAGATTTACTTATTCAGTCCTTGTCGGGCTTTGTTAATTTATCGGGAAACGAAGCCGATGAACCTACAGCCACAGGACTAGCCACTTCTGATATTTTTACAGGAGTACATTTAGTTCAAGGTATTTTGGCTGCACTTATTGCCAGAAACCGAACCGGAAAAGGCTCTAAAGTTGAAGTGAGTTTATTAGAATCGACTTTAGACATTCAGTTTGAACTGTTAACCACTTTCTTAAATGACGACAAAAAAATACCAAAAAGAGCAAAAAAAGGCAATGCCCATGTGTATTTAGAGGCGCCTTATGGCATTTATGAAACCAAAGATGGACACATCAGTATTGCGTTAACACCTTTAGATGCTTTGGCAAAAGCGATGAATTTGCAACTTCCTGATGCTTTTCAAAATCCGAAAGTATGGTATGAAAAACGCAATGACATCATGGCCTTTTTACAAGAGCAGCTCATCAAAGAAACCTCAGCACATTGGTTATCTATTTTTGAAGCATTAGATTTTAGAGTTTCAGAAGTATTTGATTATAAAACATTATTGAATCATGAAGGCTACAAAATCCTTCAAATGGATCAAGAAGTTGAAACTTCCGATGGTATTACCATGAAAACCACGCGCTGCCCCATCCGAATAGATGGCAATCGCATTTTCAATAAAAAATCGGCACCAAAAGTGGGTGAAGATAATGCTTTAATAGAAAAAGAATTTAATCTAAGTTAATCATGAAAAAACCATTAGAAGGCATTTTAGTTGTAGACTTTAGTCAGTATTTATCTGGCCCTTCAGCGAGTTTAAGATTGGCTGATTTAGGTGCTAGAGTCATTAAAATTGAAAAACCCGAAACGGGAGATTTAGGTCGTGATTTATATTTTTCAAATGTGGTGATGAACGGCGCTTCATCTATGTTTCATGCCATCAATAGAAATAAACAAAGTTATGCGACCAATATGAAAGCTGCCAAAGACCGTGAAAAAGTCTATCAATTAATCCGCAAGGCCGATGTTTTAATTCATAATTTCAGACCTGGTGTTGTAGACAAACTAGGGATTGACTTTGAAACCATAAAATCTATTAATCCAAAAATCGTTTATGCTGAACTATCGGGTTATGGCAAAGAAGGCGTTTGGAAAAATAAACCAGGATTGGATTTATTATTACAATCCCTATCAGGATTAACACAGCTAAACGGAAACGATGGCGCAGGCCCTATCCCTATTGGTTTGGCCGTGGTAGATATTTTATCTGGCGCCCATTTAGCACAAGGTATTTTAGCCTGTTTGTACAGAAAAGAAACCACAGGTGAAGGCGGTCGCGTGGAAGTAAGCATGCTGGAATCGGCCTTAGAATACCAGTTTGAATCTATTACCTGTTACTTTAGAGACGGCGGGCAACCAACCATCCGACCAAAAAGTAATTCGGCACATGCCTATTTAGGTGCACCTTACGGGGTTTACGCGACTAAAAACGGCGCTATGGCTTTGGCCATGGGGTCTATTCCTTTTATTGGCGGTTTAATAGGTTGTGAAGCTTTATCAAAATATGAAACACCCGAAAGCTGGTTTAATCAAAGAGATGAAATTAAAGACATCCTTGCCAAACACCTCGCCACAAAAGACACGAAAGCGTGGTTGGCCGTTTTAGAGCCTGCCGATATTTGGTGTGCCGAAATCATGAATTGGAAAACACTCATGGATCAAGACGCCTTTAAAATTTTAGAGATGATTCAGGAAGTTAACATGGCCGACGGCTACACCTACAAAACGACACGTTGCCCGATTCAAATTAATGGTGCCTGGTTAACCTCGGAAATGGGCAGTCCCGTTTTAGGCGAACACAATGAGAAAATCAATAAAGAACTAGCATCGTAATAACGGAATTTTATGAGTGATTTATCAACCAACATACGAGTCAAAAAAGAAGCAGGCGTTGCTACCATTAGCTTAAACAGACCTAAAGCGAATAGTTATTACAAAGACTTCTTAGAATTAATTAGTCAAGCTGTAAAAGAGGCTAGCGCAGACAATGCTATCAAAGTTATTTTAATCAATAGCACTTCCGAAAAGTTTTTCTGTGCAGGAGCTGATATAAAAATATTTAGTAGCAATACCACCGAGCAAAATGCCGAGATGGTTAGAGCCGCTCGCGAAGTTTCCGAAGCGATTACCTCAAGCAGTAAAATTGTTATTGCGGCCGTTAGCGGTCATGTTTTAGGCGGCGGATTAGAAATGATTATGGCTTGCGACATCCGTCTTGCTTCCGAAGGCAACTATTTAATTGGTTTACCCGAAGTTAAATTAGGCTTAATGCCTGGAAACGGCGGCACACCAAGACTAATAGATTTAATTGGAGCAAGCCGAGCCATGGAATTGTTGGTTACCGGACATAACATATCACCACAAAAAGCTTTTGATTATGGCCTATTTAATCAATTATACCCTGCAGATGCCTTCGAATTAAGCGTAACACATTATGTGAAAGATTTAGCGCAAGGTGCCGGACAAGCCATGGCGGCCATTAAACATTATGTACAAAAACATAAAGGCATGAACTTACAAGAGTCGTTAGATTACGAAACCACATCGGTTAACGCCTTGTACGATACGCATGATGCTAAAGAAGGTTTTTTAGCCTTTGTAGAAAAGCGTATACCAAAATTTAATTAACTAATAAAACAAACTAATAATGGCAAAAGAAATTAAACATTACCCCTGTTTCATCAATGGTGAATGGTTAGATTCCTCAAAAAGAGCACTTATTGAAGTAGAAAACCCTGCTAACAATGCCGTTTTTGCAACGGTTACCGCATGTACCAAAGAAGATGTGCAGTATGCCTTAGAAACTTCAGAAAAAGCGCAATTTGGATGGCAATTAACACCTGCTCAAACGAGAGCCAATTACATATATGCCATTTGCGATCGATTGAAAGCGGAACGGGAACATTTCGCCAAATTATTAGTTATGGAGCAAGGAAAAACCTATACCGAAGCACTTGGTGAAGTTGATGACACGATTCGATATATGACCTATTCCGCGGAAGCGGGACGACGCATTCAAGGCGCCATTTTTCCTACTGAAAATGCTAACGAGCGTTTGGAAATCCATAAAGTTCCTTATGGCGTTACCGTGGCGTTATGTGCCTTTAATTATCCTTTAGCTTTAATCGGACGAAAATTAGGTCCGGCTTTGGTTACAGGAAATACCATTATTTTAAAACCACATGAGTTAACACCTGTTACCGCTTCAGAATTTTGCCGATTGGTAGAAGACGCTGGCCTTCCTAAAGGGGTTGTTAATATGGTAGCGACACAAAATGCACAAACCGCTTCTTTATTAGTTGAAAGTCCGATTACCAAATTAATCAGTTTAACCGGAAGTACCAATGCGGGACGCGCTATGTATCGCGCTGCTGCGGATAACATTACAGGTTTAATCTTAGAACTGGGTGGTAAAGCACCATTTATTGTTTTAGATGATGCGGATATCGATAAGGCTGTTGAAGCTGCTGCCATTTCTAGATATGCCAACTGCGGACAAGTATGTATTTGCAATGAAATGGTAATGGTTGACGAAAAAATAGCTGATGAATTTACCGAAAAACTCATTAAACGTGTGGCACAAATTAAAACTGGCAATCCTTTTGATGCTTCGGTAACTATGGGTCCCAATGTAAGTTCCCAAGGTTTAGCACGTGTGCAAGATTTAGTAAATCAAGATATTGCCAGTGGTGCCGAACTGGTTATGGGAGGCGGCCGACCAGATGGTGCTGCATTTGAAAAAGGCAATTGGTTTGCTCCAACCATTCTTACCAATGTTAAAAACGGCGATGCCACAACAAAACACGAATTATTCGCGCCTGTTTTGCCCATCATTAAAGTGAATGGTTTTGATGAAGCTATGGCCTATTCGAATACCAGAGAAGAAGGATTATCGGCATACTTATTTACCAATAATTATAAGATTCATCAAAAAGCGATCGATCAATTACAGGTGGGAACTATTTTCATCAACAAACAAATTGTTGGCTATATTCAAGGCTATCATTCGGGGCATAAAACCTCGGGAATTGGTGGTGAAGATGGTATTTATGGTATAGAACATCATTTACAAAAACGCACGGTTTATTTAGAGTATTAATGTTAGAAGTTTCAAAACAACCCACTCTCAGGTTGAGCCCTTCGGAACCCAATTATCACCGATGTTGTGTTTAATTCATCATGTGAAATAATTAAAAATAAATTAATGAGTAATATAATGAAATGTAAAATTATCATTGTAATGTCAGCAGTTATTTTATCTGCCTGCACTAAAATACCTAAAGCAAGTATTGCGGAAACCGACGAACAAATAGAAGGAATTTTGAGTAAGTTAACTCTTCAAGAAAAAGCCGGACAGCTCAACTTAATACCCATTGAAGGCGAACCTACCGAAGCGCATTTTAAAATGATACGAGAAGGCAAAGTTGGAAGTGTGTTGAAAGTAAATGGTGTAGAAAATATCACCAAACTTCAAAGAATTGCAGTCAACGAGTCCCGTTCTGGAATACCCATTCTTTTTCAAGAAGATGTAATACACGGTTATAAAACAATAGCACCCATTCCAATAGCAGAAGCAGCAAGTTGGGATTTAGTGGCAATACGTAAGTCGGCAGCAGTTGCTGCCCGAGAAGCAGCAGTATCGGGTATTAACCTAACATATGCACCAATGGTTGATGTAAGTCGAGACCCTCGATGGGGACGACTTCTAGAAGCAGCTGGTGAAGACCCATACTTAGAGAGTCTTGTTGCTGCAGCTAGAGTTAAAGGATTACAAGAATCTAACGAAAATGGCAAAAATATATTAAGTTGTGTAAAACATTTTGCAGGCTACGGCGCATCCTTGGCAGGTCGCGATTACAATATTCAGGATTTCTCAGAACGTGAATTACGTGAGACATACTTACCTCCATTTCAAGCAGCTATAGACGCAGGTGTTGCTAGTTTAATGTGTGCTTATTCGGCTTACGATGGTGTACCATTAACTGCTAATCAATTTTTAATGCAGGATGTGCTGAGAGATGAAATGCGATTTAAAGGTCTAGCTATGACCGACTGGGAAACCATTAATAATTTGGTAAAAACTGGGGTTGCAGAAAATGATACTATTGCGACAATAAATACCATGAACGCTGGTATCGATATGGATATGAGTTCACAAAAATATGTAAGTATATTACCTAATTTGGTTGAAACTGGCAAAATATCAATAGAACAAGTTGATAATGCCGTGAGACGCGTACTTATGCTCAAAAAGAAGGCAGGATTACTCAATGATCCATTTAAGCATTTAGATACCCATGAAGAAAATAAAGAGCTACTTTCCGATAGAAACATCGCAGAAACAAAAGATATAGCATTAAAAAGTATGGTTCTTTTAAAAAATGATAAGGATGTTCTTCCAATATCATCTAATGTTAAAAATATTGCGGTAATTGGCCCTATGGCAAAAGCAACCAAAGATTTATTAGGTTGGTGGCATTGTATGGGTAGTGAAAAAGATGTTGTTACCTATTTTGATGGCATTTCTAAGAAGTTTGAACATGCTAAAATCACCTACGCTAAGGGATGTAATATAGACAGTTTTAAAGTTGTAGGTAAAGACCTAATACCTAAAGCTGTTAAAACAGCTGAAGAAGCTGATATTGTGATTCTTGTTCTTGGCGAAGAATATTGGATGAGTGGCGAAGGTGGAGGAACTGCTTCGTTACATTTGCCTGGGGCACAGGAAGAACTGTTTGAGGCCATAGCAGAAACAGGGAAGCCCTTAGTTACAGTAATAAATGCTGGTAGACCATATATTTTGACTGACATTGATGAGAAATCTGACGCCATTCTCTATGCATGGATGCCAGGAACAACTGGAGGAACTGCTTTATCAGAAATTCTTTCTGGTGAATTCAATCCACAAGGAAAAACACCTATGACATTTCCTTACCACGAAGGGCAAATACCTATTTTTTATAATTATCGCAGAACAAGCCACAAATTTGTGCCTGGCATTACAGACAACCGTTACTCAACTACATATCGCGATATCCAAAATGAACCATTATATCCATTTGGATATGGTTTAAGTTATACTAATTACGATTATTCTGATATTGAATTAAATTCAAAGGAGATGGTCGAGAATGGTTCAATTACTGCTACTGTTAAAATTTTTAATACAGGAAAAGTAAAAGGGACTGAAATAGTACAACTATATATTGGAGATAAGGTTTGTTCTGTTACGCGTCCTGAAAAAGAGTTAAAAGACTTTAAACTTGTTGAAATTGAACCTGGAGAAACAAAATCAGTTTCTTTTGAAATAACCCCTAATCAGCTTATGTTCATTGGGAAAGGAAAAGAGTATAAAAAAACTTTAGAAAAGGGTGAGTTTGATATTTTTATAGGTAAAAACTCAAAGGAGTTGAAAAAAGCAACATTTAGATTGAAATAAATATAACTATCAAATTAGAAAATACTAAACACTACATTTGTATTAGTAAAGGTAAAAAAAGCAGTAAACACCAAGGTTTTTAGCCGCTCAAACTGCATAGCGATTTAACAGAAAAGCACCACATAATCTACCACTACTCGTACAAATTACCGTTATCAAAATATTTCGACATGCTCAATATGACATACAACTAACTTTTTAAATTAAAATCTAGACCTGAAAGGTCTTATATATCAAAATTTGTGAGTCCATCACATTTAATAAATAACTATAAAAAAGAAAAACATGAATTTTAAACAATCTATTTTAACTCTACTCCTTCTTCCCGCATTTCTTACCAATTGCGGCTGTTCATCAGATTCAGAAAAAGACACCTCTAACGGGTCTAAACCCATAGCTGTAAATGATGTTTTAGAAGTTGAAGAAAACAGTACTTCCGGAACTACCAATCAAATTGATGTATCTAAAAATGATACTGTTGAAGATGTAAATTCGGCTACTTTCAGCCTCATTTCACAAGCCAACAACGGTACCGTAAGCGAAATTGATGAAGGTGTGTTTGAGTACATTCCTAATGAAAATTACACAGGAACCGACAGCTTCGACTATAAACTTACAGACGATCAAGGCAACAGCGATGAAGCGACCGTAAATGTAACAGTTACTCCTTGGGTACCTAGCGCCGAAGATTTCGAAAATATAGACCCGAACTACCCATCCTTTGTCTCGGTTAGAAACACCACGCCAGAAAATAAAAAATGGGTAAAATTAGAAGCCATGTCTGATGAGTTTGACGCATGGAACAGTTCAAAATGGTTTAAATCTACTTGGCATTATGGCGTTCCTGTTTTTATGTCGACTTCTAATAACAACTCGGGGGTTAGCAACGGTAATTTATGGATTAAAGCCACTTTAAACGAAAACAATCCTGACGATCGTTGGTTCCAGACTGCTAGAATACATTCCAGAGCCAAAACCTCTTACCCGATGTATACCGAAGCACGCATTAAGGCTGCTCATATTTCGGCATACAACACCTATTGGTTAAATAATGGCGATATTAATAATAGAGATGAAATCGACATCATTGAAAACAACTCCAAACCGTCTTGTAATTGTCAGCCAGATTTTCCAAATCAGATGAATTCTCAATATTTTCAAGCTGATGACAGCAAAACTCCACAAACTATAAGAAATTATGGAAACTTTTTAAGATCAGATTTAGCTGCTACGAACCCGTTGCGCCATGTTGGCTGGAATGAAGATTATCACACTTTTGGGGTATGGTGGCAAGATTCGAAGCACATTCAGTTTTATTTAAATGGACAGCCTGCTGGTAGCGTTGTAGTTGGTGAAGACCGAAATGGAAACACTTACTCGGAGCGTGAATTCACGCGAGAATTAGAAATTATATTCGATTTATGGACCAACGCTGCCGATTACTTAGGAGGACTTCCTCCAAAAAGCGATTTAAATGATAATAGTATCAATACTATGTACATTGATTGGGTACGTACTTGGACCTTAGAAGATGAATAGCATTTAAGACTTTAATTCGATCCTTGATGATATTAAAAAAGCCCTTTCAAGTCATAGAAATTGAAAGGGCTTTTATTTACACATAAATTAAAATTATCTGGTATCAGTTCGATCCAACAGCAATTTTAATACCCTCCATGGCGATATTTTTCTGGAACGCGTCGTTTATTTTGTCCAACGGATACCAATCGGTTACAAACTCATTAATGGGTAATCCAATAGCTAAAGCACTACGCACACAATCGAGTGTAACTGGATATACTTGCGGTGTATAGGCATACGAGCCTACTACAGTAATTTCTTTAAAGCAAATATCTTGATGCGGATTGACGGCTGTATCCCCAAGCTCAACAAAGAAACCGACTTCACATAAGCCACCACCTCGAGCAATATGTTTAAAAACCGATGAGAAAGCAACTCCTGAACCTGTTGTTTGAAAAGCAAAACCAACACCTTTATTATTCGTTTCTTTTTTTATTACAGTGATTAAATCTTCAGTCTTCTCATATTTCATAAAATTAAAAGTTTTGGATACTCCTAATTTTTTTGAAAATTCTAATCTGGAATCGTTACCATCTATGGCAAACACATTTTGTACACCCATAGTTTTTAAAACCAAAGCAATTGCTAGCCCAATAGGTCCACAACCTTGAATAAGTACAGGTGTGCCAAAGTTGAGCAAACCTGTAGTTTTTGCCCGTTCAACAGCGTGAACAGCTACCGCAATAGGCTCGATCATAATTCTGGTTTCGACATCGAATTCGCTCACATTAAAAAACGTTGAGTCTTTTCTTATCACTAAATACTCTCCAAACCAACCGTTTAAATGTACTTGATCATCGGGCATTAAGCCGTAACAGCCCATGTTTTCACACAATTCTGTTTTTCCTGGGGTATTTACACAAGCATCACATTGTCCACACGGAATGATGCTTGTTACTAATTTATCGCCAACAACAATAGGTTTCCCAATGGTATCGGTGGTAACATTTTTACCTAGTTTCACTATTTCTCCGGTGCCTTCATGTCCTAACACAATAGGTAAGCACCCAAAGGGATCACTTTTATACTCGTGTACATCGGTGCCACAAACACCGCAACCTTCTACTTTTATTAATATCTCATCATCAGATACTTCAGGAATAGGATACTCCTGAATTTCAAATGTTTTAGGCGCAATTAACATGGCCACCTTAGATTTGTTGGTACTCATCTTTTATCAGTTTTAAATTAACTTCTCTATCTTAAGCTCTACCAAAAATTAACGGCAGCCAAACGATCTTTTACTACGGATTTAATTTTAGGCAAGACGTTTTCCATGATGAATGGAGGATATGCCCCATCACCAGCTCTCGTCATTTCCTCGTACATATTTTTCATGTAAGTAGTATGAACAATGGTACCAATATTGATTTTTGCCATACCTTTTTGGATGCCCTTTTGGATGTCCGCATCAGGAATACCTGTACCACCGTGCAGCACCAAAGGGGTTGGAATAGCTTCAGCGATTTCATCCAATCTATCAAAATGAATTTTGGGCTCAGTAGGCGTAAAACCATGTGCGGTACCTATACCTACAGCCATTAAATCTACATTGGTTTCATAATTTAACAGACGTACTTCTTTTACATCTGCAAGAAAATCGTCATCTGATTTCACTTTCACACCACGCCCCATAATTTTACCAATTTCGGCTTCAACCACCACACCTCTTTCGTGTGCATAATTTACCACC
This sequence comes from Tamlana carrageenivorans, assembly GCF_002893765.1. Taxonomy (NCBI): domain Bacteria; kingdom Pseudomonadati; phylum Bacteroidota; class Flavobacteriia; order Flavobacteriales; family Flavobacteriaceae; genus Pseudotamlana; species Pseudotamlana carrageenivorans. The sequence continues at coordinate 2,836,739 of NZ_CP025938.1, read as the reverse complement.
TCTTTGGTTTGCTTGATATTTTCAAATATGGAAAGTTGCGAACCATCAAACATCACGGAGTCGTAACCGGCATCGATCGCGCGCTTGCACAATTCCACGGAAGTGCTATGATCGAGATGTAAATAAATCTCATTTTTGGCTATTTTTTTAAAGCCATCTACCATCGAGCGAAAAACCTCTGGAGTGTTTAATTGGGCTACTGGCGGGTATGTCATAACCATCACATTAGTATCCATGTCGTTAGCAGCTTCCACCACAGCTTTTAAATCGTAGCTATCATTCACATTAAACGCAGCTAAGCAACGTTGTGTTTTTCTGTAATCGTCAAACAGTTCTTTTAAACTATTGTACTTTTGATTGTAAATCACTTTTTCTGAATTTTTAGTTGCTGTGTCCATATAATTGTTCTTTACCAGTTTCTATTTTAATATTATTTATTCCTAACCAGTGATTGAATTCATTAAGGTCTTTTTGCATAAATCCTCTACCAATAATCCAGTGATGATCTAATCCATTGTTTAATACTGTATTCAACACTTCACCAACTGAGTTTCTAACTGGCTCTACTTCGGCATAACTTCCTCTAAATGCCATTTGAGAGGATTTAATATCTCCTTCCCATACTAATACCTTACCGGCATCTGGATATTGATATTTAGCAACAGTAATTGGCCCTTCTTTCTGTAAGAATTCTAACAACATCCCCATGCTACTTTCTTCACTATAGTTTTCGAGGATACTGTGGTTCCTCACTTCAAAACCCGTTTTTTCGTTGATTAATTTAGTTGGTGCTCCACCACAGTGCCAGAACCCCACTCTATTATCATTTTTATTCACTAATGATAAATCAACCAAAGTTGGAATTGCTTCTCCTAAACTTAATTGGTTCATGACAACCATTGTTAATAAAGCCCCCATATCCGATTCGTCTGCAACGGGAATACCTACATCTTGCACTAATGCACCTGCTCCATCTCCAGCAATGCCGTAGTGATCAAATAACTCTGGCCAGTTCTTTAATCCAATTCCTAAATAATCATGCACTCTTGCAAAATCTGCAACGGTCAAAGCGAACCGAATGGACTTATCAATTTGCTCATCTACAACATTATTAAACTTACAAAGCGGATGATTCAATAATTCTGATTTGACTCCCTGTATGATAGCATTTCCAAACTTTTCACCATGTTGCCATATGGTTTGGAAATCAATTCTTTCAACCTTAATTCCAAATGTGTTTAATAACGCTAACTCGTTCAATTCACAGTCATAGAAACCAGGAACTCTAAATCCACCTATCATTCCTACTGCACGTTGGTTAATAGAAGCTTTTGCATAAACCGCTTTAGCAAACTTTAAAATATTAGGCGCTAAATTTTCAGAATTTGGTGCTTCAAACAACCAAGAATATTTAACTCCACAAGAATTTAAAATATTCAACAAGAAATTTTGACCACATAGCCTGTTGTTTGACAATCTGCCGCCAGTAGCTTCATCATGCGACCAACTTAAAACTGGAATTACATTTTGGTTAAGCCATCTTGCTATAGTTGCGGCTAAATCACCATCAATAAACGAAGCTTGATAAATAATTAATCCATCAATATTTTCATAGTGCATGCCTTGCAGCCAATCATACATCTGCTCTTTCGTTTGTAATGGCGAATCAGAAGTTATTAGCTCAAACTTCTCATCAGGTATAATTGTGGATAAGCTATTTTTGGCAATTTCATAATTTTTTAAAATAGATTGCCAATCAAAGTGTTCTTCTTTACCAATGCCTACTATTGCTATTTTAGCAACATAGCTTGGTTTTGCAGGAGTAATCACTTTTTCGAATAAGTGACTAACTATTCCTTTTTCAATTGATATATTGTTTAAAACTTCCATGAATGATAGGTATTATTGTTCTACTTGTATTGGGCAATTTTGTTCCATAAATTCACGATTTGACAAACAGGTTCGACCTCCAAAATACTGAGCCACTTGAGCCGCAAAAAAGCTGGCGTAAACGAGGCGCTCTTTTAGCTGAAAACCCTGTAACAACGCCGATGCGTAAGCTGCATGAAAGGCATCGCCACAACCTGTAGTATCCACAACCTGAACTTTAAAGGCAGGTTGATGGATGTGTATGCCATCTTCGATCGCATAGGACCCGTTGGCGCCATCGGTAATAATAACTTGACCTTGGGTATATTTTGAAAGTTCTTTCAAACACGAAGCTACATCGTTTTTTCCTGTGATGTTTTGTGCACATTCTAACGGCAATATGGGGTCGGTACTAAGAGCGATCATTGCTTTCATGGTTTCTAGATTACCTGTTTCCATATCTAGCACGGTTTTTATACCGTATTTTCTAGCTATTTTTAGGAGCTCCAAATTAACCGAAGTGTCGTAACCATCCACCAAAAACAGTTTAAACCCCTTTAAAGTTGTCTCATCCAAATCTATTGGATTAAATGGTACATAGTTTTCCATGGAATAAATTACGGTACGCTCGCCATTTTGGTCAATTTGCACCACAGCAACAGCAGGTGAAGCGTTCTGGTTGTATTTTATAAAATCGGTTTTAACGCCATGATCTGTCAACTCCTTTTTAGCGACGACACTCAAAGGATTATCGCCTAAATAACCTAAAAAATAGGTGTCATGCCCCAAACTTGACAGTCCGCAAGCTGCATTACAAGCCGGGGACCCACCTTGAATAACTATTTTATCGGATTCACTTTTATGTCCCAATTTTACATTACTGGGCGTAGCCACCAATACATCGACCACATTTAAACCGCTGCATAATACTTTCATAACCAAAATTATTTAAGACAAATTTACAGTAGAGCTTCATTTTAATTTAAATCTTAAAACACCCTAAACATATACAATTTTGTCGTAAATTATAATTACTTTAGTAAAACAGAATAAAATGAAGCCTGAATTAGAACATATTCCGCATAAAATTGATCAATCCATTTATGCCTACACCTATAAAAACGCATGTTTTGCAGCTCCTTGGCATTACCATGAAGATTATGAACTCACCTATATTGTTAAAAGTTCAGGAATTAGACATGTTGGGAGTAGTTTGGATAATTTTCATGAAGGCGATTTGGTTTTAATAGGCAAAAACGTACCGCACTGTTGGAAAAACAATAACCATTATTTATCAGAAGCTATTTCATACTGCGTACAATGGCCCGAGCATACGTTTAAAAGTTTTATCGCTAATAATCCCGAATTACAGGCTTTACAAACCCTATTAAACTCGGCTCAAGCCGGCATTAAATTTACAAACATAAGTTTTAATACAGCTATAGGTAAGCGGCTAAGCATCTTACCTGATTTGAAGCCCGAAAAAATTATGATCGTGCTACTAGATATTTTAACCGATTTAGCAGCCAACTCTGAAAAAGAACTATTAGCCGTTGATCAAGCTCCAAATCAAGTCTCAGATAAAACAAATAGCCGCACCAAGGCCATATTAAACTATATCGACCAACACTATCATCAAAAAATAACCAATACCGATATGGCAAAGCTTACCCATATGAGTTCGGGCGCCTTTTGTAAATACTTTAAAAAACAATTTAAAAGACCTTTTACAAACTACTTAAACGAATTTAGAATTCGAAAGGCTTGTATATCTCTCCGTGAAACCAATAACACCCTATTAGATATTAGCTTAGCATGTGGCTACGATAATTTATCGTTTTTTCATAGGCAGTTTAAAAAATATGTTTCTATGACACCAAAAGCATATCGAACATTGATTGAGGGTTGAGCGTTGTTGGTTGTTAGCTGTTGGTAACTACAATTGAAACTTTTATCTTACGGTTAAATGATTAAAACTACCAAAAATTACTCTATAACCACTTGATTATGAGTAAAATACACTTTAAACAATGATATCTCAGAAACTTTGCTGCTTTGCTGCTTTGGAGCCTGAACTTTAAGGTAAAACCTCTATGGGATACAATTCATCACTATACATTTGACCATCACTCGCTGTAAAAGTGGCTCTAATCATATAAAATTGGCCTTCAGGTAAATCTTTAGTAGGAACCATGTCTTTTAAAGAAAACGTTTTAACCGTAGTTCCTGATGTTTTATACAAGGCGGTTTCATCCACTAATACTGTATCTTTAATAGGTATCCATTGGTTTTTAAAATGTCTAAACCATACACGAACACCACCTTCATCGGCATTAATAACTTGATGTTTTGAACCTGCATGATAGTTTACCTTCACTTGTATTTGACTACCTGATTTTAGCTTCTGTAAAGCCTTCTTATTTACTATTTGAATACTAGGTTTTACCAACGGTTTCACAGTCAGTTGGACTTGTTTTGAAAGCTTGGGATTATCTTTTAAAGCTACTTTAATAGTTGTGGTTCCTGCTTTCTCCAAAAAGAGCATGCCTGTATTTGTAACACGAGCGACTTTAGGATGCGTACTTGTCCAAACCAATGCTTTGTTGTCAGCTAACTGCGGCACCACTTTAGCTATAATTTGTATGCTATCTTTTTCATACAGTTCATCCTTAATAGGATTCAGAATAATATTTTCCGCTGAAATGGGTTCAAATGGCACAATCTCAAACGTAGATTCAGTTTGCTTGTTGTTGGCAACACTAGTAGCAGTAATTGTAGCATTCTCTCCTACCTGGCCTACAGCTTTCAGCATGCCGTTTTTATCCACTTTTAAAATATTTTCATTATTAGATGCCCAAAGCACTTTTTCCTCTGCATTTTTAGGCGTAAGTTCTACATCTAAAGGCATTGTAGTACCTTTTCTAATCTGTTTAGAAGTAGCTAATAAACTTATATTTTCAGGATCCAAGGCATTGGTATCTAGAATCGTATTCGCTTTTTTATCCTTAAAAACTACCGTTTCGCCATTACGCCATTTTACTGTTACTTTTTTAATATGATTTTCTGCACCTAAACCAAAATGTACGTTATTCAGTAAACTTTGTGAAAATACTTCTCCTGAAGAGCCAACGCGTTTGTAGTACGTATTTTTTTCAGTTTCCAGCGTTACTTGTGCAGACGTCGCATCGATATTCGAATTTGGTGCATAGCTCACACGAATTATAGCGTAATGACCTTGGTTTTGGGTATTCTGTTTATAAAGATACCATTGCCCCCCTTCACTGCCACTTAAAATATCTAAATGACCGTCTAAATCGAAATCGAAGGCTTGTCCCATATCACCATTACCAACATCACCAACAGCATTGGCACCGTGCATGGTTGTGGTTTCAAAATTATGATTTCCAGAATTTAACAACATGTAATCTGAAGTTCTTTTACCTATGAAACCCCAACGATAAACGAATAAATCTTGATGACCATCGTTATTAAAATCACCAGTAGTTACACCCAATGAATTGCTTCCTTCGGGTAAATTCCATGCCTTTGACACATCAACAAATTGGCCATTTTCATTTTTCAAGAGCACATCTTGTACGTTTCGGTTTTGTGATTCAAATTCTGGCGTTACGCTCGTTACACCACTTAAACTAAAACGGTATGCCCAAAATAAATCACCATTACGTACCAAAGCCGCTTTCCATTTATTTTCACCTACAGTTCCAAAATACAAGCCATCTTCAGAGGTATCTTCTGGCCAACCTGCAGCAGTATTTTTATCGAAGCTAAAATCGTCACCAGAAGCAATTTCATGTCTTACTTTGTTTTCTCCAAGAAAAATTGGATACGTCGTTCCTCGGTAATTTCCTTGGGCTAAATAGTAGTAATTTGTTAGGTTAATGGTATGGTCGCCTTCAAATTCAAAGGCATCAACACCTTTATAGCCACGGGTTTTAATGGCCATTTCTTTATGAATGGGATCGCAATCTAAAAATGGAGGTTCGCCTTTTCCTCCTTCAACCGACATGCCTCTGGCTAAGTATAAATCTAAATCGCCATCATTGTCAATATCGATATCGGTAACCGCCATAACCTGTTCGTATTCGGGTAAATCTTTAAGCATGGTTTTAGTAACATCGGTAAAGGTAAAATCACCGTTGCCTTGCCAAATCGACATAGGTCCGTATAAAATAATATCATCGATGCCATCGGCATTAATATCAGTCACTAAGGCACGAGAAGGATGCGCATCTTGAATCCCTTCAACCGATTTAAACTTAAAGGTACCATCACCTAAATTTTCATAAAAGAAATGCTGTGGTTTTTCCTTCTTTAAACCTTCTTCATTCACCAGCATAAAATCTAAATCACCATCCAAATCGAAATCTCCCCAACGGGCACCACGACCACGAGCACCCCGTGAAATACCTACATCGCCAGTGTAACGAATAAATGTACCGTTATCATTTTTATAGAAATTAGCACGTGAAGGTGCTGTGCCATTACCGCCACCTTGGGTAAGAATTAAATCGAGGTCACCATCATTGTCATAATCGCCTAATGCCGTACCATGCAAATCGTGCATAAACCATCGGGCTAAATCCTGATGATGTTTCGTAACTATACCGGCACCATTATTCCAATACAGTTTGCTGGTTTCTTCATTATGATTATTAACTATAAAATCGTAATACCCATCTTGATTGATATCGGCAACTGTTGGTCCGCCATACTTAATAGAATTGACTTTGTCGAGACCTGCAGACACACTAATATCTTCAAATTGGGGTATGGATAGCGTGTTTTGATCTTCCACTTCCACTTTATTTAAGGTGATATCGGCATCTCTTACTTCAATTTTTAATTGGGTTTGCCCTAAATCGGGGAAACTCACCAAAGCATTTACCGTTTGTTTTCCTTTTTTAGGAATATTGAGATTCTCAATTAGCAAACGACCATTGCCATACAAACTTAAACTGGCATAATGAGTTGGATTATCTAAATAAAAATAGACCTTTTTCACCACAGTACCAGAAAGATCTGTTTGAAATTCTAATGGATTTAAACTCGTAATGTCTGTTTCATTTGAAAAAATAACTACCTGATTCTTTTTTGAATCGTCGTGACAGGATTCTGCCAATAATAAAGTTATTAATACAACAAAACAGACTACTAATACGGACTGAATGGATTTAAAGGTCATAAAAATGAAGATGTTAAAATTTATTCTGGCTTATAAACTCGAATCCAATCTACTTTCATAATGGTTTTATCTACGTTGGCTACAGTAGGATCGGTTAAGAAATCTACAGCACCAGCGCCCTGACTATCACTTGAACGCCACGATTGGGCTGCTGCACTAATAATCATGTGCATGGGTTTGGTTAAACCATTTCCATTAGTGAAATTTTTCGGATCGATTTCATCGACAGGGGTTTTTCTAACCATTTTTCCATCTACATAATAAGATAGAGACCAAGGATCTTCCCATAAAACACCATAGTTATGGTAATCGTCAGACCAAATGGTATTTTTACCATCGGCGTACCAGGTTTCAGGCCCTTCGGGTTGATAATCTTGAAAAGGATCTCTAATGAATACGTGATGGCTTAAATGCAATCTTTTAGAAAAATAATCACTGCTTTTAGCACCGAAGGCTTCTAAATTATCGATTTCTTCGGTAGAATCATCACTCAACATCCAAACGGCTGATGACAATACCGATTCGCTAAGCTTCACGCGTACTTCCATATACATGGGGTACGTTACTGCGGCTTTGGATGAAATACAGCCTGTTTTTATTTTTTCACCTTCAATGGTAGCATGATACACCAATTCGCCATCAACAATATCAGATTGTTCGTAACTGTACTGAGTGATCCCAGGACCAGTCCACGAATTGATATAACCGTCTTTCCAGTCGGTTGTAAATTCTGAAGCTTCTTTTCCGCCGTCAAAATTAAATTCATTAGAAACTTGTGGCTGTAGTGTCCAAGTCAGATCATTTTCTAATTTAGGCAAGTATGATAAATCATCATTTTCTTGATCAATATCCGTTTCTGTGTCCGGTTTGGATTCGGTATCCTGAGCAGGCGCATCATTAGAATCACAGGCTATTAGAGATAAAGCCAAAATAAAGGTCAAAGAGCATTTATTTAAAAATTGTCGTTTCATAATTGTATTATTTTAATAGGAGTTATTATAATTTATAAAGCACAGATTTTAAAAATTACAGATTTTCATCTATATCCATTTGAAAAAAACTCCAAAACGTTTTAAGGCTTTGGAGTTTTAACAAACTAAACTAAATAAAAGATATTATGGGCGTAAATTAGCCTCGATCAAGGTTAAATTATCCAAATATATTTTCATGACTTCCGAATTCGATTGGTTATCTCCACGTAGATTAATTCTTGTAGGTCCTGACACAGAAAAAGTTACAATTTTTGAACTGTATACCCATTCTCCGAATTTGAAATTGGTATTAATTTCAGGATTAGGTCCTACACCCCAGTTAGTTGCAGGTGCCCAGTATAAACGAATATCTGGTGGAATTGCCCCTGCAGCATAGTTAGGTGGTGTTTCAACGTATACCCAAACACCTAACTCGTAAGTCTTACCAGCTTCTACATCAAAAGTAACGAATGCACCATCATTATCTACTTGTGCCATAATCATTCCGCCGTTTGGTTGAATTTCTACATATCCAGAATTAGTCCCATCATATGCTTGAGCTGTACTCACTCTAAAAGAATATTTATTCCATGGTGCTCCCCATCCTAGATCTTTCCAATTGGTATCTAAAGAATTTTCAAAACCGAAGTCATAGGTTCCGTTATCTAATATGTTGTTTCCAACAAACACCAATGGTACATCAGAAAAAGAATCGGCAGCAACAAAGTCCAATGTTGCTAAACTTCCAGCAGTATAAGATACGGTAACCGTATCATCATTATAAGCCGTTTCATTTAAAAGGCTTAATAAAATACGGTTTCCTTCAACGGCATCAACCATTGCAGATTCGATCATTGGATTTATAATAGTTCCATTATTGTCGATAGTTACTGAAAAATCGGCAGCATTAAGCGTTGCAGGATCCATTTCACGACTAAATTCTAAGGCGATATAATCTTGGTAATTATAAACCGCATCTAAACCTACAGGGTCTGTAGAAGGAACAACTTCAACGAAGTCATTGTAAGCTACCATAGCCTCACCAAAAGGGCGACCTCTTTCTGCCACTAAATCAAAACCAAAAACACCCATTTTACGATACTTGATATCAACAGTTTCCGTGTTTTCAACAGAAGCCGGTGTTCCTTCTTCAAAGTTCCAAGTGGTATTTTCTGGCGCACCTACAACACTGTATGTATATCGAATAGAGCGACTAGCTTCTAAAACATTTTTAGCACCATCAGCCATGTTTAAAGCAGCTCCTAGCGTACCATCTGGATTAATATAATTAGCTGTTACCGAAATACTAATTGGCTCAAGAACCGTTACAACAATAACCGTATCTAATTCTTTACCTTTTAACACTTCATCAACATAAGCATCATTTTTGAAGGTTTGATTTAAGGACACATCATATACACCTGCTTTATTAAAGTAAGCTTTTACGATATCATCAGAAGTTTCCGCTCCTTGAACACTGGTAATATTTTCAGGAAAAGTCCATTTTCTAGATTCAACTCCAGGAGAAACATCTCCAAAAGTTATATAATTACCAACCTCAATGGTATTACCAAAGTCCATCTGACTGGTATAAATAACACGATGACTTGGCTCATTTAATTCTATGTCATTATCACTGTCGCAGGCCGTGAAACTTAAAGCGGCAATGCACAGGAATTTAAATATATTTTTATAGATTTTCATTGCTTTTCTTTTTTTAGTTGTTTAACGCTCCGTTGGTTTGCTGCTCGGTAACCGGAATTGGCAAATAATCGTGTGTTGCAGATTGGTAGTTCACGCTAGACAGGTTAAAATCTGGACGCACACGTTCTTTAATAAACAGTGGTGCTACACCATTGCCCGAGATTTCTAAAATATCTTTGTTATTTTCTCTCCAAACTTCATCGGCACGTAAGTCATCGAACACTTCTTTAACTATTCCCCAACGCACAAGATCTTTCCAACGATGCCCTTCAAAAGCTAATTCTAACGGGCGTTCTACTTTTCGAATGTGTGTTAATACATTATCTGGAGTAGCAGGCACTAAAGGCTGTGTACCATGCACTTGTTTACTGATGTGTAACTGTGGAAACATACCGCCATTGTCATTCATGTACTGAGTAAGGGTTTTAACACCTGCTCTTGCACGAACCATATCGATATATTTTATGGCTTCTGCAGAATTATTAGCGCTTTCTAAAACAGCCTCGGCATACATTAAATAAACATCGGCTAAACGAATATGGCGGAAATTAATTCCAGAACGACTATTCGCATCTTCTTGTTTCCAATGGTACCAATTCGTGTGTTTTTTAATGTAAGCACTTTGACCGAAGGCCCAACCTCCACGCTCACCAATAGGTAATTGGTAGTAGTCGGTTTCGCCATTTATTGGCGCGATACTAGCACTTAACCTTTTAGATTGTTGGTTTCCATTATTAATGTTATTAGTAGGATCTACCTCATCATTTGCATACAATTCATGTAAATAATAACTTGGAAGTAAAGTATTATATGCTCCAAAGTTTAACTGTCCAAAGGCAGTTGCCAATGATGTAGCTTCTGCACCAGATTCATTAACATTATCATCTACAATATTTCCATTAGCTCCTGGGTTAACATCAGAATTGTAAGCCACTTCAAAAATAGACTCTTCATTAAATTCATTTTGTTCAGTAAAATTATCCATGATATCTGGTGTTAAATCGTATACACCAGAATCGATAACTTCTTTAAACAACGTTGCTGCTTTCGCGAAATCTTCGTCGTATAAATACACCTTCCCTAGTAAACTCTTTGCTGCGCCTTGAGTAATACGTCCAATATTTTCTGAACTCCATCTTAATGGTAATTTAGATACTGCATATTCTAAATCTGGGATAATCATAGAATTGGTCACCTCGTCTTTAGAACTAAACGGTACATCAAAATCCTCACGAGTCTCAGGAACATTGTTTCTAATTACGGCTCCACCATAAGTATGGGCTAACTGAAAGTAATAGAAAGCTCTTAAAAAACGAGCTTGTGCTTCTATACTTTCGCGCTCTCCTGTTTCAAAACTTGCTTCAGTTGTTTGTAAATTTTGAATAACTTGATTAGCTCTAAAGATTCCAATGTATAATTCGTTCCACTTATCGGTAACATAGTAGAAACCATCGTTAAAAGTTAAGTTTCTGAAGGCAAATGGTCTGTACCAAGATTCGGTTCCTCCAATATCGGCCATGGCCATTTCATAAATTAAGCCCCCACCACTGACGCTTTGAAACTGCAGTGCACCATATACCGTAGTTAATGCGGTTTGAAATTGGTTAGACGTATTCCAAAACGTATCGGTTGTAATGGTATTAGGGTTTTCTTGATCTAAAAAAGATTCTTCATCACAGCCTACAAGCAAAAATAAACTTGCTAGAGGTATCAGTATATATAAATTAATTTTATTTTTCATGTTTTTAACTGCTTTTCGGGTTTAGAAATTAAATTGTACACCTAGGATAAATCTTCGTGCTACTGGGTAATTACCTCGATCTACACCTCGTGTAAATATTCCGTCACCTCCAACTTCAGGATCGTAACCTGTATATTCGGTAAAGGTGAAAGGGTTCATGGCAGTAAAGTAAACTCTGGCTCGGTTAAGAATAGATGTATCCACTAAAGGAATTGTATAACCTAAAGTTAAGTTTCTAATTCTTAAATAAGTTCCATCTTCTAAGAAGTAATCCGATCTTGCTCTTACGTTATTGTGGTAAGCACTTTGTCTGAACGTCGCAACATCTGAATTTGAATTTTGTGGTGTCCACTGGTAATACTGCTCTTCATGTCTTCCTTGAGTATAACCGTATAAACGTGCACCATTAAAGATTTCGGCACCATGCGAATAGTAAGTTTGCGCATAAAAATCGAAACCTTTATATTCAAGATTTAAGTTAAATCCAGCTTCAAAATCGGCTTGACCAGAACCTGCATAAACACGATCGTTATCGTCGATTACACCATTTCCATCTTCATCGATATACATGGCATCACCAAGTTGTGCACTAGGATCAATTTTCTTGTATTCATCCAACTGGTCTTGAGTTTTAATAATTCCATCATGTTGCACTAAAAAGAAGGCACCAGCTTCGTAACCTTTGGCTAAGAAAGTTGTATAATCAATGTTTTCACCTAAAGAAACCACTGGGCGACCATTGCCGTAACCGCGTTCTACACCGTTAAGGTTAGTCACCTCATTCTTGTTTTTTGTAAACGTTCCTGCTAAGTTATATGTTAGTCCACCAGAAGTCACTCCTTTAAAATTTAAGGCTAATTCAACCCCACGGTTAACCATGTTACCGGCATTAGTTACACGTACATCGTATACTCCTGATGCTCTTGGATGCCAAGTACCTGAAGAAGGTGCCAAACGTTCTTGAATAAGCATGTCTTCCTTATTGGTTTCATAAAAATCGGCTGTAAAATTTAAACGATTTTTAAATAAACTTAAGTCTAAACCAATATTTTTAGAAATACTTGTTTCCCATTTAATGTTTGGATCGGCAAAACGACGTTGAATTGCTCCTGAATCCATTTCTTCATTAGGACCAAAAGGATAATTTATACCACTTTCTACTTGAGGTGCATAAGCATAAGCTGGAATGTTTTGGTTTCCTACTTCAGCCCAACTCGCTCTAAGTTTTAAATTAGAAATCGCATCGACATTAAAAAACTCTTCTTCGCTTACGTTCCAACCTGCAGAAAGTCCAAAAAAGTCACCATAACGATTTTCTTCTCCAAAGTTAGAAGAACCATCACGTCTATAACTTGCAGAGAATAAATAGCGCTCATCATAATTATACTGCAAACGAACTAATTTACCTGAAAGATTGTTAACTCTATCGTAACTTGATGGCTTTATAGCTTCAACGCCTGCTCCTAATACTGGAGTGTCATTACTTAATAGTCCGATAACTCCAGTACTTAATTGTTTAGACTTAAACGTCTCATAAGAAAGCACCCCTAACAAGTTAAAGTTATGCTTTCCAAAACTCTTATTGTACTTAAATAAGTTTTCGATAACCATACGTTCAGTGAAAGTAAAATCTTCATTTAAGATCGCATCCTCTCTAGAAGCTGTTGGATTGTAATCCCCCTGATAATCATACACTAAATATTGTGGTCTAAAAAACTTACGACGGTAATCCCAAGTATTTCTACCTAGGTTAATTTGGTAGCTTAAACCATCTAAAAATTCATATTCTAAATTAACCGCAACATTTGAACTGTTCGTTACACGATCATCTTCATTTTCAAGTTCTCTAGATAAGTAGCTATATAAAATAGCATTACGTACCGGAATTTCAACACTGTTTTCACCATTGCTTTGCAATTGATCGATACCTGGCTGCCATGGTCTTTGCGCAATCGCATATTCGTAAAGCGCCCAAGGTTCTTGCTGTCTGTTTTCTTTAGTTAAACCTATACTGGCAAAAGCTCTAAATTTACCTTTAGTAAACTCTCCAGTTAAACGGGTACTTAAACGATCGAAACCAGAATTAATTAAAACACCTTCTTGATTAAAGTAATTAGCACTCAAATTCAAGGTTAAGTTTTCAGAACCTCCAGAAACGCCTAGATTGTAATTTTGAATACCAGCATTATTATTTTGTACATCACCCACAAAATCCGTATCATAATCTAAGGCATCGGGATTAAAGAAAAACACAAGAGGATCTCTCCCTAAGGCTTCCAACATCACTTCTTCGGCATATAATTGGTGATTGGTATTCATTAATGGTGTACCAGATGTGATGTTTTGCACCCCACCATACGTACTAAAGTTTACGTTAAACGTTCCTTTTGAACCTTTTTTAGTCGTAATAAGGATTACACCGTTAGAAGCACGTGTACCATAAACGGCCGCTGCAGCACCATCTTTAAGAATGTCAACCTTTTCAATTTGTTCGGTTGGAATGTTTGGATTCCCTTCATAAGGAACACCATCTACAACATATAATGGACCTAAACCACCAGAACTCACAGATCCCAAACCTCTAATTTGGATATTTGCAGATTCCCCTGGACGTCCACTACTTGATTGTACATTTACCCCAGCTATTTGCCCTTGAATCGACTCTCCTAAATCGGCCACAGGAGCCTTAGCAATAATTTCTGAGTCTACCATTCCAACGGCACCAGTGACTTCCTTCTTCTTTTGAGTTCCGTAACCTACTACCACTACTTCCTCAAGACTTTGAAGATCTTCTTGTAAAGAAATATTATATCTTCTCTTATCTGTGATTACCACTTCTTGAGTTTGATAACCCAAAAAAGTAAAGACTAAGGTGCTCCCTGAACTTGCGTCTATAGAAAACGCACCATCAAAGTCTGTTACTGTTCCAACCGTTGTTCCTTTTATTACAATTGCAACTCCCGGCAACGGAATACCGTTTTCATCCACAACTGCACCTCCAACGGTGTTTTGTGCATAAGCATTTGTAATCGTTAGCAATAGAAAAGAACAAACCAATAAAAATTTGCTCCTCCATAATTTCAATTTTTGTTTCATACTTAAATAATTAGAAATAGTTAGTTTTAGTTATTCCTTAAAATGTAGACAACTATTAAACATAGATTAACACCTTTAGGTTAACAATCGCTAATTTATAAATACCATTAAGCGACACACAAAATTGAGACTCGATTAAAACTAGACAAACTTAAAATACACTGATTTTTAGTCGATTAAAATTAATATTTTTTCCCTTTGTACAGATTTTGTAAGTGAAAATCCATAAAAATATAGGGGGTAATTCGGCTTATTTTCACATTTCTTTAACTATTGACACCTATTAAACGTTAAATTATTCTAAAAAAGAAGACCATGCAAGCTAAAAAACAAGCAATTTTATCAATGTCGCAAAAATGAACACTTTTAATTTCATATTACAAAATTTAAATACTATTTTATTAACAAATAGAAACTAGACATACCATAACATATTATTTAATATTTTGTAATTTTGAGGCATTTTATCTAGCCATTTGAAGCTGGATTAACCTAAATATTAGGCAAAAAAAAAGCCTTCTAAAAAATTAGAAGGCCCTCACAAAGTAAAAAATAACAAATATAAAATTATTCCCGCTAGTTACTTTCACCTTTGGCAACATGAGTTGTTTTTCTATGCGACTCAAAACGCATAATACTTTGATAATCGTAAGAATTATAAATATGAGATAAGCCCCAACGTAAAATTTCAGTTGGTTCCTTTTCTATTTCTGCCGTTCTATTTAATCCAATGGCGTGAGCATTAACTCCTGGAATAACCGACATAATTTCGAAGTTTATACCATCTTCCGCCCATTGAATGGTATTTTTCTCAGGACCATCAGTAGTAATTAATGAAGCAATACCACCATTGTACGGCCATACACAAATTTCATGACCACTATTACTAATTGGGTTATACGGTGATTTCACGTAAGGCCCTTTAGGGTTATCGGCAATAGCCACACCATGACGAATTTGACGTCCGCCAAAAGTAATAGCTTCACCCATTTGTTCTCCTTTATAATACAAGTAGAATTTCCCTTTGTAAGGAATAATACAAGGATCGTGTACTTTATGACTATCGAAATCTCCTTTTTTCTCTACTAAAAACCTGTTTTGCTCAGTTCCTTTCCAAACCCCATTATCTGCTGGACTTAAAATAGGTTCTTCACTTTTGGTCCAAGGTCCATTTGGTGAATTCGACCAAGCTAAACCTACTTGATTTTTAACACGCACATTGTAAGGTGACTTCACGGTCTGGTAACATAAGTAGTACATACCATCGTGTTCCATAATTTCTACAGTAAATACCGAACGGTCGTCGTAACTACCTTTCTCACCTCTTGGCACTGCCATACCTTCTTCTTTCCATGTCCAACCATCTTCTGAAGTGGCATACCAAATATCGCATCGATCCCATGGGAATACTTTATCATTTTCAATATCGCCAGCAAAACCATCTGTTTTTCCTGTAGATTTTGAATACCAAACATAGTATTTCCCGTCATGCTTAATCATCGCACTTGGATCACGACGTACGACACCTTCTTCATATGCTAAATCTCCCTTTAAAGGTTGAAGTTGTGAAAACTCAATAAACCATTCATTGCCTAAATCGGTTGGCCATTGTAAAGCTCTTTTTGAAGCAGCACTAAGGTGATTGGGATCGGTGATTCCTAAAAAGTCAATTTGCGCCTCTGTTGGCGTTGAGTCTGTTGTTTTGGTTTCTTCAGCCTTTTGAGGGTTCTCAGGTTTCTGATTACAAGCACTCATCATAAGTATTAAAGCTAATACGGTTAAATTTATTTTATGTCTCATTTTAATATATAGTTTTTAATTTTATAAAAAAGCGATGATTAATACACCAATTATCATGGCTGCTAATCCCAAATATAAAGCTGATTTTGCTTTTACCGGCGCCCCTTTCCATTCGTGAGCAAATACCCCTGCGGTTACTGCTGTTACTACCGACAAGGTATTGAAAATAGCATAACCAATAGACCCTCCTTCACTACCTAAAACAAAGGAAGAATAAGCAAATACGATTGAGGCTGCAAAATTTAAGGCTGCCATAAGTCCGGTTAAACTGATGTTTTTTCCAGCTTCTGGCACTTTAAAACTTCCCCACAGTTTCTTTTTGCTTAACATTATAACGAAGTAAGGCACCACAAAAACACCACCCGATACATACACGATAAACATAGAAGCTACAGACGTTAACCAAGCCGCATTGCCTTGGGCTACCACCATCTCACTAATAATATTTTTAGCCACTTCACCTTCGTGTGTAATTTCTAAAGCCACATTAAAACCAGTACATAAAACACCACCAATTATGGCTATGATGATACCTGTAAGCATGGAACCATCATAAGTTTTTTCACCATCGGTATTCTCTTTAGCCGAACGCAATATCCCTGCTCTACCATTTAACATGATTCCCGTAAAAATGATGAGGATGCCAACTAAAATGGTTATAATTTTCGCTCTATTAATACCTCCCGTTTCTAACTCCGGAAGACCAGATAGTCCCCAAGGTAATAAGGAACCTACAACGATAATAGTGCCTATAAAAATGGAAAAACCTAATGACATCCCGATATAGTTGATGGCCTTTCCCCAAAGCATCATACCTACACCCCATAAGAATCCTGGTATTAACATTTTTAGGAGTACTGGAGCTCCTACATCGGCTAGAACCTGACTAAAGTTATTAATCATAGAAAAGGCTACCACAAAGGGTATCACCCATAACATAAATAAGTAACATAAACCCCATGCATTTTCGAAGGCATAGTTTTTTATGTATTTTTCGGGCATGGCCCAAAAGCCGAGCATAATGCCCGCGGTAATCGCTAATAAAATTCCCATAGTTTAATTTATTAAGTTAATGGTTTAATTGGTTTGGGTTTTCTACCAACCAAATTTAAAAATGGTGGTACTTTTAAAGGTGTCGCCAGCCTTGGTTACAGACTTTGGAGCCCCCTCAATGTTTGGTCCGTTTGGATAGCGGTGTGTTTCGCAACAAAATCCGCGGTATTTTCCAAATTTCTGACCGTTTTCACGTTGCAAGTCGTCTGATGTGTATTTGCCCGTGTACAATAGCATACAAGGCTCTGTGGTGTACACATCTAAACGTCTTTTTGTATTTGGATCTGTTATAGATGCCGTGTGCTTTAACTTAGAGTCATCGGCATCAAAAATGTAGAAATGCTCGAAACCATCGTTCATTTGTTTATGCACATCGCCAATCATTTTTCCTTCTCTTAAATCGTCGGCTTCACCTTCAACATTTAAAATCTCGCCTGTAGCAGCTCCAGTTTCATCGGTTGCTAAGCGTTTATCGCTAAACACTTTGGCAATATGATTTTCTATATTTTCTGAAAAACCAGATAAGTTAAAATAGGTATGATTGGTTAACGACAAAGGTGTGTCTTGATCTGGCGCTCCTTCATACTGAATGGTTAATTCGTTATTGTTATTGAGTGTAAAGCTTACTGAAACCTCCACATTCCCCGGAAACCCTTCTTCTAAATCTTGACTTAACAAAGTCATTTTAATGGCTGAAGCATCTTTAGAATCGACTAAGGACGCTTCCCATATTTTTTTATCGAAACCTTCAACACCACCGTGTAAATTATTATCGCCTGCGTTTTTTGCCAACTGAAATGTTTTTCCGTTTAAGGAAAACTCGGCATTTTTTATTTGTGAGCAATAACGTCCAACAGTACCTCCAAAATAAGGCGAATTGTTTTTGTAAGCTTCAGAAAAATAACTCTCTAAAGTATCAAATCCACAAGTGATGGTTTCAATGTTTCCGTTAGCTCCAGGCACTTTTATTGAAGTAATTGTCGCGCCGTAATTGGTTATTTTAACTTCAACACCATTGGTGTTTGATAATGTAAACAACGCAATATCTTGATCTTTTAATTGTCCGAAATTCGTTTTTAATATGTTCATAAGTAGGGTTTAGTTTTGTTCGTACGGACTTAATTTTTCCCAGTTGAAAACAACACCAACACCTGGATAATCTGGTGCTACGGCACGGTGATTCTCCACCACTAAAGGTCTGGTTGTATATTGGTCTATTGGGAAACTATGCACTTCTAACCAACCTGAATTTGGTTGTGCAGAAACTAAACTCACATGTAATTCTTGCATCCCATGCGAACAAGCTGGAATACCATGTTTATCGGCTAATCTAGCAGCTGCTAACCATCCTGTAACCCCTCCACAATTGGAAGCATCGGGTTGAACAAAAGATAGTTTTGATTGCTCCATAGCATACTCAAACTCGTGAATGGTATGTAAATTTTCACCCATTGCTAAAGGAAATCCTGTAGCATCAACAATTTCGGCGTAGCCTTTATAGTTGTCTGGAATGATAGGCTCTTCAAACCAAGTAATGTTTTGGTCTTTAAACCCTTCAATGGCTTTAATAGCTTGCTCTACGGTCATCGAATAATTCGCATCCACCATAAAGGTTACATCTGGTCCAATATATTCACGAACGGCTTTGATACGCTCTAAATCTTCCTCTAAATTTTCACGTCCGATTTTAATTTTTACGGCATTAAATCCACTTTCCAAATAGCCTTTCATATTACTTAAAAGCTTTTCTATTGGAAACATTAAATCGATTCCACCACAATAGGCTTTACAAGTATTTCCTGCGCCACCAGCCATTTTCCAAAGTGGTTGCCCTGCTTTTTTACAACGAATATCCCATAAGGCAATATCGACTGCAGAAATCGCAAAAGAAGCGATCCCACCACGCCCTACGTAGTGAATGTGCCATTCTAAAAAATCGTAAATACCTTCTACATCGGTACCATCTTTACCTATTAAAGCTTCAGTAAAATCGTGTTCTACCATGGCCTTAATGGCAAATCCACCTTTTCCGCCGGTGTAAGTATATCCTGTGCCCTCGGTACCATCTTCTAAAGTGATGGTAACTGTTACCAATTCAAAATGATAGTGATCACCATGTTTAGCGTCGGACATCACCTCTGGTAAAGGCACGGTGAATAATCTAGTTTTTATGTTTGCTATTTTTGTACTCATAATTTTATGCTTTTTTAATGTAATTTAATCCCAAATTCAACCGGTTTTGAAGCGCCTAGCTTAGCACTACGTTCACTTGGCAAGGCGTTAGAAATCGCAATTTTATAACGTCCTTTTAGCCATGCTTTTTTGCCTTCTAAATCGGTTTGATAAAAATCTTTATCGGTTAAAGTAAACGTCAATTCTTGCGATGCATTAGGTTTCAATGTAATTCTTTTGAAGGCTTTTAAGGCATATTTTGGAAGAAAGCCTTTGTCGTCTTCAGGAATTAAATAAACCTGTACTACATCTTCTAAATGGCTATCACTTTGATTTTTTACGATAATAGAAAATGAAACCTCTTCCCCTTTTTTAATCGTTTTAGACTTTGGCGAAACGGCTTCAAATGAAATTTTGCCATAACTCAATCCAAAACCAAAAGGATACATCGGTTCTTTTTCCATGTATTTATACGTACGTCCTTTCATGCTATAATCATCGAAAGGTGGTAATTGCTCCACGTTTTTAGGAAATGTAATGGGTAAATGCCCTGAAGGTGATACATCGCCAAAAATAACATCGGCCACCGCGTTTCCGCCTTGTTCGCCAGGATACCACATTAAAACTATGGCATCGACATAAGGCTCTACTTCTTCTAAAGACACCGGACTTCCAGTACCTAGAACTAGAATTAGCGGCCCTTTTTTGTTTTTACTGACATCTTTAATGTAGTCGATTTGACTTTGTGGTAATTTTAAATCTTGTCGATCGCCTTTATGTTGCGAAGCAATAGCATCAACTTCTTCGCCTTCAATTTCGTTTGAAATTCCAGCCACTAAAATGGTAGCATCAACGGTTTTTGGTACTTGTACCGCCCAATTTAATGGGTTTAAATTATTTTGAAAAGGTAAAACACCAAGACGGTATTCTACGGAAGTGCCTAATGACACCTTATCGGCAACACCTTCTAAAACGGTTACCATATTTGGAGACATCCCGTAATAGTTCGCGATTAAAATTTCGGTTGAAGCCGCGAAAGATCCTGTAACATACAGGGATTTTATATTTTTATCTAATGGTAAAACGTTGTTCTCATTTTTCAATAAAACGATTGATTGTTGAGACGCTTTACGCGCAATGTTTTTATGTTTTTCGGAATTGATAACTTCCGTTCCCAGTTTGGTGTATGGGTTACTAGCATCAGAATCAAAAAAGCCTAGTTTAAAACGGATTAAGAATAATTTCCGTAAACGCTCATCAATCAAATCTTCAGAGATAAGTCCTTTTTTAACGGCAGATGCTAACTTTTGGTAAACCCATCCGCAGTTTAAATTCACACCAGCCAACATAGCAAGCGCAGCTGCTTCTTCCTGAGTTTTTGCTTTTTTATGACCTTTCATAATATCGCCCAAAGCCCCACAATCGGAAACAATATAACCGTTGAAACCCCAAGCTTTCTTCAAGGTTTCATCTAATAAAAACGTACTGCTTGTTGAAGGCTCGCCGTAAACTGCGTTGTAAGCGCCCATAACCCCTTGCACATGGCCTTCTTTTACCAAAGCTTCAAAAGCTGGCAAGTAAGTTTCATATAAATCTAATTTGGAAGGATTTGCATTGAAACTATGACGTAAAGCTTCCGGACCAGAATGCACTGCAAAATGTTTAGCACAAGCGGTCGATTTAAAATACTTCTCGTTATCGCCTTGTAAACCTTCAACAAAGGCTACGCCAATTTTAGAAGTTAAAAACGGATCTTCACCATAGGTTTCTTGTCCGCGTCCCCAACGCGGGTCTCTAAAAATGTTCACGTTTGGCGACCAATAGGTTAATCCGGCATACATACCTCGATTACCAATAGATTTTGATACTTGAAATTTAGCCCGACCTTCATCTGAAATCGCATTAGCAACTTCCTTAATTAATTCCGGGTTAAACGTGGCGCCCATAGCAATCCCTTGAGGAAAAATAGTAGCTTTTCCGTTTCGGGCAACCCCATGTAAGGCTTCATTCCACCAGTTATATTCAGGAATTCCTAAACGAATTATAGCTGGAGAGTCTGACATAAATTGACTGCATTTCTCCTCTAAAGTCATAGCATCAAGCAAGACGTCTACCCTTTTTTCAAAAGGAAGCGCTTCATCAAACCAAACAAAAGATTGTTGGCTATTTGCTTGAAACAGACTTATAAAAAGACTTAAAATGAAGACAGATTTACGCATAAATTTTATTTTAACTCTAATTCTTCAATGTTTGAATAGGCATTACCCCGCTTTGCGTTGAAATGCTCAACCATCAGTTTTAATTGCTCTGGATTATATACTGCAAGGTTTTTTTGCTGACCAGGATCTGTTTTCAGATGATACAATTGATACTCTGGAGCTATCCCGATTTCAATTTGAACATCTTCATAATAACTTTTGCCTTCGTATGGTGGAATCATAATCCAATCGCCTTCACGATACGCAGTTCTAGTATTGGCCTCTAAAATTAAAGACTCACGTCCCTTTTTACTTTCACCTAAGAAAGCTTTTAAAATATCTTCGCTATCTGAAGGTTTTATATCGCCATCAATAAGTGTTGTAAAAGAGGCCATTAAATCCACCTGACATACTAAAGCATCAGACACTAGTGGTTTTATTTTTCCTTCCCAATAGGTAATGAATGGCACATGCGTACCCGCTTCAAACAAACTGTATTTTCCACCTCGAAGACCACCTTTTGGATCGTGATCTCCTAGTTTTTCAACCGCATCATCTTCATAGCCATCATTTAAAACAGGGCCATTATCACTTGAAAAAACGATTAAAGTGTTCTCTAAAAGTCCTTCAGATTTAAGGGTATTTATAAATTCACCAATTACCCAATCGGCTTCTAAAATCACATCGCCACGAGGTCCTAAACCAGATTTTCCTTCAAAACGCGGATGAGGCGTTCTAGGTACATGCGGTTGCTGTAGTGCGTAATATAAGAAAAATGGAAAATCTTTATGGTTTTTCACGTAAGTCTGTGCCTTCTCTAAAAAGTGATCGGCCATATCGATATCTTTCCACTTGGCTGCTTCACCTCCTTTCATATAACCAATTCTAGGAATACCGTTTACTATGCTATTGTTATGCCCATGGTGCCATTTCATTTTAAGCATTTCAGGGTTTGAAATTGCAGTAGGCTCCCCTTCAAAGTTTTTATTATAATTCACTTCTATAGGATCGTTTGGATCTAATCCAACCACATCGCCATTTTCGATGTAAACGGTTGGCACGCGGTCTTGAGTAGCTGCCATGATGTATGAATAATCAAATCCTACTTCGTTAGGACTCGGTGAAATGTGTTTATTCCAATCGACATGACCAGAACCTAAACCTAAATGCCATTTGCCTACAACGGCCGTTTCATAACCTTTAGATTTAAATAATTTGGGTAGTGTTTCCTGAGTTGTAGAAATTAATAAAGGAGCCGTTCCTGGAAGGATTTTAGCATCCTTATTACGCCAAGGATACACCCCTGTTAATATGCCATAACGGCTTGGTGTACACGTTGCAGAGGTTGCATAACCATTAGTAAAGCGTACACCACCGTTAGCCAATTTATCAATATTTGGTGTTTGTAAAGCCGTTGCACCATAGCAACTTAAATCGCCAAACCCTAAATCGTCTAAATAAATAACCACCACATTAGGTTGTGTTATGGTTTTTTCTGCATTTATTTCAGCTTGTTTTTTATCGCTTTTACAATGCATAAAAGTAATGCTTAACACCGCTAAAAGGAGGTATTTGAATTTATTCGGATTAGGGAAAATCATAATATTGACGTTTTAATTAAGCTTTATGTTTAATATAGAATGTTTTCTTTTCTAAATATTGTTCGAAACCGTATTTACCATCTTCACCACCAGAACCTGATAATTTATAGCCGTTATGGAAGCCTTGGTGTTGTTCACCATGTCCTCTATTTACATAGATTTCACCGTATTCTAACTCATCATTACACTTCATAATGGTATTCATATCGTTAGTAAAAACCATAGCCGCTAAACCGTATTCACAGTCGTTTGCATAACCAATAACTTCTTCAAAAGAAGAGAATTTAAGTACTGGTAAAATAGGTCCGAAAGACTCTTCATGAACAATCGTCATATCCTGTGTAACATTGGTTAAAACCGTTGGTTCGAACCAGAAACCTTTTTCAAATTGAGCACCTTCAGGACGTTTTCCTCCTGTAGCTACTGTAGCACCTTCTTCAATAGAAACGGCCACTAAATGCTCCATGTGCTTTAATTCTGAACCATTTACTTTTGGTCCCATATCGGTTTCTTCTAGCATCGGATCACCCACTTTTAAAGTTTTCACTTTAGCAATGAATTTTTCCATAAACACATCGTAAATACCTTCATGCACATACATACGTTCGTTACAGGTACATACTTGTCCGCAGTTATCAAAACGAGAATGTAAAGCCGCTTCAACTGCTGCATCGATATCGGCATCTTCAAACACGATAAATGGTGCTTTTCCACCCAATTCTAATTGTACATGTGTTAAGTTATTCGCTGCTAATCTTGCGATTTGCTGTCCTACAGGCGTAGACCCTGTCATGGTTACCATTTTAGTAATTGGGTTTTCCACTAAAGCATTCCCCATAACACGACCTGGGCCGGTTAAGATATTGATAACACCAGCTGGAATCCCTACTTTATTAGCTAAAGTTCCTAACTCTAAAGTAGCTAAAGGCGTTTCGGAAGTTGGTTTAATAACAATAGTATTTCCTGCTACTAAAGCAGGACCTAATTTACGACCAGCTAAAGCTAAAGGGAAATTCCAAGCGGTAATGGCAACAACCACACCACGAGGTACTTTTTGAATCCAAATTTGCTCGTTAGGGTTGTCTGAAGGAATAATATCCCCTTCAATACGACGTGCACCTTCACAAGCATATCTAATAAATGAAGCCGTAACAGACACCTCAAAACGGGCTACCTTTAGAAGTTTGCCTTGCTCTTTAGTTAATAAAGTGGCTAAATATTCGTTATTAGCGTCTATTTCATCCGCCAATTTATATAATAATTCAGCACGTTTACGCGCTGGTAATTTTTTCCACTCTTTTTGAGCTTTATCGGCAGCTTCTAAAGCTTCATTAGCTTCTTCGGCTGTTCCGTTTTGTATGCGCGCCACAACTTCTTCAGTTGATGGGCTTACAATATCAATCGTTTCTCCTGATGTTGATGTTCTCCATGCTCCGTTAATGAATAACTGATAGTCTTTTATTTTTGTCATAATTAACCGTTTTAATTATTAGTTTCTGTATTTATCTAGGCGCTCTATGGCGTCTTTTTCATATTGATGTTTTAGCATCCAACGTGGGCGTTCCAAAGACACTTCCCATTCAAAAAATTGTTTATATAGGTCGTTTACAATGTCTGGATGCGTTGTCGCTAAATTGTTAACTTCCGATTCATCTTCAGCTAAATTGTACAATTCTGCTGGACGATCCGGATAGCGAATTAATTTCCAATCTTGATGTCTAATGGCACCTCTAACCTCTTTCTTCCAATACAATGTTTCGTGTGGTCTCGATTTGTTTTCCCCTGTTACGAATGGCAACAGGTTAACACCATCTAAATCTAAAATTTGCTTTTCATTTCCTCCTGCTAGATTGTAAAACGTAGGAAATAAATCTAAGGTGCTTATTGGGTATTTGTAAGTTGTATGCTTCTGTTGCTGATTTGGTAAGGCCATTAAAAATGGTACGCGAATACCGCCTTCCAAATGATTGGCTTTTGTACCGCCTAAAGGTTTATTTAAAGACGCATTGGTATCTGAAGGGCCGCCATTATCATTAGTAAAAACAATAATAGTGTTATCTCGTAAACCTAGCTCGTCTAATTTATCGAATACTTTTCCGCAGGCACGATCTAAAGCCAAGGTCATAGCTGCTAAAGTTTTTCGTTTACCTTTTAACTTTGGAAACTTTTTTAAATCGTCTGGATGCGCTTCGATAGGTGTATGCACCGCATTAAATGACAAATACACAAAAAATGGTTGTGCTTTATGTGCTTCTATAAATTGAACCGTTTCATGAGCCAAGGCATCGGTTAGATACTGTTTAGACTCTTCAAAACCACCAAAACCACGTTCCATCCGGTCTTCTTTTCTAGAGCTTTTATTATTCTCGTTAAACTCGTAATAACTTCTAGCGCCGCCTCTGAATCCGTAAAAGGTATCGAAACCGCGTTTTGTTGGATGAAAACGGTCGGCGTTGCCCATGTGCCATTTTCCGAATAAAGCCGTTTTATAACCCTGTTCTTTTAAGTATTCTGAAATTAATTTTTGATCAAGCGGTAAACCCATCTCATCGCCTGTAGTTCCTGAAGCACTCATATAACCAGGCACATTGTTTTCTTCGTAACCAAAACGTTGTTGGTATTTCCCGGTTAAAATCCCGGCTCTTGAAGGACCGCAAACCGCCGCAGATACGTAAGCTTGAGTAAAGCGAATACTTTGTGAAGCTAGCTTGTCTAAGTTGGGGGTTTTGAATTCCCTACTGCCTTGAAAACCAAAATCGGCATAACCCGCATCATCCGATAAGATGAATATGATGTTAGGCTGATTTTGACCATATACAAATGAAAACACTCCAAAAATAAACGCTGTTAAAATTGGAAATTTATAAGGTATTATGTTTAGAGTGTTTTTCATATTTATTTAATTGTGGGAACAGATTAACGTCCCATCCAACCACCGTCTACCAATACGATAGAACCGTTCATGTAGCTAGCCGCTTCTGAAGCTAGGAATACGGTTGGGCCAGCAAAATCTTCTGGTTTCCCCCAACGTCCTGCTGGAATACGTGATAAAATAGATTCTGCTCTAACAGGATCGTTTCTTAAAGCTTCTGTGTTATCTGTAGCGATGTATCCTGGAGCAATGGCGTTTACATTCACACCTTTTCCTGCCCATTCGTTAGCAAAAGCCATGGTTAACTGACCAATGGCACCTTTACTAGCCGCATAACCTGGCACCGTAATACCACCTTGAAAGGTTAATAATGAAGCTGTGAAAATGATTTTCCCAGCGCCTCTTGCTACCATTTCTTTTCCGATTTCACGAGTTAAAATGAATTGTGCATTTTGATTTACCTCAATCACTTTATCCCACATCTCATCAGGATGTTCTGCAGCAGGCGTTCTTAAAATAGTTCCTGCATTGTTTACTAAAATGTCAATTTGTGGATGGTCGGCCTTAGCAGCTTCAATGAACTTATAAAGCGATTTTCTATCTGAAAAATCACATTGGTATGCCGAGAATTTTTTTCCTCTAGCTTCCACTTCTTTAGCCACATCGCTTCCCGATAATTCTAAAGATGCCGAAACACCAATAATATTTGCACCAGCTTCGGCCAAACCAATAGCCATAGCTTTACCAATTCCTCTTTTACAACCTGTAACTAAAGCTGTTTTTCCTTCTAAACTGAATGTATTTAAAATGCTCATTTTTATTTATTTTTTAGAATTTATAACTGACAATCCATTAATACTTTTAAGCCATCAGGATTGCTGTCTATGTTTTCGAAAACTTGTTGAATATTACTTAAAGGCTGTACATCGGTAATCATCTCTTCAAACGGTAATTCGTTTGCTGTGATAAGTTCGATAGATTTTTCGTAATCTTCCTTCTCATAAACACGAGCCCCAATTAAGCTTAGTTCCTTCCAGAAAAATTTAAATAAATCTACTGGTTTTTTCTCTCCGTGAATAGCTACCATCACGATACGACCGCGAATTCCAGCAACTTCACACATAATATCTAATGCTGGTTGTACGCCAGCTACTTCAAAAACCACATCGGCTCTACGGTTTTCTGTTTTACTTTTTACGTATTCCACTAAATCGACTTCCATCGGACTCACAGCATCAAAACCAAGAGCTTTTGCTTTTTCAATACGCTTCGGATTCACTTCAGAAATAATCACTTGTGCACCAACTTCTTTAGCCACCATAGCCACTAATAAACCTATTGGACCACCGCCTAAAACTACAGCAGTTTCACCTTTTACCAAACCACTTCTACGTACATCGTGTGTAGCAACCGATAAAGGCTCAATTAAAGCAGCCAATTTTAAATTGGTTGTTTCTTTCAATTTATGTAATGTGAATGTAGGTACGTTCCAATATTGTTGCATCGCTCCTTCACTATCGATACCAATAAATTTTAATTCCTCACAAATGTGATTGAAACCTTTATCGGAAGATTTTACCTTTCTATCATCCAACGGACGAACTACAACTTTATCGCCAACGGCATAATCTGAAACACCATCGCCAACGGCATCAATAACCCCAGACATTTCATGTCCGATGGTTACAGGAATGTTTACACGTTTGTCCATCATACCATGGTAAATATGAACATCGGTTCCGCAAACACCAACATAAGCGACTTTAATTCTAACTTCGCCAGCAGCTGGATCTGCCATTTCTTTTTCAATTACTTTGAAGGTTTTATCTCCTTCGTAACGTGTTGCTTTCATATCTTTTTAAATTTTTTATTTACTTTTTATTGAAATCGTTTCCGTTTTTAATCCGCGACCTTTAGCCTTCACATGAATGGTTCCTGGTGTTCCTGTAGCCTGAATAACTACTAAGGTTTTACCATTATGTGTGGTGTTTATGTTAGACTGAAAAGGTTGTACACTCTTTTTCCAACCGTTATCGACACCTAATAATTTGGCAGGTCCAGAAATTTCAAAATGAATTTCACGATCGTCTGTAGCAACAGGGTTTCCGTGTTTATCTTCCAATTGCAACACGATATTTGATACATCGTAATGATCTGCATCAAGTGTTAAGTCATCAGCTATTAACTCGATTTCGGAAGATTTCGTGGCCGTAACAATCTTCGCTTCGGTTACAACACCATCTTTAGATCCTTTAGCCAGTAAAGTTCCTTCCGTAAAAGGCACACCCCACTTATAGATATGATCTTCGAAATCTTTTAAATATTTTTCACCTAGAGATTTACCATTTAAAAACAATTCAATTTCATCGCAATTTGAGTACATTTCAACCGAAATCATTTCTCCTTTAGCATAATTCCAATAGTCATTTACATCTTGCCATTCCCAAAGGGCATTTTTCCATTTATTAGGGTTTTTAGCCACGATGTTACCGTTGTCATCAATTTTGTTTAATGACTTTTCAATGTTTTGCGTCGCAATATGAATCATTGGCTTCTCGGTCCATAAGGATTGCATCATATAGTAAGACCCTTTTGGAAAACCAGCGGTTGTTAACAAGCCTGAAGGTTGTACTCGTATTGGCCAAGGCGATCTAATTTCACCCATATAATCAATACCTGTCCAAAGAAAAGTTCCAGAAATAAACGGACGCTCCATAATGGATTTCCATTCGTGGTACTGCGCTAAATTTTCGGTTCCCATAATTGGTTTATCCGGGTAGTTTTTGTGTCCGTAATCATATAAAATACGTCGGTAACTATACCCAACTACATCTAAGGCATCGGTGTAACCTGATAAATGACTTACCGATGGTAAAATTAAATTTGCTGTAACAGGACGTGTCGTATCTAAAGCTTTTGTCCAGCGTGATAACTTTTGAGCCGTTTCACCAATATCGTATTTACCTCTTGGCAGGGTTTCTAGCTGTTCTTTAATTTTTTCTGGAGAATATGGCGGCTTATCCCAAAAGTAATTCCCGTTCCAGTTCATATTTCCAAAAAACCCGGTTGCATCGGCATTTCTTGGGTAGGTCCACTCGATTTCATTTCCAATACTCCATTGAAAGATTGAAGGGTGATTACGATGACTTAACATGATAGCCGTTAAATCTTTCTTTGCCCATTCTTGAAAATGTTCTTGATAACCACGAGTAATGTAATCGACACTTTTTTCGTTGGTGTTTAAACGTTTATCTTTAGGGTTATCCCATTCATCAAAAAATTCATCTTGCACCAAAAAGCCCATTTCATCACACAAATCTAAAAACTCGTTTGAAGCTGGATTGTGAGAAATTCGAATAGCATTTACCCCACCATCTTTAAGAATTTTAAGACGTCTTTCCCAAACATCTTTTGGCACTGCTGCTCCTACGAGTCCGCCATCATGATGCAAACACACCCCTTTAATCTTCATATTGACACCATTTAAAAAGAAACCTTTATTCGTATCAAACTTAATCGTGCGGATTCCGAATGGGGTTTCAACCACATCAATAACCCTATTGTTTTTACTAATAGTTGTTACAGCTTTGTATAAATATGGTGAGTTAACATCCCAAAGTTGTGGATGGTTTACATTTAAATCCTGAGTGATTTCAGCTTTTGATTGCACTTTAATAGCTAATTCAGAACTTATTTTTGCGATTTCATTTTGGTTAGCATCAAAAATCTTAGTGGTAACAAAGACTTTTTGATCTGAATTGTATTCATTATTAAAACTTACATCTATTTGAACCTTGGCCAAATCTTTAGAAACATTAGGGGTTGTAACAAACGTTCCCCAAATAGGTATATGAAGTTTATTAGTAGTAACTAATTTAACGTTTCTGTAAATTCCTGCTCCAGTGTACCAACGGCTATCGGCAAAGCGGCTATGATCTAACTTTACTATAATAGTATTAGGTTTACCATTTGTATTTAAATGCGGTGTTAAATTGTAATAGAAAGGTGAATACCCATAAGGATGAAATCCTAATTTGTGACCATTTATATATACCTCAGAATTATTATAAACCCCATCAAAAAGAATATAGGTTAATTCATCTGATTCTGTTTTTAAACTAAATTCCTTTTTATAATAGCCATAACCTACACTTGGAATAAAACCGGTAGCTTTAGCATCATCGCCTAAAGTTTCATCAAAACCATTTTCAACAACCCAATCATGAGGCAAATTAACTTTTTTGAATTTAGATTTGTTTATAGTCTTATAATCTTCATCGGATTCACTTAAATAAAAGTCCCAATTTAAATTAAAGTCCAATTCCCTATCAAATTCACTAGTATTTTGAGAATGAGATAAAAATTGAATACAAATAATAAAAACAACACAAAATAGATTCTTCATTTTTAATAAATTATTAGAATACAAAAATGGTTTATAATATTAGATCAACAGGGAATTAGCACTAGACTAGAACTGTACAATAGTTACCATACCTCGATTTTCAACTACAAAAACACTCAACAAGCTATTAATAATGCCTGATTTTACTACATAATAAGCTTAGTTCAAACTTAATCAACAAACATTTATGCTCTTCCCAAATTTTGGTTTTACATTTAATAGAGACTCCCCAGCTCTTTTCAAAATAAGTTAATTACTCCTTCTATAGTTACCCTAGAAACAACTTGGGCTTTCTAATAAAACAGGCTCCTTTTGCTGTATGTACAACCAAAATAGATAACTTTTAATATATGCCGATTTACCATCTTGGTATAACTAATGAAACGATATAACATAAAAACTTCTCCTGATTCAAGAAAACACAAACCACATCAGTTAATAATTTAGAACCCTATAATATAGGATGTACATTTTAGAAACACCTGTTTAAAATGTTTCAAGTCACTAGACAAGGCTTTTATGAACCTTAAATCAAAACAAAAAGACACTATTCATAGAATATAAAAAACCAATTAACACCAATTGAAAGTACACACAACAATTCTTTTGTTAAGAAATAGAAGAAGAAAAAATAAGAAACATTATACGCTTGTGTTGATAGCTTCCGAAAAAACATAAAGTTAATAGTGAGCAATAAACTTTAACAAATTTTAAAAATCGCACTGAACATATTAGAAAAAACACTTCTAAAAGCATCAAAACCAAACCAATTTTATTGCTATTTAACAACCAAATCAAATATGAATTTAATCACTAATACAAGATATAATTATTAATATCTTATTTTATCCAGGATATTTAAAGAATTTAACACTAGACAACAACTGAACATAACACTATTATACAACTGATTTATACACGACAAATACAAAACACACATCATACACAATTAATTAATTTACAGGATTTTAAACTCGCACATAGCACATTTTTTTACAATAAATCTAAAAACATACTAGACAAAAACATCTTAAACACAGATTTAAAACCTAAAAAACCACTGATTTTTTTATTTACATTTGAAAAAACAGATTGACCAACTGATAACAAACTAAACGACTAAAAAAAAATAACAACCAAACATTATGAAGCCCTTAAAATTTTTCCTACTATCTATTTTAACGCTTTTACAAGTTCAGAATTTGTTCAGTCAAACCCCAGCTGAACGCGATTCGTTTTACCAAAAAGCAGACAGGTTAAAATACGAGAAACCAGATAGCGCTGCTGTTTATTTTCAAAAAAGTATAGATTTTCAACTGAAGGAGAAAGACACCTTAGCAGCCATAAACAGTTTAAAAGATTTATCCTTTTTATATGCCCACAACGTTAACTACGGAAAATCTTATGATGGGTACTGGAATGCCCTTCTTTTGGCCGACAAATCTAAAGATTCCGTATCTATAGCAAGTATCTACAACCAACTAGGCTGGCTTTATAGCTATTATAAAAGAGATGACGAGGCTTTAAAGTACTTCAACAAATCTATTGCTATTGATAAAACATTACGACTCGATCCGGTAGATTACAATACAAATTTAAGAAGCGATTATTTTTCTATTGCTGTTTTCTACAGAAATAATGAGGAATTTGATCTGGCAAGAAAATATCTAGATAGTAGTAACGTATACCATAGCAAATTAACCGATAACCCGCCATATTTTGCTACTTCCGAGCTTGGATACATTATGTGTAAAGAAGGTAGCTGTAAGGAAGGTATTGATATGTTGAAAGAATCTGAGGCCTATTTCAAAAGAGTTGACCCCTCCTACCTTACCATAATTTACTATTTATTTGGTGAAGTGTATCGCGATTTAAATGATTTTGAATTGAGCGAAAGTTATTTTAAAAAATCACTAAAGCTCGGTGAAAAATATCATACTCATAGTAATTATGCCCCAAGAAACTACCAATCTTTATCGGAATTATATCAAGCAAATCATAAATACAAAGAAGCCTACCAAGCGCTTCTACATGCCAATGAGTTAAACAACAATATTTTTGGTGGTCGTAGTAAAAACAACCAGCACTTATTAGAGATTAAAGATGATTTTAGGGTTGAAAAACAAAAACAAGACGTCTTATTAAAAGAAAAACGCCTAGCTGAATTAGAGCATGAAGACAAAATCTGGTTACTAAAAACAATTCTTTTAGTAGTTGTTGTATTATTCATTTCGATGTTTGCCGTACTTTTCGTAAGAAACTTAAGAATAAAGCATCAATCGGAAAAACAATACATCAAAAAGCAACAAGAAATCGAGCGTAAAAGACAAAATGATATTCTAGAGTTAAAAAACAAGCAATTGGCGTCTTCAGCTTTACAACTTATTGAAAAGGATGAGTTTTTAGAGTCCATAAACTCTAAATTATCCAAACAGAATAACCAAATTGATACCACGGTTATAAAACGTATGGTAAAAAGCATTCAAGGTAATACGGCTAGTAACTGGAAGGAATTTGAAGCTAGGTTTACAAATATAAACCAAAGCTTTTATGCCAACATCATTGAAAAATTCCCTAAACTAAGTCAGACCGATCAAAAGTTATGCGCTTTAATTAAGCTGAATTTCTCAAGTAAAGAAATGGCATCCATTTTAGGAATAAGTGTAGAAAGCGTCCACACATCACGTTACAGACTAAGAAAAAAATTAGGCTTAGAACGCAATGATAATTTATCCGATTTTATTAATGAATTTTAAATCTGCATTAACAAAGTTTATTGGATTCACCTAGAATTTACGACTAGTGCCTAGCTTTTAATATTGATCCTTGAAACTTCACAAACTGAAAATTCCAGAATAAAACCTTTCGAAACAAAAAAAACCTTGTAAATCATATGATTTACAAGGTTTTGATTCAATTTAGAATTGATTTTTGTCGGGGTGGCAGGATTCGAACCTGCGACCTCCGCGTCCCAAACGCGGCGCGATAACCGGGCTACGCTACACCCCGAATAATGGTTATCATAAAAAATTTGCGGAGAGACCGGGACTCGAACCCGGGCAACACTTACGCGTTGACAGATTAGCAATCTGCTCCATTACCACTCTGGCACCTCTCCTAAATTTTAATAAGAACTTGCAATAAATTTGCGGTTGCAAAAATATACTAAAGAAGCGTATAACACAACTTTTTTTAAGCTTTTTTTCTTTTTTTATTCTGGGTATTCTATTCGCAAATGGTAAATGTTTGCAAGCTTGTGTTTTAGCACTTTTTTAATCGATTCTATTTCTTTAAAAGTAATGTTCGCATTTAAAAATTGCCCCTCCTCGATTTGCTTATTTATGATATTTTCAACGAATGCTTCAATTTTAGTAGAAGTAGGCTCTTTTAAACTTTTAGAAGCGGCCTCAATACTATCGCACATCATTAAAATAGCGGTTTCCTTGCTAAAGGGTTTGGGGCCAGGGTAACTAAATTCTGCTTTATCAATCTCTATATCTGGATAAGCTTTTTTCTCCTGCATATAAAAATAATACACCACACTGGTACCGTGGTGCGTTCGAATGAAGTCGATAACACGATCGGGCAGGTTATGTTTTTTTGCTATTTCTATGCCGTTTATAACATGATTGATAATAATCCTTGCACTTTCTTTAGAAGATAATTCGTCATGAGGATTTATACCTGTAGCCTGATTTTCGGTGTAATACGTAGGATGTTTCATTTTACCAATATCATGATAAAGTGCTCCCACCCTTACCAACATCGCATTGGCACCAATTTCGTTGGCTGATGATTCTGCCAGATTAGCCACATTTAACGAATGATGAAAAGTACCTGGTGCTTGATTGGCTAATTCTTTAAGAAGTTTTGAATTGGTATCCGACAATTCCAAAAGTGACACATCCGATACCAAACCAAATAACTTTTCGTAGGCATAAATTAGGGGTTGAACAAACAAGGTTGCTAATCCGCATAAAATAAACCAAATGAAGGTTTCCCATTTCAAATCCTCTACACTGCCTTCATGAATCACGAAAAATGCAAAATAGGCTATGATATAAATCAATGTGATCTGTCCTACCGATATAAATAAATTTGCTCTCTTATAAAGCTCAGAAACCGTTAAAATCGTAACAATACCTGCTATAATTTGAAGAAACATATATTCGTAGCTATTCGGAACAATAAAACCAATAAGAAGCACTGTGAGTACATGGGAAAACAAACCTAATCGGGCATCAAAAAAAGCTTTAAATATTAATGGTAAAATACAAATGGGAACAATATAAATGTATTTTGAATTATAATTAACCACTAAAGTGGTGATGAATATAATTAAAGAAATATTAAAAAATATAAAAGTGACTTTGGTGTTGTTTTCAAAAACTTCATAACGGTATTTCATTAAAAACAAGAGCAACATAAGTAATGCCAAAGCCACTAATAAGGTATAGGCAAACAATACCCAATTATAATCGGCCTCATTCCAAACTTGAGATTCATATTCTAATTGTAAGGATTTTAAAATTTGATACTTTTCAACATCAATAACCTCACCTTTCGAAATTATTAGCGTCCCTTTAACCACACTCCCCCTAATGTAAACGATGCCATCCAAATCGTCTTGAAGCACTTTTTGTGTAAATCCTTTATTAAAGGTTAAATTAGGTTGAATTAAATCAAAAAATAAAGAAACGAACGCCGTTTTATGTTCCAATAAATCGTTTTGATTAAGTACTTTATTAATAATGGGAGTCACTTCATTATGACTAATTAAATTAGAATAAAAACCATCTTGTATTTTTTCTCTTCCATTTAAAATGGCTATACTTTGATCATAGGCAAAATCATAATTTTCATCTAAAACACCATATTCATAGAGTTCAGAAATAATATCCTCTCCTACTTTTTTTAGTTTTTGAGCCTGAAAATGATTTAAAGAATCGGACAAATGTGTTTGAAAAGCCTGTGAATATGAATCCATGACGCTTTTCTCAATGGAGTCGTTTAAATCAAAATATAGAATAGAATTTTCCTTAATAATTCTTTTTTCTTCCGAGATTTCTGCTTCAGTTTTTCGAATAGCAAAATCAAATGGCGCATACAAATTCTCTGACTGCCAAGGCTTTCCTTTTTCAAAATTGTATTTAAACTTTCCGCTTTTTGGAAATAAATGCACAATTAAAAATGTCGTAAAAATAAATAATAACCCTTTGTAAATTAAAGAATGATTTCGATATAATCTATTAATGAAGTCTTTCATATGGCCGTATGGAATCCACTTTTATATGTAGGCTGTAGCATCCATATATTCATGGTGTTAAACATTACGTTTAACTTTTTAATGTCCTTTCTATTTTTCAAATGTAACAAAATTATGAACTTCAACCATTTTTTATAATAATTGAATCACTCCAAATTCTACCAAAAATTCGTTATTTTCGCAAGTACTAAATTAAAACTTCCACTCATGATTCACGAAGTCGTTATAGTCTCTGCTGCCAGAACCCCTATTGGGAGTTTTATGGGGGCTTTGTCCTGTGTTCCGGCTCCTAAACTAGGGGCTGTTGCTATTTCTGGAGCTTTAAAGAAAATTAATTTAAAACCCGAATTGATTGATGAAGTTTTCATGGGCCATGTCATTCAAGCAGGTGCTGGTCAAGCTCCAGCACGACAAGCCGCCATATATGCAGGTATTCCTAACACAGTTCCTTGTACAACCGTAAATAAGGTTTGTGCTTCTGGAATGAAAGCAGTGATGCAAGGCGCACAATCCATCGCCCTTGGTGATGCTAAAATTGTTGTCGCTGGTGGTATGGAAAATATGAGTTTAATACCTCATTATTTATATTCAAGAACAGGGACAAAATTTGGCCCTACCACACTTGTAGATGGTATGCAAAAAGATGGTTTAGTGGATGCTTACGATCAAAATGCTATGGGTGTTTGCGCTGATGCTTGTGCTATTACACATAAATTTAGTCGTGCCGATCAAGATGCTTATGCGCTACAATCTTATAAGCGATCAACTGAGGCTTGGGAAACAGGGAAATTTGATAATGAAGTCGTACCTGTTGAAGTCCCTCAACGACGAGGAGAACCGATTATTGTTTCTAAAGACGAGGAATTTTCTAATGTGAATTTTGAAAAAATACCTCAACTCCGCCCGGCTTTTACAAAAGACGGAACGGTTACCGCTGCTAATGCCTCCACCATTAATGATGGCGCCGGCGCAGTCATTTTAATGAGTAAAACTAAGGCAGATGCCTTAGGCTTAAAACCATTAGCAACTATAAAAGGGTATGCCGATGCTGCACAAGAGCCAGAAAGGTTTACTACAGCTCCAGCAAAGGCCCTTCCTAAAGCTTTAGATAAAGCAGGCATTTCGCTTGAAGACGTCGATTTCTTCGAATTTAACGAAGCTTTTTCGGTTGTTGGATTAGCCAACATAAAATTGCTAGGTCTTTCAGATAAAAATGTAAATGTAAACGGTGGTGCCGTATCGTTAGGACATCCACTAGGGTGTTCTGGGGTTAGAATCATCATTACACTACTTAACATATTAGAACAGAATAATGCAAAAATTGGTGCAGCAGCTATTTGTAATGGTGGTGGTGGTGCATCGGCAATTGTTATAGAACGAAATTAAAGGTATTTAATGCAATACGGAATTTGTAATTTAAGCATTGTTCCTCTACGAAATGAGCCTGCAGACCCTAGCGAATTAGTTTCGCAAGTGCTTTATGGTGAAATTTTTAAAATTATTGAACAACGCAAAAAATGGAGTAAAATAAGACTGGCTTTTGATAAATATGAGGGTTGGATAGACAACAAACAATATCTTGAAATTTCGGAAGATCACTATAAGACATTAAATCAACAACCTATTAAACTTTCCACCGATTTGGTAGAGTTTATTGAAGATGAAAACCAGCAAATATTCCCCATTTCAATTGGCTCAAGCTTAAACGGTCTTACACTATTAAACCATTTTTACGATGGCAATTTTGTTGAACATCAAATTGAAAAATCTAACATCATTAAAACCGCGTTTCTTTACCTGAATACACCATATTTATGGGGAGGAAAAACACCTTTTGGTATTGATTGTTCCGGTTTTACACAGATGATTTACAAGCTAAATGGTTACAAATTACTACGTGATGCCTCACAACAGGCTACACAAGGTGAAGCGCTGAGTTTTATTGAAGAAAGCGAACCAGGTGATTTGGCTTTTTTCGATAACAGTGAAGGCGCTATAATACATGTCGGCATCATCATGGAAAATAACTACATTATTCATGCTCATGGCAAAGTGCGCATTGATCGTTTAGATCATTCTGGCATTTATAACGTCGATAAGAATACACATACTCACAAACTACGAGTTATTAAAAAAATCATATAAAAAAAGCCGCTTTTTTCAAAGCGGCTTTTTTAATCTATTTAATAAGGTCTTCTTTACATACCTGCAGCTTCAAGAGCTTCAACTTTTTCTTTCATAGCCTTAGACTTTTGTGTTTCGCCAAGGATACTGTAGATGTTCATTAACGTTTTAGCTGCATTGATGTTATTAGGATCAATCTCTAATGCTTTAGATAGGTAAGGAACGGCGTCTTTATATAAGTTTTGACGCTTTCCTCTTAATTCATCGTAACGTAAATCATCTTTTTTAGAACTCCCTAAACCATTCATTTCTTCAATAATTGGCTTTTCTTCGGCTAAAATTAACGCCGATAAATTGATGTAGGCATTAATATAGTTAGGATCTAATTCTAAAGCTTTTTGGTAGTATTTTCTAGCTTCTTCTGGGTGATTAGTTTCAGCGGCAATCACACCTAAATTGTACTGTAATTCAGGATTTTTAGGATCCATGGCTACCGCTTGTTCCAACAATTTCTTGAATTCTTCAGTATTACCCATTTTATAATGAACGTTAGCTTCAGATAAAATTAAATTTACATCATTAGGGCTTTCCGCCCTAGCATCTTTCATAGCTGCAATAGCTTTTTCATTATCACCTTTGCTTACGTAAATAAGTGCAATGTTTTTTACTATTTCAGGCTTTTTCGATTCTGTAGTACGCTCACCTGGCTTAATATGCGTTTTAGATTTTACGTATAAGTCTCTAGTTGTTTTATCTAAAATTTCCTCTTTACCAGATTCCACATTAGTGGCATAATATTCTTTAGCAATACCTGTATATCCTAAATCCTTTAGCTCTTCATATAAAACTAAGGCTCTATCATATTCAGGAACACTTACAGACATGGTTGCTGCATAATAAAGATATACGGTATCTTTAGTGCTCAACCTGTATGTTTTTTCGAAATATTTAGAGGCTTTTGAATAATCTTTACCTTCATAAGCTGTGTTACCAGTTTTAAGTAAGCTATTCACCATTTTCTGTTTCAAGTCATCAGATTCCTTAACATAGCTACCTTCAACTTTAGATAAACTTTCAATAGCAGAATCGATGTCCTTCATAGAACCTTTACCATTTGCATAAAGTGCCTCTGCATTTAAATAATAATATTTAGCTTTAAGTTTATCATCCATAGCAGACATTAAAGATTCTGCTTGTCCTAAAGCCGTCTTAGCCTCAGAATAATTACTTGATTTAATAGCTTTTTCAGCTGTTTTCAATTCCTTCTTTTGTGCGAAAGAAAAAGCACTAATCGAAATCGCCAAAGCTATAATACCTTGTTTCTTCATTTTGTAATATATTTAATTTAATTCTATTTATTTACAATTTAATTATTGTCAAGATTCCCTTCATCTTCATTAGAGTTCGTATTTTCAGGAGCTTCTACCCCATCCACTTCAACATCTTCTTCTTCATGAACCACTTTAGCAACAGCTGCAATAGAATCGTTACCTTTAAGGTTAATTAATTTCACACCTTGAGTAGCTCTTCCCATGACTCTTAAGTTAGCAACAACCATTCTTATGGCAATGCCCGACTTATTGATAATCATTAAATCATCATTATCCGTCACACTTTTAATAGCTACTAAATCGCCTGTTTTTTCGGTGATAGAAATGGTTTTAACCCCTTTTCCACCACGGTTGGTGATTCTGTATACTGGTTCTCCATCTTCCGGATCATCAATGTAAGTACGCTTACCGTATCCGTTTTCAGAAACTACCAATACCGATTCTTCTTGAGAGTTCTCAATAGTGACCATGCCGATAACCTCATCTTTATCATGAGCTAAAGTAATACCACGAACACCAGAAGCACCACGACCCATAGGACGTGTTTTAGCCTCTTCAAAACGAATAGCTTTCCCTGATTTTAGAGCTAGCATAACCTGACTGTTACCAGTGGTTAACTTAGCTTCTAATAATTCATCGTTATCCTTTATAGTGATGGCATTAATACCGTTTGTTCTCGGACGTGAATACTGCTCTAAAGAGGTCTTTTTAACCTGACCATTTTTAGTAGCCATAATCACATAATGACTATTGATATAGGCTTCATCCTTTAAATCTTGAGTACAGATAAAGGCCATAACCTTATCATCTTGCTCAATATTAATCAGGTTTTGAATCGCTCTACCTTTAGATGTTTTACTACCTTCTGGAATTTCGTAAACACGCATCCAGAAACATTTTCCTTTTTGTGTAAAGAATAACATATATTGGTGGTTAGTGCCCACAAATAAATGTTCTAAGAAATCCTCATTACGTGTGGTTGAAGCTTTTTGCCCCACACCTCCACGGTTTTGAGTTTTATATTCCGAAAGTGACGTTCTTTTAACATAACCCGCATGAGAAATAGTTATCACAACCTGCTCATCTGGAATCATGTCTTCAATACTTAAATCACCTCCAGCATATTCGATAGTTGAACGACGCTCATCACCATACTTATCTTTAATCACTTCTAACTCTTCCTTAATGATATTCATTCTTCGCTCTTTATTAGCTAAAATATCTTTAAGGTCTTCAATCGTTATCATGATCTCCTCGTATTCGGCACGTAATTTATCTTGCTCCAGTCCTGTTAATTGACGCAGACGCATTTCTACAATGGCCTTTGCTTGAATTTCAGAAAGTTTAAAACGTTCAATTAAGTTGGTACGGGCTTCATCGGCATTTGATGACGCTCTAATGATTTTAATCACTTCATCAATATTATCTGAAGCAATAATTAATCCTTCTAAAATATGAGCGCGTTCTTCCGCTTTGCGTAATTCATAAGTTGTTCTTCTTACAACAACTTCATGCCTGTGCTCTACGAAATAGTGAATAAGCTCTTTTAAGTTTAATAGCTGCGGTCTTCCGTTTACAAGTGCAATATTATTCACACTAAATGAAGACTGTAGCGCCGTATACTTAAACAATTTATTTAACACGATATTTGGAATAGCATCACGCTTTAACACGTAAACAATGCGCATTCCATTTCTATCAGACTCATCTCTAATGGTGGCGATGCCTTCAAGTTTTTTCTCATTTACCAAGTCAGCAGTTTTCTTAATCATATCTGCTTTATTCACTTGGTAAGGAATCTCCTCAACAATGATACACTCGCGACCGTTAACCTCTTCAATATTGGCTTTAGCACGTATAACAATACGTCCTCTTCCAGTTAAAAAAGCCTCTTTAACACCGTCGTAACCATAGATTGTTCCTCCTGTAGGGAAGTCTGGTGCTTTAACGTGCTGAATGAGTTCTTCAATTTCAATATCGTTATTTTCAATATAGGCAATGGTTCCGTTAACGACTTCCGTTAAATTGTGCGGTGGCATATTCGTTGCCATACCAACAGCAATTCCTGATGCACCATTTACTAAAAGACCTGGGATTCTTGTAGGTAAAACTGTTGGTTCTTGAAGCGTATCATCAAAATTCAACATGTGATCTACGGTTTCCTTTTCAATATCTGCCAACATTTCTTCTGAAATCTTACGCATACGAGCTTCCGTATAACGCATCGCTGCAGGACTATCGCCATCAATAGAACCAAAATTCCCTTGTCCGTCTACAAGCATATAACGCAAACTCCATTCTTGAGCCATACGCACCATTGCATCGTACACTGATGAATCACCGTGTGGGTGATACTTACCTAAAACTTCTCCAACTATTCTTGCGGATTTTTTATGTGCTGAATTTGCTCTAACTCCCAGTTCGTGCATACCGTAAAGTACACGTCTATGAACTGGTTTTAAACCATCTCTTACATCTGGTAAAGCACGAGACACAATGACTGACATCGAATAATCGATGTAGGCCGATTTCATCTCATCCTCAATATTAATAGGGATCAATTTCTCTCCTTCTGCCATAAATATTCTTATTTAATTTTATGTCTTTTTCAAAACATGCTAATATAAGACTTTCATCAGTCATAGCAGGACAAACAGGCGTGTTTTTTAATGTTATTTATTAACAATTAATACGACTATAATATTAATAAGTTATAAGCGCTAAAATTTTGATTTTATAAAGTTTTTTTCGTCAATTAGCGCTTTACCCGCAAAAACAGGTATAGTTTTTGTCTTTGGTAAAATGTTTTATTATTTTTAATGCAGAAAGGATAAGATATATGGATGATAATTTTTCCCCAAGAGTAAAGGATGTGATTGCTTACAGCAAAGAGGAAGCCCTGCGTTTAGGCCATGATTTTATTGGCACAGAACACTTGATGCTTGGTCTATTGCGCGATGGAAACGGAAAAGCGATAAACATCTTAAATGCTTTAGATATTGATTTAAATCATTTAAGAAGAAAGGTTGAAATACTGAGTCCTGCAAACCCCAATATAAATGTAGCTTCAAATCAAAAAAAGAACTTACACCTTACAAGGCAAGCAGAACGTGCTTTAAAAACTACATTTTTAGAAGCTAAGTTATTTCAGAGTACCTCAATTAATACAGCGCATTTACTGCTTTGTATCCTGAGGAATGAGAATGACCCAACAACCAAGCTTTTAAATAAGCTTAAAGTTGACTATGACAATGTTAAAGAACAATTTAAACTTATGATTACAAACGATAACGACGACTATATAGACCCTAAAGCCGAGTTTCAAGATGATGATGCACAAACAGATGACGGCTCAAATAAAGACAACATTTTTAACAGCCCCACAGGGAACAAAGCCAATAAAAAATCTAAAACCCCTGTTTTAGACAATTTTGGACGTGATTTAACCGCACTTGCCGAAGAAGGTAAACTTGACCCTGTAGTTGGTAGAGAAAAAGAAATAGAGCGCGTTTCACAAGTTTTAAGTAGAAGAAAGAAAAACAACCCACTACTCATTGGAGAACCTGGCGTAGGTAAATCTGCCATTGCCGAAGGTTTGGCTCTAAGAATTATTAAACGTAAAGTCTCTCGAATTCTTTTTAATAAACGGGTGGTGACTTTAGATTTGGCGAGTTTAGTTGCGGGTACAAAATACCGCGGACAATTTGAAGAGCGCATGAAAGCCGTGATGAACGAGCTTGAAAAAAACGATGATGTCATTTTATTTATCGACGAGATTCATACCATTGTTGGAGCTGGAGGTGCTACAGGTAGTTTAGACGCATCAAACATGTTTAAACCAGCACTCGCCAGAGGTGAAATTCAATGTATTGGTGCCACAACTTTAGATGAATACAGACAATACATCGAAAAAGATGGTGCCCTAGAGCGTCGTTTCCAAAAGGTTATTGTAGAACCAACTACAGTTGATGAAACTATAGAAATCCTTAATAACATTAAAGGAAAATACGAAGAACATCACAATGTTAACTATACACCTGAAGCTATTGAAGCTTGTGTAAAGTTAACCAATAGGTATATGTCGGAAAGGTTTCTGCCAGACAAAGCTATTGATGCTCTTGATGAAGCAGGGTCTCGTGTTCACATTACCAACATCGATGTGCCAAAACAAATCATTGAGCTTGAAAAGCAACTTGAGGATATTAAAGAATCCAAAAATGCCGTTGTAAGAAAACAAAAATACGAAGAGGCAGCTAAACTTAGAGATGACGAAAAACGCATCGAGAAAGAACTGGTAATGGCTCAAGAAAAATGGGAAGAAGAAACCAAACAACACCGTGAAATTGTAACAGAAGACAATGTGGCAGATGTGGTGTCTATGATGACTGGCGTACCTGTTAATCGTATAGCTCAAAAAGAAATTAACAAATTAGCCGAATTACCTAATCATATTAAAGGAAAGGTTATTGGTCAAGACGAAGCCGTAGCGAAAGTTGTTAAAGCCATTCAGCGTAACCGAGCAGGCCTAAAAGACCCTAACAAACCGATTGGATCATTCATCTTTTTAGGTCAGACTGGTGTTGGTAAAACCCAACTTGCTAAAATTTTATCTCGTGAGTTATTTGATAGTGAAGATTCTTTAGTTAGAATCGACATGAGTGAATACATGGAGAAATTTGCAATTTCACGTTTAATTGGAGCTCCTCCAGGATACGTTGGTTACGAAGAAGGCGGTCAATTAACAGAAAAAGTAAGACGTAAGCCTTATGCTGTAATTCTGTTAGATGAAATTGAAAAAGCACATCCAGATGTATTTAATATGCTTTTACAAGTACTTGATGATGGGTATTTAACGGATAGCTTAGGAAGAAAAATTGATTTTAGAAATACCATTATCATTATGACTTCCAATATTGGGGCTCGAAAATTAAAAGATTTTGGCACAGGCATCGGTTTTGGTACCGCTTCACAAAAAGCTCAAGAAGACGCGAACGCCAGAAGTGTGATTGAAAATGCACTTAAAAAGTCATTTGCACCAGAATTTTTAAATAGAATTGATGATGTTGTTGTGTTCAATCCGCTTGAAAAGGAAGACATCAATAAGATTATCGATATTGAATTAGAAAAGCTTTTAATAAGAATTGAAGGCCTTGGTTACCATTTAACACTTTCGGAAGCGGCAAAAGATTTTATTGCTGAAAAAGGATTTGATAAGCAATATGGTGCAAGACCACTTAAAAGAGCCATCCAAAAACACGTTGAAGATGCTTTAGCTGAAGAGATTGTTACCTCTCAACTACA
Organism: Tamlana carrageenivorans; assembly: GCF_002893765.1. NCBI lineage: Bacteria > Pseudomonadati > Bacteroidota > Flavobacteriia > Flavobacteriales > Flavobacteriaceae > Pseudotamlana > Pseudotamlana carrageenivorans. The sequence goes on along the minus strand of NZ_CP025938.1, from coordinate 2,792,032 downwards.
GGAAGGTGACAAAATTAAAATTGATTTAGATTCCGCTACCGATGAATTAAAAATCTCTATAGAAAAGGCTGAAAAACCAGCTGAATCTTAGTAATCAATATTTATAAATACATAAAAAGCCTGATAGTTTTATCGGGCTTTTTTATTTCAACAACTTACTATAATGAAAGATACTATATAGGAATAGCGTAGGTGTTTTTAATCTCACCCATAACAAACGTACTATGTGCACTGCCTATATTTTTAATACCCCCTAGATGATCCAGAACAAAATTCTGATATTCTTTCATATCACTTACCACTATTTTTAGGAGAAAATCATAATCTCCTGAAATATTGTAACACGCCACAACTTCTTTCAGTAATAAAATATCTTTCACAAACTGATTACCAATCTCACGCGTGTGTTCTTTTAAAGTTACATTGCAAAACACCATAAGACCTTTATTCAACTTTTCGGCATCTAAAACAGCAATATAGTTTTTTATATAACCGTTTTTTTCTAACCGTTTTACCCTTTCAAAAACTGGAGTCGTCGACAAGTTTACTTTGGCCGCTAAATCTTTTGTAGTCAAGCTAGAATTTGTCTGTAGTAATTTTAAAATCCGAATATCAATATCATCAAGCATCGTTATAGAATTATTTTCTGTTAAGAATGGTATCGCAACTTCTTAAAAGATAATTTACCTTACAAATTATAATTTTTAAGAATATAAAACCAATTATTAAGCTAAATTAATTAAAAACATTCTTTAAACATAATTTTGAACAGTAATAAAAACTATAACAAATTATGAAAACTACAATTTTAGGACACCCTAGAATAGGTCGTAAACGAGAACTAAAAAAAGCATGTGAAGCTTTTTGGGCACATAACATAAATGAGAATACCCTCCAAGAAACAGCATCTTCCATTAAAAAACAAAATTGGTTACAACAAAAATCTTTAGGCGTAAACTATATTCCTTCAAATGACTTTTCGTTTTACGACCAAATACTAGACGCTTGTTTAACATTTGGCTGTATCCCTAAGCGTTATGAAAACATCAATAAAGACAACTTTTTAGAATTATATTTTGCTATGGCACGTGGCCTTCAAAATAAACATATTGATGTCACTGCTATGGAAATGACTAAATGGTTTGATACGAACTACCATTATATCGTTCCAGAGTTTGAAGAAAATCAACAATTCGAATTCTTTTCAAAAAAAATAATCGATGAGTATCAAGAAGCTTTAAAACTAGGCATTAAAACAAAACCTGTATTAATAGGCCCTGTATCCTTTTTACTTTTAGGTAAGGAAAAAGAATCAGGATTTCATAGGTTGGAACTCCTTGAACGTTTATTACCTGTATATTTCGATATTCTTACCGAATTAACCGCTTTAGATGTTGAATACATTCAAATAGACGAACCTTGTCTAGCTTTAAACCTATCCAACCAAGCCCGTGAAGCCATTTCTTCAACCTATATAGCGATTGCTGAACGTTTTCCAAAATTAAAAATATTTCTAGCAAATTACTTCGATTGCTATGGTGAAAACCTAGAAACAGCCCTTCAGCTTCCGGTAGATACCCTCCACTTAGATTTAGTGCGATGCCCGCTTCAATTAGATGATATTTTAGCGTCTAAACACTTCAATCCGCATGTCAATTTATCTTTAGGACTCATTGACGGGAGAAACATTTGGAAGAATGATTTTGAAGCTTCATTAAAACTTATTGAAAAGGCTTCAAAAAAGCTACCTTCAGAAAACTTATGGATTTCAACATCCTCCTCCCTACTTCATACGCCTTATGATTTAGATCTTGAAACAAATATCGATTCTGAAATCAAACAATGGCTTGCGTTTTCAAAACAAAAAATTGAAGAAGTCATCGCATTAAAACATCTTTCTTCCGAAGAAAACAACAGTTATTTATACCTTTTTGAAGAAAACAAACTAGCAAACCTTAACAGAAAGAAGTCTAAACTAATAAATAACGAGACTGTAAAATCTCGCATTGAAAACCTTAAAGTATCAGATGCGCATCGCAAAAACAGATTTCCGATTAGGCAAGCGAAGCAAAAAGAAGCTTTAAAACTACCTCTATTTACAACCACCACTATTGGTTCCTTTCCTCAGACCAAAGAGGTAAGAAGCTGGCGTTTAAAACATAAAAGAGGATTAATTTCTGATGAAGTATACAATAAGTTAATTGCCAAAGAAATTGAAAGCTCCATTCGTTTTCAGGAAAACATCGGTCTTGATGTTTTGGTTCATGGTGAGTTTGAACGTAATGATATGGTTGAATATTTCGGTGAAAAACTTAATGGTTTTGTGTTTAGTAATTTTGGTTGGGTTCAAAGTTATGGTAGCCGTTGTGTAAAACCTCCTATTTTATTTGGTGATGTTTCACGCCCCGAAGCCATGACTGTAAAATGGTCAAAATACGCTCAATCCTTAACCGATATTCCTGTAAAAGGTATGTTAACAGGCCCTGTTACCATATTACAATGGTCTTTTGTTAGAAATGATCAACCCAGATCAACCACGTGCAACCAGATCGCTTTAGCTATTAGAGATGAAGTCATCGACCTTGAAAACAATGGTTTAAAAATTATTCAAATTGACGAACCTGCCATCCGAGAAGGACTTCCTATTAGAAGAGAAGACTGGAAAGCCTATCTAGACTGGGCGGTAAAAGCTTTTCGTATTTCAGCCTCTGGTGTTAAGGATGAAACCCAAATTCACACACACATGTGTTATTCTGAATTTAATGATATCATTTCAAATATTGCTGATATGGATGCCGATGTTATTACCATCGAAACCTCGCGTTCGGAAATGGAATTACTTGACGCTTTTGTGAATTTCAAATATCCTAATGAAATTGGTCCTGGTGTTTATGATATTCATTCGCCAAGAGTTCCTTCTTTAGAAGAAATTGAACATCTTATAAATAAAGCAAAAAGCGTACTACCAAAAGAACATATTTGGGTTAACCCCGATTGCGGATTAAAAACTAGAGATTGGCCAGAAACCAAAACAGCGCTTAAAAACTTAGTATTGGCCGCCAAAAAACTACGTGAAAATGCACTGGAATTGGTGTAACTATTTGAGATTTTGTCAGGGCTATTTAGACATTAGCTAAGTAGTCTTGACAGTTTCTTTTGGGACACGTAACAACAATATAATACCTCCTAAAAAGAACACAAACAAAAATAAAATGGAATTACGCATACTTCCTGTAATTTGATCGATGGTTCCATAAATAACCATACCGATTACAATTCCAATTTTTTCGGCAACATCGAAAAAACTAAAATACGAAGTCGTATCTTCTGTTTTTGGTAAAAACTTAGAATAGGTCGATCGTGCTAAAGACTGTATCCCTCCCATAACTAAGCCCACAAATGAGGCTGCAATATAAAACTCCATAGGCGAATGCATAAAATAAGCATAAAAGCAAATGGCAACCCAAATCACATTAACATAGATTAATGCTTTTATATTACCAAACTTCTCAGAAGCCTTTGACGTTAAAAAAGCTCCTAAAATAGCAACCAACTGAATCACTAAAATACTAACAATTAGCCCCATTGTTTTTTCATCATCACTCCCCCAACTTATTTCTTCTTCACCAAAATACACGGCTACTAGCATTATGGTTTGAACCGCCATACTAAACACAAAAAAGGCATACAAATAACGTTTTAACCTCAAGTTGCTTTGCAAATCCTGCCATACTGCTCGCAGTTCTTTAAATCCATTAAAAACAATGGCACGCGTTACTTTAGTTCCAGAATTAGTCCCTTTTGGTAAATAATAAAAAGAGTACTGGCTAAACAATGCCCACCATATACCCACTGAAACAAAGGCATAGCGCATCATTAACATTTTAGCTTCACCTGTATCCTGGCTCATCACCATAGCTAAATTTATAACCAATAAAATAACACTTCCTATATATCCTAAAGAAAATCCTTTCGCGCTAATATGATCTTGCTGTTCCTTAAAGGCAATGTCTGGCAAATAAGAATTATAAAACACCAAACTCCCCCAATACCCAAGTAAGCCCATAAAATAAAATAGCAAACTCCAATGGATATGCTCTAAGCTAAACCAATATAATCCGATACAGCCTGCACTTCCTAGGTAACAGAAAAACTTCATGAAGTTTTTCTTATTTCCAACGTAATCGGCTATTCCAGACAGTAAAGGCGATAGCACAGAAACCACTAAAAAAGTAAAGGCTGTAACAAAAGTGATAAGGGCTGTATTTTTCAATTCAAAACCAAAAGCCACTACAGTTTTTACTTCGGAAAGAAATAATGACGAATAAAAAATTGGAAATAACGATGATGCAATGGTTAAGGTATATACTGAATTTGCCCAATCGTAAAACGCCCAAGCGTTTAGAAGTTTTTTACTTCCTTTTTTAAGTTTTTCCATAAAAAAAGCTGCTCATTTTTTAGCAGCTTCTAAAGTAAGCAAATATTTTAATTTGAGTTTATTTTTCCAATATCAACTAAATCTATTCTCTAAATTTAGTTACTCCAAACTTTTTAGCTTCCGCAATAGCACTAGGAGCAAGAGCTCGTAAGTTCGCTATACGCGAATCGTTCGAAGGGTGCGTACTCAGTATTTCAGGTGGAGCTCCTCCTGCACTATTGGCTTTCATGCGCTGCCAAAGTGCTGCTGCTTCTGATGGATCGTAACCTGCTACAGCCATAATATACAATCCTATTTTATCAGCTTCCGTTTCATGACTTCTACTAAAAGGCAACATAACACCTACCTGTGAACCTACACCATAATATTGATTAAACAAATTTCTATCACTTTCATTTTGTAACACCACATTTCCTGCAACAGCTCCAAATTGTTGTAACATACCAGCGCTCATACGTTGCTGACCGTGATTTGCTAAAGCATGTGCAACCTCATGCCCCATAATTACAGCCACACCTGTTTCATTTTTTGCTACAGGTAAAATACCTGTATAAAAAACGATTTTTCCACCTGGCATACACCAGGCATTTTCTGTTTTGTCGTCTACCAAATGATACTCCCATTTATAATCATTTAAATAGCCATGGTAACCATTGGCATTTAACCAACGTTCTGAAGCTGACGCTATACGTTCACCAACACGTGTAATCATTTGTGCGTCCTTTGTGCCTTTTACAATCTTATTTTCAGACAAAAACTGATTATACTGAGCGAATGACGTTGGAAACAAATCGGAATTAGGCACCAAAGCCATGGTTTTTTTTCCTGTAAACGGATTTGTTGCACATGAATAAATAAGAGTTAATACTAATAATGAAACTATAGTTTTAAACTTTATCATTGTTAAGATCTATTTAATTGGAGTTATTATCGTTTAGCTAAAATATATCATATTATTCAAAAATTTAACGCTATTGATTTAAATTGTTTAAAAATCAATTTTGTTAAGAACCATAAATATATACGACAGATTATAATAATGCATTAAATGTAATCTTATGTACAAAATTCTTCTTGCGTTCTGCTTTTTATTATTTAATTGTAACTCTGCGGCTCAAAAACCAAAAAACAGTACTTCTGAAACATATGAAATTACCAAAACGAATGCCCAATGGAAAGCACAATTAACAGACATGGAGTATCATGTTTTACGTCAGGCAGGAACAGAGCCCAGATATAGTAGTCCGTTTAATAAAAACAAACAAGCTGGAACCTATGTATGTAAAGCCTGTAAAACGCCCTTATTTAAAAGCGTACATAAATACGACTCTGGTTCTGGATGGCCAAGTTTTGATAGAGAAATTGAAGGTAATGTTGCCTTTTCAACAGATAACGATTTAGGCTACACACGTATTGAGGAACATTGTGCTTCCTGTGGCTGTCACCTCGGCCATGTTTTTAACGATGGCCCAAAAGAAACAACAGGGAAACGGCATTGTATAAATGGTGTTGCTTTATCTTTTATTCCCAATAAATAAATTTCGTATTAAACTATAGACAGTAATTTAGATGATATTAATAAAAAATTTAAATACCATAAAGATTTAGGCGATAAAAACATTCTACCAATTATCTTTTGAAAACTTATTTTGGTGAAGGGACTAAAATTCTAATAGTAATTCCATCATTGTAACCCATGTAAAGCGAAACATGCATAGCAAATGGACCAACTTTTTTTATAAAACTTATAGAAAGTTAGATTCCATTGTAATTCAAATTTAATATACTTTTTCGGGGTTCTACTCATTTCATCAATAGAAATAATAAACCCAATTATTTAAATTAGTTTTTCTTTAATCGTTTCTTATACGGCCTAATAATTAAACGTGCTTCTCGGTCAAAACGCACATAATTATAAACCCAATTTACAAAAACAACCATGCGATTTCTAAAACCAATAAGGAAGAACAGATGAACAAACATCCAAACATACCAAGCAAAAATACCTTGAAATTTAAACTTTTTTAAATCGACAACTGCTTTATTTCGGCCTATAGTTGCCATGGTGCCTTTGTTCTTGTAAACAAAAGGTTTCATGGGTTTATTTTCTATGAATCGCAGTAAATTATCTCCTAATTGATCGCCTTGCTGAATTGCTGGTTGCGCCGTCATAGGAAAACCATTAGGATAATTAAGGGTTACCATTTCAGCAATATCTCCAATGGCAAAAATATGATCAAAACCTTTTACCTGATTAAATTCATTTACCAAAACCCTTTTACTTTTAGATGTAAATTCAATACCATCTAAACCCCTTATAATCGCACCTTTTACTCCGGCAGCCCACACCAAAGTTTGTGTTTTAAAAGTTAAATCGGAATTGGTCGTTACCGTAAAACCATCGTAATTTGTAACCCGTAAATTCTTCCAAACAATAACACCTAATTTTTCTAAAAAAACCTCTGCTTTCTCAGAAGCTTTCGCACTCATACCTTTAAGCAAAACATCACCAGACTGTATTAAATTTATCTGAGCCATTCGCGTGTCTAAATCGGGGTAATCTTTTGGAAGTATGCCCTTTTTTATTTCAGCTAAAGCACCAGCAAGCTCAACACCAGTTGGGCCACCACCTACAATTACAAAATTCATTAGGGCATTACGTTCATTTAAATCAGAAGTCAATAAAGCGTCTTCAAAATTTTCAAGAATTAAACTCCTAAGGTTTAAAGATTGTGGTATGGTTTTCATCGCCATACTGTGTTTTTCTATTTCAGAATTTCCAAAAAAATTGGTTTTAGAACCCGAAGCAACAATTAAATAATCAAATTTTAAATGGCCAATATCGGTTCTTACTTTATTTTTATTGGTATCAATCTCTTCAACGTTTGCTAATCTGAAATAAAAATTAGGAAAATCTTTTAGTATTTTTCTAATCGGATATGCAATAGAATCTGGTTCTAAGCCGCCGGTAGATACTTGATATAATAACGGTTGAAACGTATGATAATTATTACGATCTAAAAGCACAACTTGAACTTCTTGTTTCGATAATTTTTTGGCTAAGGCAACGCCAGCAAAACCACCTCCAATAATAACAATACGCGGGTAACTTGTTTTAGGTATGTTCATAAATTAATACTTGCTTAACAAAGGTAAGATAAAGATGTAAAAATTAGACTGACATTATTCCATATTCGGTTTCGATTTCGTAAATTCGTAGCCTAAAAAATAACACATGAGTAAATACGACATCATCATTATTGGAAGTGGTCCTGGCGGATATGTAACAGGAATAAGAGCATCGCAACTTGGATTTAAAGTAGCGATTGTTGAAAAAGAAAACCTTGGAGGAATCTGCTTAAATTGGGGCTGTATTCCTACAAAAGCGTTATTAAAAAGCGCTCAAGTTTACGACTATTTAAAACACGTTGATGAATACGGATTGAAAGCAGAAGCTATTGATAAAGATTTTGAAGCGGTTATTAAACGTAGTCGTGGCGTAGCCGAAGGTATGAGTAAAGGTGTTCAGTTTTTAATGAAGAAAAACAAAATCGACATTATTAAAGGTTTTGGAAAAATTAAAACTGGTAAAAAAGTTGACGTTACTGCTGAAGATGGTACCGTTACAGAATACAGCGCCAATAATATTATAATAGCGACTGGAGCACGTTCTCGCGAATTACCAAATTTACCTCAAGATGGTAAAAAAGTAATTGGTTACCGTCAAGCCATGTCTTTACCGAAACAACCTAAGAAAATGATTGTTGTAGGTTCTGGAGCTATTGGTGTAGAATTTGCACACTTTTACAACTCTATGGGAACCGAGGTTACTATTGTGGAGTTTATGCCAAACGTTGTACCTGTTGAAGATAAAGATATCTCTAAAGCTTTTGAAAGTTCATTAAAGAAATCTGGAATTAAAGTCATGACAAATTCATCTGTAGAATCTGTTGATACTTCAGGAGAAGGCGTTGTTGCTACAGTAAAAACTAAAAAAGGAGAAGAAACTCTAGAGGCTGATATCTTATTATCTGCTGTAGGTATCAAATCTAACATTGAAAACATTGGTTTAGAAGATGTTGGCATTGTTGTAGATAGAGATAAAATTTTAGTTAACGATTTCTACCAAACTAATATTCCAGGATATTACGCTATTGGTGATGTGGTTCCAGGACAAGCTTTAGCACACGTTGCTTCTGCAGAAGGCATTACTTGTGTTGAAAAATTAGCTGGTTTACATACCGAGCCTATCGACTACGGAAATATTCCAGGTTGTACTTACGCCTCTCCTGAGATTGCATCAGTAGGTTTAACTGAAGCTAAAGCCATTGAAGAAGGTTATGATATTAAAGTTGGAAAATTCCCTTTCTCTGCTTCTGGAAAAGCTAGTGCTTCTGGAAATAAAGAAGGTTTTGTTAAAGTAATTTTCGATGCTAAATACGGCGAATGGTTAGGATGCCATATGATTGGTGCTGGTGTTACCGACATGATTGCTGAAGCGGTATTAGGTAGAAAACTAGAAACTACAGGTCATGAAGTATTAAAAACAGTTCACCCTCACCCAACAATGAGTGAAGCGGTAATGGAAGCTGTTGCTGATGCTTACGATGAAGTTATACATTTATAAGAAGAGCCCCTCCTAGCCTCCCCAAAAGGGAGGAACTTTTACTCGGAAGGGATTAAAAATATAAAATGCGATTCAAAATTTGAATCGCATTTTTTTATGTTTTAATTTTAATTACTCCAGATTGGCTGGTTAAGAGAAGCTTTTAAAAACTTTGTATAGCTAACTCATAACTTTGCATACCAAAGCCAAGAATAACACCTTTTGCATTGGGAGAGATATACGATTGATGCCTAAATTCTTCTCGACTAAAAGTATTAGAGATATGAACTTCTACCACAGGCGTTTCAATACCTTTAATAGCGTCACCAATACCTATAGATGTGTGGGTGTACGCACCTGCATTCAACACAACACCATCAAAACTAAAACCAACTTCATGCAATTTGTTAATCAGTTCGCCTTCTACATTTGACTGATAATAACTTAATTCAATACTTGGATATTTACTCTTTAGCGTTTCAAAATAGTCCTGAAAAGTTAAACTTCCATATATCTCAGGCTCTCTTTTTCCTAAAAGATTGAGGTTTGGCCCGTTGATGATCATTATTTTTTTCATTGATTTACTTTATATTGAAGGTAAAAATACAAAAGTTATACTTGACATTCGTTTACCATTTAAAAACGAAAAAAATAAAATGCTTTTCTCTAATTAAAAAAATTCAAAGTTTAAAGCGTATATAATTAAGATTCTTGATAAACACTTAAGTAATATCTTTTTAGATTTTACAACAATGGAGCTCCTATTTAAATCTTAGATAAATATGACTTCAACAATTATTTTGTTTTGCTCTCGACCTATTTAACTGTATATTTAACGCATAATCTTATAAACTGATCTTCTAATCACGATTTTGAATTCATAAGGTTACAATCTAATACAAAAGTATTTTAGAATAGGTGCAATACAACATCGTGAAATTCTCATTTTTTATCTTTGTTCTAACTTTAGCCATCTTACTTATGGTCAAATATTTAATATCCAAAACTTTATCATAGAAAAAGATACGGTTGCCTTTTCTGGAGGTATTGAATTGAATGGTAGTTTAATAAAAAAACACTAAGAACATTTTCACATTACATAGTTATTCCTATTTGGAATCATTAGTGTCCGATAAAAGATTTTAAAAGCGGGATTTCCAAGATAGGATTTCCCGCTTATTTTGTATCTTGAAGTTATCACACATCCAAGATATGAATAAAAGTAAAAACTTTAGCGGACAACCCATAATCAAACAGGTATTAAATTTCATTTTGCCCAAAGATGTTCATCGGACAGCCAAAAAGCACAACAGCGATCGCTATACCAAAAAGTTTACCACCTATGAGCATTTGGCCACTATGGTATTTACCGTGATCAGTGGCTGTAGCTCACTTCGTGAGGTTTCCAGTATTATGCTTGCCTGCGAGGGAAAGATCAACCATCTAGGACTCACGGACTTTCCAAAACGCAGTACCTTGTCAGATGCTAACTGGACTACCTAATAAATTTGGTACTATTTTATACTAAGCAGCTTTGTTAATAAATCCTTTTAATTGTAATTCTTTTTCAAGAGGCGTCATGTATCCTAAACTAGAATGTAATCTTTGAGTGTTATACCAGTTTAAATATTGATCAATAGATTTGTATAATTGATTATAAGACGTATACTTAAATCTGTTAATCCACTCATATTTAATGGTTTTAAAAAAACTTTCAGCTACAGCATTATCCCAGCAATTTCCCTTTCTACTCATGCTTTGTATCACTTTTTGATTAAAAAAGAACATATTTGTGATTCTGTTGGATGCATATTGCACACCCCTGTCCGAATGAAAAATACACTGCTGGTTTATCACTCTGTTTCTTCTAGCATCAACCCAGGCCTTTAAAACCGTATTCTCAGTAGTCATATCTTCACTTAAAGACCAGCCTATTATTTTTCTATCAGCCAAATCCATTATCGTGGTTAAATAGTTCCATTGTTGATTAACTCTTATATACGTAATGTCAGAGACTAATTTGTAGCCTAAAGAAAAACTGGTAAAATCCCTGTCTAATTCATTTTTAGCTGTTTTTAGAGAATGATTTGAATCCGTAGTTACCACAAATTTCTTATTCAATACACTTCTTAGTCCCATTTCTTTCATAAGTAACCCCACATATGAACGGGAATAAAAAAGCTTTTCTCGTTCAAGTTGTTTTTGAATTCGATAGCTACCATAAATCTGTTTACTATTGTCAAATATAGCTTCGATTCTGTCTTTTAAAAATGATTTAGAGGAATTAACCTTTAAGGTGTCTTTGGTTTTAAGCCAATGGTAATAAGCATTTTTACTAACCTTCATGCATTTGCACTTCTTTTCGACAGGATAAGTATTTTTGTTTGATAAAATGAAGTTATACCTTATCTGTCGCTCTTGGAAAAGATGCTCACCGCCTTTTTTAAGATGTCACGTTCCATTTTAACATCTCTTAATTCCTTTTTTAATGCTATAAGTTCTTGATGTTCTTTGGATTTAGGTTCATTTTTAGAAAAATCTCCTCCTTTTAAATCATACTCTTGTTTCCATCTATTAATAACACTTGTATGAACTCCATATTCTTCACTCAGTTGTTTTGTTGGTATACCAGATTTGGATAAATCTAATATCATCGATTTAAACTCGTTGTCATATTTTTTCCCATAATTCAAATATAGTTTATACTCTATATAAAACCGTCACAACAAAGGTAGACACTTCACTAACAGGAGAAGAAGCTCTGAAGTATTTGCCGATATTTATCATTTACTCTACAAACGTTACCATCGCTTTTTATCGGACAGCAGACCCTTAGAACCTGCAGTGAAGAACCTTAAAATCGTTGATTCCTCGACCATCCCCCTATTTAGTGACATTCTTAAAGGTGTAGGAAGGAACCCGCTCAACGGCAAAAAGAAAGGAGGTATCAAGATGCATACTATGATAAACGCCATGGAAGACGTTCCTTGTCTGATTAAGTTTTCAAGCGCGGCCACGCACGACCACGCTTTTTCCCTGAGGAGAATCGCTTTTTGGCACGAAAAGCACCAAAAAGTCTATGAGTTCATCACCAATAATTATGATCTTGACGCAGACAAAATAGCCGACATCTATAAAAATAGGTGGCAGATTGAGACGATGTTCAAGCGGCTTAAACAGAACTTTCCGCTAAAGTATTTTTTGGGAGACAATCAAAATGCCATCGAAATACAAATCTGGGTCAGTTTGATAATCCAGCTCATTATGCTTGTGATCCAAAGAAAAGCCCAAAGAAACTGGGCTTATTCCAATATGATGTCCGTCATACGATACCATTTGATGACATATATCGATTTGTTCAAATTCCTGAAAAACCCAGAAGCTAATTGGGAAGAGATTACAACCAAAAACATTGGGCAATTAAGCCTTTTTGACCCATAAGGAGGTTCTGTTTTCAAAATAAAGAGTGCGATCAATAAAAAAGGCCAACACCAAAGCTTTTTTAGCTAATTCTGTTTTTTATCGGACAACAATAATGACAAATATAACATTGTTCTCTCAGATAATCTCCAAATTAGACCGTTCTAGTTTTTCTAAACTTTTAAAAGCCAAGGGAATAGATAAACATCAAAAAGGATTTAATAGTTGGACACATTTAGTCTCCATGTTGTTTTGTCAATTTGCAAAAAGTCAATCCGTCCGAGATATAAGTAATGGACTTCGCTCTGCCACAGGAAACCTTAATCATTTAGGCATACAGAAAGCACCTTCTAAATCAACGATAAGCTATCAAAACAAACATCGAGACTGGACGCTTTATCGAGATTACTACTATGTTCTTTTAAAAAGTTTTGGACAGCACCCTCACTTAAAACGTGTTAAATTCAAAATTAAATCCAAGATATTTCTATTAGATTCTACAACGATAAGTCTATGTTTAAGTCTCTTTGATTGGGCAAAATACAAAACCCACAAAGGAGCTGTAAAAATGCACACCTTGCTTGATTATGATGGTAATTTACCGCACTATGTAAATATTAGCGATGGTAAAACAGCAGATAATAAAGGAGCTTACGATATTCCTTTGATTAGCCGTTCGGTTATTGTCGCAGATCGATTTTATAATGATTTTTCGTTACTTAACGTTTGGGACAGCAACCAAGTGTTTTTTGTAATTAGGCACAAAGAAAACATCCAATTTAAGAGTATTAAAGAAAAAGAATTGCCAGAAAATAGACATCATCATGTTTTAAAAGATGAAATCATTGAGCTAACAGGGGCTAAATCAAAAACAAAATACCCAAAGAAGCTACGTAGAATAGCTGTATGGGACGATAAAAATAACCAGGAAATAGAACTTATTACCAACCAAATGTCTTGGACAGCAAACACAATTAGCCAACTCTACAAAGCTAGATGGGATATTGAGATATTCTTTAGAGACATCAAACAACAGCTACATATTAAATCGTTTATAGGAACTTCTGAAAATGCCGTAATGATACAAATATGGACGGCTCTTATTACTATACTCATCCTAAAAGCCTTAAAAGCAAATCCAAAATATAATTGGTACTTGTCCAATTTAGTAGCTTTTATAAGACTTAACCTTTTTGTCAAAGTGGATTTGCAAAAATGGATTGATAGCCCTTTTAACGAGCAGCCTCCCCCCAAACAAAATTATACACAAGGGGTTCTTTTTTGAAAAAGATAAAAAACATGGCTAATTACCAGTAAAATCGTTGACTTTTGATTAGATCAAAAATGTTTAGGACAGGATTGGTTGTAGATAAGTAAATTAGCCATAAATAAAGTTGTTTTTTCTTGTTAAAAAAACATTTTTTTATGATTTTTTTTGCATTACAACCCTAAAATTTTCATTTTATGGAGATTAACCATCTATTATTTTTTTAATATTAAGCTTTCGCTGTTTCGTCCAAAACTACATTATAACAAATTCACCTAACTTTTAACTATTTTTACCAACTATGACGTGGCAACAAGCACTTAAAGATTATCAGTTATATCTCACCATCGAGCGCGGGTTATCGAAAAACTCTATAGACAACTACGCCTTAGATGTAAAGAAACTCATGACTTATTTAGATGCAAATGCACTGTCTATATCTCCAATCACGATAAATTCTGATACCATACAACAATTTATATACGAATCAGCAAAACACATTAATGAGCGTTCACAATCACGATTAATTTCAGGTTTACGCAGCTTTTTCAGTTATTTAATTTTTGAAGATTATATCAAAATCAATCCCTTAGAGCTTATTGAAAGTCCGAAAATAGGGAGAAAACTTCCAGATACCTTATCCGAAGATGAAATTGACGCTATTATAAAAGCCATTGATTTAAGTAAACCTGAAGGGGAACGCAATCGCGCTATGCTAGAAACTTTATACGGTTGTGGTTTAAGGGTAAGTGAATTAATCAACTTAAAACTATCCGATTTGTTTTTTGAAGAAGGTTTCATCAAGGTGACAGGTAAAGGCGACAAACAACGGTTTGTTCCAATTGTTGCTATCACTCAAAAGTATATAAATATATATAGAAAAGAAATTAGAACCCACTTAAACATTCAGGCAGGCTTTGAAGACACTCTGTTTTTAAACCGCCGAGGCAAGCAATTAACACGAGCCATGGTTTTTACCATTATAAAGCAATTGGTTGAAAAAATTGGACTAAAAAAAACGGTTTCACCGCATACCTTTAGACATTCATTTGCCACCCATCTATTGCAAAACAACGCCAATTTAAGATCGATTCAATTGATGTTGGGACATGAGAGCATTACCACTACCGAAATTTATGTGCATTTAGACAGAAGTCATTTAACCGAAGTGGTTGAAAAATACCATCCCAGGAAATAGTTAATTGTTAATTGTTAATTGTTAATTGTTAATTGTTAATTGTTAATTGTTAATTGTTAATTGTTAATTGTTAATTTAAAAACAAAAAAACCAGCACATGCTGGTTTTTTTGTTTTTAAGTGAGGCTTTATCACCTAAAGCTTACTTGGCAATATTAACTGCTCTGGTTTCTCTAATAACAGTTACTTTTACTTGTCCTGGGTAAGTCATATCGGTTTGAACTTTTTGCGAAATACTAAATGACAATTCAGAAGCCTTTTGATCGTCTACTTTTTCACTTTCAACAATAACACGTAGTTCTCTACCCGCTTGAATCGCGTATGCTTTTTTAACGCCTGAGAATCCGAATGCAATATCTTCTAAATCTTTTAAACGTTGAATATAACTGTCTAAAACCTGGCGTCTTGCTCCTGGTCTTGCTCCTGAAATGGCATCACAAACTTGAATAATTGGTGCCAATAATGATTTCATTTCAATTTCATCGTGGTGTGCCCCAATAGCGTTACACACTTCATCTTTCTCATTAAACTTCTCAGCCCATTGCATACCTAAAATAGCGTGAGGTGTTTCCATATCTGCTTCTGCATCTGGCACTTTTCCGATATCGTGGAGTAATCCAGCGCGTTTCGCTAATTTCGGATTTAAACCAAGTTCGGCAGCCATTACACCACAAAGTTTGGCAACTTCACGGGAGTGTTGTAATAAATTTTGTCCGTAAGAAGAACGGTATTTCATTCTACCTACCATTTTAATAAGTTCGGGATGCAGGTTGTGAATTCCTAAATCTATTACGGTACGTTTACCAACTTCAATAATTTCTTGTTCAATTTGTTTCTGTGTTTTCTTAACCACTTCTTCAATACGTGCTGGGTGGATTCTGCCATCGGTCACAAGCTTATGAAGAGACAAACGAGCTACTTCTCGTCTTACAGAATCAAAACAAGATAAAATAATTGCTTCAGGTGTATCATCTACAATAATTTCTACCCCCGTAGCAGCTTCAATGGCTCTAATATTACGCCCTTCACGACCAATAATACGTCCTTTTACATCGTCTGATTCTATATTAAATACAGACACACAGTTATCTACAGCTTCCTCGGTACCAATACGCTGAATGGTATTGATTATTATTTTCTTAGCATCTTGTTCGGCCGTTAATTTTGCTTCTTCTAAAGCATTTTGAACGAAAGCCATGGCATCATTTTTAGCTTCACCTTTTAAAGATTCTACCAACTGTGCTTTAGCTTCTTCCGCAGAAAGACTAGAAATCACCTCTAGTTGTTGTACTTGACTTTTATGTAAACGATCGACTTCTTCCTGCTTTTTCTCAACAACATCTAGCCTGTGGTGGTAATCTTTTATTTTATTTTCAAGACTTTCGTTAAGTTTCTTAGATTTGGAAAGTTCACTAGACACTTGAGATTCCTTATCTCTAGTACGTTTTTCGGCTTCAGCCATTTTCTTATCACGTGATAAGATTACTTTCTCATGCTCTGACTTGAGCTCTATAAATTTTTCTTTCGCCTGAAGTATTTTATCTTTTTTAAGGTTTTCACCTTCACTTTTCGCTTCTTTAAGTATTAAAGCGGCATTTTTTTTCGCTTCTTTTACTAGTTTAGAAGCATTTTTTTTCTCTAGTGTCTTTGCTATTATAAAGCCTATTGCAAGCCCTAAAACGACACCTCCTACTACAAATATAATTGAGTTATACATCGTTGATTAGTTAATTTTAATATATAAAAAAAGCCTACACCAGCATAAGATTTTGTATAAACTCCTTAAAAACAAGTTTAGGGCTAACAAGCTGATCAAGGGTCTGCAATAAATGCAGCATGCTTTTACAACTTAAACTCACCCTTTTTAAAGAATTAACGTTGAGTTTATCAAAAAAAATAACCAATGTAGGCAGTAACTTTTGTTTATTTTAAAGAACGTTTAGAGTCTATACATAAGATTCTAACAAGCTGTCTAAAGCTTTTAGCTTCTCTTCAACATGTTCAGACACATTTGCTTTATCCATAGATTTCTGTTCCACTTGATTTGCAAATTGCAAAGCACACATGGCTAAAACATCTTGCTTATCTCGAACAGAATAACTTTGCTCAAATTGTTTTATCATGTTTTCAATGCTTTTAGCGGCTTTTCGTAAACCTTCCTCTTGACTTGCATCAATCGTTAAAGGATATACTCGATTTGCTATAGACAGCTTTATTTTAAGCTTTTCAGACATTGAATTTAACTAGCTTTAATCAGATAATTGAGCAATACAATGATCTATATCTCGAATTAAGGCATTTATTTTAAGCTTGGTTTCTCTTTTATTATCGTCACTACCAAGTATTGAATTTGCCATTTTTAAAGCTTCATATTTTTCTTCCCAATTTGAATTTTTTCCTTTTTGGATTAAAATTTCTTGCTTTGAAGCTTCCAATTCTTCCAATAATTTCAAATTATCAAGCTTTAAAAGCTCCAGTTTATGTAGTAATTTATCAATTTTGCCTTCTAACGAATTTACAATATCTTCAATATTACTCATTTACAATTTTCAATACTTACATTACAAAGTTAACATACCTGAGGTTAAATAACAATTGTTTTCTCATAAAATTTTAAAAAGCCAATTTTACGATAGCCTAGATAAACATTGACTTGATTTTTGTTTTATTCTTTGCTTTTTAATGGCATGATTGATATTTTAGCCGGAATACTTTATCTATGCGAATCATACTATTTTTAGTTTTTTTTATTTCATTTCTCTCTCAAGGCCAATCGAATTATCCTCAGGATTATTTTAGTGCCCCTTTAGATATCCCTATTGTCCTTTCTGGAACTTTTGCCGAATTACGTTCAAACCATTTCCATTCTGGTATGGACATCAAGACTCAAAACCGCACAGGATTACATGTTCTGGCTTCCGCCAATGGCTACGTAAGTCGGATTAAAGTATCGCATTGGGGTTACGGAAAAGCTTTATACATTACCCACCCAAATGGTTATACCACGGTTTATGGTCATCTTTCAAAATTTGCTCCCGAAATAGAGGCTTATATCAAAAAACGTCAATATGAACAGGAGTCATATGAAATTGAAGATTTTCCTAAGGCCGGTGTTTTAAATGTAACACAAGGCAGCCTAATAGCTTACAGTGGGAATACCGGGGGCTCAGGAGGTCCACATTTGCATTTTGAAATTCGCGATAAAGAAGAACGCCCCATGAACCCCATGCTTTTTGGAATTGATTCACCAGATTCCAAAAACCCAGTGATCAAGTCCATTTATGTTTTCCCATTAGACGATACATCTTTTATTAATGGTAAAAATAGCAAACAAAAATTATTATTAGCACCCCTAAAAGGTGGCGATTATACCACCGAAAACATTGACGCTATAGGGCATATTGGTTTTGGAATTGAAACCATAGACCGTTTGGATCTGGCCCCTAACTCAAATGGCGTTTACAACATCCAATCGTTTGTAAATGGCACACAAAACTATGAACTTGATTTTAAACGTTTTTCATTTAGTGAAACCAAATACATCAATCAGCTCATCGATTACGAAACCTATACCACGTCTAAAAAACGCATTCAAAAATTATTTAAGATTAATAATCCGCTTAGTATTATTAAGCCTCTTGTTAACGATGGTATCGTAAAAGTTCAGGACCAAATGAGCATGGTTTATAAAATTCGCGTTTCCGATTTTAAAAGCAATTCATCTTGGGTAACCATACATATTAACGGTAAAACGGACAGTCTTGCTCAAGCAGAAGCGCCTATAGTAACGCCTTATTTTATAAATGCGAATCAAACAACCAATTTAAAAGAAGGACGGGTTTCAGTCGATTTTTATAAAGACACGTTTTACGAAGACTTTTATATGGATTTTGAAGTTAAAAATGATACCGTTAAACTTCATGAAGACACTAAAGCCACCAAAAAGAATTTTAAAATCACATTTGATGTTAGTCATTATAAAGAAGCAGACAGAAGTAAGTTATACATCGCTCAACTTATTGGACACAACCAGAAACCCAGCTATACCTCAACAAAACATGAAGGTAACTTTTTAGTTGGAAACGCTAAAAACCTAGGTATTTATACTATTGCATCAGATACTGTTGCCCCTACTATAAAGCCTGTTAATTTTAAAAATGAGCAATGGATTAGCAACCATAGTGAATTAAAAATTAAAATTTCGGATGATGCTTCTGGCATTTCAAAATACCGAGCTACCATTAATGGCAAATGGATTTTAATGGAATATGAATATAAAAACAACACGTTAACTTACCATTTTAGTGATGATATCATTTCTGAAACTAAAAACAATTTAAAGCTTATTGTAACCGATAATGTGGGAAATAATTCTACTTTTGAAGCGTTATTTTACAGAAAATAAACCAACACATACCTTTGAAAGCTAAAACTTTACTAACCTCCATCCTATTTTTCGTCTTAATCTATGTTAGTGCTGCCCAAACAGCTACTATTAAAGGTGTTATTCTAGATGATCAAAATTTACCTGTGGAAAAGGTGAATATCAAATATCTTAACCAAGGAACCGTAAGCAATGAAAACGGATTTTACACACTTACTATTCCTGCTAATCGGGACATCAAAGTTGTATTTACGCATGTTGCCTTTAAAAATATTGAAAGTGTTTTCAATTTGAAAAATGGTGAAACTTACGAGTTTAATCCGATTATGAATGCTTCCGTAGAGCAAATTGCAACGGTTATCATTAATAGCGGAGAAAGAAAGGCCGTTGAAGGGATTACCACTTTAGATCCTGAAGCCATTAGAAAAATTCCTGGAGCTAATGCCGGTGTAGAAAACTTATTGCTAACCCTACCAGGTGTTAGTAACAATAATGAGTTAAGTACGCAATACTCGGTTCGTGGTGGTAATTTTGATGAAAATTTAGTGTATGTTAATGATATTGAAGTCTATCGTCCTTTTTTAATCCGTTCGGGACAACAAGAAGGCTTAAGCTTTGTAAACACCAATATGGTAAAGAATGTTGATTTCTCTGCTGGTGGTTTTCAGGCCAAGTATGGCGACAAATTATCATCGGTTCTTGACATTACCTATAAAACACCTTATCAATTTGAAGCAAATGCCGATGTGAGTTTGCTAGGCGCTAGTGTTTCTGTTGAAAACATGAGTAAGGACTCCAAGTTTTCTGCCATTGTAGGCGCTAGGTACCGCGATAATAGTTTATTGGTAAATGCTAAAGAAACCGAAACTAATTTCAGACCTGCTTTTGGTGATATTCAAGGGTTTTTTACCTATAAATTTTCAGATAAATTTCATTTGAGTTTTCTTGGAAACGCTTCCTTAAACAAATATAGTTACGAACCACAAACACGACAAACCAACTTTGGTACCTTAGCCGACCCCATGGCTTTATTAGTCTTTTATGAAGGGCAGGAAAAAGATCAATACCAAACCTTATTTGGCGCTTTTAAGGGCAGTTATCTTGCAAACGACGATTTAACTTTACATCTTATCGCCTCCATGTATAATACCCAGGAGCAGGAACACTTTGATATTTTAGCGCAGTACCGATTGGGTGTCGTTAATGCCAATATAGGTGATGAAAACTTAGGTGAAGTAGAGTATAGTGAAGGCATTGGCGGACAATTAACCCATGGAAGAAACGATTTGGACGCGCTTATAACCAATATTGAACATAAAGGAAACTTTAAGCTTGAAGACCATCGTTTCGATTGGTCGTTGAAATACACCAATGAAGATATTCGCGACCGCTTGGTTGAGTGGGAAGTTATTGATTCTACAGGATTTTCAATTCGCCCACCTAAAACACCCTCTAACCAGCAACCTTACGAACCATATACAGGGCCGTTAGAACCTTTTCAAAACGTTAGAGCCTTTAATCACACTCAAATTAACAGAATTCAAGCCTATGCCCAATGGAGTAAGCGTGATAATATAGGATCTAGCGACGTGTGGTACAATGCTGGTGTTCGTATGCACAATTGGACGGTTAGCGGCGATGGCATTGCCTCATCCAATCAAACAGTTTTTAGTCCGAGGGGCCAGTTTTCCATAAAACCAGATTGGAAAAAAGACATGCTTTTTAGAGTAGCCACAGGTTTGTATTATCAACCTCCCTTCTACCGAGAGCTTCGTGATATGAATGGAGAGGTACAACCCGATGTAAAAGCTCAAAAATCAATTCATTTGGTTATAGGAAATGATTACAGTTTTAAAATGTGGAATCGCCCTTTTAAACTGACTTCCGAAGTTTATTATAAAAAACTTACCGATGTCAACCCGTATACCCTTGAAAATGTCCGCATCAGATACCGCGCAAACAACAGTGCTGAAGCTTATGCCTATGGTTTGGATATGCGCTTAAACGGGGAGTTTGTTCCTGGAACGGAGTCTTGGTTCAGCTTCGGATTTTTAAAAACAGAAGAAAATATTAACAACCGTGGCTACATTGCTAGACCTACCGATCAGCGTTTAAAATTTGCTGCCTTATTTCAAGACTATGTACCTAATGTACCAAGCTTGAAAATGTATTTAAATTTGGTATATAACACTGGACTTCCTGGTGGTTCACCAAGTTACGCCGATCCTTACGAATACCAATTACGCTTACCTGATTATAAACGAGCAGATTTAGGGGTACAATACGTCCTTGTAGACCGTAATAAACAATTTGAAAAAGGATGGCGAAAAGCTTTCAAAGAATTGTCTTTTGGTATAGAAATCTTTAACATTTTCGATGTACAGAACTCCATAACCAATACCTGGGTTAGAGATGTTAACAGTAAACGACAAATTGCCATCCCTAATTATTTAACACCACGCGTGTTTAATGTTAGAACAACCATGAAATTTTAAACGTTCACTAAGTCCTTTAAAACATTCACGACGTAATCTACTTCTTCTTTAGTATTAAATACACTTAAAGAAAAGCGTAGTGATGGTTTTTGCAGGTCTTCATCATTTAATATTGCTTCTAAGACATGGGATTTTTTAGAGCTTCCACTTTGGCAAGCACTACCTCGAGAACAGGCTACACCTTTTAAATCCAGTTGAAACAAAATCATAGCCGCTTTATCTTCTGGCATTGGCAAACGCACACTCAATAAGGTAGGACTACTTTTTTCTAAATCCTTGGAATGTCCATTAAAGGCGATATTTGGAATTTCGCTGGTTAGTTTTTCTATGAAATACCCCTTCAAAGCTTTTAGAAATTGAAATTCTGTTTCAAAATTATCATGAGCCAGAATTAACGCGGTTTCTAAACCTACGATACTGGGTACATTTTCTGTTCCCGCTCGAAGGCCACGCTCCTGCTCTCCGCCTACAATAAGAGGTTGTATTCCTGAGTTTTTCCTAATAAAAGCGAATCCTAAACCTTTAGGGCCATGAAATTTATGAGCAGAAGCTGTTAGAAAATCTATGGCAATAGCCTCTAAGTCCAATTTATAATGCCCAATAGATTGAACCGCATCGGTATGTAATAAAGCTTGGTGCGCTTTACACAGTTCTGAAACACGTTTTAAATCTAGAATATTTCCAATTTCATTATTAATATGCATCAAACTCACTAAGGATTTAGCGTCCGTTTGGAGTAAGGCCTCTAAATGATTAAAATCAACTTCACCGTTGGCATCCAAATTCACATAGCTCACTTTAATAGCCTTATCTAATTCAAGTTGTTGAACGGTATTTAAAACGGCATGATGCTCTATACGAGACGTAATTATATGATTTACGCCCAAATCCTTAACGGCGCTTTTTAAAATAAAGTTGTTGGCTTCGGTACCACCGGAAGTAAAAATAATTTCACCAGCCGATACATTTAGGCATTTGGCTACGGTTTTTCTCGATTTTTCCACTAAAGATTTTGATAAGCGGCCAAAGCTGTGTGATGAAGATGGATTACCAAATTGACTTTTCATAACTTCAGCTATTCGCTTAATAACATCATCTCTAAGAGGCGTTGTTGCTGCATTATCAAAATAAACCTGTACCATCTCGCTTGTAAAATTATGTTCTAAGTTCAAAAGTAATTCAAATAAAATTATTATCAATATGATGCGTTATAATTTACAATTCCATTATTTTTGCCTAAAATAATTCCCATGCGTAAACTGTATTTTGTCTTAATTTTGTTGAGTTTAGTGTTTAATTTATCTTGTGATGATGGTGATATTATTACTATTGAATTGGATTTTGAAGACACATTTAGCAGTTGTGGAATAAACAATCTCGTATTTTTTAAAACTAAAAATGATCCTTCAGAATCCTTGTCTCTAAAACTAACCGGAGTTACTTTAGATGATATACTCAGCGTTGAAGCCGATGGTGTTTTTGAAAAGTCGTATACCATCAGTTCTACAAATCCTTTTAATTATAGAACGTATAGCAACACCACCTTACCAAGTGATTTGTTTTGTAGTGATGTACCAAATTCTGAAATAAATATTACAAAAGACATTCAAAGTACCAGTGGCATAGCCGATGTTAAAACCGTTTTAACGGAAGCTGATGATGATGGTATCTCTTCTATATTTGAAGACCTAGATGGAGATGATGATTTTACCAATGACGATACTGATAATGATGGAATTCCAAATTATCTAGATGCTGACGATGATGGTGATAATATTTTAACCAAAGATGAAAACCCAGATCCTAATGGTGATGGCGATCCGAGTGATGCGCAAGATACCGACGGCGATGGCATTCCTGATTATTTAGATGATGATGATGATGGTGATGGTGTAAAAACACGTGACGAAGAAAACCACACCACAGATAATAACCCTGCTAACGACAAAACTATGGATGACCTAGCCGATTACCTAAACCCACTGGTTGCCACAGTCGTTCCTGCTACAGGTTATAGAGGTCATGTTTACTTGCAATATTACAAGGTAACGGTCATTCTTAGAAATATTGATATTGATATTTTATCAGCTGATGAACTTGATTTTGGTGAATTAGAAGACAGCGCTTTAACCAAAACCATCATAGGGGAACCCGTGTTTAACTAATCGGCTGAAACATTTTGGTAAATATAAACTTCGGTGGCTCCTAGACCGTATTTCTGGTAATTAGCATCGTAAAATTTAACATTGTTGTAGCGTCCGAACAAATACTCCAATTCTGTTTTAAGCACCCCCTCACCCACGCCGTGGATAAACACTATTTTTTGAATACGTTTTGAAATAGCGAAATCTAGTTTATGTCTGGCGGTATCTAATTGCAAGGTCAGCATATCATGATTAGTCATCCCTCGGCTAGATTTTATCAATTGATGAATGTGTAAATCAACCTCCATAGTTGGCTCGTACCGGTCTTTTGCACGCTTTTTAGCCTGATGCTTGCGCTTAGGTTGTTCCTTTTCCGAAATGACTGAATGGATAGTCGTTTTGGAAAATAAACCCGTTAAAGCGGCTTCTTTTTGGCTTTTAACCAGTTCATTACTCTGGAATTCTAACAAAAAGCCATCTTCGGTTTCTATAGTGATGGTTTGTGCTTTAATTTGTGTTATAGTTCCAGAAATATCCTCATCCAAAACCAAAACATGGTCACCTATTTTAAAACTCATAAGGCATTGTGATCTTGGTTATCCAAATCTTCATTTTCACTTTTACTTGGTACCGTTTTAGCTACTCTATAAATACCAAGCATAAGCACCACAATACCTCCAATTAATACATATTGGTTTTGATTGGCGTTGGCCTTTGCGTAAATCGCTATAAAAGCGCCTATAACAATGAGTATATAATTTAGGTATTTCATGATCTTTAAGATGATTCCTTCCTATGCAAATTACGGCAAAATTTAGAACTCCTTTTAAAATTATTCAAAATAAAATCCATTAAGTAGAAATAGTTGTAGGTAATTATCAAGCTATATTTGGTATGTTTTATTATTTTCGTTTCATCAAAATCAGATTGTTTTACCTTCTATGGAAGAATACATGCTACCTTGTTTAAATAAAAAGTATTTAGGATTTGAATGCTTGGGTTGTGGTATTCAAAGGGCGCTTGCACTGCTTTTACAAGGTGAATTTATAGCAGCTTTTAAAATGTACCCCGCTATATACACTTTGTTGCTTCTTTTTGGGCTTATTGCCATTCATGCCGTAAAAAACATCAAATTTGGAAATAAAATCATTACGGTTTTAGCCATCATTAATGGTTTGATAATCGTTACCAGTTTTATTATAAAAACCTTTTTAACCAATTAATAATTATTTATGGAACAACAAAAACTCCCCAATTCAACCCTTATTTTAGTATTTGGAATACTATCGATCCCTTTTTGCTGCTGTTACGGCATTATTAGTATAACCCTTGGCATTGTAGCCATCGTATTAGCTAGCAAAGCATCAAAATTATATGCCGAAAACCCTGAGCTTTACACTGGATATCAAAATGTTAAAGTTGGAAAGATATTAGCAATCATTGGTATTGTACTAGGGGTGTTATATATCGCTTTTATTGTAACGTTGATATCTATGTTTGGATGGGAAACTTTACAAGACCAAGAATTGCTACAAGAAAGAATTCAAGATCTTGTGCAACCATAAGTTTTTATTTCATCCTCATAAAAAAGTTGGTGACTCAACATTCATTTAAAATGAAATAGAGTCACCAACTTTTATTTTTTATCTATTTAAAAATGGCTTGCTCCTCTTGAGTAAAGCTCTTTATAATAAATAACACCTTGATTTACCCCTCAAATGCTCTGTAATCAAAATTAATACTGAATAAGATAATGAGTCGTAAATATCTGCTTTTTTGTTTTTAGTGCCACATAGAAGCTTTAGAATTAATAATGAATCGGGCTTTGTGTACACGGACAGTTACTAATACCTTGCAAGAAGTTTAAACCTATAGTTACTAAGTGCGTTCCGGAGTTGTATGCGCCAATATCATTTGTAGTTACTTGATAGGCATATCCAAAGTAAAACATCCCTTTTTGAAAACCTGCCATGGGTCCGATACTAAGCGGATTTAAAAACTGATCGTTTAAGAAGCGGTACGACACACCACCCCAAATGTAATCTTCTTTTCTGTTATAGGCTCTAACTTTAAAGTTCACATCGGTACTAGATCGTTTATCCGAGCTAAACATTTGGTAAAACACAGAAGGTTCATATTCTATCCTCCCGTATTTTCTTCCTAAAGTAATCCCTGAATAGATCTGATAATTAAGTAATAAGTTAGGCTCTAAAGTACGGATGGCTTCATCGATATCTTTGGGTAAAATGTTGTTAGCATTAAAACTTAAAAAATACCCTTTATTTCTATAAAGCAATCCTACATCGAAGTTATGATTAGTAGTTCGGCGATCGTCGGAAACAAAGGCATCCAATATCGGATTTTCATAACCGCCATCAAAATTATTCACATTTAGCTTAAAACTATTCATATTATACGATAAACCAAAGGACAAATATTGCTTTGAATAATAATCCAATATAATATGGTGTGCAAAAGAAATTTTTAAACCCGACTGGAGTGTATTTCCATTTCTATCGTTATACAAAGTTAACCCTACTCCCGTTCTATCGGCAATTCTAATATCCCCATAAAACGCCTGGTTATCTGGCGCATTTTCAATTCCTACCCACTGGGTTAAACCATTAAATCTAAGCTTAACATTATCACCAATACCGGCATAGGTTGGAGATATCACGAAATTATTATCTGCTAAATACTGTGTAAATACAGGTAAATTTAACTCTTGGCCATAGCTTTTAACTACGACCATGAGTACTAGATATATAATAAATTTTCTTATTTGCATAATTTTAATTTCAGCGGTTATTGCTTCTAAATATTCTACCTATAAAGCGTAAAGTGTCCTACAAAATCTCTATCGTAAATAGGGTCATTAAGGTTAATAACATACCAGTAATCTCCAGTAGGTAACTCTTTACCTTCATAATTACCATCCCATTTCTCATTTACTTTTAATTCGGCTAGTTTACGACCGTAACGATCGAAAACTTGCACGGTTAGATCTTTGTATTGTGTTGCACAACCTGGACCCCATCCGTCTAAATTACCATCGTTGTTAGGTGTGAAGTAATTAGGTATACATACATCAATAAATTCGAAATAGCGTGTTGCTGAAGCCTCACAACCGTATACATCACGTACAGTAACCGTATAGTCACCAGACTCGTAGATTAAGAATTTATCGGTACTACTAAAAGGACCACCGTTTAATGAGTACTCATAAGGTTCAACACCTCCTGTTGCCGTAACAACAATTTGATTTAAATCACCATCATCTAGGAGCACTTCCAACTGTGTTATATGATCGACATCGAATAATCTGGTTTGCTTAATACAACCATTTGCATGTCTAACATCAACAAATTGATCGAAACCACCAGGAACATCGATAAAAATATTACTAGCTTGGAAAGGACCTCCATTAAGTGAGTATTCAACTAAACTTAAATCTTGAACACTATCATCTACGGTAACAATCACGCGGTTGGTAGACGTATTATTTAAACAATCGTATTCAACAATCACTGTTGGATCTAAGTGAACAGACTCTGGGAAATCAATCTCCCATTCCGAATCACAGCCTTGAGCATCCACCACATAAACTGTATGATTTCCTCCGGTAAGTCCTGTGAAATCAAATTGTGTTTGTGTTAAAGTTCCTGTTACATAGTTTCCATTAATATCATCTAAGGTTACGCTATATGGCGCTGTACCTCCAGTTATATTAACACTAAACGCACCACTTAAATCTCCCGAACAAATTTCAGGAATAATAGAGGTTGGAATTTCAGTAAGAATAACCGGTGTAGGCTCGCCAATACTAAAGTCGATTACCTCGAAACAACCTGCTTCATCTTGAACAACCACTTGGTAGTTTCCTTTAGATAGGTTTTCAAATAGTCCAGTTTCAAAGAATTGATTTAACTGTGGTGAAATCGCATATTTAATCACACCAGTACCACCAGTTCCCACAATTTCGATACTACCATCGTTACCGCCAGCACATCCAACATCTGAAATCGCATAAGGCGCTGTTAACGGAGCACTTGGCTCACTAATAGTAACTGGTACCGATGTTACCTCACAGTCTACACCGCTAGTAACATAAACTTGGTAATCGCCCGCAACAAGTTCGGTAAATACACCAGGACTATCTTGTACAACAGGTGTGATATCGTTTCCAGAGGTATCTTGTAATGTATAGGTGTAGTTTCCTAAACCACCTTGAGCTTTAGCAACAATAACTCCTGTATTATCACCATAACAATTAATGTCGGCATTAGTCGCATCAATAGCTACAGTTAATGGTACTAACGGATCAATTTTCACTTCATTTGAAAGTCCAGTAGCACAACCATTAGCATCTCTAATATAGTACTGGTATGTTCCTGGATCTACTTGGATATCTACTGTTGAAGTAAAAGGAACTACCGTTGCAAAAGTATCATCAACACTATAAACATAAGGCGCTGTACCGCCAGTGGCAGATAACCTTAGCGTTGTTGAATTAGGCGCACATGTTTGAGTATTGGTAATCACTAAATTACTTTGAATGGTTGTTGGCTGAATAATCGTAATATCTGCTGAAGTCGCCGTACAGTTCCAACCATCTTTAACCGTTACATTATATATACCTGCAGTTAAGCCTGTAAAGCTTGTTCCGGTTTGCGGACCCGTTTGACTTGCTGTAGGACCAACTCTATTCAATACGTAAGTATAATTTGAACCTTGTCCGCCAGTAGTACTTGTAACGTTTATAATTCCTGTAGCATCACCATAACATAGTAAAGCTGAAGCAAGATCTAGTTCTGCCGTTATGGCTATTGGCGTAGGATCAACAAGCGTTACTAGAGTTGTAGCAACACAACCACTAGAATCTCTAACATTTACATTATAATCACCTGCATCTAAGCCAGTAAAATTAAATGTAGAACCAAAGGCCGTTGCCGTACCTCCTACTTTTTCTAATTGATATTCGTAACCACCTGGCCAACCACCAGTCGCACTTGCATAAATGGCACCATTAGCTAAATCACATGTAATTTCTGTATGTGTTTCTAATGCTGTCAATGCTGCTGTTGGACCTGTAATCGTGAAGGCTTTACTGACTTCACATTCTGGTCGGTTAGTTAAAGTAGCTGTAATCGTATAAGTTCCAGCTTCCAATCCTGAAAGTGTTTCAGGACCAGCGCTCGCCACGTTACCCGTAGATACAGGGTTTCCTAAAGCATCAACAATACTGTAAGTAAATGCTCCCGCCTCATCGGTTGGTGTAGGTACACGATCAATAAAAGTAACATTTACAGCTCCATCGCTTCCACCGAAACAAGTCAAATCAACTACATTATCAATAGTTAAATCGAATGTATTTGGATCACTTACATAGTGGAACTTTCTCAAGAAACAATTAGTGTCTAAATTTTGAACCGTCACTAAGTAGTTTGCTATATCTAAGCCGATAAACAGTCCCGTAGTATTAGTAGCTGAATAACCACCTGGAGTTGGTGTACCATCACCTTCAACCTGTTCTACTGTATATTCTAAGTTAGGTGTTCCACCAGTTGCCGTAACAGCCACTTGAATTTCTTCTAGTGAGGTACACGTAATGGCATCATTCACCGTAATGGTTAAATCTTCTATAGAAATAAAAGGATTGATTGTGGTTGAAACAGTCCCTAAACATCCTTTGTCATCGTAAACATTGATGTCATAAGCACCTCCTAATAAATCCGTTTCGGTATAAACATTTCTAGGAGAACGTTGCACTACCATGCTGTTTCTAACAAACTCATAAATTGCATAGTTTCCAGAACCACCTGTAATTGCTGCTTCATCAATTGTTATGGTAGCATATTCTGATGTATTAGTATCAGAAATACATGTATACCCTACAACGTTAACTGTTGGAACATTAATTTCATCTGGCTGAGTAACAGTAACACTTTGTGTTGCAACACAGTTTCTTCCTGAAGTTACAGTAACGGTATAAGTTCCTGCTTCTAATTCTGAGAATATATTTGAAGACTGTGCAGCTACTAGCATTGGACCTACAGTGATTTCATACATGTAAATAGGGTTATCATTCCCTGCAGCTAAATTTACAGTTATCGTACCATCTTTACCGCCGTTACAACTTGTAGGTGTTACTACTGGAGCATCTAAAGTTACAGCTGTTGGTGCCTCTAAAGTAATAGTAGCATCATTTGTACAATTTGTTACAGTATCAATTATTCTAACGGTATACAATGTTGAAGCCGATAAACCTGTAAATACACTTGATGCTTGCGGTGTACCACCATTTAAGCTATACATATAATTTCCTGAACCACCAGATCCTGTAACTGCAATTGCACCATCGTTATTAGCACAAGATGGTAATACTGTCACTTCTGGTAATACGTCTAAAGCAGGATGTACTGTAATTGATGTAGGACTTGTAGCCTCGCAACCATTGCCATCTTTAATCGTTACAAAATAATTGCCAGGTATTAACCCTGTGAATGTTGGGTTATTTTGATAGGAAGCACCTCCATTAATACTGTACTCTAAAGTACCAACGCCAGTGCCTGTAGCTGTAAACTCAAAACCTGAAGTTGTTCCTGTACAAACTGCATCGGATGGCACTGATACTGTAGGTAATGGATCTGTAGCTATTTGTACATCAATTTGAGTCGTACAACCGTTTAGGTCTTTTGCCCAAACATCCCAATCTGTATTTATAGCTGGGTCTAAAACAGCACTAGCTCTAGTATTATAATCAGTATCCACTGGCATAACACCGTCCTCTACAAAGGCATAATTATAATTTGGTGTTCCTGCTGTAGCTTTTACAGTTACTTGTGCTCCAAAATTACAATTTGCATTAATATTTGATATTTCAGCTAATACTAAAGCAGTTGGTTCCGCAATAGTAACATTGGCAGTAGCCGTACAGCCTGTATTTGTATCTACTACTTCTAAAGTATATGA
Organism: Tamlana carrageenivorans; assembly: GCF_002893765.1. NCBI lineage: Bacteria > Pseudomonadati > Bacteroidota > Flavobacteriia > Flavobacteriales > Flavobacteriaceae > Pseudotamlana > Pseudotamlana carrageenivorans. The sequence continues at coordinate 2,761,109 of NZ_CP025938.1, read as the reverse complement.
ACCTGCTGCTAAACCTGAAACAGTTACTTGGTCGGTAGTTGGAGTCATGCTTGATACCGTTCCAGTGCCTAATGTTAAGGTTGCCGTGTAAGCACCCGAATGGTTCCCAACTGTAAATACCGCTTCACCATTAGTTCCATTGAAACACGATACATCGTTAGAGCCAGAAAGTGCTAGGTTAATATTAACCGCAGGGTCAACTGTAAAGGTTTCGATGTAGTTACAGCCATTGGCATCAACTACTTCAAATGTGTAGGTATCTGGAGCTAAACCTGTAAATGTATAATCCGCTGGCACATCCACCCCACCAGCAACAGCTGTTGGGTAAATAATATTATAATCGAATGGCGCAATAGCACTTGCATTTGGTGTTAATGTCACATCTGAAGTTAATTCTCCTGTGTTACAGGTTACGGTTGTTGCCACGAAATCTAAATCTGTTGGTGGAGTTATTGCTGGTACTACAACATCAATTTGGGTAAGCATATCACAACCATTAGCATCTCTTACCCAAGCCGTAACTGTTCCAGGGATATTTGTTTCAAAAATATTGTCTGATGAATAATTAACTCCACCATCAAAACTAAAAGTATATGGTGCTGTTCCTCCCGAGCCAGTAAAAGTAACTGTGGCACCTTGGGTTACATTACCAACACCACAAGAAAGTGCTTGTGTTAATACGCCTGAGCCACCTACTGGTGTTGGCTCTGTAATAGTAACAGTTTCTGATAAAGAAACACAGTTTTTACTATCGCGTACATATACATTATAAGTTCCTTCTTTCAATCCTGGAAACTGGTTATTATTTCCTTGATAAACAATGCCTCCACCAGAACCATCGTCTATACCAAATTCAAACGGTGCTACGCCTGCGGTTGCTGTAACAACAATACTACCATCCGAACCTCCATGACAACTTACATGGGTGTGGGTTTCCTCTAGTGTTGGCTCTACTGCATCAACGACAACAACTGTTTGCGATGTCGCTTGACACGCATTTGGTGGTGCTTGCGCATCGGTTACTCTAAATATGTAAGAGCCTACTCCTGCCGAGTATGGGTTGCTTGCAGGCATATAACTTAAACCGCCGTTCGTACTTACTTCATATACATAAGTACTAGAAGTGTCACCACCAGTTGCTGTTAATGTAATTTCAGCATTTGGTGTTCCTGTACAATCTATCTCTTTAGTAATAGTTGCATCTAATAATAATGGTGGGTTTACCACATAAGTCGTTGTTGCGACACAACCATTCCCATCTTTAATGAAGAAATCATAAGTTCCTGCTGCAGAAATAGAGAAACTAGAAGTTGTTGTATAAGCACCTGCTACCCCACCTGTTCCCATACTGAATGTTAAAGGTGTGATGGTACCAGTAGTATACATTGATAAATCTACTACTATAGGTGTTGATCCGTCAAAACATTGTAATGGAATCGTTGAATCAAAAGTTGGTTCAGGATCTTTAACTACAGTAACATCGGCTTCCTTAATACAACCATAAGCATCTTTTACATAAACCGTATAATCTCCTGCTGCACGCTCGTAAGTAGTTGCAGCATCCCATCCTGTAGTAGAAGCCACTGGAGCAGGATCTGATTCTGGTAAAACCATATATTCATAAGGCCCAGTACCATCTTTAGCTATGCCCGAAATTAAACCTAGCTCATTACAGTTTTCGTTTCTTGTTGAAGACGCTGTAATATTAAGTAAGATAGCAGATTCGGTGATATTAAACGGCACGGTCACTACGCTACATCCTGCATTAGGTGCACCTGCAGCCTCCTCTACAACAACAATATAGTTCCCAACATCTAAAGGTCCAGCATTTGTAACTGATAATGAAGCACCTGCAGGGACAACATCTGATACTAAAGGACCTATATCATCTAAAGATAAAGCATCTTTAATTTGATAGGTCACCGGTGTATCTATACCATATGCACTTGTAATTTCGAAACTCACACTTCCATCTGCATTACCTGTACAAGTGATGTTGTTTGGAGCTAGGTTATCAATTGCCAACGTTGAATCTGTAGGTGTAGGAGCATCAGCAGACTCATAATAGTAACAACCAGTCAGAGAATCATAAACTACGAAAGTATAAGTTATCCCTGAAATTAAGCCTGTGAACTGAGCTGAAGCAGGAATACCTGTTCCTTGTATCCAATCAGCTGACCCTCCGACAACACCATCCCAAGTCATTCCTGGTCCTGTGTAAATTGCAAAATAGAAAGGTCCTGTACCTGTGATTGTTGTAGCGGTTCCAATACCAACATCTATAGTCGCACCGGCAGCACAACTACTCGCTACGGCATCAATAGTTATATCTAAATCGTCTGGCGGAGAAGCCACTAGAACGTCTTGAGTTAAAATTGAACAACCATTATCATCTGTAATTATAATTTCATATAATCCAAAATCAACAACTTCGAAAACTTGAGTTGATCCATCTTGACCTGGAATAGAATTATCGTAACCGTTACCCCTTACATGATAGGTATATAGACCTGTACCCCCGGTTACCGCATCAATAATTACCTCGCCCAAAGAAACCGTTGTTCCTGTTCCGTCAACCGTACATCTAACAGGCGTGGTATCATGAGTTAATACGAGTGGATCTGGTTGATTTATCGTAATAGTTTCTGTATCGGTACATCCTTTAGCATCAGTAATAGTAACAACATAATCACCTGCTGCTAAACCTGAAGTTTGGGTACCATAACCTGTTCCTGTTGTTGTATTTTCAACATTAAAAACAAATGGTGCTTCACCTAACGATGGATCATGAACGATATCGATAGCTGCAGTTTCTTCACCATTACAATTTATAAATTGTGTTTGAGTGACACTTGTAATATCCGGATTAATCGCTGGATTAACCGTAATCTCAGCAGTTTCAACTTCACAGCCATTAGCATCTATAAACTTAAATTGGTAGGTCCCATCCACACTTATTGAATATGGTGACGTCGCAGTAATATTATTATACGTTCCACCGTTAAATGCCACTTGATATGCATAAGCCGTACTAGTATTTCCTCCAGATACTGATAATTCAATTGTAGCTTCTTGTGGTGTACTACACGTTAAATCTTTGGTTAAAATGGCAGAACCAGTAAGTGGTTCGTAAATATTTATATCGCCACTATCTGCTGTACATCCGTTAGCATCTTTTACTCTAACGCTATATGTTCCAGGGGTATTTATAGTAAACGTAGGGCTTGATTGATAACTTATACCACCATCTATACTATACGTTAATGGAGCAACCCCTGTTCCTGTTGCATCAAAGGTAAATCCACTTGTTGCCGTACATTGATTTGGTGCTAAACCAGGAATAATCACCGTTGGTAATGGATCGGCAGTTAAGGTTACTTTAGTAAATACGGTACAACCATTGTTATCCTCAACATATACATCCCAAACTAATTCGGTTCCCGAATTGGTATCAACAATCACTACGTCACTCGAACCAAAGGTTGTTGGCGCCGTAGATCCACTAATTACTGCTGCATAACCGTAATTTGGTGTTCCTCCAGATGCTACTACAGTTATTTGTGAAGAATCTTCATTACAAAATACATTGGTTCCTGTAGCCGAATCTAAACTTAATGCTGTTGGTTCTACAATAGTAACCGTATCGTTACTTAAACATCCTGTTATTTCATCTTCCACTTCAATATTATAAGTACCTGCGACTAAACCATTAAGAGGGATGCTAGATGCCGATTGTCCGGTTATAGCAGGACCACTATTCACTGTATAACTATATGTTCCTGAAAAACCAGAAACCTCTAATTCTATAGCTCCAGTGGCATCTCCTTGGCATAATACATCACTTTGTTTTCTTGCAATAAGAGCAATAGGAGTTACTGCACCTATCGTATAAGATTCTATATATGAACAACCATTAGCATCAGTTACTTTAAAAACATAAGTTCCTGCCGCTAATCCTGTAAAGTTCCCATCGGTATTAGAAGTCACTGCTGAAGTTGGGTCGGTAATCTCATACGTTAATGTGCCTACACCTCCTGTAGAAGTCACGGTAACATCAGTCGCTGGTGCGTTACAAGTTACGGCGCTTGAAGCAAAATCTAAATCGGTTGGAGAATCTAAGGGGTCGATAGTTAGTGAACCAGTAGCTGTACAACCATTAGCATCTTGAACAGAATAGTTTATACTTTGTACCGAACCGTTATCATAAACATTTAATGTGCGCGTGCTACTAAAATTCGTGCCATCAAAACTATATTGATAAGGTGAAGTACCCGTAGTTGGTTCATCTATAGTAACCACTGCGGCTTGCTCGACATTTGAAGCATCACAACTTAAATTTGTTGCATTCGCAGAAACTACTAAAGCTGATGGTTCGGTTAAAGTTTCGCTACCTGTAAACTCACAACCTAAAGCATCTCTTACAGTATAATTATAAGTACCATCTCCTAATCCTGTATAGGTTGTAGTAGATGTAAATATACTACTATTAAAACTATAGGTAAACGGCGCTTCTCCTCCAGAGACTTTAATTTCTACAGAACCATTAGTTTCTCCGTTACATGCTGGATTAATAGTATTGGTTGAAATTGTTGGAATTAGTTTATCATTTACAAGTATTTCGGTAGATAAAGCGGTACAACCGTTAGCGTCGGTAACTTGGAATTGGTAAGTTCCTGCTGTAGTTGTAGTATAATTATAAGTTGTTCCCGAAGTTGCAATAGTTCCTAAATCAGCATAAGCGGCACCATCAATAGAAACGGCATAAGTATAAGGTGCATATCCGTTAGAAATGGTTCCTGAAATTTGAGCTTCAGGCAATGCAGAACAATCTAAACCTTTATCCAATTGTGCTGTAATTTGTACTTGAGGTGCTATGGTTTCAGCTGGTAAAGTAAACTCACAACCGTTGGCATCTCTTACGGTTATAACATAAGAACCTGGAGTTAGGTTATTAAAAATATGGTTTCCATCGAAAGGAGTTGGCGTTCCTGAATTTCTTTGAATACTGAATTGGTATGGTGCTAAACCAGTAGAAGCATCAACTTGAACTTCTAAAGTTGCCCCAGTTGTTGTGGCATCGTAGCAATAATCTACATTAATAAGACTTGCCTTTGGTGCGGTTGCTCCTGTTAAAGTAAGCGGTTCACCAGTACCATTGGTACAGCCGTTTGCATCGGTTACACGTACAAGATAATTACCTTCTGGAACATCGGTTAAAACACCACTTATTGGGAAAGTATTAATTAGAGTTGTTCCTGTAGCATCATATAACTCATATGTAAACGGTGCTGTTCCTCCTGTAGTTGTAGCTGTTACTGTTGAATTTTGAACACAGGTAATAGGTGTTGCGTCTAAATTAAGAGCTATTGCTGCTGGTTCTGTAATGGCTTGTGTAAAAGAAAATTCGCAGCCTGTTGAAGTCGCATCGTAACGAATTTGAACATCGTAGGTGTTTGGTCCTAAACCTGTAATGCTATAAGGAGATGTGGTTACGGTATTCCAAGTAGTCCCCCCATTAATAGAATATTGATAGCCATTAGTCGCATCGAAATTACTAGCTGTAATTTGTATTTCACCATTGTTTGCACCAAAACAATCTACATCGCTGGCACTTACAACATCGGCTGTAAAAGCTTTTTCTGCTTCTATAATAATAGGGAAGTCTACGCGATCAATACAGCTCTCTGGTAATTGATACACTCTAATATCATCTATGGCTACATCGTTACCACTAGTTTGTCGCACCGTAGAACGCACTAAGAATTCTAATGTCGTGTTATTCCCTGGGTTTAAGGTTATTGGTGTTTTAGGATAATTCTCCCACTGCTCAGATTTTGGAACGTTCCCAGTTGCAAAACTTGAAATCTCTTTCCCTGAAGCATCTACTAAAGCTACCGTTAAATTTGGATCAAATTTGGTAGTGTGACTTTGCATTAAATTATATACAAAAAGTTCAAAATTAATAGGTTGATTTGGGATGATATCATTAATCGTTTTACGATAAAGCACATCTTCTTCGGGTAATTGATCACCAACATTTACAACCAAGGCACGGCCTTTAGGATCTGCATTATTTGAGGTATGATCGCCCGGTTGACTCCAATCTCTATATGGTCGAACAATATGGGCAGTTACCGTATAATCACCATCATTAATTCTAATACTACCACGACACCAAATGCTGCTATCGTTAATTTGACGTTCAAAACAATAGAAAGCTGTATTAATCCCTGGAGAAGTGGTGTCATCACCAGAACCAAAAGTTTCTAAAAGTAAATTACTATAGGTTGGAGCATCAACTAATTTATAGGTAACACTAACTGTATGCGAACCTTGTGGTACATTAAGGAAGGTTGTAGGATCGGCAGTGTTTGTATTTTCAACACCATTTAATAAGTAGGTGTATTCGAAATTAGCCCCTCCTGTATTGGTTACATTTACCGTTGCGTTTGCAGTACCATCACAATTATACACGGAATCTACATTATCATCAATGGTTGGTGGCGTTGGTTCTGGATCTAAAACAACACCGGGCATAGAAAAAACACACCCACTACTATCTCTAATGTACAAGGTATACGTACCCGGGAATACTTCGGCTTGATTAGAAGTCACCCAAGTCGCCTGATTGTCAAAACTATACTCATAAGGCGGCACACCACCTTGAGGGTTCGTAATTCGAACAGTGCCTTCTCCATTAACGCCACATCCTGCTAATTTTGACACTCCTGCAGAAGCTGTTAACGCATCACCAGGACCATCAATAATAATATCTTGAGGCGTACTAAAACATTCAACACCATTTAAGGTATACCTAATCATGGTTGTATAGGTACCTGTATCTAAATTAGAAAAGGTTGGATTAGACGAATAGGTTGTGCCATTGTCTATACTATATTCAATAGTATAACCATTGGCATTAGTGACATTAAAATCAATTTGTCCAGAAACAGCACCATAACAATTTACATCTGTTCCAGAAACCGTAAATACTGGTTCGTCCAATTGATCTACGAGAACAGTTATATCAACACTACAGTTATTAATATCTAAAACTGTAATATCATATACTCCAGGGGTATCTACGATAACCGTGCCTGTTGTTTGAAAATCTGTTGTACTATTAATATAATAGTAATACGGCGCGGTTCCTCCAGCGGGAATAACTTCAATTTCTCCATCTACACAAGTTATATTAGTAACATTAGCTGTGGCTGTTAGTGGCGTTGGATTAATTAATTCTACAGTTTCTGAAAGTACACAACCATCATCTGTGGAGGCCTGAACATCATAAACACCTGTATTAAGGTTATCAAATAAATACGTTCTTTCTGTAATTGGACCTACCGTACTTACAACGGTTCCTCCTTGTGAAATTGTATATGTATATTGAGCTTCAGCATCGTTTACTGAAAGTCTAATACTTCCTTGTTCATTATGACACAACGGTTGATTATCTGTAATAACCAATTGCGGATCTAACTCACTTATTTGAATGTTAGGAATAGTGAAAACACATGGGTTAGGAGAAACATCTTTCTGACGGATGTATACAGTATAAAGTCCGGCAGTAGGAATAGTGAAGTCATTTTCGTCTTGCCAAGAACTATTATCTAAACTATACTCATACCCGGAAGGCACATCATTTACTGTTATTTGTCCTTGTGTGTTACAAATAATATTTTGTATAGTATGAGAAGGGTTTAAAAGATTGGTATAAACATTAAAATAGAAACGGTTAAAACAACCTCCGGGATAGTTAATTGTCAGTCTGTATTCACCTGCCGTATCAGCCATAAAATTAGGACCTGTCCCTGCTTCAATCCAATTACAACTAGGGTCTTCATTTGCACAAGCTTCATTTATTACGGCAGAGCAACTATTAGGATCCAAAGTTTCCCAAACTATGGAGGTCGTATCTGAAAGACTAGTTTCTATAAATTTCCCACCATTTCCTCCACATAAGAAAATATAGGGTAACTGTTTTCCATCATTAGGACACTGAACAATTTGATCGGCATAAGGAATTACTGGATTTGGTACATTTGCACCAAAGGTTACAACTTTAAATTCTTTTTGAGTGGATTGACATGGCGCTAATGCGGTGTTATTAACATAATAAGTTCCTACTTGATCAACCGTAATTGTCTGTCCTGTACCAATTACTGGTGTTCCAGTAGAGCTCGTAGACCAAGAATAGGCATCATAGCCTCCTGGAGCTGTTAAAGTTGTGTTTTCTCCACATAATATAACTTCTTCTGTAAAGGTACATCCAGAAATATCTGCTAAAAAGTTGGTTGATTGAGGCGTTAATAAACATCCATTTATAGCATCGTAACTTGGATCATCAGATATGGTAAGCCCACTAATCTCTCCTGTATAAGTTGCATAGGCTTGATTTTGTACTAAATTAGAGCAAGCATCACTCAGTTCATCACATGAGTTCACAACTTGTACACTAAATTCAATTTCACTTAGTAGACCACTATTTTTTTCTACTAAACGATCTTCTACAGCAAAAATAATTTCACGTGTTGCAGGATTGTAACTTACAACTGAAATACCATCTGATAGGGATATAATATCTGAAGCGCTATCAAAATTAACATTTATAGGTAAGATATCTCGGATTGTTAAATTTATCGCATCATCGTTACCAATATTTTCAATACCTATAACATAATTTAATTGTTCTCCAAGATTAACCACTTCTCCTCCAATATCATTTCCTTTATCGTCTTGAACGACTTTTGTTAAACGAATGTTAGGCTCAATAATATCAACGGCAAAGGTTGCTAAAAATGCCGCATACCCATCACCCTCGGTTGTTAACCTAAAAGTTCCTGAAGTTTCGTCATTTGGCAAAATCGAATTGTTTGGATTTGGGATATTAACCGATTTAACTTCAAAACCCATTGTGTTTTCACTATTCGGGTTTCTATTAGTCATATAAGCCCCTTCTTCGGTAATTCTAGAATTAAAAAAATTACTGGCATCATTTAACCCATCACTAATATCCGTATAGCTATTATTTTTTCCTGCTTGAAATTCAAAGGAATCACCAAATAAACTGTAATCTCCTTCTAGTGCAGCCACGCCTACTTTTGCGTATACAGGTAAATTATTAGGTAATGTTTGGAAACCACTTACATCGAACTCCGCTACTGAAGCCCCCCCATTTCTTACCCCAGCAAAACCATCAAAAACAGAGATAAATTTACTTGGTAAAGAAGGACTTTCATAAATAACAACTAGCGTCCAACCAGCAGAACATCCACCACGTTTATGTCCTCTAGTAGCATGCTGATTCGCAATAGTATAAGTACCATCAGCATCTGCTAAACCTTGTATGAGCCCCGTTACATCTTTAAAGCAGGTATAAGGAGCGTCAGGAAAAGAACCATCTACGGGATCATTGGGATCAAAACCATCAAAAATAGTTTCGTCTGCTGTTATATCTAAAAAATTAGTAAAATTTGGCAACTTAAATTTTACTTGTGTAAAATTATGCGCCCTTAAATTATCATCATCTACATATTCACTTCTATCATTTGCATATTCGTTACCATAAGCTGCCGACCAATATAAACCAGCCCAAACTATTTGCTTACAATCGTTATTAATAGCTAAATTAGCAGAACTTGAACTGAAAATTGAAGGATCGCCACCACTAGCTTCATTTACATATACACCTTCATAATTATTGTTTATCGCGGTACCATTATAAGGTAATGGTAAGACATCGCTAGAATTATTATGGCGTTCTCCACCAGTAATAATATTATTACCTATAAGTTTTATATCTCCTTTAACTTTTATACTACCTCCATCAAGCCTTGGTGTAAAAGGTATCATTACCTGAGAGAATGCACTATTCCCAAATAATGTTAAGAAAAACAGCAAAAAAAAAGTGATTTTTTTATCTTTTATGCTACGAGTTACAAAACTAGCCTTCGTAAAAATATCACATAGGAAAGACCTAAATGTCAAGCAAGTAGTTTTTTTCATGTTGGTTATAGTTTGAGGTTGTTTATATTACAATTTCACAAGAAATCACAATAAAAACTAAGCTTACCTACACGTTCTTTTAGTATTTACTATACTTAAAAACGCGCAGTTCAACTATCTTTTTGGTTTTTTAACGTTATAAATATCGGAAAATATTTCGGAACAAAACATAGAGTTTCTAAAAATAATGCGTTTTATCGATGAAATAACACCTTTTATACGGATTTCTAAAGACCGTGTAAGTAAATAATTATATAAAATGGAATGGTTTATTAAAAATATAAAACCTCTAGCCTTGTAAGATTAATTAGAAAAAGTGCCTTTATGAAAAACTAATTAAATCCGATTTAGAAGAAAATTTAGCTTGTCGAAATAGTTAACTATTGCATTTTGTATTTCGACAAGCTTATATAACAAGTATGATTCTTTCTACTCTTAAAAGTTTTTTACACTATAAAAATTACTTTTCAATTTTAACCAGCGACATTTTACCATTAAAAGGCTTAGTACCCTTTTTGGACAACGCTTTTTGAGCACTATTAAGCCCATCATAATTTTCATAGTAAATGTAATATTTACTCGTATTCAAATCGAAGAAGAAGTTAATATCCTTTTGCCCTGACGCAACAGCTTTTCTAAGGAATTCATCTCGCTTATCTACATCGGAATGCACAGCCACAACAAGGTAATACCCCTCTTCCACATTATTAATACCTTTAAGAATTTGAATGTTACTCAACTCTTCACCATAATCAAAATCTTCGGCAGTTAAAGGAACTGAACTTACTGGCGTATTTTGCCTAATGACATTAAGCGCAGCTCTATCTTTTTCATATCGTTCTTGATCATTATCGTAAAGGGCACGTTTAATACGGCGTTTACGCTCTTCTTTAATTTCTTCTTTTAATTCTTCAATTTTAAAGATAGAACCTTCTCTAATTTGGAACACTTCAACTTGTTCCGCCTTCAATTCTGCAATACGTTTTCTATAGAATTTATTTGTTGCATCATTAAGATCTGGAACTTCTTCAAGACGTTCTTTATAAATTCGATCTAGTCGTCTAATTTTATTGTTTTGAGCAGCAACAACATTATCTATTTCATTTTTCAATGCTTCTAATTCTCTATTTTCGGCCGATATACTTCTAAAAGCTTTCGGGGCCATAACAATACCTTGCTCACTTAAGTTGTTTTCTTCAATTAAATCGTCAAGATCTTTTTGCTTAAGCGCTACTTTTTCTTTTAATTTTTCAATAAGTGCTTTTTGCTCCTTACTAGACTCCATGACCGATCTTGCTACATCATTCATTAATTTTGTAGCTTCATCAGTAGGTACGATAGCTTTCAATTCTTCCTCTTTTTGAGCTTTCAATCTGGCTTCTTCTGCTAAACGAGCTTCTTCTTCTTGTCTTAAGCGCTCTGCCTCGGTTAAAGCCAAAGCATCTTGCTCTTCTTGTAATCGTTTTGCTTCAGCTATTCTAGCCTCTTCCTCTTTTCTCAAACGTTCAGCTTCAGCTAAAGCAGCAGCTTCCTGCTCTGCTTTTATTCGCGCTGCTTCGGCTAAACGGGCTGCTTCCTCTTCTTGTCTTAAACGCTCTGCTTCGGCTAAGGCTAAAGCGGCTTGTTCTTCTTGCAGTCGTTTTGCTTCGGCTATTCTAGCTTGTTCCTCTTTTCTCAAACGTTCGGCTTCAGCTAAAGCGGCAGCTTCCTGCTCTGCTTTTATTCGCGCTGCTTCTGCTAAACGCGCCTCTTCTTCCTGTCTTAAACGCTCTGCTTCGGCTAAGGCTAAAGCGGCTTGTTCTTCTTGTAATCGTTTTGCCTCGGCTATTCTAGCTTGTTCCTCTTTTCTCAAACGTTCAGCTTCAGCTAAAGCGGCAGCTTCCTGCTCTGCTTTTATTCGCGCTGCTTCGGCTAAACGGGCTGCTTCCTCTTCTTGTCTTAAACGCTCTGCTTCGGCTAAGGCTAAAGCGGCTTGTTCTTCTTGCAGTCGTTTTGCTTCGGCTATTCTAGCTTGTTCCTCTTTTCTCAAACGTTCGGCTTCAGCTAAAGCGGCAGCTTCCTGCTCTGCTTTTATTCGCGCTGCTTCTGCTAAACGCCCCTCTTCTTCTTGTCTTAAGCGTGCTTCCTCTGCTAAAATAGCTTCTTCTTTCAAGCGTTTCTCTTCAGCAATGCGTTCTGCCTCCGCCTTTTCAGCCAATCGATCTGCTTCCACTTTTCCATTCAATGCTGCCGCGGCGGCTGCCCTCTGTTCTTCAGCAAAAGCTGCCGCTGCTGCTGCTTCAGCTGCACGTTGCTTTTCTAAGGCATCAGATTTTCTTGGTAAATTTTTAGGCGTTGCACTTTGAGTGACCTTTCTCTTGTTTCTATTTTTAGTTTCGGAAATAAACAATCCATCTTCCTCTTCATCGCCAAAATAATCATAACGATCTTTGGCCTTGAATCTATAGGCTAATGATATATCATGTGAATTTCCTAAAGCAGAAATATCACCAAGACCACTTTCATAATTGTATTCTATGGCAATTTGTGATGTAATATTTAAACCAACACCAGCCGAAAACCCATAAAAACTATTGTAGCCCGCTTGCCCCCAAAATCCTTTAGGTACCATGAGCATGACAATTCCAGAAAATACAGTTTGATCGGTTTTGAATTCAGATCGTAATAAAGCTGAAAACCTACTATCTCTAAAATAACCTCGAGTATTCACATACCCGGTATACATGCCATGAACTTGAATTCCTTGTTCAGGATTTTCTTCTATCATGGACGAAGAAGTTAAATTGTAAGCCACGATATTGTTTAATGACACACCAAAATCGAAAAACTCTGTACCATAATTGATTCCTGGGTTTATAGTAACAATTGAATTTGATGGTATGTTATTCAACGACGGATCTGGAGTATTTGAAATGATGGATCCATTTTTAATGCTGCTTCTATAAAACCCTAGGTTCATTCCAAAAGTTAAATTCCCAGAACGATTTACAACAATATTATAGGCAAAATTGGCCATGCCTCCAAAGGTGGTTAATACACCATAATTTTGTTGAAATAAACTTAAACCAGCTCCTATACTTTCTTTAAATCTTCCTGAATAGCCAAAAACAAAAGTTTCTGGAGCATTGTCGAATTGCGCCCACTCCTTTTTATTGTTAATTGAAATATATCGATGACTTTCTCTTACAAAACTAAAAGTAGGATGGATAAAAGTTCTATTAAATTTTAAAGAATTTCTAACAGGAATATTTAAAGCCACAACACCATCGTCTTGTGCAGAAAATTGTTGTACGAAGAAGAAAAACAACAGAATATAGAGCAGGTACTTTTTCATGTTATTTTATTACTGTTAAAGATCCTTTTCTTGTACTTCCGTTTGAAGTCGTTATGATATAATAATACACTGGATTAACACTTTTAAAATCGATAGCATCCTCGGGCCAATTATTCAAATAATCATTAGTTTGAAGTACCGTTTTGCCCTGTGGACTTATAATGGTGACTTCTGTATTAGTCCCAGAAACATATTCCTTAGGAATTACCCAAGTATCGTTTATACCATCGCCGTTAGGGCTAACAATATTAGGTATTTCAGGCACATCTGGAAAATAGTTTTCTCCGCCTGAAACGGTAAACAAATATTCAGTAGAAGCCACACAACTACCTGTAGACGACGGTTGCGAAACCACTACTTTATAGCTTCCAAATTGATCGACCACAAAACTATTGCTTGTTTCTCCTGAAATTTGAGCATCGTTGCGATACCATGTAAAAGTAGGATTAGAAGCATCTGTAGTAATGGTAACAAGAATAGACTCATCATCCTCCAGAACATTATCCTCCTCTAGAAGAACACCGCCAATACTACTAGAAAAACCAGAATTATCCAATATTATGTTTGCGGTAGCTGTACAGCTTCCTAAATCTACATTTACAGCATAATCTCCTGAGTTATTGGTAATATAAGTTTGGTCGGTTGCGCCATCAATAGGCAAACCGTCCTTACTCCATTGATAACTATCGCCAGCAGTTGCGGTTAAAGTCGTTGGCCCATCACTCATACAGAATGGATTACCTAAACTTGAATTGATAGATACCGTAACGCCTGTGGATATTTCGTTAACCGTAACACGGTTAGAATACGAATTAGAAGTACAGGTTCCATAATTAGTTTCAACAAAATATTTCCCTGAGGTTGTTACATTTAAACTACTACCATGAGCAACAAACTCTTTAGTAGTTGCACTCGTTTCTCGATACCAGTTATATGTTAATGAAGGGTATTGCAGTGGGGAATCGTTATTTTCATCCCCAGGATTATCAATGGTTAAAAGATAACTTCCGCCCGAACAAAAATTAGCTGTCGCTACTAAATTATTAATTGTAAACGGACTGTCCTGCAATTTATAATACGCAGGAAATGCATTAGAACCAGAGCTAGTTGCCGCAGGTTCCGTACTCTTTACACGAACTTTATAGGATTCGCCAGAGACCGTTTTAGGGACAGCAAAAGTTATGGTTGCTGGAGATGAAACTATAGCTCCGGCTGCAGATGTAAAAATAACCTCACTGTTTGCAAAACTTCCTTCGGCATCGGAAAGCTCTAAAATAAATTGATTAGATGTACCAAGTGCGGTTTCTGGTGAAAAAGAAAAAGAAATACTATATTCATTAAATCCATCACTAGCACAAGCCTGATTAAAACCAATTAAATTAGGCTTCGTTATAACAACTTGTCCTTGTACTACATTAGAAAAAATTAAAAGGAAAAAAGTAACAATATGTACTAGCGTGAAATTTTTCATTTGAGGTTTTCCCATAAAAAGACATAAAACTCACTCATCACTGCAACGAATAAAACGTTGTTATGACTTATACATCATATAGTTTGTTTAAACAAACTATATGATGTAAGCTATAAGTTTTAGATAAAATGTGTAGAACGATTTGGGTTAGTCAGGTTTGTTTTATCTACTCTAATTATCTTAAATAGTTTCCATTTATTATTAATAATAAAAAGGATTTTTAGTTTGAATCAGAATCGTTTGATGCAATAATTTTATTAATACGCAACCTATAATCTGGTCTTCTAAGATTGTTTATTTCAATAAAAGTTTCGGCATCATGACCTTTTGAATACACATTAAAAAACGCGTGGTTACCATACCAATTTTCTAAATCTTCATTATTTGCATTATTTTCAACAAAAATGTTTCCATTACAATTATTGAAATACATATTTGTAAATTTTATTTTATCCAAGCTTTCTTGGTTAATTTGAATTTTATTTTCAAAAATTACAGCTGGATTAAATCCGGATATTACACTTTTATTCATATCCAGCGATGCGTGTTCTCCAACATACACACCTTCTTTCACTAAACCCATTCTAATATCCTCTCTTAAATCTTTAGAAGAATTTAAAACGGTAATATTTTGAGCTTTAACTACTGTTGATGGTTTAGAGAAATCTACTTCCTGTCTTTCACTATAAGCGACCACTTCTAAACTTTTAGCACCACTGCTACTTGAAACGTATGGAGACCTAACAGCTAAAGAATTAATTAGCTCACCTTGAACACCATAATTAAATTTATAATCAGTTTGAGTAGATTTGTAAGACACAAATTTATTTAAGACCACATTGCCTCCCCAAATTTCTACCGAGTTTCCTCCAGAATTACTAACCATAACGTTTTCCAAAACAGTCTCCCTTCCTACTCCAGCCAACATCAAACCGTTAAAGTTCAAACCCGATTTAACACGGCTGCCTGCGTACTCAATTCTTACATATTTAAGCAGTCCTGAGTTAGAATTTGGATTTTCACCACCAAAATTAGTATGCGCATAATTTGCTGGATCAAGTCTGGTGTAAAATGAAGCCACAGAACCGTTACCAAATTTATTAGTTGCCGCATCACCAAGAATAATTACACCGCCCCAATCACCAGATTTTTTAACACGACGATTGGACGTAAAAATAATTGGATCTGTCTCCAATCCACTAGCAACGATGCTTGCACCTTTAGCAATTGTTAAAGAAGCTTTACTAGCATAATCCCCAATAATCACAGTTCCTGGCTCAATTGTTAGCACAGCATTATTAGTAACGAATATACTCCCAACTAATAAATAAACATGCCTTTTAACTAACCGTTTATCCTCTGTAATGTTTCCTGTTAAAATCTGAGTGGGCTCCACATGGTCATCTTGACCATTAGACTGAAAGTCTGTCCAATTATTAAGCCAGTTGTCTTTTCCTATAATTCCTTTCTCTTGTTGAGCCACAACATTTGCAAATACAAAAAGGAACATGAAAACGGTAAGGGTAATTTTTTTCATAGTTAAAAGATTTATGATTAAAACCAAAGTATGATTTTTAGATCAATAATTAATCAAATTTAATAAAAAACCCACGAAATACCAATTATTTCGACTAAATACACAAAATAAGTTTGTTTTCAAGGAAATACTATCGACGAAATACACACTTATACCTTAAAATTTGTCATTTTTTCTTTTAAACACAATTTTATAAAAAATCGCAGTTATTAACTAATACCAACTTTTTATTTTATAATTAATAATTAACAAGTTGTAAAACTATAGTCTAACACCTTTTCTAAACTAGAAATGCTACCTAAGTTTAAAACTTAGGTAGCATTAATAAATAATGTTTATATAATTTAATGAAATAATAAATTAACGATACTCATTAAAAGTATGTAATGACTTCATAATTTCTTCATAAAACAAAATACCTGAAATTAAATTTCTAGTATCCGCATATGGTAAGTATTCATTCAAAAAGAAGGTTGTACTATTAACGTACTCATCTGCCGCTTCTAATTGATTATCCAAAGCCTTAACGTTAGCACTATTTGTAGGAATCCCCAAAGTAACCATAGTAACCCCAGGTTTTGTCGCAAATGCAATATAAGGTAATATTCTGGTTAGAACAGTGTTACGCTCTCTATACAGTGCTAATACTTCACCTTTCGCCATTCGCTCTAACTCTTCAATATTATGATATTTTTTTATCTTAACTTTGTCACTAATGATGCTTTTTGGACCATCAGACTTTTGAGCAAAAGAAATGCTCGATACTAGGAATAGGCCAAAACCTAGTAAGATTAATTTAATTCTCATGTTAAAGATTTTAGGGTTAGTGCAACAAATTTATGTAATTAACCGAAATTACCAAGCGTTTTATCGGCTTTTTTTATTTTTTTTTACGTATTCTAACCAAAAAAAGCTAAAAATTCGATGAAATCACAATAATTAGGGCTGAACAGCGTTAAAGTGGATTGGATTTGCTTTTTCGAAATTTTTGTTTTCTAAAAAAGGCTACAAAAGCAACCACTACCACTAAGATTATTATAACATAAATAAATTTGGGAATAGGTAAAGGATCACCTGCTGCATAACTATGTAATCCTGACAAATAATAATTAACCCCAAAAGAGGTCATAATAATAGATCCAAAAGCAAACACACTAGAAGTGTTCAGCACATACATGCTTTTTAAACCAGGAATTAACCTTAAGTGTAATACTACAGCATATACAATTATACTAATTAAAGCCCAAGTTTCTTTGGGATCCCAGGCCCAGTAGCGTCCCCATGATTCATTAGCCCAAACACCACCAAGAAAAGTTCCAACCGACAATACAAACAACCCAATAGTCATAGAAATTTCATTAATATAACTCAACTCTTTGATACGTATATCAATTTCCTTCTGTGTTTTTTCAGTTTTAAAAATCATTAATAAAAGCGCCATAAAACCTAAAATTGCTGAAAGTGCTAGAGGCGCATAACTACTAACAATGGTTGCAACATGAATTTTTAACCAATACGATTTTAATACAGGCATTAAATTGGTAATTTCCGGACTTAACCAATCTAAATAACTCACAAACAATAAGGCTCCTGAAAACAATGTCGCTAATGGCAATGCAAAATCTGACTTTCTAAAAGTCATCAAACCACATAGTAACAATACCCAAGACACAAAAACAAGCATTTCGTAACCATTACTCCAAGGGGCGTGCTGTGCCACATACCATCTTAATATAATATTTCCTGTAAAAGCAATAAAACTTACGAGTGTTAATATTATCATTAGGTTCCATGCAAAATCTATAATCTTTCCTTTAGTGAACACTTTTAATACAGCTAAAAATAATAGAAGAACTCCTAAAGTAAAGAAAACCTGAAACAGCCAAAAATTTAAGTTAAGCTCATTATACCACAACTCGGCTTCTATTCTTTTTCGGGATGGAATAATGTCTTTACCCAAAACATCTTGGAATGTTTTGATATACTCCAATTTTTCGCTGGCCGCAACCCAATCTTTTTTATTAACATCATTAAAATAACTTGGAATAATTTTTTGTGCAAATTGTGCGTCCTCCTCTGGGAAATCTAAAAAATCATACGTTTGACTATGCCATTTATTGTTTTCATCATTACTATTAGGAAACACCTTTAAATAATTTCCAGAAAACACATTATACAGGATATTAAAGCGTTCATCAACTTTTATAACTTCTTTATCAAATTCACTTCGTTCGGCAGGTTTCTTTTTATTAGCTACCTCAACAACCTCGCCCAATCTATATTTACCTTTTTCATCTAAGAGCCCTACAAAGGAAACCAAACCGCCCTCACTAACTTCTAACGCTTTAAACACATCGCCTCCTTTTTCAACATCAACCTTTATTAAAGGAATATATTGCCAAATATTAGAAGCCGATTGCATGGCAAGAAAAGCTTGATTGGCACTTAAAGAAATGCTTTCCCCGTGTTGAGAAAATTTAAAATATGGCTTTCTGGTTAGTTTTCTTAAGAATTCTGAAGCTAAAGTGTTCATTGGTTTTATTCGCCCATCCAAATCCTGAACCATTAAACGACCAAACATTTCGGCATGCTGCTCATCAACCTCCAACTGTTTTATCGTTTGAATGTTTATTTCCGGAGTTTTATTTTGGGCAAAACTTCCTAAAGAACAACATAAAAAGATTAATACTAAGGTTACGCTTTTCATTTTAAGTTTTTTCAACTTATTATTAATCATCCAAAAACGTGAGTTTTTATTAAAAAGCGTAAAAAACATCCCTATCATCATTAAAAAATACCCTAAATAAGTTATGTTGGTACCCAGGGCGTCATGGTTTACAGCTAAAACAGTTCCGAGTTCATCGGTATCATAACTCGCTTGAAAGAAACGAAACCCTTCGTAATCTAACACATGATTCATGTATATACGATACGGCATAACCTTATCTCCATCAATAACACTTATTTCACTAGCATAAGCCGACGGACTCGTAGAACCCGGGTAACGCTCTAGTTGAAAGTCATTTAATTTAATTGAAAATGGGGTGATAATGGGTTCTGCCCCATAGGACAACGATACTTGAATGTTATTAACATCAAGTTCGTGTTTGGTTGGTAAAAAACCTTCCCTATATAATAAAGTACCAGTTTTTGTTTTATCCCCTACGGTAACATCTACAAGTAAAGCATCGTCTTTTTGTTCATCATTATCTTTTGGTTTTTCAGAAACAGATATTAGACCAATTTTAGCCTTAGGATGATAAGATAGAGGCACAAAAGAGGCATCACCATCCCGATATAAGGTTCTAAGCGCTATGTTATGAAGGCTATCTTTAACAATGGTTCCAGCCGTTTCGGTTGCCATCACAAAAGTGCTTAAATTTCTAGGGGACCGTATTTTAAACATTCCGTCCTTTTCGGTGATATTAATCACATCGGCTCGATCCACCTCAAAACCAATTTTATGTTGATGTTCACCGATACTCTCTATTTCTCCTTTTTCCAAATACACGGTTTCTCTTCCACTTCCAGCAGACACTACCATTTGAATTAACGGTTTACCATCATCTACATCATCTATAATTTCTGGAACAGCATCCGCTATAAATTCATTATAAGATATGGTAATTGGGAGATTTTGAAAATCCGTTTTTATTTCAAAATCATTATTACTTATTGGTGAAAAGTTGATTTTTTTACGAAGTGTTTTCGTTTTTTCTCCATTAGAAAGATGAACGTGTAAATAATTATTCGTGGAAATTATCATATTTGAAGAAGCACCTTCACGAATTCGCATAACACCACCATAAGAAGCGTAACGGGTAATACCTGCACCTATTAAAATAATAATAAAAGCTAAATGAAAAGTCAATACCGACCATTTTTCTAGGCGCCATAATCTGTACTTATAAATGTTCATTACAAAACAAAGTCCTAAGCCCAGCATAACAACTTCAAACCACCAAGAATCATAAATTATTTTCCATGCTGTTGCTGTTCCGAAATCATTTTCAATAAAAGTGGCGGTAGCCATAGACACCGCAAAAATTAATAAAAGTAAAACAGCTAATATAGGAGAGGCAAATACGCGGTAGATTTTATTCATATATAAATAGGTGACCTTATTTTAAATTGAAAGATACCTTATTATATAAAACAAGGTATCTTTCGTATAAATAATTTTAAGAAGTGTTAATTTTTAGTTCGTTGCAGAAACCGCATTGATAGGCATATTGTCTTCTCGTTTTTTGGCAGCCTCAAGCCATTTTGGCAATAAATTCTTTTTGAATGCTTCTTTTTCTGCTCTTAATTTTTCCATATCTAACCCAATATATTCCTGAGCTTTTTCTTTAGTAGAAATATCAGGCATTTCTACAGGCGCGTTATGACCTAAATCTGCTAAAAGTCGTGCTAATTTTACGCGTGCCTCTTGAGCAATCACTAAACCACCAGCAATAACTCGAGCCGTTTCAACTGGGGAATGGAAAGAAGCACCGTGTGCAGCCGCAGAATAATCCCAACGCCATTGTCCATGACGAATATCGGTTAATATAGGTTTCATCTGTGCCTCGGTAGCACCAAGATCCCAACATTTTTTAGCTTCAACATGAGCTTTTACTAATAACCCTTCTAACTTTACACGATTTTCAGTCGCTTTTCTTTGGCGCTCATAGACGTTCTCAATCAGCTTACTTGATTCTTCTCTATGGCACACTTGACACGCATTAGACGTGTTATTTAAAGGCGATTGAATGTGGTGATCTGTAAATTTTTGTCCGCCCTCACTCTTATAAGGCATATGGCAGTCGGCACAAGACACACCACGATCGGCATGCACACCCGTTGTAAATGTTTCATAACCGGGATGTTGCGCTTTCAACATTGGCGTTTTACTAAGTTTATGAGTCCAATCTGAAAATTCTAAGTTATCATAATATTTCTCCATATCTTCCACGGTCATACCATCTTTCCAAGGAAAAACGAGATATGGTACACCTTCTTTACCCGGTAAATTTTTATTAAAATAATATTCAACATGGCATTGTGCACAAACCAAAGAGCGCATTTCATTATGGGTCGCTTGATTGATATCTTTACCCATAGCATCGAAAGCCTCAACCAGAGCAGGTCTGGTAATACGCAACTTCATAGTTTTAGGGTTATGGCAATCGGCACAACCAATAGGATTTACAATTTCTTCCCCTTTATCGGCCCACTTTCCGCTATAAAACTCGGCAACACCAATTTCATTCATTAAGCGTGGCACATCTGGACTCTTACAGGTCCAACAAGTAGAAGGCATTGGTCCGTCTCCTTTTCCTTTAGGGCCTCCAGTACGTAAGGTATTATGAATATCTTCAACAGCATAGGCATGCCCTCTCCCCTGATTATAATCTTTAGAAAATCCATAACCTGCAAACAACACCACTAAATTCGGATCTTCTTCAAGTACATCTCGCATCGCAGATCCTCCTTGCATAGACGCAAAAGTGGTATCTAAAGTTTGCATATAGGATTGATATTCTAAGGGGAAATTTTCACCCCAAACTTCATTTCTAGGTTCATTTTCGGCAATATTAACCTGAGGAACATATTTATATTTAGCTTCAGATTTTCTATTGACAATACTTGAAGCCAAAAGCCCCAAAAGAAATACGACAATAATGGTTACGATAAATAAGACTTTGTTTTTCATCTGTTGTACTTTTATTATTCTTTAATCTGCTCTTGCATCCACTCAGGAATAACAAGTTCGTCCTCGCGATCTGTAGGTATCGGTGCTATATTAAATTTTATGGTTGATAATCCGTGTACTTTTCCATGAGGCACTTGTTTGTGACAACTCCAACATTGGCGTCCTAACCTATTTTCTTGATGCCCTTCAATCCATCCATCATATTTCACTTGAGTGACCTGTTGCACATGGCAACGAATACAATTGCTTTGAACCACTTCTTGTGAGGCTTCCTTCATTTCGATAACATCTGGCTCGGCCCGCATCGTAAAAACAGAAGCGTGATAAAGTCCGTCTTTAGCTTTAAAATAATATTTATTGAAAACGTTATCATGAGGTACATGACAGTCATTACATTTCGCCCATTCGCGATGAGAACTGTGCATCCAACTGTTGTAAACAGGAGTCATTACATGGCAATTCACGCAAGCTTGGGGATCATCAGACATATAAGAAACGATTTTAGATTCTCTAGCCATAAAAAGGCCTAAACCAATAATAACAGCAATAAAAAACACTGCTGTAGTTCGCCACTTAGATTCTTTTGGTGGTAATATTTTCTTGTTTCGCATCAAATTGATTTGATCTTAGAAATAATTAAAAAACACAATGCACTGCTTTTTTCTACCAAGATTCTTTCAATGAATGAATATCTTGAAAAACCAGACCATTTTGAAATGTTAAATTTAGTTAATTTCTAATTCCACTCAAACAATTTTCAGCTAAAATTTACACATTTATCTGTTATCAAGAATGAATATAAATAACAACAACAATTCAATCCGAATTTAAATGAAATTCAATTGCCTATTTTAATGTACAACCTATTATATAATTTCAATTTTTCCACTAGCACCTTCTAAGGCTGTAATTTGACCTTGAATTTTAGTTTGCTGCCCCTTTATTTCTGTAGAAACCTGCCCTTCAGCACGAATACTTTGTGCCTGAACTTCTATGCTAGCCTCAGATTTAACCTTAATATTGGCAGCACTGTTTAAAGTTAAATCATTTTCAGATTGCAAATTTAATAGACCCTGACTAGCGATTTGGGTATCGCCTTCAGCAGCCAGTGACAAATTATTTTTAGCTTCACATTGTATATTTTCTTCGGCGGTCATTTTAATATTTTTCGCCTGAAATTCTAAATTTTCCACTGTAGTGATGTATAAGGATTTTGCCTGGGTATCGAAGGTGATGATACTCCCAGCGTTATCATAAATATTTATTTTTTCTTCGCCATCTTCATCGTTGAGCTCTATGGTATGTCCGCTACGGGTTCGTATGGCTTTAATCGCATTCGAATCCGATTGCCAGGCTTCAACTTTCTGTTTGCCATTATACAAGTTTCCCAATACATAAGGATGTTCTGCATTCGAATTTTCAAAACCACCCAAAACTTCTTCATCAATTTCTGGAATAAAATGAAATCCTTTTTCGTTCCCAGCATGCGGCGTTAACACGCGTATCCATGGTGTACTTTCATTATTCCTAATTTGCCATGAAAATTGCACTTTTACTCGTGACAAACCTTCTGGATCGGCATTTTCGATGACTACAGCGCTTTGCGAATGACTTTTAGCCGAGGCTTCTGGGTTATTAAATGGACACTTATCGATATCAGCACTTATGCCTTCAAAAATATTGTTGTATTGTCCATTTTCATAATTACTATGCGTTACTTTAATGATGCGGTAACGTCCTCGACTTCCTGCATCATCGGTAATTTCAATAATTTTCCCAAGGGACACTCCGGGATTATCGCTGTTTCCCTTCAAAAAAACTTGACTAGCTTCAACAACTTTTTTTTGCTGTTCCTCTTGGTCATTTAATCGCTGTTGGTGGGCGTCTCCAGAAAAACCATTTACCCAAACCTCAGCTTCTTCAGTATATAAATTTCGACTACAATCATTTACAAAACCATGATAGCCGGAAGCTTCTGTAGTATTTTCAGAACTTTGTGAAGCATAAACTTCATTATTTATATAGTCTTTACTTGCATAATGAAAACTATTAGGTAATGGCCTTAAATCAATAGAATACCCCTGTAAATCAAATCCATATTTTAAGACCACGTCGTCCCCGGCTTCTGGGGTTCCGAAAATTAATTTTTTACCATCATAAAACAGCCATTCACCATATTGCATAGCCAAGCGTTTCACGTAGTGCCAAGAACTTTCTTTTTGCTGAACGGAATACGTTATTGCATCGGTAAAATCCGGATTAAAACTTGTGCTTAATTTAGATGTATCAACATTTTGAAACACGTCCGATAAAATAGCATTCAAACTTTTATCTTGAAAAGAATTAAAATGCAATCCAGCATCACAAATCACTGTTGGGCTCTCTGCCTTTATAAACATGATATGCTCGCCATTTTTCCCTCTTTTATTCGAAACCGCCGTTACCACACCCTTAAAATCAAGACTTTTATAATTTTCGAATTGAGCTAGCGAAGTCACTTGAAGCGTTAAAATCTCGCCCAAATACTTTTTTGCGGTGTTTAAGAAGTCTTCATTTTGATGTTCTAAAACATCAATTCGGCATTCCAAATTTAAAACATGGTGTGCGCTAATATTTTGATTTAAAGTAAACGTTTTAAAAGCGTTTATTGGGTTGCTACCAATATAAATTGTTGTTACAGACTGTAATGCCATATCATTTTATAATCATTTAATTGAACTGAACCTCAATTAGTTTCTAGAAATTCTTAAAATATCAAGGTCTCTTTTTGTTTGCTCTAATTCAGTTCTAGTCTCATCTAAAACCTCTTTATACTCATCAATACGTTTTCTGGCATTTTCTAAACTAAGGAGATCATTTTTAGTACTTTGTAAGCCTACAAGCGCTTCAACAATATCAGTATACATATTATAAAGATAGGTTGAGTCTTTTTGCGGAATGGAACTTTGTAAATCGGCTAGCTTACCATGAATTAAAGTATTTGTAAACGCTATATTTTGTCCGGGAGCACCTAACGAATCAATCATGGCCTGTACATGATGCACTCTTAAAGCAAAACTTTTTTGAAAATCGATTTCTTGCTGTATATTTCTTGTGCGTTCCTTTAGTAGCGTATTTTCCTTTAAGGGCACACTATAATTAAAAAACACAGCCCCTACAATGGTAGTTACGGTTAGCATAAACAGTAATAAAAATTTAATAAAACTGGACCTTCGTGCTTTAATATTCTTTGGTTTCATATCTCTTTTGATTTTGATTATTGAATGACGTCACTAATTACTCCATAAAAAAACGACGTCGTTTTTTCTCTGGTTCTTTTATTATTACATCTTCTTTTACGAAAATGCTGGAGTCTGATTTCTTTCCGATATATTCTAATTCATTTAATTTTTTAAATAAACTATGCGTAAGTAAAGTGAATTCAGATACCTTTTCGATAGCCTGAGCACTATCGTAATGACAATACTCCAAATTCACCATATTATCAATCACATTTTCAAAAGTCACCTGGCTCACATCACACCAATCTGAAATATAATTTAATAAGTTTTCCTTTCCAGACCCAATACTCAAATCTATGCCACCTTTAATGATTCTTGCCAAACTCATCACCTTAGTAATCATGTCGATCGGGGGAGCGTATTTATCCATATTTCTAAAACTAGACATCGTGCTTCTTAAATAATATAGTACCTCCTTGGCTATACTGAGGACGATTTGGGATAACTCGTTAGTTTGATTTTTTTGCTGAATTTTCAAAATGATTTGAAGACCATACCATTCCATTTTATTCAGATACACATCAACATCTATGTACGTTTGTTTTAACTCGGAATGACCTTGTATGGAAGTACATGGCGGGATATAATCATCGACCAAGTTTACGGAATCGCCGTCTTGTAAAACTTTAGCTACTACGATATTATTTAGTCCGGTGTCGTTAGTATTCAAATCCTTTTCTGAAACCAATGTCATCTCATATCCTTGTAATACATATGGTCTTCGATAAGGCTCTTCGCCTGAATTAACCTCCCCAATAGCTACTCTTTGAAAAGGATTAGCCGCTAATAGGACATATCCTATTTGGCTTGTGTCATTCTTAATAAATTCACGTATGTTGATACGTTCTGAAATTTCCTGAGCATCTTGGATCCTATCATCTATTTCAATGTGAAGACCACCTAAAGTCACTGCAAAGCACTTATGGATAACAACACTTAAAGTATCCATACCGTCAATAGATATAGACAGTTTTACAGCATCTTCGTTAGATTTTGTATGCGGTAGCAATCCATAATTATTTTGATTCACAAACCGGCGGTTCATTTGCATCATTTGCTGCATCATAGCATCTTCAAAACCAATAAAATGATCTTTATTAATTTTCATGCCATCCACCCAATTAATTCTATGTTTATAGGCCATCTAAAGGATTTTTCTATTGTATTCTAGGTTAATATTTTCAATACAGTTGGTTGATTCATTTCTAAAAAGCGTTAACCTCTTAATTTTTATCTTCTTACCTCTTATCTTTTTGCAGAAGACTAAAAAAGTCATGTTTTTACCATCTACCACAATGTTTTTATTAATATTTCCGCAGAAATACGGTTCAAATGCTTTCTCTGTAATCTCTTCTTGAGACACTTTAATCAACGCTTTAGCAAAATCTTCTTCACTTATAAAAGGCACTTTTTCATCCTTTTTTTCAACCTCTTTAACCACAGGTTCATAAGGTATGTCCCAACCAATTTCTCGTTTCTTAGGTTTAATTGCTTTTATTGGAGCTTCGTCAAGCACCGTGTTTTCATACACTCGAATACGCTTTTTAGCCATATGCTTAATGTCCCCATTAACAATAAGGGTAATGGTTTTTAAACCAAAACTTTCGTAGCTATAGGATGCTGTTTGTGTCGTGGCATTGGCATGAGCCGTTTCTCCAAAACGCCATTCCCAGCTATGGGCTTCTGGGGTGCTATCGGTTAAAACTAGCGTTTGACCAACCGTGATACTGTCTGGAACCTTCAGATTGGGTATTTTATTCGGATCAATCAATACTTTTTTATCTTTAATAACAAGGGTAGTTTCCTTTATGCAACTGCCATTAACTCGCAATCGCACGAGGTATTTACCAGGCTTGGTATACACATGCAGCACTTCTCTTTTATCGCTAACCGCAGTGCTATCTCCAAAATACCATTGCCTATTTTTACTATGTTCTGTGAGGTCTGTAAACTTGATTAGCTCGCTAATACGATAGCTTCTAGCATTGATATCCATGACCAACTGCTCACATGGAAAACTGTTATAAAACCGGTAACCCAAAGCTGATCCTGATATCAGGAAAACACATATAAAAAAATAAATAACAGACTTATCTAGGTACTTTGCTGCCGTTTCATGACCATTTGTACGCATCAATACTTTTATTTAGGATTTATTAATTATTTGAAAGGGAAAAACATTAGTCGACTGTTTTTCTAAAATGGTTTTTAAACAATGATTTAGGTAATCCCATTCGTGGGGTTTCAGATTCGAATTTTCACTTGCTGATAAAGTAATTTCAATACACGGCGACATACCTTTGTTTACTAACAAATCGGTGGTCATTCCTTTTTTTATTTCAACCGATGCCATATGATTTGTATATAATTCATAGCAAACCGCCTTGATGTCCTCTTCGGTAACAATTTTATTTTGAGTTAAAACACCCCGTCTGTAGGCTTGCAAGCGTTGTTCTGAATTCAATTGGTGTCGACCACCAAAAACAGGAGTTACCAAATAACTGCTTTTCGTATTTAAATGTTTGCCTTTATAAACCTCTAAGGCCTTTCTAGCTTTGATATGATTCGCTTCTGCCCCATTTGTAGTCCAGTAAGTAACCTGAATCGTTTCATTGCTTTCATACGGATTTAAATAAATATAATGGGCATGAGCACCTTCTTTAATAACCTCATCTAACTTTTTTTCGATGACAGCAACCGTTTGGTTTAAAACATTTAAATCGTTCTGTAAAAACTCATGATTATAAAACTGAAAAGCAGCACTTTCATCTTTAATCAGCCCAATTAAATGACTTAGATATTCCTTAGCATTTCGGGAATCGAGTTTACCAACATGAGCATTTTTTAAAATATAACCTCCTTTATCGGCTTCGGAAACCTGAGTGCCTTGGTTTTTATATGTTTGACCAGAAGTATTTTCAATGGATTTAATATCAAAAAAAGGCGATTCAGAAATAACAGGTATGATATCAATGATGTTTTTCATTTGATAACTAAACTGATGCATTTTTCTATTCACTACAGGAAATGCATTTATGCCACAAAACAATTGCTCTAATGTTTTTGAATTCACAATGCTTGAAAATTCAACCTCAATCCACAAAGTATTAGGGAAATCAAAGTATTCAGCATCATGGCTGTTTAAACTTTTAAACGCTTCATAACTTGGGAATTCTTCTATACTATTTGCTCCTTTTAGGGTGACAAAGTGCTTTTTATAATACTGATTAATCTCTTCACAAACTGCAGTTGCTCTATTGGCTTGTCCGTTAATAATAGCGTCCAAATCCATAGCATCTAAACCCTCAGAGTTAGCATAACCTGATACGGTAACGATTTTTTGTTGTCCTAATCGCCAGGTGGCATGTTTTAAATGATGATAAAACTGATCGGAATCGTTGACCCCTAAATATTCAAAATAAAAAGACACATTTTCCAAATCCAACGCAGCATTACTACTTTCTATACCCAAATACAGTGTTGTTCGGTCTGTATCACTTCGGTGGTCTATGATGTGCGTGAGTTCTTTTGATTTACGTCCTGAAAACGTAAACAATTTATTGCCCGTAAACATATATTTTATGCGAGCATCCAATAACGTGGTCTCTTGTGTTGGCGTAAAAAACACATCATTTTGATGATGATTAGAATTAGAATCTGCCTGCTTATCCTTATAAAAAAACTGATCGTTTGGCGTTATAATGGTCTTTGGAACCGTCGATTCGCAATAAGCAACCGCATGTGCTGGCCTTATCTCACAAGCAGATAAAGGAGCCATAAGCTGAACAAGTCGTTCTGTGGTGTTTATTTGTGTGTCATTAATAGCTACAGAAATCTTTTCCAATTCGGATGCACACGCCGAAAACAATAAAGAGACCAAAGGATCTATGGTTTCATTGATTTCGTTTACAGGAATATTCCATAAACGGGCTGCTTTTTTCATCATGCGATTTGTAATCGCTTCTTTAGCATTCATTCTCATAACTTAATACGATAAGGGCGCGATATAAAAATGAGCCTTGTAAGTAAAATTTTCATTGGTTTTATTGATTACGCCTATCACATGCACTAGCACCATTTTTTTCACGCGGCTCACTGTAGCTCTGCCATCCATTTCATCTTGTTCGATATTGACATTTATTTCGATTTGGGACAGCCTTTTTTCGTAGCGTTTTAATGATTTGGTTAAAGAATCTGCGATCACAGCACGGAGTTTATGATTAGACCCCATGTTGTTAAAATCAACGTCCCATAAGGCACATCCAAAAGATGCATCTGACTGACATTCGCCAAAACGGGTTGTCATAATCAAATGCAAATAGTTTATAATAGATTCTTCTAAACTCACCATTTTGGAGCTCGCATTGGTCATTAAATCCCTTGCCTGTATAGGAAGTTTATAATAATTAACAGCCATTAAAAAAAGGACGTAGGTTAAGCATCATTTAAAAGATATGAGGTCGTAGTTTATTGCTCGGAGTAATCGGTGTCCCATTCTGTGCCTTCATCACCTTTTTGTCCGTCCATAGAAATCAAGAAGTTCTTGGCTGGGAAATAAGGTTTTAAACGAATATCAACATGAATTTTATCCTTCTGATTTTGATCTTGCTCGAAACGTTTGATATCAAAATTCTCTATCAGTTTATCCGGTCCCGTCACGCTATCTAAAAACTTAACGATTTGTTTTAAAATCTCGTTTCTCGTTTTGGTATTGAAATTTTCAAATGCCCGACGGTTTAAAAAATCCATTAAAACTTTCGAGATATAATCAAAAACACGCACCACGGAGTAGGTTTGCAATCCAATATTATCACCGTTAAATAAGGTTTTGGCTGAAAAAGCCATGACTTTACCGTATTCGTTCACCATAGGAACTAAGCCTAGGTTTTCTAAAACAGCGATTTCACTCTTTTTTAAATCGAAACTAACTGCCTCAACTTCACTTAAACCACCGTGTTTTTTACCAGCTGTAACTTGAGACATTAAGGTTTTGTAAATCGTGCCTGCCAATGCCGTAGACGGCGGAATGAACAGATGGTCTTCCTCACCCAGTTCAGCTACTTTGTCACGTCCTACGAGCCAGTTGCAAGTCATAATCACATTGGACAAATACGCATCGCCACTAGCTAAATTAGCACTTTCAAAAAGCTCAATAACATCATCAGGCTCATCCAGATGCACAAAATCGGTTATTAAAGTGACTTTATTTTCATGAGCCATTTTAGCCCATTTATCTACAACAGACTTACTTCCCAAATACCCTGGAAGCACCAGTAAAGCATAATTATCCCTCAAGTCTAAACGGTCGTAGTTAGACACGATTTCCTCTCGGATATAATCAAAAAATCTTGGGTTATCAAGATCCGCCAATTGCTCTAATTCGGCGTTTACAATACTTAAGTTTTTTATAGCCGCTTCATCGGTGTTTTTATAGAACAATGCCACCGAACGGTATGACGACTCCAATACTCGGGTTTCATCAAGAGCCAACTTTAAATTTCTTTGCAACACATTTTTGGTACGTGCTGCATTTTCGGTAGTTTTTTCAATGATATCAATAATATCACCTTCAGAATTTAAAGTTTCCACCCAGATATTCAACACTTTAAGCAGATCCTCTCGCTCTTGTTTTTTACTGTTCTCAGATAGAAAAATTTTCTTTCTAGCCTTACGTTCTGGATTCAGGTTTTGAACATTATCGATAGCCGACTCAATTAAATCAAATCCGCCAAACTGTGCCAAGGCATTCGAATTTTCTAATACTTGTTCTGCATAAGATTTTTCTAATACCTGATCTGCACTATTTTCTATTTGCGCCATAATTATCTATTTATTTAGCAGCATTTAACTCTTCAATAAGCAGTTCTAAAGTCGCAATCAGTCCTTTTTTAGAGGATTCATTTTGCAAAGCCTGTTTCAGAACTTTATTGGTTTTTAGCTGTTTTATTATTTTATTGTATTGCTCACTTTCAACCTCCAAACCTTTCAAAAACCTGCTGTTTTTCGTTAATCCTTGAGCTCCAAAGTCCCCCAAATTATTGAACTGGATGGTTTCATTTACAGTACCACCTTCTTTATCTTCGTAAGCCAAATTTAACTCTGGAGAAAAATGTTGGAAGACAGCCTCTACAGTTTTTAGCCCTTCAACGGCTTCTGGTTTTATGGGTGTATTCGGACTCAATTTCCCTGCGATAAGGGTTCGATTTTGAGGAATTTCATTTAATGCTTCTCCTGCATCGGTTTGGACCACCTGCCCTCCTAATCCTACGCTATTTGATGCCATAACTTATATATTTAAAAATTTGATTTTCAACTTGATTACATGCTTGTTTTTAATTAAAAGAACAAAAAGAGCATGCTTAAAAATGATAAGCACCCCTTTTTGTTTTGTCCTTCATCAGAATGTTTAAAACATCTATTTAGAACAATTACACGGGCCATTCATTTTCATGAATACCACCTCCGCTAGAAAGTACTTTGGCAGAAATTGTAAAGGTTTGAGTTAACGGGTTTGTTCCCGTAGCATCGAAATCTTCTCGGTAATAGGTTAAGTAACCCTCTTCGAATTTAATTTCTTTAAGTTTCGCATCCGTGTCTCTTTTGGTAAATTCAATAGAGCCGTCTTTGCGTTCAAAACTGCTACATTGCCATTCGAATAACTCGGTTCCTCCAGTAGATTCGATAACAACTTTTACTTCACCTCCTCTGGTTACAGAAGAAGGTCTTCCAGTTGCATCTGTTTCTTGCTTAAGAGCGTAGCTACAACTTAATACGTTGTACTCGTTTCCGCCTACTTTCAACTTTGTTTTAAAAGCCATAATAACTTGTTTTTTTGGTAAATACTACCTGATTAAATATATGTAACGGCATAAAAGCCAACGACAAAGCTATAAAATCACATTACATTTGCAAGAATTTTATTTCAAAATTTGTAAATATTTTCTTAACTATCACGTTTTCAGAATGAAAGAAAAAATCTACAAATTTACAGATGGAATTATGATAATTCCTACAAATTTATATTACATTTGGCGCATTTTAGGCTTAGATTTTACTATCAAATCGGCTTATTTCAATTTGTAATCACAACATTCTATATGTCAGATGTAAATAAAATAACCCATATCGCCATACAAATTGCGAAAGACCATCAGCATGAAAGCTATGGTCCAGCACATCTTATCAAAGCTGTTTTAACTAAAGAATTTGGTCTGCTTAGAACCCTTTTTAATAAGGATGTTGATGTCTATTTTATAGATGAATGGGCTACGGTGCATTTAGAAAATTTTCCAAAAAGAAATCGAAGCAATTGGCTTCCTTCTGGAAATGAACAGGTTTCAAAAGTTTTAGAAGAAGCCGAACGATTAAAGTCTATTGACGATAACAAGATTTCGGACTTACTTTCCATCTTTATCGCCTGTCTTACACCAGATATCGGATTTAGCTACGACCAACTTAAAGCCTTACCAGTTACACATTTACAACTTATAAGTTTATTCGAGCAGACCTCTTCTCTACCTCATCAAAAACATGCCAAACTAGAAACGGTACTTTCGGATCCCACTATTAAAAAGTATACCACCGACCTAGTTTTAGAAGCTTCCAAAGGAACCTTTGATGATTTTACTGGTCGTGACCGCGAAATAAAACAGATTGCTGAAATTTTAAACAGAAAATCAAAGCCACACGTCACCATTATAGGGGAATCTGGTGTTGGTAAAACCACCTTAATACAAGGTTTTGCGGCTTCCATAAGTGATAAATCTACAATAACTAGCCTACAAAACGCTACCGTTTTAGAAATTAACACTGCTAAATTATTAACCACGTCCTCATACAAGGGAGAAGTTGAAGATCGTTTATTCGATATATTTAAGGCCGCAAAAAGTTATGAGAAGCCTATCATTTTTATCGATGATTTTCATATGCTTTTGGAAGATAAAACCACGGGGAAAAGTCTTGGACATGTTATTAAATCGGAATTAAATTCTGGAGTAATGACACTGATCACTTCCACAACTCCAGAAAACTATCGAAAATTAATTGCCACTGATGAAGCTCTAGAACGTCGAATGGTCACGCTTAATATTGAAGCCCCAGACGATGCTTCAGCATTTGATATGCTAAAAAACCATGCTGAAACTTATGGTAAGCATCATGAACTCACTATTTCTGAGAATGGTATAAAGACAGTCATTCAGTTAGCAAAACGGTATTTAAAAGAAAAAAGTCTTCCGGATACGGCCATCGATTTAATCGACCGCACCATGTCGGCCGTAAAAGTGAGCAACCAGTCGCTTGGTATAGATATCGAAGCGTTACAATCAGATTTCATCAGCTTACAAAAGAACACTATAAACCAATCTAATCGAGAAGTTTTAGAAGCACTCGATGCGTTTTATCATACCATTTGCTATAAAGTTCATGACATGGTATTGAACCCATATCTCGATCAGAATTATAATAAAACTAAAACTGGCGCAAACAAGCAAACGTATATCAAGGCTTTACTAGAAAAACTAGAGCAACATACTCAAAAGGATGTAAATAGTATTTCCGAAAAGGACATAGCCACGATGACTTCCATACTTACAGGGATTCCCATAGGTAAAGTGCAAACGCAAGAAAAAGCACGACTTATGAATATGGAAGCTATTTTAAAGCAACGGGTTATTGGTCAAGATCACGCTATAAAAACCATATCGGATGCTATTATAGAATCACGGTCTGGCTTATCGAAGGCTGGGCAACCTATAGGGTCCTTTTTCTTTTCAGGTCCTACAGGTACCGGAAAAACCGAGCTCGCTAAAACATTAGCTGAGTTTTTGTTTCAAGATGAAAACGCCATCATTCGTTTTGATATGTCGGAATTTAAAGAAGAACACGCGGCAGCTTTACTCTACGGGGCGCCACCAGGCTACGTTGGTTATGAAGAAGGCGGCGTGTTAGTCAATAAAATTAGAGAAAAGCCCTATGCTATTGTATTGTTTGATGAAATTGAAAAAGCACACCCATCGGTATTTGATGTTTTTTTACAGATTTTAGACGAAGGCAAACTTCATGACCGCTTGGGTAAAACTGGAGATTTTTCAAATGCCGTGATTTTATTCACCTCGAACATTGGATCAGATTATATTGTTAAATCCATGGAAAAAGGACAATTACCAAACCCTACGCAACTCACAGAAATCATGAGTCCATATTTCCGACCTGAATTTTTAGGGCGCATTACCGAAATAGTTCCCTTTGCTCCCATTTCTGAGAAAATTGCTGTTTCCATATTCAAATTACACTTAAAAAAGGAATTGCTCAATTTGGCTGAAGACCAAGGTTTTTCATTACATGTTTCCGATGACACCTGCAAATACTTAGCCCTAAATGGCTTTTCTTCTGTTTATGGCGTGCGACAATTAAAAGCGGTGATAAGAAATCGATTAAAACGCCCATTATCTAGGCTCATTATTTCGGAAACTTTTAAAGCCCCACAAGAAATTGAAGTCGTTTTAAACCAAGGCAATATTGAATTCAACCCTAAAGTGCCTAGCGAAATGTTAACTGAATCAACACTTTAATACAACCCTTTAATTAATAAAAAAACTGACGTTGCTTACACAAAGTCCCGTGACAAACCTATTTATGAGAAGAATTAATATGGTCCTTTTATCCCTGTTATTAAGCTATTTTGGCTGGTCTCAGGAAGCATCAATAAAAGGTAACATTATAGATTACAACACCAAAAAACCTATCAGCGAAGCCTTAGTCACCATAGTAAACACCAAGGTGAATCTAGAAACCAATGCTCTCGGTGAATTTGAATTTACAAGTGATATACCACAGGAAACCATCACACTATCTATCGAAAAGCCAGGCTATCGCTCCAGAAAATTCGATATAGAAATTAAAGAAGGCCAGCATGCCCATATTGAAAATATCAATTTATATACGAAACAAAAAGCTGATAAATTAAAGCCTGTTACTGGCACTGCCATTACAGGTATAGTCACCCACAAAGAAACCCAACGCCCTATTCCAGGAGTCAGAGTCAGTATTGTTGATTCTTATGTAACCACCACAACCGATGATGAAGGCCGATTTATTTTAAGCCACCATGTACCAGAGGGTCCCGTAATGCTCAAAATATCCAAAGCTGATTTTACTACTAAAACCTATCCTTTATTTGTCAGTCTTGGAAAAATAGCCCATGTTGACGGCATCACTTTAGGCGGTGAGCTTTTCCAGCTTCAAAATCAAATTATAAACACCTTTGCAGAAGATCAACTTCACACGGACTATAATACCTTAACCAATAATTCAAGCTTCTATCAAGCCTCAAACGCAACATTTTTAAGAACAGCAGCTTACCAGTTTGGATCCGCGTTCTTTAAAGCACGTGCTCAAGACTACTCAGAAAGTAACGTCATGATAAACGGGGTGCCCTACAATTCACCGTTGAGCGGTGCAGCCGATTGGAATGGCTTTGGAGGAATTAGCCAAACCCTTGAAAACAACAAACTAGACTACGGTTTATCATTTTCAAAATACCAGGTAAACGGTAACTTAGGAACCTTAAATACCAATACTAGGGCCTCAGCTCAGCACGAGGGCGGACAAATAGCTTACCTATCTTCAAATCAGCGTTATCGTCATGGCATCCTGGCTTCTTATGCGACAGGAATATCACCAAGAGGGTTTTCTTTAGCCATATCTGCAAGCAAACGAACGGCCTTTAACTCCGGATATTTCGATGGTACAGATTATGACTCCAACGCCTTTCTAATAAGTGCTGAAACGCGTTTAAACAGTAACAACATTATCAATTTTAGCGGTTTTTTCAACAGTACGAATCGCGGTGGTAGGTCGGCGAATACTAATGAAGTCTTTGATCTTAAAAACTATAAATACAATAGTTATTGGGGAACGCTAAATGGAGACGATGTCAATGCCAGAACGCAAACGGTTTCAAATCCCTTTTTAATGTTGAACTATTATTTGAATTGGGGGGCTTATGTTAAAATTCAGACCAATATCGCTTACAATTTTGGTTCTAGCACCCGAAGTATGATAGATTTTCAAGGGGTGGAATTAGATAATTCTGGACAGATGACTAATTCTATTGGTGAGAATCCAGACCCCAGTCATTACACCAAACTGCCGAGTTATTTCCTGGCAGACGCCCAAAATCCAGATTATGAACATGCCTATCTGGCACAAGAAGCTTTTAAAAACAACGGACAAATTGATTGGACGAATTTGTTTAACACCAATATAAACAGTGGTTTAACCAGTGCCGCGTATGCGCTTTACAACCATGTTGTCAATCATGCTAAATTCGACATCAACAACATCGCCGAAATAAAATTAAATAGCAAGTTCGATTTAAATACAGCTATTGGTTATTCACATTTTGAGTCGAGTCATTATGCTCAAATGGATGATTTGCTAGGTGCCCAAAATTACCTCGATGTGAATTTTTTGGATGGTGACGGCGATAGCGCGCAGTCAAACTTACTAACACCAAACAGATTGGTTTCTAATGATGATATTTTCAGATATCAATATGACCTAAACCGTAGTGCCATAAACGGATCTGTTCAATTGCGTTATACCAACGAAGGGCTGCAAATGTTTTTAGGCATACAACTGAATCATTCCAACCAATTCAGAGTTGGAAAATACCAAAATGGACGCTCACCAAAGCTATCCTACGGAGCTGGGCGACATTATAGCTTTTTAGATTATAGTTTTAAAGGCGGATTTGATTATCAAATACATCCGAAGCACCAATTAGGAATACGCGCTTTGTTTGGCAGGCAGGCACCTACCCTTAATAACATCTTTTTAAATCCGTTTGAAAGCGATAACCCAAGTGATTTTCAAAACGTAACTACGGTATTCGAATTAGATCAGGCGCCAGAAATAATCCCTATTGAAGCCGCCCATAATTTTTCAACAGAATTAAATTACAGCTATCAATCTTCTGCTTTTGAAGCAACCATCACGGGATTCTTCACCTCACAAACAAAAGGTATTTCTAATAAACGATTTGTTGGAGACAGCGTCAACGGTCAAGCTTCCTCAACCATACAGGAAGTCATGAGTGACATTGATAAAAGATACATGGGACTCGAAATAGGGGCTTCTTATGAATTTTTTGATGGCTTAAAGCTTAAAACGGCAGTAGCCTTAGGTGATTTTATATACACCAACAACCCAGAATTACATTATGTCATTTCAGAAAGCGAGGTCATAAATCTGGGTGAGGTAGCGCTTCAAAACTACCACCTTTCCAACACGCCTTCACAAGTGTATGCCATCGGATTTGAATATCGAGATAAACACCAGTATTGGTTTGAGGTCACTGGAAATTACTTTGCTAATCACTACATCGATATCAATCCGTATTACAGAACTGCGGATTTTTTCCTAGACACTAGTGGTAGCGTTTTCCCAGATTACAAACCAGAATATGCCAGTTACCTATTGCAGCAAGACCGTTTAAACAACTACCTCAACATCAATCTGTTTGGCGGTAAATACTGGAAGTTAAAAGCTGACATTATAGGTTTTAAAGCAGGTGTTAATAATGTTTTAGGACAAAACTATGATCTAGCTGGATTTGAAACACCCGGACCATTAAAATACGATGCGCTTCTCGAAGATGCTACGCGCGAAAAACCTTTATATGGCAACCGTTTCTGGAAAGGCTACGGTGCCACTTACTTTCTAAACCTTTACTATAGATTTTAAATACATATAAACATGAAAAACAACCTATTAAAACCACTTGTTGTACTAAGTTTTTTAATCGCTCTGCTGTCTTGCGGCGATGACGACCTTATGGTTCCCGAATTAAACCTTGATGATCAAGAAAATGAAGAGATTACCGAAAACACGGTAGATGAAGATATAGACATCAGACATTTTACTACAACCTCTCTTTCCGACATTGAAAAACTGTATAACGGCGAGATTCTAGAATTTGCCACGTCATCTTTAGAAGCTCATGAACTTCTTACTAGTGGATACGTGATTTCCAGCGATGCAAGTCAAAACATCACACAACAAATTTTTATTCAAGATCAGGCCGAAAACCCTACCATGGGTGTTGTAATCCATGTGGCTTCCGAGCATATTTACAGGCAACACCAAATAGGCGTTGGTCATGAAATTCAACTCAAACTTCATGGTTTAGGACTTCAAAAAATTAACAATATTTATCACATAGGAAAATATACCAACGGTGCCCTTTCGGCCATTCCAGATGAAGAATTTGAAAATTACATTTTAAAAACCATCCAATCCCAAACCATCATTCCTAAACTGGTAACCATAGCCGAAATTTTACAAAGTTTAGATCCTGAAAGCACTAACAAACCGTTCCCCGCCATATTGGTAAGCCTAGATAATATTCAATTAGTGGAGGACGATTTAGGAAGTTTTTACGGTCAAAACGCCCAAAACAGTACAAACTTTAATCAAGTTATAAAAACTTTAACAGACTGTACCGACAATCTCAAACTAAGTCTACAAACCAATAGCAATTCAAGCTTTAGTGAGCACATCTTTCCTGAACTTAACGGTAGCATTACTGGTATTCTCTACGGAAATAGATTAATTATAAGAGATACCAATGATATCGATTTTACCCAAGAACGCTGCCAAACAGCATCTCAAAGTACAGAAGAAGGCATTGTATTCTCAGAAAATTTCGAATCGATTAGCACCCAAGAGGAACTCATCGCTTTAGAAGGCTGGAAAAACATTAATACCGCTCAGGACATTCCAGTTTATTGGTTAGCAAATGCTTATAACGATAACGTATATGCTGAAATTAGAAAAGGTGGCGAAAACGAAGCCTATGAATCATGGTTAATTACAAAACCCATAGAAATTGGAAGCAACAGACAATTAAAGCTATCTTTAGATATCAATATTAGGAACAGAAATAGTGATAATTTGGATATTTTTATTGTTGATGACGTCACTGACACTGAAATTCTATACAGTCTTGAAAACAACATCAATATGGTACCGCAAACGGAAAACGCAGCGTATGAATTCAGTACCATTGCATCTGTAATCAACATCCCAGAGAATCTAACGACTTTTAGAATAGGCTTTCGCTATAAAAAAATACTCTATCCAACATTAACCGCAACTACAGCATACAAAATCGATAATATTTTAATCACGGAAGAATAGAATAACGAAAACGAAAACAAGATGATTTAAAACCTTTTATAGATTACCAATAGCGTCCAAAACGCTTAAAAAGAGAAAGGGATTTTGTATCTCAAAATATTATTTTTGAGTTGCACAACAAAAAACAACCTTTCTCCATGACAAATATAACATTGTTCTCTCAGATAATCTCCAAATTAGACCGTTCTAGTTTTTCTAAACTTGTAAAAGCCAAGGGAATAGATAAACATCAAAAAGGATTTAATAGTTGGACACATTTAGTCTCCATGTTGTTTTGTCAATTTGCAAAAAGTCAATCCGTCCGAGATATAAGTAATGGACTTCGCTCTGCCACAGGAAACCTTAATCATTTAGGCATACAGAAAGCACCTTCTAAATCAACGATAAGCTATCAAAACAAACATCGAGACTGGACGCTTTATCGAGATTACTACTATGTTCTTTTAAAAAGTTTTGGACAGCACCCTCACTTAAAACGTGTTAAATTCAAAATTAAATCCAAGATATTTCTATTAGATTCTACAACGATAAGTCTATGTTTAAGTCTCTTTGATTGGGCAAAATACAAAACCCACAAAGGAGCTGTAAAAATGCACACCTTGCTTGATTATGATGGTAATTTACCGCACTATGTAAATATTAGCGATGGTAAAACAGCAGATAA
The DNA here is from genome assembly GCF_002893765.1 of Tamlana carrageenivorans. Lineage (NCBI taxonomy): Bacteria > Pseudomonadati > Bacteroidota > Flavobacteriia > Flavobacteriales > Flavobacteriaceae > Pseudotamlana > Pseudotamlana carrageenivorans. Next base: position 2,720,917 of record NZ_CP025938.1, on the reverse strand, counting down.
TAAAGGAGCTTACGATATTCCTTTGATTAGCCGTTCGGTTATTGTCGCAGATCGATTTTATAATGATTTTTCGTTACTTAACGTTTGGGACAGCAACCAAGTGTTTTTTGTAATTAGGCACAAAGAAAACATCCAATTTAAGAGTATTAAAGAAAAAGAATTGCCAGAAAATAGACATCATCATGTTTTAAAAGATGAAATCATTGAGCTAACAGGGGCTAAATCAAAAACAAAATACCCAAAGAAGCTACGTAGAATAGCTGTATGGGACGATAAAAATAACCAGGAAATAGAACTTATTACCAACCAAATGTCTTGGACAGCAAACACAATTAGCCAACTCTACAAAGCTAGATGGGATATTGAGATATTCTTTAGAGACATCAAACAACAGCTACATATTAAATCGTTTATAGGAACTTCTGAAAATGCCGTAATGATACAAATATGGACGGCTCTTATTACTATACTCATCCTAAAAGCCTTAAAAGCAAATGCAAAATATAATTGGTACTTGTCCAATTTAGTAGCTTTTATAAGACTTAACCTTTTTGTCAAAGTGGATTTGCAAAAATGGATTGATAGCCCTTTTAACGAGCAGCCTCCCCCAAACAAAATTATACACAAGGGGTTCTTTTTTGAAAAAGATAAAAAACATGGCTAATTACCAGTAAAATCGTTGACTTTTGATTAGATCAAAAATGTTTAGGACAGGATTGATAGATTACACTGAAAGGGTGACTATAAAAGGTTTCTTCATTAAAAATCATCCTTAAATAGCAATTAAGGGTAAAAGTTAAATTTTAAATATTAGAAGTGAAAATTGGTTGTTGGTTGTTGGTTACTGGTTATTAGCAAAACGCCTAAACCCAGACCATGTCACCCTGAGCTTGTCGATGGGCAATTAAGGGTAAAAGTTAAATTTTAAATATTAGAAGTGAAAATTGGTTGTTGGTTACTGGTTATTGGCTTAAAGCGTACGGCCTAAAGCAATAAACCTCTATGTTACAACAACTTCTTAGGGTAGAGATTCTTCAGTCGTTCCTCCTTCTGAATGACAGCATAACGCCTATTGCATACAGCTTAATACGTACCGCCCTGAGCCCACACCATGTCACCCTGAGCTTGTCGAAGGGCAATTAAGGATAAAAGTTAAATTTTAGATATTAGAACGAAAAAGAAAAACAATCATAGTTACAAAATTAAACAGTTGAACAACAACTTTAACTAAGACACGAATTACGCAAACTGACGGCCTCGTGAATGATTTACGGCATGATTTCGCACAATAGATAACAAATTAAAAATCGAGTAAAAAATCCTCAAGGATTTCTTTAAGTTCAAATATGGCGTGGTCAGTCCACAGTATTCTATAACCACTTTTCATAAATACCTTTCACATTTGAGTGAGAAGTTAATTCTCCTTTATTAGCATCTTGAATTCCTTTTTCAATTGATTTTTTTTCATCAGCTGAAATTTCGTTCCACCAATCGGTTTTTTCTTTATTCCTTAACTCCATAAGCTTGTCAATCAACATTTTGTCATTCAAAGTTGACAACCACTGAATTAGTTCTATTTTTTTATTTTCTAAACTTAAATCCATAATATCAAAGTTACAAATTTATTTTATCATTTAATTTTTGAACGATAGTTTTACTGTTTCACAGCATGAATACATGGCATATAGCATACAGCTTAAAGCATAACGCCTAAACCCAGCCCATGTCACCCTGAGCTTGTCGAAGGGCTATCAAAGTTAAAAGTTAAATTTTAGATATTAGAAGTGAAAATTGGTTATTGGTTGTTAGTTACTGGTTATTGACGTAAAGCGTACGGCCTAAAGCAATAAACCTCTACGTTACAACAACTTCTTAGGGTAGAGATTCTTCAGTCGTAACTCCTTCTGAATGACAGCTTAAAGCATAAAGCATAAAAATACAAAACAAAAAACAGCAGTTAAGCACAGCTCTTCAAAAGAGAACATGGCTAAAACTGCTGCTAAGATTATTACTTGTGTTTGACTTAAACCTAAATGTTTACCTGCAAATGAGTTAAAAAATTAAGGATTATAACCTCCTTGACCACCTCCACCTCTATTCAACGGTCCTACAGGGATATTTTCATTATCACCAAAAAAGTTCAAATTTAGAACACTGGCTTTAACTGTATTTTCATATCCTGTAGGCGCGATAAATAAGGTGTTTTGGCCTTCTTTTTCTGGATAAGCGGCTAAGTAAACACGAATACCGTTCATGTTGTAACCTTTGTCTTTGGCTTCTTGTTCGGCGTAGTCTAAATAATTACGTATATCTTCTAACGACCACCAAAACGATTGGTGTTGCTCACTAAACTTACTAGAGCCCGCTTTATTAAATAAGGTGGCATTTTTATCTTGCCAAGCCTGATGTAAATCTTGTGCTTCGTTTATAGTAATAACACCCTCTGGCTTGTAAAAAGAAGTGTTACCAGAGTTTTCGCTGTCATCTTTAGAACAGTTAAATGCCAAAAAGCCAAACACCGTAATAAGTACGATGCGCTTTAAATAAATTAGTTGTTTCATAATAAAATGTTGATATTTTTTACAAACATAATCAATTTTACTTACAGTTAGCTATTTCCTTTTTTCGCGGTCTACAATATATTAAAGCAAAGGTGAACATGCCGTACATGAATAGGTTGGCAAGAAGGTAAATGGTTCTTCTTAAAATAGCATAATCTTCATCTCTGTAAGAGCTTCCTATTTCATAGACAAAATAGACATCATAAAAGGTTAACGGGGTAACAACGATCCACCATAAAAAAATGGTAACGCTAATGTAAAAATTCAAATCCTTATAAAAATATAATAGTTTATCACTTTTTAAAATTTCAATAAAATACAATGAACTACAAAGGATAATAACAAATGCCCCAGCAAGTACAATACTATCATAAAACTCCGTAAAGAATATATCATTATTGACTATAATATAAATTATGGAAAAAACTAAAAAGCATACACCTGCTACCGTTAAAATAGTTTTATACACCTGGGTAACTAAAACTTTTCTAAAATAAAAAACATAAAATAGAACAGCCCCTATATCCCAAGTAATTGTTGTTTGCCAATGGTTCTTTTCCAAAACAGTTCCAACAAAAAAATATAAATATTTATCAGGATGAACCAATCCAGTATATCTCGATAAAGTTTCCATTAAGGCCACATAAATTAAGAAAATTGCAAAGTATTTAGCAGCAGTATATTTGTAGTTTTTATATAATATAACTACAGTTAAAACTACAAAATACTCTACAATTAGGCTAATTGAAAGAAAATTATTGTTTAAAAAATTTACCACAAATAATTATGAATTACGGATTGTAACCTCCTGACCCGCCTCCAGACCGATTCAACGGATCCACAGGAATATCATCATCATCACCACGTAAACTCAAATTCAAAGCGCTAGCGGTTGCTTTTGATTTTTTCCCTGTTGGTACGATAAACATGGTTGATAAATTCTTTTTAGCTTGGCCTTGGTTTTCACCATACACCCCTAAATACACACGTACGCCTGTCATGTCGTAACCTAAACTATCGGCTTGGTTTTTAGCATAAGCGATGTAGTTTTCAATTTCGTCTAAATCCCAAGAAGTAGAACGGGTGTCTTTTTTTCTACCTTGTTTTGCCGCTGCAGAGTCTACGGCTTTTTCTCTGTGCTTGGTCCAATTGTTATTTAATGTTTTGGCTTCATCAATAGTAATTAAACCTTTTGGTTTTACAATCTTTTGCTCAGCCACCTCTTCTTGAAGCGGTCTTGGACAAAAATAATAAGTAATAACGGCTCCTAAAATAAAGCCTAATACAAGTAGTACTAATTTTTTCATGTGTAATGGTTGTTGGTTTGATTAATAATGCCTAAATGTACTAAAAAGATTCTATTATGTAAGATTTTGATTGTTATGGATGGATGTGGTTTGTTTATATGTTTAATCGTGGGTTTGTTTAATTGAAAAGTGAAATGTGAAACGTCAATGGTTTCTTATTTTGTTAAATCGTTTAACTGAGACGTGAAACGTCAACTGTCAATGGTCAATGGTTTTTTATTTAGTTTAATCGTTGATTTGTTGATTTGTTTAATCGTTTAGGCGTTTAACTGAAAACTGCAACTGAAAACTAAAACCGAGACTGAAACCGAAACTTGTATAACTTCTACGAAAATCGTAACATTACCGTTACAAAATCACCTTCATGCAAGACGACAAAAATATTTCTGAATTTGAAGCCCAAGGGCAGCATATTATAGAAAACAAAGCCCTAAATTTTACTGCAGCCCTAATTCCTGTTCTGGTTTTAATGAGTTTTTTAGCCTACAACATTTTTTTTGCTAACGGCGAAATGTTTGGCGCATATTCTAATCAAATTATTTTATTAATTGGTGCGGCTACAGCTGCTGTAGTAGGTTTTTTAAACAAAGTATCCTACCAACTCATGTTGCAAGAAATATGGGAGAATTTAAAAAGTGTTTTTGTTCCTATTATGATTTTGTTTTTAGTAGGAGCCTTAGCCGGAACATGGCTTATTAGCGGCGTTATTCCTGCTATGGTTTACTACGGTTTACAGGTTTTAAGTCCGCAAATATTCCTACCCGCCTCTGTGGTTATCGCAGCGGTTATTTCTATAGCTACGGGCAGTTCTTGGACCACCTCGGCTACTGTAGGTATTGCTCTTGTGGGGATTGGTACGGCCTTAGGGCTTCATCCTGGTATGATTGCTGGTGCTGTTATTTCTGGGGCCTACTTTGGTGATAAAATGTCACCATTAAGTGATACCACCAACCTAGCACCTGCTATGGCGGGCACCGATTTGTTTACACACATTAGGTATATGGCCATTACAACGGTACCTACCATTGTGATCACCTTAATTGTTTTTGGAATTTTAAGTGCAACCACCGAAACTTCGGGAAATGCCGATGTTAGCGATTTACTACAAACCATAAAAACCACCTTTAACATCACCCCTTGGTTATTCGCGGTTCCTGTGGTGGTGGTTGGTCTCATATTACTAAAAACCAAACCTTTGGCCGCTTTATTGGCCGGGGTATTATTAGCTGCTATTTTTGCTTTTGTGTTTCAACCGGAAATTTTAAACGGCCTAGGAGATTCCAAACTTAACGCGGTAATCACTTCCATTTTAACAGACACCCAAATAAGCACCGATAACGAGAAACTCAATGAACTTTTTGCTTCTGGCGGCATGAAAGGCATGTTATGGACCATCTTTTTAATTATTTGCGCCATGATTTTTGGTGGTGTGATGGATGGTATTGGAGCATTAGCTCGTATTACTCAGGCTTTATTAGCCGTCGCGAGTTCTGTATTTGGCTTGTTTGCTAGTACGGTAATTAGCTGTTTGGGATTAAACATTATTGCTTCCGATCAATACTTAGCCATTGTGATTCCTGGGAAAATGTTTAAACAAGCTTACGCCGATAAACAATTAGCTCCAGAAAATTTAAGTAGAACCCTTGAAGATTCGGGTACCGTAACCTCGGTACTTATTCCTTGGAACACCTGTGGGGCTTATCAATCGGGCGTTTTAGGTGTTGGTGTTGGCGAGTACTTTATCTATGCCATTTTTAATTGGTTGAGTCCGTTTACCACCTTATTATTCGCTGCTTTAAACTTAAAAATAAAGCAACGTATACCATTTTAACCATATAATATCGCATATAATTTGTTTCTTTTTCGCCCATATTTCAATATAAAATAAAACCGTAGCTAAGGCTATGCTTGGATTTTCTATTTTATCTGAACAAAAAATAATTCAAATTAAGAATACAACATTATACAATTAAATTGGCATTCCCTCTAAATAACTGAAAACTATTCAGTTTAAATTTCACTATAACAAAAATCTATAGTTTGATAAATTTTTAGGATTTAATTATTCTAAAAAATCTATATTCTATACTACATTTGCAGAAGAAAATAATTAATAACTTAAAAACAAAAATATGTCATTAGTAGGAAAAAAATTCCCAGATTTAAACGTAGACGCCATGAACGAAATGGGTGATACTTTTAAAGTAAACGTTTTAGAAGCAGCAAGAGATAACAAGAAAAAAGTTGTTTTATTTTGGTATCCAAAAGACTTCACATTTGTTTGCCCTACAGAATTACACGCTTTCCAAGCGGCATTACCAGAATTTGAAAGACGTAACACCGTAGTTATTGGAGCTTCTTGTGATACGCCAGAAGTTCATTTCGCATGGTTAAGCACGCCAAAAGATAACGGAGGTATTGAAGGTGTTACTTACCCAATCCTAGCTGATAGCAACCGTAACTTATCTAGCATTTTAGGTATTTTAGATATTACTAACGAAACTTTTGACGAAGCTACTGGAACCGTACAAGTTGAAGGCGATAACGTAACATACAGAGCGACTTACATTATTGACGAAGAAGGTACTGTACAACACGAAAGTATAAACAACATGCCATTAGGAAGAAATGTTGGTGAATACATTCGTTTAGTTGATGCCTTAACACACGTGCAAGAAAAAGGAGAAGTTTGTCCTGCAAACTGGGAAGAAGGAAAAGATGCTATGCAAGCTAACGCTAAAGGTACCGCTGAATATTTAGCTTCACACTAAAAACACAAAACTCATGGTTCAAGAATTAGATAAAGACAATTTAGGCGAATTAGTTTCAAACAACGACATAGTTGTAGTACAATACTCTGCAACATGGTGCGGTAACTGCCGAATTATGAAACCTAAATTTAAAAAGTTAGCCACCGAAAACGAAAACATTACTTTCGTTATCGCTGATGCTGAAAAATTCCCAGAATCAAGAAAATTAGCTAATGTTGATAATTTACCAACCTTTGCTACTTTTAAAAATGGGAACTTTTTAAACCAAGTGCAAACCAATAAATTTGATCCTTTAAAAGATTTAGTCGATGAAGTTACCAGTAATTAAACATCTTACTCAATTTATTGAGGAGAATGACGAGGATTTCGTAATTGAAACCATCGAAACGCTAGAAGCTTTAACCGAATTATCGTCTTTAAAAGATGAAGAATTGGATGTTATTGGCGAGCTTATTTCTAACATGTATGGAGCCGTTGAAGTTAACAAAATGATCAAAGATGGCACGCCTAAAAAAGAAGCATTAAATGCCTTTATGAAGCGTGTTATGGGATCGATAGATAATTAATTTGAAGTGAAACGGTAGAAGTTAAAAGGGATTCGTAGAACGTGATTATTCTCTCGTGAAGCGTATCACCCTATAACCTCCAAACCTTAGATTTAAATTAGTTTTCCAAAACAAATCAAACATTTATAAAACAGTCTGGAATTTTATTCTAGGCTGTTTTTTTTGAGCTAGATTTTGGTTGTTGGGTAAGAAAATTGACTATTTATTATTGATTATTAACCCTCCTCTGAAACTTTGCACTACGGTGTCACACTGAGCTTGTCGAAGTGCAGCTAAATCAATATAGATTAGCTTCAATTTAAACGAAGTTACAAGCCTTCAGCATAAAGCGTACAGCCTATAGCCCAAAAAAATTGATTATTGATTATAGAATATTAACCCTCCACTGAAACTATGCACTACGATGTCACACTGAGCTTGTCGAAGTGCAGCTAATCAGCATAGACAGCTTCAATTTAAACGAAGTTACAAGCCTTCAGCATAAAGCGTACAGCCTATAGCCCCAAAAAATTGATTATTGATTATTGATTATTAACCTAGCATTGAAACCTGGTCCCAACTTGTCACACCACGCTTGTTGAAGAGTCTTCAAAGGTAAAAATTAAATTGTAGATATTAGAAGTGAAAATTAGTTGTTGGTTACTGGCATAAAGCATACGACCTAAGGCAAAAAACCATCATGAATCTATGTTTTACGACAAGTTATTGACGTAATGATTCTTCAGTCTTACCGCCTTCTGAATGTCACCACCTTTTTAACGCTGTAACCTTGTAACTTAACTTCTCGACTCCGCTCGAAGACCGTAGATAAAACCATGTCATAAGTATTCAGCATAAAGCCAAAAAAAATTGATTATTTATTATTGATTATTAACTTACTACTGAAACGTGGTCCCAACTTGTCACTCTGAGCTTGTCGAAGAGTCTTCAAAGGTAAAAGTTAAATTGTAGATATTAGAAGTGAAAATTTGTTGTTGGTTACTGGCATAAAACATACACCTAAGGCAAAAAACCTTCATGAATCTATGTTTTACAACAAGTTATTGAGCTAAAGATTCTTCAGTCGTTCCTCCTTCTGAATGACACCACCTTTTTAACGCTGTAACCTTGTAACCTTGTAACTTAACTTCTCGACTCCGCTCGAAGACCGTAGATAAAACCATGTCATAAGTATTCAGCATAAAGCCAAAAAAAATTGAATATTTATTATTGATTATTAACTTACTACTGAAACGTGGTCCCAACTTGTCACTCTGAGCTTGTCGAAGAGTCTTCAAAGGTAAAAGTTAAATTGTAGATATTAGAAGTGATAATTAGTTGTTGGTTATTGGTATTAAACATACATCCTAAGGCAAAAAACCTTCATGAATCTCTGTTTTACGACAAGCTATTGAGCTAAAGATTCTTCAGTCGTTCCTCCTTCTGAATGACACCACCTTTTTAACGCTGTAACCTTGTAACCTTGTAACTTAACTTCTCGACTCCGCTCGAAGACCGTAGATAAAACAATTGACTATTTATTATTGACTATTGATTATTAACCTACTACTGAAACGTGGTCCCAACTTGTCACTCTGAGCATTCTAAGTTAAAAACAAACTTTTAAGCAAATAATTTTACAAAAGGTTCCTCTCTTTTGGCTTCTGCAAATATTCTTAATACAAGTTTATTAGCTACAGCATTAATTACGCTCATAGCGACTGTAAACTATTTTGTGTTTTTGCTGTTAGTTAGTTTAAAAATGATTTTGAAATTCATAGGCAAAAAATTTACTTTTAAATTTTTATTTTATGAACTCAGACTTAGAAAAACAATTAGACGCCTTGATCGGCAAAATCAGCAACAAGGAGGACTTTGACCAGGTCAAGGAACAGTTGCTTAAACGTGGTATTGAATCACTTTTAAAAGCAGAAATGACTGCCCACTTAGGGTTTCAAAAAGGAGGTTCTGTAATTGAGAACAACCAGCGCAATGGTTTCTCAGAGAAAACTATCAAGACTCATAACGGCGAACAACGCATCAAAATCCCCAGAGATCGTCAAGCGAGCTTTGAGCCTGTTATTGTCCCCAAACATCAATCGATTAGTCAAGAATTAGAAGATTGTATTCAACTGCTTTACGCCAAAGGTATGAGCAATAGCGATATTATTGATTTTATTGAAAGTACCTATGGAGTGCAGTATTCCACATCACAGGTATCCATTATCACCAATCAATTATTGGAAGACATCAAACAATGGCAGAATAGACCTTTAGAAGACGTATATCCCATTGTCTGGATAGATGCTATTCATTATAAAATACGTCAAGAAGGCAAGGTAATATCTAAAGCCTGTATGATAGTTTTAGGGGTGAATACCGAAGGGCAACAAGATATTTTGAGCATGAGTATTGTGGAGACAGAAAAGGCAGCTGCTTGGATGTCCATTTTAGACGATCTGCGCTCTAGAGGCGTAAAAGATATCTTCTTTCTGTGTTCGGATAACCTCTCTGGATTAGATAAAGCTGTAGAAGCTATTTTTCCAGGTAGTATACGTCAAATATGTATCGTACATCAAATTAGAAACTCTTTAAAATATGTGAGCTATAAGGACCGTAAATCAATAATGGTCGATATTAAAGCTATTTATCAAGCCGATAATGAGAAATTCGCTTTAGAGGCTTTCGAAGTCTTTAAACAAAATTGGGAAGATAAATACCTCTCTGCCGTACAGTCTTGGGAAAACAATTGGGATAATTTGACCGCGTTTTTAAACTACCCAAAAGAGATTAGAAAACTTATATATACTACCAATATCATTGAGAGTTTTAATGCCAGTTTAAGAAAATATACACGCAACAAAAAAGTCTTTCCTCATGATGATGCAGCACTGAAATCCATATATTTAGCAGCTCAAAGCATCAGCAAAAAATGGAAGAAAACACGATTTAAATGGGGCCAAATTTACAATCAATTGTATATTTGTTTTCCAAACAGGTTATAATCTATATTATTTTAACCTATGAATTTTGAAATTATTTTTCAAAAACACAAAATTTTGGATAAACTCTGTCGAACCCATGTTGCATTAATATAAAAAATGAAAACCCTGTATAAGAATACTTCTTTTACAGGGTTTTATTTTTAGAGCGATTTAATAGTACCTATATAGGATTTACTATACATTTAAAATTAAGACCTCTTAAATTTTAATTTTTGTTTCTGTGAATCTACCTCCAGAACCTAGGACTATTTTATAGGTACCGTGTCCGTTTTCGGCTAATTTATAAACCTTTTCAATTTTACTGTCACCAGTTAGTATTTCAGAAACCAATAGTTCTTGGTTCATACTATTACCTTTAGTATAGTAAATGTTAACAGTTAAGTTTTTGTTATCAAGGTTCAATTTATTAATGTAAACCAAATCATCGGACACTCTTAAATAAGGCTTATAAAACAGTTTTTCTTGGCTCTTATTAAAATGAGCTACACCATTATTTAATGTAAAAGGAATTTCTTCAAACTCTAGATCTTTATCTACTTCAAATAGATAATTTCCGTCAGGTAAGAATGATAAATCAAAGTTTTTATTGTATTTACCTGTAGTTGAAATAGTTTCACTGTAAAGCACAGCACCATAACTATCTTTAATGGATACAGCGCTACCTTTTTTAGCATAATCTAAGGTTAAAGTTGTATTTGTTCCCTCAACATTTATACCACCAACTGGCCCTTCAGCAAAACTTAGCATAGTACCAAATAAAGCGAGCATTAAAAATCCTTTTTTCATGTTTTTGAAAGTATTATTCATAATATTAAAATTTATTTTTTCAATAGATTACGGTTTTTAAAAGCCTACAATGTTTAATATATTTTAAACAACATACTGGCATAAAAATCATAATTTATTATAATTATACTACAAATGTACGTGAACCATAAAGCTTAAATAGCGACATGACATGTCCGAATTTCACCACAGGCACTAACGATAAGGTAAATTGCTCTTTTGAAGTCTAAAATTCTCAATCCTGTACACTATTAAAGTAGTACAAACGATATAAAAGCGAAAACCCTGCGAAAAAATAGCTCCACAGGGTTTTTCTATATATAATGATTTACTTGGGTCTACTTAAATTTTCATAAACTCTTGCTAAAATAAAGATTAACTGCTGTAGGTAACCACACCTACAGCAGCCCATTAATCTTTAAAACCAAACTAAACTAACTTTATGAAAAAAATGTAATTACTTCTAATTACACTACAAATTTACAGAAGATTTAAGTCGTTTAGGGCGACATGGCGTGTCATCAATAAAATATTAAGCCACAACAGCTACTTCGCTAATACCGCTACTCTTTTTTGTGATTTGTATTTGCGCTGGGATACGTTCCTTTAAATTCTCTACATGCGAAATAATACCAATTAATTTCCCTTGCGATTGCAGTGATTCTAAAGTTGAAATCACGGTTTCTAGGCTGTTATTATCTAATGTTCCAAAACCTTCATCAATAAATAAAGAATCGATTTTCACATTTTTACTAGCCAAATCAGACAAGCCCAATGCTAAGGCTAAACTGATGATAAATTTTTCACCACCACTAGAAGTATCGACCAAACGTGCCTGATCGGTTTGGTAGTGGTCAATTAAATTAAAGTTTAACTCCTCTTTAGGCTTATAGGCGGCTTCCAACTGTAAAGAATAGCGTTTATTTAAATGAAATAAATGCACATTAGCAAGGTCGAGCAGCTGCTTTAAAGTTAAGCGCTGTACATAAACATTAAAGGCATCTTTGGAATTTCCTATTATTTTAAACAATTCTTTCCAAACGCTGCAAACAGACTCTTGTGCCTTAATACGCTTATAAACCTCCTGATTTCTATTTCGTATTTCTTCATCCTTTCGAAACGCTTCTTTAATTTCACCTTTTTCGGCTAGTAAGGTTTTATAGTTTTCATTAAAACCTAATAACTGTTGGTTACATTCAGCCTCACTAATGTTGAATTTTTTAGCGTTAAGTTGCGCCGTTTTGGCTTGTGCATTTTTAAGCTTTAAAGCCTCTAATTCAATAACACGCTTTTCTATGCTATGCTTAATCTGTTTAAATTCTCGCTTATTTGGCTCACTTAGCAATGCTTTTTCAAGCGCTTCTCTGGTATTAAACACACTTGCTTCCAGAACTTTACATAATGAGGTATTTAAGACCTCTAGTTCTGCCTTAAGCCTTTTTTGCTGCTTCATATTAGCTGCTGATAGTGTTTTTAATTCAGCTTCCTCCTTTTGCAGTTTTAGGAGCTGCTCTTTGCTTGTGTTTTCCTTTTTTTTAAGCTCATCAATATGAAGCTGCAACTGATGGCGTTTTTTTTCAATTGATATATCTAGCGGTAAAATTGACTCGCGACGTAGTTTTAGAGAAACATATGCTTCATTTAAACGCTTTAAGGCCTTATGTTTGGTATTTTTATTTTCTTCAATTTGGCTCCATATTTTTTTATTACCCAACAAGCGATCGTTTAAGCCTACCAGGTTAGCCTTTAACTTTTCTAATCGTGAATTTGTAATGGTGTACGTTGTAATTTGAGCTTCAATATTTTTAATAAACAACGCACTCTCCGAAATTACGGGCCATTTATAGTGGAACTTATTTAACTTATGTTTCAAATTATTTTCAAGGATCTCGCAAGTATCTTGAATTTTAATAATGGCTTTTTCTGAAGTAGTTATTTCTAATCTCGTATTTTTTCCTTTTTCATCTAATGCCGAAATTTCAGCATTTAACTTGCCTACTTCCTTTTCATGATTATTACTAATGGTCATGCACTCATCAAGACGTTTTTGTAAATCTTGCGCTGCTTTTATTTCATCACTTAAAGCTAGTAATTGTGAACTAAACGCTTGCAGTTTAGCTTTTATATCCTTTAAACCAAGCCCATCAGCTTCAATATTTAGTGATTTTATTTGAGAATTAACACGGTCGATCTCCGCTTTTTTTGATGCAATATGTTTTGAATTGCCATCCATTGCAGCTACAATTTTGGCATGCTTTATTTTTAATTGCGATTGACTCTCGCTAAGTTGTTTTAGAGTTTCTTTTCGGTTATTTAGTTCTAATTGCGCCTCAGAAACGCCTTTGGCTTCAAGATGTACGGTATAAGGATGCTCTAAAGAACCACATAATCCGCAGGGCTCACCAGCTTTTAAATGTGCGCGATCATTTTCATATTTAGAGATGCTTTTTTCTAAATCTAAGATTTTTTCAGCATCCTTAATAGCCACTTCTTGATGTTTTAATTTGTCATCAAGAACAAGTAATTCATCTTTTATAATTTTTAATTGCGAGGTATCACCTTTCTGTTCCTCTATAAGTTTTTTAAGCTCCTCCTCGTTCGTTTTAAGGTCTTGCGAAAACCTATTGAGTTCTTTCCACGTCCCTTCAATTTGAGTCACCTTCTTTTGTTCATCCAACAAAACAGACAGACTCTTTTTTTCTAACTGGTCTTTAATATGAATGATTTCCTTAGTAAAACCTTCTCCCGTTTCGAGCTTCGTTTTTAAGATTTTACTTTTTTCATCGTATTTAATTTGGGCTTCTTTGAGCTCCTTCTTTTTAAGAGCAAGATCCTGCTGTTTTTCCGATAAATCGGATTTATACACCTTTAAGGTTGCAAACTCCGAGCTCCAATTAGAAATTTCGAGCGCAACTTCAGAAAGAAATTTATTTTTTGATAAATAATCCGTGTCGTCTTTAATTTGACCTTCTGTTTGCGATATTTTCGCCTTTATTTCCTGGGCTTCAGCAGTAGATTTTACTGTATCCTTTTCCAGTGCTTTGAGTTCCTCACTTAACTTTAATGCATTCCCTGAAGCATGTTTGAGCTCGCTATCCAGTTTCCCCACTTCATCTAATCGGGGTTGCCAAGTAGAAAACTCCTGCATTGCCCGCTCTAAGTTTTCGGTTTCCTTTTTTGAAAGTGCTTCTAACTGTTTAATTTCAGGAGATATTGTAGACAATTTATCAGCAAGTGTTTTTAGCTCTGTAATATTTTCATTTAAACTTTTAGTATTCAAATTAATACTCCCAATAAGCTCACGATGGGGTTCTGCCTTTTCATTGAGTTCTAGTGCTTGAAATTTTAAAACATGCTTTTCTTTATGCTGCTGAATGATTTTTTCGTTTTCCTCCAACTTTAGCGTTTCCAATTGGAGTTTTTGCATGTTAAGATACCAATTAGCAATGGTTTCCATCGCCTCAATACGTTTTTTAGATGCTTCAATGTGCTTGTCTAGCTCCTTATTTTTTGTAATTAGCTCTGTTTTTCTTTCTTCAGAAATAATATCGGCATCATTAATTTCGGCTTGAATATCTCTTAATTTATTATCCTCCTTAGATTTACGGTCTAAAATACCCTGACCTATTTTTTTATAAATCCCCTCGCCCGTAATTTGTTCTAACAAACGCCCCTTATCGGCACCTTTAGCAGTTAAAAACGCCGCAAATTCACCTTGAGCAAGCATAACCGATCTTAAAAACTGATCGTAATTTAATTGAGTGACCTCGCACACCGTTGTAATAACCGCTCGTTTTTGGGAGGCCAAAATTTTATTGGTGCTTAGGTTTTTCAAACAAACTTCTTCCTGCGGATTAACGAGCTTTTTGCCATTACTACTCGCTAATCTAATGGCCCATGAGGCCTCGTAAACATAGCCTTCATTCTCAAAAACCACCCTACTAAAAGCATCATGTGCGCCATAGCTCACCACGTCGATTAAGGCCCCTTTGGTTCCCTTAAATCTTGGTACGTTATGGTACAAGGCAATAGTGATAGCATCTAAAATGGTTGTTTTTCCTGCGCCTGTAGATCCTGTAATGGCATACAAACCAACATCTTTAAACTGTTCGCTTTCAAAATCGATAACCACAGGAGTTTCCGATTTTAATGAATTGATATTTTGCAGTGTTATTTTTAATATCTTCATAACTCCCTCCTAATTTAATGTCCTTTAACCTCTTGAAAAATTTCATTAAACGCATCCCAAACTTCTGGGTTTTCATCTAAATTATACCCCAACTCTTCACATTTAAGCTTAAAAACGTTTGTTGGCACCAATTCTTTAATAGTTTTTGTGTTTTCTAGGAGTTCCTCAATACCTTTTACCATACGCTGATTTTTTAAAGAGATTTTTAGTATCTCGAAATCATATTTTTTAGCTGCACTCTTTATGCTATCGGTATTTACTGTGTGGTCTTCATCTAAAATCAACTCTACCCAAGACGTTAAGTCATAGCTGCTAGTAACCACGTTAGGGAACTGATTTATACATGTTGCGACACTTCCTTTTATTCGGTAAAACATTCTAAAATTAGGAATAACTACATCAGTTACTTCTGTAATTTTATTATCAGAAATATTTAAAACAACCACCTTTTTATCATATCCAACTTCGCTAAAACTTAAAACATTTGGGGAACCAGAGTACCTCACTTTAGGATTGCCTCCAATAATTTGTGGCCGGTGTAAGTGTCCTAAAGCGATATAATCGAATTCTTTAGGAAAATCTTCGGCACCTATATGTCCCAGAGTTCCAACATAAATTTGCTGTTCGCTTTCTGAAATAGACCCACCAACGGCAAATAAATGCCCCATGGCAATCATCGGGGCGTTGGCTTGATTTATATCTTTACAATGTGCTGCGGCTTGGTGGTAGTGATTTATAAGTGCGGTTTTATACTTATCGGTAAGGTCTTCAAATGATTCTCCTGCTACGGCCCGCCTAATATCACCATCTCTTAAATAAGGGATTGCAGCCACAATAAGGTGCTCGTTATTAATACAAATATTGAAAACCTCATCTTCAATATGTTCTGTAGCCTTGCCAACCACTTTTATAGATAACGCGTTTAATATGTGCTTCGGGGCGTTTAAAGTGCCAGGAGAATCGTGGTTTCCACCCGTAATTACAATCGATTTACAGCAGCTACCATTTAACTTGATCAAAAAATTATAGTACATTTCCAAACTTTGGTTTGATGGGGCGCCGGTATCAAACACATCTCCAGAAACCAGTAAAACATCAATACTATTATCAATAATATAACCCTCTAACCAATCTAAAAACAAGGATTGCTCTTCCATTTGAGATTGCTCGTGAAGGCGATGCCCTAAATGCCAATCGGCCGTATGTAATATTTTCATATCGTACTTTTAAGTTCTAAATTTAACGCTGTAATTTGTTCTATCACATCAAAAATATAGGTTTCAACGCAATTGCTATTCAAAAAGCGGTAAAATTACTGGCGGAGGTTAGCCTACTTAGAAAGACTAAAAAGATGATATACTCAACTATTGATTTATAAGCTAGGGTGTTTCTATGAAATTCAATTATATGGCCTACTTATTGGCTGCTTTAAACGTGATGCCTTATAAAAAAGTGATGCCCTTTAACATACTATGCATTTACGAATCGTTATTAAAACCGAAAACCCTGAGAATGTTACTATTCTCAGGGTTTTACTATATATAATGGTGTTATTGGGTCTTTTTTTAAGTTTCCATTTGATAAAGATTAACCGCCGTAGGGAACCACCCCTACAGCGGCTTAGTTAATCTCTAAAAACCAAACTAAACTAACTTATGAAAAAAGTAATTATTACTAATTACACTACAAATTTACAGCGATTGGAAGCCTTTTTATACGACATAAAATGTCATACCTGGATTTACAGTTTCTTAAGCTCGTTAATTTATGGTTTCGTAGAAAATTTTGTGATCAAGTCTTTAAAAGGTCCTTTTTAAATGAAGTTATTCCAGCGTTTAATCACTTGTAAGATACTCCATAGCAATGTCATAGTCGGTGAAAAACTTCATTTTACTACCCGTATAATTCACATATACTTTCATGAGTAAAGACACCAAGCCAACGGTTCCTACCATAACCGATTTTTTCACTTTTGGTTGTCCTTTTTTACCATACTCTTTAAGGACACGCATGGTAGAAGGCTTTATTTTAATCGATTTTACATCTGCAAAAACACGAACACTTTTGTCTGGTCTTTGCAAAACAAGATCTAACGTATCTGCAAAAAAATTAATAACCATTTCATCTGAAGACAGCTTTGAAAAATCCATATTAATGTACTCAACATTATTATGATGTTTCCATGTTGGTGGAGCATATGTTGAATCTGGTATGTTTTCTTTCAAGCGATCGAGTTTTTAAAAATCGATATCTAATATAAAACAAATTTTTATTTATAATGATACCGACCTGCTTGAACTAATGGTATTGTTTTCTATATACTAAGAGTGAAAAGTTTAATAAAAGCAATATTCTTGATGTTTTATAGCGAAAAGAAGCTTTTTAGCATGCATTAAATTGTCTGGTATTCTAAAAAAATTCACCTACTATAATGAACAATCTTACAGCAGGTGAATCTTTAAAAACCAAACTAAACTAACCATATGAAAACGTAATTACTTCTAATTACACTACAAATTTACAGCGGTTCAAGTTTTTTATTTACGACATGACATGTCCTAATTGTCTTTACTTAATCCTTAGTATGTCAATTTATGGTTAAATAGAAAAATTTGGTCCTGCAGTTTTTAGAAAGTTCATTTTAAAATAAGATAATCCAAACTTTTAATCCCTTTTATGTTACGCCTTAGCCTTAGCCTACTAATCAAAAAGAGCAACCACTCGTGCAGGAGCCGCCGAAGCGCCCACTATTTTTAAAGGAAAAACAGCTATTTTAAAACCTTCATACGGCAGGGCGTCTAAATTCACAAGCTGTTCCATGTGGCAATATTCTTTATCCCTACCTACTAAATGAGCCTCCCAAAACAGTTCAGAATTGTTAGTTTCCTTTGCTTTTTTCAGCATATGGGGCAAGGGCAAATCCCCCCCCCCAAGCATCAATACCCATTACCTTTATTCCTTGATCGATTAACCAAGCCGTGGCTTCGGCAGACATGCCCGTTCCTATTTTATGAAAATCTTTGGTGCCATTAAATTTATCCCGTCCCGTTTTAATCAAAACAATCATTCCGGGTTTAACCGTTAAATTATTTTGCTTTAAAAAATCTTCAATATCCTTTTGGGTAATAGGGTCGAAATCAGCTTTATGGGTCATATCGATAACTAATCCGTCACCAAAACACCACTCTAGCGGAACCTCATCTATAGTTTTCGATTTCTTACCATTTGTAGTTGGCGAATAATGCCAAGGTGCATCGATATGTGTGGTTGCATGAACGCCCATTTTTTCGATGATATCATCGGCCCAACCATTAAAATGTTTCGGAAACAATTTAAGCGGAAGCCCTAAAAAACGAATTAGTAATTTCGATTTTCGGTGTGGTTTATGTTTTATTTTAACTTTCATAAACCATGGGTCCGACTTATTGTACTGAATAGGTTTCGATAAATCTATAATTTTCATAGGAATTTTTTACTGCTTAATTGATTTCTTACCAATCCTGTCCTAAACATTTTTGATCTAATCAAAAGTCAACGATTTTACTGGTAATTAGCCATGTTTTTTATCTTTTTCAAAAAAGAACCCCTTGTGTATAATTTTGTTTGGGGGGAGGCTGCTCGTTAAAAGGGCTATCAATCCATTTTTGCAAATCCACTTTGACAAAAAGGTTAAGTCTTATAAAAGCTACTAAATTGGACAAGTACCAATTATATTTTGCATTTGCTTTTAAGGCTTTTAGGATGAGTATAGTAATAAGAGCCGTCCATATTTGTATCATTACGGCATTTTCAGAAGTTCCTATAAACGATTTAATATGTAGCTGTTGTTTGATGTCTCTAAAGAATATCTCAATATCCCATCTAGCTTTGTAGAGTTGGCTAATTGTGTTTGCTGTCCAAGACATTTGGTTGGTAATAAGTTCTATTTCCTGGTTATTTTTATCGTCCCATACAGCTATTCTACGTAGCTTCTTTGGGTATTTTGTTTTTGATTTAGCCCCTGTTAGCTCAATGATTTCATCTTTTAAAACATGATGATGTCTATTTTCTGGCAATTCTTTTTCTTTAATACTCTTAAATTGGATGTTTTCTTTGTGCCTAATTACAAAAAACACTTGGTTGCTGTCCCAAACGTTAAGTAACGAAAAATCATTATAAAATCGATCTGCGACAATAACCGAACGGCTAATCAAAGGAATATCGTAAGCTCCTTTATTATCTGCTGTTTTACCATCGCTAATATTTACATAGTGCGGTAAATTACCATCATAATCAAGCAAGGTGTGCATTTTTACAGCTCCTTTGTGGGTTTTGTATTTTGCCCAATCAAAGAGACTTAAACATAGACTTATCGTTGTAGAATCTAATAGAAATATCTTGGATTTAATTTTGAATTTAACACGTTTTAAGTGAGGGTGCTGTCCAAAACTTTTTAAAAGAACATAGTAGTAATCTCGATAAAGCGTCCAGTCTCGATGTTTGTTTTGATAGCTTATCGTTGATTTAGAAGGTGCTTTCTGTATGCCTAAATGATTAAGGTTTCCTGTGGCAGAGCGAAGTCCATTACTTATATCTCGGACGGATTGACTTTTTGCAAATTGACAAAACAACATGGAGACTAAATGTGTCCAACTATTAAATCCTTTTTGATGTTTATCTGTTCCCTTGGCTTTTACAAGTTTAGAAAAACTAGAACGGTCTAATTTGGAGATTATCTGAGAGAACAATGTTATATTTGTCATGGAGAAAGGTTATTTTTTGTTGTGCAACTCAAAAATAATATTTTGAGATACAAAATCCCTTTCTCTTTTTAAGCGTTTTGGACGCTATTGATTTCTTACTAACAATGCTATTTCCTTTAGCATAAAAAAATAAGTAAAGGATTAAATATATCGCTTTCATATTTACTAAAAAAATGGGAGCTATGCTTTGAGTCACCATTACTTACACATACTCAACATGTGATGTTTCACATCTGTTTTTCCATTTTTCCTTGTGCAGCTTAGTAGACCTGAATCAAACTCAAAACTTTAAACCTTCATTTCCGGTATCTTTTACAGACCTTTCAGGTTTTAAAAACCTGAAAGGTCTTTTACGAAAACACTTCTTTGAGTCGCAATCCTCAACTCCCGATAGCGCGGACTTTTAGTCCGTGCCAAAACCCACACCTCAATAACACTCATTTAACCCCAAACACCCTTCAAAGCTTAAAAGTAAATCGAACT
Organism: Tamlana carrageenivorans; assembly: GCF_002893765.1. Taxonomy (NCBI): domain Bacteria; kingdom Pseudomonadati; phylum Bacteroidota; class Flavobacteriia; order Flavobacteriales; family Flavobacteriaceae; genus Pseudotamlana; species Pseudotamlana carrageenivorans. Next base: position 2,700,528 of record NZ_CP025938.1, on the reverse strand, counting down.
ATTAAAGTCAACTAAAAAAACATCAATTTGGAGATTATAAAAAATGTAACTCAGCATTGAGTCACCATTATTTACACATACTCAACATATGGTTTTTTACTTCTGCTTTTCCATTTTTCTTTTTGCAGCATGGGTTGTCTGCCATAATCGGTAGCGGGTTTACCTATACACATGTAGCCTAGACTTTTCCATGCTTTAGGCACATCAAAGAGCTTTTCAAATTTTGAATAATCTAAAATAGAAACCCAGCCTGCCCCAAAACCTTGTTCGGTAAGTGATAGCCAAAGGTTTTGAACCGCACAGGCACAACTCCACTCTAAAGTGCTTGTGTTTCCAATGGTGCCAATTGTAAAATTATCTAAGGTGCTACTATCGCAAAATATGGCAATGCCAAGAGGTGTTTCTTCAATAGCCTCAAGCTTAAACGTATTATAAAGTGTAGACTGGTTTTTATCGGTTATTCCCAGTTTAGCCTGTTCGTTCGAAGCATTAAACAAGGCTTTAATTTCTTTTTTCCTTGCAGTAGATTGAACAACAACAAAGCGCCACGGTTCTGAAAGCCCTACCGAAGGCGCTGCATGAGCCGCATCTAAGGCTTTAAGTAGTACCGCTTCCGGAACCTCAGCTTCTGTAAAATGCCGCGTATCTCTACGTTTATAAATACAATCGTATAAGTCCATAGTATCCTTTTTATAAAATCAAAATTTCATCTAAAGGTAAGACCTTTTTGAGCTTTCAAAAATTGATTTATATGAATTTTAAGGAACAACTTTTAACGCTTTCTATTGCGATAGAATAACATTAACAAGCGCTATAAAAATTTGCTATTCGTTTTGAATACTCTCAAGTAAAATTCTTGTTAAGTCAACTTCCTCTTTATTGGTTGCATAAAGATTGTTGAAACCCGTTGTGCATTTTAAATAATGTTAATTTTAATATTATTAATGTTTCTCCCAAAAATAAACTTATTGATATACTGAATAGTTGTTAAAGCAGTTATCTTAGCTACGATTCTTGTTTTAAAACCTTCAAAAGTTTTAGCATAATTGCGTCTTATCATAAATTGGTCACAAAGTTGTGAAAATAATGTTTCTATCCTTTTCCTCTTTTTTCTAAATACATAAGGCTGTACTTTGTAATTTTTTTGATTGCTTCTCATAGGTGTATTTAGCGTTATATTACAGGTTTCAAACAAGTTAAGCTGTATTTCTGTTGATAAATAGCCTTTATCACCAATTAATGTACAATCGCTTATTTGCATCTTAATATCTTTAAGATAATTAATATCGTGTACAGATGCTGGACTCAAATCGATACTTTGAAAGACACCATTTACAGAACAAACAGCGTGCAGTTTATAACCGTAATAATTAGAACTTTGAGCTGCACAATAACCTTTATCTGGAAATGCATAAGTGTTTTCTTTACAAATCTTTGAACGAGAACTGCGTGATAATTTACAAACTTCTAAAGGCATACTATCTACTACAAAATAATCTTCAAATTCATTAAAATGGGAAGCTAAGCTTAACCTGATACTGTTGAGCTTATTAACTAGTTTTCGTCTTCTTCTATTGTAGACACTTCTCTCTATTTTTGATAATAGGGAATCTGGAAGTTTTCTAAAAAGGTCATTTTCACTATCTATTCCCATAAATTCGGCAGTAAGACTCAAGCTGATAAGTTCTAAATCACTAAGCTTTGGTTGTCGTCTTTGATAACTTAAAAGTTGTTCTTTCGATATTTTTCTTAATACTTCCAATATTCTTTCGTAATTTGCACTCAAGTTGTTCATTATTAATGATTTGTGATTAAATCAATTTACTGATTTTCAGTAAGATGAACAACTTTTTTCTTTTAAATCATAATGCACAACGGGTTGTTGAAATAATATATGCTTAGATATATAAGCCAAGCTTTATTTATTTACAAGCTGTTTGTGGAACATATCTGCCAATCGTATTTCTATGTATTTAATAATTACAGCATCCGATTTTCCGCTTTTATGCATATTGAAAACTTTGGATGCATAACGTTTTTTTAAGGTTTTAACGGCTCCCTCTGGATTTTCCATATCCTCAAGCTGAAGATCCCGCGCTGTTAAGGATTCTAATAATTTTGTATGCGCCTCATTTCGCTTTTCTAGAATGGCTTGTTGTTTTAAATCTTGCAGATTTTTTTCATCAGCACTATTAATCTTTGCTGTTAAATTGACATATTCATATTTAATTTGACTGTCCATTTCTTTAGCTTCCAATACTAATTTTTGATACGAGCTAAAAAGCATCTCGTTATAAAATGCTGCAAATTCAAAATACTTATCTAGTGCTTTCAAGTAAGCCAAAGCAATTTCCTTATAGACTTTTTTGTCTTTACGCTCGGTCTCTTTTAATTGAGTTGCGAGTTTATTTAATTGATGTGTCTCTCCTTTTATAATATCTGTAAAACCTTCTTTTTCGGGTAATTCTAGTAATTGAGGAGTTATTTCTATGGGTAACCCAAAGAAATCATATTTACGATATCGAATACGTATGGAATCGTTTTCTTTTTTATCCCTTTTATTAATTTTAAATTTTGGTTTCTCGAGTCCGAATGCGTAATTATAGCTAATCGTTGCTGTAAACTCACTAAGGTTACCGTTGTTTCCACCATTTCTAAAAAGTTGAATGATGTTAAGATTTAAATTATGTCGTTCTTTAAGCGTGTAGCTTAAAGCACCTCTTAAATTCACAACATTTGTTTTTGCAGATATACTGTTAGAATTATTATATCCTACAGAAACCCTGGAATTAAGTGTTTTATCAAGAAAATATTTAGCAACACTCAACGTTGGTCCCCAGGTAGTTGCTTCTTCTCTACCAATGGTGTTGTAAGTACCATTAACAGATGTATTTACACTTAAATTTTGTTCTGTAAAATTAATGCTATGTGTGGCATTTAAATTATGAAATGTAGAAGCATCGCCAATACGTACAATCCCGCCTTGCTCATTCGCCACATCATTTAAAGCATAATTTAAACTGAGGTTTTGTCTGGATGTTTTTTTGTTGGATACTATGTAGTTGATATTAGCATTAGCACTTTGAGAGAGTTGCCTAAAATCTAAATTCTCCAATTCTTCGTCTAATAAATTGCCATCATTAATATCATCAAACTGGTTTGGTTTAACATTGGTAAAGGTTGAAAAATTGGAATAAGAGCCACCTATCGTTAATCGCTCCGATAGATTTAGATTGGCATTTATAGAACCTACCGTTCTATTGGTGTTGTTTGCTTTAAGATTATCTAAATCGTCACGCTGGTACCCAATGTTAATCGCCAAGGTTAGCTTATCGCCAAAAAATGAATTGGAAGCATCTAAGGTTATGTTTTCAAAATCGTTATTAAAAAAATACGCGCCTAAGGTTTCGTATCCAGGATCAATACGTTCGTAGCCTACACCTAAGTTAACTCTACCAACAGCATAGCCCAAACGTGATTTTACGGCACTATAATATTCTGTAGAAGCGCGGTTATTAAAAAAAGGCGCTATAGGTGAAAATGCCGTGTTATTTGTTTTTTCTGCACGTAAATCTCTTGTTATTACTGTGGAGGCATATTCTGCTTGTAGGCTAAAATTATTACCTAGCTTTATTTCACCTTCTATACTCAATACCAAGTTTTCTTCTGGTAGTACGCTCTTTACTTCGGGAATAGCATCGATAGAGTTGGGATCGTCCTTGGCATAAAACCCAATTAACCCTATTTTAAAACGCGCTTTCTCTAAATTGGTTTTAATACCATAGCCCATCCTATTATAAGCAGGGATGGTTCTAGGGTCACCATCATCGTTGGTAGCTCGTAGTAATCTTCCAGACATCGCGCTTATTTTAAAAGGGCCCGAAGGTGTCAAATCTACACCTGCTCCTGTAAATTGATGCCCGTTTAAGGTATAGGGCGAAAAGGTCATGCTTATATTTCCCACATGTCCTGCAATCCATTTGTATTTGGGATGCAAACTAATTCTATTAAAATCGAAAGGTAGTTGGTAGCCTAAATCTTGACCCTGATTAGAAATACTATAAGATATGGGAATAAAAAAACTATAAATATTTACGTTTAATGCCCCCTGTAAAAAGTAAGTGAAAGGAGCTCTGTTATTATTCTGGTTAGAATTATAATACACCCCACTGGCAGATACCTGACCACTTACCTTAATAGGCTTGCTGGTGGTTATGGTTTCGTAATCCAGTGTTTGACCTAAGGTTAGTAAAGGAAACAGTAATAAAAAAGGTAATATTTTTTTCAAATACCTTGCATTAGTAGGTTCATAATAGTTGGTTTGTGGGGGTAACAGGGACTGTAAACTATTTTGTGTTTTTGCTGTTAGTTAGTTTAAAAATGATTTTGAAATTCATAGGCAAAAAATTTACTTTTAAATTTTTATTTTATGAACTCAGACTTAGAAAAACAATTAGACGCCTTGATCGGCAAAATCAGCAACAAGGAGGACTTTGACCAGGTCAAGGAACAGTTGCTTAAACGTGGTATTGAATCACTTTTAAAAGCAGAAATGACTGCCCACTTAGGGTTTCAAAAAGGAGGTTCTGTAATTGAGAACAACCAGCGCAATGGTTTCTCAGAGAAAACTATCAAGACTCATAACGGCGAACAACGCATCAAAATCCCCAGAGATCGTCAAGCGAGCTTTGAGCCTGTTATTGTCCCCAAACATCAATCGATTAGTCAAGAATTAGAAGATTGTATTCAACTGCTTTACGCCAAAGGTATGAGCAATAGCGATATTATTGATTTTATTGAAAGTACCTATGGAGTGCAGTATTCCACATCACAGGTATCCATTATCACCAATCAATTATTGGAAGACATCAAACAATGGCAGAATAGACCTTTAGAAGACGTATATCCCATTGTCTGGATAGATGCTATTCATTATAAAATACGTCAAGAAGGCAAGGTAATATCTAAAGCCTGTATGATAGTTTTAGGGGTGAATACCGAAGGGCAACAAGATATTTTGAGCATGAGTATTGTGGAGACAGAAAAGGCAGCTGCTTGGATGTCCATTTTAGACGATCTGCGCTCTAGAGGCGTAAAAGATATCTTCTTTCTGTGTTCGGATAACCTCTCTGGATTAGATAAAGCTGTAGAAGCTATTTTTCCAGGTAGTATACGTCAAATATGTATCGTACATCAAATTAGAAACTCTTTAAAATATGTGAGCTATAAGGACCGTAAATCAATAATGGTCGATATTAAAGCTATTTATCAAGCCGATAATGAGAAATTCGCTTTAGAGGCTTTCGAAGTCTTTAAACAAAATTGGGAAGATAAATACCTCTCTGCCGTACAGTCTTGGGAAAACAATTGGGATAATTTGACCGCGTTTTTAAACTACCCAAAAGAGATTAGAAAACTTATATATACTACCAATATCATTGAGAGTTTTAATGCCAGTTTAAGAAAATATACACGCAACAAAAAAGTCTTTCCTCATGATGATGCAGCACTGAAATCCATATATTTAGCAGCTCAAAGCATCAGCAAAAAATGGAAGAAAACACGATTTAAATGGGGCCAAATTTACAATCAATTGTATATTTGTTTTCCAAACAGGTTATAATCTATATTATTTTAACCTATGAATTTTGAAATTATTTTTCAAAAACACAAAATTTTGGATAAACTCGGGTAACAAGTAATCATTCTTTATATAATAATTGTGTAATAAATTTTAGATGAAAAATCTAAATTATTTTTTGTTCTTATGCGCTCTTAGCGGTTTGTTTTATTTCTTATTAGGTATGATTTCACTCTCAAATACCGTTAGCGTTACAGCTTTTTTTAGTAACAACTTTATGACTCCATCATTCCTTTATGCATACCTTGATTGTCTGTTTTCATTACAGTTTCGTAATCTGCATAGTTCCTTGTACTACTATATTTCCAATCTATAAGATTAGTAACAAAACCTTGTTCTACAGGGTTGTTATGAATGTAATCCAACTTTTGTTTTATTACCTCAATAGGTTTGTTATACTGTTGCAAAAACTGTTTTTTTACTCACATTACTTTTTTTATTATCTGCTCTTTCCAACCCTTCGGCTTCGCTCAGGACAGGCTTCCACAATAGCCATTCTTTTCTGCTTTCTTCTGGATTTTCTTCTATTGCCTTTATTTTTTTAGCAGTAAATCCTTTAAAATCTCTTAGCATACCAGAAGGGTCATTATTTTTAGATCTAAAAACAAAATGGCAATGACTCGGCATAAAACAATACGCAAAAACTTCCATGCCCTTTTCTTTTCTGCAATACGTTACTGCCTGCTCTAAGATTGTAAAATAAGCTTGTCTTGTAAAAACATCTAACCAATACACGGTTGCAAAACTTACAAAGCAAGCTGCGGTTGTGATATGGAATTTATATTTTCTACTCATTTGTTTTACTTAACCTTATTGTTTTTCTCCTTTCTTATTACTCTACAGTCACGAACATTTATAGTTGTTATAATATATTACATCCTTCCCTAACTGTTAGCGTCACTAGCAAAACGCTCGCGCTAGCGGGGGCAGTTGTATTGCTCGGACTACAAGTCCGCGCTATCGGGAAACGCTGTTTGATTTGATTGATACGTATATTAGAGATGCTAAAACTAGACAGGCTTATGCTGGATGATTTGTTAGCGTCTCCTTTTTCATCTCTTCATATAAAGATATCACCTCTTTGAAAATTTCTTTAAGAATTTCATAGGTGTTAAACGAAGGCTTTTTCACTAATCCGTCAGATTTTATTCCTCTACTATATTCTATGGACTCACAAATAAGAGAAGCAGGGCCTCCGAACACTAAATTTGTACTATTATTTTTGCCTCCTAAAATAACTTCAACCACTCCATATTTAATAGATAAATGAAGGTTGAAGTCCCAATCGCTTACTGTGTCGGCAATACGGTAAAACTGTCCTTTAGATACAAAATTTGATTCATAACCCAATTCTCTAAGAGTATTTAAGACTACTTTTTTTTCTGTTTTTTCAAGTCTTTCTTCAATTTTTCTGGTCTCGTTACTCAGACTCTTATAACGCTCATAAAAATTGATACTACTAAATATTTTTACACCTATATTTTCCATTATTCTATCTTAAATCTTAAAGTGATATTTTTACTACTAGCTAAATTGATATAGTCTTGAATGTTACTTAAACTTTGATTATTAGATGGAATTTCTAAAAACATTTGACCTTGTAGTGTCTGACCATCAAGATATGGGCTGTACTTTGGAGAATTAATAGCTATCCCAGGACTATATTTAGAAACCATTTCATTCAAGTAGCTTTCAAATGTTGACAATTTAATATCTCCTAAGTCTGTAGCTTTCCTTGAAATAATCTCTCCAGGGTTTCCATTTGCTGGAGGTTTATATGAATCTACACGTTTTCCATTTCCTAAATGCACTTCATTATATGGATACCAATCATTATCAACTGCTTTCTTATTAAAAGCATTACCTCTCGCTAAAGGGGAGTCATTTAACCAATAATCTCTTACTTCTTTCCATTCTAGCCTTTGTCTTGGAACTTTTCCTGAATTAGTTTTTCTTGTTACATAAGCTAAATAATCAGCTTCAAGTATATCATCAATGAATTTACCAGAAGCATCTAACACATCATCCACCGACTTAGCCAACTTCCAACTAATAAACCCACCAGCTTTAATAATTTCCTGTGTTAATTCATTAACAGATTTATTTGTGGAATTTAAATAATCACTAACAATTTTTAGGTTTTCGGTGGATTGTCTTATTTCCTTTGAGCTATTTGATTGAGACAGGACGACCCAAGAGTCTGTGCCATGATCATCTATAAAATTTCTAATGCTTTCAAAGTCATTAACAAAGTTAGCTGAAGAACATTGTGAAAACCCGTTTAAAACACTTAGAATTAAGCTAAGTACGAATATAATTTTTTGCATTTTACTCCCTATTTTTTACTTATAAATTTCCCAAAAGGATCATTCTCACCTGCCTTTACCTCCTTTATTGCTTCATTCCAATAATCTAAAAAAGAGGAATCCAAAGGTTTTCCGTCTTTCCAATACTGGGCACCACTCAAAATATCTGTTATATCTTTATTTTTGGTAAGTTTATACCAATTCTTTAAAAACTGAAGCATAACTTCGTAGCTTTCTTTTTTGTTTAAGTCCATAATATATTTATTTACAAGAAAATTGAAATCTTGGCTTTATATTTATTCCAGCGCCTTTTATATTCCCTTTATATGTGTACACGTATATTTCCTTCTCTCCATCCCCGATAGCGCGGACTTGTAGTCCGTGCCTAAATCCACTCATTTAACCCCAAACACCCTTCAAAACTTAAGAGTAAATAGAGCTATTAAATTCAACTAAAAAACACCTTACTTACTTATGACTATCGTAGTTAATGAAAAAAATTACTTCTTTGTTAAAACTTCCTTGGTTATTACTTATTAGAAGGGGCACGGACTACTCAAGTCCGTGCTAGCGGGTTTATTGGGGAAAATTAATACAACCTTTTACTGATTAAGTGCTATGATTTCTTTTAGTTTTTCTTCTAAATCTCTTGAAAAGTTAGAATATTGAGTAATAGCAAATGAAGTTCTCAAATGTTCTTTCGCATCTTTTTCATTATTCAAAATACTTAGTCTTATTTTTTCAAAATACTCGTAACTTGAATAACCTTTATTTTTTAAATCTTCTATGAAAGCTTTTAACTTTTCATCTAATAATTTATTTCCTTTTTCATTATTTTGATTTAACGAACTTTCATTCTTATCACAATATTCTTTAAATTTAAATTGATATTCTTTCAGCTCAATATCTGTACAAGGCCTCAAGTATTTCTTATCTAAATAGCTCAGTTTAGCTCCGTCAAAATGCTCAAAATTCCATAACTCTAAGTTATAATAATCTCCTTCATCCATATCTAAAATAATTGCGAAAGTTCCTTTTTTATAATCTAAAATATTATTATTCAGTATACACAAATCAAATCTTTTCATATATTTATCTATTTAATCCAATCAACAAAAGGGGACGACAACAATAATTCATTTTTATTATCATTTTTTATTACCCGATAGCGCGGACTTGTAGTCCGTGCCTAAATCCACTCCTTTATTACACTCATTTAACCCCAAACACCCTTCAAAACTTAAGAGTAAATAGAGCTATGAAATTCAACTAAAAAACACCTTACTTTCTTATGACTATCGTAGTTAATGAAAAAATTACTTCTTTGTTAAAACTTCCTTGGTTATTACTTATTATTACGGGCACGGACTACAAGTCCATGATATCGGGGATATTTTTATTCCCTCTAAAAATATATTTTTTCTTCCCTAATTTGGTGAAATCAGAATAATTATCTGCCAATTTCCAGCAATTCTGTACTCGAATAATCATTTAGAAAACTAATTACAGTTTCTAACTTTTTTATGTCTTCTTCATTCTGCCAATTTTTCTTTTTAAACAAATTTCTATAAACGCTGATTAAATTTTGATAATCAGGATTATTTACTAATTTTGCTAAAATTAAACCATGATACCCACTTAAAGGATTTTCCGGATTTTCATTGATTAACTTATCTAATTGTTTCAAATTAGAGATAGCTATGAGTTCTGGAAACCCAGTAGTTTCAAAGTATTTTATTGTTTCATTTAAAGAATCATAAAGTTCATTCTCATTTGTAATTTTGTATTCTAAATTGGGATACCTACCTTCTTCAAATAATTGAATTTGATGAAAAGCCATGGTCAATGCATATTTATTTTCAGGAATATTATATTCTTCGGGAAATAATAGTCTACAAATTTTAGTAACTGTCTTATTTCCGATGCCATAAGAGAAATTTGAAGGAAATATATCATTATAGTCATAAATTGTGAACATAAAGGAATAATAGAAATCATCTTTTTTATTAAGATATCTATATTTCCACCTTTTAAAACCTATTTTAGAAAGTCTACTATCCAAAACAATACTTTTAATTTTTTCTAATTTTTTTTTATTCATTAATTCAATAATATTTTATAAATATTGTAATCTTTAATTTTATTGTCATTAACTAAAAACTCAATTTTAGGATCAATTTTTATATTTTTAGGTATAATGGGAGAATTAGGATTTAATAACTCAAAATAATCAGAAGCATTACTTCCTTTAGGTGTTATGTTTTCTACATTTCCTTCCCTAATAGCCTTGTAAAAAATTTTTTGGTTTTTTGTGCTTCTAATAGTAGATAGGTTATTAACATTTTGCTTACTTAAGTCAACTTTAAGACTACTTTTAGCATCAATTATTTTAAATTTACCACCACCAATATCAATAAGATTGTCTAGTCTACAACGCACAGGTTCCTGAATACCTTTGATTTTGATATCAACAGTTATTTGCCTACCAACTTTAGTGTATCCATAAGTTTTACGCAAATAATTTGTTACATTAACTTCATGATTCTGCCAGAATTTTTTTGCTTCAGTACTAATATCATTGTTGGTCGCTAGGATTTCAGCTTCATTTTCTGGAAAATCTTTAGCTTTTACGTTTACATCATCAAAGGAGTTATTAATTTTACCTTCAATATCAATTTTTTCTACAGTAGAGGAACCTCTATTATTTGGATTCTCGTCCCCATAGCCGGTAAACTCTAAATCTCCACCTCCATTGGCCTTAATTTTGTTTCTTAGCCTTTGTAAAAAGCTATTAATTTGGTTTGGGGAAATTCCTATTTCTTTAAAAATACCGTAAGCTAAACTCTTAAACGCTTCCTGTTGATCCTTGCCCAAGTCTTTAAAAACTCTTGCCCATCCATTTACAAATGCTTGCGGATTCTCATTAGCTAATGTCCTAAGTGTTTTAAAAAACTGCCCTCCCTGATGCAATCCGATTTTTGTAGCAGCACTAATAAATACTCCGTTAATACAAGATTTAGTTTCAAAAGTAAATTCATACTCTTCAGGATTTATTATTCCTTCGCTCAATTTTGTACCATTATAAACACAATCGACTGACAGTTCTACCAAGAATGGAGACTGAATTAAGCCTTTTACACCCTCATACGCAACATTCACAGGATTTACTCCAAGAATTGATTTACCGATATCTGCCTGTTGTTCAGGAGTACCAATCCAGTAATATATAATTCCAGCTTCAATTATGGTGGTCGCTGCCATTGCCTTGGAGGCATTAACCCCTCTTTCAACACTAATGACCTCAATGAGGGAAGGAATAACAAATTCTGCTGCTACTGGTGCTAGGATGGCAACATACAATGGAGTGACTATCATCATTTCTAGTTCTTCCATCCATTTGGACTTTGTATAATCTATGGGTCCCAATTTACCCATATCACGAAGAATACAAGGATTACGTCTTAGTACAGGCTCCAAAATTCTACTTTCCAATAAAGGTGAATATTCGGCTAATTTTAAAAGATCACCGCAATCTTCTTTATACTCATTCGGTGGTGGTATGTCGAGGCTAAAGTACTCTTGCAAAGTGATTACTTGCTTGGCTATCTTTTTTTGAAGTTCATCACTTCCAAAAGAAACTTGCTTATTGTAGAGATCTTTGAAAGCTTGATAATTGAATCGTTTTTCACGCTTACCAATATGCATGGAAATAGCCCATTTTTGATCCGTTGTAATCTCGTCTTTTTGATTGTAAATTATCCGGGTAGTCTTATGAGAAAAAGGCATAATATGATTAGGCTTCTCAGAAATTTTAGACATGTTTGAACTAGCATAGATTTCTTTGATTTTTTTTAAAAAATCGCGATTATATGTACCTAATTCCTTTTTTGCCCTTTCTAAATCTAATCCAGGATATGATTTGGCAGAGTTATTTATAAGACTATCGATAAAAACACGCCCTTTATTAAAAGTATTTATCTTCTTCGGCGCTAAGGGCTGAACAATTTCTCTGTCGGCTCCAATGAAGGCAACATAAATTTCAAGTTTACTACTTTGATTAATAAGAACAAGATAATCGTTTAGGATTTTAAGGTAATTCTTGTCGATTTCTACACCTTCTGTTAGAATGTTCTCAAACCCATCATAATTACGATTTATTTTGGAGATGTAAGATTGAAGATAATCTTTATCTTCTCCTATAAAATAAATATACCAATTCTTCCGAAAATTATCTTTTTCAATGTTGCTTTTGTTATAATCAATCAAATAATCTAACTGTTCAACACAACCTTCAATTACTGGGTCAATAGTTTCTGCATTAGCATTTTCCGTTAACAAAATAATAAAATTTAAAATGATCAGGGTTTTAAACATCAGTTTAATCATAATGGTTATATTTTGAAGGTATTCTTAATTAATCTATAAATCCATCTTAAAAATGGGATGGCAACCAAGACATGCACCACTATGGCGACATATCTCCCACTGGGTATTTTGGTAGCGATGCTTTGTATAAGCACTTTATATAATTTTGTTTTTGATGTTTCGTAATAATCAATATCTGTAAAATAGTCATAGTTGAACGCTAATTCATACGCTATCCAAATAGAAGCCAATGGAATTACAGATAAAACCAGAAGACCTATAAAAAAAGTTTTATAGTCTATACAGTCATCATCTTTCATTTTTGGGTGCTGCTCTTTCAAATCTTATAATTAATTAATATGGATTTATAACTTTCAATCAGTTTTTCTTTGATGTGTGCGATAATAACTTCATCAGATTGTGCAGACATTTCATTAATTTCCTTAATCAAATCAATACCAATCTCTTTAGATTTTTCTATTAGTGCTTGTATTGTTTCTTCATTTTCACTTTCCTCCAAAACCTGGGAAAATAAAGTAGAAAGTAAATCAATTTCAGATTGATAGAACTCCTTTATCTGATTACTAACAGTAGCTCCCTGGGTATTTTTGATATCTACAAAATCAATAAAAATTATATCTTCCTCATTGACGTATTCACCTATAACTTCATTGTAATTTTTAGTGTATTTACTCAAAAGCAACACCTCTTTTTCTTTTCCTTCCCGATATAATTCTTTTATTGCCTTTTTAATTATCCCCCTTACTTCTTTCTTGAGTTTTTCAACTTCTTCATTAGCAATATTTAAATTCCTTTGTGCATCTTTAAAAGAGGCACTGGCGTTCTCCATCTTTTCTTCCGCAGCTTCTTTTTCATCATATGTTTTGGCTTTATCATACTCCTCTTTCGCTACGTCATAACTTTGCTTCATCTCTTCAAGTTGATTTGAAGCTACTTCAATTTTAGTCGCTAATTGTTTAGGTAAATTTCCTTCTTTTACTAAATTTATAATGACATCTGTAAGCTTATTGATATTTTTCATCGTATCAGAATCTATATCGAGAGTTAAGGCTTGCTTGACTACATCTGTAAGACTTCCCAGTACGGCCACCTCATCACCAACATCATTAACGCCACCCCAATTTTTATCGTAATCTGTAAAAACCACACCTTCTGTGAGTTGGTAATCACTATTAATTTTTATGCGGTTAAAATTTACTTTAATCTTGGTGTTTTCTAGATAGGGTACGGTTATATAACCCCAGCCTGAGAAGAAGCCCCCTCCGCCTGCGGCACCTCCCCCAGAAGGGGAGGATTCTACGTTTCCAAAGGATACTTCCTTTACCGTTACTGGAAAATCGCCTGCAGTAAAAACATCATTAATAACAAGGGCTTCTAAAGGTTTTTTATTGGTAATAACTATTTCTGGCGTAATACCACAGGTATAGCTTGGGGTATCGCTAGCGGCTATCATGGTGGTAAACTCGTTAACTTGCGAATAGGTAAAACCTGTGTTTTCTTTACACATACCTCCAACTCGATACTCGTAGGTGGTACCAGGTTCTAAATTGTAAATAGAGGTTTGTTCACTGTATGCGTTATTCTCAAACCAAACAGCCCCCTCCCAACCTCCCCCTGAGGGTGAGGTGTAGTTCTTTTTACGGTATTGTACTTTATATTGTTGATGCTCGGCACCCTGCCATAATATTTTTTGGGTAGTTGGGTTTTGCGCTTCTGCTAGTAAAAAGCTTGGAGCATCGCAGGCGCCAGTGTAGGTAAAGTAATAAATCTCGCTATAGCCATCGTTTTTAAATACGGCGGTTTCGCTAATGCCATCTGTTACGATGGCGCGTACTCGCCAGCCATAATTTTTGTCTGGCAACAAGGCGGTTTCTGCAGGCCCATAAAGCAAGGTATTGGCATATGTCGTGGTTTGATACAGAGGCCTACTGGCTAAAAATGCAGCTTGAGGATCCATGCCAGTATCCCAAATTTCGGCTAATGTAAATTCGTACTGTACGTTGGTGGCATTTAAATGTCTAGGTGTCCACTGAAACACGATGTTTTGGGGGTCTCGTTGTGGAATTTGTTCCCCACGATTGGGTAGGTTTAAAAAAGGAGGAGCATTGAGTACCAAATAAGCTGTTGCGCAACTTTTTCGGGATAAGGGTTGCCCAGAGCGTTCATCGAAGACTTCAAAACAAAAACGATATAAGCCTTCTGGTAAAGTTTTATTGTATTGTTGTGGGGCAATGCCACTTAGATTTTGTAATGAAAAATAAGGTTGCAGGTCTAAATTGGTAAGCCGTAGCGGCATACCTCCATCTAGAATAATGGGATGAGCGCCTATAACAACTTCTGTACTTTGAATAGAAAGTCCCGCATTATTTTCGATATAGATTTTTAAAGTGACCCTACGGTTGGAATCTGCCACATCGGTTAATAACATATTAACAATTACGCGCTCTGATTGTGCCGTGCCGTATTCTGATAATTTAAGACTATAGGGCGGAATCATTTGCGGGTTAACCTGAACAGGAAAAACCTGAGCATGAAGCTGGAAGTGGCATAGCATCCATAATAAGATGATATAACCACTTTTGCTTATTTTACCTGTAAATTGCTTCATTGTTGGGGTTTCATGTTTTGAATTACTAAAATGCAAAACTTTAAACATAAAGTCTGCATTTTAGTTTATCTACTTTTTTACTATTATTGTTTTTCCAAATAGTATTTATAAGCTTTAAGTCCTGTAGACTCTTCTACAAAATATCTATAAGATAAAGTCACAATGCCAAGGTGCATCAAAATATCATCATCGGCATCGTCATCGAATTTTAGAAGATAATTTCCATCCATTTCGTCCTCATCCCATGTTCCTGTCAATTCTAAATCTAAATCACAATCATTTGTTTGTTCATTTAGGATCATTAGTGTCCGATAAAAGATTTAAAAAGCGGGATTTCCAAGATAGGATTTCCCGCTTATTTTGTATCTTGAAGTTATCACACATCCAAGATATGAATAAAAGTAAAAACTTTAGCGGACACCCCATAATCAAACAGGTATTAAATTTCATTTTGCCCAAAGATGTTCATCGGACAGCCAAAAAGCACAACAGCGATCGCTATACCAAAAAGTTTACCACCTATGAGCATTTGGCCACTATGGTATTTACCGTGATCAGTGGCTGTAGCTCACTTCGTGAGGTTTCCAGTATTATGCTTGCCTGCGAGGGAAAGATCAACCATCTAGGACTCACGGACTTTCCAAAACGCAGTACCTTGTCAGATGCTAACAGGAGAAGAAGCTCTGAAGTATTTGCCGATATTTATCATTTACTCTACAAACGTTACCATCGCTTTTTATCGGACAGCAGACCCTTAGAACCTGCAGTGAAGAACCTTAAAATCGTTGATTCCTCGACCATACCCCTATTTAGCGACATTCTTAAAGGTGTAGGAAGGAACCCGCTCAACGGCAAAAAGAAAGGAGGTATCAAGATGCATACTATGATAAACGCCATGGAAGACGTTCCTTGTCTGATTAAGTTTTCAAGCGCGGCCACCCACGACCACACCTTTTTAAAAGACCTGGAACTCAAGAAGGGCTCTTATGTGGTTTTTGACAAAGGGTATGTGGATTATGAGCAATACCAAAAATGGACACTGGAAGATGTTTACTTTGTGACTCGGCAAAAGGACAATGCTCGCTATACAAGCCTTGAAGAGTTTGATATCTCCAATAAAGTGGACGATGCTGTCCTAAAGGACGAAAAAATAGGGCTTACGGACAAAAACGGCAATGCTTTTTCCCTGAGGAGAATCGCTTTTTGGCACGAAAAGCACCAAAAAGTTTATGAGTTCATCACTAATAATTATGATCTTGACGCAGACAAAATAGCCGACATCTATAAAAATAGGTGGCAGATTGAGACGATGTTCAAGCGGCTTAAACAGAACTTTCCGCTAAAGTATTTTTTGGGAGACAATCAAAATGCCATCGAAATACAAATCTGGGTCAGTTTGATAATCCAGCTCATTATGCTTGTGATCCAAAGAAAAGCCCAAAGAAACTGGGCTTATTCCAATATGATGTCCGTCATACGATACCATTTGATGACATATATCGATTTGTTCAAATTCCTGAAAAACCCAGAAGCTAATTGGGAAGAGATTACAACCAAAAACATTGGGCAATTAAGCCTTTTTGACCCATAAGGAGGTTCTGTTTTCAAAATAAAGAGTACGATCAATAAAAAAGGCCAACACCAAAGCTTTTTTAGCTAATTCTGTTTTTTATCGGACAACAATATAAAAAAATGTAAAAAAAATACAGACGAATACTTTGAACAAGTATTTAACATCTAAAATTATGGCTAAACAATCAAATATTACACCTCAAGGAAAACCAACAAACAATCCGAACAGCACTCCCAATCCGAAAAGTAATAATAGTATGCCACGTTATCAGTCTCCACCAGATCCTCCTCCAAAAAAAGAATGATTAATGTTAATTTTTACCAACAATACATACTTCCTTAAAATTTTTACTTCTATATCCCAAAAAGTATATTTTTGGAAGACTTATGTCATTTTTTCGGTTTATGGTTATTCCTATGATTTAAATGGATGGTTAAAACGTATTTTGAATTATAGGTTTTCAATAGTACAAACACTTAAGGGATTAAGTCCATATTCAAAAATTCATCCTAAGAAATACTATTCATTGTAGTACTACTTTCATTTACTTTTTTAACTTTAAGGTTTCTTTAAGATTAAGCCACTAAAGTTTTCAGAAAACTAAAATAACCCCTTATTGGGAAGTAACAGACATTACCTCAAAATGACTAAAAAAACAACGAAAGCCGATATAAATTTCGAACAGGAATTATGGAAGGCTGCAAATGAACTACGCGGAGCCGTTGCTGAAAACCAGTATAAAGATTTCCGTATTCAAGAACTTAACGCAACAAATCTAAATTAATAGATTTGTAATTATGGTACGAAAAAAAACAGGTAGACTTACCCTTAAAGAAAGAATACAGATTGAGACTCTTTTAACTGAAAAAAAGAATAAATCATACATCGCTATAACCATTAACAGAGCTCGATCTACGGTTACAAGAGAAGTTAATAAATGGGTGCAAACAGATAGAGATAAATACTCAGCAGAACTAGCTCATTGGTGCGCCAAAGATGATTACCTAAACAAAAGAAATATTGATAAAATATCTAAGTACCCTAGACTTCGAATTTATGTCTATAGGGGCTTATTATCACAATGGACTCCTGAACAAATTGCTGGAAGACTAAAAGAAGAATTCCCAAATGATCCTATAATGTCTATTTCTCACGAATCAATTTATAGGTACATATATGCAAAGCCTCAAGCTAGTTTAAATAAAAAACTAATTAAACTCCTCGTACGCAAAAAAACAAGACGTAGACCCTCTAAAAAAAGACGCAGAACAGGATCTAAAATATTAAACCAAGTCAGTATAGACCTAAGGCCCGAGCATATTAACCTAAGAAATGAAATCGGACACTGGGAAGGAGATTTAATGATTGGGAAGGATCAAAAATCGGCTATTGGAACTATCGTAGAACGCAAATCTAGATATACATTAATTATCAAACTAAAAGCCAGGAACTCTAAGGAAATTGCTAAAATGTTTTCTAAAGAACTTAACAAACTAGATCCCATATTCAAAAAATCTATGACCTACGATAATGGAATTGAAATGGCAAGACACGAAACAATTACCAAGAAAACAGGTATGAAAATTTACTTTGCACACCCCTATTCTTCTTGGGAAAGAGGTACCAATGAAAACACTAACGGACTCATCAGAAGGTACCTCCCAAAAGGAACAGATTTTAACAAAATTGACTTAAATACATTCATCGAAATTCAAGAAAAATTAAACAATAGACCTCGTAAAATTATTGGATTTAAAACCCCTAATGAAGTTATGATAAAAGAACTAAAAATTGTAGCTTAGACTCATACAAAAAAAAGCAACGTTTGTTGCGTTAGAACCTTGAATGCAGCATTTCATTTTACCACTTATATTCCTAAAGCATATCTCTGAGCGCTATGAACTAAGACGTGACACGTTAACTCTGATGCTTAATGATCCTAAATCGGATTACTACACTCAAGACACAGAAGAACAACGCTATGTTTTAGAAGACTCAGACGAATACCTTTCTAAGAACACCTACATCATTCCTGAAAAAGCAACATGGCAATTTCTACAGGATAATGCTGAGCAGGACAATATTAAAGTTCTGGTTGACGATGCCTTCGATTTACTAGATGATACTCTAGCGACATACAGGCCAGACTTAAAAGGGATTCTCCCAAGAATATTTGTTAAAAGCCAGCTAACAGCGAAGCAGGTTGCTGGTTTAATAAACTTATTGGCTAATCCCAAACTTTCCGAAAAGGAAAACCCAGACAGTGACATTTTGGGTAGAGTGTACGAATACTACATTGGAAAGTTTGCCATCGCCGAGGGTTCTGGTGCGGGGCAATTCTTTACTCCAGGGAGTATAGTACGCTTGTTAGTCGAAATGATAGAGCCTTACGAAGGCAAAATATTTGATGCCGCCTGTGGTTCGGGAGGAATGTTTGTTCAGTCCTTAAAATTCCTGAAGGCTCATAATGGAGACAAAAAGAATATTTCAATCTACGGACAGGAGCGCTATGATGGTACACTTCGTTTATGTAAAATGAATCTTGCTTTACGTGATTTATCTTTCGATGTCCGTTTAGGAGACTCTTTACTGCAAGATAAGTTCCCCGACTTAAAAGCCGATTTCATTATTGTAAATCCGCCATTTAATGTAAGCCAGTGGCACCCTGAAGATTTACCAGAAAATGACCCACGATTATTTGGTCCTAGAGAAGAGTTCACTACCGATGGTAATGCCAATTATATGTGGATGCAAACGTTTTGGAGCCATTTAAGCGACAAAGGAACTGCTAGTGTGGTTATGGCAAATGGTGCCATGACATCGAACAATAAAGGCGAAAAAAACGTACGCCAATATATGGTAGACAACAGCATGGTAGATTGTATAGTGCGCCTCCCAGACAAGTTGTTCTTAACAACTGGTATTCCAGCCTGTATCTTTATTTTAAGTAAAAGCAGAGATGGTAAAGATGACATACACAGAGAGCGTAGCAATGAAATTCTGTTTATAGATACTTCTAAGATGGGCACCATGGAAAGCCGTAAGCTACGCGTATTTACCGATGAAGATGTTAACAAAGTTGCCGAAACCTATCATGCTTGGCGCAATGTTCCTTCTAAGGAGACAGCGCAATCTGTTAGCTATAAAAATATAGACGGCTACTGCTATGCTGCTACCCTGGATGAGGTTAAAAAACAAGACTACAAACTGACACCTGGCATTTATGTTGGTACCGAAGCTATTGAAGATGACGGTATACCTTTTGAAGAAAAAATGGAAGCTTTAAAAATTCAATTGCAAGAGCAGTTCGATATGGGCAATGAATTACAACAACAGATTTTAGATAATTTTAAAAAGATTTAATTTATGAGCCCTTTTGAAAGCAGCAATATAGATTTTAAAAGTTTAAAAAAAGTAGTTGGTCCTAAATCTGACCTTAAAAGCTTGTCTGAGACCTGTGTTTCTTTTGCAAATGCACAAGGAGGCTTAATTGTTGTTGGTGTAGAAGATGGTAAATTAGAGCCTCCGGTTGACCAAAAAATTGAACAAGATGTGGTGAATAAGACCATCTCGAGGTTAAGAGACTTAACAGATTCTGTTGGTATTGTAAACCCTGAAATTATTACTCATGAAAACGGGGGACAATATTTTAAATTTATAATCCACCCCTCTACACGCACTATTGCAACAACTTCTACGGGTAAGGTTTTTGTTAGGGTTACTGATAATTGTGTACCTGTTTCTGGAGAAGAACTTACCAACCTAGCCGCAGAAAAAAGTGCTTTTCAATGGGAGTTAGTTTCTATTGGTAAAGTAAAGCTAAAGGATGCGGACATAAACCAAGTTACTTATTTTGTTGAGCAAATACAGAATTCAAAATTTGTTTCAGATTTTATTAAAGAAAAATCTAACGAAGAAATATTAGAATTTTATCAATTAATTAATCAAGAAGGATTTTTAACGAATTTAGGTGTAATTTGGTTGGGTAAAGCAAACCAAAGGGCAAGGTTAAGTTACCCATTAACGGTGCAGTACATTGTATATAATGATTTTGAGGAAAAAATAAGAAAAAAAGATTGGCATTTTCATTTACATAACCCGAAAGAATTACTTATTGAAATTGAAAAAGAAGCTGTCGAATTAAATTATACAACCGAAATTTCAAGTGGTCTTTTTAGAAAACAAATAAGGAATTACCCAAAAGAGGTTATTAGAGAATTACTTATTAATGCTATTGCTCATAAGCGCTACACTATTTCTGGAGATATATTTATAGAAGTCTACCCTAACAGAATGGTTATTACTAATCCTGGAGGTCTACCTTTAGGTATTACTGCCAACAATATTTTACACGAAAGGCATAGACGCAACCCACACCTTATTCAAACGCTTCATGATTTAGGGTTAATGGAAGGTGAAGGTTCTGGATATGACTTAATTTATGAAAAACTAGTACGAGAAATTAAACCTTTACCAGTAATAGAAAGTTCAATAAATAAAACTTCGGTTACGGTATACTCAGGTGTAGTAGATAAAGAAGCTTTTGAAATTTTAGAATATATATCACAACACTTTAAATTAAGTCAAAAAGAATATATTGTATTAGGTTTAGTAGCCTCAGATAAAAAGATACTTTCAACACAATTATCTCTAAAATTACAGTTAACCACAGAAGACCGCTTAAGGAGTTGGATGGGTAGCCTATTAGAAAAATCCATTCTTACATCTAGGGGGATAAAAAAGGGAACAGAATATTTATTAAACCCAACCTTATTCTCGCAATCTAGATTAAATATAGCGCCTACTTTAAAAACCATTGACAAGGAGCAATTAAAGCATTTAATTATAGAGTATTTAAAATATAACGGGGAGCGTTCTAAACAAGACATACACAAGCATATTAAAGATGTAGAATTAAACGATATACAAAAATGTTTGTATGTGTTGGTCGAAGAAGGAATTTTACTTCCCTTGGGCGGTAGAAAAAACAGAACGTATAAATTGGCTAAAAAAAAATAAATGAAAAATAAAATTGAAAATAAAAATCAAAAAACTCAGTGTTTACAAGGGGTTTCTTTTTTATCTTTTATTTTTTTCACAAAGAAAACTTCTAATAAATGCCCGAAAACTGGAAAACATATAATCTATTTGATTTTATTAACCCGTTGTGCATTTTAAATAATGCTAATTTTAATATTATTAATGTTTCTCCCAAAAATAAACTTATTGATATACTGAATAGTTGTTAAAGCAGTTATCTTAGCTACGATTCTTGTTTTAAAACCTTCAAAAGTTTTAGCATAATTGCGTCTTATCATAAATTGGTCACAAAGTTGTGAAAATAATGTTTCTATCCTTTTCCTCTTTTTTCTAAATACATAAGGCTGTACTTTGTAATTTTTTTGATTGCTTCTCATAGGTGTATTTAGCGTTATATTACAGGTTTCAAACAAGTTAAGCTGTATTTCTGTTGATAAATAGCCTTTATCACCAATTAATGTACAATCGCTTATTTGCATCTTAATATCTTTAAGATAATTAATATCGTGTACAGATGCTGGACTCAAATCGATACTTTGAAAGACACCATTTACAGAACAAACAGCGTGCAGTTTATAACCGTAATAATTAGAACTTTGAGCTGCACAATAACCTTTATCTGGAAATGCATAAGTGTTTTCTTTACAAATCTTTGAACGAGAACTGCGTGATAATTTACAAACTTCTAAAGGCATACTATCTACTACAAAATAATCTTCAAATTCATTAAAATGGGAAGCTAAGCTTAACCTGATACTGTTGAGCTTATTAACTAGTTTTCGTCTTCTTCTATTGTAGACACTTCTCTCTATTTTTGATAATAGGGAATCTGGAAGTTTTCTAAAAAGGTCATTTTCACTATCTATTCCCATAAATTCGGCAGTAAGACTCAAACTGATAAGTTCTAAATCACTAAGCTTTGGTTGTCGTCTTTGATAACTTAAAAGTTGTTCTTTCGATATTTTTCTTAATACTTCCAATATTCTTTCGTAATTTGCACTCAAGTTGTTCATTATTAATGATTTGTAGTTAAATCAATTTACTGATTTTCAGTAAGATGAACAACTTTTTTCTTTTAAATCATAATGCACAACGGGTTTTATTAATATAAATCCAAGGATGCAATTCAACTCAAAGGAAGAGTTTTCTTTTGTTGAAATGAAAGACTTAGATTCTAATAACAAATCTGTTACCCCCTCAGATTTTAAAAAATTAAAAGGTGGTGCTAAATTTCAAAATGGAGATACATTGTTTGCAAGGATTACACCTTGTTTACAAAACGGAAAAATTTGCCAAGTAAAAGGATTAAAGAATAATAAAGGTTTCGGCTCTACCGAATTTCTGGTGTTTAGAGGAAAGGAAGGGGTTTCAGATTCGGACTTTGTTTATTATTTATCACGTGATTCATTTGTTAGACAATTTGCAGAAGCGAACATGATTGGAACCTCTGGAAGGCAGAGGGTTGCTAAAGAAGCTTTTCAAAATTTAGAACTCGAATTACCACCCCTCCAAGAACAAAAAGCCATAGCATCCATCCTCTCTGCTATAGACGACAAAATAGAAAACAACCTAGCTATTAACAAAACACTAGAAGATATGGCTATGGCCTTATATAAACATTGGTTTGTAGATTTTGCCCCCTTTCAAGATGGTGCGTTTGTAGATAGTGAACTTGGACAAACTCCTAAAGGTTGGGAGGTTAAGAAACTTGTTGATTTTTGCAACTTAACTATGGGACAGTCTCCAAAATCGGAATTTTATAACGATAAAAAAATAGGCTTTCCATTTCATCAAGGAGTTAAAGATTATGGAGAAAGATTTCCTGAAGATATTACCTATTCAACAGAAGGTAATCGATATGCAGAGGAGGGCGATATTTTATTTAGTGTTAGAGCTCCCGTGGGAAGATTGAACATTGCAAAAAATAAAATCATTTTAGGACGTGGTTTAGCATCCTTAAGACTTAAAAATCATTCTGAAAATGGTTTTCTATTCTACTTGTTAAAAAACAAATTTACTGCTGATGATATTATTGGAGATGGAACAGTATATAAATCTGTAAACAAAAAGGAAATAGAAGATTTGTATTTCGTACTTCCTGATTTCAAAATCATTGCAGAGTTCAATAAATTGATAGCAAGCATTGATAATCAATATTTGAGTAATTACACAGAAAACCAAACCCTTATTCAATTACGAAACACCCTATTACCAAAATTAATAAGTGGAGATATTCAATTAAAAGCAATTAGACAACAAGTCGAAAATGCTCTCTAAGTAAAAGCCTATGACCACAGAAGCCAATATAGAAAACGCCACCATAGACTGGTTAAAAGATCTCAAATACAATTATACCCTGGGAACCGAGCTGCCCCAGAATAATAAGGAAGTCGTATTAAAAGATCAGTTATTGGCTTTTATAAAAAAACAATACCCGCAGCTTCCGAATGAGGTTCAGCTATTGGCTGTTGCCGAATTCACAAATAATGTGGGTGCCGATTTGGAACACCGCAACCGGAACTTTCATTTAAAATGTACCAAGGGCATCGATTTTAATTACGAAGATGCTCAGGGTAACGAGAAAGCGGTGCACATCTATCCTATTGATTTTACAGTGTCAGGCAAAGACAACAATTCCTTTCTGGTAGTTAATCAGTTTAGTATAACAGGTAAAAATAAGCGTCGGCCAGATATCATCATTTACATTAATGGTCTGCCATTAATCGTATTCGAACTGAAGAACTGGTACGACGAAAACACCAACATAAAAGAAGCTCACAATCAGATACAGCATTACAAAAAGGATATTCCTGTATTGTTTGAATACAATGCCTTAACCATTATCAGCGACGGTAACGAAGCGCAGCATGGCATGTTTTCTTCAGACATGGAATGGTTTGCGCCTTGGAAAAGCATTAACGGTAAAGACACGGTAACGGAAGATGATTTCCAGATGCACACCTTGCTCTTTGGTTTATTTCCTAAAGAGCGCTTACTTAACTATATCAAGAACTTCATATTTCACGAAGACCATAACGGTTCTCTAATTAAAAAGGGTGCCAAGTATCATCAGTTTTTCGGCGTTAATTTTGCCGTAGAAGCAGCTAAAAAATCGGTTCGTCCTTTTGGTGACGGACGTATTGGAGTAATCTGGCATACCCAGGGTTCAGGTAAAAGCATTTCCATGGCCATATATACGGGGATTTTAAGAAGTCTCCCAGAATTGAAAAACCCAACTATTGTTGTTCAGGTAGACCGTAGTGATCTGGACATGCAGTTATATGAAAACTTTGTACTGGCAAAAGATTTGGTTGGAGATGTACAACATGCCGATTCGACTGAAGATTTACGAAAGCTTTTAAGTGCAGGCGCAGGAGGTGTCATTTTTACAACCATAGAAAAGTTTCGCTTGAAATCAGGTTCCGATGAGGTTTTAGGTGAACTGGAACACCCTGTATTATCCGAACGAGAAAACATTATTGTCATGGCCGATGAAGCGCATCGCACACAATATGGGCTTCTGGATGGCTTTGCATCTAACCTTCGTAAAGCCTTACCTAAGGCTTCGTTTATTGGATTCACAGGAACACCTGTTGACAGTAAAGATGCAGATACCGAAGAAGTTTTTGGGGAGGTGATACATACTTACGATATTAAACAGGCAGTAGACGATAATGCCACAGTAAATATTTTCTACGAACCACGATTAGCCAAATTACATCTCTGGAATGAAAGCATTGATAATGAGGTAGACGAAATCACTCAGGACATTGAAGATAACAGCAATTTAAAATGGGCTGCTGTTGAAGATGCTGCGGGAAGTGAAGATCGGGTAACTAAAATTGCTAATGACATCCTGAATCATTTTACCAATAGAATTTCTACTCTGGATGGAAAAGCGATGATTGTATGTATGAGTCGCAGAAACTGTGTAAAAATGCATAATGCATTAACATCACTTGATAGCTGCCCTGAAATTGCTGTGGTAATGACGGGTAATATTTCTAAAGACCCTGTTGAGTGGAATGAACATATAAGAACTAAAGATGCTACAGAAGCGCTAAAAAAGCGTTTTAGAAAAAACAACGACCCTTTAAAAATTGTTATTGTTCGCGATATGTAGTTAACTGGTTTTGACGCGCCCTGTGTACATACCATGTATGTGGACAAAATAATGAAAGGCCACAATTTAATGCAGGCCATTACCCGAACCAACAGAGTATTTAAAGACAAAAGAAACGGTGTTATTGTTGATTATATTGGTATTGGTGATAATTTAAAATCTGCTACAGATAAATACACGAAAGGTGGTGGAAAAGGCAAACCTACTCTGGACATGGAGCAGGCTTTGGAACTGTTCTTTAATCAGATAGAAATCTGTAAAAGCTTTATCCCTGAGAATATTGAATACTACGAATGGAAAAGACTCAGAGATGCTGATAAAGTTCTGCTAGTAAAACGAGCAGTAAACCACATCATAAAATACGATGAAGAAGCTAACGACTTTATGCTTGGAGAAAAAAAGCTTTCTGGCTTATTGTCTATCGTTAAAAGTCAGCCAGCCATTCAAGAGGCAATAGTCGATGTGCTTTTTATACAGCATGTATCTAAGGCTATTCGAAATGCCAAGTCTGTAAAATCAACTAGAAGCGAACAAAAGGAAAAAGTTAAAGAACTCATTAGTCAAAGTATAGACTCCGAAGACATCGTAGATGTATTTGCTATGTCGGGTATTGAAAAACCAGATATTTCCATTCTGGATGAAACGTTTTTACTGGGTGCAAAAAAACAAAAGGATGGCAATGCCTTGAAGATTGAGTTGATAAAGAATATTTTAAAAGACGAAATTAAACTTCGCCTTCACAAAAACATAAAAAAGTACACTTCTCTAAAAGAAGAGCTAGAAAAGGTTATAGATAAATATCATAATAATGCACTTGATAGCTACGCAACAATTGTAGAGCTTATAGACCGTGCTAAATCTTTGCAGGATGAAGCTAAACGTACAGACGAGTTAGGATTAAGCGAAGAAGAATTAGCCTTTTATGATATTCTTGCTGCTAAAAAGGAAATTATTAAAGAGGAAGGTCCCATTCAAGATATCGTCCATGCCGTAGTAAAAGCTGTAAAAGCTAATTTACAATTAGACTGGACAAAAAAAGAAAATGCAAAAGCCGCAATACGGTTGGCCGTAAAAAAAGAACTTCGTGGCAAGGTGTCTATTACTAAACTAAATGAAATCCTTCAGGAAATTATGCAACAAGCAGAAGGTCAATTTAGTGACTGGAGTGCGTAACCATGTTAAACTTGCAGGATAAATCTTAAAAATGAGTTCTAAAACAATTAAAAGTAAATTTTACAAATATCCAAGCTTAGAAGAAGGCAAAATCCAGACAAAATACATACCGAACTATGACAGTTTTCGGTTTAAAAGAATTAATGGTGTCACAAGTGTTTTAAACGGTGACCTAGAAACCAATGAAGTACATCGAAGAGACAATCTTTATAATTGGAATCGCGTTTTAACTAACAAACTATTTAAATTACATGAAACCGAATTATTTTTAAGAGTACATTTTGAAAGAGGAATTCAGGATAATATTATAGAAAGTAACGAAAGAGAATTAGTAGACGGGATCCAATTTCAATATTTTGTTGAAATCTATTACTATTTTTACTTTTCTTGTCTTGAAGTTTTAGCACAAATTTTAAATTGCTTTTATGATTTAAAATATGAAGATCATCAAGTATGTTTTAAAAAAAAGTTATTTAATAAAATACAAAATGATGACATAAAAGGTCTCCTAATTGAATTTAATTCAAGCATAGAAACCACTAGAGAATACAGAAACCATTTCACACACAAATTCCCTAAGAATGAAAATGATTTACGCACAAAATTAAGTCATTCTGATGGAAGGAACATGATTCATATTAGCATGGGAAATCGTGTTAAAAATGAAGCTTTTTTAAAAAACATAGAAGATTCCTCTAAATTACTTAAAATCTTACTCGATAAATTGAAACTGGAATTTGACGACGAGATAAATGAAAAAAATTAAATGGTGTAGTGCAATAAAACATTATATCTCTTCAATGATTGGACACTATCCCGTAAAGTGTGTAAGTTATAAATCGAGGGTTTAGCTTTTTTAAAGTTGAACCCTTTTTTCAAATATAGTTAAAAACTGGTTTAAAATAATGCCCCAGTTCCTAATAGGCATCGACCATTTTTTGGTAGCCTCTCTAAGGGCTAAAAAAGTGGACTTCATAACAGCCTCATCTGTTGGGAATGAGAGCTTGTTTTTAGTGTACTTTCTGATTTTTCCATTAAGGTTTTCAATAAGGTTGGTAGTGTAAATGATTTTTCTAATTTCAACAGGAAATTCATAAAAAGCAGTAAGCTCATCCCAGTTGTCTCTCCAGCTTTTAATAGCATAAGAGTACTTGTGTTCCCATTTCTGAGCAAAGTCCTCTAAAGCAGCTTTTGCTGCGTTTTTGGTGGGTGCATCATAGATATTTTTCATGTCTTTTGTAAATTCCTTCTTGTCTTTCCAAACAACATAGCGACAAGCGTTACGAATCTGATGTACCACGCAAATTTGGGTTTTAGATTCAGGAAAAACATTTTTAATGGTGTCGGTGAAACCGTTAAGATTATCTGTGGCCGTGATAAGCAAATCCTGAACGCCTCTGGCTTTCATATCGGTTAGTACACTCATCCAAAAGGCTGCCGATTCATTCTTACCCAGCCAAAGTCCTAAGACTTCCTTTTTACCATCTCTACGGAGTCCTACGGCGATGTACATGGTTTTGTTAATGACTTTAGAGTTCTCCCGAACCTTAAATACAATACCATCCATCCAAGTAATTAAATATACGGGCTCCAGGGGTCTGTTTTGCCAAGCAATAATATCATTGGTAACTTTATCTGTGATACGTGATATGGTAGATGTAGATACATCAAAATCGTAAACTTCTCGGATTTGCTCTTCAATATCAGAATTACTCATACCCTTGGCATAAAGGCTGATAATGACGTTTTCTATGCCGTCAACCATGTTTGTGCGTTTAGGAACCAGCATAGGGGTAAAAGAAGCTTCTCGGTCTCTGGGAACTTTAATATTAGTCTCTCCTAAAGCTGTTTTTATCCTTTTAGATCCATAGCCGTTACGGGTATTGCTATTATTGGATTGCTGATGTTTCTCATAGTCTAAATGAGCGTCAAGTTCTCCTTCTAGCATCTTTTCAATACCTCGCTTTTGGATGGATTTTAGAAAAGAGGTTAGTTCGTCTCCTGTTTTGAACTGTTTTAAAAAATCGTCGTTTAGAAAATCTTCTTTCTTCATAAGTGTGTAAATTTTAAAATTAAACAAAAAATATCGAGGGTTGCAACCCTCGATATTTTTTGTTTACACACTTTATGAGATACTGCCAATGATTGTCTTTTATATTTGACTAGGGTTTATCCAATCGTCTACCCGATCGTATAACAATTCAAATAATGTTCGTCTAGATAAAAAGAATTGAGCGTTCAAAGTCATGCCTCTTTTTAAGTTTCCCTTAAAACCATTTTTTAGTTTTAAATCTTTTTCATTCAAACTACATAAGACTTTAAAAATATACTTCTCATTATTAATAGATTCTATGTCTTTAGCAATTTCAATAACTTTTCCGGTTGCAGTTCCCCATTGATTATAATTGTAAGCATCTAATTGAAAATTTACAGAGCTATTTTCTTTTATCATTCCTATGTCTTTCGGTTGAATATAGCATTCTGCTATAAATGGCGTATTAGGAGAAATTACGGCTAATAAATCGCCTGAATTTATTAGACTCCCCTTGCTTAAAGGTTTTACATTTAATAAAACACCAGAAATAGGAGCCATAATACAATAATAGGATTTGTCATTTTCCAATTGTTCTTTCTGATTTTTGACTTCATATAATTCATTCTCATATTCTACTAAAGAAGACTGCCATTTATTTACTTCTTGCTTTTTAAATCGTTCAAGCTCTATTTCTAAGGCATTATATTCAAACTCTGTATTTTCAAATTCAACCTTTGCAATAACTTGTTTTTTATAAAGTAACTTATTTCTATCTAAATCTCGCTTTGCTTTTTTCTTCCTCACTAAAATTTCAGCTTTCTTTTGCTCAAAAACAATAAACTCTTTTTTTAGTTTCAATGTTTTTATTTTAAATGCTTTGGCATATTTTGAGTTAATAATGTAGTTCAAGTCATCCAATAGTAATTGTAATTCATTAATCTTACGATTCAATAAATTGCTTTTTATGTTCACTTCTGACATGTCAAGTTGTAAAAGGGTATCTCCCTTTTTAATATTTTTATTGAATTCTATGGATGAATAAATGACTTTACCAGAATTCATTATATTTATTGAAACCCTGTCTTGAACTGGTCTAATTATACCTCTGGCAGAGGTATGTATATCTACTTTTATAAAAGGTAGAGCTAGGAGCATAATTATAACTGACAATAAAATTATACTATAGATAATTTTACTTTTTGCGGCTATGGTATAGCTATGCACTTCCGAAAGATTGTCTGTAAATTCTTTTGGATAAATTTGATTCATTAATATTAAAATATTATTGTTAGCCTTGTAATCACTTACATTATAACTTTTATTTTATATTTACTATGAAAACTCCTCATATTTAGTTCAAAACAAAACTATTTATATTACAAAACCAATAGTTTAATGAATTAATTAAGCTATACTTTTGGGCAAAATAAAAATTAATCAGAAAACTCAAAATGTAGTTTTTTACTTTTTTCAAAGTAAATAGTTTGATTGTTTTGGTAATCAACAACTTACAGTTTCTGTAGGTTTATACTGTTTTTTGAGTGTTAAAAAACTTTCAAATTAAATCTTGAAAACATACTTTTGAAAGGCCTGAGTGATTTTAAAAATCAGACGTGATTTATTTAAGATTAGACGTAATCATTTATCTCTTTAGGCAAAAATTATATTAATTTAAAAATTTAATTATGACAACTTTACAAGAATTAGACACGAAAGAATTAAAAATCAAAGAATTAACTACTAAAGAAGCAAAGGAAATTCAAGGAGGAGCTATTTTTAGATGGACAGGGTTTCTTGACGGAATAAAAGGTAACGGTAAAATATGTTTCTTTTGTTAAAATAAACCTTAAGACCTCTTAGATTAAGAGGTCTTATTTTCTTAATATATGAATATCCTTAAATATTTTTTTTTACTCACTAGTTTTTTAAGCTTTTCTCAAGTAAGCATAGTCAATTCTGAAAATTTAAAACCAATATATTTTATAGAAATATATTCAGAAAGTGGTAATCTAATAGCCGTAACTAATTCAAAAGGGAAATTATCTAAAAAGCAAATCAACTTTCTAGAGCAAAGTAAAAGTGACTCTTTAGAAATTTATCATAGTGATTATAAGTCGAAAATAATACGCAAAGAAAATCTTTTTCTTGATGGGCATACTATCGAATTAAGTCCAGTTAATTTCGAAAATAGATTAGAAGAAGTTTTAATAAAAGCAGAAAAGAAGAGATTTGTTAAGCTAAAAAGTTACTTTAGAAGTATTCAATTTAACGATGAAAGAGTCCATTATTATATGGATGGAATCGTCTGTACTTATGTCGACACGAAAAATTTTAAAATTAAAATTGATATAATCTCCAATAGATCATTGCAAAACAAAAAAATTAAGCAGATTGATGAAAAAGGGATTATTCAAAGTGATTTTATAATAGCAGGAGTTCCTGATTTTAGAGAGTTTTATAATGAAGATCTCTTAAAAAAAACATATACCTTTAAGGCCTTAGAGGATTCTACCCAGATTTACTTAGATGAAGTTGCTGTTGGAAGAGTTAATGATC
The DNA here is from genome assembly GCF_002893765.1 of Tamlana carrageenivorans. NCBI lineage: Bacteria > Pseudomonadati > Bacteroidota > Flavobacteriia > Flavobacteriales > Flavobacteriaceae > Pseudotamlana > Pseudotamlana carrageenivorans. The sequence goes on along the minus strand of NZ_CP025938.1, from coordinate 2,669,087 downwards.
AGTTAAACAAAAAAGGTATAGAATTACAACTATACAATAGTTCAAATCCCAAAGTAATGCGTTTTCTTGGTACTGAATCTGTTCTAGAAAATTTATCGATAATTTCTGAATATAAACCAGTAGAATTAAAAAAAGTTAACTTTGGAGATATAAAAAACTTTAAGGAAATTAGAGAATACCGTATAAAACAAAAAAAAGCTAAAGATTATACTAATATTAGAGTAATAAATGAAATTTATTTTTTAAGCAAAGAATTCACAAATGACAAGAAAGGTAAATCTAATTTTTATCAGTTTCTAGATACTAGTAATTACAATGAAACCTTTTGGAATCAATATAAAAATTCAGTCCCTTCTTTACCAAAATCTGTCGAATCATTCGTATCTGAACAAATGATAGAATAATTATGGTAAGTAAAATCTCTACTGTAAGTCCTTAGCATCGTATGAAAAATATTAAAGTTAAACAACATGATATTTCAGATTGTGGAGCTGCATGTATTATTTCAATTGCTAATCACTATAAATTATTTTTGCCCTTAGCAAGAATCAGGCAGTTGGCTGGAACAAATAAAAAAGGCACGTCTGTTTTAGGCATAATTAATGCTGCACAAAAAATTGGTTTTGATGCTAAAGGAGTAAGAGCTGACAGGGAGGACTTGTCGGGACTGTAAACTATTTTGTGTTTTTGCTGTTAGTTAGTTTAAAAATGATTTTGAAATTCATAGGCAAAAAATTTACTTTTAAATTTTTATTTTATGAACTCAGACTTAGAAAAACAATTAGACGCCTTGATCGGCAAAATCAGCAACAAGGAGGACTTTGACCAGGTCAAGGAACAGTTGCTTAAACGTGGTATTGAATCACTTTTAAAAGCAGAAATGACTGCCCACTTAGGGTTTCAAAAAGGAGGTTCTGTAATTGAGAACAACCAGCGCAATGGTTTCTCAGAGAAAACTATCAAGACTCATAACGGCGAACAACGCATCAAAATCCCCAGAGATCGTCAAGCGAGCTTTGAGCCTGTTATTGTCCCCAAACATCAATCGATTAGTCAAGAATTAGAAGATTGTATTCAACTGCTTTACGCCAAAGGTATGAGCAATAGCGATATTATTGATTTTATTGAAAGTACCTATGGAGTGCAGTATTCCACATCACAGGTATCCATTATCACCAATCAATTATTGGAAGACATCAAACAATGGCAGAATAGACCTTTAGAAGACGTATATCCCATTGTCTGGATAGATGCTATTCATTATAAAATACGTCAAGAAGGCAAGGTAATATCTAAAGCCTGTATGATAGTTTTAGGGGTGAATACCGAAGGGCAACAAGATATTTTGAGCATGAGTATTGTGGAGACAGAAAAGGCAGCTGCTTGGATGTCCATTTTAGACGATCTGCGCTCTAGAGGCGTAAAAGATATCTTTTTTCTGTGTTCGGATAACCTCTCTGGATTAGATAAAGCTGTAGAAGCTATTTTTCCAGGTAGTATACGTCAAATATGTATCGTACATCAAATTAGAAACTCTTTAAAATATGTGAGCTATAAGGACCGCAAATCAATAATGGTCGATATTAAAGCTATTTATCAAGCCGATAATGAGAAATTCGCTTTAGAGGCTTTCGAAGTCTTTAAACAAAATTGGGAAGATAAATACCTCTCTGCCGTACAGTCTTGGGAAAACAATTGGGATAATTTGACCTCGTTTTTAAACTACCCAAAAGAGATTAGAAAACTTATATATACTACCAATATCATTGAGAGTTTTAATGCCAGTTTAAGAAAATATACACGCAACAAAAAAGTCTTTCCTCATGATGATGCAGCACTGAAATCCATATATTTAGCAGCTCAAAGCATCAGCAAAAAATGGAAGAAAACACGATTTAAATGGGGCCAAATTTACAATCAATTGTATATTTGTTTTCCAAACAGGTTATAATCTATATTATTTTAACCTATGAATTTTGAAATTATTTTTCAAAAACACAAAATTTTGGATAAACTCGACTTGTCAAAGTTACCGTTACCTGCAATAGCTCATGTGGTAGTTAATGGTTCTCTTAATCACTACGTTGTGGTTTTAAAAGTAACCAATTCATTTGTCACTGTAATGGATCCAGCCGATGGAAAGATTCATAAAAAGATTTTATCTGAATTTATAAAAGAATGGACAGGTGTAATAGTATTAATGCTACCTAGCAATACATTTTCAAAAAAAGATGAAAGAATATCTACTTACAAGCGCTTTTGGCTATTGTTAAAACCTCACAAGCTTGTCCTTATTCAAGCATTCGTGGGGGCTATTGTTTATACCTTACTGGGGTTTTCTACCTCTTTGTTTATACAAAAACTAACTGATTTTGTTTTAATAAACGAAAATTACAGATTGTTAAATTTACTTGGAACCGTCATGGTTTTATTATTGCTTGTGCAAGTATTAATTGGGGTATATAAAGACAAATTTTTAATTAAGTCTGGGCAACAAATAGATCTTCAACTAATACTTGGTTATTACAAGCATCTCCTAAAATTACCGCAGCAGTTTTTCAATACAATGCGAGTTGGAGAAATAATATCTCGCATTAATGATGCGGTAAAAATTCGAACTTTTATAAATGACATTTCATTAAATTTAATGGTTGATGTGCTAACCATATTCTTTTCTTTTGGTTTAATGTTCTTCTTCTATTGGAAATTAGCAATCATTATGTCTTTATGTATTCCCTTGTATTTTTTTGTTTATCTGGTGTTAAATAGGTTGAATAGAAGAACCGAAAGAACAGTAATGGAACAAAATGCGGATTTAGAGAGTCAATTAGTCGAATCGCTTAATTCCATTGAAACAATCAAACAATTTGGTATGGAAACCCACGCCAACGCCAAAACTGAAATACGATTTGTGCAACTATTAAAGACTGGTTATAAATCGTCTTTAAACTCAATTTTTTCAATAACAAGTGGAATGTTTTTAACTCAAATTTTCACAATTGTTTTACTTTGGAAAGGCTCTTATTATGTTATTGGTAAAGAAATCACAATAGGAGAATTATTATCCTTTTTTGCTATTATTGGATATTTTACAGCACCAGTATCAAAGTTGCTTCAATCTAATAAAGAAATTCAAAATGCTCTAATAGCAGCTGATAGGCTATTTGAAATAATAGATTTAGAAAGGGAGAAATTTGAAAACAAAGTAGAAATTGAAAAAGATAAATTAGGAGATATAATCTTTAAAAATGTGAGTTTCACATACAATCATAGCATTCAAGTTTTAGATCAGTTTAATTTAAACATTCCCAAAGGTAAGGTAACCTCCATAGTTGGAGAAAGTGGTTCAGGTAAGTCTACATTAATAAATTTAATTCAAAAAATTTATACGATACAAGATGGAAATATTTACATTGGGAAGCTTGATTTAAACTATATAGAAAACTCAAGTCTAAGAAATATCGTTGGAATAGTGCCTCAGAAAATTGATTTGTTTTCAGGAAGTATTATTGAAAATATTGCCCTAGGAGATTATTCCCCGAAGATGGATTTAATTCTTGAGATTTGTACAAGACTTGGAATAATTAATTTTATTGAAGAATTACCGAATGGTTTTAATACTCATGTTGGTCAAAATGGATCTGTTTTATCAGGAGGACAGAAACAACGGATTGCAATAGCAAGAGCATTATATAAAAAACCCGAAATATTAATTTTAGATGAAGCAACATCGTCGTTGGATAGTAAATCAGAAAGTTTTATTCAAAATGCAGTAGCTATTTTAAGACAGGAAAACAAAACTATTTTGATTATTGCGCATAGATTAAGTACAGTAATTAATTCAGATAAAATAGTTGTGCTGAAGAATGGGAAAATACTTGAGGAAGGAGCACACGAAACCCTATATGATAATAAAAACTATTATTATGATCTCTGGCAAGCTCAATTACCAAAAAGAAATATAAATTTAGAATATATATGAGTTTCTAATAAATATTAAGCATTTAATAGTACCAATGACAAATAATAATTTTGAAGTAATAATAATAGGTGGAGGTTATGCAGGCTTATCAGCCGCATTGTCTCTCGGACGCTCTTTGAGAAAAGTTTTAATTATTGAAGGTAACTCACCTTCTGCAAACAAAAGGAGTAAGTTTTCTTATAATTTTATAACTCAAGATGGAATAAAACCAGAATCAATATTAAAACAAGCAAAAGATCAAATTTTAAAATACGATACACTTAAATTTATTTCCGATATAGCTATATCGGTCCAAAAAAGTAATGATCTTTGTTTTATTAATACTTTCTCTGGGCATAAATTTAATTCTAAAAAAATAATCTTTGCCACTGGAATTAAATATATATATCCTAAGATTAAAGGTTTTTCCGAATGTTGGGGAGTGTCTATTATTCACTGTAGTGGCTGCCATGGATATGAATTCAAAAATAAAAAGACGGCAATTTTAGCAAATGGAGATTCAGCTTTCATGTTCATTTCAATTGTCTTAAACCTCACAGATAAAATCTCTATTCTAACAAATGGAGAAAGCAGTTTTTCTCCAATGCAACTCGAAAAACTTAATTCACGTAAAATTCAAATCATTGAATCTAAAATAAAAGAAATTCAACATGTTGAAGGGGTTATAAAGAACGTTGTATTTGATAACAATATAAGTAGTGATTTTGAAGTTTTATATGCGTTTCCTGAATTAAATCAAAAAAGTGAGCTCCCATCAAAATTAGGTTGTCAGTTTACAGATGATGGTCTTATTAAGGTGGATAGTTACAATAGAACAACAGTTAATGGTGTATATGCCTGCGGTGATAACAGTTCTGATAGGCGTTCAATTTCTAATGCTGTTGTTAATGGTCACCTTGCAGGAGCGACAGTAAATTTAGAGTTATCAATAGAAAGTTTCTAAATAATTTGTAAAATGCTGTTTTTATTTGGGCATTCTCTTAAGCTGTTGAAAAAAAAGAAATAATTTACCCTAAAAATGATTTAACTTTTTTGGATAAGAAAATCAATATATTTTCAAAGTTATCTTCATTGATTATTTGTTCGATATTTGAATCGGATTCGCAGTAATACCAAAATTCGTTTACTTTATCAGTAGGGATTCCAAGGCTTATTATAAAATCATCATTAAACATCTTTCTAGCTGTGTTAACAGACTTTATCCTGTTATCTAAATCCACATGGCTTTTAAGCATCTTTGTGCGTCCAGAAATTGTATTCATTAATGAAACTAATCCAAAGCCTCTCGCTAATTGAAGTTGCCGTTCGTTGTAGGTAAGTCTCTCAAAATTTTGGTAAGGAAGTCCAACATCACTTGGAGATATACTTAATGGTTTTTTTAAATTTTCAATATCTTGATTAAGATTGCCTGATAATCCGTGTGAACTCAAAATTATTTCATCAAGGTCGGTAATTTGAATATGAACTTCAATTGATAGTTTATTTTTTTTATTGTGATGAGATTCAAGAATAACCACTTGCTTTTTTTTAATACCTATTGAGGATATTACTAAAGTGTCATTAATTCGAGTCATTATTCTAAACTCCCCTTTCTTGTTTGTTATTGTCCCTTTATTAAGTGAAGAGTTGAAAATATGAATATTCTCTACGGAGACAGAGTCTTTAGAAAATACTAATCCATTAATATCTTTAGTTTCTTGTGCTGATAGTTTTAATTGTAAGATTATTAAAATAAAAAATAAAAAGTAGTTTAACTTTTTATACATATCGGTTAAGTGTTTTGAATATCTATGAATTAACTTGAAATTAAGTTGTACAAAAATGTAGCTTTTCCTTTAAAAATACAATTTAAATAACAAGTAAATGTTATGCTTGTTTATTAATTCTTTGTTAAAATGATTTCTTTTATTCTTAGTAAATAAGGTTGTTTTTATACGCATGTGTAGGCTTCCCTTTTTTAGGGAAGCCTACATTTTTATCCAATCTTTTTATTTCAATTTTTGTTTTTTGAACTAATGGGTGCAATTGCCGCAATACTCTTTTCTTTGTTCAAAGTTTAATATAATTCAAAACATTAGTGTCCGATAAAAGATTTAAAAAGCGGGATTTCCAAGATAGGATTTCCCGCTTATTTTGTATCTTGAAGTTATCACACATCCAAGATATGAATAAAAGTAAAAACTTTAGCGGACACCCCATAATCAAACAGGTATTAAATTTCATTTTGCCCAAAGATGTTCATCGGACAGCCAAAAAGCACAACAGCGATCGCTATACCAAAAAGTTTACCACCTATGAGCATTTGGCCACTATGGTATTTACCATGATCAGTGGCTGTAGCTCACTTCGTGAGGTTTCCAGTATTATGCTTGCCTGCGAGGGAAAGATCAACCATCTAGGACTCACGGACTTTCCAAAACGCAGTACCTTGTCAGATGCTAACAGGAGAAGAAGCTCTGAAGTATTTGCCGATATTTATCATTTACTCTACAAACGTTACCATCGCTTTTTATCGGACAGCAGACCCTTAGAACCTGCAGTGAAGAACCTTAAAATCGTTGATTCCTCGACCATCCCCCTATTTAGCGACATTCTTAAAGGTGTAGGAAGGAACCCGCTCAACGGCAAAAAGAAAGGAGGTATCAAGATGCATACTATGATAAACGCCATGGAAGACGTTCCTTGTCTGATTAAGTTTTCAAGCGCGGCCACGCACGACCACACCTTTTTAAAAGACCTGGAACTCAAGAAGGGCTCTTATGTGGTTTTTGACAAAGGGTATGTGGATTATGAGCAATACCAAAAATGGACACTGGAAGATGTTTACTTTGTGACTCGGCAAAAGGACAATGCTCGCTATACAAGCCTTGAAGAGTTTGATATCCCCAATAAAGTGGACGATGCTGTCTTAAAGGACGAAAAAATAGGGCTTACGGACAAAAACGGCAATGCTTTTTCCCTGAGGAGAATCGCTTTTTGGCACGAAAAGCACCAAAAAGTTTATGAGTTCATCACTAATAATTATGATCTTGATGCAGACAAAATAGCCGACATCTATAAAAATAGGTGGCAGATTGAGACGATGTTCAAGCGGCTTAAACAGAACTTTCCGCTAAAGTATTTTTTGGGAGACAATCAAAATGCCATCGAAATACAAATCTGGGTCAGTTTGATAATCCAGCTCATTATGCTTGTGATCCAAAGAAAAGCCCAAAGAAACTGGGCTTATTCCAATATGATGTCCGTCATACGATACCATTTGATGACATATATCGATTTGTTCAAATTCCTGAAAAACCCAGAAGCTAATTGGGAAGAGATTACAACCAAAAACATTGGGCAATTAAGCCTTTTTGACCCATAAGGAGGTTCTGTTTTCAAAATAAAGAGTGCGATCAATAAAAAAGGCCAACACCAACGCTTTTTTAGCTAATTCTGTTTTTTATCGGACAACAATAAATTCAAAATAATTATTTTCTTTTATCTATAGTTTTCTTATTAAAAGCCACCAAATTAAAAAGCTGCCGCATTCGGCTACGAACACGAATGCCGTAAAGCTCTTCCAGTTCTGCAGCATTTAGATTAGTAGTTGCATGGGTTTTAATTTTCTTCTCTAGGAACAAGTCATGTCGAGATAACAGAATTTCGCCCATCACATTTCAGTCTTTACCGTAGTGTCCGCCCCATCCAGTATATTACACTCAACAGCGCATAGCTATACACCAACGTAGCGGTTCCAAAGGCGCATACATAACCAACAAAGATCATCTTAGCAGCTCCCATTAACAATACAGTCAGTGGAGTCTTCAATACTTTAAGAACAAGGCGGCTGCCATGGTCGTTATGTTGCAGCATGTGTTGAACAGATTATTGCTGCTTTGGATTATCCTGAAACAGGTTACAAAAGAGCTATGGGCGTTATACAACCCCATAAGTCTTATGGCTCCCAAAGATTAGACAATGTTCTTAAAAGAGCCATACAGGCTGATGCTGTAAGCTACAACAGGATAACCAACATACTGAAGGATAATCTAGATCAAAGTTCTTTATTCCTGAAAGATGAGGCAGATCAAAGCACTCATATCCCTAAGCATGCGAACATCCGTGGGGCATCCAATTATAAGTAAAAACAACACGAAAAAATCACTTAAATTTTATACAGATTATGAATACAAATCACACCATCGAAAAACTCAGAAAAATGAAATTAAGGCTACCAATGGGAATACCATCATATTCTACGGGATCTAAAATACGCGCTATGTTACTATCCGTCTTTGGAGAAAAAAGATCTTTACTAACCGTGTGCGTTTGTAAATGACTTTCTGGATAAAAGAAGTTTGTGATATCAGTAATTTGTGTTGTGGTAAGATTTGGATCTAGCCAAGATTTTGCATGCTCTGCATCTAAAATTAAAGGCTGTCGTTTTTTAACATTATGTACTTTAGCGAAAAATGGCGAAGCGTTTTTAGTAATAATAGAAAACGTAATATAACTTCCTATTACAGAATAAATACCTGCTAGAGCCAAGGGTTTCTGCTCTTTATTTTGAATAAAAAACGGGTATTTCTTTTTTTGATGTTCGTGAGGTTCGTAAAAACCTGATACAGGAATGATACACCGCTGTTCGTGTATCGCTTTTTTGTATATGAAATGATCAAACAACTTTTCAGAGCGCGCATTGAGTCCGCCGCCATATTTCACCGCTTCTTTGTAGTAGGACAAAATGTGTTCGGGGGTTTTATGATCTGGCACAATGCCCCAAATTCCTGGCGCTAAAACTTCACTCTTTTGCTGCGGAATTACGAGCATGTTAGGATGTGAAAATCCATTTAAGTGATATTGTGGTTTATCGAAAATGGTGCGAATGTCTTCGCTACTTAATGTCACTTTAAAATGCTGTTCTAGCTTTTTTGTTTTTGTAATGGTCGATGTATGAAAACACATGCTGAATTGTTTGCTTGTTTAAAGATAATGAAATTGTTGAACAGCAAACATTTTAGAACCTATTAAACCATAGTTAACAAGACCTATAGACAGTATCTCTTTTAAACATTAATTCATCAATGCATCCTAAAAAGCTTGTTGCCCAAATTTACATTATAAAGGCTAGTAAAGCTATCATTGTTCAAATAAGAGCAGTTATTCTCAAATATTCCTGAGGAACATACTTTGGAGACCAAATATAAAACACTTAATATTTACCGGGATTTTTATACGAAAATTTCAAATAATTCAATCCTAATTCAATTTGTTACAATAAATTTCTTTTACAACCTTATGTGAGTTGGGGAGATTTTCTTATTGGTAATAATCCGTTTAGAACCCCAAGTATTCTTTTTTAAAACCTATAATGGATTGAAATAGGAAAATATATCATATTACCCGTTGTGCATTTTAAATAATGTTAATTTTAATATTATTAATGTTTCTCCCAAAAATAAACTTATTGATATACTGAATAGTTGTTAAAGCAGTTATCTTAGCTACGATTCTTGTTTTAAAACCTTCAAAAGTTTTAGCATAATTGCGTCTTATCATAAATTGGTCACAAAGTTGTGAAAATAATGTTTCTATCCTTTTCCTCTTTTTTCTAAATACATAAGGCTGTACTTTGTAATTTTTTTGATTGCTTCTCATAGGTGTATTTAGCGTTATATTACAGGTTTCAAACAAGTTAAGCTGTATTTCTGTTGATAAATAGCCTTTATCACCAATTAATGTACAATCGCTTATTTGCATCTTAATATCTTTAAGATAATTAATATCGTGTACAGATGCTGGACTCAAATCGATACTTTGAAAGACACCATTTACAGAACAAACAGCGTGCAGTTTATAACCGTAATAATTAGAACTTTGAGCTGCACAATAACCTTTATCTGGAAATGCATAAGTGTTTTCTTTACAAATCTTTGAACGAGAACTGCGTGATAATTTACAAACTTCTAAAGGCATACTATCTACTACAAAATAATCTTCAAATTCATTAAAATGGGAAGCTAAGCTTAACCTGATACTGTTGAGCTTATTAACTAGTTTTCGTCTTCTTCTATTGTAGACACTTCTCTCTATTTTTGATAATAGGGAATCTGGAAGTTTTCTAAAAAGGTCATTTTCACTATCTATTCCCATAAATTCGGCAGTAAGACTCAAGCTGATAAGTTCTAAATCACTAAGCTTTGGTTGTCGTCTTTGATAACTTAAAAGTTGTTCTTTCGATATTTTTCTTAATACTTCCAATATTCTTTCGTAATTTGCACTCAAGTTGTTCATTATTAATGATTTGTGATTAAATCAATTTACTGATTTTCAGTAAGATGAACAACTTTTTTCTTTTAAATCATAATGCACAACGGGTATCATATTTATATTTTCTATTAAAATAGGACACCCTCATAATCGATTTCAAACGAATTCAAACAAAACAAAAAAACACCTAAACACTGAAAATCATTTATTTAACATTTATTTAGATTTCAATATTTCAATTTTGTCGAGATGACAGGGTCCGAAACTATGAACGTCTGCTTATAAGACTAACAGAAATAATATTGCATTTCTCTTATCTTATTAAACTATTCGCATACCGAATTCTCGACTATTTTTATGAGCTTTTTGGTTAGCCTTAATGTTCAAAACATTCTTCAATTCAACCATATCTTGACTAATTTTAGTTTCCACTACTCTTGAATAAATCTGTGTTGTTGAAATTTTGTTATGCCCCAGTAGTTTCGAAACAGTCTCTATTGGAACACCATTACTTAAAGTCACGGTAGTTGCAAACGTATGCCTTGCCATGTGGAATGTCAAATTTTTATCAATTTCACAAAGCTCAGCGACCTCCTTGAGATACAAATTTAACTTCTCATTTGTGATGACGGGGAGAAGTGTTCCAGACACCTGTGTTATTGGATGTCCTCTGTACTTTTTAATAATCTCAAGAGCCTTATCTAACAACGGCACTTTAACAGGGATATCTGTTTTCTGTCTTTTAATTAGTATCCAATCCTCATTATCTACACCCTTACCAATACTCTTTGAATTCAGTTGCATAACATCCACATAACTAATTATTGTGTAGCAACTAAAGACAAATAAGTCACGAACTCTATCCAAACGTTCTAAATAAAGCTTCTTACTTTCTAGTCTAGCCAATTCATCTGGGGACAAAAATTCTCGTTCACGTCTCTCCCATTTGGGTTTCCACCTAATAAATGGATCCTTACTCATCCATTCCATATGATATCCCAATGTTGCAATCTTTCTAAACCTTTGAATATGTTTCATAACGGTGTTATGAGACATAGATTTAGGATGTCCTTTAGGCCAGAAATTATGTAAATATTGTTCAAATTCCATAAGGAACCTATAATTTAACTGTTTCAAATAGACATCTGAAGTCTTATGAATATCTCTTAAATAATATCCAATATATTTCTCCGTTACATGGAAATTTTTAATCGTACCCTTGCTCAGAGTAACCTCAATTTTGGCATTATGATAATTTAATAGACCTCGAAGTGTTTTCTGTTCATCAGTTTCACCTAAATAATGAGCTTTAATAAGTTCTGTAGTAATTAATTCTCCTTTTAATCTTAAGTCCTGATAAATTTGAAATATTTGGGTATAAATACTGCTCAAAAACTGGTTAAAAGATTTTACCTCTTCTGTAGTTCCATTTAGTCTTTGTAATTTTTTATCCCATCTTAAAATATCAACCTTTCGTTTCAGGCTAATATTAGAACGTTTACCGTCTACGGTAATTCTGGCATAAACAATCCCTTGATTATTTACCTCATCTTTGTTGTAAATCCAAAACAAAATTGAAAACGTGGATTTTGCACTCATAATTGTCATCTTTAATAGTTAAACATTCCGTAAGACGAAGGCCAAATCAATTATAGTTCAATTCCTACTTAAAAGATTAACACTAACCGATAGCCAAAAACAGGGATCAGTCCTAAAAGTTGGGGACTAGGCATAAATTTGTGCTAATCTAAAGAGGAAGAATTCCTTATTTCTCACACCTCTAAGTTGTTGTCTAAAGGCTTTGATCTTTGCATTAAAAGATTCAGCGGCCGCATTGGTACTTCTGTTGTCAAAATAGTTTAATATTCCCCTGTAATTTAGGGAGATTGTGTTCATAACAACTCTAAAGCTTTTAAAGCCACTATTTTCAATTTGATTGTACCAAAGTGCCAATTTAGTCATTGCTATATTTTTGTCTGTACAAGTATTATAAATTACTCTTAGCTGGTTTGACAAGTCATAAGCTTCCTTTATCATAGGGTATTGCATGAATAAAATTCCTGCCCTTTCCTTTTGGGAACTAGTCCATTTGTCAGGACTTTTGAATAGAAGATACCTACTTCGTGCTAGTAGTTGTTTGCGTGTGTCCCCGTTACTAAATACTTCTGCTCGATACTGGTAGTTATTATTTTTAGCTGTCTTGATAGCCTCATTTTCTAGTTCTAGAGCTTGCCAGCGGTATTTTACTCTAATGTCTTGTACAGCATCAGAAGCTAGTTGTTGTACATGAAAGCGATCAATGACTTGCACGGCTCTTGGGAAGCTCTTCTTTGCAATTAGTTTCATGCTACCGGCCATATCTAAGGTTATTTCTTCTACCAACCTCCGCTTGCCTTCAGGTATCTTTTTAAGATATTTAATAACCTCTTCGGCCTTAGTTCCTGAAATAATAGCTACAATAGAACCTGCTCTACCTTTGGCTTTTTTATTGGTTACTACGGTGTATAACTCTCCTTGTGAAAGTGCTATTTCATCTATAGATAATCGTTTGCCAATATTTTGAGGGTAGACTAACCATTTGGAGGATCGCTCAAGGTATTCCCAATCTTTAAATTCACTTAAATAATCTCGATATTGGCGCTGTAGCTTTTTACCATCTAAACCATACAAATTAGCTATAGTTTGCGTGCTAGTATTGTTATTATCGATTAATTTCTTTTAAAAAAGCGGCAAACTCGGTGGTCATACGAGTGCCTTTTGCTACATTATTCCAGTCTCTTTGCAGGGTTTCTTTTGTGTCTACATCACGCCATCTGCGGCGCTTTAAATGCAGATAAACTAGTTTCCCTCTAAGTGGAAAATCCTCGATAATTATTTCTTTATGAAAACCTTTAGATTCTACTTTACGTGTTTTAAAACTATTTGGGACAATGTTCTTCTCTTCGAAATACAACCGAAGTTTATCTTCTGTTGAAGAACTACTTTTAAAACTAAAATGAGCTACCAGAAAATCAGGTAGTAATAAGGATAATAAATCTTTAGAAATTTCCACGGAATTTAATTTTTTCCAAAGATAAAATTATTTTTACTCCCCAACTTTTGTGCTTGACCCAAAAACAGCTAACCGAATAGCGAACATTTTAATTCAAATTAGTTCAAATTATATGAATTCCCAAAAACAACAAATCCCTGCTAATCATATGATTTGCAAGGATTTATACTTATCTAATACTTCTATTAGTGACCGCGCCAGGATTCAAACCTGGAACCTCTTGAGCCGTAATCAAGTGCGCTATTCAGTTGCGCCACGCGGCCTTATTTTGTGGGTGCAAATATACATTTTTATTTAAAACATATGCAAACATTTTTTATAAATTTCTAATTCCGTACTTTTGAAACACTATAAAATATGGTGCTTCTTAATTGTTTTTATCCTGTTAAATTAAAACACTAAATAATGCATCATTTAAATCACATAACTTAACCCTATGAAAACTAATTTATTAACCGATATCTACAAACATCATTTAGATCAAACACTTATTGATGAAATTAATAAAATAGGGGTGCTAAAAAATTTTGAAAAAGATGAAATAATTATTGATATCAATCAAACTTTAAAATTTATTCCCCTTTTATTAAGTGGAAATATTAAAATTTTAAGAGAAGATCAGGATGGAAACGAGTTACTCATCTACTTTTTAGAAGCAGGAGAAACCTGCACCATGTCGTTAACTTGCTGCATAGGCACTGCAAAAAGTAAGATTAGAGCTGTTGCAGAAAGTGATTCTACCTTAATTATGATTCCGGTGTCTTATATGCAAAAGTGGTTTCAGAATAATGAAAGTTGGCGCAACTTTATTTTTGAAAGCTATCAAAATCGATTTGATGAAATGCTTGAAGCTATAGATAATCTAGCTTTTATGAAAATGGACGAGCGTTTATACAAGTATTTGGTTAATAAAACCGTTCTCCACGAATCTAAAAACATTATTATTAAACATCAAGACATCGCAGAAGATTTACACACTTCGCGCGTAGTGGTTTCTAGGCTTTTAAAACAATTAGAGAACGAAAAAAAGATTGTACTGAGTAGAAACAAAATAGAAATTTTATAACATTTCACATCCCGTATCCTTGCTTAGGTAACATTTATCACAAAGCCCCCCCTTTCTTCATTATATTTTTGTAAAAAAATTATAAGCATGGATTTTATTTTAAACCCTTGGCCATGGTATGTTTCTGGCCCACTTATCGCCATTGTTATGGCCCTTCTACTCTACTTCGGTAAAACATTTGGTATGTCGTCCAACCTTCGCACCTTATGTGCCATTGGTGGGGCTGGCAAGTTTTCCGATTTTTTTAAATTCAAATGGAAAGACCAACTTTGGAATCTAACAGTTGTTCTTGGTGCTATAATTGGCGGATTTATTGCCGTTCATTTCCTATCAAACGATAGCGGAACAGCTCTTAACCCAAACACCATGACCGAATTACAACACATGGGATTTAAAAACCCTGGGGCTAACCTAGTGCCTGATGAAATATTTAGCTTAGAGGCATTAGCTTCTGCTAAAACTCTTATTCTTTTGGTTGTTGGTGGTCTTCTAGTTGGTTTCGGTACACGTTATGCTGGTGGCTGTACTTCTGGTCATGCCATTACAGGCTTAAGCAGTTTGCAAATGCCATCACTTATTGCGGTTATAGGCTTTTTTATTGGCGGTCTTATTATGGCGAACCTTATTTTACCGCTTATTTTTTAATAACTCTTACAATATTCAAATTACATGAAATTCATAAAATATTTATTTGTTGGGATCTTTTTCGGCATTGTGCTTGTAAAATCGGAGGCTGTTTCATGGTTCCGCATTTACGAAATGTTCCGTTTTCAATCGTTTCACATGTATGGCATTATAGGTACAGCCATTGCTACTGGTGTGCTTTTTCTTCAAATTTCTAAAAAAGGACATATTAAAACCATGCAAGGGGCAGACTTATATGTTCCTAAAAAAGATAAAGGCTTTACACGATATATTATTGGCGGTATTATTTTCGGCCTCGGATGGGCGCTTGTAGGTGCATGCCCTGGCCCGATGTATATTCTTTTAGGTACAGGTGTATGGAGCATGCTTATTGTTATTGCTGCCGCCATAGCGGGTACTTTTTTATATGGTATTCTAAAAAATAAACTGCCACACTAATTATGGACAGCATCCAAATAATTGGTTATATAGGGGCTTTAATCGTTGGTGTTGTTTTAGGGCTAATTGGCGGTGGTGGTTCTATACTAACCGTGCCTTTACTGGTATACCTTTTAGGATACAACCCCATTTTAGCAACTGCATATTCACTTTTTGTGGTAGGTATCACCTCATTGGTAGGTACTTATGATAAATACAAAAAAGGATTGGTAGATTTTGAAATAGGATTAGCCTTTTCTTTTCCATCCTTCCTAGCCGTGTATTTATCAAGAAGATATTTAGTTCCTGCAATTCCAGATGTTATTATGTCTTTTGGAAACTTTGAGCTTACTAAAGACATCGTCATTATGGTGTTTTTTGCCCTTATTATGCTTTTTGCTGCCATTTCCATGATAAAAAAGAAGAAAGATTTAAAACCTTCGGAAAAAAAGCAAGCCTATTACAAAACTTTTATTCAAGGAATCACCATCGGAACGATAACGGGTTTAATAGGGGCTGGCGGAGGCTTTTTATACGTTCCTGCTTTAGTTCTTTGGGCTAATATACCTATGAAAAAGGCCGTAGGAACTTCATTAATTATCATTACTATTAATTCCTTAATTGGGTTTTTAGGTGACGTACAAAACCTAGACATCGCCTGGGATTTCCTATTAACGTTTACAGCCATTTCGGTTTTAGGCATATTATTAGGTGGCATGTTCTCAAAATATGTTAGTGGCGGAAAATTGAAAAAAAGCTTTGGTTATTTTGTTTTAATCATGGCGGCATACATTATATACCGCGAACTCCTTGAACTAAGTGTTATATAAGTTACAAAGCACATGCTGTAAGTTTAGTAACTTTAAAAAAGTAATTTTAAAACACATCTTACCAACAGGTAAGGCAAAAACATTATACTATGAAAATTGAACAAATATACACCGGTTGTTTAGCCCAAGGCGCTTATTATATCGAATCTAATGGTGAAGTCGCCATTATCGATCCTCTTCGTGAAACGCAACAGTACGTGGATAAAGCCTTAGCTGAAAATGCCACGATAAAATACATTTTTGAAACGCATTTTCATGCCGATTTTGTTTCTGGACATATCGATTTAGCGAAAAAAACAGGAGCAACAATCGTTTATGGGCCTGGTGCTAAAACCGATTACGACATCTATACAGCAAAGGATAATGAAGTTTTTAAACTTGGTAACGTTACTATAAAAGTACTACATACCCCTGGCCACACCTTAGAGTCTTCAACCTTCTTATTATTTGATGAAAACGGAAAAGAACACGCCATTTTTTCTGGTGACACTTTATTTTTGGGTGATGTTGGTCGACCAGACTTGGCTATTAAATCCGATTTAACCAAAGAAGATTTGGCAGGAATGCTTTTTGATTCTTTAAGAAATAAAATCATGCCTTTACCCGACGATACCATTGTTTACCCTGCTCATGGCGCTGGGTCGGCATGTGGAAAAAATCTAAGCAAAGAAACTGTTGGTGTTTTAGGTGAGCAAAAGAAAACAAACTATGCCTTGAGAGCCGATATGACTAAAGCTGAATTTGTAAAAGAAGTGTTAGACGGTATTGCACCGCCACCACAGTATTTTGCAAAAAATGCCATGATGAACAAATCGGGGTATGATGCCTTTGAAACGGTTCTTAAACAAGGCAATACCCCTTTAACACCAGAAGCATTTGAGCATCTGGCTAACGAAGAAGGTGCTTTGGTATTAGATGTTAGACATGAAACAGACTTTGTTAAGGAACACATTCCCAATGCTATATTTATTGGTATTCATGGCGGATTTGCACCATGGGTTGGCGCTTTAATTACCGATTTAAAGCAACCTATTTTATTAATTACGCCCGAAGGTAAAGAGGAAGAAACCGTAACCCGATTATCGCGCGTTGGCTACGACAATACTTTAGGGTATTTAAAAGGCGGTATGGCAGCGTGGAAAAAGGCAGGCAAAGATGTTGAATCGATCACGTCAATAAACGTTGATGAATTTTCGAGTCGATTTAAAAGTGACTCTATTCAGGTTTTAGATGTTCGTAAAGATGGCGAATATAAATCGCAACACTTAGAAGGTGATAACATTAAACACTTTCCTTTAGATTATATTAATGATAATATGTCGGCAATTGACAAAAACCAAGAATACTACGTGCATTGTGCAGGTGGTTACCGTTCGGTAATTGCAGCATCCATTTTAAAAGCTAGAGGGTTTAACAAATTAATTGATGTTGCTGGTGGTTTTGGAGCCATCAAAAACGCTGATTTGCCAACAACCAATTTTGTTTGTCCGTCAACTTTATAATGTCAACACCATGACACTTTAAATAAAAAAAGCCAAGATTTAACCGTTGTCAAATCTTGGCTTTTTTATTTCATTCTATTTCTCAGAGGTTTCCTTCTGAATAATTTTAATTCCGTTTACTGAAAACTACACAATTTCAGCACTTAAACCAGCTTCTAAAAGCATGGTGCAGCGCGGTTTTAAATCGTCGTAATCACCGGTTTTTACGGTACATTTCCCGTTATAATGCACTATTAAGGAGCATTGTTCTGCTTGTTCTGCCGTATGATCGCAGGCGTATATTAGCGTTTCTATAACGTGATCGAAGGTATTTACATCATCATTATACACTACTATTTCATTTTGAGTTGAAACCGCTTCCTCGAGCAATACCTCTTCGGATGTTTTTTCTTTAATACTCATCTTTTTTTTATTACTAATTTATAAATTTTAAAGCGACCCAATTGTTTCTCTCTAATTTCTCTTGAAATTTTAACTGAAGGGCTTCACAAGCTTCTTGAATAACCGGAATGTCATCATTATAGAAACCGCTTAAAAACAAGGTGCCGTTTTCATTTAGGCAAGACACATAGGTTTTCATGTCTTGTAATAAGATATTTCGGTTGATGTTGGCAATAATAACGTCGTAATTTTTTCCCTCAAGCACGGAAGCATCTCCTTCAATAACGGTGATATGTTGGCAATTATTACGCTCCACATTCTCCAAACTATTCAAATAACACCAGTTGTCATAATCGACAGCATCAATAGGTTGAGCCCCTTTCATTTCGGCTAGAATCGCTAAAACACCTGTCCCACAGCCCATATCTAAAACCGATTTACCTGAAAAATCATTTTTTAAAATATGCTGAATCATCATGTGAGTTGTTTCATGATGCCCTGTTCCGAAACTCATTTTAGGTTCGATAACAATATCGTATTCGGTATCGAATTTCTCATGAAAAGGCGCTCGTACCGCACAAACATCGTCTACAACAATAGGATTAAAATTCTTTTCCCATTCGGCATTCCAATTGGTTTGCTCTATTTCGTTGAATTCGTATGAAATTTCAAATTCATCGGATTGCAAAATCTGAATATCATCTAAAATATTGGCATGCCATTCTTCCTTTTGAATGTAGGCTGTAGCCCCTTGTTCTGTTTCTACAAAACTTTCAAAACCAGCATAGCCCAATTCTGCAATTAAAACCTCAACACCTGGCTGTAAAGGGGTTACCTTAAATTCGTACCCGATATAAATGATATTCGACATAGTTATTTTTTTCGGACTACAAAGATAGAAGTAAATGTCGAAATTCAATCCTGTCCTAAACATTTTTGATCTAATCAAAAGTCAACGATTTTACTGGTAATTAGCCATGTTTTTTATCTTTTTCAAAAAGAACCCCTTGTGTATAATTTTGTTTGGGGGGAGGCTGCTCGTTAAAAGGGCTATCAATCCATTTTTGCAAATCCACTTTGACAAAAAGGTTAAGTCTTATAAAAGCTACTAAATTGGACAAGTACCAATTATATTTTGCATTTGCTTTTAAGGCTTTTAGGATGAGTATAGTAATAAGAGCCGTCCATATTTGTATCATTACGGCATTTTCAGAAGTTCCTATAAACGATTTAATATGTAGCTGTTGTTTGATGTCTCTAAAGAATATCTCAATATCCCATCTAGCTTTGTAGAGTTGGCTAATTGTGTTTGCTGTCCAAGACATTTGGTTGGTAATAAGTTCTATTTCCTGGTTATTTTTATCGTCCCATACAGCTATTCTACGTAGCTTCTTTGGGTATTTTGTTTTTGATTTAGCCCCTGTTAGCTCAATGATTTCATCTTTTAAAACATGATGATGTCTATTTTCTGGCAATTCTTTTTCTTTAATACTCTTAAATTGGATGTTTTCTTTGTGCCTAATTACAAAAAACACTTGGTTGCTGTCCCAAACGTTAAGTAACGAAAAATCATTATAAAATCGATCTGCGACAATAACCGAACGGCTAATCAAAGGAATATCGTAAGCTCCTTTATTATCTGCTGTTTTACCATCGCTAATATTTACATAGTGCGGTAAATTACCATCATAATCAAGCAAGGTGTGCATTTTTACAGCTCCTTTGTGGGTTTTGTATTTTGCCCAATCAAAGAGACTTAAACATAGACTTATCGTTGTAGAATCTAATAGAAATATCTTGGATTTAATTTTGAATTTAACACGTTTTAAGTGAGGGTGCTGTCCAAAACTTTTTAAAAGAACATAGTAGTAATCTCGATAAAGCGTCCAGTCTCGATGTTTGTTTTGATAGCTTATCGTTGATTTAGAAGGTGCTTTCTGTATGCCTAAATGATTAAGGTTTCCTGTGGCAGAGCGAAGTCCATTACTTATATCTCGGACGGATTGACTTTTTGCAAATTGACAAAACAACATGGAGACTAAATGTGTCCAACTATTAAATCCTTTTTGATGTTTATCTGTTCCCTTGGCTTTTACAAGTTTAGAAAAACTAGAACGGTCTAATTTGGAGATTATCTGAGAGAACAATGTTATATTTGTCATGGAGAAAGGTTATTTTTTGTTGTGCAACTCAAAAATAATATTTTGAGATACAAAATCCCTTTCTCTTTTTAAGCGTTTTGGACGCTATTGGTCGAAATTATACGAATTGTTCTCATAAAGAGTTCTTAAACTTAACGGAAGTTTAATTTGAGAGCGCCATCGTCATACTGAACTCGTTTCAGTATCGCACAATCTGATTGAAAATTGAATTTAAGAAAAAGCAGCAAGGAGAACTTTTATTTTAAATGCTTCTCGCCTACGCCCAAAACCAACTACACTACCGAATATTATTGATGAGTGCTATTGACAGACTTGTTGTTATATCTTTGAATTGACGTTTTATTTAGAGGATGGGATTCTGAAACACGTTCAGAAAAGCGAAATATTTGCGGTACTGCGTTAGCGATTGAAGTGGCATCCTTTTTTTGACCTTAGAAAAAAAAAGATATAACGTAAAGCGCGACCCCGATTTTTCATCGGGGTAACGCCCAAAATATTAAAATCCATTTCCGGATAAACGAAAATGAAATGAGTTGTTAGGTATTAAAACGCATTAACGATGGCGAAAAAATCTTCGGCATTAAGCGAAGCACCTCCTATTAAACCACCATCAACGTCTGGTTTAGTAAAAATCTCTTCGGCATTGTTTGGTTTTACACTGCCGCCATAAAGTATAGAAACTTC
Source organism: Tamlana carrageenivorans (assembly GCF_002893765.1). Taxonomy (NCBI): domain Bacteria; kingdom Pseudomonadati; phylum Bacteroidota; class Flavobacteriia; order Flavobacteriales; family Flavobacteriaceae; genus Pseudotamlana; species Pseudotamlana carrageenivorans. Next base: position 2,648,114 of record NZ_CP025938.1, on the reverse strand, counting down.
TTCGGCAATATCATTTCCATATTTATCGGCTAATGTTTTTCTTATAAACGCATGCATGTCTTGTGCTTGCTCGGCGGTAGCCGTTTCTCCTGTTCCTATGGCCCAAACGGGCTCATACGCTAAAATAATATCCTGAAAATCGGCTGCAGCAAGGTGGAATAAAGCATTTTTAATTTGACTGCCAACCACAGTTTCTTCTTTTCCTGCTTTTCTATCGGCTAACTCTTCACCGAAACAAAAAATGATACGCATACCTTTAGAAAGCGCCATATCTACCTTTTTGGCTAAGGTTTCATCGGTTTCATTAAAGTACTCACGACGCTCACTATGGCCTAATATTACGGTGTTTATACCGATACTTTTTAACATGCTTGCGCTAACTTCACCTGTATAGGCACCGTTTTCAGCGAAATGCATGTTTTGAGCTACAACTTCTATACCTGTACCTTTAGTACTGTTATAAGCATGCCATAAATTGGTTGCTGATGGGGCAATCATAACTTCGGCATCGGTAGTTTTTGCCTGCTTTGCTAAACTGGCTATTAGCGTTTCGGTTTGCGCTAAATCGTTGTTCATTTTCCAGTTTCCTGCTACAATTTGTTTTCTCATGGTAGTATGTCCCTTGTTTTTTCAAGGTTTTTATTTAGTTATTTAATATGTGTTCTATCCTTTTATCGTCGGCTTCAACTGCCTTGAATAATTTAATATTTCCATTGGCATCAACCACCATATAACGTGGTATCCAATCGATATTTACAAAATCTCCAAACGGACTTTTCTTGCCGTTTTCGAGATAGTAATGCTCGCCCTCGACTTCATATTTTTTAATGCCATGTTTCCACGCCTCTATTTTTCTATCCAAAGATAAAAATACATACGCAACATCGCGGTGATTTTTCTGTAAAGCTTTCACCTTAGGCATGCCTTTTATACAGTCGCTGCACCATGACGCCCAAATGTCTATAACGATATCTTGGCCTTTATGAGCACTTAATATATCTCTAAAAACCGTTTTCTCGCGATTCAAACTTAGAAATACATCATTTAAAGCGTCTTCTGAAAATTTAGTTGGTGTTTGTGAATTACACGATGTAATACTTATTAAAACAACAAGTAGGGTTACTATTTTTTTCATTTATAAAGTGTGTTTATGGTTAATTGAATAGGTCTAGCTTTTGGCTTCAACCTAACATTATCTATATCTATAAAATTATTCTAGCTTTACTTTAGGATCTAACCAAACATAAATAAGGTCTACAAAAATATTAATGATAATAAAAAGTAAAGCAATAATAAGTACCGCCCCCATAATAACGGGTAAATCTAAGGTATTAAGAGCATTCACGATTTCTTTACCTAAGCCGTTCCAACCAAAAATGTATTCTACAAAAACCGCTCCTGCAAGCATAGAAGCAAACCAGCCCGAAATGGCTGTAACCACAGGATTTAAAGCGTTCTTTATGGCATGTTTTCTTATAATTTGAAACTCGCTTAAGCCTTTAGCTCTTGCGGTTCTGATATAATCCTGATTAAAAACTTCCAATAAGGAATTTCGCATAAGCTGAATAACCACAGCTAAAGGTCTTATCCCTAAAACGATGGCTGGAAGAATTAAGTTTTTCCATCTGATATGCATGCCTTCGCCAAAATCGTCTAACTCGTACAAACTACCCGTCATTTCTAAATGGGTATACTCATGTAATACAAATCCGAACAACCAAGCAAACAAAATGGCGCTAAAAAAAGAAGGGACACTCATTCCAAAAGTACTTATAACTTGAATGAACTTATCGACCCAAATATCTTTGTTTAAAGCAGAAATAACACCTAGAAACACCCCCAAAAGCATGGCAATAACAATAGCCGTTATAGCTAAAACGAAGGTGTTAGGCAAGGTTTCACTAAGCACCTGACTCACTAATTTTCCTTGTTTGGTGAAAGACTCTCGCAAATAGGGTAATTTTAAAACAACGGTTTTGTTTCCTATAGAAAACAAAGGGTTTTCATGATATTTTCCTGGCTTTAAGTAGGTATAATCGCTCTCGACATTGGAATGTATAGAAATGGGAGATAAATCGTTTAAATAATATAAGTATTGTGTGGTGGTCGATTTATCGAAGCCATATTTCTGCTTTATTAGTTGGAGCTGCTCGCTGTCTTCATTTTGCCCGAGCATCATTTGAGCAGGATCGCCAGGAAGTACATTAAATAAAAAGAATATCACAGTAACCACCCCAAAGAGTGTGAGTAAAGCATATCCTATTTTATTTAATAAATAACCTATCAAGTAGTTATGGGTTTATTTTTTTTTAATCACGTCTTCAAAATTAAAGCTTTAAATCTTCGATGTCATTCCAATGTACTTTTTGCATCACAGTACCTTTGTCGAGTTCTAATACTCCTGGATTAGATCGCACCACCGTTTTTAAAGCTTTTTCATCACATAAATAGAACTCAAAATCGATATTATAAGTTTGTTTCATGCGCTGTTTAGCGGTTTCACCTGAAGCTGTTAGTCCGATGATTTTATAGCCTTTTTTACGAGCTTCATCTTGAAGACTTTTTAACTTCAATGCCCCATTTTTTTCAATTTTCTCCAAGCTATACGAAACCACAACAATGAGTTTTTCTTCATTTAAAAACTGTGCGGTGAGGTCTTCTTCTGCACTTTCTATAGAAAAATCGTAAATGGGAGGTTGGTACCCTTCTTGAATCACTTTGGTTTCAACACTAATAAAATCGCCATCTACCGAAGGGTAAGAGCCGTTTGTTTTTATTACTTTTTCTTCTCCATTAATATTAAAGGTCCAACTGTATTCTTGTATTGGTTTAGGTGCGTCGTCTGGAATGGACATGCCTTCTGAGATATTGGCTCCAATTTTATAAGCTCTAAAATCGATAGCCGGTAAATGTTCTAATACATGAAAACCAAACCATAAACTTAAAATAAAACTCAATAAAGCAAAAATGGATGTTTGTAGTTTTCCAAAAACAGGGTGAATGTATTTTACGCCCACAAATAAAATTAATATGAATATAAGAAGGACGAGATCTTTGGTAAAGCTTTCCCATGGGGTGAGTTTAAGAGCATCACCAAAGCATCCGCAATCTTTTACTTTATCGAAATAAGCCGAATAAAACGTTAAAAAAGTAAAAAACACAATCATTAACAGTAAACTCCAGACGGTAAATTTGGGCATATATCCTATTAATAAAAATACGCCTAAAACGACTTCAAAAACCACCACAAGAATAGAAATTCCTAAGGCATATGGTATTAAAAACTCTATATTAAGAACATCGGCACTAAAATATTCCTGTAATTTATATGAAAACCCTAAGGGATCATTCAATTTAATAAACCCAGAAATTATAAATAAAACACCAACAAAAATTCTAGAAATCGCTACTAATACTCTCATCTATTTTTTTCCTGCCTTTAAGTGAATCATAGCGAAAATGGCGTAATTAATCATATCTTGATAATTCGCATCAATACCTTCGCTTACCATGGTTTTTCCTTGATTATCTTCAATTTGTTTAACGCGTAGTAACTTTTGCAATATTAAATCGGTTAAGCTACTCACACGCATATCACGCCAAGCTTCGCCATAATCGTGATTTTTGTCCGCCATCAGTTTTTTAGTTGCAGCGGCCATTTTCGTGTATAGGTCTATAGCTTCATCATGCGACAAATCGGGTTGTTCTACAACACCTTTTTCTATCTGGATTAAGGCCATAATACTATAGTTTATAATCCCTATAAACTCACTCTCTTGGCCCTCATTTACTTTTTGAACGTCATTTTCTTGTAAGCCACGAATACGTTGGGCTTTAATAAAAATTTGATCGGTTAATGATGGTAGTCTCAAGATTCTCCAAGCACAGCCATAATCGCTCATTTTCTTTGTGAATAAACTTTTACAGATATCTATGACAGCGTCGTATTGTTTTGAAGTATCTTGCATAAATAAATTGAATTTTGCGTAAATTTCGCATAAATTATTAGAATGTTCAAAGGTTTAAGGCTTAATCTTCGATTTATATTCCTAGACCTCACAAAACCACATCAATGACTATAAATTGCAAAGGACAACTCATCGATTTATCTACCCCAAAAGTCATGGGAATATTGAATATAACACCAGACTCATTTTATGATGGTGGTGCTCATAAAAATGAAAAAGAAGTACTTTTAGCCGTAGATAAAATGCTGAAAGAAGATGCTACTTTTATCGATGTTGGTGCATATAGCTCCCGCCCCAACGCCGATGATGTGAGCGAAACTGAAGAATTAAACCGTATTCTACCGATAGTAAAATCGCTTGTAAAAAATTTTCCTGATATTTTACTTTCCATAGACACCTTTAGAAGTGAGGTTGCCAAGCAATGTGTTCACGCTGGAGCTGCCTTGATTAACGATATTTCAGCTGGAAAATTAGATAGTAATATGTTAGATACTGTTGCTAAATTAAAAGTACCCTACATTATGATGCATATGCGTGGTACACCAAAGACCATGCAACAGCAAACCGATTACAACGATATTACAAAAGATGTTTTATTCTATTTTTCAGAACGCTTAGCCGCTGCAAAAGCACTTGGGATTATTGATGTGATTGTAGATCCTGGCTTCGGGTTTGCCAAAACTTTAGAGCAAAATTATGAGCTTCTCAACAAACTGGAGCTTCTAAAAATGACCGATAAACCGATGCTTATCGGACTCTCAAGAAAATCCATGATTTACAAAAAACTACAAACTGATGCCCAAAAGGCTCTAAACGGCACTTCGGTATTAAACACGATAGCCTTACAAAAAGGCGCTTCGATTTTAAGAGTTCACGATGTTAAAGAAGCTGTAGAATGTATAACGTTGGTTAATGCCCTAAATCCAAAATAAAACATGAAACTGAATTTTCTTTTGCTAAGCCTGTTGTTTTTATATTCCTGCGGAAATGAAAAAGTAATTGAATTGCCCGAGATAAATCATTCTGAAATTTCTGAAATTAACGATGTCTCAGCTGGGTATTTGTTTTACGATGAGACCCAAACGGATAGTATAGAACTAAACAGAAAAAACTTAATTGTATCAACCAACTGGCTTATTAATGTCGACAAACGCTTAAGCCTAAAACAGGTTATTCCGAAGATTAAATTCCTTCAGGACAAAAAAAACAATTCTAGTCATAAAAACGAAAGCGCCAGAAACTATTATACTTGTCATGATTTAAGCAAAAAAAACTTAGGATTTATCGACTTTACAGAAGTCGTTTACACCCTAGAAGACAGCATTTCAAATGCTACCAAAAATCAAATAATAGTGCGATTTGGTAACAACGACAACATTACGCTTAATCAAAAAGGCAAAGACGTCTCAACTATCAATTCTAATTCAGATAACTTGTTTTCCGACTTGAATAAATTTTATACGACCGGCAGCACCATAACCTTAGGTTTTCATGAAGGTTTAAGTTTTCAGGACTATATTGATTACAAAATCTTGTTTCAAAACAAAAAAAGTACGCCTCTAAAATTCTCAAAAAAAGAGTTTCTTTACAATTAATCATATTTCATTACATTTACCAAAAACCCCAACAATCATTGGAAATTTTTAAAGACATTTTAAATTTTACGGTAGTTGATATTATCGATGTTATTCTTGTGGCTTTGCTCCTTTACTACTTATACCGTTTAGTAAAAGGTACCGTAGCCATTAATATTTTCATTGGAATTATTATTATTTATGGGGCGTGGCGATTAACTGATTTCCTAAACATGGAACTCCTTTCAAGTATTTTTGGAGGTTTTATGAAGGTGGGCATTATTGCTTTAATTGTTGTTTTTCAACCTGAAATTAGGAAGTTCCTACTCATGGTCGGCTCAACCAATTTTGGTCGCCGTGGTAAATTATTTAAGCAACTCAATTTTCTTAAAACAGAAAATAGCAACGAAACCGATGTGGATGCCATCATTTCGGCATGTAGTAAAATGGCCCAATCTAAAACCGGCGCATTAATTGTTTTTGAACGTAACAACAACCTAGATTTTTTATCGGAGTCGGGCGATGAAATGAATATTAAAGTCACTCAACCCATCATAGAAAGTATTTTCTTTAAGAATAGTCCGCTGCACGATGGCGCGATAATCATAAACCACAACACGGTAAAAGCCACCCGTGTTATCCTTCCTGTAAACAACGAAAAAAACATCCCGAAACGTTTTGGTTTACGCCACCGAGCTGGTATTGGTGTTTCAGAAAAAACCGATGCCCTAGCCCTTGTTGTTAGTGAAGAAACCGGACACATCTCCTGTTTTAAAGATGGGGAATTCGTGGTTTACAGTGATTTGAATGAATTAAAACAAATTATTAAAAGTGATTTGGTTTAGGAGGTTTTTTTGGGATCCCAAAACAATAAACACCTACAAAACAACAAGTTAAACCTATTTTTATTGTTGATATATTGTAGTTGTATGTAAGCTATGAAAGCTACGTCTGAAATGAACATTTTAAAAAGAAATATTGGAAAAATTATTCCAATAATAATCTCGATTCCTATTGTCGCAGGTCTAATTTATCTGATTTGGCTGAATTCAATATTTAGTATCAATGAACCCAGTGACAAAAGACTTGAACAACTGTTTGAATCTTATACTAAATCTGAATTCCCAAAATCAGGTCAAATAATTGATAAAGACTATTTAAGCGGAATAAACGATGGATGGGAAACTGGAATTATTAAAGTTAGTGACACAATTGAATTTGAGCATTTATTGAATAGTTTAGAACAAAAAAAAATAATGAATAGAAGAATTAGAGGGAAATATGGTTTCGGATTCTCTTCTAAATTTGCATCTGAAAAAACGACTTTATTAACCCGTTGTGCATTTTAAATAATGCTAATTTTAATATTATTAATGTTTCTCCCAAAAATAAACTTATTGATATACTGAATAGTTGTTAAAGCAGTTATCTTAGCTACGATTCTTGTTTTAAAACCTTCAAAAGTTTTAGCATAATTGCGTCTTATCATAAATTGGTCACAAAGTTGTGAAAATAATGTTTCTATCCTTTTCCTCTTTTTTCTAAATACATAAGGCTGTACTTTGTAATTTTTTTGATTGCTTCTCATAGGTGTATTTAGCGTTATATTACAGGTTTCAAACAAGTTAAGCTGTATTTCTGTTGATAAATAGCCTTTATCACCAATTAATGTACAATCGCTTATTTGCATCTTAATATCTTTAAGATAATTAATATCGTGTACAGATGCTGGACTCAAATCGATACTTTGAAAGACACCATTTACAGAACAAACAGCGTGCAGTTTATAACCGTAATAATTAGAACTTTGAGCTGTACAATAACCTTTATCTGGAAATGCATAAGTGTTTTCTTTACAAATCTTTGAACGAGAACTGCGTGATAATTTACAAACTTCTAAGGGCATACTATCTACTACAAAATAATCTTCAAATTCATTAAAATGGGAAGCTAAGCTTAACCTGATACTGTTGAGCTTATTAACTAGTTTTCGTCTTCTTCTATTGTAGACACTTCTCTCTATTTTTGATAATAGGGAATCTGGAAGTTTTCTAAAAAGGTCATTTTCACTATCTATTCCCATAAATTCGGCAGTAAGACTCAAACTGATAAGTTCTAAATCACTAAGCTTTGGTTGTCGTCTTTGATAACTTAAAAGTTGTTCTTTCGATATTTTTCTTAATACTTCCAATATTCTTTCGTAATTTGCACTCAAGTTGTTCATTAGTAATGATTTGTAGTTAAATCAATTTACTGATTTTCAGTAAGATGAACAACTTTTTTCTTTTAAATCATAATGCACAACGGGTTTTATTAGATTCTATCTATTACACAAAACAAGGTTATATTTTGGGAGTTATAAAAAATGAAAATATTATTCTATTTGAAAAAGATTGGTAAAAGCCTACATACAACAACGTGTATAATTCATTGCTAGTACTTGCCTACTCACAAAAATCCTCACGGATTTTCTATTCGGTTTGTATTTGCTATTTTAGTTGCTAAAACACGCAACGAAATCATACACAAAACCGTTATAAAACACAACCAAAAACCACTCCGTATTCAAGAACTTAACGCAACAAATCTAAATTAATAGATTTGTAATTATGGTACGAAAAAAAACAGGTAGACTTACCCTTAAAGAAAGAATACAGATTGAGACTCTTTTAACTGAAAAAAAGAATAAATCATACATCGCTATAACCATTAACAGAGCTCGATCTACGGTTACAAGAGAAGTTAATAAATGGGTGCAAACAGATAGAGATAAATACTCAGCAGAACTAGCTCATTGGTGCGCCAAAGATGATTACCTAAACAAAAGAAATATTGATAAAATATCTAAGTACCCTAGACTTCGAATTTATGTCTATAGGGGCTTATTATCACAATGGACTCCTGAACAAATTGCTGGAAGACTAAAAGAAGAATTCCCAAATGATCCTATAATGTCTATTTCTCACGAATCAATTTATAGGTACATATATGCAAAGCCTCAAGCTAGTTTAAATAAAAAACTAATTAAACTCCTCGTACGCAAAAAAACAAGACGTAGACCCTCTAAAAAAAGACGCAGAACAGGATCTAAAATATTAAACCAAGTCAGTATAGACCTAAGGCCCGAGCATATTAACCTAAGAAATGAAATCGGACACTGGGAAGGAGATTTAATGATTGGGAAGGATCAAAAATCGGCTATTGGAACTATCGTAGAACGCAAATCTAGATATACATTAATTATCAAACTAAAAGCCAGGAACTCTAAGGAAATTGCTAAAATGTTTTCTAAAGAACTTAACAAACTAGATCCCATATTCAAAAAATCTATGACCTACGATAATGGAATTGAAATGGCAAGACACGAAACAATTACCAAGAAAACAGGTATGAAAATTTACTTTGCACACCCCTATTCTTCTTGGGAAAGAGGTACCAATGAAAACACTAACGGACTCATCAGAAGGTACCTCCCAAAAGGAACAGATTTTAACAAAATTGACTTAAATACATTCATCGAAATTCAAGAAAAATTAAACAATAGACCTCGTAAAATTATTGGATTTAAAACCCCTAATGAAGTTATGATAAAAGAACTAAAAATTGTAGCTTAGACTCATACAAAAAAAAGCAACGTTTGTTGCGTTAGAACCTTGAATGCAGCCACTAAAAATGAAAAAAGCACTTAAAATCACCTCTACTGTTTCAGTCATATTATTTGGAATTTTATGGTTGGCAAGCAAATTCGATTTCTTAACAGCGTATCAATCCCCTGAAATCAGGAACCTATTAGTACTTGTTTATTTAATTACCCGTTTAAAATATTTTCAAATGTCTGTTAAAGACAAAGATGCTGAAATTCAAGAATTGAAATTAAAATTGGAGGAGAAATAGGAAATATCAGTATTCCTTATCAATTACAAGCAACTGAATCCCAATTCTCATCGACACCTCTAAGCCACATGCTCCTTTAAAAACTGTACTTCATACAAGTTTTTATAGTAGCCATTTTCCTTTTTTAGGAGTTCGTCGTGTGTGCCTTTTTCTACAATTTCGCCGGCATCCATCACAATAATCTGATCGGCCTTTTGAATGGTTGCTAAACGGTGAGCAATTACAATAGACGTGCGCCCTTTGGTAATTTTATCGGTGGCATTTTGAATAAGCTGTTCTGAATAAGAATCTACCGAAGAGGTTGCTTCATCCAGCACCAAAATACTCGGGTTCGTAACATAAGCCCTTAAAAATGAAATTAATTGCCGTTGCCCCGAAGAAAGCATCACGCCTCGCTCCTTCACGTTATATTGGTAGCCGTTTGGCAAGGACATAATAAAATCGTGAATCCCGATATCTTTAGCCGCTTGATACACTTGCGCTTCGGTAATTTCAGGATGATTCAATGTGATGTTATTCATAATCGTATCGGCAAATAAGAACACATCTTGTAAAACCACCGCTATTTGGGTACGTAAAGAGGCTAAAGTCACATCTTTAATATCAATACCGTCTACCGTAATCATACCTGACTTAATTTCATAAAAACGACTAAGTAAATTTATAATGGTAGATTTTCCTGCTCCAGTAGCACCAACAATAGCTATGGTTTCTCCTGCTTCAACATCAAAAGAAATGCCTTTTAAAACGGTTTCATCTTCAACATAATTAAAATAAACCTTATCAAAGGATATGGCACCTTCAAAATTTTCAGCAATATAAGTACCGTGGTCATCAATTTGCGACGTGGTATCTATCACTTTAAATACTCTAGTAGCGGCAACCATTCCCATTTGCAAGGTGTTAAATTTATCTGCAATCTGACGCAAGGGTCTAAAAAGCATGGGAATAAACATAATAAAAGCTACCAGATCACCTTGAGAAACGCCGCCTTCATTTAAAACCACATTTAAACCACCATACCAAGCGACTAAACCTATGGTTATCGACGCTGATAATTCGGCAATAGGAAAGAAAATAGAGTTATACCAAACCGTTTTAAGCCAACCTTTTTTATGACGCTCATTAATGGCTTTAAAGTTATCATATTCAATGTTTTCTCTAGTGAATAATTGGAGAATTTTCATCCCTGTTAAGCGCTCCTGAACAAACGAGTTAAGATTAGATACCTCGGTACGCACCTCTTCAAAAGCTTTTTTCATGTATTTCTGAAAAAGGCGGGTCGCATATAATAAAAGCGGTAGCATCGCAAAAACGATTAAGCTCAATTTTAAATTCAAATAAATCATGACACCAAAAACTACGGCCATAGTAAGTAAGTCGCGAACAATCATAAAAAGCCCCTGACCAAAAATATCGGCAATACGCTCCATATCGGTTACAGCTCTTGTAATTAAAACCCCTACCGAAGAATTATCGTAATACTTCATTTTAAAACGCAGCAAGTGATTGAACAACTTAATACGCACATCGACCACCAAATTTTGTCCCAACCAAGTCGCATAATAAATAAAAAGCAACTGAAAAACCGTAGACACCACGAGAATACCAAGCATCATCACGATATAGAACAAAAAGTCCTTTTCCTCTCTAGTGATGATGCTATTATCTATAGCATATTTTGTTAAATATGGGGTAGCCGCACTAAAAGCTGCCAATAAAATCACTAAAACAATAAGACTATAAAACACCAATTTATAAGGCTTTATGTATTCAAAAAGCCGCTTAAAAAGCTTAAAGTCGAAAATATTTTCTTTTGGTTTACTCATTTATTTTTTTATATCTTCAGGATACTCAATATGTGTTAAAAACAAAGCATGTGCAGGAACAGAGAAGCCGGCTTCGCATCTGCTTTTCGATTGGATGATGCTATGCATCTCTTCTACCGCTATTTTCCCTAAACCAATATTTACCATCGTACCAACAATAGCACGTACCATATTTCTTAAAAACCTATTGGCTTTAATAACAAAATGAAGCTCATCATCTTTGTAAAACCATTCTGCTTTCATAATCTCACAATTATAGGTTTTCACATCGGTGTTGCTTTTTGAAAAACATTGAAAATCTTCATAATCGAACAATATTTTTGAAGCCGCATTCATTTTATCTACATCCAAAGGTTTTTTCACAAAATAACTCTGCTCATATTGAAACACATTTTTCTTAGTCGTAATGCGATATAAATACTGTCTGCTTAAGGCATCAAAACGTGTGTGTGCTTCATCATGAACTCTAAAAACATCATTAATAGCGATATCTAATGGTAAATAAGAATTGAGTTTATAAAGAAACTTGTCTTTTTCAAAAGCCATTTGGGAATCAAAATGTGCAAACATCTGTGAGGCATGCACTCCGGCATCGGTACGTCCCGCGCCCATAATGGAGATTTTCTCTCCCAAAATGGTTGTTAAGGCCTTTGCTAAAACCTCTTGTACTGAAATCGCATTGGGCTGATTTTGCCAACCGTGATAAGGTTTTCCGTTATAAGAAAGTTCTAAAAAATATCTCAATTTTAATACATTTGTTCAAACAACAAAGATAGGCAGTTTTATGCTTCTTAAGAAGTATGTGTCCTAATTCTACATTAAAAGATTTTCATGACTAAAATCCTACTGCTTTCCGATACCCATGGCTACATTGACGATGATATTTTAAAATATGTAAAACAAGTTGATGAAGTCTGGCATGCGGGTGACATAGGCCGTTTAAAAGTAACTGACGTTATAAAAAAAATTAAGCCTTTACGCGGGGTTTATGGTAATATTGACGATGCCGAAATACGTGTGGAATTCCCAGAACACAACCGTTTTATGTGTGAAGATGTAGATGTCTGGATCACGCATATTGGAGGCTACCCTCCCAAATACAATAATCGTGTTATAGATGGTATTAATGAAAATCCGCCACGAATATTCATCTGTGGGCATTCGCATATTTTAAAAGTGATGCCAGATAAAAAACGCCATTTGATTCATATGAATCCTGGTGCCGTTGGGAAAAACGGTTTTCACAAAGTGCGAACCATGTTACGATTTACTATTGATGGGAGAAAAATAGAGAATCTTGAAGTGATTGAATTTCCGGTGCGTCATCCTAGGTAGGATCGGGTTTTGAGTTTTGGGTTTTGGTAAGTTTTACTTCGTCTTGAAACTGGAAACAAAAATCATATAAAAGACACAAATTCCACAAATTATCACGAACCGTATTACATAACAAACCATCTTAACAACTAAACTCCAGTAGAATGTATATAGAGGAAGTAGACCTTTGGCTATACCTAATTCCATCTTTGAAACTTTGGAGCTTTGAAACTCTAAAACCTTAAGCAATACGCCGTAAGCTATAGGTTACTCCGTCTTTAGAACTTTGCCTTTATGTGAATTTTTTACTTTCTAACCTCTAACTTTATAACTCTGTAACTTTGAATCTTCTCCAAATTAACAGTATTTAACGTATAAAACCCTAAGTTTAAATTCATAAATTGTAGTTTTGCCTTTCGATTTATTAAAACAGTAAACATTAATATTTATGAGTCAAGTAAAAGAAAATGATACCGTAAAAGTTCATTACACAGGAAAATTAGGAAATGGTCAAGTTTTTGACAGTTCTTTAGAAAGAGAGCCTCTAGAAATTACTCTAGGTCAAGGGATGCTTATTCCTGGTTTTGAAAAAGGTATGATTGACATGAAAGTAAACGAGAAAAAAACAATTAATATTCCTGTTGCTGAAGCTTATGGTGAGGTGAGACAAGAGTTATTTTACGATGTAAAAAAAGAGCAATTACCTCCAGAAATGACTCCTCAAGTTGGTATGGGATTAGCCTCTAAAGACCCTGAAGGTCGTGAAGTTCAATTTAGAGTTGCCGAAGTTCATGATGATTACATCGTTGTTGATGCCAATCACCCATTAGCTGGTCAAGATTTAACTTTCGATTTAGAGCTTGTTGAAATCAAGTAATTAACGATAACGAGTTAACATATATTTGAATGCCCAGAACTAAGTTCTGGGCTTTTTATTTTGTGATATATTCTAATTTAAAAATTTATGTTATTTAGAGCTAGTCAAAATATCCCGCTCCAATGAAATTCTAATATGATGAGAACCTGAAATAAAATCAGATTGACGTAAGAGTAACTTTTTTACATGTCATATTCAGCTTGTTTAATTATTTCAGTAAACACCTTTATAATTAGGGTTTCGACGGGCTCAACCTGACAAATACAAGTAACTAAACCAAAACCTCAGCTACCCTTTAGGATTTATAAACGTTTCAATGTCAAAAGTTGATAAGTCAGGATTTGCCCCTTCACGTTGGGCAACCAAAGCGCCAACCGCACTTGCAAAATTAATGGCTATTTGAGGCGTAATTCCGTTTAACAACTGACTTATCAAAGAGGCTAAAAAAGAATCGCCGGCACCAACGGTATCGGCCACCTTTATTTGGTAACCACTATTATAAAACAAATTGTCATCATAAAGCAACACCGCTCCATGAGATCCTTTGGTCACACAAATATGGTTGGTATGGGTGTTTTCGGCTATATAGTGTAAATTTTGTTCTAAACCATTGAATTTAGATCCCATAAAAGCAGCCACTTCAAAAAGCTCATCATCATTAAATTTTATAAAATCGGCTTTACGCATTAAATAAACTAAGAGCTCTTTGTTATAAAAAGGAGGTCTTAAATTAAGATCGAATATTTTATACGTCTCTTCTACTTCAAGTAAATTAAAAAGGGTTTGTTTAGATACGGCATCGCGAGCGGCCAAACTACCAAACACAAAAGCATCAGCTTCTTGTACCGCTAATTTAGCCGCTTGTTTCAAGCAAATTTTATCCCAGGCACGCGGATGTTCAATCGTGTAACTCGCCGATCCTTTAGCATTTAAAACCACCTGAACCTCTCCTGTTTTATAATCTTCTAGAATTTGTACGTGATTTGTATTGATGTGATGTTCTTCTAAATAATTCAAGATTGTAGCTCCCAATTCGTCTTGACCAACAGCACTAATCATAGTGACATCATGATTAAACGAGGCCAAGCGAAGGGCTACATTTAAAGGTGCTCCGCCTATTTTTTTATGCTCAGGAAAAACATCCCAAAGCACTTCTCCAAAACAAACAATATGAGCCATATTATATTTTTTTAGAATTTAATTTCATGAACTATTTTATGTCAGACTAAGACTTACCTATAAAAATTTTAATAAATATTAGATTCCATAGTACGCTGGTTTATAGAGTTTTTAAATATCTCCAAAATACGCTTGGCAATACCAGTCCATCCAAAATTACGACGGGCAAATCGTGCGCCTTCCACAGACAATTCGTTTCTTAAATTGGGGTACAATAGCGGCATAGACAACATGGCTCCAAACTCTATAGGGCGGTGCGGATCGGCAAAAAGGGCTTGATTTCCAAAATCGATTAAGTCGTATAAACCACCGTGCACTGTAACAACACTTGGCGTTCCGCAGGCCATAGCTTCAATAGCTACCATACCAAAAGGTTCATATCTAGACGGCATAGCAAATATATTTGCCGAACGGTATACATTCGCTAAATCTTCATCGGCGATATAGTTTTTCCACTTAATTTTATCGGCAACCCCAAGCTCATTAGCTAATTTTTGAAGTTTTTCTACGCCTAACTTGTCTTGCTCCGAATCACCACCAACGGCAGCTACCAATCGGGCTTCCGGACAGAGTTCAAAAACAGTTGGCAAAGCCTGAATAAGTAAATCGTAACCTTTATTGTGTGCCATTCTTCCGAGGGCCAAAATATCGGTCGGATGGATATCGTACTTTAATCGAATTTTATCATTTTCTTTGGTAGGCACCGGGTAAAAGCGATTTTCATCGATACCAGGAGGAATCATACCGCAATTTCGAGGTAACACATCGTATTGCTGTGTTAGCAAATCTACCTGTGGTAAAGTGGTTGCGATTACATAATTACACATTTGAAACACAAAATATTCTTTTCGAATACGCTCTTTGAAACGGTAGGTTTTCTCCATTTCCTTTTCATCCATATCACTACCCATGGTATGCTGTTTCCACCATCCTAATGAGTGTGGGGTATGCACGTGCGAAATACCTAGTTCTTCAGCAATTTTCTGTCCTGCCCATCCAGCATCCCAATAATGTGAGTATACGATATCGTACTTTTTACGCTCCTTTTTAATCGCCGCTAAAGTATTGGTAACAAACTTTTTGAGGTGATCGTGCATATCTTCCTTTCTTATGAATTTTTTTCCACCAAAAGGGATTCGCCAAACACTAAAATTCTCATCTACATGATCGTATTCTGGCTGGTCTTCAAACTGTCGGGTAACTAAATCTACGGTCCTTCCTAGCCTGCTAAAGCGATCGGCGAGTTCTAAAACATAAACTACTTGTCCGCCGGTATCTGGTTTTCCTAATTCTGGGTTTGCTGCAACATAACCGTGCAGCGATATCATTAAAATTGACTTCATCGTAATTATATTTAGTTATTATTTGGCTATTTTTAAATCATGACAGGCAGAAATATATTGTGCGGCAGACCAAGCCTGATAAGCTTTTCCCATAGGTTGTCCTGTGGTACCATGTGCCCATTCGGTAAACTCCCATTCGTGATTAATGCCTTCTTTATTGATTAAAGCGAGTTTATACAATTCGGAAATCGCGACTTCACGTTGGCCTAATTTATTAACAAACTTCACCCAAAACCCGCCAACAAAGGGCCAAATACCACCGTTGTGATAATGGTTAGGTAAATTCAATAAATTCACGGTATAATAGGGGCGCCAATCGGGATCACCAGGCATCACTACAGGATACACATTAGCTACAGGAAACGGGTCGTTAACCCCAACCCCCAGCATAAAACGGAAGGTTTGATGTGCTTTTTCGGCATCGACAGTACCGTGTAAAAAGGCCAAAATATTTCCTAGAGTATCGCAACGCCAACTAAAGTCGAACGGTGTTGTTTGGGCTATTAAATAAGAAGTATCTCCCAGGGTAAATTGCTTTTCAGCAAAAGACACCGAATTAAACATTTGCTGTTTGGTTGAAGGCCAGAAATTTTGAACGATTTCTTTTTTTATAACCTGCGACCAACGGATGTACTCCCCTGCTTGTTCGGAGTCACCCAACATTTCTAGCATACGACCAAAACAAACATTGGCACGATACCACAGAATTTCATCGTAAAGAATGTTATAACTTCTACCAAAAAGATCGGTCCAATCGCCAGCTTCAGGGATTTCTAGAAGCGCATCATTATTACTATCATGCGCGCCCAACCAAATCATGGTTCTTTTAATATCTTCAATATGTGTTCTAAGGAATTCGATATCCTTAGTCACATTCACGTATTCATAAAAGGCAATAATCACCCAAATCCCAGAATCGATAGAACAAATGCCGCCTACACCTGAGTAATCGGGCACATTATCTTTAATGCGCACATTTGAAGGGATTTGTCCATTTCTAGAAATATGCTCAAATAAAGTTAATAGGGTTTGCCTCTGGCATTTATGGATCTCTTCATCCTGAATTAAAGGCAGCGAACCAATTACTGTAATAGCGCCATCGCGAGCCCAAACACTATAATAATTCTCGTCGGTACCATGGGCCACATTATCGGCTATGGAACAAGCAGAAAAACCTAAAGGTGTGATGTTTTTCTTTAAAGCTTCAACAGCCTTTTTATAACCTTCTTTAATTAATGCAATCTTCTCATTTTCATCTTCAGCAGCAATATGATTTAATTCCTGTTGAATAAAAAAATCATCGGAATGATCAATATTTGTATCGGCATTCGCCTGCTCTGGTAAGACTCCATAAAAAACCAATCCTTCAATAATACCATCGCCTTGCTCTTTTTCTGCGTGATACACTTTTCGGTGTTTGGTATAAACGTATAACTCTTCGTGAGCATTAGCAACCACAATACCTTTAATATCTTTTAAGTCGAACATCGCGGAATCGTTACCACTATCGCCAGCAACAATAACTTCGCAAGGATCAATACTTAAATTTCGTAAAAGCCATTGCAAGGCATTGCCTTTATTGGCCCATTTTGGTAAAATATCTAAATACCTTTCGCCAGAATATACCACATTAATATCCATATTCGCCTTGGCAAAATCCTGCTCAATACTTTCAATAAGATCAGGCGTGGCATCGTGGAAGAAGTAACTTCTTTTATAAGCATGTTGAAATTTAGAAGGTTGATCGCTAATGGGGTGCGTAATACCTTTTATAACATTTTCTACAGCCTCTAAATTCCAGCCGTCGTCTAGAATATCATTAAATTCTTTAACGACACTTTTTGTATTATAGTTGTAAATGTGGGTTCCTACGCCAGAAATGATGTAATCGGGTTCCGGTAAAACCTTAGTTTTAATAAGGTTTAAAACATCGTCGATAAGGCGACCGGTATTATAGGTGAGTAAAACCTCTTGAGAAGGCTTGTGTTTTTTCCAAATTTTACGAAAGTTACTTTTGTAGGTATGAAAATCTATTAACGTATTGTCAATATCAAAAGACAAGAGCTTAATGGGGCTCTTTTCAACAGGGTTTGTATCCATATTTTAAAAAGACGGTTTTTGTGAATTTTCGATTGAATTTTACTAAAAACAAGCAAAAAAACATGGTTATTGGCTTAATTTATGTAAAAAAAGTCACTAAACCGTCCTTTATCGAATTGGATATGAATTGTCCATTTTATTTTTACTGAAATAAAAATATTACATACCTCAAAATAAATATTTGAAAATATAAGCTACTTATTCCATGAATATGAAAATAGCCAAACCAAACCCTATAAACCACTTATAAAACTACCATAAGGGTCCTTAAATTGAATCCCTTCGGTAAAACGGTGTTTGCCTAACTGTTTGAATTCTACAAGTGCCCAGAGAACAAACTCCTTTACAAAATAGCTATCTTCTTGTGCTAAATTAGGTTGATGCTTTGCTAGCAAATCATCTAAAGGTGTGATGGCTCCCAGTAATCGTTGGTATTCTTTATCTTTAGCATCGTCAAGCAGCTCGAAACCTTCCTTTTGGTTGAAAAACCAAGAAACAATATCATCGTAATCGCTTTCATCATCCTGTTTTTTAAGTTTTTCGATTTTAGGAAAATACTCGACAAACAAACTTTGAACCGCTTCGCCTATTAAATTGTAGGCTACTAGTGCTGCACCTTCTTGTTCCCCTTCGTAAACCAACTCCACTTTCCCTGTAATAGACGGGATAATACCAACAAAATCGGATAAGCGCACCATGGTTTGCTCGTCGCCAGCTAATAAAGCTCGGCGCTCGGCCGTACTCAGTAAATTTTCTAAAGCAGTAATACTTAAACGGGCACTTACTCCACTTTTAGCGTCTATATAATCGTTCTCACGGGCTTCAAATACGATTTGCTCTAATAAATCTCTTGCCAAATCAGGTACTAAAACCATAGATTTCTGGGCTTCAACAAGCTTGGCTTCCTGCTCCGTAATTTGTCTAGCCGTTTCAATATTTACTGGATAATGGGTTAAAATTTGCGATCCAATACGATCCTTTAATGGTGTTACAATACTACCTCTATTGGTATAATCTTCTGGATTTGCCGTAAACAAAAACTGAATATCTAAGGGTAATCGTAATTTAAAACCTCGAATTTGGATATCGCCTTCTTGTAGAATGTTAAAAAGGGCTACTTGGATGCGCGCTTGTAAATCGGGCAACTCATTAATAACAAAAATACAACGGTTGGCCCTAGGAATCATCCCGTAGTGAATCACGCGATCATCGGCATAGCTTAACTTTAAATTCGCCGCTTTAATAGGGTCAACGTCACCAATAATATCGGCTACTGTAACATCTGGCGTTGCTAGTTTTTCGGCGAAACGTTCCCTACGATGCAACCAAGCGATTGGCGTTTCGTCTCCTTTTTCTTTAATAAGCTCCACCGCAAATCTCGAAATAGGTTGCAACGGATCGTCATTAATCTCGGAACCTGCAACGTATGGTATATACTCGTCCAATAAATTTAGCATCAAACGCGCCAATCGTGTTTTTGCTTGTCCTCGTAAACCCAATAAATTAATATTGTGACGCGATAAAATAGCACGTTCCAACTCAGGGATTACAGTATGCTCATAGCCATGAACTCCTTCAAAAGTGGTTCCTTTATTTTTTATTTTCTGAATTAAATTCGTTCTTAATTCGTCTTTTATAGATTTACTTTGATATCCAGAAGCTTTAAGCTCCCCTAGTGTTTTTATATTCATACTAAAATTGAAATTGACTATTTGTTATTGAATATTGATTGTTAAACTGGTTATTGGTTGTTTGTTATTAGTTGTTGGTTTTGAATATTGCTTACAGCATAATGACTTAAAGCGTATCTCCTACATTTAACTTCCCCGAATCCTTTTCTTCCTATTGGTTTCGTAATCTTCAAAAATCATTTCACCTAAACCTTTAATACCTGTGTAAAACGCTTTGCCTTGATTCGCATAAGTAAACTCACGAACAAATTGCATTAAATAGGCATCTTTAGCAATCATAAAAGTGGTTATGGGTATATGTAAACGTCTGGCTTGTTGCGCCATGGCGTAGCATTTATTAACGATATGCGCATCCAAGCCCATACTGTTTTTATAATATTCGCCATCGGGAAGTCTTAAGCAACTGGGTTTCCCATCGGTTATCATAAAAATTTGCTTGTTGGTGTTTCGCTTTCTGCGGAGTAAATCCATGGCCAGTTGAAGTCCTGCAACGGTGTTGGTGTGGTAGGGTCCAACCTTCAAGTACGGCAAATCTTTTATTTCAATTTGCCAGGCATCGTTTCCGAATAATAAAATATCGAGCGTGTCTTTGGGGTAGCGTGTGGTAATTAATTCAGCTAAAGCCATGGCTACTTTTTTAGCCGGTGTAATGCGATCTTCTCCGTACAAAATCATACTATGGCTTATATCTATCATAAGTACGGTACTCATTTGCGATTTATGCAGGGTTTCTTCAACCACTAAATCGTCTTCCGAAAGGGTAAAATCACCTATTCCATGACTTATTTGGGCATTTTTTAAACTTTCTGTCATCGACACCTTATCTAAAGCATCTCCAAACTGATAGTTTCTAAAATCACCAGTATGTTCGTCGCCAGCGCCCGAACTTTTACTTTTATGATTCCCCTGTCCGCTACGCTTTATTTTTCCAAAAATATGATTTAGAGCTTGCTGTCTTATGGCGCGTTCGGTTTTAGCCGTAATGGCTGTTCCGCCTTTACCATCGGGATCTATTTCTTCCTTTATATAGCCTTTCTTTTTAAGGTCTTCAATAAAATCGTCTATAGTATAATCGGGTGTCGAAAGTTTGTATTCGACATCCAATTCCCTTAACCAATCAATAGCTTCATCAAAATCACCAGAAGTATGTGTAATTAGTTCCTTGAAAATTTCAAAAAGTTTTTCAAAAGGCGATTGGTAAGGTGCTTCATAACTTTTAAATACGAAACCCTTTTTAAGTGTTTTTTTATCATTCATAGCCCTATAAAAATAATACATTTTATATAGAAACAAGAAATAGGTAAAATTATGATTGTAATCACAGCAAGATTAACAAGAAAACACCTCAAATTAAATATTTTAAACTAATTTTAGGCGCCAGTATAACCCTCCAAAAAGACATCACATGAAACGACTTATTTCTTTAATTTTAGTTACACTTCCTCTTTGCAGTCCAGCACAAGTAGTATTGGATGCAGATGGCCCGGGAGACACCTACGCCCTTATAACATCTGTTTTAGCACCAGGCTACAATCCTATAGAAACTCCAGATTGCAGTCATACTACCTTTGGCAATCATATCGATGAAGTTTTTGACAACACCTTAAACAGCTACGTGTTTCGATTTCATATTCATACTAATGAAGACAATGACCGTTGTAAAAATTTCGACAGACAACGCAATGAAATTAAAACTTACGGCCAATCGCCTGATAATTTACTGGGCATTGAAGGTGAAACCGTAATCTATAAATGGAAATTTAAACTGGATCAAGGCTTTCAATCTTCATCGAGTTTTACTCATATTCATCAATTAAAATCTGTTGGTGGTTCGTTGGAAAGTATGCCAATGTACACCTTAACCACACGCAAAGGAAACCCAGATCAACTGGAGCTACGTTATGCCGAAACAAACTCGCAAACTACCCTAAAGAAAACAGATTTATCACCTCTTGTTGGCACCTGGTTAGAGGTTACAGAAACCATAAAATATGGCACGACGGGAACTTATGATATTATTATTAAAAAAGTTAGTGATAACAGCACTTTGTTTTCATACACCAATAGCAATATTGTTAATTGGAGACCTGAAGCCACTTTTGTGCGTCCGAAATGGGGTATTTATAGAAGTCTAAATAACGTGGCAGATCTTAGAGATGAAATGCTTTGGTATGCTAATTTTAGTATTGAAGAGCCCTCAACCCTCTCAACTACTAATAGCGCTTCTGAAAATGGGTTTATCATGTATCCGAATCCAGTAAATGACACCTTATTTTTAAAACAAATCTCGCCAAAAGCAAAATTGCTACAGATTTTCTCTATGGATGGAAAAAAAGTATTAGAGGAACCTTTAAGCCCGGCTTCCGAATTAAAGCTAGATGTTACAGCCCTTTCAAGCGGGAATTACATTCTTAAAATTAAAGGTGAGCAATGGCATCAATCTAAACATATTACTATTTCTAATAAGTAGGTACTTGGTTAAAACTAATAAACATATTTTTTAAACACAAATTACTGAACCTTAAATTATAATGAAAAAAGACCTATTTAGTTTAGTATTCGGAATTTTAACAAATCTGAATTACGTTCAAGAAAAAACGACATTGGAACTGAATAAATTTGGTCTGTGATTATTTACTAGTTTGAACTCTATTTGAAATTTATACCAATTCGATATTCCCTTTTATTGGAGATAGAAGGTGTTTATCCAGGTTACAAATCAAAACTCATAACTAAAGGAAACCACTAAAAACATGAAAAAACACATAACACCGTTGTTTCTATTAATTTCAGTATTCATCTATTCACAAAACAAGCCTGATTTAATTGACTTAACTATAACGGGAAATCAAATTTCTAAAAATTCTAATCCAAACCAAATTTCTAAAAAATGGTTTTCTAACGTTGAAGCTGAATTTGCAATTAATCATGAAGTAAGATATGATTATGCATTATACGACAATAATGATAGGTTAATTTCTGGAAAAACAGCTAAGCTGGATAATAAAACTTCTTTTGGAATCTTATATAATATCAATTATCCGCTTTTAAATAAACTAACATTGGGAGCCGTTAGTGGATTTCAATATCAGTCACAGTTAAAAATATCGACATTAAAACTAGGTGGCATTTTAAGATATCACTTTTTAAATTACGAAAGTGTAAATATCAATTTGATGACGGCCTACAATATGGCGTTAAGCAATAATATAGAAAGCGACATGGCGAATGTGAGACTTGGCTTGCAATTCCCAATAAAACGAACCGATGATTTTATTATAAATCTGAATATTTTTGGCGACTATAATTATTATGTTTACCAAGAAATAATTCTTAATGACATAAACGAAAGACCAGGTAGTCTAATATTTAGATCCTACGGTTTCAGTCTAGGCATACAATTTTAATAATTGAAACCCGACAAACCATATCATATAGCTATGAAAACCTACTCAACACGCTCTAAACCAGCGAAGTCAATAATTTTTATATATTTCCCAACCGACTCGATTAAGCCTTCTTTTTTAAACTGAGAAAGTACGCGAATAGCCGATTCAGTGGCCGTTCCCACAATACCAGCATAGTCTTCGCGAGACAGGAGAATACTTAAGGTATCATCTGGATTAGTTCCAAAATTCTCATGAATATAAAGTAGGGTTTCAGCCAAACGTTGACGAACCGATTTTTGAGCCATGTTCACGATAATATCATCAGAATCACGTAAATCGTGCGCCATATCCTTTAACACCTCAAACGAAAACTTCGGGTTTTTTTGTAAATCGGCGAAAATTTCACTCTTAGGAATAAAACATACTTCCATATCATTTAAGGCCGTAGCTTGCAAATTAGAACTTTCTTCACTTATTAATGAACGCTGCCCCAATAACTGCCCCTTAACCACCATTTTTACAATTTGGTCTTTGCCGTTTTCACTAAGCTTTGATAATTTACAAATACCATCTTTTATGCAATAAACACCGTTTAAAACTTCGCCTTCTTCAAAAATGACTTCCCCTTTTTTAATAGAGCGCGATGTTTTACAAGAAGATATACGCACTAACTCATCTTTTGTTAATGCCTTTAAAGAATTGAACTGTTTAATAATACATTGTTCGCACTTACCCATACTTATATTTTTGTACTTTGCAAAAGTAATTAAATCATGACAATTATCATATCTTATAAATTGTTGATTTTTCATTTTTGTTAATTGCAATTTAATGAACGAACTTTCTATGGAACATAAAACATGTTTCCACTGCGGATTAGACGCCTCTGAAGCCTCCATAACCTTTGACAACAAATCCTTTTGCTGCAACGGTTGTAAAACCGTTTACGAGATTTTCTCTGAAAATGACTTAACTTCATACTACGATTTACAACAAGCGCCTGGCGCAACCCCGAAAGACGTTGAAGGCAAATACAATTTTTTAGATAATGCTAAAATTGTAGAAAACCTACTCGAATTTAACGATGACAACACCCAAATTGTAAACCTATACGTACCTCACATTCACTGTAGTTCTTGCATATGGGTTTTAGAAAATTTGAACAAACTTAATCCTGCTGTATCATCGTCCATGGTGAATTTTGGAAAGAAAACAGTTCGTATTACATATAACGCACACAAAGTTTCATTAAAAAATCTTGTACAACTATTAAGCCGCATAGGATACGAGCCTTTTATTAGTTTAGATGATTATGCTGTTGGACAAAAAAATGTAGACCGCTCCTTAATATACAAACTAGGCGTAGCCGGATTTGCTTTTGGAAACATCATGTTTTTATCATTTCCTGAGTATTTTCAAGTAGAAGAATTTTGGCTCGAGCAATTTAAACACCTTTTTAGATGGTTGATGTTCGCATTTTCATTACCCGTTGTTTTTTATTCGGCTCAAGATTATTTTATTTCAGCTTATAAAGGTCTCAAATCACGAATTTTAAACATTGACGTCCCCATAGCCCTAGGAGCCGCCGTGCTTTCTATTAGAAGTACTGCTGAAATTATTTTAGACCTTGGTACTGGCTTTTTTGATAGCCTTGCGGGACTGATCTTTTTTCTACTTCTAGGTAAATTTTTTCAGCAAAAAACATACAGCTTTTTATCGTTTGAACGCGATTATAAATCCTATTTCCCTATCGGAATAACAAAAATCTCTGCTGATGGCGAAGAATCATCTATTCAGGTTTACGACATTGAAAAAGGCGACCGATTACTTATTAGAAATGAAGAACTCATTCCTGTTGATAGCATTTTAATTAAAGGAAAAGCCCGTATTGATTATAGTTTTGTGACCGGTGAATCTGAAGCGGTTTCAAAAAAATCGGGCGACAAACTTTACGCTGGTGGCAAACAGGTTGAAGGGAGTATAGAAATTGAAGTTTTAAAAAGTGTGGAACAAAGCTACTTAACCCAGTTATGGAGCAATGATGTATTCAATAAAAATAAAGAAGATGCGTTTACCACATTAACTAACGCCATAAGCAAACGATTTACCATTGCTATTTTAAGTATTGCTTTTATTGCTACAGCTTATTGGCTTTTAACCGACTCGTCTAAAGCACTGAATGTATTTACAGCTGTCCTAATAATTGCTTGCCCATGTGCTATTGCCCTGGCAGCCCCTTTCACGCTAGGAAATATGCTTCGTATTTTTGGACGCAAAAAATTCTACGCAAAAAACGCCTCGGTTATTGAACAATTAGCGCAAATAAACACCATTATTTTTGATAAAACAGGTACCATTACCGCTAACAAAGAAACCGCTATCACCTATGAAGGCTCCCAACTTTCTAATGCTGAAGAAGATTTCTTAAAAAGCACCTTGCGAAATTCAAACCATCCCCTAAGCCGTTCTTTATACACTTTATTAAAAGAAAACCACATTGTACCTATTGAAAATTATGAAGAACACATAGGTGAAGGCATTGAAGCGCATTACAATCAAAACTTCATGAAAATTGGCTCGGCCCCTTTTGTTGGGTTAGCATCGGAAGTTAAAAATTTAAATACCGAGGTTCACATAAGCACCAATAACACCTACAAAGGTAAGTTTACGTTCTATAACCGCTACCGCCAAGGACTTTCTAAACTCTTCAATCAGCTAAAACCAACATACGATTTGGTGATTTTATCTGGAGACAATGCAGGAGAAAAAGAAAATCTCACCAAATTACTTCCTGCCAAAACCAAATTGCTTTTTAACCAAAAACCAGAAGACAAACTCGAATACATTAAACATCACCAAAACTCAGGTGCCACAGTTTTAATGGTAGGCGATGGTTTAAACGACGCCGGAGCTTTAGCCCAAAGTGATGTAGGTATTGCTATTTCAGAAAATGTAAACGTTTTCTCTCCTGCTTGCGATGCTATTTTAGACGCATCGAACTTTAATAGCCTGTATGATTTTATAAAAGCATCAAAATCTGCCATAACCATTATAAAATGGAGTTTTATTTTATCTCTAGTTTATAATTCTATCGGCCTTTATTTTGCGGTTTCAGGACAATTAGCTCCTGTTATAGCCGCTATTTTGATGCCATTAAGTTCTATAAGCATAGTTGTATTTACAACAATTAGTACTAACTTAGTGGGGAAAAAAATTAAACAGAAGGTTGAAAAAACATGATAAATGTCATATTTTAGGACGGCATTTAAAAATATTTTTGATCACTAAACTTTAATTCAGCACGCCTTAATGAGTGTTATTTATATCTTGCTAGCAATCAGTATCCTAGTTGCTATAAGCTTCTTCATCGCTTTTGTTGTTGCCGTAAAAAGCGGGCAATACGACGATAGCTACACCCCTTCGGTACGTATGCTCTTTGAAGATGAACTTGTTAAAGAAAAACCAAAAAAATTAAGCACTAACCAAAAGACTAATTCTTAACTATGGAAATGGAACAGTTTCATTACGATAACAAAATCGTTACTAAATTTATCTACGCTACAATAGTTTTCGGTGTAGTTGGCATGGCAGTAGGTTTACTACTTGCCTTTTTGTTTTTATTCCCTAATCTAACTGATGGTATTTCATGGTTAAGTTTTGGGCGATTAAGACCACTACACACCAATGCTGTTATTTTTGCCTTTGTGGGTAATGCCATGTTTGCGGGTATTTATTATTCGCTTCAGCGTTTACTTAAAGCACGCATGGCCAGCGACTTACTTAGTAATATTAATTTTTGGGGCTGGCAGCTTATCATCGTTGCTGCTGCGATATCACTGCCTTTAGGCTACACCTCTTCTAAAGAATATGCCGAATTAGAATGGCCTATCGATATTGCTATTGCAATCGTTTGGGTGGTTTTCGGTATCAATATGATATGGACCATTTTAAAACGTAGACAACGTCATTTATATGTCGCCATTTGGTTCTATATTGCCACATTTGTAACCGTTGCGGTACTTCATATATTTAACAATATTGAGTTACCTGTTAGTGCCATGAAAAGCTACTCGGTTTACGCCGGAGTTCAGGATGCCTTAGTACAATGGTGGTATGGCCACAATGCCGTGGCTTTCTTTTTAACGACGCCATTTTTAGGTTTAATGTATTATTTTGTGCCTAAAGCTGCTAACAGACCTGTATACTCATACAGATTGTCTATTGTTCACTTTTGGTCTTTAATATTTATCTATATCTGGGCAGGACCTCACCATTTATTATATACGGCTTTACCAGAATGGGCTCAAAATTTAGGTGTTGCCTTTTCGGTTATGCTACTCATGCCATCTTGGGGTGGTATGATAAACGGACTCCTAACCCTTCGTGGTGCTTGGGATAAAGTGCGTACCGACCCTGTTTTAAAATTTATGGTAGTCGCCATTACAGGTTACGGTATGGCAACTTTTGAAGGACCAACTCTATCCTTAAAAAACGTTAATGCCGTGGCGCATTTTACCGATTGGATTATCGCACACGTTCACGTTGGCGCATTAGCATGGAATGGTTTTATGGCATTTGGTATTATTTACTACCTCATACCTCGATTATTTAAAACAAGACTTTATTCTTTAGCCCTTGCAAACCTACATTTTTGGTTAGGAACTTTAGGAATCATCATGTATGCTTTACCGTTATATGTTGCTGGATTTACACAGTATTCAATGTGGCAGCAATTTAACCCAGACGGTACTTTAGTTTATGGAAATTTCCTAGAAACAGTAACCGAAATTATGCCTATGTATTGGATGCGTGCCATTGGTGGTAGTTTATACATTCTAGGCATGTTTATTTTAGTATATAATATTATCGTTACCATCAAACAAGGAAGTGCGGTTGAGGACGAATTAGCTGAAGCCCCTGCCTTAGAAAAAGTAACCAACAAACGTACAGCATCCGAAAGCTGGCACAATTGGTTGGAGCGTCGACCAATTCAGCTTACAATTTTAGCCACCGTGGCTATTTTAATAGGAGGTATCATTCAAATTGTACCAACCATTATGGTGAAATCAAACATTCCTACCATTGCTAGTGTAAAACCATATACACCTCTAGAATTAGAAGGCCGTGATATCTACATTAGAGAAGGTTGTGTGAGTTGTCATTCACAAATGATTCGACCATTTAGACATGAAGTAGAACGTTACGGTGAATACTCTAAAGCAGGTGAATATGTTTACGACCACCCATTCCTTTGGGGAAGCAAACGTACTGGTCCCGATTTACATCGTGTCGGACAAAAATATTCTGATAACTGGCACTTTAACCACATGTATGACCCGCAAAGTACCTCTTCGGGCTCTATTATGCCGCGTTACCCATGGTTAATTACTGGCGAAAGCAGCCGATTAGACAAATCGATGACAGAAGCTAAAATGAAAGCTATGGTGTCATTAGGCGTGCCTTACACAGAAGAAGATATCGCTAACGCGCAACAACACATGAATGCGCAGGGTGCGCAAATTGAAAAGAATTTATACTCCGATCCAGACTTTGTAACAGCCTATGAGGCAGATAAAAAATCGGCCGCTAAAAACGGAGAGGATTTTATAGAAATGAAGGATAGAGAAATTGTTGCTATGATCGCTTATTTACAACGATTAGGAACAGACATTAAAGTGGAAAGCACACAACAATAATGATCTAAAACAAGCAACCATGTTAAAATATATAAAAAACCATATGGAGAGTATTGCAGGTATAGAAATATACCCAATCATCTCTTTACTTATCTTCTTCATCTTTTTTGTAGCCTTATTTTGGTGGGTTATCACCGCAAAAAAAGACTACATTAATAGAGTGAGTAATTTACCTTTAGACAACCACCAAAACGAAGACATATTATGAGAAATTTAATACCATCTTGGATTCGAGTTCCTATCCTATTTTTTATTGTGGCTGGAATTGTTGAATTCTTTGTAGACTCTGGAAATCAACCGGCATTTATAAAATATCCAGCCGTATTAATGTTTTTGCTTCTGGTGTTATTCATTTTAATAGCCATTGAGGGTATTGTAGGTTCCCTAGAAAATGTAATGTTTCAAAAACTAGATCCTGAAGCTCAGGCTCGTTTCTTGGCCGATAAAGAAAAAGCCACAGAGTTTCCATGGTTAAAGAAAACTTACCTCAAACTATTAGGATCAAAACCTATCGAGCAAGAGGGTGAAATTATTCTAGATCATAATTACGATGGCATTAAGGAACTGGATAACGATTTACCGCCATGGTGGAAATATGCCTTCATCATATCCATAATTTTTGCTGCCATTTACCTTTTAAGGTATGAAGTATTTAGCGGCCCATCGCAAATTGAAGAATTCGACACCGAATTGGCTGAAGCTAAAATCGCTATTGAAGCTTATAAAAAAACAGCTAAAGGTTTAGTTGATGTAAATACCGTAACAGTACTTACAGAGACAGCCGATTTAACCGCAGGTAAAACCATTTTTGAAACCAACTGTGTGGCCTGTCATATGGCCGATGGTGGTGGTGGTATTGGCCCGAATTTAACCGACAATCATTGGATTTTAGGCGGTGATATTAAGAGCATTTTCCATACGGTTTCTGAAGGAGGTCGTGCCGGAAAAGGTATGATTGCATGGAAAGCCCAATTAAAACCCTTAGAAATTGCACAGGTAGCCAGCTATGTGCTAACATTTCAAGGTACAACACCTGCAAATCCTAAAGCTCCTGAAGGAGATATTATTATTAACGAAACAACCGAAGCCGCAGAGGCGGTAACTGACACTACAGAAACAGCTTCACCAGAATTAAAAGATGAAAGCGTTTCTGAACCCGAATAATTTTGGGTGATATTCCTACGGAATAAAAACTAAATGAACACACATTAAACTAAATTTGACCTCTTGAGTCACCACCTCAAGAGGTCTACATTACTAAAGCCTTGGAAACCCCACAAAACGAAACATTTCGAGATTCAATTGGCACGGTTACCAAAGAAGGTAAGCGCGCTTGGGTATTTCCAAAAAAACCAAACGGTAAATTTTACAAATACCGAAAGTATGTTAGTTACGTTTTATTAACCTTTTTACTGGTTTCACCTTTTATAAAAGTAAATGGCAACCAGTTTTTAATGTTCAATGTATTAGAACGTCGTTTTAACATATTCGGATTTCCTTTTTGGCCACAAGATTTCTATTTATTTGTTATTTCCATGCTTATAGGGGTTATTTTTATCGCCCTTTTTACGGTGGCTTTTGGTCGGATTTTCTGCGGATGGATTTGCCCGCAAACCATATTTATGGAAATGGTGTTTCGCCGTATAGAGTATTGGATTGAAGGCGACCGTGGAAAACAAATGCGCTTGGCCAAGCAACCTTGGAATGCCGAAAAAATAAGAAAGAAAGGCTTAAAGCTTTTCATTTTTCTAGGCATCTCATTTCTAATAGCTAACGTTTTTCTTGCTTATCTTATTGGTAGCGACAAACTCATCAACTACATTAAAGCTGGCCCTTCCGAACATTTAAGCACACTGGTTTCTTTAATTATTTTCACCGCTGTTTTTTATTTTGTATTTGCTTGGTTTAGAGAGCAAGTCTGTATAATAGCTTGCCCCTATGGTCGCTTACAAGGCGTCCTTTTAGACACCAAGTCGATTGTGGTAGCATACGATCACAAACGTGGGGAAGCTGAAAATGGTAGAAAAAAATTCAAAAAAAATGAAGATCGTAAATCCTTAGGTTTTGGCGATTGTATTGATTGCAAACAATGTGTTCATGTATGTCCTACTGGTATTGATATACGAAATGGCACCCAACTGGAGTGTGTTAATTGTACAGCATGCATTGATGAATGCGACCATATTATGGAAAGTATCAACTTACCAAAAGGTTTAATTCGATATGCTAGTGAAGAAGAAATAGAAAAGAAAGCCAGCTTTAAGCTAACCGCAAGAATGAAAGGTTACGCTGCCGTTTTAGTTATTCTAATAGGCTTACTTACTGGCATGTTGTTTTTAAGAAACGATATTGAAGCCAATGTTTTAAGGCTCCCAGGACAACTTTACGAGCATAAAGACAACAATATGATAAGCAATGTGTTTACTTATAAACTCGTTAATAAAACCACGAAAGATTTTAATAATGTAACACTTAAGCTGATGTCACATAAAGGGTCTTTAAAAATAGTAGCCACCAGTGATACGCTTTTTGTACCAAGTCAAGGCCTTGCTAAAGGCACCTTATTTGTTGAAATTAACAACAATGCCCTGTCTGGAGACCGAAATAAAATTGAAATTAGTGTATATAAAGGCAACGATTTAATTGAAACCACTACTGCAAACTTTTTAGGACCAAGAAGTTTTAAATAAGAGTCAAATAATATAGGTTTCCGTTTTCACGGGAATAAAAAACAAAGAAAAGCGATGAAAATAAATTGGGGAACAGGCATTGTATTAGCTTTTATAGGATTCATTTCCTTTATCATGTACTTTATCGTGACAATGAATGTGAGTAAAGATTTCGAACACGAATTGGTCACAGAAGATTATTATGGTGTAGAATTGGCCTATCAAAATGATATCGATAAACTTAACAACGCCAATACACTCTCAGAAAACATTAGTTTTACAAAAAATAAAGAAGGTTTACTTATTTCCTTTCCAAAAGACCTTGATTTTAAAAAAATTACTGGTAAAGTTACCCTTTACAGACCTTCAAATATGAAATTAGATTTTGAAGAACCTATTGCTCTAAAAGACTCTAAAATGTTTATCGTTAATGATCGTTTGATTGACGGCCGATGGAACTTAAGAATCGACTGGAATTACAACGGTACAGACTATTTGTTTAAAGAAGGGGTGCACTTTTAGTATGCTTGCTTCCGCATTCATATTAGGTTTATTAGGAAGCTTCCACTGTGTGGGTATGTGTGGCCCCATAGCTTTTATGCTGCCTGTAGATCGCAACAATCCTGTGAAAAAAGTTACTCAAATCTTTATTTATCATGTTGGCCGTATGCTTTCTTATGCCATAATCGGACTCATTTTCGGATTCATAGGAAAGCAGCTATATCTCTTCGGTTTTCAGCAACAGCTATCTATTGTTATTGGCGGACTTATGATACTTTTTGCCATCATTCCTCAAAAAACACTAAATAGCTTTCAGGTATCCAAACCAATTTATAGGGTTATTTCAAAAGTAAAATCAGCACTAGGCAAAGCCTTTAAAAAGAAAACCTACGATACCTTTTTAACCATCGGTTTTTTAAACGGCTTTTTACCTTGCGGTTTGGTTTACATGGCTGTTTTTGCTGCCATTGCCAGCGGAAATACAGCATCAGGAACGATATACATGGCTGTATTTGGCTTAGGCACCATTCCTTTGATGACTACAGCTATATATTTTAGTCAATTTTTAAAAGGTAAAGCCAGACAACGCATTCAAAATTTAATTCCCGTTTTTATAGTCCTTATTGGCCTCTTATTTATAATTCGAGGACTTGGCTTAGGCATACCATACCTCTCGCCTAGCCCTATACATGATACTGTTGTGAGTGAAATAGAATGTCACTAAACCCATCCAACCCGGTCATTATATCATTTTTAAAATTATACATAGATTAAATCTATGTTAACGCGATAACTTTTAATAGTAATACTATTATATTTGCAATCAAAACATACAACTATGTATAGTTTACTATCAAACGTAAAAATTTCTGTACCCGAAAAAATCTATGTAAAAGATCCTGAATCATCCGATTTAGGCAAACGCATCATACAAGAAAGCATACAACTGATACATGATATAGGCTTTGAAGCTTTCACTTTTAAAAAGCTAGGTGCTAAAATAGGTTCCAACGAAAGCTCTATTTATCGGTATTTTGAAAACAAACACAAATTGCTTTTATACCTTTCGTCTTGGTATTGGGCGTGGATTGAATATCAAATCGTATTAGAAACATATAGTATTCAAGATAATAAGAATAAACTTATTAAAGCCATAGAGGTATTATGCCGTACTATTGAAGAAGACTCCAATTTTTCTCATATTAATGAAGTGGTACTAAATGCTATTATTATCCACGAAAATTCGAAGTCCTTTTTAACCAAAGCTGTAGACACCCAAAACAAAGAAGGCTATTTCAACATTTACAAACGCGTTGTAAACCGATTAAAAGACATTATATCAGATAATGCCCCTTTATATAAATATCCCGCATCTTTAGCCAGCACCATTATAGAAGGTAGCTTACATCAGCATTATTTAAAAGATCATTTCTGGTCCATTACCGATTGCAAAGAAAATGTTTTACCTGCAACCTTTTTTAAAAACCTAACCCTTAACGCTTTAAACTTACACGAATGAATCACCTCGGAATAACGCCATGGCAGCGCCTATTAGGCTTATTAGAATTAGACAAAAAAGAAATATTACAAGTTTTTTACTACGCGATATTCTCAGGAGTCATTTCCTTAACCCTTCCTTTGGGAATACAAGCCATTATTAACCTCATTCAAGGAGCACAAGTGAGCACTTCTTGGATTGTTCTTATCGTTTTAGTAACTATAGGTGTGGCATTTGATGGCGGTTTAAAACTCATGCAACTTCGTATAATTGAAACCATTCAACAACGTATTTTTACGCGAACTTCATTCGAGTTAAGTTACAGGTTTCCCAAAATTAAAATGTCGGAATTACGTAATAACTATCCTCCTGAATTAGCCAATCGTTTTTTTGATACTCTAATCATTCAAAAAAGTTTATCTAAAATACTTATTGATGTACCTTCGGCAGTATTACAAATTATTTTTGCCCTTATTCTACTATCGTTTTACCACGCTTTCTTTATCATATTTGGGCTGTTATTACTACTTCTTATTTTCGTTGTCTTTAAATTTACGGCTAAAAAAGGTTTAGATACCAGTTTATCTGAGTCCAAATACAAATATAAAGTGGCACACTGGATACAGGAAATTGCCAGATCGGTTATTAGTTTCAAACTCTCTGGAAGCACTAATTTAGGGGTGACTAAAAATGATAATTTAGTTGATGATTATCTTAATGCCAGAGAAAGTCATTTTAAAATTTTAATGCTGCAATTTATTCAAATGGTAAGTTTTAAAGTGATTGTAACAGCAAGCTTACTGGTTATTGGAGGCGCTTTAGTACTTAATCAAGAAATGAATATTGGTCAGTTTGTAGCTGCAGAAATTATCATTTTACTTATTATCGGTTCGGTTGAAAAACTAATCATTGGTTTAGAGTCCTTTTATGACACCCTAACCTCATTAGAAAAATTAGGTCAAATAGCTGATAAAGATATTGAAAACCAATATGGTGAAACACCAACATTTAAGAACGGTATTTATATTGAATTAGACAATGTTTCCTATAATGTTTCCGACCGAGAAAAACATATTTTACACAATATTTCCTTAAAAATAAACCCTGATAGTCGTATTCTTATTAGAGGGGAAAGCGGTTCAGGAAAATCAACTTTACTTCGTTTAATTTCGGGTGTTATTGAGCCTACCTCAGGAAACATTTATGTTAATGATATGTCGATTGAAAGTTTACACCTAAACTTCTATCGATCAAAATTAGGCTTATCACTTTCCGACGAAACGCCTTTTGAAGGAACCATCAAAGAAAACTTAACATTTGGAAACCCATCAATAACCGATGAAGAAATCCATGAAGTACTAAATATAGTGGGGTTAAAATCATTTTTAAAGGAACAACCCAAAGGGCTTCACACCATATTATACCCCGATGGTAAACAAATGTCTTACACCATTTCTAAAAAAATTGTACTGGCTAGAGCCATTTTAAAAAAACCACAAGTGCTCATCCTAGAAGACGCCTTAGATCGTTTTAACATAGAGGAAACCACAGAAATAATTAGTTATTTATCCGATAAAAAACGTCCGTGGGCTCTAATTGTTGTTGGACACAATAAACGTTGGATTGGCCAATGTGACGAAGTTGTTATTCTAGAAAAAGGTAAAATTCAAAAATAAGCGAGGTTTATGTTAAATATTTCAAACAATAAATTAAATAATTCGATAGACCTAACTGAGTTTAAATCTGGTAAAAAGGTATTAAACAAGACCTATTTTAAATATTTTAATAGGTTTTTAATTGGTGCTGCCATCATTTTATTCATCGTGATGTTTTTACCTTGGACACAAAACATTACCGGACAGGGGGTCGTAACCACTTTAAAGCCTAACCAACGCCCGCAACATATCATGTCGCAAATTCCAGGACGTATAGAGGCCTGGTATGTACAGGAGGGCGATCTCGTAAACGAAGGTGATACCATTTTGCGTATATCTGAAGTTAAAAGTGACTATTTTGATGATCAACTTGTAGAACGAACTCATGATCAAATACAAGCAAAAAGTGCATCGGCAAAAGCCTACCTTAATAAAATTGATGCTTTAAACCGACAAATTGTGGCTTTACGAAATGAGCAACGCCTTAAGCTACAACAAACGGAAAACAAATTAATTCAAGCCAAACTAAAGGTTAAAAGTGATAGTATCGATTTAGAAGCTTCAAAAACAAACCTCATGATTGCTAAACGCCAGCATGAGCGAACGTTAACTTTAGAAGAAGAAGGTCTTAAGGCCACGAAAGATGTGGAAGAAAAGCGTTTAAAGCTTCAAGAAACACAAGCCAAATTAATGGCTCAAGAGAACAAGTTTATTGCCAGCAAAAACGAAGTTATTAATGCACAAATTGAGTTATCTCGTGTTAACGCCACCTTTTCCGATAAAATATCAAAAGCACAAAGTGATATGCACACGGCACAATCTAACAGCTTTGATGCTGATGTGCAAGTGTCTAAACTTGAAAACAGCTATAGTAATTACAAAAAACGTAACAGTTTGCTATATGTTACGGCGCCTCAAAAAGGCTACATAAACAAAGTGATTACCGATGGTATAGGAACGACTTTTAAAGAGGGTGCCGAGCTGGTTGGTATTATGCCTGCCGAATACCAATTAGCTGTTGAAACTTATGTAGAGCCTATAAACCTGCCACTACTACACATTGGAGAAAAAGCCCGTGTTCAATTTGATGGATGGCCTGCTATTGTTTTTAGTGGATGGCCTAATGTATCTTACGGTACTTATGGTGCAGAGGTTATCGCTATTGAGCAATTTATTAGCCCTAACGGAAAGTATAGAATACTTCTGGTTCCCGACGAATCTCAACACCCATGGCCTGAAGCTATTCGGGTTGGTTCGGGTGCAAGAACCATGGCATTATTACAAGATGTCCCTATTTGGTTTGAAATTTGGCGTCAGATAAACAGTTTCCCGCCAAATTACTATCAACCTCAAAGCACGACTAAAAAAGACAAAAAATGAGACGTTTCATATTAAGCCTAATATTAGTATCTACTTGCCATTTATATGCGCAAGATAGCCTATCAACCATTAGCTTGGCAGAATACTTAGGGTATGTAAAATCGTTTCATCCTATTGTAAAACAAGCCAATCTAATTTTAAATGAAAGTGAAGCGAAACTTTTAAAATCTAGAGGCGCTTTCGACCCTAAATTAGAAGTTGATTATGGAAGAAAAAATTTTAAAGGTACCGAATATTACGATAAGCTTAATGCTAGTTTTAAAATACCCACATGGTATGGCATAGAACTTAAAGGTAACTTTGAAGAAAACACAGGGCAGTATTTAAACCCAGAATCGAGTTTACCCACCGATGGTTTATATAGTGCAGGGATTTCTGTTTCTCTTGCCAAAGGCCTCCTAATTAACGAACGTATGGCAACTTTAAAACAAGCCAAACTATTTGTTAACCAAGCCAAAGCAGACCGCTTACTTCTTGTAAATGACATAGTATACCAAGCCTCATTAAGCTATTTCGAATGGCTAAAAAGCTATAAAGAAAAACGCATCTATGAAAGCTTTTTAAACAATGCCCAAGAGCGTTTAGATGGCATCAAAACAAGTTTTGAGGTTGGAGAAAGACCGGCCATTGACACGGTTGAAGCACGTATAACTCTAAATACAAGAAAGTTAAATTTAGAAAAAGCCAAAATAAAATATATTAAATCTACTTTAGAACTCTCCAATTATTTATGGTTAAATGAAAATACACCTATTGAATTAAAAGATAATATTATCCCTGATGTTAGCACCAGTAATCAAATAGATGCGGTTTTTAATACCAGTAATTTAAATATTGAAAATATCTCTTTAGAAAATCATCCTAAAATGTTATCGCTTCAAAATAAATATAAAAGTTTAGAAGTTGAAAAAAGACTTAAAACAAATAATCTGTTACCAAAAATAGATTTACAATATAATTTTTTATCGCAAACACCAGATCTCATTCAATCTTTTAATACGGCTAATTATAAAAGTTATGTTAATGTGAGTTTCCCTTTATTTCTAAGAAAAGAACGTGGCGATTTACAATTGGCTAAAATGAAACTTCAAAACACGTCGTTAGACATTAGTGCTACACGGGTAACGCTTCAGAATAAAATTAACGCGGTAAACCAAGAAATTGCCTCATACAAAGTACAAACCCAACACACCTCAGAGATTATTTCAGACTATAAAATCATGCTAAACGCCGAGGAAAGAAAATTTTCATTAGGCGAAAGCTCTTTGTTTTTGGTAAATTCTAGAGAATCTAAACTCATAGATGCCGAACTTAAAGGCGTGTCTATAGAATACGATTTACTGCAAACTAAAGCGAAGCTATCCAATGTTTTAGCTACCGATATAGATTAAAAAAAAGGCTTTCCTCAGAAAGCCCTTCAGAATTAGCATGGTTGTTAGTTAGAGTTTATACTAATTCTACTTAAATTGTAAATACATTTAATGTGCTAAAAAAAACATTTTCACATCAATTTTAACACTATACCGTCATAGAAAACAACTGGGTATGAGGTTGCTTTCTTTGTAATAACACATCAAAAGCCATACAAATATTACGCACAAAAGGTT
The DNA here is from genome assembly GCF_002893765.1 of Tamlana carrageenivorans. Classification (NCBI taxonomy): domain Bacteria; kingdom Pseudomonadati; phylum Bacteroidota; class Flavobacteriia; order Flavobacteriales; family Flavobacteriaceae; genus Pseudotamlana; species Pseudotamlana carrageenivorans. The sequence goes on along the minus strand of NZ_CP025938.1, from coordinate 2,609,950 downwards.
GCCCTTTTGGTGTGACCTCAACACTGTTTTTTGTTCTTAATAATAGACCGTCATGTTCCATTTCTTCTAATTTAACAAGAACATCTGGCAAGGCATCAAAATACAAATATGTTGGCGTCCATGAGGTTTTAAAACGGCACATCAAATTGAGAATATGCTGACGCACAATTAAATCTTCTTCATTTAAAATATGACCACGATAAACCGGAATGGTATCAGCATCAAGTAATTTATAATAATCTTCAATAGATTTTACATTCTGCGCAAAGCCATACCAACTATCGCTTATAGCCGATACACCCAAACCAATCATCGCCATGGTTTTGGAATCTGAATACCCCATAAAATTGCGATGTAAATCACCAGAAATCATGGATTGATATAAGGTATCCGATTTTAAGGCAAAATGATCCATACCAATCTCTTCATACCCCACCTCAGCTAACAACTGTTTCCCTATTTCGTATTGTTTTCTTTTTAATTCCCCAGAAGGCACATCAGAATCTTTAAATCCGCGTTGTCCATTCCCTTTTACCCAAGGCACATGTGCATAGCTGTAAAAGGCCAGACGATCTGGCAAAAGCGATTTCGTTTTTAAAATGGTTTCCTTAACATGTTCTAAACTCTGAAAGGGTAAACCAAAAATAATATCATGACTCACCGATGTGTAGCCAATTGCTCTAGCTTGTTCGGTAACACGTTTTACATTTTCAAAAGGTTGAATACGATGAATCGCCTTTTGAACGGTATCATTATAATCCTGAACCCCGTAACTTACACGTCTAAAACCTACATCATACAAGGCCTGTAGGTGTTCCTTTGTGGTATTATTAGGATGACCTTCAAAGCTAAACTCATAATTTTCGGCAATAATAGCATGCTTCAAAATGCCGTTAATGAGTGTTTTTAAGTTTTGCGGACTGAAAAACGTGGGCGTACCACCACCAAGATGGAGCGCTTTAATAATGGGTTTTTCATCAAATAATTTTAAATACAGTTGCCATTCCTTTAAAACGGCATTGATGTATGGAGATTCTACACCATGCTGTTTGGTAATACGCTTATTACAACCACAAAAGGTGCATAAACTTTCGCAAAATGGCAGATGAATATATAAACTAATACCCTCTTCGGAGTTACTAGAACTAAAAGCCTTGTGTAACGAAGTTTTCCATTGGCTTAAGGAGAAAGAGGTATTATCCCAGTAAGGCACAGTTGGATAGCTTGTGTATCGAGGCCCTGGAATGTTATATTTATTTACTAAAGCGTTTGACATACCCAAAAATACCCCAATTCAAAATGGCAAAACATGATAATTGTCATAACAGTTATTGGGATATTCTTTAATAATCACTAACTTTCGAATAAATAAAAACATTTTAAAATGAAAAAAATAAGCTTATTTTTTATTGCTATAACATTGAGCCTAACAGCTTGTAAACAAGAGAAAAAAGAATCAAAAACAGAAACATCTACAGAAGCAGCAACAAGCGCAAAATTTGTGGTAAAACCAGAAGCCACTTCTGTAAAATTTACCGCTTATAAAACTACCGATAAAGTTGGGGTTGGCGGAGAATTTACCTCTGTTAAGTTTGAAGAACAAACGGGAGACACTCCAGAAGAAGCCTTAAACAACTTAAGTTTTTCGATTCCAGTAAGTAGTTTGTTTACCAACGACCCTACAAATACTCGAGATGCAAAAATTAAAACAGCATTTTTTGGAGCTATGTTAGACACCAATTTAATTACAGGAACTCTAAAGTTTGAAAATGGCTCGGCCGTGGCTTCAATTACAATGAATGGTGAAACACAAAATTTACCTATGGATGTTGCTATTACAGATGAAAGACGCGTTACCTTAACTGGTGTTATGAATCTTGCCGATTGGAAAGCCTTAGACGCTTTAGAATCGTTAAATAAAGTGTGTTTCGATTTACATAAAGGTGCTGATGGTGTTAGTAAAACTTGGGAAGATGTTGCTATTGAAGTGAGTACATTTTTACGCGAAAACTAATGACGCATACCTTCTTGAAAAAAGCTGTTTAAAGTTAGGTGGCCATTTGCTTCATCCCTTTGTAGAAAAATCATATTTCTAGAAAGTCATAGTAAAGGCTTAGGTTTAAACAGCTTTTTTAATTTTATCACCTTTTCTCCGTAAAAAATGCTGTTTATTTTTTCTATTGAATAAAAAACGCAATCAAAAAAATCTGGGCTTACAAATCTTTATCTAAATTTATGGCTTGACACCTAAATTTAGAAACTCGCTTTGAAATCATTAGGTTAAAGCTTAACGGTGTTTTCGGAACTGCGAATTAACTATAACATTAAAGGCGAAAAAAAATGACCTATGGACATTAATACCTTACTAAAACAGCAACAAGCCTTTTTTAATTCCAATAGCACTAAAGATGTCTCCTTTAGAATAACGCAGCTTAAAAAAATTGAAACCCTTTTAAAATCTAACGAAGCTTTATTGTACCAAGCCATTTATGAAGATTTTGGCAAATCGCAATTTGAAACCTATGTCACCGAACTGGCGCTCGTTTACCATGAATTATCAAGCTTCATCAAAAACATAAGAAAGTGGAGCAAGAAACAAAGCGTTTCTACGGGATTAGTCAACTGGCCTGCAAAGAGCTATGTAATTCCCGAGCCCTTAGGAAATGTATTGGTTATAGGTGCTTGGAATTACCCTTATCAATTATCATTGTTACCCGCTATTACAGCCTTAGCCGCTGGAAACACGGTTATTTTAAAGCCTAGTGAACTTCCAAAAAAAACATCGGAAGTGATGGCCAACCTTATTAATAATAATTTCCCTAGCGACTATTTTTGCGTTGTTGAAGGTGGCGTAGAAGAAACCACAGCACTGCTAAAACATCGTTTTGATAAAATTTTCTTTACCGGAAGTACCGCTGTTGGAAAAATAATCTATAAAGCTGCTGCTGAAAATTTAACGCCTGTTACACTAGAACTGGGTGGTAAAAGCCCCACTTTTGTGATGGCCGATACCGATATAAAAATGACGGCCAAACGTATGGTTTGGGCTAAGTTTTTAAACGCCGGACAAACCTGTGTCGCTCCCGATTATGTTTTGGTTGAAAAAGCGATTGAAACCGAATTTCTTGAAGCTTTAAAAGCCGAAATTTCTGCGCATTACAGCAGTGCTACCATAGAAGATAATTATTTACAAATTATAAATGCGGCTAATTATAAGCGCCTGATTAAACTTCTGGACAAAGATAAAATCTATTACGGCGGACAAACCAATTGTGAAAACAGGTTTATAGAACCGTGTATTTTACACCAAGTTACTTTTGATGATGATGTGATGCAAGACGAGATTTTTGGTCCGATCCTACCTATTATCACATTCACAAATCTCGACGAAGCTATAAAAAAAGTTAAGGAACGCCCTAAGCCTTTATCATCTTATATCTATTCAAAAAATAAAAAAACTATTAATAAAATACTTCACGAAGTCTCATTTGGTGGCGGTGCGGTAAACGATAGCCTCATGCATTTATCAAACAACAGTCATTTACCATTTGGAGGAGTTGGTTTAAGTGGTATAGGAGCTTATCATGGTAAAACAGGTTTCGATACTTTTACGCATCAAAAAAGCATTTTACACAAATCCTTTTGGCTAGAGCCCAATGTTAAGTATGCACCCTATTCCCATTTTAAATTGAAAATTATTAAATGGCTTATGGGATAATAGCTTTGTCGCTATAAACAGGTGCTTACTTCAATAAAACGGTACCTTTAGCTAAAATAAGATTGGTGTTTTTAAGGAATTGTTTTTGTTATTCCAAAACCTGATTAATTTTTCATTTCATCATCCATCTAAAATCTCAATAAGATGTGCAAGGTCCCAATACTATCATTTTTTGCTTCTTCTATTTTTAATTTCAGATAAATGCAAGCCTTTTTCTCTAAAAAACACATTGTTTTTCGGACTTCCGATAATTTGAGCAGAATACACACCCGAGTGTCCCGAAAACAAATAAGCTGTAGAGCAAGCTAAGGCAATAAATACGCCAGATTCAATACCAAAAAGTTCAATACCCATAACCGTACATGCTATGGGGGTGTTAGTAGCTCCTGCAAAAACAGCCACAAACCCCATACCTGCAAGTAGCCCCATAGGTAAGGGTATAAACCAGATTAAAGCATTCCCTAAAGTTGCTCCAATAAAAAACAAAGGCGTCACCTCACCACCTTTAAATCCGGCGCCAAGGGTGAAGGATGTAAAAAGCAATTTTAAGAAAAAATCATAAGAATTTAAATCCACGTTAAAAGCATCAACTATGGTAGGAATCCCTAACCCAATGTATTTGGTGGTGCCCATTAGGTATATTATAATCGCCAAAATAACCCCTCCAACCACAGGACGCAATGGCGGATATTTAAAAAACTTACCAAAAAGATGCCCCCAAAAATGTGTAGATTTTGAAAACAGCATCGCTACTAATCCAAAAATAATTCCTGCTAGCAAGCACCATAGTAAATTTACTGGAGTCATTTCTGCAACTTCGCTAATCTTATAATGCGTATGAGAAACACCCCATATTTCGCAAAAATAATCTGAAAAAACAGCGGCTATAAAACTAGGAATTATGGCATCCAAACGTAAACGGCCCAATACTAGAACTTCTAATGCAAAAATCCCTCCTGCTAATGGGGTTCCAAAAACGGAAGCAAAACCAGCACTAATACCTGCAATCAATATAATTTTTCGGTCTCGTTTAGAAAGCTTCAAAATTTTAGTAAATCTATCGGCAACAGCACCTCCTATTTGAACTGCAGTTCCCTCTCGACCGGCTGATCCTCCAAATAAATGAGTAATAACAGTGCCAAAAAGGACTAAAGGTGCCATCCGAAAAGGGATTATTTTTTTTGGTGTATGAAATTCTTCCAGCAATAAATTATTCCCTTTAACAACACTACTTCCGTATAGGTGATACGATAAGCCAATTATAAATCCGCCAATAGGTAAAAACCAAATAATCCATTGATGTGATTCTCTATAATCGGTAGCCCAACTTAAGCTTATTAGAAAAAAAGCCGAAATCCCCCCTACAATAACACCTAAAACTAGACATATTAACACCCACTTAACCAGATACACCAAAGAAGGTACTTGCTCTACAGACAACAAAAAATTTTTGATTTTATTTTTTTCCATACGTATTATATTATCACCTTAACTTTTAGTTATCTCTATTAGTAATCTTAAAACAAGCCAGCATAACGATTCAATACCAAATATTTGGCCTACTTATTAAACAAATATAGGCTAAATAATTTTTTTTAGTTAACACCCAATAAAAGGTCTTTTTTTATTAAAATTAATGAATAGAACAATTATAATAAACCTGTTATTTAATTTTACCTACAAACAAATTCTATAAGAATACCGCATGAGCAATAATCAAAACTTTTTTCTGAAACAAAATGAACCAAACAAAGCTTGTTTATTGGTTATGCGTGATTTCTTATTAAACTTTGATAAGGACATCACAGAAACCACAAAATACGGCATGCCTTGCTTTTGCTATAAAGGCAAAATGTTTTGTTATATTTGGACCGACAAAAAAACTGCCGAGCCATACTATTTATTAGTAGAAGGCAAACGCCTTAATCACCCCGATTTAGAAACTGGAAGTCGCACCCGAATGAAAATATTACGCATCAATCCAAATGAGGACCTACCCATAAATACCATTAATAATATCATGACCATGGCTTTAGATTTATACAAAAGTGGTACGATAAAAATGAAGTAAAGTCGATTAAAGCACTAACGATACGTGATTTGTTTTTTTAAAATAAATTTCTGTTTTCACGGGAATGAAGCTAAAAACGGTGCGATACATTGCCTTTACCCGAAAAACAGTGTCCTTAATTTAAAAATGCTCATTTGAAACAATGCCCTTAACATGTTACGTATTTAAGGTGTTTCTTCTATCGAAAATCTTATTTTTGCAGTTATAAATTCATGACATGAACCCATCGGCAGCAGGCTGGATTAACAAGCTACTCAAAGAACTTTATAAATTCAACCTCTTTTTAAAATATGATAAAGAGGCCTTTTACATGACTTTAAGGTCTTGCGGATTTATTTATGGTAATAATTTAGATGTTGTGGCACAAAGTCTTCCCAAAAGTGACTTAACTGAAGAAGAAGTTTGTAAAACCAACTTAGTTTTAGCCTTGTTATATGCGCATGAAAATTCGAATAGCGAGCTCCCATTTACAGAAAGCGTTATTTATTTTTATACCAACATTAATGAAATAAAAACATCCTTATTTCAAGATATTTTAGGTGGCAAAAAGTCTAGCGAACAGTTGGAACGTATTATCCATAAACGCATTCATATTAACGACAATATCCTCACTAAAAACTTCAACTATTTTATAATAAATGCCTTATTATATGTGGATGTTTTGGCCTATACCGAATATTTAAAAAACAACAGCATTTCTATTGATTACTTAAAAGATATTGAAGCTTCTATTGTCGCGATAACTTTGGGTGTTTTAAATTCAAAAGAAATAAAAAATCAATATGATGCAAGTTTAATCAAGCTATTTGAAGCTTCTCTCAGGTACCATGACAACACGCATATAGACTATAATAAAGCCTTAAAGCACCTTCAAACACCTCGAGAAAAACAATACCTATTAGACTTAGCCTGCATGGCTACTTGGGCAGATGAAATGATTGATACCAACGAACATTTGTTTTTAGAAAAATTAGGTTTAGATATGGGATTGCGTTTGTCTGTAATTCATCAATCTATAAAATCTGTAAATCAATTTTACACAAAAAACAAAGCTCACATTGCCCTTTTAAGCTCCTCTAACATTGTACAAACCTTTTACAATAATTCGAGTAAAATGGTTATCAAGCTCATTACCAGAAACAGCAAGCGTTTATACCATGAAATTCGGGAAAGCAAGGAACTCATGGTACTCATTACGCAGTCTACGGTTAGAGATTTAACTAAGGAGGAGCAAAAAAAAGTTCAGGAACAGCTTTTAGATATTTTCAAATCCATACCAAGTTTAGCTATTTTTTTATTGCCTGGAGGCGCTATATTACTTCCCTTAGTGATTAAATTCATACCTAATTTATTGCCTTCTGCTTTTGATGAAAATAGGATTGAAGAGTAAATAGTAACTTTAATCGTTTTTTCTTTTAGCTTTACGACATAAAATAACTTAAATCGACAACATGGCTTCATATACTATTAAAGAAATTAATACTATTTTAAAAGGCGAGTTAATAGGTAATACGGACAACTTAATTGAAGGTCCAGAACAACTAAAAAACGCCAAAAATCATCATATTACATTTATTGGTAGTACAAAATACGCTAAACTATGGGAATCCTCAGAAGCGAGTGCAGCCGTTATTAATGACAATTTAAACATTGAACCTGGCGATAATCGTGCTTTAATTAAAGTTCCCAATGCCGATTTGGCCATGGCAAAAATATTAGAAATGTTTAGTCCGCCAAGTCCAGAATTTGAAGTTGAAATACACCCAACAGCGGTAATACATGAAACCGTTGTTATTGGAGGCGGCTGTAAAATTGGCGCTAACTGTTATATAGGTCCTAATGTGGTTCTAGGTGATGGCGTAACGCTTTACCCTAACGTTTGTATTTTCGACGACACCGTAATTGGTGATGCTACAACTGTTTGGTCTGGAACGGTTATTAGAGAACGTTGTATTATAGGAAGCCATTGTATTTTCCATACTAACGTGAGTATTGGAGCCGACGGATTTGGTTACCGACCAAGTGACGACGGACGCGGATTAACAAAAATCCCACAAATCGGAAACGTTATTATTGGTCATTATGTAGAAATTGGAGCCAATTCTTGCGTAGATCGAGCCAAATTTAGCGCCACTATTATTGGTGATGGCTGTAAAATAGACAACTTGGTGCAAATTGCTCATAACAGCGTTATGGGACGTTCTTGCATTATGGCTGGGCATAGTGGTCTTGCAGGTTCTGTTACCTTAGGAGATGGTGTTATTATAGGCGGCAGTGCTTCCATTAAGGATCACACCACTATAGAATCGGGAGCAACTGTTGGGGCAGGCTCGGGAGTTATGGGTGATATAAAAGCGGGTCAAACCGTATTGGGTTATCCTGCACAAGATTCTAGAGAAATGCTAAAGCAGTGGGTTGCTTTGAAAAGACTCACTAAAAAATAGGCAGTATCTCATAAACTATGTAAACAAAAATATCGAGGGTTGCAACCCTCGATATTTTTTTATTCAATTACATTAGTGTCCGATAAAAGATTTTAAAAGCGGGATTTCCAAGATAGGATTTCCCGCTTATTTTGTATCTTGAAGTTATCACACATCCAAGATATGAATAAAAGTAAAAACTTTAGCGGACAACCCATAATCAAACAGGTATTAAATTTCATTTTGCCCAAAGATGTTCATCGGACAGCCAAAAAGCACAACAGCGATCGCTATACCAAAAAGTTTACCACCTATGAGCATTTGGCCACTATGGTATTTACCGTGATCAGTGGCTGTAGCTCACTTCGTGAGGTTTCCAGTATTATGCTTGCCTGCGAGGGAAAGATCAACCATCTAGGACTCACGGACTTTCCAAAACGCAGTACCTTGTCAGATGCTAACAGGAGAAGAAGCTCTGAAGTATTTGCCGATATTTATCATTTACTCTACAAACGTTACCATCGCTTTTTATCGGACAGCAGACCCTTAGAACCTGCAGTAAAGAACCTTAAAATCGTTGATTCCTCGACCATCCCCCTATTTAGTGACATTCTTAAAGGTGTAGGAAGGAACCCGCTCAACGGCAAAAAGAAAGGAGGTATCAAGATGCATACTATGATAAACGCCATGGAAGACGTTCCTTGTCTGATTAAGTTTTCAAGCGCGGCCACGCACGACCACACCTTTTTAAAAGACCTGGAACTCAAGAAGGGCTCTTATGTGGTTTTTGACAAAGGGTATGTGGATTATGAGCTGAAGTGTCTACCTTTGTTGTGACGGTTTTATATAGAGTATAAACTATATTTGAATTATGGAAAAAAAATATGACAACGAGTTTAAATCGATGATATTAGATTTATCCAAATCTGGTATACCAACAAAACAACTGAGTGAAGAATATGGAGTTCATACAAGTGTTATTAATAGATGGAAACAAGAGTATGATTTAAAAGGAGGAGATTTTTCTAAAAATGAACCTAAATCCAAAGAACATCAAGAACTTATAGCATTAAAAAAGGAATTAAGAGATGTTAAAATGGAACGTGACATCTTAAAAAAGGCGGTGAGCATCTTTTCCAAGAGCGACAGATAAGGTATAACTTCATTTTATCAAACAAAAATACTTATCCTGTCGAAAAGATGTGCAAATGCATGAAGGTTAGTAAAAATGCTTATTACCATTGGCTTAAAACCAAAGACACCTTAAAGGTTAATTCCTCTAAATCATTTTTAAAAGACAGAATCGAAGCTATATTTGACAATAGTAAACAGATTTATGGTAGCTATCGAATTCAAAAACAACTTGAACGAGAAAAGCTTTTTTATTCCCGTTCATATGTGGGGTTACTTATGAAAGAAATGGGACTAAGAAGTGTATTGAATAAGAAATTTGTGGTAACTACGGATTCAAATCATTCTCTAAAAACAGCTAAAAATGAATTAGACAGGGATTTTACCAGTTTTTCTTTAGGCTACAAATTAGTCTCTGACATTACGTATATAAGAGTTAATCAACAATGGAACTATTTAACCACGATAATGGATTTGGCTGATAGAAAAATAATAGGCTGGTCTTTAAGTGAAGATATGACTACTGAGAATACGGTTTTAAAGGCCTGGGTTGATGCTAGAAGAAACAGAGTGATAAACCAGCAGTGTATTTTTCATTCCGACAGGGGTGTGCAATATGCATCCAACAGAATCACAAATATGTTCTTTTTTAATCAAAAAGTGATACAAAGCATGAGTAGAAAGGGAAATTGCTGGGATAATGCTGTAGCTGAAAGTTTTTTTAAAACCATTAAATATGAGTGGATTAACAGATTTAAGTATACGTCTTATAATCAATTATACAAATCTATTGATCAATATTTAAACTGGTATAACACTCAAAGATTACATTCTAGTTTAGGATACATGACGCCTCTTGAAAAAGAATTACAATTAAAAGGATTTATTAACAAAGCTGCTTAGTATAAAATAGCACCAAATTTATTAGGTAGTCCAAGCAATACCAAAAATGGACACTGGAAGATGTTTACTTTGTGACTCGGCAAAAGGACAATGCTCGCTATACAAGCCTTGAAGAGTTTGATATCTCCAATAAAGTGGACGATGCTGTCTTAAAGGACGAAAAAATAGGGCTTACGGACAAAAACGGCAATGCTTTTTCCCTGAGGAGAATCGCTTTTTGGCACGAAAAGCACCAAAAAGTTTATGAGTTCATCACTAATAATTATGATCTTGATGCAGACAAAATAGCCGACATCTATAAAAATAGGTGGCAGATTGAGACGATGTTCAAGCGGCTTAAACAGAACTTTCCGCTAAAGTATTTTTTGGGAGACAATCAAAATGCCATCGAAATACAAATCTGGGTCAGTTTGATAATCCAGCTCATTATGCTTGTGATCCAAAGAAAAGCCCAAAGAAACTGGGCTTATTCCAATATGATGTCCGTCATACGATACCATTTGATGACATATATCGATTTGTTCAAATTCCTGAAAAACCCAGAAGCTAATTGGGAAGAGATTACAACCAAAAACATTGGGCAATTAAGCCTTTTTGACCCATAAGGAGGTTCTGTTTTCAAAATAAAGAGTGCGATCAATAAAAAGGGCCAACACCAAAGCGGGACTGTAAACTATTTTGTGTTTTTGCTGTTAGTTAGTTTAAAAATGATTTTGAAATTCATAGGCAAAAAATTTACTTTTAAATTTTTATTTTATGAACTCAGACTTAGAAAAACAATTAGACGCCTTGATCGGCAAAATCAGCAACAAGGAGGACTTTGACCAGGTCAAGGAACAGTTGCTTAAACGTGGTATTGAATCACTTTTAAAAGCAGAAATGACTGCCCACTTAGGGTTTCAAAAAGGAGGTTCTGTAATTGAGAACAACCAGCGCAATGGTTTCTCAGAGAAAACTATCAAGACTCATAACGGCGAACAACGCATCAAAATCCCCAGAGATCGTCAAGCGAGCTTTGAGCCTGTTATTGTCCCCAAACATCAATCGATTAGTCAAGAATTAGAAGATTGTATTCAACTGCTTTACGCCAAAGGTATGAGCAATAGCGATATTATTGATTTTATTGAAAGTACCTATGGAGTGTAGTATTCCACATCACAGGTATCCATTATCACCAATCAATTATTGGAAGACATCAAACAATGGCAGAATAGACCTTTAGAAGACGTATATCCCATTGTCTGGATAGATGCTATTCATTATAAAATACGTCAAGAAGGCAAGGTAATATCTAAAGCCTGTATGATAGTTTTAGGGGTGAATACCGAAGGGCAACAAGATATTTTGAGCATGAGTATTGTGGAGACAGAAAAGGCAGCTGCTTGGATGTCCATTTTAGACGATCTGCGCTCTAGAGGCGTAAAAGATATCTTTTTTCTGTGTTCGGATAACCTCTCTGGATTAGATAAAGCTGTAGAAGCTATTTTTCCAGGTAGTATACGTCAAATATGTATCGTACATCAAATTAGAAACTCTTTAAAATATGTGAGCTATAAGGACCGCAAATCAATAATGGTCGATATTAAAGCTATTTATCAAGCCGATAATGAGAAATTCGCTTTAGAGGCTTTCGAAGTCTTTAAACAAAATTGGGAAGATAAATACCTCTCTGCCGTACAGTCTTGGGAAAACAATTGGGATAATTTGACCTCGTTTTTAAACTACCCAAAAGAGATTAGAAAACTTATATATACTACCAATATCATTGAGAGTTTTAATGCCAGTTTAAGAAAATATACACGCAACAAAAAAGTCTTTCCTCATGATGATACAGCACTGAAATCCATATATTTAGCAGCTCAAAGCATCAGCAAAAAATGGAAGAAAACACGATTTAAATGGGGCCAAATTTACAATCAATTGTATATTTGTTTTCCAAACAGGTTATAATCTATATTATTTTAACCTATGAATTTTGAAATTATTTTTCAAAAACACAAAATTTTGGATAAACTCACCAAAGCTTTTTTAGCTAATTCTGTTTTTTATCGGACAACAATAATTCAATTACTATTCTTTTCTCATAAAATTGGTAATTTTTAATGATTTCTAAATCTTTTAAATTCTGTAATATATCTTCAATTTTCTCCTGTTTCCCTAAAGTTCCAACAAACGGTTCATTAGCAACTTTTTTGTTTTTAAACTCAACTTCAAAATCATACCATCTAGAAAGCACTTGCATAATTTCTTCTAAAGATTTTTTGGTAAAGCTAAATACGCCGTTTTTCCATGAAATTTCATGAAACACATCAACCGTTTGCACAGTCATGGTATTGTTATACTTGTTTAAAACAGACTGCTGATTAGGGGTAAATGAGATTTATTCTTCTTGGTAATTCACATGAACTTTTCCTTCAACCAAAGTTGTGGTTACAATCGCTTCTTCTTGATAGGCCTTTACATTAAAAGCAGTTCCTACTACGTTAATTTGTTGAACTTTATTAGAGTCGCCGTTGTGATTTGTGCTAGGTGACACCTCAAAATAAGCCTCTCCATAGACTAGCTCTAAAAGTCTTGTTTCGCCAGACTTAAACCGAACCGGATATTTTATTTGAGAATCGGAATTTAACCAACCTTGCGTCCCATCAGCTAGAACCAAAGCATACTCACCTGCTCTAAAAACAGATTTTTTTTGTTTTTTTAAACATAAATTAAAAAAACACGAATACGCGTGCTAAAAACAAGAACACACATAACTTATTTACAGCGCTTTAAAACTTATTAAACAACAAGTTTTAACTTTAAAAAAACCGAAGAAATAAAATCAATTCTTATTGATTTTTTATGATAAAGAAAATGAAATCTATGCTAACCGAAATATTTAAACTTGTTCGCAACACCCTTAACGCTTTACTAACATGCCCTTATACAGCACGTTACGAAACATTAAGCTGTTTAGCAATGTCTTTATTACTAAGACCTTGCTCTCGACTGAGTTTAAATACTTCTTTACATTTTTTGGGCAGCACTTTTATTACGTCCTCAAATTGCTGGATAAGTTCTTTATGAATAAGTTGATTTTCTGGAGTTAGCACTTGTGCTTTTTGAGAAAAATCGTCTAGAAGTTCGACATGTATCATTTTTTTATTTTTTCTAAAAAAATCATACACTTTATAAATGGTACTGGTATACAAATAACTTTTAAGCGAGGTTTTAACTAAAACTTTATCTTTTTTATTCCAAAGATTCACGAATACATCCTGAACAATATCTTCAGAAACCTCTTTATTTTTTACGATATTATAAGCCGCCAAATACATAATTTGCCAATACTTCTTATAAATTAAAGTCAAGGCAGACTCATCACCTTTGTGAAGTAAATGAATTAAATAATCGTCATTAGGTATTTGATTAGGCAATGGTTATCGTTTTATAGAGTCTTCTAACACATGGTTTGACTCCATTCAATTTTTATTCGACCAAAAATAATATTTTTTTTAAATTTTTACCTTTTAACAGAATAAATATTAACAAAAACAACCAAAACATAAATAATATATAACTTTTTTAAACATATACATAGCAATTCGCAATTTCACTAAATAAGATTTAAAAACAGCTATAAATACATAAAATATAAATTACCTCTCCAACCACAACTTAAAATCCTTGACACGCTCGCGTGCCACAATAACCTCTTGATCATGATAACTGTTTAGTTTTATTTGTAGTCGGGAGTTGGTATAACTCACCATATCTTTAATAGCGTTAATGTTTACGAAGAATTTTCGATTGATACGGAAGAAGCTTTCTGGTTCTAGTTCGTTTTCTAGAAAATCTAAGGTATGATCTAATAAATAATTTCGGCCCTCGTTGGTATGAATATAGGTGCCTTTATTTTCGCTGTACACACATTCGATATCTTCAACTTGAATGAGTTTGATGTGCTGACCTACTTTTACCGAAAATCGTTTTTTATAGGCTCGATCAATCGGATTTACAAGCAGTTTTTTGATGTCATTAAAATCTAAAGTTACTCCTTGCGACTGAATGCTTCGGTTTTTAAATTTTTCTACGGCTATGAGTAGTTCATCCTCATCGATGGGTTTTAACAAATAATCGATACTATTTAATTTGAAGGCTTTAAGTGCGTATTCATCGTAAGCCGTGGTAAAAATGATGGCCGATTTAATTTCGACAGCCTCAAAAATCTCGAACGATAATCCATCGCTCAATTGAATATCCAAAAATATTAAATCGGGATGCGGATTGTTTTGAAACCATGTTACGGATTCTTCTACAGAATGTAAAAGCACCTGAGCGTTTAGGTTTAAACTTTGCAGCAAGCGTTGCAACCGTCGTGCCGATGGTTTTTCGTCTTCTATGATAATAATGTTCATTTGGTAAAACTATAAATTAAACAGTGTCGAGGCTTTGCGTTAGGCCTGCAGGCAGGGATTACTCATTGCTTTTTAATTTTATCCTTTGGAAATCGTGAATGCACAGCATTTGCAGTGGAAATCCTTTTTTTTATTTCTAAAAAAAGATTGTAACGAAAAGCCCGACCCTTGTGGTAACGCCCTAATAAGATCAAAACTTATTCCCATCGTTTTGATTGGTTTTCAGTTTCCATGAATTCGCGTATTTTTTTTGATTCCCAATCTCTTTTAAAGAAGATTTTACCTTTAAACACGTGCCATCCATGCATGGCTATAAAAGCTGTCCAAGCTACTAAAATACAAATATCAAACCATTGAAAAAAAGGTTTATAAGGTCCCGCCATGATATATAAATTATAACTAAGTAGCATAACTACTACGATATAACCCAATAAATGGATGTAGAATATTTTTAATTTTTTTAGCTTTTTTTGGGCTTCTAATAATAACGTTTCATTTTTATTTTCTGGTTTCATGTTGTTTTCAATTAAAAGTTTTGTCGTTCTTTATCCATGTACTCTTTAATTTTTCGCTCTTGCCAAGCTTTCCCAAAAAGCAGGTCGACTCCAAACACGGTCATGGCATGAAATGCGAGACCTATACCCCAAAATATAGGGGTTGCAAAAGTGCCAAAACTGAAGAAATTACCACCATTAAAAACAATCATACAAATGATAAAAATATTTACAACGATGTACCAGAAGCCATGCCAATAAAAACCTTTAAGTTCTTTTAAGCGCTTTTCGGCTCTTAAATACGCTTCTTCTCTCTCGAATTTTTGCCTATTAAAATTTGATGTATTTTGTGTTTCCATGAGTGTTTGATTTAATTCCATTGGTTTTTTTCCTCTTTCATAAATTGTTCAATTTTTCGCTTTTCCCAGTTGCGCCCAAAAGCGCCATCGTCTACAAAAACACGAAAAGCTTGAATGACTAAACCTATACCCCAGCCAAACATAGGAAACCAAAACCATTGGAAACCCCAATAGCTTTTATAGTTTACAAAAATTAAAAAAGGAATAACTACGAAATAAGAGGCTAGACTGTAATAAAACCCTTTAAGTTCCTCGACATGTTTGCGTGCTCGTACATAACTGTCGTCTAATTGTGATTGTGATGTATGTGTTCTCATAATGGATATTTGTTTGGTAAGCATTGGTATTGCTACAGCAAAACGGTTTGCTTCTTTAGTAATATTAATTTTTCTATGGGTTAGTAAATTGTAGCGTTGGTTAATGTTATTTAAACCTACCCCACTACTTTTTTTTACAATTTGTTTGGGCTGAAAATTATTTTCGACCACCAAATTGTTACCGTCTTCAAAAATGGTTATATGCAAAGGTTTATTTGGCGTAACCATATTGTGTTTTACAGCGTTTTCTAATAACAACTGTAATGATAAAGGCACCACTTTACTTTCGGGGTTTGTAGCCTGTTCTGGCATATGGAATACGATGCTATCTTCGAAGCGCATTTTTAATAAAGACATGTATGTTTTAGCAAACTGCAACTCCTCGTTTACCGTTACCAATTCTTTATTTTTTTGCTCTAAAACATAGCGGTAAACTTTAGATAGTCCCGCAGTAAATTTTTGTGCGTTTTTAGGATTTTCTTCAATTAAACTGGTTAGTACATTTAAACTATTGAAAAGAAAATGTGGGTCTAGTTGATTTTTTAAAGCATCGAACTTCGCACTTGCTGTTCCTGCTATAACTTTTTGCTCTTTAAGCTTGTTTTGTTGGTATTTATTGTAGTAGTAAATTACATGAAAAACAGCTACAATGGTAAGGGTAATCCAAAGGCCAAATTGGTAATATTTTAATTTTTCACCACTAATAAAGGCTTTAAAATCTACACCATAATACAGGGTAGCTGTAGATGCTCGTAGCACAAAAAGGCCTACTAAAGTGATGAGGACTGCACCAACAATACCTATTGCTATACGTTTTTTCCACGCGCCTTGTTTCCAATTTAAACGGTCTAAATAACCAAAGAAATATATATTTGAAAACCCTAGTACAAAAGCATACAATTGATAAAACACAAAATCGATAAAGATTTTATTAGTGCTATTTGTATAAAAAGCACCAGAAATTAAACTGCCAATTACAAAAACGACACTTCCTATTACGAAGGTTAGAATGATATTTTTTAAGAGTTTTGACATGGATAAAGAATGGTATATAAAATTGGATGTTTAAATTTAGTAAAAAGTTTACGGGAAGCTTAAAATTGCAAAAAGTTTCGCTTTAAATGATCATGTGCTTGTGTTTCATATTTTAGGTTTTTTAGATTAATATGAGACAAATATCTAATGGAAGGGCGCTATTTCAAAAAAACATGTACCGAATTGTAAAATAACGGAGACGAATTGTTGATGGTTTAAACTTTTAATCAGAAAAGCTGTCTGAAAAATTGAAACCATCGTCATCCTATGCTCGGCACAGTACCTCATAACATCGAAAATTCAATAATTATGAGCATATGAAATAATTCATATTGACGAAAAATCAACTTTTTCAGACAGCTTTTAAAGCTAAAATACGATTAGCTTTTTCTATTGCACTCTATACTTAAAAAAGATAGGTACGGCATATGATACTTTTACAGGCACACCGCGTTGCGTTCCAGGCGTCATTTTTGGCAACAAACTAATAATACGCTCAGCTTCATTCTCTAAAATCTCATCGGGTCCTCTTGATTTTATGGAAGAGATACGCCCTTGACTATCAATAACAAAAATAACAGAAACACGCCCCTGAATCTCTAAATCTAAAGCGGCTTGGGGATACCTAAAGTTTTTCGTGATGTGCTCTGTTACTTTATTTTTAAAACAATCTATGGCAGCCTGTTTAGTAAGACCTTCGCAACCAGGAAACACAGGGACCTTCTCGATAACAGCAAAAGGCACTTCAACCTCTTCTTCTACTTCTTCTACTTCTACGGCTTGAACAGCAACAGGAATGGGCTCTACACTAACGGCATCTTCGAGCCCAATTTCAGAGCTTTCGATAACAGTTTCTTCTACCTCAACAACATCTTCAACAATTTTAATAGCCTCTGTAACTGATGCTGGAGGAGGAGGTGGCGGTGGGGTATTCAATTGTACAATTGGGATGTCTTCCTCAAATTGTTTTTCAACAACCAAAGCTTCTATACTTACTTCTTTGGAATCGTAAGTTTTATACTCTAAAGCTTGCCAAGTAAAAAACAACATCAAGTTTAATCCTATAGCAAAATAAATGCTGCTATGTCTCCCAATTTCGATCTCAGGATTCTTTTTAGTTTTCATAACGATATAGTTTAGAAATTACTTTTCAACCTTTTTAAAGTTAGTAAATTACCTCTCAAAAAACCATGACAAAAATCATAATAACAAACTATTTCACAAGTATTTACACTAATCACCAATTAACTTTATCCCTTATAAAAACAAGCCTATTTGCTTAAGGTGATTTCCTTAATTTATGGCATCAATTCTGGCCATGAAACAAACATTTTTTACACATTTTAATAGCCAAACCATGTTTTTAAACAAAAAAAAATAGCCGATGTAGCATTATAAAAACACTCTAAATCTTACCTTTAAAGCTATCATAAATAGAATTCAAAAAAATATTTTTACGAAAGTGTAACAAATTAAAAGTTTCTGCATCTTATCTATTGAACTGATTTAAACTTTTGGCGTTTAAGCGAAAATGAGCGTTTTTTGGTCATTATTTTTTTTTGAATTTCATAGCAGGGCTACGAAAGAAAAAAGGTGAAAAAATGGATGAAAAAAGCCCTTTCACAACAAGTAAAAAAATGTAAACCAGTTCAAAAACTAATCCAATCCATTGAATAAAGAACTTGAACATAATTTTGTAGAATTACTGGAAAAGCACCAAAATATTGTGCACAAGGTATGCCGTTTATACACCAATAATTATGACGCGCATAACGATTTATTCCAAGAAATTACAATTCAATTATGGAAAGCCTATCCAAAATTTAGAGGCGATGCTAAATTTAGTACTTGGATGTACCGTGTTGGGTTAAATACAGCGATTACCCTCTATAGAAAATCGAAACGCACCATAAACACACAAGATTTTGATGGTGTGGCTTTCAAAATAAAAGCTGATTACTACGACGATACAGAAGAGCAACAATTAAAGATTCTCTACCAAGCCGTACACCAATTAAATGATATTGAAAAAGCATTGGTGTTTTTGTATTTAGAAGACAAAGATTACAGAGAAATAAGTGAAACTTTAGGTATAAGTGAAGTGAATGCCAGAGTGAAGATGAATAGAATTAAAACGAAACTTAAAACCATTTTAAATCCGTAAACCTATGGATGAATTAGATTTATTAAAAAAGGACTGGAACAAGAAGTCCGATAGCACTAAAATTTCTGCTAAAGAAATTTACGCTATGCTGCATAAAAAATCATCTTCTATAGTTAAAACCTTGTTTTACATTAGCTTAGGAGAACTCGTGTTTTGGATACTTATAAACGTGCTACCCTATTTTTTCTCAGAAGCCTACAACGACCAATTAGACCTTGTTTATACTAATAAAACCGTATTGACGCTCATAAACGTTTTTAGCTATTCTATAATCCTCATTTTTGTTTACTTACTTTTTAAGGCTCACAAAAACATTTCGGTAACCGATAACGCAAAAAAACTGATGGAGAGCATTTTAAAAACTCGAAAAATTATAAAATATTACGTTATATACAACCTTATCGTGGCTTCTGTTTCCATGTTAATAGGATTGTATTTCGGAATTAAATTTACCCCTGGAGTATCAGATAAACTTACAGATGCTAGCAGCACCGAATTATTTATCATTTTTGGAGTATGCTTTTTAATGACCGCTATTTTTGTGCTTTGTTTTTGGTTGTTTTACAAGCTCCTTTACGGCCTATTATTAAAACGTTTGAATAGAAATTACAAGGAATTGAAGAAGTTGGAGGTTTGAATTAAGAATTAAGAATTAAGAATTAAGAATTAAGAATTAAGAGAAAACTACTAATTGAAATTTTGACCTGAGTTTATCCAAAATTTTGTGTTTTTGAAAAATAATTTCAAAATTCATAGGTTAAAATAATATAGATTATAACCTGTTTGGAAAACAAATATACAATTGATTGTAAATTTGGCCCCATTTAAATCGTGTTTTCTTCCATTTTTTGCTGATGCTTTGAGCTGCTAAATATATGGATTTCAGTGCTGCATCATCATGAGGAAAGACTTTTTTGTTGCGTGTATATTTTCTTAAACTGGCATTAAAACTCTCAATGATATTGGTAGTATATATAAGTTTTCTAATCTCTTTTGGGTAGTTTAAAAACGCGGTCAAATTATCCCAATTGTTTTCCCAAGACTGTACGGCAGAGAGGTATTTATCTTCCCAATTTTGTTTAAAGACTTCGAAAGCCTCTAAAGCGAATTTCTCATTATCGGCTTGATAAATAGCTTTAATATCGACCATTATTGATTTACGGTCCTTATAGCTCACATATTTTAAAGAGTTTCTAATTTGATGTACGATACATATTTGACGTATACTACCTGGAAAAATAGCTTCTACAGCTTTATCTAATCCAGAGAGGTTATCCGAACACAGAAAGAAGATATCTTTTACGCCTCTAGAGCGCAGATCGTCTAAAATGGACATCCAAGCAGCTGCCTTTTCTGTCTCCACAATACTCATGCTCAAAATATCTTGTTGCCCTTCGGTATTCACCCCTAAAACTATCATACAGGCTTTAGATATTACCTTGCCTTCTTGACGTATTTTATAATGAATAGCATCTATCCAGACAATGGGATATACGTCTTCTAAAGGTCTATTCTGCCATTGTTTGATGTCTTCCAATAATTGATTGGTGATAATGGATACCTGTGATGTGGAATACTGCACTCCATAGGTACTTTCAATAAAATCAATAATATCGCTATTGCTCATACCTTTGGCGTAAAGCAGTTGAATACAATCTTCTAATTCTTGACTAATCGATTGATGTTTGGGGACAATAACAGGCTCAAAGCTCGCTTGACGATCTCTGGGGATTTTGATGCGTTGTTCGCCGTTATGAGTCTTGATAGTTTTCTCTGAGAAACCATTGCGCTGGTTGTTCTCAATTACAGAACCTCCTTTTTGAAACCCTAAGTGGGCAGTCATTTCTGCTTTTAAAAGTGATTCAATACCACGTTTAAGCAACTGTTCCTTGACCTGGTCAAAGTCCTCCTTGTTGCTGATTTTGCCGATCAAGGCGTCTAATTGTTTTTCTAAGTCTGAGTTCATAAAATAAAAATTTAAAAGTAAATTTTTTGCCTATGAATTTCAAAATCATTTTTAAACTAACTAACAGCAAAAACACAAAATAGTTTACAGTCCCTTTGACCTCGCGATTACCTAAATAAACATATCAACAATTTTCCTACTATTGCTTGAAAACAAGAAACTTTAAGCAGGAAACTATTTAAACCATGTGTAATCTTATTTGGTGAGATCCCTACTATCGTCGGTATGACAAGCCTACGCAAGTGAAACCCCTCGATTACACAGTTAAACAAATTAACGATTAAACATTTACCTCATCTACCTCTCTGTCATGTCGAAAGCAGTGAGACATCTTTTAAGCGACATCTTATTTGGTGAGGTACCTCCTAACCTCGGTATGACAAGCCTACGCAAGTGAAACCCCTCGATTACACAATTAAACAAATTAACGATTAAACATTTACCTCATCTACCTCTCTGTCATGTCGAAAGCAGTGAGACATCTTTTAAGCGACATCTTATTTGGTGAGGTACCTCCTAACCTCGGTATGACAAGCCTACGCAAGTAAAACCCCTCGATTACACAATTAAACAAATTAACGATTAAACATTTACACAACTAAACCCTCAAATCATCAACCTCAACAACATCACCAGGCTGCATCTTATGTAAAAGAATATCGCCTACACGTACACGCACCAAACGCAATGTGGGATGACCAACGACTGAAGTCATTTTACGAACTTGACGAAATTTCCCTTCCTTTAAGGTTACCGAAATCCATGGCGCCGGCCCGTGGCGTTCGTCTCTAATTTTTTTCGATCGCGAGGGTAATTCTGGAATGGATTCTAAAGCAAAAACAGTACAGGGCTTGGTTTGGTATTTTTTACCGTTAAATCCAATTTCAACACCTTCACTCATTTTTGTTATCGCTTCCGCGGAAATGGCGCCGTCCACCTGTGCATAATATTCCTTTTCGACTTTACGACTGTTTATATAATCACTCATTTTTCCATCGGTGGTAAGTAATAACAAGCCTTCCGACTTCTCATCCAACCTTCCAATAGCCATAATACCTTCCGGAAAATCGTGAAGCGCACCCAAGAAATTTTTAGATTGTTGTTTAGAGTCATGACTTTTAAACTGACTCAAAAAACCGTAGGGTTTGTAAATTATAAAGTGCCTATGATGCGTTTTAGATGTTTCCATTTAATATTTGATGCACCAAGGCTTTGGTAGGTTTTTGGCCGTTCATAGCAGATCTTACGTCCTCGAAAGTCATTTTAAAATCGCAGCCCGTTTTGTAGGCGCTGCAACCGTAGGCTGTTTTGCCTTTTAGTACCGTGCCCTTTTTACATTTCGGACATACCAATTCGTCTGAACTTGGTTTAGGTGTCGCTTTCGCTGAAGTTTTTTTAGGCTCTAATTTTAATTTGAAGTTGTCATCAAAACGCAGCAAACCTTCAACCGCAGCACCATCTACCTTAAAACCTTTTAAATTCACCGTTGAGCCTTTTTGAAGCAGGCGAACCCATTGTTTTTCAGAGATTTTTTTATCAGCAAAACTAAAAGGCAACACAAAATCACATCCAGCTTTATAACCGCTACAACCGTAAGCTGTTTTTCCCTTTAAAAGCTTTGCTTTTTTACATTTCGGACACTCCTCATTTAAAATTCCCGCAGCCTTTTGCTTAGCCACTTTAGCCTCACGATTTTTAACGGTAACAAACTGCGAAATATTGGCGCGTTTGGTTTCGCTTCGTACTTCATACACTAAGGCATCAACCATCTGCTTCATATTTCTAATAAAAGCAGCTGCACTAAACTCGCCTTTCTCAATATCTTTGAGTTGTTTTTCCCAAGACCCGGTAAGTTCGGCCGACTTCAATAAATCATTCTGAATCGTATCTATCAACTGAATGCCTGTAACCGTTGGCAGAACCTGTTTTTTATTTCGTTTTATATATTTTCTTCTGAAAAGCGTTTCAATAATATTGGCTCGAGTAGAAGGTCGTCCAATACCATTTTCCTTCATTAAATCACGTAATTCTTCGTCGTCCACCTGCTTACCTGCGGTTTCCATGGCTCGAAGTAGCGAAGCTTCTGTATATTGATTTGGCGGCTTGGTTTCCTTTTCTAAAAACGAAGGTTCGTGTGGCCCTTTTTCCCCTTTTACAAAGGTTGGCAAAATACCCGATTCCTTTTCTTTAGCATTTGGGTTTTCAAAAACAACACGCCAACCTTTTTCTATAATTTCTTTACCAGTGGTTTTAAACACGATTTTGGCAGCATTTCCTAAAACGGTGGTGTTCGAAACCGTACAATCGTCATAAAAAACGGCTATAAATCGTTTTACAATAATATCGTAAACCTGCTGCTGGTTGTATTGCAAATTGGTTTGCATACCCGTTGGAATAATGGCATGATGATCGGTTACTTTCTTATCGTTAAAAACCCGAGACGATTTTTTAATTTTCTTGCCTAAAAGCGGTTGTGTTAAAGCGGCGTAATTGGTTAATTTCTGAAGAATTCCAGGTACTTTCGGATAAATATCGTTTGGTAAAAACGTGGTATCCACTCTAGGATAAGTCACCACTTTTCGCTCATATAAGGCCTGAACAATTTTTAAAGTTTCATCGGCCGAAAATCCGAATTTGGTATTACAATACACCTGCAACCCGGTTAAATCGAATAATTTTGGCGCATATTCTTTACCTTTCTTTTTGGTAATAGAATCAATTTCAAAGTCACTTTCCTTGACTTTATTAGCTAAAGCTTCGCCATCTGCTTTCTTTAAAAAGCGCCCTTCTTCATAGCTAAAAAGTGTATCGCGATATAAGGTTTGAAGCTCCCAATAGGGCTGTGGTTCAAAGTTTTCAATTTCTTTAAAACGATTAACCACCATCGCCAAAGTTGGTGTTTGCACACGACCAACCGATAAAACTTGTTTATAACCACCGTGTTTCACTGTGTATAATCTCGTCGCATTCATACCCAGCAACCAATCGCCAATCGCTCTTGAAAATCCTGCATAATACAAATTATCGTAATCGGAAGCGGGTTTTAGGTTTTCAAAACCTTCTTTAATAGCTTCGGTCGTTAAGGAGGAAATCCATAAGCGCTGCACCTCACCATTATAATTGGCTTCATTAAGCACCCAACGTTGAATGAGTTCTCCTTCTTGCCCAGCATCGCCACAGTTTATAACCAAATCGGCTTTATCAAATAAACTTTTTACAATCTTAAATTGTTTTTGAATTCCTGAATTAGAAACCACTTTGGTTTCAAACTTTTCGGGAAGCATCGGTAGGTTATTTAAATCCCAACTTTTCCAATAAGGCTTATAATCGTTGGGTTCTTTAAGCGTACATAAATGTCCGAATGTATAGGTTACCGCATAACCGTTACCTTCATAATAACCATCACGTTGCGTATTTGCTCCTAAAACAGAAGCAATTTCTCTGGCAACACTTGGCTTTTCGGCTATACAGACTTTCATTTATTTTGATTAAAAACAGGGCTGCAAAATAGAACTTTAAAATAGTTTTTAAAAAAGTTCTTTTTAGGAGTTATTAACGAAAACAGTTGTTTAAAACGCTTATCGAAAAGCCCTAAAAGCATCAAGAAGCAAGTGTAAGATAGCCACTTACAAATAAATTATTTCTTAAATATTTATTGTTGTCCGATAAAAAACAGAATTAGCTAAAAAAGCTTTGGTGTTGGCCTTTTTTATTGATCGCACTCTTTATTTTGAAAACAGAACCTCCTTATGGGGCAAAAAGGCTTAATTGCCCAATGTTTTTGGTTGTAATCTCTTCCCAATTAGCTTCTGGGTTTTTCAGGAATTTGAACAAATCGATATATCATCAAATGGTATCGTATGACGGACATCATATTGGAATAAGCCCAGTTTCTTTGGGCTTTTCTTTGGATCACAAGCATAATGAGCTGGATTATCAAACTGACCCAGATTTGTATTTCGATGGCATTTTGATTGTCTCCCAAAAAATACTTTAGCGGAAAGTTCTGTTTAAGCCGCTTGAACATCTTTGGGCAAAATGAAATTTAATACCTGTATGATTATGGGTTGTCCGCTAAAGTTTTTACCTTTATTCATATCTTGGATGTGTGGTAACTTCAAGATACAAAATAAGCGGGAAATCCTATCTTGGAAATCTCGCTTTTAAAATCTTTTATCGGACACTAATGGTTAAAATTTTAAAAAATTTATTGGATTAAATTCTTTATTATTAGGTTTAACGTCCTTTTAAAGGATAAATACACAACGTAAAATATGACCATCGAAGCGCTTGTTGGCAAGTACACAATTATAGGACAGAATCAAAATGCAGAAAAAAGCCCCTATAAAGGCACACTTAGTTTAAGCCTAGATTCCTATAAGCGGATTAAGGCCGAATGGCTTATAAATAATGAACAACTACAATGGGGCGTGGGCGTGTATAAAGACCGTATTCTTGTTATTAATTTTCATTATAAAGGCGACCATGGCGCTATTTATAATGGTGTGGTGGTTTACAAATGTCTTACTGAAAATATACTTGAAGGCTTTTGGTTCGAAGAACATGGTGATCCAGAATACCTGGGGCAAGAACAAGGCATAAAAACCATCACAACAAACACTTTATTCAATTAATGCTCCTTGTTGAATTCTAAAAAAACGCGAAGTCCAAAAAAATTTTAGTTAAAAAAATATTGTTGTCCGATAAAAAACAGAATTAGCTAAAAAAGCTTTGGTGTTGGCCTTTTTTATTGATCGCACTCTTTATTTTGAAAACAGAACCTCCTTATGGGTCAAAAAGGCTTAATTGCCCAATGTTTTTGGTTGTAATCTCTTCCCAATTAGCTTCTGGGTTTTTCAGGAATTTGAACAAATCGATATATGTCATCAAATGGTATCGTATGACGGACATCATATTGGAATAAGCCCAGTTTCTTTGGGCTTTTCTTTGGATCACAAGCATAATGAGCTGGATTATCAAACTGACCCAGATTTGTATTTCGATGGCATTTTGATTGTCTCCCAAAAAATACTTTAGCGGAAAGTTCTGTTTAAGCCGCTTGAACATCGTCTCAATCTGCCACCTATTTTTATAGATGTCGGCTATTTTGTCTGCGTCAAGATCATAATTATTAGTGATGAACTCATAAACTTTTTGGTGCTTTTCGTGCCAAAAAGCGATTCTCCTCAGGGAAAAAGCATTGCCGTTTTTGTCCGTAAGCCCTATTTTTTCGTCCTTTAAGACAGCATCGTCCACTTTATTGGAGATATCAAACTCTTCAAGGCTTGTATAGCGAGCATTGTCCTTTTGCCGAGTCACAAAGTAAACATCTTCCAGTGTCCATTTTTGGTATTGCTCATAATCCACATACCCTTTGTCAAAAACCACATAAGAGCCCTTCTTGAGTTCCAGGTCTTTTAAAAAGGTGTGGTCGTGCGTGGCCGCGCTTGAAAACTTAATCAGACAAGGAACGTCTTCCATGGCGTTTATCATAGTATGCATCTTGATACCTCCTTTCTTTTTGCCGTTGAGCGGGTTCCTTCCTACACCTTTAAGAATGTCGCTAAATAGGGGGATGGTCGAGGAATCAACGATTTTAAGGTTCTTCACTGCAGGTTCTAAGGGTCTGCTGTCCGATAAAAAGCGATGGTAACGTTTGTAGAGTAAATGATAAATATCGGCAAATACTTCAGAGCTTCTTCTCCTGTTAGCATCTGACAAGGTACTGCGTTTTGGAAAGTCCGTGAGTCCTAGATGGTTGATCTTTCCCTCGCAGGCAAGCATAATACTGGAAACCTCACGAAGTGAGCTACAGCCACTGATCACGGTAAATACCATAGTGGCCAAATGCTCATAGGTGGTAAACTTTTTGGTATAGCGATCGCTGTTGTGCTTTTTGGCTGTCCGATGAACATCTTTGGGCAAAATGAAATTTAATACCTGTTTGATTATGGGGTGTCCGCTAAAGTTTTTACTTTTATTCATATCTTGGATGTGTGATAACTTCAAGATACAAAATAAGCGGGAAATCCTATCTTGGAAATCCCGCTTTTTAAATCTTTTATCGGACACTAATGTTAAAAAAATAAAACAGTAACCGTCTAAACGGTATTTTTGTTATCGATTACATTTTAACTTAACCAACAACATTTAATGATTACAAAATCAATTCCATTAAAAGTATTTTTTATAGGGCTCATTTTTGGTTATTCTATTATTTCAACTGGCCAAGAACACGACATAGAACTTTGGACAACACCTCCAAATGCGATTGAAAATAAAGATTATCAAGCAGAATTTCGATTAAATAATAAAGGTGTTGCTACAGGTATTAGAAAAGTAACCCAGCCAAGTTTAAAGGTTTTTTTAGCTAAAAATGACAATACGAAAACCACCCCAGCTGTTATTATTTGTCCTGGAGGCGGCTACCAACATTTATCTCATATAAAGGAAGGCGAAAAAGTTGCAGAATGGCTTAATTCCATTGGCATTTCAGCATTTGTACTTAAATACAGGTTGCCCAGCGATAAAATCATGATTAATAAAACCATTGGGTCTTTGCAAGACGCTCAAGAAGCCATGAGAACGGTGAGACGCCAATCGAAAGCATGGCACATCAACCCAAACAAAATTGGTGTTATGGGCTTTTCGGCAGGTGGACATCTAGCTGCGACACTATCAACCCATTATAAGGATTCTATTTACAGCCACGACAATACTTCGGCAAGACCAGATTTTTCTATATTAATTTACCCAGTTATATCGATGAAAGATGATATAACCCACCAAGGCTCGAGAACTAACCTACTGGGAGAAAACCCATCGCCAAAATTAATAAACCAATATTCTAATGAAGATCAAGTGACTCCAAACACACCACCCACATTTTTAATTCATGCTACAAATGACCAATCCGTTCCTGTTGAAAACAGTATCAATTACTACTTGGCATTAAAGGAAAATAACGTGCACGTTGAAATGCACATATACGCGAATGGAGGTCATGGTTTCGGACTTGGTACCACAGGCACAAATGTAAATTGGCCTAAAGCCTGTGAAGCTTGGCTTAAAGCTCAAATGAGAAATTCACAACCTTAATCTAATTTCAAACCTGTATTGTAATTACTCTAAAACTAAATAACCTGCCTCATTGCAAAACGGAGATTTTTCTTTATAAAAACAGATAAATAAAGTATCGCCAAAGTGATGGTTTGTTTTTTTATCTTGAAAAAGAAATAGAAAAAAGCCTTTTTATTAGGGGTATATAAATTCAGAACTGGTGTAAAATCAACATATAAAAAAGACCCTGTACACTAATATACATGGGCTTTGATAAAAGATTAATAAATAAAATATTAACCTACTTTTTGTTTCTTTTTCATTTCTTTAAATAGCTTCAATTCTTTTTGAATTTCTTCACTTCTTTTAGCTATCTTATTTACTTTTTCATCTATGATCTCTTGATGTCTAAGCCGACGCTGACGTTGAAGTTCTTCCTTTTCCTTCAGTATTTGGCGCTCCTTCATCATCTTCGCCTTTTCTTGAGCTACAGATATATATGAATAACCATAAATGCTTAAAAATAATAAAGCCACAATTCCTAATACTACAAAACCGTATTCCATTTTAAAATGCTATTGATTAAGTTCTTTATTTAAACCTACATTATTGAATAGTCAATATTTTGGCAAACTTTATATTAAAGGTATAAAAAGGATCATCTTATTTTAAAATAAAAAAGATGAAAGGCTTAAAAAATAGTTAAACGTTTAATAAACAACTTTTAAAGGAAAGGTATTGACTTATTATTTATTTTAAACAAAAAAAATGTAAATAGAAAAGTATTAAAACGAGGCGACTAATTGTTAACTTTATAAGGCAATCCGCTAGACTTCCAACCTAAAAAACCATGCTTTAAATTATAAATGGTTTTAAACCCTGCCTTTTTAAAATAAGGCACACTCTTAGTGCTTCGTTTTCCGGTACGACAGTAAATGTAAACAGGTTTATCGGAGTTTAGCTTTTCTATATTATTCAAAAAATTATCAGATTTAAAGTCAATATTAATAGCATGTTCCAAATGTCCTTTATCAAATTCTTCAGGCGTGCGAACATCTATAAGTTGAACAAAATCATGACTCACATCCATTTGAAATTGTTTTGCGGCCATAAGCACACCATCGTCTGATGTCATTTGCTTACAGCTTCCTAAAATAAAACTGATAAAAAATAAAAAATAAATGAGATAATACTTCATGGGAGTATTTATTTTTCAACTACATCTCCTGTCCACTCTAACATACCTCCTTCAAGGTTATAAGCATTTTCAAAACCTAACTGCTCCATGATCTGGCAAGCTTTTCCAGAGCGATTACCTGAACGGCAATACACATAATAGTTTTTAGATTTATCTAAAGCTTCAATCTCATCAACAAATTCTTGTCCTTTATAAATATCAATATGAATGGCATTTTCTATAATACCTTCTGCCACTTCTGCATCTGTTCTTACATCTAAAACAACCGCATTATCGTCGTTTGCCAATCGTTCTACCCATTCTTCTTGTGTTAAATCTTCCATAGTTATCTATATAAAATGTTTAGCGCATCAACATAAAAATTAAAAATCCTTTATCCTTAAAGCTTGTTTTTTAAGTTTTAATGTTAATAGTTCATGTGTATTTTGATACAAAATTAAGGCTTATAAAATTATAGACGAAAAAAAATCCGAAGAATTAGTTCCTCGGATGTTTTTAAAACCACATGTACCGTTATACTTTTATAGAACAACCAATAGCTTTGGTTTCTGTTTCGGGTACTGGATTACCTTTCAATAAAGCATCAACAGCTGCTTCTACAAACTTAGTGGTTACTGCCGATGGATCTTTATAATTGTCGTCGATCGCTCCTATATATTTCACAACATTACCCTTATTAGTTTTCCCTAACACAAACATATGAGGCGTTTTAGTAGCACCAAATTTTGGGTATACCGATTGCTTTTCATCTAATAAATAAGGAAAGTTAAACCCTTTTTCTTCGGCGCGTTTTTTCATTTCTGGCAAAGCATCACCAGGCTTAACAGCAACGTTATTTGGCATTATGGCTATAACCGGATAGCCCTTTGGAGCGTATTTTTTGTTTAACTCTATAATTCGATCTTCATACATCACGGCGTAAGGACAGGTATTACAAGTAAATGTGATTATAAATCCTTTGGCATTTTTATAATCGGCCATAGACACCATTTTACCGTCTATATTTTTTAGCGAAAAATCTTCGGCTACATCACCAATTTTATAGCCATTGTTTAGCGTTTTGGTTACGGTAAAAGCACTTACTAAGAGAATTAATAAGCCTCCTGAAATAAATTTGATTACTTTTTTCATAATGTTTTTGGTTTATTTTAAAAATGGTTTAATCGCTTTTTCCAACGATTCTAAAGTAAAGGATTGCTCAAAAAAGGCCCTTTGATTGTTTTTGTAAATAATGGTGGCTGGAATCGAACCCGACCAAGTGGCATCTACTTTTGGAATCCAAGTATTCATATCGGGATCATCTAAAGCAATGACTCTCGATTTTATTTTTTTATCTATTATAAAGGGTTTTAGCTTAGTTTCATATTGATGAGGTAAATCTAAACTTACTAATAAAACTTCTACATTTTTATCTTTATACGTCTCGTTTATTTTTTCAAAATAAGGCAACTCCTTCACACAGGGGCCACACCAAGTTGCCCAAAAATTTATCACATGGATTTTATCATTCTCTTCATTTAAAAACTTCTCAAAACCGTTAAAGTCATAAACCTCCAGGTTAAATTTTTCAACTTGAGTTTTCTCCTGAACAGAATCGTTTGTAACCCTTTCTGATAGGTCTTCTTTCTTTTTAACTTTAGAACAACTTGCCATTATCAAAATAGCAACAAATAACACATTTAACTTCATAAGCATAAAACTAAACATTACTTCATTGAACATCTTCTAGTTTAACAAACTTTTAATTAAAAAAACAGTATAAAGTTTTGCCCAATCGCTTTTTCATTTCTATATTTGGGCAGATTAAAACTTAAAAATGAAATCAATTTTAAACAATACTTGGTGGTGGTGCTTTCGAAACTAATCTTCGTGAAGTAAAATCCTAGTATATTTAAAACTCAAAATATCATAAGGCTTGTCATTCACGACAAGCCTTTTTTATGTTACATATGAAAAAATTTAGCTTATATACCCATCATAAAAGAATATTAACCGACACGATTACACCGGTTACAGTTTACTATAAAATTCGTGATAAATACCCGAACAGTATTCTTCTGGAAAGCGGTGATTACCATAGAAGTCATAAAAACTTCTCGTACATCTGCTTCAACCCCATTGCAAGCATTAAAGTTGAAAACGAAGTGATTTCTGAAACTTATCCTGACGGAAGTTCTACCAACATCAATATTACTGAAGATGTTAATGTTGTTGATGAGGTTTATAATTTCACCAAGCGTTTTGATGTTAACACCGATGAAGATTTCAAATTTATAAACAACGGCATTTTTGGTTATACCGCTTATGATGCTGTGCGATATTTTGAAGATATTCAAATTAGCAAGAAAGATGATTCGGTAACGGTTCCAGACATGTATTATGCCGTTTACAAGAACATTATCGCTATTAATCACTATAAAAATGAGGCTTATATTTTTGCCCATTGTTATGAAGATCAAGAAAATAATATTGATGCGATTGATAAGCTAATTAATACGCAAAATTTTGCTGAATACGACTTCAGTTCAAACGGTGACATTCAATCTAACTTAACGGATGATGAATTTAGAAAACAAGTTGAAGTCGCTAAAAAACATGCTGGTCGAGGCGACGTTTTTCAACTGGTTTTATCCCGTCGTTTTTCGCAAGCGTTTACGGGCGACGATTTTAATGTGTATCGTGCCCTAAGAAGTATTAATCCTTCACCATACTTGTTCTATTTTGATTATGGGGATTTTAGAATTTTTGGAAGTTCGCCTGAAGCCCAATTAGTAGTTAGCGATGGTTTGGCTGAAATTCACCCCATTGCTGGTACTTTTAAACGTACTGGTAACGATGAACAAGACGAAAAATTAGCAGAAAAATTAAAAGCCGACGATAAAGAAAATGCCGAACATGTGATGCTTGTCGACTTAGCAAGAAACGATTTAAGTCGCCATGGTAGTGGTGTAAAAGTAGTGACGTATCGCGAAGTTCAATTCTTTTCGCATGTCATTCACTTGGTTAGCAAGGTTACTGGAAACAAACACGATAGTACCTCTACCATGCAAGTAGTAGCCGACACCTTTCCGGCCGGTACTTTAAGTGGTGCGCCAAAACATATGGCCATGCAACTTATTGAAAAATATGAAAAAACAAGTCGTGGGTATTATGGTGGAGCGATTGGTTTTATGGATTTCGACGGCAACTTTAATCATGCCATTATGATACGTACCTTTTTAAGTAAAAACTATAAATTAAATTGGCAAGCTGGAGCAGGAGTGGTTTCTAAATCGGATGCCGAAAGCGAATTACAAGAAGTTTATAATAAGCTTGGCGCACTCACAAAAGCGATAACCTTGGCTGAAGAGATTTGATATTGGTTATTGGTTATTGGTTAAAAAAATATAAAGTATAACTTAAAACAGATTCCTGCCTAAGCAGGAATATAAGAGATGAGTAAGAAAATATTAGTTATAGATAATTACGACAGTTTCACATATAATTTGGTTCATTATTTAGAAGATTTAAACTGTGATGTAACCGTGGTTAGAAACGATAAATTAACCTTAGAAGATGTAGCCCCTTTTGATAAAATCGTATTATCACCAGGACCTGGAATTCCAGACGAAGCGGGTTTACTAAAAGCCATTATAGAAAAATATGCCCCAACAAAAAGTATTTTTGGGGTTTGTTTAGGACAACAAGCCATCGGCGAAGTTTTTGGAGGTTCTTTAGTAAATTTAGATGATGTTTATCATGGCGTGGCAACACCTGTTGAGCTTTGTGTAGACGATGAAAACCTCTTTAAAGGTTTAGATAAAAATTTTGATGTTGGCCGCTACCACTCATGGGTGGTTAATGCGAATTTACCTGAATGTTTGGAAGCGACTTCTTTCGATTCAAACGGACAAGTCATGTCCTTAAGACATAAAACATATGATGTTAGAGGTGTGCAATATCATCCGGAATCTGTTCTAACACCAGATGGTAAGAAGATTTTAGAAAATTGGGTTAATGGTTAATAGTTAATAGTTAATAGTTAATAGTTAATAGTTAAAAAAATCAATCTAATCTGGATAACAATAACTTTGGATGTAATATTCCGAAGAAATTCTATCAAATTAAAATGATTTTTGGCTTGGTTCATTAAACCTGATAAAATTAGTAGAGATAAAATAGATTCCCGCTTTCGCGAGAATGAAAATTGAAATTAATGAAAGACGTATTAAACAGATTAATAAATCACGAAACCCTCTCTAGTGAAGAAGCCAAACAAGTTTTGGTAAACATCTCTAAAGGGATGTACAACCAAAGTCAGATTGTTTGTTTTCTATCCGTTTACATGATGCGTAGTATTACGCTCAATGAGTTAAGCGGATTTAGAGATGCGCTTTTAGATTTATGTATTGCGGTAGATTTAAACGCATATAATCCTATTGATTTATGTGGTACTGGTGGCGATGGCAAAGACACATTTAACATTTCAACTTTAGCCTCTTTTATTACTGCAGGCGCAGGTGTACATGTGGCAAAACATGGCAATTATGGTGTATCTTCATCTTGTGGGTCATCCAATGTTATGGAACATTTAGGTATTAAATTTTCTAACGATGTCGATTTTTTAAAACGTTCTATTGAGCAGGCGGGTATTTGTGTTTTACACGCCCCCCTATTCCACCCTGCCATGAAAGAAGTAGGCCCAATACGAAAAGAACTTGGAGTAAAAACCTTTTTTAATATGTTAGGCCCCATGGTTAATCCGGCCTTTCCTAAAAATCAAATGGTAGGTGTTTTTAACTTAGAATTACAGCGCTTATACGGTTACTTATATCAAAAAACCGATAAAAATTATAGCATCATCCACGCTTTAGATGGTTATGATGAAATTTCCTTAACGGGAAAAGCTAAAATCATTTCCAATAACGCCGAAACGCTTTTTACCTCAGAAACTTTAGGTTTAAAAGCCATTTCTCAAGAATCCATTTTTGGAGGAAGTTCTGTGGAAGAATCGGCCAAAATATTTAAAAAAGTAATAAATGGTGAAGGTACTGATGCGCAACACAACGTGGTTTGTGCCAATGCCGGTTTAGCTATTGCAACAACAAATCAAATTTCACATCAAGAAGGTTTTGAAATGGCTAAAGAATCGTTATTCTCGGGAAAAGCGAAAGCGAGTTTAGAAAAGTTAATTGCTCTTAGTAGATAGTTGTTGGTTGTTGGTTGTTGGTTGTTGGTTGTTGGTTGTTGGTTGTTGGTTGTTGGTTGTTGGTTAACAAAAAAAGTAAATAAGTTTAAAATAAAAATTAAAAAGTTTTCCGTCACAGTTTTAAGTATGCAGACAACAGACTAAAAATTACAGACTTATAAAAATGAATATATTAGATAAAATCACATTAGATAAACGCAAAGAAGTTGAACTTAGAAAAAGTTTAATTCCCACCTCGCAATTAGAACAGTCTGTTTTATTTGAAAGACCAACCGTTTCCTTATCTGATAAACTACGTAATAGTAAAACAGGAATCATCGCCGAACACAAACGCCGATCGCCATCAAAATCGGTTATTAACCACACCTTAAGCGTTCAAGATGTGGCACAAGGTTATGAAGATGCTGGTGTTTGCGGGATGTCAGTTTTAACAGACGGCAAATATTTTGGAGGTTCTTTAGACGATTTACTTACCGCTAGAGCAAGCTGTAACCTGCCGCTTTTAAGAAAAGAATTTATTATAGATGAATATCAACTTCTAGAAGCCAAAGCTTATGGTGCCGATGTTATCCTTTTAATCGCCGCCATTTTAACCCGCGAGGAGATTAAAAAATATTCAGAGTTTGCAAAAAGCCTAAACTTAGATGTGCTTTTAGAAGTGCATAACGAAGAAGAATTACACAAGTCCATCATGCCAAGCCTAGACATGCTTGGTGTAAACAACAGAAATTTAAAAACCTTTGATGTTAGCTTAAACACGAGTAAATCTTTAAGCACACTTATTCCAAACGATTTCGTAAAAGTTTCCGAAAGCGGCATTAGTAACACTGAAGCCATTAAAGAATTACAACCTTACGGATACCAAGGTTTTTTAATTGGTGAAAATTTCATGAAAACTGATAACCCAGGGGCTAGTGCCACAGCATTTATAAAGAGCCTCCTCTAGCTCCTGCAAAGGAGGAGGACGCTTACTCATGTGAATAATCACTGTTATGAATAATAAAGACAAACAACATACACCGCAATCAATGCTCTCCCCAAAGGAAAGTGAGGGGCTTCACCTCAAAATTTGCGGCATGAAGTATTCAGATAATATCGAAGAAGTTGCTGAACTTCAACCCGATTATCTAGGATTTATTTTTTACGAAGATTCTGCTAGAAACTTTGAAGAAAGCAGTATTCCAGAAATACCTAGTACTATCAACAAAACAGGGGTTTTTGTAAATGCCGACATCAATTTTGTAATTAAAAAGATTACCACTCTAGGACTACAAGCCGTTCAATTACATGGCCATGAATCGCCAGAATACTGCGATACCTTGAGACACACGCAATATATTCTTGATGACGTGCTGCTTAAAAAACCAGAAATCATCAAAGTTTTTTCAATAAAAGACAGTTTCAATTTTGAAGAATTAAAGCCTTATGAAACGGTTTGCGATTACTTTCTTTTTGATACCAAAGGGAAACTACCTGGCGGAAACGGCTACACCTTCGATTGGAATGTTCTAAACGACTATCCGTCTACAAAACCATTCTTTTTAAGTGGTGGTATTGGCTCAAATCAAGTTAAGGATGTTGAAAAATTTATAGAAAGTCCAGCTTCAAAGTACTGCTACGCTTTAGATGTAAACAGTAAATTTGAAATCGAGCCCGGATTAAAAAATATAGAATTATTAAAAGAATTTATAAAAAGTTTGTCATTTCGTAAATAATACGGAATCCATACTTCGAAGGAATATTAAAGATTATGAATAATTACAACGTAAACGAAAAAGGTTATTATGGCGAATTTGGAGGTGCTTTTATTCCAGAAATGCTATATCCTAATGTAGAAGAATTACGCCAAAACTACCTAAAAGTAATGGCCGAACCCGATTTTAAAGCAGAATTCGATAAACTTTTAAAAGATTACGTAGGTCGCCCCTCGCCGCTATATTTTGCGAAGCGTCTTTCAGAAAAATACAATACCAAAATATATTTAAAACGCGAAGATTTAAACCATACGGGAGCGCATAAAATCAACAATACTATTGGTCAGATTTTAATGGCGAAACGCCTTGGTAAAACCCGCATTATTGCCGAAACTGGCGCGGGACAGCACGGTGTGGCAACAGCAACGGTTTGTGCCTTAATGGGTCTAGAGTGTATCGTGTATATGGGTGAAATTGACATTGCTAGACAGGCTCCAAACGTGGCAAGAATGAAAATGCTTGGCGCAACCGTTGTGCCTGCAAAATCTGGAAGCCGCACCCTTAAAGATGCCACAAACGAAGCCATTCGCGATTGGATTAACAACCCCGTAGACACCCATTATATCATTGGTTCAGCTATTGGTCCGCACCCCTACCCAGACATGGTAACGCGTTTTCAAGCCGTGATTTCCGAAGAAATTAAATGGCAATTAAAAGAACAAGAAGGCCGTGAAAACCCCGATTATGTGGTGGCTTGCATTGGTGGTGGATCGAACGCCGCTGGAACCTATTACCACTACTTACACGAGGAAGAAGTAGGCATTATTGCCGTTGAAGCTGCCGGTTTGGGCGTCGATTCTGGTGAAAGTGCAGCCACTTCTGTTTTAGGAAAAGAAGGGATTATTCACGGTTGTAAAACCATGTTGATGCAAACTAAAGACGGACAAATAACCGAGCCATATTCGATTTCAGCAGGATTGGATTACCCTGGCGTAGGCCCGATGCACGCACATCTTTGCAAAACAGGACGTGCCGAATTTATGGCCATTACCGACGATCAAGCGATGAATGCTGGACTGGATTTATGTAAGTTAGAAGGCATTATTCCAGCCATCGAAAGTTCGCACGCTTTAGCCATTTTTGAGCAACGCAAGTTTAAACCAACAGATGTGGTTGTCGTGAGTTTATCTGGTCGTGGTGATAAGGATTTACAGAATTATATTGAGTATTTTAAAATTTAGTATTTGGGCGTTACCACAAGGGTCGGGCTTTCGGCAGTCGCTTTTTTTGAGAAAAACAAAAAAGAGCTCCAACAATGCCTCAATCCCTAACGCAAGGAAGTACCAAGTTAAGGAGTTAAGGAGGACAAACAATATAAATGGGATTATAACCAAGCCTAGCAAAAATTAAAGTCCCTAATTCCGATAACATCGGAAAATCAAAATTAAGAAATAATGAGCGAAGGAATGAAGTTAAGAAGTGAAGCTTCAAGCACGCAATTCCGAAAGCGAATGGTCCGCAGGAATTTCGTAAGTTTGATTTGATCTTTTGACTTGGTTTATCCTGAGCACAGTCGAAGGGTTTTGTATCCAGAACTACGAAGTACATCATGAGTACTT
This sequence comes from Tamlana carrageenivorans, assembly GCF_002893765.1. NCBI lineage: Bacteria > Pseudomonadati > Bacteroidota > Flavobacteriia > Flavobacteriales > Flavobacteriaceae > Pseudotamlana > Pseudotamlana carrageenivorans. The sequence continues at coordinate 2,572,211 of NZ_CP025938.1, read as the reverse complement.
AAGAAAATAAAAGTGGGCGAATACAAAATGAACAGACACAAATAATGAGAACCTGAAACAAGTTCAGATTGACGAAAATAAATATTAAAAGATTCCCTTTTTCAAGGGAATGAAAACTATTCATTAACAATGAACAGAATAAATAAAAAACTAAGCGAAGACAAAAAATTACTGTCTATCTATTTTACAGCAGGTTACCCAAGCCTTAACGATACCGTATCAATCATTGAAGATTTAGAAAAAAGCGGTGTCGATATGATTGAAATTGGCTTGCCTTTTAGCGATCCTTTAGCCGATGGACCAACCATTCAGGAAAGTTCAACCAAGGCTTTAAAAAATGGCATGACCACAGAAGTACTTTTCGATCAACTAAAAGACATTCGAAAAACGGTGAATATTCCATTAATCATCATGGGGTATTTTAACCCTATGTTTCAATATGGTGTGGAAGCTTTCTGTAAAAAATGTCAGGAAATTGGTATCGACGGACTTATTATTCCGGATTTACCGGTTGATGTGTATCATGAAGAATACCAAGCTATTTTTGAAAAATACGGCTTAATTAATGTCTTCCTTATTACACCACAAACGAGTGACGAGCGTATTCGTTATATCGATTCTATTTCAAACGGATTTATATACATGGTAAGTAGTGCTAGTACAACGGGAGCGCAATCTGGTTTTGGCGACGAGCAAACACAGTATTTCGAGCGTATCCATAAAATGAAGCTTAATAATCCGCAAATTATTGGTTTCGGTATTAGTAACAACGAGACCTTTACCCAAGCCACACAATACGCAAAAGGCGCCATTATAGGCAGTGCTTTTGTAAAACATGTGACTCAAGAGGGTACTAAAAGTTTAAATAAATTTATAGATTCTATATTAAATTAAATATATTGACCTACTAATTATTAACCAACCCCAAACCAAAAATTTATGAAATATTATTTAAAAGTAGTTCGTGATAACTATGCAAATTTTAACGGTAGAGCTAGACGCGAAGAGTATTGGATGTTCACATTGTTTAATATCATTTTTATTATAGCTATCATGACTGTTTTTGGTGGCATTGCTGCTGCAACAGACACTCCTGCTTTATTGGGCATATATGGTATCTACATTTTAGGAATTTTCATTCCTTCCTTAGCTGTAATAGTAAGAAGATTGCACGATGTTGGTAAAAGTGGCTGGTTTTATTTAATTGGTGCCATCCCTTTTATTGGTCCTATTTGGATTTTCGTTTTATTAGTAACCGAAGGTGATAAAGGGACTAACCAATATGGTCCAGATCCTAAATTAGAAAACGCTGACGAAATTAATGACATAGGAAAAACTCAAATTGAAGCTTAATACCAAATAAAATCATTTTTAAAGCCTATTCTCTATAAACAGGAATAGGCTTTTTATATTTAAATAGTTAATAGCATGCCTCTAAACATCGTACTTATAGAACCTGAAATACCTAACAATACTGGCAACATTGGACGTTTAGCCTTGGGGTCAGGCTCCAATTTACATATCGTAAAACCTCTTGGGTTTGAAATTACAGACGCCCGTTTAAAACGCGCTGGTTTGGATTATTGGCAACATCTTTCGGTAACCTATTACGATAATGCCGAAGCATTTTTTAATAAGAATCAAGGGAAGAACATGGCTTTTCTATCCAGTAAAGGCGCTAAAAACCATTGGGATATTCCTTTTGAAGACGACATGTTTTTAATCTTCGGAAAAGAATCGGTGGGGTTAGCTCCAGAAATTATAGAAGCTAACACGGAAAGGTTATTTAAAATTCCGCTTTATAGCGAACATGTAAGAAGTTTAAATTTAGCCAATGCAGTAAGTATCGTTATTTATGAAGGTTTGAAAGGCATGAATCCATAAGTTAAAAATTAAAAGCTATTAATTTTCCGGAAAACCATTAAGTGCCAAAGTTCCTATTTCTTGATTGTCGTTTTCAAAAATCAAATACACTTTAAGTTCAGGATGGTCTTTTAAAAAGGCTTTTACCTTCTCTATGCCCATAGTTTTAAAAGCAGTTGCATAAGCATCAGCCGTCATGCAATTTTCGCCAATCACAGAAATACTTAATAAGCTCGTTTTACTAGGAAAACCGGTTTTAGGGTCGATAATATGAGCGTAACGCTTACCTTCTTTGTCAATTTTAAATTTCCTGTAAGTTCCTGAAGTTGCCATAGCTTCATCTTTAAGCTCAACGACATCAGAAATCATATGTTCGCCTTCAAAATTCGGACTCTCAATTCCAACTTTCCATAAGTGGTTTTTTTCAGCATTCATGCCTCGCACTCTTATTTCTCCACCAATTTCAACCAAATAATCATTTATATTTTGTGATTCTAAAAACTCACCTATCACATCAACCCCATAACCTTTTGCAATGGCATTGAAGTCTAAAAAGGTGCCTTTGGATTTAATTATTTTATTGTCTAGTAATGTCACCTGCTTTAATCCCACCGAACGCATCAGCCAGTCTATTTTAAGGGTGTCTAGCTGTTCTATTTCTCCTTTTGGTCCAAAATCCCAAGCATTTACAACAGCTCCAATAGTAGGATCGAAAGCGCCTTCGGTTTCTTCATATATTTTTTTTGAAGCCTCATAGACCTTTATAAAATGATCGTCGACTTCAACCAACTCATTTTCATTTAATCTAGAAATGATGGAATTTTCCTGGTAATTAGACATCGAGTGATTCAAGACAGCAAACAAACTATCAAATTGTTTAGAATAATTTTTTTCTGAATGATAAATCACAGAATAAGTGGTTCCAAATACGTTTCCAGATAATTTAGTGTTTCTAATCTCCTTATTACAAGAAACCAAAAATAAAAGACCAATAACAAAGGTTAATTTTTTCATAGGGTTGAATAGGTTTAGTTTAAATTGGTTTCTAAAAATTGAATGCCGTTGTACTCTAGCAAATAATCGGTATTTAAATAAATTGAAGCTTTTTCGCACTCTAAACTGCCAATACCTACACCAGCATATAAAACTTTAGCATTTTGTTCTCTGGCATGATTTTTAAAGGATTCCATCCAAACAACATCATAATTATTCGGGTTTTCCGGTAAAATAACGGCTCTTACAATTACAAAAAAATATTGGTTGTTTTTATCAATACATACAAATTGAGGATGCTTTTTTAGCTTACTATTAATCGCAATAAACTCAAAACCACGTTCTTCTAAATCTTTACCAACATGATTCATGGCTAAATTATGTAATTCTTGTTCTGTAAGCGGTTTACTCATATGCAATTATTTTTCTTTAGACAAACTTAATAATATTTTAAAGAAATTCAGATAGTCATCTTAATAATGATTGCTCTTTCATTTTCTTAAACCCTTATTATTAAACCTGTTAAAAGGAAGCGTTTGATTTTTTTATTAACTTAGAAGTAAAAAAACATGAAAACGACCACAAGATTCGATGCAGCCATACATAAATTATATACCGCTTTTCACAGTAACCAATTAAACCCAATATGTTGCAAGCAATGTGCTGTGGGCAATATTTTAGATAATACCGATAGTTGGAAACATGTTTCGGACCATCATGGTAGCTTAAACTTAAATTATGTTGGCCAGGTACATCAATCTATGGGACGAAAATTTAATGGCTATACGCCTATAGAATTGCTTCAGATAGAGAAGGCCTTTTTAGAAGCTTGTGGGTTGGAAACACCGCTTCATCACCGTCATAAAAAACCATCAAACTCCACCGACAAAAATGTTTTGTTTCAAGGGCTATCAGCGGTAATAACATTACTGTGTAAGTTCGACAATATACCTAATGTGATGGATTATAAACGGGTATTTAAATCATCAGAAATGGCAATCACTAAAAAATAAAGGCATAAAAAAACCGACACTTTCGTATCGGTTTTCTGTATAGCATAGTCTTATAATTGATATAAGAAGCTTTTTACTATCCTCCAAAGTCATCAAAACGGATGTGCTCATCAGGAATTCCAAAATCTTCTCCCATTTTCTGTACCGCATTATTCATTAATGGTGGTCCACAGAAATACAATTCAATATCCTCAGGCGCTTCGTGTTTACTTAGGTAATTATCAATCACACAATTGTGAATGAAACCAACGAAACCATCTCCTGGAGAGTCAATATCCGCTTTTACTTGCCAGTTATCTTCTGGTAAAGGTTCAGATAAGGCTAAGAAAAATCTAAAGTTCGGGAACTCCTTCTCTAATTCACGGAAGTGCTCTAAATAGAATAATTCACGTTTAGATCGTCCACCGTACCAATAAGTTACTTTTCTACCTGTTTTTAAGGTTTTGAAAAGATGGTATAAGTGTGAACGCATTGGAGCCATACCAGCACCACCACCAACGTAAAGCATTTCGCTTTCAGACTCGTTGATAAAGAATTCACCGTAAGGTCCTGAAATAATAACTTTATCTCCTGGCTTTTGATTAAAGATATATGAAGACGCTACACCTGGATTTACATCCATCCAACCGTTTTTAGCACGATCCCATGGCGGACAAGCCACACGAACGTTCAACATAATTTCACGCCCTTCAGCTGGGTAAGAAGCCATAGAATACGCTCTTTCAACCGTTTCACTATTCTTCATTACTAATGGCCATAAATTGAATTTATCCCACTCGGCTTGAAACTTATCTGGTGTATCATGCTCTTCTGGATGAGCAGTAATATCCATATCAGAATACTTCACTTCACATGGTGGAATTTCAATTTGAATATATCCACCAGCTTTGTAGCCCATATCTTCAGGAATCTCTACAACAAATTCTTTAATAAAAGATGCCACATTGTAGTTACGCACTACAGTAGCTTCCCATTTTTTAATTCCGAATACTTCTTCAGGAATCGTGATATTCATGTCTTGTTTCACTTTAACTTGACAAGCTAAACGTGCTCCATGTTGTAATTCTTTTCTTGTGAAATGAGGTACTTCAGTAGGAAGTGCTTCACCACCACCTTCTAAAACATGACATTCACACTGGATACAAGTTCCACCACCACCACAAGCTGATGGTAAGAATATTTTTGAGTTTCCTAAAGTTGAAAGTAAACTTCCACCTGAAGCTACTTCTATTTCCTTTTCACCATTAATCGTGATCTTTACAGGACCAGAAGGTGATAATTTTTGTTTTACAACTAATAATAAAGTAACCAATAAAAGCGTAATAATTAAAAAGGCGATTACCGTTACTACAATAGTTCCTGTTGTACTTGCTGCTAAAATCATACTACTCATTTACTTTTATGTTGTTAGCGATCACTTCGTTGTTCTCTGATTGTTCCTTAGCTGGTTCAACTTGAGCTGTTTTTTCTTCCTTCGGTGCTTCATCGTCACCTCCAGTTAACATACCTCCAAAACTCATAAATCCGATAGCCATTAAACCAGTAATGATAAAGGTAATACCTAAACCACGTAATGCTGGTGGTACGTTTGAATATCTAATTTTCTCGCGAATAGCGGCAATAGCAAGAATTGCTAAAAACCATCCAATTCCAGAACCGATACCATAAGTGGCAGCCAATCCTATCGTTTGAATTTCACGAGATTGCATGAATAACGACCCACCTAAAATCGCACAGTTTACAGCGATAAGCGGTAAAAAGATACCTAATGAGTTATATAATGAAGGTGAAAACTTTTCAACAACAATTTCTACCAATTGTACCATGGTTGCAATAGTAGCGATAAACATGATAAAAGATAGGAAGCTTAAATCGTAGCTCGCATATTCTTCTCCTAACCATTTTAAAGCACCTGGCTGAAGTAAATATTGATCCAATAACCAGTTTAATGGTACGGTGATCGCAAGTACGAAAATTACCGCTGCACCAAGTCCCACTGCTGTACTTACTTTTTTAGATACAGCAAGGTAAGAACACATCCCTAAGAACGTGGCAAATACCATGTTATCTATAAATATTGATTTTAAAAATAATTCTAAATGTTCCATGTTTTTTAGTTTTTAGTTTTTTGTTTTTAGTTAGTGGTAAATGACTATCAACCAATAACTATCAACTATCAACTATTTAATGATCTTCTACTAAAGCTTTGTTTCTTGTACGTTGTACCCAAATAATGATACCTACAACAATTAAGGCCATTGGTGATAATAACATAAATCCGTTATTCTCGTAACCGATAGCGTATAATCCTGTTTTCGCAATTGGATCACCCAATACTGGGAAACCTAATAAAGTTCCAGAACCTAATAATTCTCTAAAGAAACCAACGATGATAAGAATAACAGCATATCCTAAAGAGTTACCAATACCATCTAGGAAAGATTTCCAAGGGCCATTTGCTAAAGCGAAAGCTTCAAAACGTCCCATGATAATACAGTTGGTAATAATTAATCCTACGAAAACCGAAAGCGTTTTACTCAACTCGTAAGCAAAAGCTTTAAGTACCTGATCTACTATAATTACTAAAGCAGCTACAACAGTTAACTGTACAATAATTCTAATTTTAGAAGGAATGATGTTACGCATTAAAGAGATAACAACATTACCTAATCCTAATACAAACATTACAGAAATGGACATTACAATTGAAGCTTTTAACTCTGCCGTAATAGCCAGTGCTGAACAAATACCTAATACTTGAATCGTAATGGGGTTATTATCTGCTAATGGGTCTGTGATTAACTTTGTGTCTTTTTTTGATAAAAGTCCCATAGATTAATTATTTTTTAAATTATCGAAATAAGGTTTGTAAAGCTTCAAATCGCTTTTAATCATTGCTGTTACCCCATCACCTGTGATAGTAGCTCCTGCAATGGCATCAACCTCGTTATCTGTTTTATTTTCGTTTATTGGATCGGCATTTCCTTTAGCCACGGTAACACCTTTAAAGGTTCCGCTATCATCTAAAACATGTTCTCCAATAAAGTCATCCATAAAGTAACGCTGTTTAATATTCGCTCCTAATCCAGGTGTTTCACCTTTGTGATCGAAATAAGCCCCTTGAATGACCATGTTTTCATCTAAAGACACATAGCCCCAAATCGCATCCCATAATCCTTTACCATAAATTGGAATGATATAATGAGTCACCCCATCTTTTTCACCAACAAATAAAGGTAAGTTACGCTTAGCAGGATCACCACCAGCTGCAGCTTTATCCTTTTTAAGGTCTATTAAATAGGCTTGATCATCTTCTGAAACCTCACCATTTTTAATTACTAATTGTTTAGAGATGTATTTATTAAATAATTCAGGTGCATCTTGAGTTGAAACAAAGATGGCACTAGATTCATCATTATCATTTACGCCCATCGCATACAAAATATTTTGTTGCTTTTCTATACGTTGGTTTTCTGAAATTTTCGGACTTAAAGAAGACGCCGTAAATGCTAATAATGCGCCAACCACGATAACCATGGCTATGGCAAATATTATAGTATATGAATTTTTATCCGTTCTATTTTCCATGGTTAAGCCGTTTTTACTTTTAAACGTTTCTTTCTTTTCTTCACATTACCTTGTACAACGTAATGATCGATGGTTGGTGCAAAAACATTCATTAATAGAATGGCCAACATTACACCTTCTGGGTAGGCAGGATTGAATACACGAATTAAAATAGAAATGAATCCTACTAAGAAACCGTAATACCATTTACCTTTATTGGTTTGAGAAGCAGTTACTGGATCGGTAGCCATAAATACGGTACCAAAAGCAAAACCACCAATAAGTAAATGATGCCAAAATGGTGTACTCATTAATCCGTAAAACTTACTAGTTTCGGTAATAACACCAGCATCAACAACTTGGTTAAAAATAAGTCCTACTGCAAGGGCTCCAAGCACTGATGATAACATGATTCTCCAACTTCCAATTTTAGCAAAGATTAAGAACAAACCACCTAAAATAATTAATAAGGTAGAAGTCTCTCCAATGGAACCTGGAATAAATCCGAAGAACATATCGGCAACCGAATGGGCAACTTCTTTACCTTGTGCTAAACTACCTAAAATAGTTTCTCCAGAAACGGCATCTAGATTCTGTCCCGCTGCAATGGCTTGATCTCTAGCTACAGCACCTTCAACCCATACTTTATCTCCAGACATCCAAGTTGGATAAGCGAAGAATAAGAAAGCTCTAATAGTTAATGCAGGATTTAGAATGTTCATCCCTGTTCCTCCAAAAACTTCTTTACCTATAACAACACCAAAAATTACAGCTACTGCTAGCATCCATAATGGAATATCGATAGGCACAATTAACGGTACTAACATACCTGTTACCAAATAGCCTTCTTCAACTTCATGACCTTTAATGATGGCGAAAATAAATTCAATACCTAAACCAACACCGTAAGACACGATGACTAGTGGTAAAATTTTCCAAAAACCAACTAAAAAGTTATCTAAAGTCCAAAATTCCGGACTAAAAAACCCACCTGAAACCGCTTGAATACCATCAAAAGCAATGTGATGTTGGTATCCTGCATTGAACATACCAAAAATTAAACACGGTACCATAGCCATGATTACGGTATTCATGGTACGTTTTAAATCGTCGGCAGCTTTAATATGTGTTCCGTTATGAGTAACCTCATTAGGTAAAAATAAAAATGTATGAATGGCAGAAAAAGCAGGTAGCCACTTCTTCCCTTTATTTTTAACTTTAAAATTATGTAAATTATCTTTTAAACCCATTATCCTATCTCTTTTAGCATTAAGTCTAAACCTTCTCTAATTATTTTTTGATGTGGTTGTTTAGACACACAAACAAATTCTGTTAAGGCAAAATCTTCGGGAGCAACTTCGTACATCCCTAAAGCTTCCATTTCATCTAAATCCTTATACAAACATGCTTTTAAGATTTGTAATGGATAAATATCAAGAGGAAAAACCTCTTCATAAGTACCTGTCGTTACAAAAGCTCTATGCTCACCATTTGTATTGGTATTTAAATCGTAAACTTTTTTAGGATTTAACCATGAAAACGTTAATGCTCTTGAGGTAGACACCTTGTTAAACACCGGTTTTGTCCATCCGAAAAACTCGTAATCATCACCTTCTGGAATCACCGAAATTACGTTACTGTAGTAATCTAAGCTACCATCGGCTTTAATTTCTTTTCCTGTTAATACATTGCCAGAAATGATACGGTCATGACCAGCTTTATCGATACCTTTATCATAGATTATAGTAGAAACTTCACTACCAATAAGGGTTTTAAAATATCTTGGTTTTTGAACTGAAGATCCTACCAAGGCAACAATACGCTCGGCATTGAATTTCCCTGTTAGCAACAGCTCACCGATAATCACTAAATCCTGAGCGCCTATGGTCCAAACAACTTCACCTTTATTAACAGGATCAATTTTATTGATTTGGGTTCCAACATTTCCAGAAGGATGCGGACCAGAAACCTTATGTAAGGTAACGCCCTTCAATCCAGAAAGCGGTGAATTAGCAGTTGCACCAACTGAAACATGTACTGTACCTTCGGTAAGTTTACCTAAAGCAGTAACCGCAGCTTGTAGCTCGGCTTCTTTACCTTGTAAGGTAAAATCTAAATCGGCAGCTAAAGGAGCACTGGCATATCCTGAAATAAAAATCGCTTTTGGCGATCGCTCAGGGTTTGCAACCACGTCGTAAGGACGTTGTTTTACAAACGGCCAACATCCCGAAGCAAGCAAATGCGCTTTAACATCCTCTGGTTTAGCAGTTTCAACAGCAATCTTTCCAAAATCTTTGTAAGACTGTGTTTTATCGGCTTCAATTTTAATAGCGTCAATACGCCTTTTAGGTCCACGAATAACCTCAACGACTTTCCCCGAAACAGGAGAAACAAATATTAATTTTTCGTTGGACTTATCATGAAAAAGCGTATCTCCAGCTTGGACTGCAGTACCTTCTTTCGCAATAAGTTTAGGGATAATTCCATGGAAGTCTTCTGGCCTTATGGTACAGTAGTTGCTGATAATGGCTTGCTCGACCGTTTTCTCAGCTGCACCCTTAAGTTTAATATCCAGACCTTTTTTAATACGAATGTCGTTTGACATATTTATATTTATTGAAATTAGTTGTCTAAAAATTGCAGCAAATTTACAGAATTTCTTTAGTATTAATATCCATTGTATTCGTATTGTTTTATTATTTGTATCCATTCTAAATAACAACCTGTAAGCTCGGTACGAAATTTGCTATCTTTACATTCTTTTAAACAATTACCCCATGAAAATCAACCTTCTTTTGCTTACTATTTTTGGCCTTAACCTATCATTTAGTTATGCTCAAACACAAGAAACACCGCCTCCTGAATACATAAAAACCATACAATTTAAAGGATCTACAGCCGAAAACCAACTACCCATTATACCTTTAGGTGACCCCATTACTATAGAGTTTGATGCCTTAAACGGTGATGAAGATGACTTTTACTACAAAATCAAATACTACAATAGAGATTGGACCCCCTCTGTACTCATTCAAACCGAATACATGGATGGTTTCGACAACCAGCGCATAAGGGAGTATGAAAATTCGTTTAACACGTATCAGATTTTTTCACATTACAGGCTCACTATTCCAAACGACCAAACTAGAGGCTTAAAAATTTCAGGAAACTACATGTTATTTATCTATAATGGTGATAATGAACTTATGTTTTCTCAAAAATTTATGATCTATGAAAAATTAGCAGATGTAGGCATTGTACTAAAACGCGCTAGAGATATTTCTAATATTGAAGAAAAACAACGTGTAGAGCTTACGGTAGCTTCCAACCGTATTCAATTTAATAACCCTACCCAAACCGTAAATGCTGTAATTATTCAGAACAACAACTTAAAAACTGCGATAACCGATGTAAAACCTCAGTATGTATTAGGCAATCAATTGGTTTATAAATATGATTCTGAAACCAGCTTTTGGGCAGGTAACGAGTATTTATTTTTTGAAAATAAAGATGTAAGAGGTGCTAACAATAATATTCAATTTATCGATTTACAAGACTTATATCACAATTATTTATTCACCAACCAAAGTCGTGCCAACCAACCTTACACCTATTACCCAGACATTAATGGTAACTATGTAATTAATAACATAGACGCTTCCGACCCCAGTATTGAGGCCGACTACGTATGGGTACACTTTTCTTTACTTGCAGACGAAAACTTAAAGAACAAAGACATCCATGTTTATGGCACCTTCAACAATTATGCTATTGAAGATTTAACACGAATGACCTACGACGCCTCAAAAAATATCTTTACAGGAAGTATTCTACTCAAGCAAGGGTTTTACAACTACAAATATGTTGCAGTAGATTCTAATGGTAGCATTGACGAGAATTTAATAAGTGGTAACTTTTGGCAAACCGAAAACAACTATAAAGTTTTAGTATACTACAGGGACCTGGGAGCACGATATGATAGAATTATTGGTGTTAATGAAGGAACTTCCATAAATATTAGCAACTAAAATTGTAAATTATCTAATTTTTTAACCGAAGACGTTAAAATTTATGATTGGCATTTATAATTCATTACATTAGCCACCATTAACACCTAGTATATCAGCATTTAACATGGTTCAACAAGTTACAAAAGGCATAAAAATTTCCGTAAAAACGACTTACGAAGGTTCATTTTATAAAAACTATAAGATCCAATACGCTTTTGGCTATACCATAACCATTGAAAACCAAAGTAAAGATTCGGTCCAGCTCTTTGCAAGACATTGGGAAATTCTTGATGCTTTAAATCATATTGAAACCGTTTCTGGAGAAGGCGTTATAGGTAAAAAACCCGTTTTAAAGCCTGGTGAATCCCACACCTACTCTTCTGGTTGTTTATTAACATCGCCCTTAGGCGCCATGCACGGCCATTACAGTATGGTAAACTTTACAACCACGAAAAAGTTTCAGGTTACCATTCCTACCTTTAAATTAAGTGCTCCTTTTGCTATGAACTAAATTGCTGAATTTATTCGGTAATTGTCACATACAACAAATACATTCCAAGTAAAACAAGCCTCTATTAATAATTGATTATTTTTAGCAAGTATTTAATCAATAATCGGTATTACTATGATTAACGTGCTTATAACTGGGGCCACAGGAAACATTGGGCGGGAATTAATTACTTTTTTATGTCAACCCGACCAACAGATTACAGTGACTGCAGCTGTAAGAAGCCTCACTAAAGCAAAACAACTTTTTGCAGAACCACAAAAGCTAAAATTTACAACATTCGATTTTAAGGACCAATCCACCTTTAACACTGCGTTTGAAAACATCGACATTCTTTTTCTCCTCAGACCTCCTCATATTTCAAGTATCGAAGAATATTTCAATCCCCTGTTAAAGTCTGCCCAAAAAAAAGGGATTAAAAAAATTGTTTTTCTTTCTGTTCAAGGAGCTGAAAAGAGTAAAATCATTCCGCATAACAAAATTGAATCGTTAATTAAAGATTTTAATTTCGAATATATTTTTCTGCGACCCAGTTATTTTATGCAGAACTTAAGCACCACCTTACGCCCCGAAATATTAAAATCGCAAAGCATTACACTGCCTTCTGGTCATGCTAAATTTAACTGGATTGATATAAAAAACATAGCCGAAGTAGCATCCATAGTACTTACTACATTTGACGGTCACAAAAATAGTATCATCGAACTTACAGGGTCTGAAAATAAAAGTTTTTATGAAGCTACCGCTTTATTGAATCAAGTGACGGGCCTACACATAAGTTTCAACAGTATAAATCCGATACGATTCTATTTCAAAAAAAAGAAAGAAGGCCTCAATAAAGACTTCGCCTTAGTTATGACGCTATTACATTTTTTACCCAGACTAGAAAAAGAACCTAAAATTTCTAACAACTACAAGCAGTTAACGGGAAAGAAACCTATTACTCTAACCGAATTCTTCAAAAGAGAAAAAGCACAGTTTACACAAAGCCTATGAAAAAGTTAAAATTTCCTTCAGCACAAACCTTATTATTCATTATTGCTGGATTAGTAGCTTTATTAACATGGGTTGTTCCTGCAGGGAAATACGATAGTCTTTCTTACAACGCTTCAAGTCAAACTTTTACAAAAACCAGTCTTGACAACACCTTCGAACTTCCTGCTACCACAGAAACCTTAAACAATCTTGGTATAAAAATTCCTTTGGAAAAATTTACTAGTGGCGCCATTTATAAACCCATCGGGATTCCTCATTCGTACAAAGCGCTTCCGGCGAATTCTCAAGGATTTTTTGATTTAGTGAAAGCTCCTATAAAAGGTATTATTGAAGCTGCAGATATCATTTTTCTCATATTAATTATAGGCGGTTTAATTGGCATTATGAACTTAACCGGTGCCTTTGATGCTGGCATTGCCTGGACAGCCAAAATACTTAAAGGCAAAGAATACCTTTTAATTATTTTGGTAACCACTATTATAGCATTAGGAGGAACCACATTTGGCCTTGCTGAAGAAACCATGGCGTTCTACCCGATTTTAATCCCCGTTTTCTTAGCTGCAAAATATGATGCCATAGTTGGAGTAAGCTGTATATTTTTAGGTTCGGCTATTGGAACCATGTGCTCCACGGTTAACCCGTTTTCAACAATAATCGCTTCAGATGCTGCAGGAATTAATTGGACCACTGGTTTACAAAATCGGTTAATTATGCTTGTGCTTTGTTTAAGTATTACCATAATTTACATTCTTCGCTATGCGAAACGCGTAAAAAACAATCCTTCAAAATCTATCATATACAATCAAAAAGAAGATATTGAAGCCCGTTTTAAAATTAAAACCAATAGTTACACTAAGTTTTCGGGACGACTAAAAGCGATTACCTTTGTTTTTTCTGCATCATTTGTGGTTATGATTATTGGGGTTTCTTTTTTAGACTGGTGGTTTATTGAAATGACCACGACCTTTTTAATAAGTGCCATCATTATTGGAGTTTTAGCAAAAATTAAAGAAAAAATATTCATTGAAAGTTTTGTAAAAGGTGCGGCCGATTTATTAAGCGTCGCCTTTATTGTTGGCATCGCTAGAGGTGTCACTATTCTTATGCAAGATGGCCTTATTAGCGACACCCTTTTATTTCACGCCAGCACTATTACTGAAGGCATGCCCAAAGCGCTTTTCACAAATTTCATGCTATTTATTTATGCGGGACTCTCGTTTTTTATGCCTTCGTCTTCAGGAATGGCTGTATTAACGATGCCTGTAATGGCACCCCTTGCCGACACCGTTAATTTAGGCAGAGAAGTTATTGTGAACACCTACCAATATGGCATGGGACTCTTGTATTTAATTAGTCCTACGGGATTAATTCTTGCTGCCTTAGCTATTGTTAATATCGGATTTAATAAATGGCTAAAGTTTGTACCCCCACTACTCATCATATTAACCTTAACAACCATGGCGTTTTTAAGTCTCTCAGTTTATTTATAATTAAGAAGATGACACCCGTTGAAAATTAAAAATATAGGTGTTTTGCTTTACCTGAAAGCTTTTACAATTAGAAAAAGGCAAAAACTCATAATCTGAATCGAAACAAAACGCCTTTTTATCTATCTCAAATTGAGCATCACAATCCACCCTACCGTAGGGTGAAATACGTCTGAATCGAAAAAAAGAATCGTCATCTGTTTTATGAAGTTCAAACCAAGCTCCACCACCTCTTTTGACAACAGATTACCTTTCAAGTTCGGCTGAAAATCTTTTAACCTATCTAAAAAACACCTTAGGTTTTCACTTTTTTGAGAGCCTTTAAATTCTGAGATATCACCGCTTTCTAAAACTTTAAAAATGGTATTCTCCGTATCACTTAACAGAACATTACCTACCGTACTTGAGGTAAATCTTTGCATTTTTTTGAGCTGCTTTCGAATGCGAGCATCGGTTACTGAAGCCAACAAGGTATCGGCTACGAAACGCGCACAGTTAGAAGCTTCCCTTTTAAAAGCAGCATAGCGAACTGCCTTTTGACCTTGTAAATTTAATATGAATGAATGGGCCTTATTGTAATCAACTGAACTACAAACGGAAGCTAACATCGCCCCTTCTCCATGGGTGATTTTGGGATGCGTTGCTAAATATTTTAGAATGTCATTTAGGTTTGTAATATCGTCCCTATCCATTTCTGCTTTAAAAGGCATGCGCAATTGGTTATCGGTTTCATGACTGCGAACACGGCCGTATGGCTCTGGCACGATATAGCGACCAAAATCGTAATAATCTAAAGCACCTGAATTTTTTTCAATTAAAACCAAAGCGGCATGTCCCGCTCTCACATAATTTTTAGTCCCAACCCCTAAAAATCTCAAATACGGTGCATACCATTCTTTTGGCAACCTCACCACCGCATCGGGATAAGCTAGAGTTATAATAATTCCAGTATTAACCATGCAAAGCCGATTTTTGAAAATCGAACACCTCTTCGGAAACCATTTTGTTTTCAAGGGTTTCGTATCGCATTTTCACCACATCATTGTATTTTTCAACCTGAGTGATGCTGGTCGTTTTCACAAAACCACGATCCATGATTACACCATAATCACGATTTTTTCCTCCTGCCGATTTGTGAAACGTCAAGATTTGCCCTGCACGCCTATCATTTCCAATTAAAAAATCGTGAAACCAACACTGTCGTTCTTTTTTCATCGCTTCGGTATACAAGGTTGAAGACGACCAAATTTTGGGTTTTAATGGCAGCTTCTCAAAATGTTTTTTTGCACCATCCCAAACCAGTTCAAAAAATTGAAGATGCGTATTCCAATCTACAATAACCACCGTAAAAGGTTCAATATCCTTAAAATTGTAGTTTTCAACATCTTCGACAACATCCTCCATAAGCATCAAATCTTTAGCTACAAGTCCGCGACTTTTGCGGTACATCGCTTTACGCTCGTGCAAAGCAAAACCACCATTAAGCAGGCAAACCAATCGCTTTTTTTCACTAACACCAACCCAAGTTCCACCAGACCTTGGGTCTTCAGGAAATAAAAGTTTTGTGTTTTCTAATGAAGAAAATCTTGGAATAACCGCAGGCCGATTGGGAGATTCGTCGCGATTTGAAGTCAATATAAAACCGGCAGTATGGACTGGAAATAAACTTACGGTACACATAAAATGATTAGTCAGAAAAAAGTTGAGCCAACTTACAAAAAATATTTAACAGACAGCTATTTCAAAGTGACCCACATATTATTAAGCCAAAGCCTGGTAAGGCTTCACAAAACAACACTTTACAAGATTATTAAAATCTTACTCCCTATCTTTAAAATTATGCTTAATTTTATTCTTTAAAACAGCTTTTTTTAGCTTATTCAATTTTCAATGAAAAAATTACTATTCACCCTATGGATAGCTTTGCCATTATTAACTTTTGGACAAGCTAGCAAACTATACAGACAAGCCTTAAGATCTTCCGATTTATCTGAAAGAATTTCGTTATTAAATGAAGTTATCAAACTAGAACCCAAAAACTTAGATGCTTATTTTCAACGCGCCTTGGCTAAAAACAATTCGGAAGATTTCTACGGAGCCATTGTAGATTACTCTAAAATTATTGCCGAACAACCAGACGCCGACTCCTATTATAACCGTGGAAATTCCAGGTACAGCGTTAAAGATTACGCTGAAGCTAAAGAAGATTATGCCAAAGCCTATCTTTTGGATGACAGTTTTATTGACGCCCTTTACAGCTTAGCCTGCGTACGCTTAGATTTAGAAGAATATGACAAAGCCATTAAAGATTTCGATAAAGTCATTAAAAAAATCCCTGGGCAACCAAAAACTTATATTTTAAGAGCAACCGCCTATAAGGCTTTAGAGAATTACCAAAAGGCCTTTAACGATTATTCTACAGCGATTTTAATTGAAGCCAGTCCAGAAAACTTCTATGAAAGAGGCGTGTTTTTTATGGATGTAACGCGCTACCAAGAAGCCCACAACGATTTTACCAAAAGCATCATTTTAGACGACAACAATCCGTTTGCCTACTTTTATAGAGGAGCTTCCAGTTTATTTCTTAAAAAAGATGCTAATTCGGTTACGGATTTTGAAAAAGTATTAAAATTTGATTCTAATGATTTTGATGCCCATCTTGGCCTTGCCATGGCCTATTTAAACTTAAACGATAAAGTAAAAGCCAAATACCATTTTAATAAAGCCAACAACATTTTAAACTTAGGGGCCAACATTTCAAGTATTGAAGCTTATAGCGATACGTATTGGTTTCAACACCAATATTTCTTTTTCAATAAAGCGATTACTGAATTGGTAAAACTATAAGTTTAGCCGCGGTACTTTAGGGGTAAATGCACTACTTTTTTAGTTTCAAAAAAGTCTTCATTATAATAATCACCTAAATTATAAATGGTCGTGGTACGGTAATCTTTTAGTTCTTCGGTTAAATCGCCACCTTTTAAATATAGAATACCATTTTTTAATTCATGTTTTTGTTCTTTGGCGATTTTGCCTTTTACCCAATGTACAAAAGTTGGCATAATGGCAACAGCGCGACTTACTATAAAATCGAATTGCTCATCAATAGCTTCCACGCGACTATGGGTTGTTTTTACATTGTTTAGCCCTAGGCCTTCCACAACTTCATTTACTACTTTAAGTTTTTTAGCAATACTATCAACCAAATGAAAAGAACATTCAGGAAACATTATGGCTAAAGGGATACCAGGAAAACCACCACCTGTACCAACATCTAAAATATGACTTCCGTCTTTAAAAGAAATTACTTTAGCAATACCTAAAGCATGTAGGACGTGTCGCAAGTACAATTCATCAATATCTTTTCTTGACACTACATTAATTTTTAAATTCCAGTCTTGATAGAGGGATTCTAATAGTGAAAACTTATTGATCTGGTCTTCTGTAAGATTAGGAAAGTACTTTAAGATGAGTTCCATGTATTGTTAAATTTTCAACAAAAATATAGCTTTTAAACCCATTTTTTTACAAAAAATTGGTAATACTTAACTTTGTTTATTCCTATCTTTGCGCAGAATATGGCGTAACGAATTGATTTTTATACCATGTTAATTAAATTATAGTATGACTAAACAAGCTTTATCTTTTTCAAGAACAGATTCGGCAAAATTTTTCCGAACATTAAATAAACGCGTCAATGATTATTTTAAAGAGAATAACATTAAACGCACCGGAAACTGGAAACTGTACCTAAAAGCAGTGGTTATGTTTGCCTTGCTTATTGTACCGGTTGTATTAGTTTTAAGCCTTGATATGCCATGGTGGGCACAAATTTTATGTATGATTACAACAGGCATTGGTATGGCTGGGGTTGGCATGAATGTGATGCACGACGCCAATCACGGATCTTTTTCAAGCAAAAAGTGGGTGAACAAATTAATGGGAAGCAGTATTTATATTTTAGCTGGAAACGATTATAACTGGAAGGTACAACACAACGTGCTTCATCACACATATACCAATATTCAAGGTCATGATGAAGATATTGATGCAGGAAGAATTATCCGTTTTTCAAAACACACAAAATGGCTAAGAATTCATAAATACCAACGCTTTTACGCCTTCTTTTTGTATGGTTTATTAACTGCAAACTGGGCCATTACAACCGATTTTATACAGACATACAATTATCTAAAAAGAAAATTAGCTTACGGCAAACTTCCTAACCCAGCTACCCAATGGACTAAACTTATAATTGGTAAGATTATATATTATTTGATTTGGATAGTACTCCCTATTTCATTAGGATTTGCTTGGTGGCAGGTTTTAATAGGTTTCTTCGTGATGCACTATACTGCTGGTATCATTTTAAGCGTTATTTTTCAATTAGCCCATGTCATGCCAAATACAGAAATGCCGGTACCCGATGAAAATGGCAACATGAAAAACACTTGGGCAATTCATCAATTATTCACCACCTCTAACTTTTCACCAAAAAGTTGGTTCGCCGAGTTTTATACTGGTGGTTTAAACAGACAAGTAGAGCACCATTTATTTGCTCATATTAGCCATATACATTATAGTAAAATAGCTAAAATTGTAAAAGAAACAGCAAATGAATACCGTTTACCTTATAACGAATATTCTACCTTTTGGCAAGCCGTTTCAGAACACTATAACCAACTAAAAGTTTTAGGTAAAAAACCTAATTTCGCATAAATTTCAAACCACACAATAACAAATAATTTACATGCAATTACTATCTGATAGAATTTTAAACATGGCAACCTCTGCAACGTTGGCAATGGCTGCTAAAGCGAGAGAACTTAGAGGAGAAGGAAAAGACATTATAGGTTTAAGTCTTGGAGAGCCAGATTTTAATACTCCAGATTTCATTAAAGACGCTGCCATTCAAGCGATTAATGAAAACTACAACTCTTACTCGCCTGTTGATGGTTATGCCGATTTAAAGGAAGCCATCATCACTAAATTCAAACGTGATAACAATTTAACCTACACCCTTGCTCAAATTGTAGTGTCTACAGGAGCAAAACAAGCGCTAGCCAACATTGCTGGTGTGATGTTAAACAATGGCGATGAAGTTATTTTACCTTGTCCTTACTGGGTAAGTTACTCTGATATTGTAAAATTAAATGACGGTGTACCTGTAGAAGTAAAAACGACTATTGATACCGACTTTAAAATGACTCCAGAGCAACTTGAAGCAGCGATTACGCCTCAAACAAAAATGATTTGGTTCAGTTCGCCTTGTAACCCAAGTGGATCGGTTTATAGTAAATCGGAATTAAGAGCTTTAGCTGATGTACTTGTAAAGCACCCAAATATTTACGTGGTTTCAGATGAAATTTACGAACACATCAACTACGGTGAAGGTCATGCTAGTATCGCTGAGTTTGAAGATATGTATAACAATACCATTACTGTTAATGGAGTTTCTAAAGCCTTTGCCATGACAGGATGGCGTGTTGGATACATTGGTGCTCCAGAGAAAATTGCTCGTGCTTGTAACAAACTACAAGGACAAATAACAAGTGGTACAAACTGTATTGCACAACGCGCCGTAATTACAGCTTTAAACGAGCCACCAACTCGTGTACAATACATGATTGACGAATTTAAAGTACGTCGTGATTTAATCTTAGACCTTTTAAATGATGTTGAAGGTTTTAAAACAAACACTCCTGAAGGTGCTTTTTATGTTTTCCCTAACGTAACACATTACTTCGGAAAGACCTTAAGAGGAAAGAAAATTAACAACGCTACAGATTTCTCTTTATACCTATTAGAGGAAGCGCTTGTAGCTACTGTTGCAGGTGAAGCTTTTGGAAATCCAGATTGTATCCGAATTTCTTATGCTGCTTCTCAAGATCAAATCATTGAAGCGATTAAAAGAATAAAAGCTGCGGTAAGCAAATAAAACACTTACCCATTTTATAAAACAAAAAAGCTACTGTTAGAAATTCAGTAGCTTTTTTTTATGCACATTTTTCAGTGCTATAAATGTATGATTTGCAATTTACGATGAAAAAACATTAACGATTTCTCCAAAAGAAAGGTGTAAACAAAATAAGCACGGTAAACAACTCGAGTCTACCTATTAACATTAAAAACGAAGCCCACCATTTCCCCAAATCAGGTAATAACGCATAGTTATTAACAGGTCCGAAATCGCCAAATGCAGGCCCTACGTTTCCTAAAGTAGATGCCGCTAAACCAATAGCCGATTTAAACTCTAAGCCAAACATAGAGAACACTAAGGCTCCAATAATAAAGGACAACATATAAAGAATAAAAAAGGCTAAAACGTTAAACACAATAAATCGGTTAATCGCCTTTCCGTTATACCTTACTGGTACGATAGCATTTGGATGCAGGGTGCGTTTAAATTCTAAAAATCCGTTTTTAATTAAGATGAGATGACGTACCACTTTAACGCCACCTGAAGTACTTCCCGCAGAACCACCTAAAAACATGAGTCCGAAAAAGAAAACCACCAAAAATGGTGTCCATAAAGTATAATCGGCTGAAACAAAACCTGTTGTTGTAACTATCGAAAGTACCTGAAAAAGAGCATGCCTAAAGGCACTTTCTGCCTGTCCCCAAACAATAGGATGATGTATGGAGGAGATACTCAAATCGGCATGAAAATAAATGATAACTGCAGCAATTAAGGTAAAAATGGAGATGAATTTAAAGTACAATTTAAACTCTTCATCATGTAATATTTTCTGAAACCTCCCTTTAAAGGCAAAATAACTCAATACGAAATTGGAACCTGCTAGAAACATAAATAAGCAAATAATGTATTGTATAATAGGCTGATGATTCCAGTAAGCCACACTAGCGTTTTTAGTTGAAAACCCTCCCGTAGACAAAGTACACATCGCATGGTTAATCGCATCAAAAAACGACATTCCTGCTAAATTTAACAGAATAGTTTCTGCTGCCGTATAGCTAAAATAAATAAGCCATAAACGCTTCGCTGTATCCGTTATACGCGGGTGTAATTTATCACCACTCGGCCCTGGCGCTTCGGCTGCAAAAAGTTGCATCCCTCCAATACCTAACAACGGAAGTATTGCAATAGCCAAAACGATAATCCCCATACCGCCAATCCAGTGTGTTAAACTCCTCCAAAACAAGATACCTTTAGGAATGACTTCAATATCATTTAAGATAGAAGCCCCTGTAGTAGTATAACCCGACATGGTTTCAAAAAAAGCATCGGTAAAACTCGGAATACTTTCCGTTATCACATAAGGTAAGGTTCCCGAAAGCGACATGATTACCCATCCAAACGCTACCACAATATACCCTTCTCGCTTATTCATGACTTTCTCGTGGTTTCTTGTAAAAAACATTACGATAGCGCCAAGAACCATAGTTAATAGACCTGCTATGAATATTTGTGAAGTAACCCCGTCTTTGTAAAGTAAGCTAACCAAAGAAGAAACTAGCATAAAACCGCCATTAAACAATAATAGCAATCCTAAAAAGTGAAAGATAATTTTAAAATTGAGTTTCAAAATGAGTACCGATTAATAGGTCAAATTTAAATAAATAATTTTTCAACGCGTTTTATAGATTTCAATAAACAACAAACCACCACGCGATCTCCGGCTTGAATTTTAAAATTACCCAAAGCAATCATACCTACACCGTTTCTTATAACCCCTCCTATAATAGCCGATCTAGGAAAATCGATAGATTTAATAGATTTATTACAAACTGCAGAACTACTTTTAACCTCAAACTCCAATAGCTCAGCATTCAAATTACTCAGTTTGGTCATGGCTACCACTTCCCCACGTCGAATATATCTAAAGATATTATTGGCTGCTAATAACTTTTTATTGATTAAAGTGTCAATACCTATTGAATGTGACAGATCGAAATAATCCATATTTTCAACTAAAGCGATGGTTTTTTTAACCCCTTTAGATTTAGCGACTAAACAGGACATGATATTGGTTTCCGAATTTGGACCCACCGCAATAAAGGCATCCATATCACCAATATTTTCTTCATCTAACAAATCGGCATTACGCCCATCACTATTAATTACAAGTACTTTGGTTAATACGTCGGCTAAATCGAAGGCACGGTCTCTATCCCCTTCAAGTAATTTTACATTAAAACCTTTGGAGCTCAAATCGCGAGCCGTTTTAAAACCAATTTGTCCCCCGCCTAAAATCATAACATCTTTAATCTCTCGATTTACCTTTCCAGAGAGTTTACAAAGCTCTTCAGCACCACCTTCAGAAGTTATAAAAACCACACTATCGCCACGCTTAAAAACAGTATCGCCACGAGGAATGGTAGTATACTGAGTTCCAAAACGCTGAATAGCAATGGGTACAAAATGAATTTCAGGAAATATTTCAGCAGCTTCCTTTACTGTTTTTCCAACAAAATTAGCCGAACTCGACAGGGTTAATCCCGCCATGGTAAGTGCGCCTTCTTCAAACTCGTATGTTTCATTAAACGACGATTGTTTTAAAGATAATTCAATCTCGGATGCGGCTAAGGCTTCGGGAGAGATTAACTCGTCAATTCCAAATTTGGTAAATCCTACCTCATCTTTAAAATGAATAAACTCCGTATTAGAAATTCTGGCAATGGTACGATTGGCTCCTAATTGTTTGGCCAATACACAAACAGTAATATTAGTGGTTTCGCTGGAGGTTACGGCTATAAACAAATCACATGAATCGACACGCGCTTCTCTTAAAATAGCTATCGAAGTAGCATCTCCTTTAACAACACGAATGTCTAATTGATTATCGGCGTGTGCTAAACTTTTTTTATTTGGGTCTATTAAAGTTATTTCTTGAGATTCGTAAGACAATAATTTTGCCAAATGAAATCCAACTTCACCTGCACCCGCAATTATTATTTTCATTTTTCTGTTATCATAAAAAAGTAACACAAATATAGTATAAAATATAGGGCACCACATAAAATTGAAACAATATAATTATTTGGTTAGCTATTGTGTAAACCTTTACTAAAAGTTTATATTTGTCAAAAAAAAATTCAACTTGTCAAAAGTAAAACCATACAAAAACAGCGCTTTAGGTAAAAAAGAACAGGTCACTAAAATGTTTGATAATATTTCCAGTGATTATGATGGCTTAAACCGCGTGATTTCCTTCGGAATTGACATAAAATGGCGTCAAAAAGTAGTTAAAATCGTAAAAAACAGTAATCCAGATAGCATTTTAGACATTGCTACCGGCACTGGAGATTTAGCCATTAACCTTGCTGAAACAGATGCTACAAAAATTGTAGGATTAGACATTAGCAGCGGTATGTTGGAAATTGGCAAGGAAAAAGTTAAAAAGAAGGGCTTAGAGTCTAAAATTGAAATGGTTTTAGGCGATAGTGAAAATTTGCCTTTTAAAAATGATACTTTCGATGCTATTACCGTAGCTTTTGGTGTTAGAAATTTTGAAACTTTAGAAAACGGACTCAAAGAAATTTACCGCGTTTTAAAACCTAATGGAACTTTTGTGATTTTAGAAACCTCTGTTCCTACAAAAACACCATTTAAACAAGGGTACCGTTTATATACTAAAAATATTCTACCCCTAATTGGAAAAATATTTTCTAAAGACCGAAGTGCCTACAAATATTTATCGGAATCGGCTTCTGTTTTTCCTCATGGTGAAGCTTTAAACAATATTTTAAGAAAAATTGGGTTTATTAATGTTGAAGATTTTCCACAAACTTTGGGCGTGGCAACTATTTACAAATCATCTAAGTAAACATATGAAGCATTTTTTTGCACTAATCGCCTTCCTACTCATATTTCAAACTTCAAACGCTCAGCTTTTTAGCCGAGAAAAAGTGCCCTATGACGCCAATCAAGGGCGAGGATCTACTGACTACGATTTATTACGATGGGGCTATTATTTAGGAATGAACAGCTACGATTTTAATTTCGATTATCACGAAGACCTCACCGATATTTATGTTAAAAGAGAGCCTGGTTTTAGTGTGGGTTTAATTGGAAACTTACGCATCAATAAATTTATCGATCTACGTTTAGAGCCTGGACTTAATATTACAACTCGAGAATTACGTTATAGCGAAGATTATTTTGATGGCATGAGTTATACCGATGCAGACTTAGTTAGAGAAGTAAAATCGACATACATACACGTTCCTTTATTGATTAAAGTTTCTACAAAACGTATTAATAACTTTAAACCTTTTGTTGTGGGTGGTTTTTCTACAGCCATTAACTTATCAAGTAATCAAGATAACCCTGAAGACAATTCTAGCGGGCAATTTAGAACCAAAACATCCCCTTTATTTTATGAACTAGGCTTCGGAATTGATTTTTACTTATATAATTTCAAATTCACACCTTCGGTACGTGGTATTTTTGCGATTAGCGATGAATTGGTTAGAGATGAAGACCCTAACAGCCCTTGGACAAGCAATATTGCCAGTATGAAAACCCGCGGGGTATTTTTAAACTTTACATTTCAGTAAGATTGACTCTTGACTCTTGACTCTTGACTCTTGACTCTTGACTCTAAAGATGTTTTTTTTTCAATTTAACCTGCAATCATTTTTTACACCAATTAGCTCGAAAAGCCCTATAATCTAAACCTACAAACTTTATTTTGCACGCTTAAATTCACTTAAAAGAATAGCTGTTGCTGTGGCAACATTTAAACTTTCAGTCGCCTGTAAATCGCCAAATCTAGGAATCGACACTTTTTTAGTGATCACATTTTCAATGGCTTCAGAAATACCGTTAGCCTCGTTACCCATTACCAATACACCCTGTTCTGGGAGCGCGCTGGAATAAACATTTTCTCCTTCCATAAAAGCGCCAAAAACAGGCATGGTTTGATTTTCCAGAAAACGCTCTAAATCCAAATAACTCACATTAACACGAGTTATGGAGCCCATGGTCGCTTGTATAACCTTCGGATTGAAGCAATCGACAGTGTTTTTACTGCAAACCAATTCTTTAACACCAAACCAATCACACAACCGTATAATGGTTCCTAAATTCCCTGGATCTCTAACATCATCCAGTGCTACCACCAATCCGTTGGTTTGTATAGCTTTAATTTTAGGAATTTTAAAAAGCGCTAGAGCCTTATTAGGAGTAGTTAAGAAACTAATCTTTTTTAATTCGGCAGCTGTAATTAAAACTTCCTTTTCTGATTTGTCTTCAAAAGATTCTGTGGTATAGAGTTGGTAAAGTTCCAATTCAGAATTTAACAATTCAGCAATCCCTTTAAGGCCTTCAACAACAAAAAAACCATGTTGAAGCCTATATTTTTTTTGCTTTAAACTCGTTATTAATTTAATCTGACTCTTAGAAAGCATAATCTTTTTATAATTTCTATAAAGAAAAGAAAATAATTAAAAATTTTACTTAGTCCCGAATTAAATAAATACATTTTTTAGCTTAAATACCTTATTTTTGAAACATCATTAGCTTCAAAAACCAAAATCATTTAAAAACTCTAAATTAACAATTTTCATTTGAAAAACCAGCATTTTAAAATATTCATTTTAACATTATTTACAGGACTAATTTTTTCGTGCGACACTGTAAAGAGAGTTAATGAAGGAGCGCTGTTGTTAACAGAAAACGAAGTGTTTGTTAATGATAAAAAAGACAAGTCGGAAACCATTGAAAACCTACTCTACCAACATCCAAACCGAAATACTTTAGGCGTTCCTCTGCGCTTACATTTATATAATACGGCACGCCCCAATCGCGATTCTATATTTGAAGCTTGGTTAGACAAAAAACCGAAACGACCTGAACGTTTAAAAAAAATGTATTCACAAAAACAGGTAGACAATTTAAAAAAATCGGCACTTAACTTTAACAATTGGCTTAAAGAAAAAGGGGAAGCACCAGTAATTGTTAATGAAGCAAAATCAAAAAAATCGACTAATCGTTTGGAAGCCTACTATATTAACAATGGTTGGTTTAACGCAGAGGCGCAATACGAAGTTATAAAAAAGGAAAACAAGCGTGCCGAAATTAAATATAACGTTCAAACAGGAACCGCATTTATAATTGATTCGATTTCTGAAATCATTAAATCTCCTAAAGTCAAAACGCTTTATGAGCAATACAAATCGAAATCCTTATTAAAAACGAACGAACAATATAAAACCTCAAATTTCGACGAGGAGCGCAGTCGAATTTCTACCAGCCTAAGAAATTCTGGAGTATATCATTTTAATCAAGACTATATTACTTTTGAAATTGATACCATTGGTACGAACAAAAAAGTTAATGTTGGACTTACCATTCTAGATCGATCTATAAGGGATCACGACTCTGTTATTCGCCAACCTTTTGAAGTTTACACCATTAGAGATGTAAACGTAATTACCGATTACAGCTATGAAAACCGCGGAAAACCTTTTCAGGATTCCACTTCTTTTAATGGGTATAAATTCTATAGTTATAACAAAATGCGCCACAGCCCAAAAGCGATTGCCAATGCCATTTTTATAAAACCTGGAGATGTTTTTAGAGACCGCGATATGATAAGCACTTATAGGCACTTAAAAGAATTAAGAACGTTTAGATACCCAAATATTGAAGTTACCGAAAGACTAGATAACACCATTACAGATACCATTTTACTAACACCACTAAAGCGATTTAGTTTGGGGTTTAGCACCGACGTATCCACTAGTAACATTCAAACACTAGGCTTTTCTTTGAACCCGAGTTTGCTTATGAGAAACCTTTTTAGAGGTGCCGAAACCTTAGAAATTGCAGGAAAAGGCTCTGTTGGTTCCTCAAAAGACAAAAACAATCCGAATGATGCTTTTTTCGATATTATCGAATATGGTGTCGATTTTAGACTTACATTTCCGAGGTTCTTCTCCCCTTTTTACACCAAGCACCTCATCCCTAAATACATGTCGCCAACAACTAATATTAGTTTAACCATGTCCAGCCAAACCAATATTGGTCTCGATAAACAAACCTTTGGTGGTATTTTTAATTACAATTGGACACCTAATAAAACCGTAACCAATAGAGTTGACGTGTTTAATTTGCAGTATGTACAAAACCTAAATGTTGACGCATACTTCGATGTATATCAAAATTCATACGCATCGTTAAACGAAATTGCTCAAGATGTTAATTACATAGCACCTGATGAAAATTTAGCCATTCCAGACGGAGCCAATGATTTTATTGATTATGCAACAAGCAATCCAACACCTCCAGAGTTTTCTAATAGCCAGTCGGCAACAGTAAATAGCATCAGTGAGCGTAAAAACCGACTAACCGAAAACAACTTAATTCTTTCTTCTAGCTGGAGCGTTATTGTTAATGAGCGTCAGAGTCTTTTTGATGAAGATTATTATATTTTACGTTTTAAACTCGAACCTGCTGGTAACTTACTTTCCCTAGGCGCTGGTTTATTAAATCTTAAAAAAGACGATGAAGGCAGAAATAAACTCTTTAATGTCGCTTATTCTCAATTTATAAAATCGGAAGTTGAATACACCAAACACTGGGACTTAGGTAAAAAAAACGTGCTTGCCTTTCGTAGTTTTCTAGGAATCGCGATTCCTTATGGAAATTCCAAAAGCATTCCTTTTTCTCGAAGTTTTTTTGCAGGAGGCCCTAACGATAACAGAGCATGGACAGCGTACAGCCTTGGCCCGGGAAGTTCTCAAACCACTAACGAGTTTAACGAAGCTAATTTTAAACTAGCCTTTAATGCCGAACAGCGCTTCCATATTTTGGAGAAATTTTATGGTGCCGCATTTGTTGATGTTGGTAACATCTGGAACGTTTTAGATAATGTAACCGATGAAGGCGCCACATTTACAGGGTTTAAGTCCCTAGAAGACTTAGCCGTAGGTTCTGGATTCGGACTTCGATACGACTTTAGTTTTTTTGTTTTTAGATTTGATGTAGGGTTTAAAACCTATGACCCTTCTTATGGCCAAGAAAACAGATGGTTTAAAGATTATAACTTCTCAAATGCTGTATATAATATAGGTATTAACTACCCTTTTTAAGCTGCTTTTTAAGCTCATGTCACTACAACGTTTTAGTATCATTTTTGCTTTTTATCAAAGCAAAAGACCAATAAAATACTTAAAAATTGATTACTTTTATACTTTACTAACTTTGAATTATATTTTTTAAAAATGGGACACAATATTAAACCAGGAGTAGCTACAGGACAAGAAGTTCAAGCTATATTCAAACATGCAAAAGATAATAACTACGCACTTCCAGCTGTTAACGTTATAGGATCAGATACCATTAATGGTGTTTTAGAAACAGCTAGAGACTTGAACGCTCCTGTAATCATTCAGTTTTCAAATGGTGGTGCTCAATTTAATGCAGGTAAAGGTTTAAGTAACGACGGACAAAAAGCTGCTATTGCTGGTGGTGTTGCAGGTGCAAAACACGTTCATACCTTAGCGGAAGCATATGGTGTTCCTGTAATTTTACATACAGACCACTGTGCAAAGAAATTATTACCTTGGATTGATGGATTATTAGATGCTAGTGAAAAACATTTCGCTGAAACTGGAAAACCGCTTTTCAGCTCTCATATGATTGATTTATCTGAAGAACCTATTGAAGAAAACATTGCCATTTGCAAAACGTATTTAGAGCGTATGAGCAAGATGGGCATGACTTTAGAGATTGAGTTAGGTATTACTGGTGGTGAAGAAGATGGAGTTGATAATTCGGATGTAGATGATTCAAAATTATACACGCAGCCTGAAGAAGTTGCCTATGCTTATGAAGAACTAAGTAAAGTAAGTTCTCAATTTACAATTGCCGCTGCTTTTGGTAATGTTCACGGGGTTTACAAACCAGGAAACGTAAAGTTAACACCTAAAATTTTAAAGAATTCCCAAGAATACATTTCTAAAAAATACAATGTAGAACACAACCATATCGACTTTGTATTTCATGGTGGATCGGGTTCTACAGTAGAAGAAATTCGTGAAGGTATTAGCTATGGTGTAATTAAAATGAATATTGATACCGACTTGCAATACGCATTCATGACCGGTATTAGAGATTATATGGGAGAAAAATCGGAATACTTAAAATCTCAAATCGGAAACCCTGATGGGGATGACTCTCCAAATAAAAAATATTACGACCCAAGAGTTTGGCTTCGTGAAGGCGAAAAAACATTTGTAGCTCGTTTAAAAAAGGCTTTTGAAGATTTAAACAACGTAAATACTTTATAGTATCAAGTTAATTTTACTACAAATATCCATTAAAGGTTCTGCGATAAGCAGAACCTTTTTTTTACTACAAATTTGTTTTTCAACAATTTACAACAACTCCATAAGAAAACATGAATGTGATTACTAGAAATTTAAAAAAAGGCTTAATTTTGTAGTCAGACTTTTTCTTAATGGTTTAATGCGAATTTATTTCGGTTTAACACTAAAATTTTAGAAAAAAGCAGTCTTAAACATTAAAAATTGAAAACCATTTTTTTAGCCCAGCTGAAGAAACTAAAATATATTAAAGAATATGACTTGGTTTAAAAGAACAACAAAAGGTATCACCACCACTACCGAAGAGAAAAAAGACACACCTAAAGGTCTTTGGTACAAATCTCCAACAGGTAAAATTGTAGATACCGAAGAACTAGAGAAAAACTTCTATGTAAGTCCAGAAGATGGTTACCATGTAAGAATAGGAAGTAAAGAATATTTCGAAATCCTTTTTGACGATAATACCTTTAAAGAGCTTGATGCTAACTTAGAATCTAAAGACCCTTTAAAATTCGAGGATACCAAAAAGTATCCAGAGCGTTTAAAATCAGCTCAAAATAAAACCAACTTAAAAGACGCCGTTAGAACCGCTGTGGGTAAATCTAAAGGTAAAGATTTAGTTGTTGCCTGTATGGATTTCGCTTTTATAGGGGGATCTATGGGTAGTGTTGTTGGCGAAAAAATTGCTAGAGCGGCAGATTATTCTCTAAAGAATAACATTCCGTTGATGGTTATTTCTAAATCCGGTGGAGCCCGTATGATGGAAGCTGCTTTATCCTTAATGCAGCTTGCAAAAACCTCTGTAAAACTAGCACAATTAGCCGATGCTGGAATACCTTACATATCACTTTGTACAGACCCTACTACGGGTGGAATTACTGCTTCTTTTGCCATGTTAGGTGATATTAATATTGCAGAACCAGGGGCCTTAATTGGCTTTGCAGGACCTAGAATTGTTAAAGACACTACTGGTAAAGATTTACCAGATGGCTTCCAAACTTCAGAGTTTTTACTAGAACACGGATTTTTAGATTTTATTAGCCAACGTAAAGAATTAAAAAATAAGGTAAATCAATATTTAGATTTAGTACTTAATCAACCTTTAAGAGCGTAATTTTTTTAATCAATAAGATATAAAAAAGCCTGTTTTATTAATTAAAACAGGTTTTTTTATGCACTTTTAAAAAATATAGAAAAGACAGTCCCTTTACCCACTTCGCTATCAACCTTAACATGCCCACCTAAAGATTCTATGTGATTTTTAGTTATAAACAATCCAATACCAATAGCGTCTTTATTGTAGTGAAAGGTTTTATACATTTGAAATAGCTTATCGCCGTATTTTTCTAAATCTATGCCCTTACCATTGTCCTTTATTTTTAAAATGACAAACTCTGCTTCATTCGTTGTGCTCAATTCAATTTGAGGCATCCTATTTTCAGCTCTATATTTCATTGCATTAGTTAAAAAATTTAAAATAATACTATCTAAATAGGCAGGTATTGCTTTAATAGTCAAATCTTCATCTACATTATTAATAATAGTCGTATTCGTGTTTTTGGCAAAAGCGGCTACGGTATAAATAGCCTTATCGACATAATCGAATAGGTTTAAATGTTTAATCTCACTTGATGCCACAGGCTTTATTTTAGCCACTTCGGTTAAATGTGATACGGTTTCTTCCAGATTATCCACGGCGTTTGATAAGAGTTCAAAATTTTCATTCCCGGCTAACCAGCTAAATTCTTCCTCCAAAAACCCTTTAATAGTCGATAAATTTCCAGAATGCGACCTTAAATTATGGGTAATAATTTCGGCAAAAGCTGTTAGTCGTTCATTTTGTTCTCGAACAACACGCAACATTAATTTTAACTTATCTTGATTTCTCTTTCGGTTGGTAATGTCAGAAAACTGCCAAATCATTTGACCAGGAGTACCATCGGCATTTACAATTAGCGAAACCGATATTAGCACCCAAATAATTGAACCATCTTTATGAAAATAGCGTTGCCTAACCCGATACCTACTAATTTTCCCTTGAAGTAAATGCTCATATTTAACTTGATGCACCCCTAGATCTTCCCGGAAAATAACATTTTCAATGTTCATGTTGAACAACTCTTGTCTAGAATACCCAAAAAGTTCACAAACACTATCATTAACTTTTATCCAATCCCCATCCAAAGTAAGGATAGCGATACCATTATAAGTATTATTAAAGATTCTTTCTAAAGAATCGTAAGTATCTGGAAAGTTGTTGTGAGAAAATAGAGCCTTCATAGTTTATCCTAAACATTTATTAATTCATAAAAATTGAGCATGCTATATAATCTTTATTCTTAAAGCGTTTATTTAAACCCTTATGACTTAAAATTCTAACGAGGTAAATAATATTTCAAATCGTAATCCATTTAATCAGTAAAAGTTACGCAAAAAAAACAATCAAACCCAAAAAAGTTAGTATATTTGCCGCTCGAAAGAAAATCTTTCGTGTACATAAAAATCATTTACAATAATATTAGCATGTATTTAGCAAAAGAAGCAAAGGAAGAACTTTTCGCAAAACACGGTAAAGGAAAAAACGATACTGGTTCTGCAGAAGGTCAAATCGCGTTATTCACGCACAGAATTAATCACTTAACAGAGCACTTAAAAAAGAATCGTAAAGATTATAATACTGAGCGTTCGTTAGTAAAATTAGTAGGTAAGCGTAGATCTTTACTAGATTACTTAACTAAGAAAGATATCTTAAGATATCGTGCCATAGTAAAAGAACTAGGATTAAGAAAATAACATTAAAAAGGGGCTAATTTAGCCCCTTTTTTTTATCTTAGCCATTAGTTTTTGACTTTCCTATTTTCGAACTAAGATTTTCAAAAAACAGCTCTAACGTAAGAGTTTAAATCACGTATTGAAGAAGCTAATTACAGTTTTTCATTGGTCACACAACAACTACACACAACAACACAACGACCATTGTTTAATTTAGTATAAAATATTTATGATTCCACAAGTTTTTAAAGAGGTCATAGACCTAGGGGACGGTAGAGAAATCTCTATTGAAACTGGAAAATTAGCAAAACAGGCACATGGCTCTGTTGTTGTTCAATCAGGAAAATGTATGTTGTTATGTACAGTTGTTTCCAATTACAAATCTTCAGATGTAGACTTTTTACCGCTAACAGTTGATTATCGTGAAAAATTTGCTGCTGCAGGACGCTATCCAGGTGGTTTCTTCAAAAGAGAAGCACGCCCAAGTGATGGTGAAGTATTAACGATGCGTTTAGTGGATCGTGTTTTACGTCCGTTATTCCCAAAAGATTACCATTCAGAAACTCAGGTAATGATTCAATTAATGTCTCATGATCCAGAAGTTATGCCTGATGCGATGGCTGGTTTAGCGGCATCAGCTGCAATTCAATTGTCAGATTTCCCTTTTGAATGCCCTATTTCTGAAGTAAGAGTAGGTAGAATCAATGGAGAATTCATTATTAACCCTTCTTATACTCAACTTGCAGAAAGTGATATCGATATGGTTATCGGTGCATCAGCAGACTCTGTAATGATGGTTGAAGGTGAAATGGATGAAATTTCTGAAGAAGAAATGACCGAAGCTATCAAATTTGCACACGAAGCGATCAAAGTGCAATGTGAAGCCCAAGTAAAATTGGCTAAAGCTTTTGGTAAAAAAGATACGCGCGAATATGAGCCAGAACGTGAAGATGCTGAATTAGCACAAAAAATTCATGATATGGCATATGATAAAGTTTATGCTGTAGCCAAAGCTGGATCTTCAAAACATGAAAGAAGTGCTGCATTTGCAGAAATAAAAGAAGAAATAATCGCTTCATTTTCGGAAGAAGAATTAGAAGATTTTGGAGGATTAATCTCTAAATATTACAGCAAAGCTGAAAAAACTGCTGTAAGAGATTTAACTTTAAATGAAGGCTTACGTTTAGATGGTCGTAAAACAACAGACATCAGACCAATTTGGTGTGAAGTAGATTATTTACCATCAACGCATGGTTCTTCTATATTTACACGTGGGGAAACTCAAGCTTTAGCAACCGTTACTTTAGGAACTTCTAGAGAAGCTAATCAAATAGATATGCCATCTTTTGAAGGTGAAGAGCGTTTCTATTTACACTATAACTTCCCTCCTTTTTCTACAGGTGAAGCAAGACCAATTCGTGGAACATCTCGTCGTGAGGTAGGACATGGTAACTTAGCGCAACGTGCCTTAAAAGGTATGGTTCCTGAAGATTGTCCTTACACCGTAAGAGTAGTTTCTGAAATCTTAGAATCTAATGGTTCTTCTTCTATGGCTACAGTTTGTGCTGGTACTATGGCTATGATGGATGCAGGTGTACAATTAAAGAAACCTGTTTCTGGTATCGCTATGGGATTAATTTCTGATGCAGATTCTGGAAAATATGCTGTTTTATCTGATATTTTAGGTGATGAAGATCATTTAGGAGACATGGATTTTAAAGTTACAGGTACTGCCGATGGTATTACCGCATGTCAAATGGATATTAAAGTAAAAGGACTTTCTTATGAAATTCTTGTTAATGCTTTAAAACAAGCCAGAGATGGTCGTTTACATATTTTAGGAAAAATAACGGAGACTATTTCAACTCCTAATGCAGAAGTTAAAGATCACGCTCCAACGATGATTACACGTCGTATTCCTAATGAATTTATCGGTGCTCTAATCGGACCTGGTGGAAAGGTAATTCAAGAATTACAAAAAGAAACTGATACTACAATTGTAATTAATGAAGATCCTGTTACCGAAGAAGGTATTGTTGAAGTTCTTGGTGTAGGTAGTAAAGGTATTGATGCCGTTAATGCTAAAATCGATGCTTTAATGTTTAAGCCAGAAGTAGGCAAGGTTTACCAAGTTAAAGTTATTAAAATGCTTGATTTTGGTGCTGTTGTAGAATATACGGAAGCTCCAGGAAATGAGGTTTTATTACACGTAAGTGAATTAGCTTGGGAACGTACTGAAAACGTAACCGATGTGGTTAATATGGGTGACGTCTTTGATGTGAAATACTTTGGTGTAGACCCAAGAACGCGTAAAGAGAAAGTATCTCGTAAAGCTATTTTACCAAAACCAGAAGGTTATGTAGCAAGACCACCAAGAGACGATAAACGTTCAGGTGGACGTGATAACAGAGGTAATGATAATCGCGGACGTGATAATCGTCGTGACGATAGAAAACCTAAAGGAGACAGATAATATTTGATTCCTATATAGATTAAACCCCATAAAGCTAGCTTTATGGGGTTTCTTTTTGAGAGTTGTTTTTTAATTGAAAATAGCTTTTTTGATAGACTAGAATCTTATAATATGATTCTTATTATCATTAGAAACAATATCTAAAAATTAATAAGAAAATTAATAAGAAATAACCGATAGCCAGGAAACCTCCAAAAAACAAAGGCAAGGACTTATGGCGTACATTTTTAAATAATTTGGTTGTCATAATGTAATCAGCATTGAGAGTAATTAAATAAATGATCATGGTATTTAAAACTTAAAAGACCTACCAACCTAGGTTAAATCAGTTGGCTAAACCATCTTTTCAATTTTTAAACTTTTTTAATTTATTTCCTACAAATTAAACTCAAAAAACAAAGTATACCAACTACAACCAGGGAGACAAATGGGAGACATTTTAGGTTTTAGCCTAATTTTTTTCAAGTCATTGCGTTATAAACTATAAAAAACGATCTCCTTTTTATTTATCAAATCATTAACAGCTAACAGCAAATCTCTTTTCGCCAAGTATCCTATAACGAAATGAAAAAATGCCTAAATTTTAAATATAAATTCTCTTAGGGATTCGTGAGGCGGAATATTTAATTTTTGCTTCATTCTTTGAATCCCTTTTTTTACAGCCGCCAATGATACATTTAAAAAGAAAGAGATTTCAGAATTATTAAAACCCATCTTAATAAAAGATGCCAATTTTAAATTGCCATCAGAGAAAGAGTTATCAATTTCCAATAAACGCTTATAAAATAGCGGGTGAACTTCTTCAAAATGAACTTTAAACAATTGATATTGATATTCGTCTTTAAGATGCTTTTCAATAGAATCACTTAACTTTTGGAGTTGTCGGGTCGTGTTTTTTCTATCATCTCCAATTAACTTTTCTAAACGCCTATTCGTCTGCTCTAAAAATTGATTTTTGGTATCCAAAGAGAGGTAGTTGGTACTTAATAACCGATTCAGTTCATTGTTTTTAAGGGTGTTTTCGGTAAACTTCAAAAATTGACTATTACCAGAATTTAACCACATTACGGCAGTGGCATGGGTTAAGGTATTTAGAAACCCAAAAAAAACTGTATTTCATACAGGAATTAAAAACCGTATCTACAAGATTTACGGTAAAAAGGAAAACAGGTATATTGGACGCATCAGGTATCGCGTTTATTTCTAAAAGGACTGGGTCTAGACTAGAAATAGTATCGTAATCTATGATAATAATATTGGCCGAGTAACGTACAACATCCTTAGCCGATGCCACCACAATCAATTCAAAATTAAAAGCGTATAAATAAGATTTTTCCTTGTCAAATCTATTTTTAGAAATAAGAACTACACTTATTTATCTGTTTACCTGTGCACGTCTCTGCCGTACTAATTGCTAGTTAAGTATTCTAAAGCCACACTCATATCGGTAAAAAACTTAATTTTACTACCTGTTTGCGAGGTATAAACCTTTACTAGTAGCGATAAAAAATCACTAGATCCCACCAATACCGATTTTTTAATCTTTGGCTGTACCATTTTACCTAAAATAGCCATCTGTCTAGTGGTTCCCGGATTTGTTCTAGCACCTTTAAAATGCACCAAGGCTCTAACCGATTTATCGGGACGTTCTAGCCCCATGGCTACTGCCATTTCTATTTGATTAAGAATGTCTTTATCCGAATTCAAGCCTGAAAAATCGATATAAATATACTCCGTATTTAAGTGATACTTCCATTCAGGTCTATTTTGTGTATGTATGTTCATCAAGTATTCATTTGGGCAAACGATCTTCTAATCTACTATCAAAGCTAAATAAACACACTTAAACAATAAATATAAACTTAAAAATATACCTCATTAAAAAAAACACAAATACTCTTAAAACCCTGTAAACATAATATTTGAAACACTTTTAATTTTATAAATATGGATTTCGTTAAAATTATCGTAAAAAGAATCTAAACCCTCTTTCTAGTCGTATAAGAATAGACCAATACACGTTAAAAAATAAATGGAAAGATCTCAAAAACTGAACTCAAAACAAACACAAAATACGTATTCAAATAAAGATACATTACTACAGCACTGTATTTCAAACACAAAGAATTTTATCTCAAACAAAACAGGAAGAACATGGGGTTTTCTAGTATTGGCAAGCACCTTCTTATTAATGGCAAATGCTGTTTACCTCTTTTACTTATTACAAAGTGATTTTTATGATTTTAACATACAACAATCATCTTCGTCATTAGGTATGATTTTCTTGGCTATCTGTACGGGACTGCTCGTTTTTAAATTGAGTTTTTTCATATATACCTTATATAAATATTTTTGCTACAAGCCGATTGCATCGGTTTCAGATGAAGAGCTTCCAACTTGTACTGTAATCGTGCCAGCCTACAATGAGGGCAAACAGGTATGGGATACGTTAATCAGTTTAGCAGAGAGTGATTTCCCTGAAAACAAGTTGCAATTATTAGCTATTGATGATGGCAGTAAAGATGATACCTGGGAATGGATGCTTAAAGCAAAAAACATGTTAGGTGATCGTTTAGAAATTTATCAACAACCTAAAAATAAAGGAAAGCGTCATGCTCTATACCATGGTTTTAACCAAGGATCTGGTGAGATATTTGTTACCGTAGATAGCGATTCCATTGTAAACAAGGATACCATTAGACTTTTAGTAAGTCCTTTTGTAAACAATGAAAAATGTGGTGCTGTTGCTGGAAATATTCGAGTTCTAAATAATAAGAAAGCCTTACTACCAAAGATGCTTGATGTTAGTTTTGTTTTAAGCTTTGAATTTGTAAGATCGGCAGAAAGCACCCTTAACTCGGTACTTTGCACCCCGGGAGCACTTGCTGCTTACAGAAGTTCGGCTGTATTTGCGTGCCTTCCAGAGTGGATTAATCAAACTTTTATGGGCAAGCCTTCAGACATCGGTGAGGATCGTGCTTTAACCAACATGATTTTAAAACAAGGCAAACATGTCTTGTTTCAAAGAAATGCTTATGCATATACTAAAGTACCAGAAAAATATAAAGGTCTTTACAAGATGTTTATTAGATGGGGCCGTAGTAATGTTCGCGAAAACATAGAAATGTCTAAATATGTATTCACAAACTTTAAAAAAGAATCTAAAATCGGTACAAGATTATTATTTCTTAGTCAGTCGTCAGAAATTATAATGACTTATCCGTTCCTCATTTTTATGTTATTTTTTGTGATCTCACAGCCATTACTTTTTATTAGCTCAACTTTAGTAAGCACCTTAATTATTTCGACTTTCTCGATGTTATTTTACGCTAAACGCTATAAGGTTTCTGACTCATTCTGGGCATATACATACAGCGTGCTATATACCTTTGGCTTATTTTGGATTACGCCTTACGCTATTGCAACGGCAAGTAAAAGCGGCTGGCTAACACGTGAATTGGCTGTAAAAAAGTAAACTATTTCAAGTAATTTAAACGAGGAATAAAGAACTGGTTCATATAATTATCAGAAAAAAGACAAACTTTTTTGTAACATTATCTTATATACATACGTATAACTATTGAATGCCCTATTATTCACAAATTAATTTACAGGAGAATATTAAATGAGACAGCTAAAAATTACGAAGCAGGTTACTAATAGAGAAACAGCTTCGTTAGATAAATATTTGCAAGAAATTGGTAAAGTAGATTTAATTACTGCCGATGAAGAAGTAGAATTAGCACAGCGTATTAAAGCTGGTGATCAAGTTGCTTTAGAAAAATTAACAAAGGCTAATTTACGTTTCGTTGTTTCGGTTGCAAAACAATACCAAAATCAGGGTTTAACTTTACCAGATTTAATTAATGAAGGGAATCTAGGTTTGATTAAAGCGGCCCAACGTTTTGATGAAACACGTGGTTTTAAATTTATTTCTTATGCTGTATGGTGGATTCGTCAATCGATTCTTCAAGCTTTAGCTGAACAATCACGTATTGTACGTTTACCTTTAAACAAAATTGGATCTATTAATAAAATTAATAAAACATTTGCTTTCTTAGAGCAAAGTCATGAACGCCCACCTTCTGCCGAAGAAATTGCAAAAGAATTGGATATGACAATTAATGATGTTAAGGAGTCGATGAAAAACTCTGGCCGTCACGTCAGTATGGATGCACCTTTAGTAGAAGGTGAAGATTCAAACTTATATGATGTATTAAACAGTGGAGAATCTCCAAATCCTGATAAAGAGTTGTTACATGAGTCTTTACGCACAGAAATTGAGCGTGCTTTAGAAACCTTAACACCTCGTGAAGCAGACGTTATTCGTTTATACTTTGGACTAGGAAATCAACACCCGATGACCTTAGAAGAAATTGGTGAAACTTTTGATTTAACCCGTGAACGTGTTAGACAGATTAAAGAAAAAGCCATTAGACGATTAAAACACACCTCTAGGAGTAAAATTTTAAAGACTTATTTAGGTTAGTATTTCTACATAAATACGACTAAATTACCATAACAAACAGTTACTCATAACTGTTCGTTTTTTGATTGATGAAAGAACCCTCGGCTGATTACCGAGGGTTTATTCATTTATAACATATTAATAAAAATAAAATCATAACTACCCACATATTTTTAGTCTATAATCTTATATATTTACAACTAAATTAAATGCCCCTAAAGAAACAAAATGCTTAAAACCATATGCTACATTAGCGATTCAAATAGAGATGTTACTATCAACAACCTAAATGAATTATACTCAGCAGCTAAGGCTAATAATTCTAAAAATCATATTACAGGTGTATTGGTGTATAAAAACCATAATTTTTTACAGGTTCTAGAAGGCGCTCAAGAATTAGTGGATGAAACTTTCGAACGCATAAAGAATGATTCGCGCCATAATAATATTTTTAAAGTCATAAGCACCAGTATTGAAGGGCGAATTTTTGAAGATTATAATTTCGGATTTACAGTGATTGATGATAAAAAAGAACTTAAAAACCTCTATGAATATTTAGAATGGTTGAAACTAGGACACAACAAACTCGCCAATGAAGTTATTGGTATGGTCGAAAATTTTATTGAAAACTAGTCCCTTACCTAAGCCAAAACCATTATTTTTGTCGAAATTTTAACAAACAATTTAATGAGTTCTAAATTAATTGCTCCATCGGTTTTAGCGGCAGATTTTGCCAACCTTCAACGCGATATAGAAATGGTAAATGATAGTGATGCCGATTGGTTTCACATCGATATTATGGATGGTGTATTTGTGCCTAACATCTCCTTTGGAATGCCTGTTTTACAAGCTATTTCTAAACATGCAAAAAAAACAATTGATGTGCACTTAATGATTGTGGACCCTGATCGCTATATTAAAACTTTTGCGGAATTAGGTAGTAATATTTTAACTGTACACTACGAAGCTTGCACGCACTTACACAGAACCCTACAAGCTATTAAAGCAGAAGGCATGAAGGCTGGTGTTGCACTTAACCCACATACAAACGTTAACGTTTTAGAGGATGTTATTCAAGATATTGATTTGGTATGTATTATGAGTGTGAATCCTGGTTTTGGCGGCCAAAGTTTTATTGAGAACACTTATAAAAAAGTAAAACAATTAAAAGAACTAATTATAACTAGAGGTGCTAACACCTTAATAGAAATTGATGGTGGTGTGACCAACAAAAACGCGAAAGCATTAACAGATGCTGGTGCTGATGTGTTAGTTGCTGGGAGCTATGTTTTTAAAAGCAGTACACAAATTGAAACCATTAAAGACCTAAAGGCCATAGCTAATTCTTAAAAGCTAGTACTAATCGGTAATAAAATTTGCCCCGAAATGGTTTTTTAAAACTTTTCGGGGTTTTCTATTTTAAAATATGACAAAACAGTTAAAAAAACTCTTCTTTTTATGCGTTTTTTGGGGATGTGGAACACCCAAAAAAGTACCATTTAACGATTATGTATTCCAAACACAAAAACAAAAGGACAGCTATATTACGGCTTAAAATCAAGTATTAGAGCTTTGGGATACATCCTATACCGAGGAAGACATACCAACAAAATACGGTAAAGCACATGTTATTATCTCAGGAATCAAAAACAATAAACCGTTGGTTTTATTACACGGTATGGAATGCCAGCTCAACCATGTGGTACCCTAACATTAATGCTTTATCTAAAACACACCGCATTTATGTTATAGATTTTTTAATGGAGTCGGGAAAATCTACTTTAACCACAGAAGCCTTATCTAAAGACGAAATTGTGAATTGGTACCAAAGCATTTTCAACTACTACCAATTGAAAAATTTTGATATCGTTGCAGCATCTCGAGGCGGGTGGACCGCAACTTTATTAGCGCTAGAAGACCGTAATAACATAAACAAAATAGCCTTGTTGAGCCCTGTGCAAACTTTTCAATATATAGACGAACCCACTAAAACATCAAAAGCCCTATTTTTAAAACTTTTTCCTAGTAAAAACCAGTTTAAAAAGACTTTAGAAGTGTTCTCTATAAATCCGAATAAGATCAAATCTGTTTATAAAAAGCAATTTTATTTAGCCAATAAATATGCTAAATCAAATACAAGTTTACTTCAAATGCAACCTTTTTCAGATGATGAGCTAAAATCAATTAGCACCCCTGTACTTGTTTTAATTGGAGATAAAGATGTTATTAATTCTGAAGAAAGTATTGAAAAAGCTAAAACAAACTTAAAAAATAGCACCACAAAAATTATTAAGGAGGCTGGTCATTTTTTAAGTATTGATCAGTCTGAAACTGTAAACAAAACAATAGCTTCGTTTCTTAAAACTTAAAAACTTTATAGGCGAGGCTAGTTTATAAATCCAAAGCAGCTTTATCGGCGTCACTAAACTTTTTGGAATTCGAAATATAATCTCCAATATGCATTTTTAAGTGAGCGCTTTTAATTTCGTTGTAGTGCCTCATAATAAAAGCCTTGTCGTTTTCGATTTCCTGATTATACTTTAAAATTTTAGGGGTATTCTGCTGAATACTTAACCGTATAAAGCGCACTTCAATATTATTAGAATCCTTTTTAACCGCATATTCAACAAGATTGACGCCTTCAATGAAACCTTCCTTTTTCTCTTTTAGCGTTTTCGTGTTTTTAGCCTTAAGAGCTATAGAAGCTCCTTTGTAAGCAATCAATTCACTTCTATTTTTTTTAGTAACACTTTGTAAATCCCTAAAAAAGGTATTTACATTATCAGCATCGTGAGCAGCTACCTTATAAGCCTCTCGTGTTTTTTGTAAATCTACAGTCTGTACATTAATAAATACGGAAAAAATAATGGCTATTAGAAATTTCATGACTTGGAAATGACTTTATAGTTACTCGATAATTTTAAAGCTATAGTATCATCAAATCGTGTCGTATTTTTAACCCTATACCCTTCTTCTGTTTCAGAAATATCCAATTGCAACACCAAATCTGGGGTTTTCTCAGGATCAATAATAGACATAAATTTTATATTGCTAGAAGTCGTCATAAACAAGTGCTTTTCTACCACCTGCTCTGTTAATTCCTTTATGATTTGCATCATGCAAACACCTGGAGTTACGGGGTTGCCTGGAAAATGTCCTTTAAAAATATCGTGTTTGCTATTTATGGTAATTTGTGCCGTAGCTAGTTGCCCGTCTACCGACAAGTCCTTTACCGTATAAAAATCTTTTAATTGCATGTGTTAAAAATTGAATTGATAAAAAAGTCACAATTTAATACCGGAATACCTTGGTGTCTCATAATCTCGTTGTTCCGATTCAAAACTATTAAAAGTTACTGACAATCCTCCGTTAAAATCTTGTTTTCACAGAAAATAAAGCCGTGTTAATTTATAGATTTAAATGTCATTTTAAATTTTAAATTCAAGTGTTCTATAAGGATATGCCCTGCCCCGTGATCATCCATTTCAGAAAAAACAAATCGCACCTTTTCATTTCCGTGATTAACTCTTACAATTTTATGAAGTTTTTCATTAGTAAAATAATAATAGTCTTGGTTATCAATAACGGAATGATGTACTTTATCCTTTGCCAAAACATAAGTACTCTTACTCCTAATCGCTTCTGTTACTAAAACTTTAAAATCATTTTTTAAGATATTTATAAGTATTTTCTTGTCGAGATCCTTTAAAATATAATGCACTTTAAATGCTTCCTTTTCAAAGGAAAAATCAAAGATCGTCTTTCCCATTTCGGTAGTAAATACAATTCTATGACTTTCCAATCCCGTTTTTTTCACAATAAAAAGGCCTCCAAAAACATTATCATATACCTCTATTTGGGCCTTATAAACATAATCTCTATCTGGGTTGGAAAAAATAGGATTAGTAAGTGAGTCTTCAAGATCAATAACTGTAAAGCCTTGCTTTTTTGAATACGAAGCACAGGCCGATAAAAGAAATATCAGACTAATGATTAAAAACCGCTTCATCAATGGGCTGGTTTAAGGTTTTATTCGAAAATAAAATTTTAGTATAATCATTAGAATGCTCTATCATTTTAACTTCTGTTACATCGGCATGCCCATTAAAAGTAATGTGAAAGGACTTTATGAATTGTGCTAATTTTTCATCTTTCGGACTAAAATACACCAAGCTGCCCTCTTCAGTTTTAAAGTATTCCATGTGAAACTTATCCTTGTCGAACATATCCCCTTTTACGCTACTTATAATCAGATTATTTAATTGTTTAAACAATTTATTACGGCCTATATCAATATCACTTTTACGGCCTTCATCATTAATAAAAATTTTGTTTTCTTTAAATATAATAGCATATTTAAAAGGTGAAGAATAGGCCCATTTTACCATATGTGGAGCCTTAAAAGTTAAATGACCTGACGATTTAATGTCGTTATCTAAAAAATTCAAATGTTTTAATTGTACAAAATCACTAGAAATTGTTTGTACGTTGTTAGCCCGTGTTTTTACTTTCATT
The DNA here is from genome assembly GCF_002893765.1 of Tamlana carrageenivorans. Lineage (NCBI taxonomy): Bacteria > Pseudomonadati > Bacteroidota > Flavobacteriia > Flavobacteriales > Flavobacteriaceae > Pseudotamlana > Pseudotamlana carrageenivorans. The sequence continues at coordinate 2,528,252 of NZ_CP025938.1, read as the reverse complement.
TTTAAGCGAGACGCCTCATCGGCCGTCATTTTGGTCTGAGCTTGCGCTGATAAAACAACAAAAAATAGAAAAAATATAATTTTACGCATAAGCTTTAATATCAAATAAGGTATCGATGGTTACCGCCGAAAATTTCTGTTGCTTCAAAAATAACAATAACTGTTCCAAAACCCGAATGGTTTTTTCGCTAGTATCGTGTAGCAAAATAACATCCCCTGCTTTCAAATTATTTAAGATACGTTTTAACACCACTTTTTCATCGCGTCCTGTGGTATCCAAAGAGCGTTTACTCCACCCCACCGCATGTAAGTTCAATTGCTTTATGGCTTTTTTTATATTGGGGTTTGTAACCCCAAAGGCCGGCCTATACAACTTAACTTTTAATCCAGAAATTTTTTCGATCACTCTAGAAGTGCACTCAAGCTCATTAATCACCCTTTGTGTTCCAAAAAAGCCAAAATTACAACTATGAGAATAGGTGTGATTCCCAACAACGTGACCTTCCTTTAATAGAGTTTTAAACACTTCTGGGTGGCTTTCTATATGTTTTCCGATGCAAAAAAAAGTGGCTTTGGCATCATATTGCTTCAAAAGCTGAAGCACCTTGGTGGTAAAGCTCGTATTAGGGCCATCATCAAAAGTGATGGCTATCTGTTTTTTTTTAGTGCTATAATTCGCATTTAGAGATTGAAAAAAATAATTCCAACCAATAAAAGCTGATCCAAAACCTGTGATTAGAAACCAAAGGAATAAACTAAAACCAAAATAAACTGGAGAAATAGAATCAAATAGAAATAAAATAAACAAACCCACGCTGATAAGGCCTGCTATTATATTTACAGATTTAAAATTTAGCATTGTTTAAGCAATGTAAAACTATGATTTTCACTACGATATTGATTATACAGCAACACGTTTTTAAAGCCTGTTGATTTAAAATTATTACGTTTTACCAGGGCCGGTAAGGTTTGAGATTGTATCGTTTTTGCCGCTAACCAAAATCCGAATGCAGAAGCTGTATTAAACTCCCCAGAAATATGCTTGTAATAAGCTTGTTGCGTTTTTTTAAAAACTCCTTGACTTAAAATATCGTAATAATCATCGTAGCCGGCATCTCCATTAGCTCCTAAAATGACCACATCAATATCACTAATTTCTAACTGATGGGACCCCAAAAAAGCTTCAAGAGTTTCAGTGAGTAGAGTTTTAGGTAAAGTATTAAACATTTTTACTCCTACCAATTCGGCATAGGTACTATTTTGTTTTTCATTTGACAACACAAAAAAATTGGCACCTTCACCATAAACAGCACCCGAAGTATGACTTTCAAACAATTCTGAGGCTTTAACGGCTTCTTTTTTAACATGACCAACTAAGGCCTGAAGCTTAAAGGTATGCTCGCCAATTTCATCGACGCCACCAACAAGAATCGTATTTTCTTCTTCATTTGATAGCAATAATTTAGCATCTAACAAAGCCGATTCAAAAGAATTACTAGCATGAACATAAGTAAAATTATAGCCTTTGCATTGCAGTTCTAAAGCCACCTGGCCACCTACGGTATTATGCGTAGACTGAATGAATGCTGTTGGGGTAAGGTATTGTTCGTCGTTATCAATAAGAGCACTTAAAAATTTCTCAGAATCACGAAGGCACCCCATCCCTGTTCCGGTTATGATCGCATCCACTTGATCTAAGCCCGATTCTTGAAGCGCAATTTTTGATGCCGCAATACTCATTTTTATACCTTTAGCCATACGTCTAGCGGCAGCAGGAGGTATAAACACCTTATAATTAGGATTTACAACAGGAAATACCACGGCTTCATGATCGATAAAATCATTTAAAAATTCGGCATTATCAAAAGTTTTTTGAGCCGAAACTGATGCCACGCTATTTATATATACCTGTTTCAAATTGTATGTTTTTATGATGTTTTAGTAAAAATAACCGTAGAACAATTTCCCCCAAAACCAAAGGAATTAGACATGATAGCATTTAAAGGCTTATGCTTTAGCTCCAATTGTGGGGTAATATCAAATTCCTTCATTTGAGTTTTAAAATTCAAATTAGGAAAAACGACATTGTTTTGTAAGGCTAAAACGGCGTATACGGCTTCAATAGCCCCTGCCGCAGCAAGTGTATGCCCAGTATACGCTTTAGTTGAACTAAAGCAAGGCACTTTATCTTCAAAAACTCGAATAATAGCTCTGCCTTCAGACAGGTCATTATTTCCTGTGGCCGTACCGTGCGCATTAATATAGTCGATATTATCGGGCTTAAACCCAGCAACTTTGAGGGCTTTTTTCATGGCTAAGGTCGCGCCATCGCCATGATCGGAAGAGGCTGTTTGATGAAAAGCATCGTTAGCATTACCATAACCTTTTACATAAGCAAGGACTTTTTTATTTTCCTTTTTCACGACTTCATCAGACTCTAAAACCAAATAAGCAGCAGCTTCTCCTAGGTTTAACCCTTTCCTATTTTCATCGAAAGGGGTGTTATAGGTATCAGATAAAATCATCAAAGTTTTAAAACCATTAATGGTAAATTTCGACAAACAATCGGTTCCGCCAACAACGACACGCTCCAATTCGCCCGATTTAATTAATCGCGCCCCCAACATGATGGCATTTGCTGCTGAAGAACAAGCTGTACTAATAGTAGTTACTAAACTGTTATCAATCCCTAATTGTTGTGCTATTTTTTGTGCGGAATCGCCGGCATTATGGCTTTCAATATATTTCTGAACACTTTTATCCTCGAGGTATTGGTAATAATACTTCTCGCTCATATCCATACCACCAACACTAGTTGAAGAAATTAAACCCGTTTGATAGGCTTTTATATTATCGATACCTGCATTCGCAACCGCTTCCTTTGCTGCTATAGCGCCTAATAAAGCCGTTCGTGTGAAATTACAATCAGAATCTAACCCAAGCCTTTCAATAAGTGCTTCGTTGGTATAGGCGATTTCACCAACCATAATATCGTTAACATGATTGGTTTGGATTTTAGAAATTCTAGTAATCCCTTTTTTACCATCCATTAAGGATTGAAAATTTTCTGAAACATTGTTTCCAATGGCAGAAATAATTCCCATTCCAGTTATAGCAACGCCTTGACTCATAAAACCTATTGGATAAAAAACTAATTGATAATGTTTAGAAAAATTGAGATCTATTAATTCGCATTACTTTACTCTGTGCTCCGTAATATAAGCAGCCATAGTATCAATAGATTCGAAAATAGCTTTTCCCTGTTTTGGGTCGGTTAATTTAATACCGTAATTTTTATCTAACATCACAATAAGTTCTAGAGCATCGATAGAATCTAAACCAAGGCCATCTCCAAAAAGAGGGTCATCATTTTCGATATCTTCAACATTTACATCCTCTAAATTTAATTGTTCTATGATAAACTCTTTCAATTCTTGCTTTAAAGCATCCATATTAATTATTGTATAATTTATTAATTTCGTGTTCGTTATGCGCCGTATTTCCATTAGAAGAAACCAAATACAAAAAGGCTTCATAATGGGTATCATCTTCAAAATCTACCCACCCACAAAGCACCTCATCGGCTTTGTTATTAGACAGTAAAATATCCGAATATATCTTTAAATGACGCGCATTAAACCCGTCAAAGATAAAGAAACTATTTTCGGTATTCAACTTATATTTTATGCTTACTTCTCCTATACAAATATTGGGTAATGTATAAACAAAAACCGCTGGACTAGGATAATAATTTGATGGATCTTGAATGGTTTCCTGATGTTTTCTATCGGTGTCTAAACTAGAAGATTTATTAGAGAACACTAAGGCAATATTTTGTTCTATACTAGGGTCTAATTTTTCATTTTTCAGTAAAACATCCGCAGCTAAAAAGGCTAATTTACTGAGCTTATCCATTTTAAAAAACTTCGGATATTTCGTTTTTTCTGATTTATAAGCCCCTTTTATAAATTCCGAAAAGGTATTTGAATGATCGGCATAGATCAGATGGCCATTTAAAGACAGCTCACCGTCCTTGATTTGACAATATGATTTTATTTTGTATGACTTCGACATGCTTATTTTTTATTAAAAGTAAACATGGTAGAATAGCCTCCAAAAGCCAAAACCTTTAGCAGGGTCAGGCTTGTATTTTTAACTTCCCGAATGACATCTATGGCTTTAATACTTTGATTTGACATATTTTATTTCACTTTTTTAAAAATTACAGCCGTATTACATCCTCCAAAACCAGAGGCTGTTTTTAAAAATATTTGCAAAGGCTTTTTAATGGTTTCCCCGATAACATTTAAAGGTTTTGAGACCCCTAAGGACTCAAAGCCTAAAGACTTATACAATGTTTGATTTTTTAAAGACTGCATTCCAATAATAGTTTCTACAAGTCCTGAAGCACCTAAAGTATGCCCGAAATAGCCTTTTAAACTATTAAGAGGTACCTGAGCTAAACCTATACGATTAAAGGCAATAGCCTCCATTTCGTCATTAAAAGGCGTTGCTGTGCCATGAGCAGAAACATAATCGATGGCATTGGAATTTATTTGCGCTTCTTTGAAGGCCGCTTGCATACTTCTAAATAAACCTTCACCTGTTCGTGAAGGTCCTGAAATATGATTGGCATCATTACATGAGCCCTCCCCTAAAATCTCAACAGCATCATCAGAAAGATGGTTTGAACTTCGTGTTACCAAGATTGAAGCGGCGGCTTCACCAATATTTATCCCCACTCTATGCGCATCATAAGGCTTACAAGGTGCTTGACTTAAAGCTTGAAAAGAATGAAAACCAGACCATGTAAAAGCACTTACAATATCGCCGCTTACAATAAATACGTGATCATAAATGCCGTGATTAATATAACGTTTAGCTATAGCTACCGATAAAACGCCTGAAACACATGCGTTTGAAACTACAATAGCCTCATTTTCAAAATTAAAAAACCTTCTAATTTCATTTCCTAAAGCACTTAAATAAGCCCGGTTTTTATCAAAAGTTTGAGTTGATTCTAAAACATCAATATTCCCCTTAGTAGTAGAAATTATGAGTCCGACACGAGCATCTAATGGTATGCTTGAAGCTTCAATAAGCTCATTTAAAGAGGATATCATCATTTGCTCCAAACGGGTGTGGGCTTTATGTGAATTTAATCTATTAAACTTTGATGCTAGCTTTTCTTGGTCAATTAAAGCGCCGCAGAAAGTTTCTTGAAATCCCGGTTCGTTTTCAACAACTTTCAGTCCGGTTTTTCCCGAAGCTATTTTTTTAACCACCTCATCGGTTGTAAACCCTAAGGGAGCTAGTATATGATTATATGATAGATAAACAGTACTCAATCGTAAAAGAATTATGAGGTTATAAAAGTCCTACTTGTTTTTTCCACGCCATAAAAAATTCGGGAATATTAAGCGATAACTCACCATTTCCAATATCATCAACAAAAACTTGAGTGGTTTCGCCCGTACAAACTACAAGCGCATCTTGATTGTATATTTCGTATCTAAAAATCATTTTTGCCGCTGGACTATCCACAAAAATGGTTTTAATGGTTGCTATATCACCATATTTTAAAGGTCTTTTGTGTTCGGTACTCGATTTTACAATAGGGGTAGCAAAACCATGATGTTTCTGATCTAAATACGAAATACCATGTTTTCTCCCGAAAGCCTCTCGGCCATCTTCAAAATACTTGATGTAATTTCCATGCCATACTATGCCCAAAGGATCAGTTTCTTCAAAGCGCACTCTCACCTGATTAGTGTGTACAATTTCTTTGTTTTTAGACGGCATTTTTCTTTTCATTATAAACTATGGCAATTAATGTGGTTGTGATAAAAAACAAAAATAACAGAATGATTTCTGGTAAAATTTCCACGACAGAAGTATTTCTTAAAAAGACATCAAGATAGGCATTTAAGCCCCAATTCATCGGTGAAATATTAGATAAGAGCTGCATAATTTCAGGCATAATAAAAACAGGTACCCATACACCGCCAAGTGCTGCTAGGATAACCACTAGCGTTGCTCCAAAAGGGGCCGATTGCTCTTGAGTGGTAGCAATGGTCCCTAAAAGTAGTCCTAAACCAATAGCGGCTAAACCTGTAAATACAGTTACGACAAAAAGCAAAAGCAATCTCCCAGAAACATCTAATGTTGGCAATCCTATTTCAGGAAATACAAATAAACCTACTAACAACATTAATACAAATTGTATAATGCATACGACCAAGTAAACCAAAGTTTTTCCACCTAAAACGGTAGCATACGAAACTGGATTGGTACGTAAGCGCACAAAAGTTCCTTGGTTTTTTTCTTTAACAATATTTATAGATAGTGGCACTATAATGAAGAAAATAGCAAAAAGCGTCCACGCTGGCACATTATGCTGAACAGAATTTGGCAGGATTTCTTGACCACCATTTTTTGCTGTAATTTCTTTAAAAGTAATAAAGTTTTCCGTTTCGAAAATCACTTCTGAAGGATCGTCGGTGATTTGTTTTTGAAAAGCCTTATAGATAGATTCCGTTTCGATTTTTGAAACCATTTTATCAATACCATTTTCCACTGAAGCCTTAAAAGACTGCTGAGTTGCGGGATCGAAATACAAACGCACTTCCTTTTTAGGGATATCAAGGGTATCTTCGGTGGGTGCATCCAGACCTATTTTAGCAATAATTCGATTTACATTTTGGTTAACTTTACGTTGTAAATCGGTCGATAAATTTTCAGGAATTACAATCGCTAGCTGATAGGTGCCTTTATAAACCAAATCCTTAGCTTCCTCTTCTGTTTTATCTAAAACCATTTTAAAAGCATTGGCGGTTTCCAAACCATTTTCGATCATTTTTGACACTTCACCTTTATCGTTATTTACCAATAAAATTGGAATATTCGTATCGGAAATGGTCTTAAAAGTGCTATCTTGAATAAGTGTTACCGTAATAATAAGTACCAATGGCATAATGAAAAGTATGGCCACCCCACCAATATCGCGACTTAATAGTAAAAGTTCCTTGTATGTTGACGCCCAAAGTTTATGCACTATCTCTTAATTCTTTACCGGTTAAACTTAAAAATACATCCTCTAAATTTTTAGCGTCATCAAACTTATCAATGAGCGCTTTGGGTTTGCCTTTAACCATAAGTTTCCCCTGATCAATAATGGCGACTTCGGTACAAAACAATTCGGCTTCATTCAAGTGATGTGATGTGTATATAATAGTTGTTCCATTGGCATTTAAACTTTGAAGAAAATCGATAATAACATTTTTAGACTGCACATCAACCCCAACGGTAGGCTCATCTAAAAACAAAACAGTGGGATCATGTAAAATACTAGCGATAAGATTAATACGTCTTTTCATGCCCCCAGAAAAGGTTTCAATTTTTTTATGAGCGAAAGCTAACAGGCCCAATTGTTCTAATTTTTCATAGATCTTACGATCTAGTTCTTGCCCCTTCAAGCCATACATACTTCCAAAATATTTTAAATTTTCAAAAGCTGTAAGCGTAGGATATAAGGCATACTCCTGTGGTACGATACCAATAAGTTGTTTGAGCTGATTTTTATGTTTTTTATAGGTAAGTCCATTAATGGTAAACGATCCTGAGGTGGGCTTTATTAACGAACACAACATAGATATTAAGGTTGTTTTCCCAGCGCCGTTTGGTCCTAGGAGTCCGAATATCTCATTTTTAGCAATAAACAAATCTAAATCCTTGACCGAATAAGCTTCGGCCTTATTATATTTTTTAGATAATTGTTCAATATTAATCATACTACACTGCCTTTCTTAAAGTTTTAAAAAATGCACGTTCTTTATCGGCAATGGTTTCCAACTGCGAAGCCACATCGTTATAGGCATCCATTTTAGCCTTTCTATTCCTATATATTCTTGAAGCATCCAGAGCAAAATCGCGCCATAAATCACCAATCACGGTCATTTCTTCAGACAATTCTGCTAGTTTTTCATTTTTCAATATCTTACTAGATTCCTGTAAAAAAGCGGCAAAAATGTAGCGAAAACCGCCTCCTCCTGTGCCAATCTCTTCTTGCATTCTAACAATCTGTCCCAGGTAGTGGTTTGCCTTTTTCACGCCATGCTTTTTAGGCCATTTTCTAATAAGTCGCGCTACCATTTTAATGCCCTTAACACCAATTATAGGAACAGGAGCTAACATGTCTTTGCAGGTATGTTTTATTCCTTTAATAATAGCTTTTTCTAAATCTAATTTTTCAGGAAATGCTTTTGGGTAATAAATATGCCCTTTAGGCGCCAAAGCTCCTTTAGCAAAGCGTACTTTTTCGAGTTGCTTTTCGGTTAAGGTGGTCACGGTTTCCATCACAGGATCGCTAATGAGGTAATGATCTCCTTCTTTACCATAAACCACTAAATTATGTGCATTAAAATGAAACCGATATTCATCAGGGAAATAAACCAGGTTATACACCCCTACTTGCAAGCCTACAGGATTATTATTTTTTAAATTTTGATCTAATCGTGCTTTGGCCTTGGCTGGACTTTTAAATTTTTCATGCTGAATTTTCACACCCACACGTTTTGCAAACCGCTTAAAAATTGCTCCAGGCATAGCTCTATAGGTTATCGCTGGCGCATGATTTACTTTTAAAAAAGGAAGGTAGCAATACAGTAAACCAGAACCTATACCAAACACCATGGGCTCACTAACATTAAAGCCATTATGCTTCATTAGGTTGGATACCACACCATTTTCACAATGTGCAGATTGGTGGTGCGTAAAATTAATCTCCATGCTTTATCTCTTTTAATTCCTCGATAGTTATCTCAAAAACATCGGCATATTTTTGAAGTATCTTATTTGAAAGCTTAGCAAAAACTTTGGGTTTAAAATGACGTTTTACACGCCACTGCCACATGCCTACATAACTGGCTAAAATAGGTACATCCATTTTATGAACTTCCATATAATACGCTAACGGACTTGTTTTGTTACGTATAACGTTTTGTCGGGCATTTTCAATACGCGCATTAATTTCTGCAATCGCATTATCTAAGGCTATGGTTTTAGGCTCCCACCCCGAACTATGTGCCGTCGTGTACTCGCCTTTTTCATTTACAGCATAGCACAACTCTTTAGATTGGGTAGACTCTAAATTACTTTTATCTTGAGGAACGTCTCGTTTTTTCATCTTGTAACTATTATTCTAGTTTTTGAATAAACAAATTTAAAACACAAGATAACAATTCTTTATTTGAAGATAAAACAGCACAAGACAGCGTACAAATACTGTAATCATCGGCATCAAATCTAGACAACAATTTAGCGTTTGATAGGATCGTTTCGCCTACCTTTGGGCAGGCCACAACTTTAACACTTTTTATAGCACTAATAAAACCGATAAGTTTAGTACCCTTACCTTCCACATCATTATCATCAAAATAACTTTTACCAACAATCGATGAGCATGTTTGAGCTGCATTTTCAATCAAACCAACCTCACTAAACACGCCGTTAACAACAAAAATATCATCAGTTCTAATGGTAAATGCCGTAGAGACATGTTCATCATCAATAGAAATCACTTTATCCACCATTAAAAATGGAGCCCTATGCGGTAAAAAGTTTTGAATATCTAAAGATTGAATATTATGCATCGGCTACAATTACGGTTTTCATTTCTGCACTGGCAAGCTTTTCACCGTGCGCATTAACCACTTCTACAGCTACCATGGTAAACCCATTAAACTCATGAAGGATATTAACCTTGGTTGTAATTATATCGTTTAAACACGGTAAGGCGTATACTTCTGCTTTTTTTATAGCCCCGATGTAACCAATAGGTGCTTTTGCGCCTTTTATAGAATAATCGAATCCGGTATGAAGGGCTACGGTTTGCGCCATATTTTCAATAAGACCAACTTCTAGCAAATGTCCTTCCTTCAAAAAAATATTATCTTCTAAAACTTTAAAGCTAGACACTACAAATTCTGCTGAAAATTGAAGTAAGGTATCAACCATAACAAAGGGCCATTTTTGAGGAATCAAATGCCCAATATTTCGAAGCGGTAATTGCAGCGTTCCCATAAATTAACAAACAGTTAAATAGGCGTAAGCAAAAGAAAATCTAGCACTTTCTGGAACCGAAAGCAATATTTTATCACCCTTTTTAAGTTTCCCTGAAGCGACCAATTCTTCCAACATCAAAAAAATGGAGCCCGCACCAACATTACCAACCTTACTTAAATTCATGAACCAGTTTTCCCAAGGAATTTCTACGCCTTGATCTACCATTTCCTGGTACAAACGTTCTTTGAAATAATAAGAGGAAATATGCGGTAAATAATAGTCGATTTCAGTAGGTTTTAAATCATGTTTTTTCAGTAGCTTTTTAAAACTATCGACGCCTTTAACAAGAATGTTTTCACTTAACAGCTTAACATCTTGCTTTACGGCAAACAATGATTTAGTACTCCATTCTGCCGAAGGATAATCGGTCCATGACTTCAAACGACCATCTTCTTGCTTATCGCCACCGGCATACATACAAGTCTCCATTTCAAAGGCGTATGAGTAACCTTCCATCCATTCAATTTTAAGCGGCTGTTTTCCTTTAGGCTCATTCTCTAATAAGAAAGCACCAGCCCCATCAGAAAGCATCCAACGTAAAAAATCTTTTTCAAAGGCTAAAATAGGATCACTTTCTAGAGATTTAAGATGGTTAATTTCCTCTTCATAGGTGCTAGACATCAGCCACGATGAAGATCTTTCAGACCCTGTACATACCGCATTATTAGTTTGTTCAGATTTCACAGACATAAAGCCATACTTTAAGGCATTCATACCCGAACAGCAAGCACCAGAAGGCGAATTAACTTCTAAATTTCCATTTTTTAAAGCTCCGTGAACCATTGAGGCATGCGATGGAATAAGCTGATCTGGACTTGTGGTACCACAAGATAACAACTCGATATCTTCTAATTTAAAATCGGAGTCACATAAATTGACTACAGCTTCCTTAGTGAGTTCGGCATTATTATGCGTCATCTCACCCTTTTCATTTATAGCATAATACCTGGTTGTAATTTGATTATTTCTTAAAACAATACGTCTTCCTTTTGAAGCTTTACCATTAAGTGTACCCAATTTCGACTCCATCTCGTCATTACTAACAGGATGATTTGGTAAAAACTTGGATATTCTAGTAATGTAAACGTCTTTCATACTTTGCAGTCTTCTATTTTAATTCTACCGATTCGTAATAGACTTTCTCTCGCTTGATTCTCCCTAAACTTGGTAGATAAGTAAGCAAAAATAAGATAAAAACGATAGGAGCAATGACCCAAATCGCAATTAACAAATATTTCGTGAATATTTTGACCCAAAACTTACGTTTTGGACTATCTATGCCCCCTTTAGATTTTAAAAACTTAGCCCATTTACTAAAAATAAGGTTACCTCGTTGGTCTGTAACCACTAAAAACGGTTTGATTTTTACGGCATCTTTTTTCAAAAGATTTTCCTGCAAAGCACTATATTCATTAATTTTTACATGATTTAATATAACCTCTCCAAACTTAGAAGCTTCATCAATATCGGATTGAGAAACACCTGGTTTGGGAAAAATGTTTAAGAAGCGTTCTTTTTTTCCAGAAAACATCCACTGCACAATAGTTATCACGCTCACATGATTAATATGCCGATCCACCAAGGCAATATTACCCACCAATTTGGCTTTCAAACCTTTAAGCTGACGCTTTAATTTTTCTTGAGCCATAATCCACATATTTCGACTACCACTAACAGTAATTACCGGGGTATTTTTTAGCAGTTTTTCGGCATCGGTGCTTTTAAGAAAAGAATTGATTGGAATAGACGGTGTTAGATACCACACTTGATACCCTAAAACAATTAAATCGTAAGTTTTATTTAAAATGTCTTGAGGAACAGGGTGTATTTTTGCAGGTTCTTGAAGAAAGGATTCTGGAAAAACCCCCATAAACTTTTCTTTGGTCCATGGAAAAGGAAAGTCCTCCACCATTTTTATATTATGAAAATCGATAGTCACAGCATCATCCTGTTGCATGGGAGCTACGATATTTTCCAGAATTTCGGTAAGTTGCCCAGATTGGGAATAATGTATAACTAAAATATTTCTCAATAGTAATTATTTTTTATGTGTGTTCCAAAAGTAAAAATAGTTAAACCATTGTAATGGGTACTGGCTTAAAATCCAAGTTAAACTTTCTATATATTCTTTTAGTAAAGCCTTAGCATCACGTTGTTTAAATTCGGCTTTTCTGGTATATAGATGATAATGTGTACGTGTTTCTTTCATCACATAAACAAATAACACAGGAACCGGTAATCGCGAAGATATTAAAAAAGGTCCTGCGGGGAAGGCTGCTTCCTCATTTAAAAAGATTTCCGATAAATATTTAGCCCCTTTAACGTAGCGATCGCCGGTAATACATACCAATTCATTTCTTGCTAGCGCTGCATTTATTTCAAAAATATGAGATAAATCTTCTTGAATATATATGAGGTTTACGTTGGGTTTGCTTGTAATAGATTGTAAGTAGGCTTTAATATCCGAATGTTCAGAATCGGTAGTAAGAATATTAATAGCAGCTTTCTCTTCTAGCTCTCCGAAAAAATATTCGGCAATTTCAAAATTCCCAACATGAGCACTAATTAAAATGCCCCCTTTTTTATTTTTCAAAGTTTTATTAATAAGCTCTATACCATCAAAATGGTAGGTAAACTTATCCCTTAAACCCGATTGAATAGCAATTTTATCTATAATGGTTTGGCCAAAAACATAATAACTTTTGAAGATGCTTATGATACTTTTTAGACTCGAAAACTGTTGTCGCTTTCTGAAGTAATTATAATTTGCTTTTGTATTTCCCCAAGCAAAAATAAAAAAGTAAGACGACACAAAATACAAGACAAAATAAGCAACGCCCAAACCTAATTTCCTAATACAAAACACAAAGATTTTATACCCAAGAACAGTACCTCTTGACTGCCCTCGCCATTCTTTTAACATAGAATAATTAGCTTAATTTATTTATATTTTGGGTTATAAAACCCCTGTAATGCTCTCTCTCTTTTCAAATTCTTTACCAAGAAAACCGTTGTTTTTTTACCATATCGACTCTATCCATGGTATAATATCACGTTTACAATCATTAACCCAGTACTTGCGTCAATTTAAAAATTGAGATTGACAAAAGTACATCATTTTTTCATCTTAAGATTTGTGTATTAAATTTAATTATGACCTCTGTTATTGGCCTTAAAAGAAGATAAAGACGGTTTTATTAAGCCCTTCAAGCTCCTACAAACATCTTTAATAAGACATTAAAAAGCATCCTATTGTATTATTGAAATGCGCGAAATAAATTTAAACGACTAGATATAAACAACGTTTTATAAAACTTCGTAAAATTATAGCGTAAGGACTTCAAAATGCTTTTTATATTTTGGAAACTTTATAAATGCCATGCCCCTCATTACCTAATTTACGAAATCTACTTGATACCATAAATACATTTTATTAAACAACCTTAAAGGCAAGTATCCCTAGCAAACAAAACAATTATACCCTAAATTAATGTCTTGCTAAAAATTTCAGAGGAATACGTAACACAAAAACGTACAACAAAAAATTAATTATTAATAATTCGTTGATTGCTTGATTTCAATTACTAAATTTCGCTTAATTTTGAGTGCTCATTCAATGCTTACCTAATTTTTGAATATGAAATTAAACCGTATCAACGTTGATGTTTTAATTATCGGCGCAGGGCCTTCAGGTTGTGTAGCCTCGGCTTACCTTAATAAAAAAGGCATCAAAGTTAAAGTTGTTGAAAAAAGTAAATTCCCTCGTTTTGTAATTGGCGAAAGTTTGCTTCCCAAGTGCATGGCACATTTTGAAGAAGCTGGCTTACTTCATGTTTTAAAAGACCACGGTTTTGAGATTAAAAGAGGGGCGCGCTTTTTAAGAGATGACATTGTATGCAACTTTGATTTCAGTAAAAAACACACACCTGGATGGGATTGGACTTGGCAAGTGCCTCGTGCTGATTTTGATGAACTTTTAGCAAACGAAATTCAAAAACAAGGTGTAGATTTGAGTTTTGATCATGAAGTGATCGATGCCAAATTTAATGACGAAGGCATTTCGATAACCACCATAAAAGACGAAAACGAACAATTGTATGAAGTTAAAGCAAAATACATTATTGACTCTAGTGGTTACGGTCGTGTATTACCGCGATTATTAGGGCTAGACAAACCGTCGTCTATTCCAGAACACTCCTCTATGTTTACCCATCTAAAAGACATAAACCGACCTGCCGGAGAAGAAGGCACATTAATTACTTTTGATGTTTTAGATCGCGACACTTGGTTTTGGGTGATCCCTTTTTCCAATGGCGACACCAGTATTGGTTTTGTTGGAAAAACAGAACTTATTGAATCGTATGAAGGCGACATGAAAAACATGCTGAAGCTTTCAAAATACTACCACAAACGTTTTGAAAATGCAGATTTTAAGTTTGCCCCTATCAGCATAAAAAACTATGCGAAATCGGTAACACAACTTTTTGGAAAAGGCTATGTTTTAACAGGAAACAGTGCCGAATTTTTAGACCCTGTTTTTTCGTCGGGAGTTACTTTCGCCACCGAATCGGCTTTAAAATCGGCTAAATTAATTGTAACAGAATTAACAGAACGCCCTGTAGACTGGCAAACCGAATACAGCGATTACATTATGAAAGGAGTTAATGTTTTTGCCACATACGTTAAAGAATGGTATACGGGAAATCTACAAACTTTATTTTTTCACCGACCTGAGAACCCCGAAATAAAAAAACAAATTTGTGCGGTTTTAGCTGGTTATGTTTGGGATGAAACCAATCCGTTTGTAAAAAAACACGATAGATTAGTTAAAAATTTGGCGCATATTATTCATATGAATCAAGGGCAATAAAAGCTTAAGAACCCCCATCACACCAACGTTTTATTCTGATTTTTAAAGCGTTGTAGGCGCATTCAGAATTTAGCTCAATTGAGTAATACTCAGATATTAAAAACCAAGAATTGATTAAATATCAGTCTTGGTTTTTTGTTTTTTTATTAAAATCATACTGTGTAATAGTTTTGAGGTGGTAACAAGACATAGCTATCCCTGTAAAATTTTATAATAACTAAAATTTAGGCCGCTATTTGAACTCGTTTTTTTTGCATTCGCCTACCAATTTCTAGAGCATTTGCGGTATGTATTCCAAAGAATATCCAAAGGGTTTCGGTAGCTTTTGTTTTAGCTTTTATGCGTTTGAGATGGTAATGTTCCTTTTCCTTTCCAAAACTTCCTTCTAATCTAGTTGCTCTTTCTTTGGTAATTGCTGATTTAAGTTGTTTCTCTTGCTTATAGTTTTTAGGAAGTTTCCCTTTACGCTTGAAGTCTGTTTTGATATTGTTTTTAGTTACAAAATTTCTATTGTTATTGGTAGCATATATAGCATCTGCACCTACTATTTTCACTTTCCTTTTTGTTAGTGATTGTGTCTTGTAAACAGAGCTCTTTAGCCGTGTATCTTCATTAAAAGCATTAAAACTTAAGTGTTCTATAAAATTAATACCATCTATTTGTAGTTTGTTAACCTTGGCTCCATATTCAACAGGCTTGACCTCTTTTCCTCGTACGATAGGTCTGAGGTAATCCTTATCAATACTCACAATTCTATCTTTGGGAGAGATTCCTGTTTCAAAATACGCTTTTTGCTGGGTATAAACTATTTTTAGTATGGCCACACGGCGGTAATAGTTTTTTGTAAATTGAACTTTGTAGGTATCTCGAAGCTCTTGTTCGAATTTTATAAACTTGTCAAGCAGATGTAGTAATGATCTTGTGAGTGGTTTTCGTTTTTTGTTAGTTTTTCGACGCATTTTACTAAATTCTGTATAACGATGCTTCCATTTTCTATATTTAGAACGCTGCATTTTTATACCTAAAATTTTACAGGTTTCTCTAAGCTGCTTATATAGCCAATTTACAGCTTCCCATAGTAATTTTTGAGGTGTAGGATAACGACACTCACTCTCGTAACAAGTAGCGTCAACAGTAATTTGGTTCTGACAATCAATATGATTATTCCAATGATTAAACAAGTCCTTTTCTAATAAATTGATATCTAGCTTGTCTGCCAATTCACAACGTATTTGACTGACTATTTTAAAATTAGTAAGTCTATTAAAACCCAAGTGTATGTCACAGAAAAACTGATAATCAATATTACTATTGAGTTGCTCTATAAGTCTCCTATCTGAGCTACAAGTGTAATGCTTTAAAAACATCAATGCTATTCTGCCTTTGGGACTAAACAGCATTTTGCTACCTGTAGTTTTTTCTTTAATACCAAAAGTATCAACTAAAGAATCCCATGGAATTGCGCTGTAAATTTTCCCTAAATCACTTTCTAAAAATCGACGGTAATAAGCATCAAAGTTTTCTGTAGAAGATAAAAATGAAAACTCATGCTGAAATTCACTAATTTTCTGTATTTTCATAAATGTAAGAATAAGAAAACCCCGTTTTTGGCTCTCAATAGCCCTTTTCGGGGTTTTTATGTACTTAAATTTACGTAAAAATACCTGTATTTACAAGGGATAGGGCATTTTCTGAATACGCCTTCAAAAACACAAAATTTTGGATAAACTCTTGCGGTGGCGCGGGGAACAACACAAAAGACAGAGGTGTTTTGCTTTTCGCAAAATGCTGGGTTTTGTGTTGTGGGTAATAAAAAAAGAGCCTTCCGAAAAAGACTCTTAAAATATAAAATTAATGATCGTGATTTGAATGCCCTTCTTCCTTTTTATCTCCAGATTGATTCATCATCATTTCATGATCGTATTGACAACAACCTTGCAATTCCTTATAAGCTTCTTCACTACCTGCAACTTTTTCGGTGTCGTAACCTGAAGCTGCTATTGCCTTATGAATTGCCATGGCATCCGTTTTGCTTTCATCAAAAGAAACGTCAATTTTTTTCTTATCAACATCCCAGTTAGCACTTGCAACACCTTCTACACTATTGACCGCCTTTTCAATGGTATTTTTACACATACCACAATTACCTCTAACACCAAAGGATATGTCTGTATATGCCATTTCCTTTGGCATTTCAGTAGTTGGAGTTTCTATTTCTTTTTTAGTTTCGTTTTTACAACTTGTTAAACCTAATGCTGCTATTACCGCTACGCTTAAAATTACTTTCATTGTTTTAAAATTTAATTATTACTACTTAATTTATTATTCTATGACTTGTTTTACTTCACCGCAAGTTATCATGGCACTACCAAAATATGGGTTAACTACTTTTTTTTCTCTACTCAACCAATATGCACCATTATTGTTATCTGCCATCGGACAAAATTCCACATAAACTTTCTCATTAACCCCAAACAGCTGTACTGCAGTTATTAGTGGTGTTGTGAGGTGTTTGAAATCGTTTCTTTGCTCATTTATATCTGAGGTTTTAGAAATAGACGTTGCAGAGGGTTTTATTTCTTTCATTAGTGACATCCAATGATTATGCGCCTCACCTTTAAGCAATTTCATATCTACCCGACTTAAACTAGATAATAATGAGGATGCTGTTTTGGAACTTCCTTCTGAGTCATCTTTTACTAACGCATCTTTTAATTTGATATAGTCGTTAAACACAGCTTTTAATTGTTCTTGAAATTTCTCTGAAACAGTTACACGTTTATTTATACCAGAACGCTCATTTTCGGTACTGGAATTATTTTTTTCCATTCCAGAATGTCCTTCATGACCTGTCATTGTTTTACCACCATGCTTATTCATCATAGATTTTTTACCTTGTAATTGTGCTGCTGCATCAACTGTAAATGTGCCATTGGTTACTATTTCATCACCACTACTTAACCCTTCTAGCACCTCATAATTAGCATCTATTTTACTACCTAAAGTCACTTCTTTCAATTCAAAAACAGGTTCATTAAGTGATGTTTTGATGTATACAACAGAGCGTTCGCCTGTCCAAAGCACTGCTGAAGCTGGAATGGTTATGGTTTCATTGGAATTGGCTTTAACACTTTTAATTTCTGCGGTTACAAACATACCTGGCTTAAAAAGGGCTTCCTTGTTATTTAAAACTACTCGTAAATCTATAGTACGTGTATTAGTATTTAAAACAGGATCAATAAAGTCAACTTTTCCTTTAAAATCTTTATTAGGGTAAGCGTTTGAAATCACATTAATTTCTTGACCTTTTTTAAATTGTTCAATTTGATTTTCATACACATCAAAGTTTGCCCAAACCGTATTTAGGTTTGTTATATCAAACAAAGCTTGCCCTTGTTTAATATAATCGCCCTGTTCTATCAATTTTTTGGTAACTGTACCTGAAACCGTGGCGTGTATAGGGAAATTTTCAATGACTTTACCTGACGTTTCTATTTGGTTGATTTGGTTTTCAGAAAGTTTCCAAAGTTTTAATTTATTACGTACCGCTTTGTACAAGGTAGGTTGTGACTCTTTTAAGGAAGCTGCAGTAATCAATTCTTGTTGTGCTGCATACAGTTCTGGCGAATAAATAGAAGCCAACAATTGTCCTTTACGCACTTTTTCACCTGTAAAACTAATATTTAAGCGTTCTATTCTACCAGAAAAGTAACTGACCTGAACAACATTGGTTTCTTCGTTTTCTACTATTTCACCTGATAGTTTAACGATTCCATCAGCTGTTAAATCTTTACCTACAACTGTAGTTTGAATATTAGCCAATGCCATCGCATTTTCAGTAAGTTTAAATTGATCTGCAAGTAAACCATCTGCTACAGCTTCGGCAGGAATTAAATCCATACCACAAATAGGGCAATCGCCCGGTTCAGGTTGCATAATTTGTGGATGCATTGAGCAGGTCCACATTTGATTGGTTTCTGCAACCTCATCGTGATTATGAACTTTTTCTTGTTTAGACGAACCACTAAAAAGCAACCATCCCAACAATAGACCAGTGGCAACTAAGCCTATGTATATCACTATTTTATTATTTTTCATTTTCTAATCGTTTTATCATTCCTTTCATTTCTTCTATTTCTTTACGCTGTGCTTTAATGATATCTTCAGCCAATTTTTTAACTTCTGGGTCTTTTATATCTGCCCTTTCACTTGTTAAAATGGCTATAGAATGATGTGGAATCATGGCTTTCATCCAGAGTACATCACCAATTATTGGAGCTTGCGTTCTTACTAAACCTAATGCGCTTACAAACAGGATAAAACTTCCTGCAAGTATTGCTATATTCTTTTTTTATCATTATACATTTTTCGCATAAAAAACCACATAATGACTGCCATTGTAGAAATCCCTAAACAGGTCATATAGAAACGTGTTAAGCTAAACCAAACATGATCTATTGCATACGTATTTAAATACATCGTTATATACATTGCTACAAAAGAGCAAGCCAACATTAAAAAGAAAGTTTTATAACTTCCCTTTTTATGATTATCCTTTGAATTTTTCATAATTATTTGATTTTATAGTTAAATTTTAATTGTTCTTAATCTTAAAGCATTTGCTATTACTGAAACCGAGCTAAAACTCATGGCTAATGCTGCAATCATTGGAGACAATAAAATGCCAAAAAATGGAAATAACACTCCCGCTGCAATAGGCACACCTAAAGTGTTATAAATGAGGGCAAAAAATAAATTCTGTTTAATATTTCTCATAACAACATGACTCAAGTTTTTTGCTTTCACAATACCATGTAAGTCACCTTTAACCAATGTTATCATGGCACTTTCAATAGCTACAGATGTACCCGTTCCCATGGCAATACCAATGTCACTTTTAGCCAATGCTGGTGCATCATTAATACCATCACCTGCCATGGCAACTACTTTTCCTTTTTCTTGAAGTTTTTCTACTTCTTTAAGTTTATTTTCTGGAAGCATACTGGCTTTAAAATCTGCCAAATTAAGTTCTGCTGCTACAGCTTGTGCTGTATCGTAATTATCGCCTGTTAACATGATGACTTCAATACCGTTACTTTGAAGTTCTTTAATGGCTTTTGCACTAGTTTCCTTAATTTTATCACCTATAACAACATACCCAATAACAGTTTCTCCCAATGATAAATATGACACTGTTTTACCTTGCTTTTGATAAGATTTAGCCTTGGCTTCCATTTTAGATGTGATGTCTGCCTTCGCATATTCCATCATTTTAGGGTTTCCTAATGCTACATTTTTATCATTAATCACAGCTTCAACACCTTTTCCTGTGATGGCACTAAAATTATCTGATTTTAGTATTTCTACCTGATGCTCCTTTCCGTATTTCACAGTCGCTTCGGCTAAAGGATGTTCGCTATTCGTATTCAATGAAACCATGTATTGAAGTACTTCTTTCTCATTGAAATCCGCTCCAAAAGCACCTATAGTTTCTACTGTTGGTTTACCTTCTGTGATCGTACCTGTTTTATCGATAATTAAAGTATCTACCTTATCCATTTTCTCAAGTGCTTCGGCGTTTTTAATTAACACACCATTTTGAGCCCCTTTGCCTACACCAACCATTACAGACATTGGTGTTGCTAACCCTAAAGCACAAGGGCATGCAATAATTAGAACTGCTATGGCATTGACAAACGCATATACATACACCGGCTCTGGCCCCCAAATGGCCCAAACAATAAATGTAATTACAGAAATGAGTACGACCACTGGCACAAAAAATCCAGATACTTTATTAGCTAAATTTTGAATTGGAGCGCGACTTCTGCTCGCATCGTTAACCATATGAATGATTTGTGAAAGCAACGTATCGCTTCCTACCTTTTCAGCTTTCATCAAAAAGGATTGATTGCCATTAATGGTTCCACTACTAACTTTATCATCTTGTGATTTGTTCACAGGAATAGGTTCCCCTGTTATCATAGATTCATCAATGGTTGTTTCGCCTTCGGTAATCACACCATCAACAGGTATTTTATCACCAGGTTTTACTTTGAGAATATCATTTAATGCGATCTTATCAATACTGACTTCAATCTCTTCACCATCTATTATTTTTACAGCTTTATTGGGCGCTAACTTTAATAGTTCCTTAACTGCAGAATTGGTTTTACTATGAGCACGCGCTTCTAAAAGCTGGCCTAAAAGCACCAAGGTTAGAATTACTGTTGCTGCTTCAAAATAAACATGCACTGCACCCGATTCTGTTTTAAACTGTGCAGGAAATACATTTGGAAAAAACATGCCAAAAACACTAAACAACCAAGCTACACCTGCTCCTATTCCAATAAGTGTAAACATATTTAGATGCCATGTTTTTATACTTTTGTAGGCACGCTCAAAAAACATCCATGTTGCATAAAACACGACAGGAATAGACAGAGCGAATTGCATCCAATTCCAATATTTTTGCTCCATAATGTCATACAATGGATTATTGGTAAGCATCTCACTCATTGCTATCAAGAAAATTGGCAATGTAAAAGCAATGGCTATTTTAAACTTCTTCAATAACTTTTTATAGGTTTTCTCTTCTGCTAAACTATCGGCTTCCAAGGGCACCAAATCCATTCCACATTTAGGACAAGCACCTGCTTCATCTTTTATAATTTCTGGATGCATAGGGCATGTCCATTGTTCTGAATGTAAAGTTGAAAGGTTTTGTTCTTCAACCAAATCCATGCCACAAACAGGACAGTCTCCTGGTTGGTTATAAGTTTTATCGCCTTCGCAATGCATTGGACAATAAAAGGTGCCTGTACCCTTACCTTTTGGCTTTGGCGCTTTTTCCTCTTTGGTATGTTGGTGTTCTCCTTGGTTATGAATACTGTAACTGCCGCCATCTTCCTCTAACGCTTTTTGAAACGTTTCTAGAGGAATATGAGAATCCATTTCGATGGTTGCTTCAGCCTTTTCTAAATTAACAGAAGCCTTTGACACACCTGAAACTTCTGATAGTGTTTTTTCTACGTGACTGCGACAGCCGTTGCATGTCATGCCGTGTATGTGATATGTATGTTTCATTTGTTTTTTTTTATGTTCTCAATGGTCAGATGTCATTAATTCTTTTAAAAAACCTTTAATAGGTTCATATTAATACAACCGCTCATTTCATTATTACTGAATTAAATAATTAACTATAGTGCTTTGTACATAGTAACTTTTGATAGACTCTATTTGGTTCATTTGAAACTTGAGTTGTAGTTCTTGAATATCTAAAACATCATTAAAATCTATGGTTCCTGTTTCGTAACTTTTAATTAAAATATCCTCTGCGTCTTTAGCTTGTTTTAAATTCTTGGTTTGCGTTTCAAAACTTATTCTAGCAGAAATACGATCGTTAATCGCTTTGCTTAAAAGTGTTTCCAAGATGTTTAAACGTTCTTGCTTTTGAGTTTTTAATTCTTGCTGCGCTAACACATTTTGTTTCGTTTGAGACTTATATTTTTTATTAAAAATTGGAATTGAAAGTGTAACCATAGGCATCACAATATCTTTACCGTTATCGGAGAAATTCATGTCTGGTCTTGGCTCTATATTTATGTAGTCCAAACCAAAACCAATCATTGGGCTACTTTCTTTTTGATTTAGTAACTCTGAGTGTTCTATGGATTGATATAGTTTATCGTACTTCAACAATTCTGGGTGCAACTCTAGATTATTTGTACTCATTTCAAAGTCTTCTGAAGGCAACATTAAATTATCTACTACCACTACAGCGACATCACTTTTCCTATTCAAAAGCTTATTAAATTTAGTTTGTTCAGCTAAAAATTGTTGATGCAATACATCTTTTAATTGTTTCATTTCATTTTGACGCATTTGCAATCGCAACACATCTACAGCAGATGCTTTACCAACCTCAACAGCTGTTAATGCTAATGTTTCATAAGTTTCTAACAACTTGATATTTTCCTGTAACACTTCTTGCTTTGCTTTATTAGCATATAAATTATAATAAGATTGTGATACAGAAGCCATTAATTTTCGCTTAGCAATAACAATGTCTTCAAATTTTGCATCAGCTAAAGCATTAACGTAATTTTCTCGTGAGGTAATTGAACCAAACCAGGGTATCATTTGTTTGGCCGACAATTTAAATCGCTGCGCCCCAGTACGTGTTTCTGGTTCACTTACAAAGTAACCTACCCCAAATTCTGTATTAGGAATGGTATTAACTTCATTCACTTTTTCTGAAGCTATGCTGTATTGCAATTCAAACTTTTGTATTTCTGGATTGTTGTTCAATGCTTCATTAACAAGTGTTTCCAATTCCTGTGCATTAGAAATACTAAAAATGAATAAACCTAGTAGTGTATAAATTAGTCTTTTCATTTGTTTACTCTTTTTAACTTAAACTCTTCTCTCCAGCTATATAAAACAGGTACAATAAAATAAGAAGTAATGTCAATTACCATACCTCCAAAAATTGGAATTGCCATAGGTATCATTATATCACTTCCTTTACCTGTGGATGTTAGTACAGGCAAAAGCGCCAAAATTGTAGTAACGGTTGTCATTAAACACGGGCGAATACGTTTTCCTGCTGCTTGCAAAGCAGCCATTCTAATATTCTTTTTATCAGTTGGTTTGTCTCGCTCAAAAGTTTGCGTGAGGTATGTTGCCATGACCACACCATCATCGGTAGCAATACCGAAAAGCGCAATAAACCCAACCCAAACAGCCACACTTAGATTGACCGTTTTCATATTAAATAGGTCCCTCATGTTTTCACCAAACAAACTGAAGTTGAAAAACCAATCTTGACCATACAGCCATAGCATAATAAAACCACCAGCAAAAGCCACTGCTATTCCAGTAAATACCATTAATGAGGTGGTAACAGATTTAAATTGAAAATAAAGAATTAAGAAAATAATAATCAGGGCTAATGGAACAACGACAGACAATGTTTTTTCTGCTCTTAATTGATTTTCATAAGTTCCTGTGAATTTATAACTGATACCTTTTGGAACCGTCAATGCTCCTGAATCAATTTTCTGCTGAAATAAGGCTTGCGCATTTTCAACCACATCAACTTCTGCAAACCCATCTAATTTATCAAACAACACATACCCAACTAAAAAGGTGTCTTCACTTTTTATGACTTGCGGACCTTGCTCATACCGGATGGTTGCCAATTCACTTAAAGGCACAGGACTTCCTTTTTCAACAGGAATATAAATACCTTTTATAGCTTCAGGGTTACTACGTAATTCTCTTGGATAACGTACACGAACAGCATAACGTTCTCTACCTTCAACAGTTTGGGTTAAAGCCATACCTCCTATGGCTACTTTTAGTACGTTTTGCACCGTTTCAATTGACACACCGTAGCGTGCTATTTTTTCTCTATCAATATCAATTAGCAAATACGGTTTTCCAACAATTCTATCTGCAAAAACAGCTTCAACTTTAACACCTTCTGCGTGTTTAAGAATACTTTCTAATTGCAAACCAAATGCTTCAATTTGTTTTAAATCTTGGCCTTTTACTTTTATGCCCATTGGTGCGCGCATACCTGTTTGAAGCATGACCAACCTGGTTTCTATGGGTTGTAATTTTGGTGCAGAAGTAACACCAGGTAGTTTGGTAACTCTAACAATTTCATTCCAAATATCGTCTGGTGATTGAATTTCTGGGCGCCAGTTTCTGTAGAACTCTCCGTTATCATCTTCAATTAATTGAGAACTTTTGATGTCATTTATATTGACATTTTTAGTGTTATTAGGATTTGCTATATAACCACCGGCTTGTAACTCGAATAATCCATCCTCATTTACTTTATAACGTTGTTTTTTTCCTTCGGAATCTCGCAGATATTCTGATTTGTATTGAATGATATTTTCATACATGGACAAAGGTGCAGGATCTAAAGCTGATTCGGTTCGACCAGCTTTTCCAACTACAGTTTCAATTTCTGGAATTGTGGCTACAGCCATATCTAATTGCTGAAGTACTCTTTTGTTTTCTTCTACCCCGAATGAGGTAATGAGGTTGGCATTAACAAAAACGAACCTTCATTTAAAGACGGCATAAATTCCTTTCCTGTGTTATTCATTATCCAAATTCCAGAAATAAGCACCGTAGTTGGTATCATTAGAAACAAAATTTTATTAGCTAAAGCCCAGTTTAAAATCTGTTCGTAATACTTTCTAAAAATTGAAAATATCCCTAAAATCCCGAAGCAGATAATAGCTACAAAAATTAAGTTTATAAAGATACTTCTATCAAAACCTAGTGGTCTCCAATATTCTGCAAGAAGGAAAACAATAGCAGCACATGAAATGATAATATTTACAAGGTTGCTGTTTTTTTTGTTCAGTTTACCCAAAACACTCAATAATCCTGTAACCCCAAAAGCCACTAATATGGCACCTAACCAGTAACCAAATGCCATAAACACGATTCCTGCGACTATTAATACACCGTTTAAAATGTATTTATACGACTTTTTAAAGCTAGTTTTCCTGAATAAATAAGCTGCGAAAGGAGGGATTAAAAACAAAGCTATAACTAATGAGGCAGACAGCGCCATGGTTTTAGTAAAAGCAAGAGGTCTAAAGAGTTTCCCTTCTGCTCCAATCATAGTAAATACCGGAACAAAACTGATAATTGTAGTTAATACTGCAGTCAAAATAGCGCCAGATACTTCTGCTGTTGCATTATATATCACTTCATTTGTAGTTAACGCTGTACCGTCTTCTCGCAGGCGTAATTTATCATCATCAAGATGGCGAATCATATTCTCTGCAAGTATAACCCCTACATCTACCATGGTACCAATAGCGATAGCAATACCCGAAAGCGCCACAATATTAGCATCTACATGAAACAGTTTCATGGTAATAAAAACCATTAATACAGCAACAGGCAGTAACCCAGAAATTAAAATGGATGCTCTTAAATTGAAAACCATCACAATAATAACCAGAATAGTAATTAATATTTCTAAGGTTAATGCTTCATTAAGAGTTCCTAAAGTTTCTTGAATCAATTCTGTTCGGTCATAAAATGGAACAATGGTTACTTGAGAAGTGCGGCCATCTGCCAGTACTTTTGTTGGCAACCCTCCTTTCAATTCTTCAATTTGTGATTTTACATTGTTAATGACTTCCATGGGATTAGCACCGTATCGTGCCACAACCACACCACCAACGACTTCTGCACCTTCCTTATCCAATAAACCTCTTCGGGTTGCTGGTCCCAATGATACTTTACCAATATCTTTAATTTTAATTGAAGTAAAATCTGCGGAAGTAACAACTGCATTTTCAATGTCTGAAATAGACTTTACATAGCCCAAGCCACGCACTAAATATTCGGCTTGATTGATTTCTAAAGTCTGCGCACCAATATCCTGATTACTACTTTTAACAGCTTTTACGATCTGATTTAAGCTTATGTTATATTGACGCATTAACTCCGGATTGACATCCACTTGATACTCCTGAACATACCCTCCAATAGAAGCTACTTCAGAAACGCCACTTGCTGAAGACAAAGCGTACTTTACATAGTAATCTTGAATACTACGCAATTCATGTAAATCCCAACCACCAGTAACTTTTCCGTTTTCGTCGCGTCCCTCAAGCGTATACCAAAATATTTGTCCTAATCCTGTTGCATCTGGACCCAAAGCAGGATTAACACCTTCGGGCAATAACCCACTTGGTAATGAGTTTAGTTTTTCTAGAATACGACTTCGACTCCAATAAAATTCTATATCTTCTTCAAATATGATATAGATGCTTGAAAAGCCAAACATTGAAGAACTACGAATGGTTTTTACTCCAGGAATACCAAGCAACGAAGTGGTTAATGGATAAGTAATTTGGTCTTCTATATCTTGGGGTGAACGACCATCCCACTTTGTAAATACTATTTGTTGATTTTCGCCAATATCTGGTATGGCATCAACAGCCACAGGATGACTTGGCAAAAATCCTGTATCCCAATTAAAAGGTGCATTTACCGTTCCCCAGCCCACAAAAAGGACGAGCAATAGCACGGCAACGAGTTTATTCTCGATAAGAAATTTGATTGCTTTATTAAGCATATTATTTGATTATTAAACAGTTAGACATTGGTTGGATACCTAATAACCTTTAAAATAATCGACTGAATTCGTTTCTATTTCCTTTATATTTCAATATAAAATAGAACCGTAACTTTGGCTATGCTTATATTTTCTATTTCATCTAAAGAAAATATAATTCAAATTCATAATCAATCATTTTAAAGTTCATTCGGTATTAAGAAAACACCGAATACAACAAAATATCCTTATGACATACAGCCATAGGATAAAACAGTCTATTGTTTAAAAATCAAATTAAATAAGTCTCGTCGATTTTGAAGATTTCTTTTATGACGAGTGGCGGCTTGTATTCTTCGTAAGAAGATACATTGTTATCTAAACCTTCAAAAAGATTAATGTAAGTATAAACGAAGGTGGCGATAAAAACTTGTTGCTCAAAAGTAATTTTATCAAGTTGAAGTTGTAGTTCGTCTTGACCATCGACTAGCAATTGCACATCATTACAGCAGTTCTTTTTAGTAATCGAACAACCTTCGGTTAAAGGGTTTTGCATTTCCATTCCACAACCTTTCGCTTTATGGAATATAGCTGTTTCAACCAAATTATCCCCACAATAATGCATATTGAGCGTAAATGACAATGTAGAGAATAACACTACAAAAGCCATTAACACGGACATTATTTTATGGGTTACTTGCTTCATACTGAATGCGAAGTTACAAAATTTAATAATATGTTGATTTGATTAACAAAAGTTTAAACTATTAATCCCAATGCATGCGCTGCAACCTAACCGCATTCAAAATAGCCAATAATGCCACACCTACATCAGCAAAAACAGCTTCCCACATGGTAGCCAAACCACCTGCTCCTAAAATCATTACAATTACTTTTACCCCAAAAGCTAATACGATATTTTGCCAAACGATTTTACGTGTGGAACGACTAATTTTAATAGCCTTTACCACTTTTGAAGGTTGGTCTGTTTGAATAATAACATCTGCTGTTTCAATAGCGACATCGCTTCCTAAACCGCCCATTGCTATACCTATATCACTTGCTGCTAAAACTGGCGCATCATTAATACCATCACCAATAAATGCAATTTTGTTTTCGGGGTTTTGCTTTAAAAGTTCAACTTCTTTCAATTTATCTTCAGGTAATAATCCGCCTTTGGCATGTTCGATATTTAATTCGGAAGCCACCTTTTGAGTAATGGAATCTTTATCACCAGAGAGCATCATGATACTGTTAACACCAACCTTATGTAGGGCAGAAATTGTTTCTTTTGCATCATCTTTTAATTGATCTGCAATAACCACATAACCTGCGAATTTATTATCTATAGCAACTAATACAATGGACTCTACAATAGATTGGGTTTCGGTTGGTACATCAATTTTATTAGCAGTCATCAACGCTTTATTTCCAACTAAAACAATCTTGCTATTTATGTTACCTTTTAATCCTTTTCCAGCTATTTCAGTAACGTCTGAAGCTTTATAAGCTGAACTTTCATCTTTATATTCTAAAATAGCCTTTGCGATGGGATGCGTGGATTGCTCCTCCATAGCCATTAGGTACTTCATAAATTCTATTTCATCCCATCCAATAGCTTTGATTTCTTTTATTTTAAAAACACCTTTAGTAACCGTTCCTGTCTTGTCCATTACCAAAGTATTTACCTTGGTCATGACATCCAAGAACGAAGCGCCTTTAAATAAAATTCCATTTTTTGAAGCCGCTCCCAAGCCACCGAAATACCCCAAAGGAATAGAAATAACTAATGCACACGGACAAGAGATTACCAAGAATATTAATGCTCTATATAACCAATCTCTAAAGACATAATCATCTACAAAAAAATACGGCAGCAACGTAACACCTATTGCTAAAAACACAACTATAGGTGTATAAATACGTGCAAATTTTCTAATGAACAATTCGGTTTTAGATTTACGAGATGTTGCATTCTGCACCATATCGAGAATACGTGCAATGGAACTATCCTTAAATTCTTTGGTGGTTTCTATTTCAATGACACCATCTAAATTGATGCTTCCTGCAAATACCTTTTCTCCTTTTAAAATCGTACTTGGTTTACTTTCTCCTGTTAATGCTGCTGTGTTGAATGAACCTTTGTCGGAAAGTAGAATACCATCTAAAGGGATTTTTTCTCCAACACGTACTTGCACTTTTTCACCAATTTGAACCGTTTCTGGATTTACAGATACATAATCATTATTTCGATATACTAAGGCTTCATTTGGTCTGACATCCAATAAGGCTTTTATATTTCCTTTCGCCCTGTTTACTGCTGCATTTTGGAATAACTCACCTACTGCGTAAAATAACATAACCGCAACACCTTCTGGGTATTCGCCAATAATGAATGCTCCAATAGTAGCCAAAGACATTAATAAAAACTCTGTAAACACATCACCTTTTTTAATGCTCTCCCAACCCTCTTTAACTACAGGTAACCCCACTGGCAAATAAGCTATGCCATACCAAATAATACGCACCCAATCCTTGAAGAAGTTAACATCAAAATAATCTAAACCAATACCAATAATAAGCATTGAAAAACTTATGATTGCTGGAATATAGGCTTTAATATTACTTGAACTGCCACTATGATTGTGACCATCATCGTGACTATGTTGCTCTTCTGAATTTGGTTTTAAATCTCTTAAATTGACTTTCTTTTTTTTCATCTCATTTGCATTAAATTCTTAATATCATCAGGAATAGGCATAGGCTTTAATGGAGGCACATTGGCACCTCCGGTATTACCAAGAGGCACGTGGTTTATAAATGATTTCCAACCACCAACAAGCAACCTTAATATTTGTCCGAATACTTCTTTAGTATCTTTTTGCATCATACCAAACTTTAGCATTAACCAATGCGAATTCATGTGCTGAACAGGATAAGATTGGCCAATAATATGACTTCTTTCTAAATGATACCAAGCCTTGCTATACTGCTTAACTCTTAAATAGTAGCGATAATATTTCAATTCTTTATGGTAGACTCGTTTAAGATGTTTTGGAATTTTTACATTAACCGTCATGTCCTTTACTTTTGATTAAAAGTAGTTTAATAATTCGTGCAATGGAAGTGCAATTATTGTCCGCTACATTTATCACAAACACCTTTAACCACCAAGTTTACATTTTCGGAAACAAAGCCTTCGGGGACTTTAATTTGCGGAATTTTATGTTCTGTTAAGCAAATGGTTTCACCACAGTTATTGCAATGAAAATGCAAATGTAAATCGGTTTCAATTTCGCAATTACATCCAATTTCACACAAAGCATATTTTGTAATTCCTGTACCATCATCTATTTGATGTACAATGGCATTGTCTTCAAAAGTTTTTATGGTTCTGTATAAGGTTGTTCTATCTGCTTTTTCAAAAGTTTTTTCTATATCACTTAAGGTCACCGCTACTTGTTTATTTACAAGAAACTTATAAATTAATAAGCGCATTGCCGTAACGCGAATATTTTTTGACTCTAATAATTGTTCGATTGTTTGCATAATTAATGTGCGTGTTCTGCTTCTCCCTTTTTCATTTCTGCTATAAGGTAATAGGCATTATTATAAGCAAATTTTATATCTGGTTTAATTTCTTCCACAAATTGGATAGCTACCCAATCGCCATCTTTTGCGCCCAAAATCACTTCTATAGGTTTAAAAGCCCACGCTTCATTTTCCCTTTCAGCGGAAAACGCAAAAAATTTATCACCCTCTTTTACTATCGCACTTTCGGGCAAGGCCATAATTTCCGAATTTTCTATTAAGATTTTCCCTTGTATATACATTCCGGGAATAAGGCTATTTTTTTTATTTTCAATCTCTGCGTGCACATGTACCGCTTTAGGGTTGTCTTCAAATGTTTTACTTACCGAATAGATTTCTGCTGTTAGTTCTTTACGCTGCATTGTTTGGACATTAAAGATTACTTTTTGACCTTTTTTTACTTTATGCACATCTTTTTCAAACACCATTAAATCTGCATGAACGTGATCTGTATTTACGATTTCAAAAAGTTCGGTTTGGGGTTCTACAAATTGCCCTGTTTTGACTTCAACCTTTTGAACAAAACCATCTATTGGGCTTCGCAATGAAATACTTTGTACTATAGTTCCATTTCGTACAGCTAAGGTATTAATATTTAATAGTTTCAACTGGGCCTCCAAACCTTTTACCATAGCTTTAGAAGCCTCATATTCGGCTTCAGCTTTTTGAAAATTTGCACCAGAACCAACTCCTGCATCATATAATTTTTGCTGACGTTCGAAATTCTTCTTTAAAAAATTACTATTGCTAAAAGCATTCAAATAATCGGTCTGTATTTTTATTATGTTAGGATGCGATAGATAAGCAACAACCTGACCTTTATTTACTTTATCTCCTTCAATTACTTTTATTGATACGACATTTGCACCAACTACCGAAGTTATTGCCGCTTCACTTTGCGGAGGCACTTCTAATGTACCATTGGCTTCTACATAACCACTCATATTACGCATGGCTAGGGTGTCTATTTTCATTTTTAACGCATCAAACTGATTTTGTGATAGCATCACTTCTTCTTCATCATGGTGGTCATCATTTTCTGGCTTTGCATCTTCATTATGTGCATGACCATCACCGTCATTATGGCTTTCTTTATTTCCGCACGCTGTTGCTATAATTGATACTATAAAAAGTGTGAGGATTATATTTAGTATATTTTTCATTGTCTAAAATTTTGTAAGTGTATTGACCTTTATTTACAAATACCCATTATGGGCTTCATTTTCTTATTGATTAAAATATTGTAGTTGAAATATGCTTTCTAGATAGTTTACTAAAGCTATTTGTGCTTGCAGTTCTGATTGAATTGCTTCATTTATAAGTTGCGTGAAAGCTGTGTAATCAATTTCGCCTTCTCGATAAGCAAACAAAGCTCCTGTTTTTTGATCCTTAATAAGTGGTAATACCTCATTCTTATAGAACAGCCAGGTCGTTTCCCATTTTTTGTAATTCTCTTTGGCTTGATTAAATCTAGATTGCACTTCCTGTTGTTTAAACAGCATATTGGTTTCGGCAATTTGTTTATCGATCTGTGCAGTTCTAATCTGTGATTTAGTTGTACCAGATAAAAACGGTATGGAGATACCTGCTTGATAGGTATAAAATCCAGAATTCCCATTAACCTTTTGCAAGCCACCTTGAATATTGAATTTTGGCAGGTTTTCAGCTTTAGCAGCTTTATAGTTTGCTTCGGCTTCTGCTACTTGAAGTTGCGAAAACGCATATAAAGGGTGCGCTTCTAAATTAAAGGTATCTACATTTATTTCGCTCGCTATATCAATGTTATCTGACACAGTATAAAGTACATCTGAAACCAGCCAAAGGTTTAATTGCTGTAATGCTATAGTGTATTCACTTTTTGATTGCATTAACTTACTTCTTATCTGTAAGGCTTGGTTTTTAGCAGCGGAATATTCCAATTTTGATATAGCTTCTACTTCATAATTTAATGCTACTGCATTTTCAAAGTTTACATAAATGGAATCCAGCTCTTTATATAGATTATAATTTCGCTTACTTTTAAAGGCATTTGCCCACATTTTTTTAACTTCCAACTCTAATTCCAACTCTGAAAGCTGAAAAGCTTTTTCTGCTAATTGAATACGTTGCTCAAATAATTTTTGTTTTGGTGCTATGCCAAATACATCAATATTTGACTGACCAAGACCAATAGTCGTGTAAATACCAGAATCATTCTTTAGTTCTTCTCCCCCTGTAAAAATTTGTGTGGTACCAAAATCGAAAGCCGTACCTTTTAACTGTTTCTGCTTATCAATTTCAAGCTGTCGTTGTTTTAAGCTTGGATAGTTTTTTTTGGCCAAGTTCACAGCTTCTTGCATAGAAATTGTAGGCAACTTGTCTGTTTCTTGCTGTGCGTTTCCAGATATTGGGAACAAAAAGATAAAAGCTATAATGGTAGTAACTGTAATTACTTTTTTGTTATCTCTAAAATGGAATGATTTGTTTTCTACCCAATGATACAATATAGGTAAAACGAATAAGGTTAATAATGTAGAAGTTAACAAGCCACCTATTACAACTGTTGCTAAAGGCCGTTGTACTTCGGCTCCAGCTGATGCTGAAATTGCCATAGGTAAAAAGCCTAAAACATCTGTAAAAGCGGTTAACATAATAGGCCTAATTCTTCGTTTAGTTCCTTCTACAATTCTATCTTTTAAGTTTGTTACGCCCTCCTCTTTTAATTCATTAAGTCCACTAATCATAACCAAGCCGTTTAAAACAGCAACACCAAACAAAACAATAAACCCAACACCTGCCGAAATGCTAAATGGCATATCTCTTAACCACAATGCTACGACTCCACCAATGGTTGCCATAGGAATTGCGATATAGATCATTAAAGTTTGAGGTAAGGATTTTAAAGCAAAATAAATAAGAACAAAAATGAGTAAAAGCGCTATTGGCACAACCGTTAGCAAGCGATTACTGGCACGCTCTAAATTTTCAAAAGCTCCTCCATAGCGAATAAAATAACCTGAAGGCAGTTCTAATTTTGCATCTAGTTTAGTTTTAATTTCACCTACCAAAGATTTTACATCACGACCTCTTACATTAATCCCTACATAAGTTCTTCGGTTTGTATTGTCTCTACTGATTTGCATTGGACCAGCTTTGTAACTTATATCAGCTACTTCGCGAAGCGGAATTTGCGCACCAGAAGGCAAGTTGATATACAAATTTTGCACATCTGTTATGTCTTTACGATTACGAGAACTTAATCTAACTACTAAATCAAATCGCTTTTCACCTTCAAAAATAACACCTGCTGTACCACCTGCAAAGGCTGTTTGAACGATTTGATTTAAGGTATTTATTTTCAGTCCATATTGGGCTAATTTATTTCTGTTATAGGTGATTGTTAATTGTGGCAATCCGGTTGTAGCCTCTGCTTTCATATCGCCAATACCATCTGTACCTGCTATAATTTTACTTATTTCTTCTGCCTTTTGCGACAATACATTGATATCTTCTCCATAGAGTTTTATAGCAATATCTTCTCTAACACCTTCAAGTAATTCATTAAAACGCATTTCAATAGGTTGTGTAAATTCATAATTTACTCCAGGAACCATTTCTACGGCTTTTTTCATTTGTTCGATGAGTTCATCTTTAGATGTTACAGTAGTCCATTCGCTTTTTGGTTTCAGTATTACAAATACATCTGCAATATCCATAGGCATGGGATCGGTTGGAATTTCGGCAACTCCAATACGGCTAACAATTTTTTCGACTTCAGGAAATTTAGCTTTTACAATTTGCTCAATTTTTGTCGTTGTTTCAATAGTTTCTGTAAGGGAACTTCCTGGTTTTAAAATGGCATGGAAGGCAATGTCACCTTCATCCAATTGAGGAATGAATTCTCCACCCATTCTCGTGAACATAAAGACTGCAATACCAAATAGCATGACTGCAATGCCAATAATCCATTTTCCTTTATGTAAGGCTTTGACCAACAAGGGTTGGTATTTGTCCTCAACCCAATGCACAAATTTATCGCCATACGACAGTTTGTTATTTTTAGGTGCTCTTAAAATCAAGGCGGACATCATTGGTACATACGTCAAACAAAGTACCATGGCACCAATCATTGCAAATATAAATGTTAATGCCATCGGTTTGAACATCTTGCCCTCAATGCCTTCTAATGCTAATATGGGCAGGAATACTATTAGAATAATTAGCTGACCAAAAAATGCAGCATTCATCATTTTTTTTGAGGCATCGGCAGCAACAGTATCACGTTCTTTTGATGTCAATTTTCGTTTTTTTAAGACTTGAGAAGCTATTAAAAAAACAGTACTTTCTACAATAATTACTGCCCCGTCGACAATGATACCGAAATCTATGGCGCCTAGACTCATTAAATTAGCCCATACATCAAACACATTCATTAGTATAAATGCGAATAATAGCGATAAAGGAATTGTTGAAGCGACTATTAAACCACCTCTCCAATTACCTAATAAAAAAATTAGAACAAATATTACTATAAGTGCACCTTCAACAAGGTTTCCTGACACTGTTGAAGTTGTTTCTGCTATTAATTTACTACGGTCTAACAAGGGTTCGATAATCACACCTTCTGGCAATGATTTTTCGATTTGAGCCATTCGTTCTTTTACATTCTCGATAACATCATTTGAATTTGCACCTTTAAGCATCATTACTAACCCCCCAACAACTTCGCCTTCGCCATCTTGGGTTAATGCGCCATAACGAATAGCAGAACCAAATTGTACTTTAGCAATATCTCCAATGGTAATTGGAATATTATTGATGGTTTTCACGGTGATTTTTTTAATATCATCTAAGCTTCGTACCAAACCTTCACCTCTAATAAAATTAGCTTGATGGTTTTTCTCGATATATGCACCACCTGTGTTTTGATTGTTGGCTTCAAGGGCTTCAAAAACCTCGGTAATTGTTAAGCCGATCGCTTGGAGCTCGTTGGGGTCGACAGCGACTTCATATTGCTTAATTTTGCCACCAATGGCATTAACTTCAACAACTCCCTCTACCATTGCCATTTGACGTTGCACAATCCAATCTTGCATCGTTCGTAAATCGGTTACCGAATATTTGTTTTTATATTCCGGTTTTACTTTAAGAGTGTATTGATAAATTTCTCCCAAACCTGAAGAGATTGGTCCCATTGATGGCTCACCAAAACCATTTGGTATTTGGTCTTTGACTTCGTTTAGTTTTTCAGCCACTAATTGACGTGGTAAATAGGTACCCATATCATCGTCGAAAACTATAGTAACTACAGATAAACCAAAACGAGAAATGGATCGAATTTCCTGAACCTGGGGCAAATTACTCATGGCCACTTCTACTGGGTAGGTTACAAATTGCTCAATGTCCTCGGTCCCCAAATTAGGTGCTTGCGTAATCACTTGAACTTGGTTATTGGTAATATCTGGAACAGCGTCGATGGGTACTTGGGTCATACTCCAAATGCCTGCTCCTATTATGGTAAGCGTTAGCAAACCAATAATGAATTTATTATTGATTGAAAAATCAATGATTTTATTAATCATAGAAAATGTTTTAATTCAGTTAAACTTTTCGATACAATTCTGATAAGAAAATAGAATTGCTCGAAATGAAAAGAACCTTAGAGGTTCAAAATTGGATAGAGTTATCCTTAAAAAAACTGAATTATGCCCTTGGAGGCTGGAAAAGCGATTCCAAATATCTGGAAGTAAAGTTTACTTTATGTAAGTTATACTGTTTTTTCTCATCAAATTTTAGTTGATTGGTTATAGCCAAAGTGTTGTTCGCTATAATTAATACCAAAGGGTGGCAACATTGATTATGAGAATGGACTGGTATATTTTCCTTATCGTGGTTATGAGGATGCTCTTCATTTTCAGTATCACTGGCAAAGTAGTCTTCAACGACATATTCAAGAAAAGAGTCTCCATAGACTTTATGATCTTGATAATGGGCAATGATGCTTGAAATTTCTTTAATTGACCCACAAAAGTCCATATCTAAACTAATTCCTTGAAAAAGGAATAAAATAGACATTGATATGGAAAAGAATATTTTCATATAATTTAAACAAATATATAAATTAATTAATGCAATGGTTGTGCAAAAAACCTCATTCATTTTATTAACTTTTATTTTCAATTTTAAAATCTATGGAAAACACACATTGCTTTTAATTTATCATTACATTTTCAAAAAAGAGTATTGAATATAAAGCTATTGTTTGACATTAACTTTAATAGGTTGGATGATGGTTTGATTGAATAAGCTTAGAAAATAAATTTCTTAACACCTGTTAGTCATCTCTATTGGGGTTAATGTTGGTATGCCTACCTTTTAACCATGGGAACTACAAACTTCTTAGATGCTATCTTGTTTGGCTGATTTTTAACACAGATATGAACCGATTTTATTATGGGATAAATTGCAATTTCAATTTGTGAAAAATCATCAATAGTGAAAATCCCCCAAGTATCAATAGCTTTAGGGCCATTCCAAATTAACGTTGCTAAATAAGGATTGTCGATAAATGGGTTTCTATTACCTTGGTACTCGGCTA
Source organism: Tamlana carrageenivorans (assembly GCF_002893765.1). Taxonomy (NCBI): domain Bacteria; kingdom Pseudomonadati; phylum Bacteroidota; class Flavobacteriia; order Flavobacteriales; family Flavobacteriaceae; genus Pseudotamlana; species Pseudotamlana carrageenivorans. Next base: position 2,490,993 of record NZ_CP025938.1, on the reverse strand, counting down.
TTTTATTATTTCGGTATATTTCTTCTTGAGACACCGGATCTTGTTCGTTCCAAGTTAATAGGATATCGGGCAAAGCATCGTTTTTAGAGTAATTGATGGACCCACCTGCAACGGCGGTTGGCAAGCATTGTGTTGGGTAACGTAGATACATATACATGATTATTCTAGCGACATCACCTACCCACTCTTCTCCTGGATAAAAATCACCCATACTAGTTACTGTTGCATTACCAGAACCAACATTGTACATTCTATTGCTACGGTATGAATTCATATCGCTATCGGCTGGCTTTAGATTATGTACATCGGTACCAGCACCTGCATAACTGGTTGCTAATTTTGGTGCTGCTAATGATTTTGGAAAAACATGTTCTCTTGTCCAATAGCCTTTACAAGAGTTTGTATGACAAGATAGACTTTTACTTCGGGTTCTGTGATTTCTAATATTAGAATCGGCATTATTGTAACCATAAACGAGTAGCACCTCAGCAGAATTTACTACCACTAAATCACTTTCTTTTAAGATATCCCAAGTATCGGTACTTGTTGAGGTATAAGGTATTTGGCCTGTATGCGTTTGTGTAATTAGGATTGAAAGCTGCTCCTTTATTTCGATTGGGGTTTTAGTGAAGTCGATGCTATTGTAATACTCTGGGATTTGAGCAAAACAACATAACGGGAAAAGAAAAAGTAGATTCAGTAATTTAGGCAATTGATAAGGGTTACATTTTAAGGGTGTAAATTAGTTGATTTTGGCAGTTAAAACAAGATTTATGATATTGAGATATCCCACTGCGTTCGATATGAAAAGTGTATTTGAAACCCCCATAAGAAAACTCAACTCGGAATTTATTCCTTACATGTTACTGTGTTTCATTAATTATCCATTCCGTTGATGAATGTTTGAATGAAATCTTTAATTTTTTGAGTTACTCTTGTACTTATAGATTCTCTATGCAATACACTTGGGCGTTTTTCTAGGGCGGCAATAACCTCATCTTCAGTAGCCATTCTTCCTGTAAAAAGAAAATCGTTTATAATGTTTTCTACCTTCTCTTGCTTTAAAGCTTCGGTTGTACTTAAATCGGCTAATGCATTTTTAGTTTCTTCTTTCCAATAAGTTTTAAATTCATCTTCTACATTATCGTTATCGGTGATTTTAAGCAGATTGTTTTGGATGAATTTTTCTATTAAAACGCGCTTGCTTCTTAATTCTGATTCGCCTGCTATTAAATCGATAATTTGCTTTTTCTGTTTCGCCTGGTCTTTAGGTTTGGCATCTTTTAATTTAGCTAACAGTTTCATAATGTATGCTACATTGATTTCATCGCGATGGATTAATTCTAATTCGAAATCAATTTCATCTAATATAGATACCGATTCTTTTTGGCTATTGGTTTTAATTTTATCGTAGAGGTCTAAATACTTACTTGTATAATCTGCGAATTCCTGATCTTTCATATAGGTATCATCAAAAGTGAATTCGACGAAAGAAGACAGGATGTTTTTTAACCGCATGATTTCACGAAAGGCTTTGGCAAACTCTAATTCATCATTTTCGGTAACTAAATCGTTTACACTGTCTACCGTTGGCGCAATACTCATTAAGACCTTGTAAGCTTCATTAAATTTCTTTATTTGCTCTTCATATGGCGCTATAATTATAGTTTCTTGAGCGTTCTTATCTGAAAACAAAGCAATGGCGTCGTCGGTGTTTTGTTTTAGGTTACGAAAGGCTAAAATGTTTCCTTGAGATTTCTTTTCGTTTAAGATTCTGTTAGTGCGGGAATAGGCTTGAATTAAGCCATGGTAATTTAAATTTTTATCTACGTAAAGGGTGTTTAAGGTCTTACTATCAAAACCAGTAAGAAACATGTTTACCACCAATAAAATATCAATTTGTTTGTTTTTTACACGCTGCGAAATGTCCTTTTTATAGCTAAGAAAGGTTTTACCGTCTTTAGCCGAATGTTTAGAGCCAAATTGCAGGTTATAATCTGTAATGTATTCGTCTAATTTATCTTTATGAGGCATGATGCCATAAGCTGCTCTAGGTTCTGCTGCCATGGGTTGATCTGGAAAATCTTCTTCTGGAATTTCACCAGTAGCCTCCTTATCTTCTGGATTTGGGGCATAGGAAAAAATTGTTGCAATATTTAGACGGTGTACTCCAGCTTCTTTTTTAGCCTTTAATAGCTCGTAATATTTAATTAGAATATCGACACTGCTTACACAAAACATGGCTGTAAATGCTCTGTGATGTGTTTTACGGTTGTGGTTTGCTATGATGTAATTGGTAATGGAATTTAAATATTCATTACTTTCATATACTTCTTGCTTATTGATATCTTCAACTTTAACATCTTCTATGCCTTCTTTATTTTTGAAAACATTGTAATATTCAATTGAAAATTTTAAAACATTTTCATCTCTAATAGCATCTGTGATTACGTATTGGTGTAAACACTCGTGAAATAGGTTTGCGGTGGTTTGTTTTATGCTTTTTTTACTAATGGCATTTTTAACAAAAATAGGTGTACCCGTGAAGCCAAATAATTGATGGTTGGTAAAGAAATTAACAATACGTCTATGAGTATCGCCAAATTGAGAACGGTGACACTCATCAAAAATAAAGACTATTTTTTCACCTTTTAAAGCTTCGATTTGTTTTTTAAATTTGGCTTTAGATATGGCACTATTCAATTTTTGTATGGTGGTTACTAAAAGTGGCCTACTGTTATCTAAAAATTGTTTTACTAGTGTTTTGGTATCTTCGGTACCATCTATACTTTCTTTATCGAATGCCTGAAATTCTCTAACGGTTTGGTCGTCTAAATCTTGTCTGTCTACTACAAAAACAACCTTTTTAATTTTAGGGTTATGTGTTAATATTTGACTTGCTTTAAAGGATGTAAGTGTTTTACCCGATCCTGTTGTGTGCCAGATATAGCCGTTTTTATCGCTATTTTTTACCCTATCGATAATTGATTCGACTGCATAAAATTGATACGGCCTAAGTACCATAAGAGTTTTATCGCTTTCATGCAGTACCACGTATTTGGTTATCATTTTTGCGATGTGACAAGGCTCTAAAAAGATATTGGCAAAGGGCTCTAATTGTGTGATTTTTTTATTCTTTTCATCGCTCCAGAACGAAGTAAATTTGAAGCTTTGTTTTTGACTATTCGCATAATACTTAGTATCGACCCCATTACTTATAACAAAAATTTGTACGTAATTGAACAGTGCATTATTGAAAGCAAAGGATTCCTTTTGATAGCGTTGAATTTGATTAAAGGCTTCTTTAAGTTCGATACCTCTTCGCTTTAGCTCAATTTGAACTAAAGGCAATCCGTTTATTAGAACAGTAACATCGTAACGGTTTTCTCGTTTGCCATTTATAGTTACTTGATTGGTAACCTGGAACTGATTTTGACACCAGAAATCTTGATTGATAAACTCGATATATGCCTTGTCGCCATTATCTTTTTGAAGGACATATTTATCGCGTAATGTTTTCGCCTTATCGAAAATATTACCTTTAGAAAGGTGTAATAGAATACGGTTAAACTCTGGTGTGGTAAAGGTGGTTTTATTATGCTTTTCTAACTGTGTTTTTAGGTTGCTTAATAAATCATCTTCCGTTTTAATAGTAATTGGTTTATGACCTAGCGCTATTAACTGGCTTACTAAATTATTTTCGAGTACTTGTTCTGGTTGGGTTGTCATAAATTATTATTTCCACAAAGGTTCATTTTGCCAATTGGGTTTCATACCTAAAGCGTTTGGGTCGACGTTAGGGTATTTAACAAACAGGGCATTCAATTTATTAGCGAATTCATTTTTAGGCAAAATCGTATTTAGCATATACCGCATTAAACACATGTGCACATATAGTTTTGAAAACTCATGTTGTTTAGGCACATTTAAAGGGTCTAGTATCCATGGGTTAGGTGGTTTAGGCAATAATTTTACGGTACCTGGTAAATTACGGTTCCATAATCTTGAATGGTGCGCACAAAAGTTACGAATTTGAGCAATAGACTGTAACCAACTTGGCAAATAGGTATGATTTACAGCACCAAAATCTTTAGCTATATCATTTTTAGCTTTAACACCATTTTTTAAATTACCATACAACTTTGATAATGCACCAAAACTGGTTTGCTCTAAAGATTTCCATGCTGGTGGAAACCTACCATCTTCCTTATGTTTTTTAAGGTGTTTTTTTATTGATTCGTCTTTAGTACGGGTTATTTCTTCTTCTAAATTAGAAAGTGTTTTTACTAAGGCCTTACAATCATTAAATAGTTCGAAATTTTGAAACCACCAAGGATCGGATTCATGGGATAAATAGTAAATTAATTTGGTACGTAAACTAATTTCAATTTTCTCTATCACATCAAAAAGCAGGAGCCTGAGTTCGGCATCAAAATTATATAAAGCAATAGCGTCTTCGAATTTACTATTAGGTTTAAATATATGTTTTTCTTTATCGGATTGCATGACATACCAATATTCACCTAAACGGTAATAGCTAATATTTATCAGGTATTTTTCGGCAATACGTGGGTGCTTAATAATTAAACCACGCTCTTGTAGTTGCTCTACTTGTTGGGAAAGTGTAAATGCAGGTTTACTAAACATAAGGTTGATTTTGAGCTAAACGTACCTTATAAAAAGCAAAAGACACACCCTGGGACGCTGTTCTAATGGGTAGCGTGGTGTGTACTGTTGCCACAAAAGTATACTTTTTATACCATTTAGCCATAGGTATTAACATTTTTATTAAAGTTTTTAAATTTTATGCTACACAAACATTTGCTGTAATAAGCCCTTTTTAAAGCTTTGTGCCTTTTCTATTTTGGTGGTTACGGCTTCTATTTTTTTATCGATATCTGTTAAGAAATTAGCGATTTTAATTTGCTCATCAAGACAGGGAATTAAAACTTGTAAATTTTTCATATCAGAACCGTATAAATGATAAACCGTTGAACCTGAAACTAATTTCATTACATCATTTCTAAAATGTTTGATATAATGTGCCAGATATACACCTTCAATCTTTTTAATATCTTGTCTAATAATTAATACATCACCACCCAAAATAACATCTGATTCTTTAATACAACTTGCTGTTGCTAAACCATTAGGTGTAACATCTGAAGTAGGCATTAAAACATCGTTTACCTTTGACAGAATAGTCTTATCATTATCATTTGTTCTACTAATTATATTATCAATTAACTCATTATATTTTGTGAAAAGCTCTCCATAGTGAATACACTTATATTGACCATCACATACTATTTCACTTTTAGGCAAACCTTTTCCTTTTAAAAATTTTACTGATTTACCTAATTTGTTTTTTTGCCAATTAGGAAACTCTTTACCCTCATCATCTTTAAATCGTAATTCTTGATTAAAGATTTTTTGCATGATGCCTTTTTTGTATTGCTCTAAAAGGGTTTTCTTTTTTGTGAGTTGGGTTATTTTAGTATCTACATCTGTAAGGAATGCTGCTATTTTTTGTTGTTCTGGAAGTTGAGGTAAATAAACTTTTAATGATTTAATATCATCGGTTTCTAATTTGCCAGCACCAATACCTGTGCCAACAACCATATTAAGTATTTTATTCTCTTTTGAACAAAACCATTGGTACAAATATTCAACAGTTACTTTTTTGTTAGGAATTAATGACTTTAAATCTTGATTAAAAGCAACATCTTTTTCTGTAATACCAATTGGTATTTTATTATAAAGCATACTACCCCTTACTAAAAGAAGTAAAGTGTTTTTTGGAGCCAATTTAGATCCTCTACTCAACCCCTCCTCTGTTAACGTCCTCTCGGAATTTGAATAAAATTTTCCAAGCATAGAAGATGCACTTATCCAAGGGATATTTCCATTCCAATAATTCGGATTATCTTTTTTTGGAGTACCTCCTGATTTGAACTCTACTAGACTTAATACTTTAACTTCTTTTATTTTTTCCTCAAACTCTGGAAACCTCAACTGTGGTATATTTCGACTAGGCACAATAGAACTTAATTGTTTTTCCATCATTAAAAAGGCGTTTTAATATTTAGCTCAGCACAATAAGAAGCGATGCGTTTATCCGTTTCAGCAATTTCTATATCTAACGCTTGTATCTCTTCTGCAACGGCATTAATATCGATGGGCTCTTCTTCTTCAAAGGTATCGACATAACGGGGGATGTTGAGGTTGTAATCGTTATCGGCTATTTCTTGTAAGGTGGCTCTATAACTGTACTTGTCTTTCACCTCCCTGTTGGCATAGGTGTTTGTAATTTCGGCAATATGCTCTGGTAATAGCTTATTTTGATTGCCTTGTTTTTCGAAATGATTGGAGGCGTCTATAAACAGAACATCTTCGTTTGCCTCTCGGCATTTTTTAAGTACCAGGATACAGGTTGGTATGCTGGTGCCAAAAAAGATGTTTGCCGGCAAACCTATAACGGCATCGATATAATTGCGGTCTTCTATTAAATATCGCCTAATATGGCCCTCGGCACTTCCTCTAAATAACACGCCGTGTGGCAGTACGGTTGCCATGATTCCGTTTTCGTCTAAATGATGTACCATGTGTTGCACGAATGCGAAATCGGCTTTGGTTTTTGGGGCTAGTTTACCGTATTGGCTAAACCTATCGTCTGTACTAAAAATGCCTTTTGCCGACCAGTTTGCAGAAAAAGGTGGGTTTGCTACAATGGCTTCTGCTTTTAAATCAATATCGAGGTGCTGCGGTTCTTCTAGGGTGTCTTCCTGCTTGATGTCGAACTTGGAGTAGTGTACTTCGTGCAGAATCATATTCATACGTGCTAAGTTGTAAGTGGTACGGTTAAGTTCTTGACCGTAAAACATACCTACATCGTCTACTTCTTTAGCTACACGCAGTAATAAGGACCCACTACCACATGTTGGATCGTACACCGATTTGATTCGTTTTTTACGTGTGGTTACAATTTTTGCCAATATGGTTGATACTTCCTGAGGGGTATAAAATTCGCCTGCTTTTTTACCTGCTCCTGCCGCAAACTCACCGATTAAATATTCGTAGGCATCGCCTAACAAATCGCTTTCTGTATCTTGTAACTGAAAGTCTATTTCATCTAAATGGGTAATGATTTTGGCTATGATTTCATTTTTAGCTTTTACGGTTTTTCCTAATTTGGAAGATGTTAGGTCTAAGTCTTCGAAGAGTCGGATGAAATCGTCTTCGGAGTCGGTACCCATAGTACTTTGTTCGATATTATTTAGGATGTGTTCTAAATCTTCGATAATAAAAAACTGTGTTGCTTCGTCGTTATCGTTGGTTTGTATATCACTTAGGTTATTTCCTTTTTGAGCAATAGAGGTAAATAATTCGCTGGGTTTTAAGAAGTAGCCTAAATTTTTAATACATGCTTTTTTAACAGCATCGATATATAATTTGCCATCTGCAGTATTCTCGTCTATTTGCTCGTAGGTTATATTGTCTGGTTCTAAAATCTCATCGGCATATAGGTGTAGTTTTTCGGAAAGGTATTTAAAGAATATAAAGCCTAAGATGTAATTTCTGTAATCGTCTGCATCCATCTTGCCTCTTAACAAGTTAGCTATAGCCCATAATTGTTTTTCGAGTTGTTTTTTCTGTTCTTCTGACATTGATTGTATTGGATTGTATAAGAAAGCTTAAAAATAGGATATTTAATTGTATTGGGATGGTTGGTTTTGGAGGGAAATTTGCAGTGGATAGAAAGTCCTTTATGTTTTCCTTGCGATTACTTCCTATTTTAATCACAACGGGTTTATAGACTCTTGGCATAAATTTCATTGTTAGAAAAAGAAATTGAACACACCAAAAACTAGAAATTACGACGAACTACATTATTTTCTCTTATCTCTAGTATTGTCATCAAAAGCAATAAGATTAAACATACTGCGCATTCGGGAACGAACACGCTCGCCGTATTTTTCTTCTAACTCTTGAGCGTTGAGGTTGGTGGTAATGTGGGTGAAAATTTTCCTTTTAGATGTTTGGCTGGGAATATGACCAGAATCGCAAAAGAGATCGTAACGTGACAAAATAATTTCCCCCATGACATTGCAGTCGGTACCGTAATGTTTTCCTTTTTGTTCGACTCCTAAATCGTCGAAACAGTAAGTATCCTGGTCGGTGTAATCTTCAATAGTTTTATACCCAATGTTATTAAAACTAAACACAATGTTTCTTGCTGGAATACATTTGAATGGTCGTTTATGAGGTGCGACAAAAGGAAGGAGTTTCATTAATGTTGTTTTACCACAGCCCACGGGACCCGATAAAAGAATACCTTTTTTGATATCGATACCCAAGTTGACACAAAAGGCCTCGTCATGCACATAATAACTTATTAATTTTAATAGCACTTCATGGTCTTCTTGATGGATTTTAAAATGCTTGCCAAAAAGCAATTTACCTTTAGCTTCTAGGTAGATTAAAATTTTCTGAAAGTTGTAATTGATTTGATTTCCCTTTAATTCGCCCAACTGATAGGTAATTGCACCTTCAACGATAATGTGCGGTTTTTGTGAATTGAAAATGGTTGTTGAATGATTCATAGCGGTTGGTTATAATTTTTATTGCGGATAGTATGAAGGCTGTCTGTTGCTTTTTGTTCGACATTTTTTGTTTTCTCTAAAGCTTCAGCTTGAAGCATCCAACTTTGTGCTGCTGCTTGCCAATTTTCAATTTGACTTTTTCCTTTTTTCCAACCTACAGACTCGTAATGATTGAAAAATTTCGCAGCATGATTAGTATGCCAATTTTTTGAAATAAAAAAATCAGTAACATTTTCTAAATTTTTTGGTTTAAAAATGTTTACCGGTTTTTTATGTTTAGTATTGTTTATATAACGCCCCGATACTTGTACAGGGCTTGTACCATTTTTGGTACAATGTCGCACCTCTACTTGTTCTGTACTTGTACCTAAAGCGAACATCTTAATTTTACTTCCCATTTGCGGGTTCCTTGAAGGCAGATATTTAAAATATTGCCAGGTATCTAAATCCCTCATGCATTTATGATAGGTTCCTTTAGAGCCTATTTTAGACAACAACATAACATCGTTACGGTTTATAAAAAACTCATCAGCAAATCGGGCATTATTCCAGAAATGAAAAAGCGCCATATACATGCTTACATGGGTCGTGTTTAATCTGCTATCTGATGAAAACACATTAAAGACTTGATTTAAATGGCTTATATAATTAATGGATTGCATAGCTCTTTATTTAAATTACGGCATGACTAATACCCTCCAATTTCATAAAACTGGAGGTTTAGCATTGATTAAAACTTAAGAGAGAGAATTTAAAAGCGATTGCTTTTTAAATATAAAACTGGAGAACTAAATCTATTTAGGAACCTTGAATGTGATTACTTTCGAGGATTTCATTAATTAAGTGGGCATTGTAATAAATGACACTTCCAAATTTTGTGTAGGGTAAAGTACCATTGATTCTAAGATTTTGAAGTGTTCCTGCTGATATACTTAGCATCTTTCGAACTTCTGATGACTTAATCCATTTTTTAGGTTTTTCGTTCTGAGGCTCGGCCATTAAGTTTTGGATATCACCAAGTAATTCTGATTTAAATTCATTTAAATCCTCTAGCGTTAAAATTTTAATGCTCATAGTTTCGTTAATAATTGAGTTTAAAAGTTTACCTTTTTAAAAAAAGGTTTTTAATGGTTAGTATTAGTTGAATTTGACTTTCGTTTGGCAAATTTGCAACTCCTTTTTGAAAATTATCCACAATGATATCGAAGTTGGGATTATATGGGTGCAGTAATGTTTGGTATAATTTGTAACATATTATATTACTATATAATTGAGCTTTTAAACTTATTCCAACAAAATCCATGTGTATGATTTTATTTACAAACAAATTTACCTATACACAAGTTGGGTACTAGTTGGGTGTTTATGACTATAAACAATAAACCTAAAAAACATAGTTGTCTATTAATGGTTTAGACTATTTTACTTTAGTAAACAGAACTATAAAACACATTTAAAAGTCAATAAATTACGGGAAACCCGCAGCAAGAAAATCAAGTAACATGCAAACATGTTCGTAATTTTAGAGTATTACCTCCAAATAGAACTTAATTAGAATAAAATGAATTAAAAATTTTTATTTTTTTTTCTTAATAAAATACCATAGCTCTACAAAAAATTACTTTCTAAGGCTAAATGCTCATTATTTTTAGCTAAAAAACGTATGAAATGTAAATGGATTTACCTTCTCGTTTCTAACGAATTTTCAATCCTATTTTCTAAAGTTTCTTTTAAATTGTCTATAAACTTGGTTTTTTGTGTTCGGGATTGTAGTTCGTAATAAACTCTGGAATAATCATCTAATTTCAAGCTAAAAGCTTCCTTTAAAAAAGTTGCTAATTCCTTTAATGTGACATTCCCATTATTTATAGCATTACTTGAATGCAGCGCATACAATAACTCCACTAAATCACTTTTGGTTGCCGTCCATTTTAAATTATTATTAAAACCTTTATGGCTATTTAAAACCTGCTGACTATAGTTTGTCATCTCCTGCTTTACATACATAATAATCTCTTCATTTGCCATAATAGTGGCAAGAATGGTATCATGGCTTGTTGAAAAATTATTATCTGTACAGAAATACGCAGCTTCTGGATAGAGTTTTAAATCGATTTCACTTCTAGTGAAATATTGTTGATCATACATCGAGCTCTCCGTTCGGTAATAGTTATAAAAACTAATATTTGAATCGATATAATCCTGAAGACCTACAATATAACTTTTGTAGTATTTTAAAATGGCCTTATCTGAAATTGTTGGTTTTCTATTTTCTAAATTATAAAGCTGAGAAAAGGTAATAACTTTGCTCAAGACATAAGGCTTTATGTGTTTAAAAAACTCTATTTCCTTTTGTTGATTGAGTAAATTACTATTAGAATAATGTTGTTTAAGTTCTTTAAGAGCTTTGTAAGACACTGAATAACTTCGCTCTAATTTTTGGATGGTATCATCGTTGGATTGATCAATGTCTTCTAGTTTTTGATTTAAAAGGTTTGTAATAGTTTTGTAAATCGTTAATTCCATAGTTTTGGGTTGGTTATTTAGTTTAATATAAATTGAGGCCTAAAACTAACAACTCCTAAATAACAAACAACTTTAATTTGTATGAAAAAAAAAGCAAGACAAATAAAACTATCTTGCTTTTTAAAACATAACACCCTTCTTTAACCTAATTTGGAAGCACTATCATTATTTTTAGATTTACCTTCTAATTGCTGCCTTAAATTGTTCATATCTTGACTTAGCTTGTCTTCTAATACACGGGCGTATATTTGAGTGGTTGCTATTTTAGTGTGGCCAAGCAATTTGGAAACAGTTTCAATTGGCATACCATTACTTAATGTGACCGTTGTAGCAAATGTATGTCTTGCCATGTGAAAAGTTAGATTCTTTTTAATACCACAGATATCTGCTAACTCCTTCAAATAAGCATTTAGTTTTTGGTTTGTAATTATTGGAAATAACGTTTGAGCACTAGTGGTTAACGGATGATTTTCATACTTTTTTATGAGGTTTTCTGCTTGTTGCAATAAGGGGATTTTAACCTTTGATTTCGTTTTTTGTCGGTGTGTAACAATCCAAGTACTGCCATCCATTCCCTTAACTAAATTAGAATCTGTTAGCTGCATAATATCTACATAACTAATACCGGTATAACAACTAAAGACAAACAAATCGCGAACACGCTCTAATCGCTCTATCTTAAATGAAAGCGTTTCAAGATTAGACAATTCATTTTCTGAAAGGAATTCTCTTTCTTTTTTCTCATATACTTGTTTCCACTTAACAAAGGGGTCTTTTTCAATCCACTCGATATGATAAGCTAAAGTTATAATCTTACGAAACCGTTGGATATGTTTCATTACCGTATTTTGACTCATAGTCCTTGGATGCCCCTTTGGCCAATAATCGTATAAGTAACTTTCAAAGTCACATAGAAATTTATAATCTAATTGATTTAAATAAATATCTGTAGTTCTTCTGCTCTTAAGTAAAAATCGATTTATATAATTTTCGGTAACACCAAAATTTTCTATAGATCCTTTTGCTAAAGTATTTTCTATTTTTTTAGCATGATATTTAAGGAGCTCTTGAAGGCTTTTGGACTCATTAGTCTCACCTGTGTAATGTGATTTTATAAGATGAGCTGTTATGAGTTCACCTTTAAACTTTAAATCTTGATAAATTTGAAAAAGCTTGGTGTGGGTCTGGTCGATTGATTGATTTATTTGCCGAGCCTGAATGGAATTGCCTCTAACCCTTTTTTTACTAGAATCCCAGAGTGAAACAGATACTTTACGTTTTAAACTTATATTTAAACGCTTACCATTTACAGTAATTCTAGCATAAATTAATGCTTCATTGTTTATAGCCCTTGAAGTTTGTAACCAAAAGAGTATAGAAAAAGTGTTTTGCTTTTGCATAGTTGTCGTAATTAAAATGATTAAGTACGAAAGTCAATTCAACTATACTATTACAAAGTTTTTTTAAGGTGTCTGCTAAGCAGACACCTTAAAAAAAAGGTAACCGATTGGCAACCATTTAAGATGAAATTATACCAATTCAAATGAATTGCCATAATTCTCAAAACCTTTGTAATTCATAAGAATTACATGGTTTTAATGCTTTTTAAACAAGCTACTTGTGACCGCGAAGGGATTCGAACCCCCAACCCTCAGAGCCGAAATCTGATATTCTATCCAGTTGAACTACGCAGCCATTTTAATTTTTAGTTATTGGTTATTGGTAAATAACAACAACAACTTTTAACTTTTAACTTTTAACTTTTAAAAATTAAGACAATTGTGCTTTTACAACATTAGAAATGGTTTTGCCATCAGCTTTTCCTGCTAACTCTTGAGTTACCACGCCCATAACTTTACCCATATCTTTCATACCTACAGCACCTAATTTCGAAATTGTAGCATCAACAATTTTCACGATTTCTTCTTCTGGCATGGCTTCAGGCAAAAATTGTGCGATAACCTCTACTTCTGCTAATTCTGGATCAGCTAAGTCTTGTCGGCCTTGCTCAATATAAATAGCCGCACTATCGCGACGTTGTTTTACCTGTTTTTGAAGTATTTTTAATTCTTGTTCTTCTGTTAATTCCTCTTTAGCGCCACTTTCTGTTTGCGCTAATAAAATAGCAGATTTTACTGCACGTAAGGCTGTTAAAGCGGTTTGATTTTTAGATTTCATGGCTTCCTTTAAAGCCGTCATTATTTCTGCTTGTAAACTCATTTCAATCATGTATTAGAGGAAGCGAAGATACTAAGAAAAAATGAAGTCTCTTAGACTTGTAATTAGCAAATTTTACACATAAAAAAACCGAAAAGTCATTTTTAATCACTTTTCGGTTTTCAACAAAGTTAGTCACCTTGCCCCTAATCTACATTGTCATGTAAAAAAGAGTTATTACTTCGTAATTTGATATCATCATTATCATCAAAACCTATACTTGTTCTAGACATATTGGTCTCTGAAGAGTGCTTTCCTGCTTTTAGGTCGACACCTTGACGTTTGTAGGCTGGAACCTTTTCAATATCATCAATTTTAGAACTGTTAAACTTATAGTTAAAATCTTTCATTTTACGTCGACGCTCTTCAGCACGCTCTTTAAGCAATTCAGAAATTGGGGTGTTCATAGGATCTACCTCTTCAACCTCCTCTACTTTTGGCATTTTTTTAGCCACCGTTTTTCTTTCAAAAACGATTTCATCTTCTTCGATATCTAAAACATGTGAAATCTTAGATGTTGATTTACTTTTTGAAGGCTCTACGTCATCGTAATCATCTAAAGCATAACGAATATCACCGTTTTCGTTGGTTTCAGTTACTGGAACAACCTCTACGTAACCTTTTACTGGAATATCATTAACAACATCTTCAATTAACTCGTGAGATATGATATCTTCAACCTCCTCCTCGATCTCCTCCGTTTTTGAGGAAATAGGCATATCAAAGGTTAAAGTGATTTGCTGTTCTTCTTCAATAAAATCGGAAGTCACTTCGGTTTCCTTTTCTTCCGAAGTGTGAGACGTATCACGAGACACCGTATTAATCACAAAATCATCTTCATCATCAATAAGGTCTTCACGTAGCTTATCTGTCACTTCTTCGTAAGTCACTCCAATATTTCTAATGATTTCTGAAGTTGGAATTAAATCTATATTTTTTTTTGGAGCCCCTGGTCTTGATGCTTGTGGTTTACTCTCTGGAGCATCGTCCTCTAAAGTATGACGCACAACAACAGGCGCTTGTTTTTTAACCTTCATTTCTACCTGTGGCGGAATCACTATCGGTTTCTTTTCTTGAGCCTCAGTTTCCTTATCTTCATGTAGAATATGTTTTACTTTTTTGGTTTCGGTATTAGAAATTTCATCTTGCTGTTCGATATTAAAACCCGTAGCAATAATGGTTACAGCGATAGATTCTTCTAAACCTTCATCTTCACCCACTCCCATAATAATTTCGGCACTGTGTCCGGCTTCATTTTGGATATGGTCGTTAATTTCACCAATTTCATCAATAGTAATTTCCTGAGCGCCAGAAACGATAAGCAGCAATACTTTTTTGGCCCCAGTAATTTTATTATCATTTAATAATGGTGAATCAAGAGCTTTTCTAATAGCTTCTTGAGCACGATTTTGTCCTGAAGCTAAGGCAGACCCCATAATAGCGGTTCCACTATCACTTAACACCGTTTTAGCATCACGTAAATCAATATTTTGCGTGTAGTGGTGTGTAATAACTTCGGCTATACCACGAGCAGCGGTAGCTAAAACTTCATCTGCTTTCGAGAATCCAGCTTTAAAACCTAAATTACCATAAACTTCACGTAGTTTATTATTGTTTATTACAATTAATGAATCGACAACAGCTCTAAGGTTTTCGATACCTTTTTGAGATTGTTCAAGACGCATTTTACCCTCAAACTGAAATGGCATAGTCACAATACCTACGGTTAAAATGTTTCTATCCTTAGCCATTTTAGCAATAATAGGAGCCGCTCCGGTACCTGTTCCACCACCCATTCCTGCAGTAATGAACACCATTTTGGTATTGGAGTCTAACATTTCAGCAATTTCTTCTACACTCTCTTCGGCTGACTTCTCTCCAATTTCAGGATTAGCACCTGCTCCCAAACCTTCTGTAAGATGTAATCCTAATTGAATTTTGTTTGGAACACCACTATTTTCTAGAGCCTGAGCATCGGTATTACAGATATAAAAATCTACACCTTTAATACCTTGCTGGAACATGTGATTGATGGCATTGCTTCCGCCGCCGCCAACGCCAATTACTTTAATGACATTCGACCTGTTTTTAGGGAGATCAAATGCGATTTTTGTTTCGAATTTTTCATTGCTGCTCATAAATTCTGTTTTACTAGGGTTTGTACTTAATATTTTATTCTATGGATCAATATAATTGCCTCTTGGCAAAATCATTAAAATTGTTAACTAGACAATTTTTACATTCTTATTCGGCGTCGTCTAAAAATTCTTTAAGACGATCGGTTAATTTATCGAGAAACGAACGGCGTACTTTTGGTGCTTTCACTACAGGCTCCTCTTCTACTTCTGGTTGCTCATTAGTAACCGCTTCTTCGGCTATAATCTCTTCTTCTTGTTGTTCTACTTTTTTTCTTTCTTGGCGCTTTAGTCCATCTAAAACTAAACCTACTGCCGTGGCATACAAGGGACTTGTAATATCTTCATCACTATCGCCAGCCAAATGCTCGTTAGGATAACCAATTCGAGTATCCATGCCTGTAATGTATTCTACCAACTGTTTTAAGTGCTTCAATTGACTTCCACCACCTGTTAAAACAATACCGCCAATAAGTTTTTTCTTTTGTTCCTCATGGCCATAGTTTTTAATTTCGGCGTATACTTGTTCTATAATTTCCACAACACGAGCATGGATGATTTTAGACAAGTTTTTAAGCGTAATCTCTTTCGGCTCACGACCTCTTAAGCCCGGAATGGAAACGATTTCGTTATCTCTATTTTCACCTGGCCAGGCCGATCCGAATTTTACTTTTAATAATTCGGCTTGTTTTTCAATAATCGAACAACCTTCTTTAATATCTTCGGTAATCACATTTCCACCAAAAGGAATCACTGCAGTATGACGAATAATACCATCTCTAAAAATGGCTAAATCTGTGGTTCCTCCACCTATATCAATTAAAGCCACACCGGCTTCCTTTTCTTCATGGGTTAATACTGCATTAGAAGATGCCAAAGGCTCTAAAGTGATGCCTTCTAAATTTAGACCGGCGCTTTTAATACAGCGGCCCACATTTCTAATGGATGATACTTGACCCACTACGACATGAAAATTAGCCTCTAATCGTCCGCCATACATTCCTATAGGTTCTTTTATTTCAGCTTGACCATCAACTTTATATTCTTGAGGCAATACATGAATAATTTCTTCCCCAGGAAGCATCACCAATTTATGCACCTGATTGATAAGCATTTCTATATCGTTATCATCAATAACCGTTTCGGAATTCGATCTTGTGATATAATCGCTATGCTGTAAACTTCTGATATGCTGACCAGCAATACCCACCGTTACATCTTCAATTTTTATATCTGAAGAGGCTTCAGCTTCTTGAACGGCCTGTTGAATGGATTGAATGGTTTGTGTAATATTATTTACAACACCCCGATGCACCCCTAAGCTTTTAGACTTTCCTATACCTAGAATCTCTAATTTTCCGTAGTCATTTTTACGGCCAATCATGGCCACAATTTTTGTGGTTCCTATGTCTAATCCTACTGCTAAATTATGCTCCATGGTCTAAATTTTGGTACATATTACTTGGTTATCAAACTGTAAATTAACTTTACTATAGTCTTTCAATATATTATCCTTAAGGGCTTTTTTATAAAAAGCTTTTAGGTTATTTATTTTTTTATCTAAGGCGTTTACCTTCCCTAATTGTACGGTAAAGTCGCACTTTCTAAGTTTTAAAAAAAGCTGTTTATTTTCGTCTTGTCGAATCTCATAAACATGTTTTTTTAAAAACTCGTCATTATTTATTTTTCGGGCGATTTGATAGACACTTTCCAAATTATTTTTTTCAACATAACCCGTAACCAAGGGCACTCTTGCAGAATAATTATTAGACAACGGCATGTATTGACCGTCGGCATCAACATAATAAGACGCATTGGTGTTAACTCTTGCAATAGGTGTTTTTTGTTCTATTTCGGCTTTAAGTGTCCCGTTTATAGCAACATACACTTCTGCAGTCTTAATCATGGGATTAGATTTGAGCGCTTTCTCTAATGCATTCAAAGCTAAAGTTTCTTTCTTCACGTTTGAAGCATTCCCGTAATTTTGTATTAACAATTTACTAACAGCCTTACTGGTTATAAAAAGATTGTTTTCGCCTACAAACTTCACCTGAGGTTCGGAAACAAGCCGCACCGCATTTCGTCCTGAAGCAAAGGCGAAAAGAAAAATCACCAAGCCAAAAATGCCAATCATTTTTATGTAATTCCAATTAATTCTCAAGGCTAAACTCCTTTTTAATACGTTTTACTTCAGCACCAATATCACCTGCTCCTATAGTTAAAACCACCTGAGCATCACTCTCATGAATGGCATTTAATAATTGTGCTTTAGTTACAAGTTGTTTATTATCATTATTAATTTTTCCTAACAGCCAGTTGGAGTTAACACCTTCGATAGGCAACTCTCTGGCTGGGTAAATATCGAGCAATAATAACTCGTCAAATTTCGACAAACTTTCGGCAAAATCATCAATAAAATCGCGTGTTCTACTAAATAAATGAGGTTGAAAAACGGCTAATACTTTTTTATCAGGATACATTTCTCTAACCGCCTGATGCACGGCACTTATTTCTTGCGGATGATGCGCATAGTCATCAATAAAAACAAAATTTTCGGTTTTTATCTGATAAGAAAACCTGCGTTTAACCCCTTTGTAGGTTGCCAATCCCTTGGCGAGCTGCTGGTAGGAGCAACCATATTCCACAGCCATCGCCAAGGCTATTAAGGCGTTCGACAAATTATGTCGACCTGGTAGGTTAAATTCTAAATTCTTAATTGTATCTTTTGGTGTTTTTATATCAAAAATGTAAGCACCGTTTTGTATTCTAATATTTTGAACTGCATAATCAGAATCATCTTCAATACCATATGTTATCCCGTCTAAAGGCAGTCCATTTTTAATAAAAAGTTTACCATTTGGCTTCAGTCTTTCGGAAAAAGCAACAAACGATTTTTTCAATTCAGCGGCATCACCATAAATATCCAAATGATCGGCATCCATAGAGGTTATGCATGCAAAATCTGGTGACAAGGTTAAAAACGAACGATCAAACTCATCGGCCTCGACCACCGATACTTCTGTACCGTTTAAAATAAGGTTTGAATTGTAATTTTCACTTATCCCCCCTAAAAATGCAGTTAAAGGCACCTCACAAGTATTGAGTAAATGCCCTAAAATACTCGTGGTTGTTGTTTTTCCGTGTGTCCCTGCCACTGCCAAACAGAAAGTATGTTCGGTAATTAATCCTAAAATTTGAGAACGCTTCATTACATGAAATCCCTTTTCTTTAAAGAAATTTAATTCCGCATGATCTTTAGGCACTGCTGGCGTATAGACTACAAGGGTGTTTTCTGGGTTTAAAAATATCTTATTGATACGCTCAACATTATCCTCAAAATGTATCTCTATACCCAAATCTACAAGAGCGTCGGTAAGGTCGGTTTGCGTTCTATCATAACCAGCTACTTGTTTCTTATTAGCAAGAAAATAACGTGCAATAGCACTCATACCGATACCTCCAATACCAATAAAATAGACGCTATGTATGGTGTTTAAATTCATTTATTTTTTAAGTAGTTTTTCAACTTCATTAACAATATCTTTTGTTGCATCAACCAAAGCTAATTTGCTTATGTTTTGACCTAACTCTTTCTTTCTTTCAGGCTGAGCGATAAGTTGCGAAAACTTATTTTCAAAATCAGCATCCAAATCTTCTTCCTTTATAATCAAGGCAGCATCCTTATTCACTACGGCCATAGCATTTTTGGTTTGATGATCTTCAGCCACATTAGGAGAAGGTATAAAAACCACCGGCTTACCAACAATACAAAGTTCTGAAACCGAACCTGCTCCTGCTCTTGATATAACCACATCTGCAGCAGCGTAAGCAAAATCCATATTATTTAAAAACTCATACACTTGTACATTTTTGGTATTGTCATACAATTTATATTTATCGTAGTACAATTTCCCGCACTGCCATATGATTTGCACATTCTGTGTATCAAAAAAATCAAGTTCTTTTTCAATCAATTCATTGATACGCCTTGCACCCAAACTACCACCAATAACTAAAAGTGTGCATTTGCCTTCTTTAAGATCGAAAAACTTTTTCGCCTCCTGTACTTTATTATCAATATGCAATAAACCTTTACGAACAGGGTTTCCTGTTTTTACGATTTTTTCTTTTGGAAAAAAACGCTCTAAACCATCGTAAGCCACACAAATTTTGTCAGCCTTTTTTGCTAACAATTTATTAGTAATGCCTGGATAGGAATTCTGTTCCTGGATAAGCACTGGAATGTTTGCTAATTCGGCCATCTTCAACAGAGGTCCACTAGCAAATCCTCCGGTACCAATCACCACATCGGGTTTAAATGATTTGATGATTTTTCGAGCCCCCCATAAACTACTAATCACTTTAAAAGGAAAACTCAAATTCTTCAAGGTAAAACTACGTTGAACCCCTGTTATCCAAAGCCCTTTTATAGGATAACCTGCCTGAGGCACTTTTTCCATCTCCATTCTATCCTTGGCTCCTACGAACAAAATTTCGGAATCTGGATACCGTGATTTTATCTCATTGGCAATCGCAATGGCAGGATAAATATGACCTCCTGTACCTCCGCCTGACATTATAACTCTATACATACGCTTTTAAATTGCTTCTGATAAAACATCCAAAGGATTTTCTTCTACAAGCTCCTTTTCTTTTATTTCTTCTCTTTTGGCACTTACACTTAAAATAATCCCAACAGCCAAACAAGTCATCCAAATTGAAGTTCCCCCACTACTTAACAGCGGTAATGTTTGCCCTGTAACAGGAAATAACTCCACAGCAACAGCCATGTTTATTATTGCTTGAAAAACGATTGGCAACCCAACACCCAGCACCACTAATTTTCCAAAAACCGATTCTGATTTCTGAGCTACTATAACGATTCTAAACAAGAACAACAAATACAAAAACATGACAAAAAACCCGCCTAGCAAACCATATTCTTCAATAATGATGGCAAAAATAAAATCTGATGACGATTGTGGCAAGAAGTTCTTCTGAGAACTTTTACCTGGACCAACACCCCAAATTTCACCAGACGCTATGGCTATTTTAGCTTTTTCTATTTGATAATCGGCTTCGGTATCTTCAGGGTTTGAAAAACTTTCAATACGCCCCATCCAAGTATCAACCCGATTAGGCATAGCTTCTGGAAACGCTTTTGCAATTACAATAAACAACGATAAAACCAAAACACCTGTACCTATAATAACTGCCAGGTATCGCAATGGATAGCCGCCTAAAAAAACCAACACTACAACCATGGTAAACATGATGGCCGTGGTTGAAAAATTTGCTGGCAATATGAGAATCAACACTAAAAAAACAGGCATCCATAAAGGCAATATGGTTTCTTTAAAGGCGATCTTTTTATCGTAAATTTTAGACAAATATCGTGCGATATAAACCATTAGAACCACCCCTGCCAAGGTGGATGTTTGAAACGACATCCCCACAAAAGGTATCTGAATCCATCGGCTAGCGTTAGCACCTCCAATAGTTGTACCCTGAAGCATGGTTAACACTAACAAGACCAAAACAACAGGCATCATAATAAGCGACAATCCCTTAAAATAATTATAAGGAATTTTATGTACCCCATATATAATTGCAAAACCTAATGCTAGGTGAAAAAAGTGTTTTATAAAAAAGGAAAACGTATTAGTACCCGCACCTTTATAAGCCAAATTACTAGCCGCACTATACACAGGCAAAAATGACACTATAGCTAGCAGGGCCACTATAGCCCAAATTAGCCGATCACCTTTTATGTTTTTGTATATGGATTGCAAATTTTTATTTTTTACAGATTTCTTACCGCTTCTTTAAATTGACGTCCTCGATCTTCATAGTTTTCAAATAAATCGAAGCTTGCACAAGCAGGTGACAATAGTACATTATCTCCTGTTTCAGCTAATTTGTAAGCTATTTTTACCGCTTCATTCATACATTGCGTTTCCACAATAACATCGACCATATTTCCAAAAGTGTTTAATAATTTTTCATTATTAACACCCAAGCAAATGATGGCTTTCACTTTTTCATTAACAAAAGAAAACAACTCTTGATAATTATTTCCTTTATCCACCCCTCCCACAATCCATATGGTTGGAGCTCCCATACTTTCTAAAGCATAGTATGTCGCATTAACATTGGTTGCTTTCGAATCGTTTATATATTGAACTTTATTTATTTTTAGAACTTGTTCCAAACGGTGTTCTACACCTTGAAAGTTCTCTAAACTCTCACGAATGGTTTGTTTTCTGATCTTTAGTAGGTGCGCCACAGTAGAAGCTGCCATAGCATTTTTTACGTTGTGCTTTCCTTCTAATGTAAGATTTGATGTTGGCATAATGATCTGATTATTATTTATTGTTATTTTAATATTCTCTTTTTCTAAACATGCGCCATTTTCTATATTTTTTTCTAGTGAAAACGGCAATAAAATGGCTTTAACTGCGCACTTTTTAAGATGATTAACGATCACTTCGTCATCGGCATCATAAATTAAATAATCCGCTTCGGTTTGATTTTCAGTAATTCTAAATTTTGATTCGATATAATTTTCAAACTTGTAATCATAGCGATCTAAATGATCTGGGGTTATGTTTGTAATCACGGCGATATGCGGCCTAAAATCGATGATATCATCCAACTGAAAACTACTGATCTCTAACACGTAATTCGGATAATCATCTTCCAGAATTTGCTTAGCAAAACTATCGCCAATATTACCTGCCAGCCCCACATTTAGCTCTTGCTTTAACAAGTGATGCGTTAAAGTAGCAGTAGTCGTTTTTCCGTTACTACCTGTGATTCCTACAAGGGTTGCCTCAGTGAAATTTGACGCAAATTCAATTTCTGAAACTACTGTAATTCCAGCCTTTCTAATCTGCTTAATCAACGCCACCTTATCAGGAATGCCAGGGCTTTTCATAACCACATCGGCCTTCAATATTTTAGATTCGGTATGATTTTCATCCTCCCAATCAATCTCATTTTGTATAAGAACTTGTTTATACTTGTCTTTTATTTTTCCCTTATCGGAAACAAAAACATCGTAGCCCTTTGCTTTTCCTAAAAGCGCTGTGCCCACACCACTTTCTCCTCCTCCTAAAACAACCAAAAAACCTCCTTCAATCCCACTTGAGGAGCGCTGCTCACTTTCTTGTTTTATATGACTCTTTTTCATTTTATAAAGCTTACACTGTCGTGGAAATGACTAATTTATTATCTAATCTTTAAGGTTACAATGGAAACTATAGCCAATAAAATTCCAACAATCCAAAATCGCGTTACAATTTTACTTTCGTGATAGCCTTTCATTTGATAATGATGATGCAAGGGCGACATTTTTAATAAACGCCTGCCTTCGCCATATTTTTTCTTGGTGTATTTAAACCACCCCACCTGAATAACAACCGATAAGTTTTCTGCTAAAAACACACCACAGAGCACAGGAATCAACCACTCCTTTCTTACCGCAATAGCTATAACCGCTATAATACCTCCAATAGTTAAACTCCCTGTATCCCCCATAAAAACTTGTGCGGGATAGGTGTTATACCATAAAAATCCGATTAACGCTCCCACAAAGGCCGCGATATAAATCGTTATTTCCTCAACACGAGGGATATACATGATGTTTAAGTAATCAGCAAAAACAATATTCCCAGAAACCCAAGCAAAAATTCCCAGCGTCAATACAATAATAGAAGACGTTCCTGCTGCTAAACCATCAATCCCATCGGTTAAATTTGCTCCATTAGAAACGGCTGTAATGATAAAAATCGTCACCAACACAAAAACGATCCATGCATACTTTTCTAAAGAAGGATCGATCCAAGTGATGACTTTAGCATAGTCAAATTCATTATTTTTTATAAATGGAATGGTGGTATACGCCGATTTCGTTTCTGGCTTAAATAATTTTGAAGCTGCAATATTTGGATTTTGAGTCAATAACTCTTGACGAACCTCAGGTAGCACTTGCTCCTTCATGGTTACATCTTTATGAAAATACAAGGTCGCCCCTACAATAAGTCCTAAGCCAACTTGCCCTAACACCTTAAACTTTCCTTTAAGACCTTCTTTATCATTTTTAAACTTCTTAATATAATCATCTAAAAACCCGATAACCCCCATCCAAACAGTTGTAACAATCAAAAGAATGATGTAAATATTACTTAGTTTACAAAGTAAAAGCACCGGAATTAGCGTAGCCAGAATGATAATAATACCACCCATGGTTGGTGTCCCAGCCTTTTCTTGTTGTCCTTCTAAACCTAAGTCACGAATTGTTTCACCTACTTGTTGCCTCATTAACATATTAATGATACGCTTACCATAAATCGTTGAAATTAAAAGAGATAAAATCACAGCCAAGGCAGCTCTAAAAGTTATAAAACCAAAAAGCGAAGCCCCTGGTAACTGAAACTGCTTTTCTAGATACTCAAACAAGTAGTACAACATCTTTTTTCTATTTTTTGGTTACTTTAGTTTACTTACCCCTTTTACTTTTCCAACTGATTTAATAATTCTCGAACGGTTTCTAAATCGTCAAAATGAGAACGCACTCCATTTATTTCTTGATAAGTCTCATGACCTTTACCCGCTATTAAAATGATATCATTAGGGCCCGCCATTTGACAAGCGGTTTTTATAGCCTGTCTTCTATCCTGAATGGTTAGCGTTTTTTTAAAATTTTGAGGTTCTACACCATTTTCTATTTCCCTTAAAATATCTTCAGGGTTTTCTGTTCTAGGATTATCACTAGTAAAAATGACTTTATCACTTAAAACCGAAGCGATGTTCCCCATTTCAGGGCGTTTTGTACGATCTCTATCACCACCACAACCCACAACAGTAAAAAGCTCTTCATTTTTTGTACGAATGCCATTGATGGTTTCTAACACATTTTTCAAGGCATCGGGCGTATGTGCATAATCGACGATCGCCGTTATTTTTTTATCAGAAACTATATATTGAAAACGCCCGCTTACACTCTCTAAATCACTTATCAACCTCAGCACCTCAACCTTTTCAAGACCTAACAATTCTGCTGTAGCATAAATAGCCAACACATTATAAGCATTAAACTTTCCAATTAAGCGGGTCCACACTTCACTGTCGTTCACCTTTAAAAGCAATCCGCTAAATTGATTTTCTAGGATTTGACATTTATAATCTGCATACTGTTTTAAAGCGTAAGTAAATTTTCGCGCTTTTGTGTTTTGCAGCATGAACAAACCATTTTTATCATCTACATTAACAACGGCAAAGGCTTTTTTTGAGAGTCCGTCGAAAAAACGTTTTTTCACATCTCTATATTCAGCAAACGTTTTATGATAGTCTAAATGATCGTGCGTGATGTTTGTAAAAATTCCGCCTTCAAAATTCAATCCTTCCGTACGACACTGATGAATGCCATGAGAACTTACTTCCATGAAACAAAACTCAACACCGGCCTCATTCATTTCTTTCAAATAAGCATTAATTGTAAGTGAATCAGGAGTCGTATGAGTTGCTTTATATTCTTTAGCGTCTACCATAATTTTCACGGTAGACAACAACCCTACTTTATAACCAGCCTTTTTAAACAACTGATACAACAAACTCGCAATGGTCGTTTTTCCATTGGTTCCAGTAACACCAACCAATCTTAAATTTTCTGAAGGATTCCCGTAATAATTTGCAGCTATGATGGCTAAGGCTTTATGCGAATTATCGACCTCAACATAAGCAACACCTTCCTCTAAATGCTCTGGCAGCACTTCGCAAACAACACTTTTAGCGCCATTTTTAATAGCTACATCAATAAACTTATGCCCATCAACAACAACACCATCTATAGCCACAAATAAGTCGTTAGCTCCAATATGACGCGAATCAAAGGCCACAGCATTAACCTCTGTATTGGTTCCACCCGTAACAGAGTTTATTGCAACCTTGTATAATATGTCTTTTAATGCGATCATGATGCTTTTAAAACTATGGTTTGGTTATTTTTTAACTTGGTATCTTTTAATATGGACTGCCCGTTTATCACGCCATCTCCATTTAGCTCTACCCGAACATCAACTTGCATATTTTCAAGTAATGCAACCGCATCCATAGCAGGCATACCTACAACATTAGGCATAATGGTTTTATAGGTTTGAGCCGTTTCATAAAAATGCTCATAGTCTTTTTCAACAGCTACAGACTCTATACCTAAAGACTCAATTTCGTCGGTAATTGGAGTTGCCGTAAAGATTTTTTGTGCCACTTTTTTAAAGACTGGTCCAGAAACATCGGCACCATAATACCCCACACTCTTATCCGGCTCGTGAACCACAACAATACAAGAGTATTTTGGGTTTTCAGCAGGGAAATATCCAGCAAAAGATGAGATATAAGCAAGCTTAGACTTATCGGAATAATTTTTCTGACAAGTCCCTGTTTTTCCAGCCATTGAAAAATATTCAGAATACAGCCTATGTCCAGTACCATGATCTTTATCTACAACGTTTTTCAATAAGGCTTGTAATTTCCCTATAGTTTCTTTAGAACATATTTTTTCATTAATCACCTCACTATCAAAGGTCTCGATAACCTTATCAAAAGATTTAACTTCTTTTAAAAATCGAGGCTTAACCATAACCCCGTTATTAGCCACAGCATTATAGAAAGTAAGGGTTTGCAAAGGCGTAAAAGACACACCATAACCATAAGCCATCCACTGCAGTGCAATACCACTCCATCGGTTATTTTTTACCCTTGGATCTGGGATAACAGGTTCTGGCTCACCTATAATTGGTAAATCCAAGTTTTTATTGAGATTCATTTCATAAAGTCTGTCTACAAATTTCTCTGGATTATTACTATACCCTTTATCAATAACTTTTACAATACCCGTATTGGAAGACACTTCGAATGCTTTTGAAACGGTTATTTTTCCATATCCACCATACTTAGAATCGCGTACTTTTTTTCCGTAAAAAGTAAGAATCCCCTTTTCTGTATCTACTACATCACTTGTATCGGCAACTTTATCTTCAAAGGCCGCCGCTAAAGCCATTAATTTAAAGGTTGATCCCGACTCATGACTCTCACCTACCGCATAATTTAAACGCTCATAATACTTACCATTTTTATTTCTACCTAAATTAGAGATGGCACGAATTTCACCCGTTTCGGTTTCCATAACAACCACACAACCGTGATCGGCTTTATACTTTTCTAGTTGCTCCAGCAAGGCGTGATGTGCTATATCCTGAATATTTACATCGATAGTGGTATACACATCATAACCATCCTTAGGTTCAATTTCATTAGCATCTGTTAAGGGCTTCCACTGTCCTTTACCGATGCGTTGTTTTTTACGCTGACCATCGACACCTCTTAAATAACGAATACCAAAAGCCCCATCAATCCCTGGTCGCGTTACATTACCTTTTTCATCGATACGCTCATAACCAATAGTGCGCTCGGCGATGCCTCCCATGGGATGTTCGCGCTTGGTAGTTTGTTCCACAATTAACCCACCTTTAAAAGCCCCAAGCTCTAAAAGTGGAAATTTTCTTAAACGTATATAATCTGAATAACCTACATTTCTTGCTAACAAATAATATCTATTTTTATTAGCTCGTGCACGTCTTAATCGTGCTTCAATTTGAGAAGAAGACCGATTTCCTTTGTATTTCGCAAGCGAATCGGAAAGCGCTTTAATATTTTTCTCAAAAACTCTAACCGAAGGTGTTAAGGCATCAAAACGAATATCATACTTAGGAATTGAGGTCGCTAATAAATTTCCATTCACGGAATACACATTACCTCGATTAGCAGGAATCACAACATTTTTAACCACACGTTTTGTTGCTAAGGCTTTATATTTTTCACCTTGAACAAACTGAATCGTTAATAGTTTAAACACGACAGCAACAGCAAAAATGAACATACATCCTGCTATAAAATACAAACGATTTAATATGTTTTTATCGTTTACTGCCATTTGTTTAAATCAATCTTTTTTACTTGCGGTTACTTTTATTTTTTTTGGAGGCGTCTCAGAACTCGATAAGCCTTTTTTATTCATAACACTTACAACGTGCGACTCCATTTTAAGCCTCATTAATCTTGATCGCCCATCTACAAACTGCGATCTTATTTCTTTTACTTCATTTTTCAAATGCGCAATCTCATATACTTTTTTATCTGCGTTATGAGAACTGGCAATCATAATTAAGGCCAAACCCGAAATAAAGAGAATGACGCGCCAATTTTTAAACGAATCGTCACTCACCAAAAAAGTACCTCGCAATACGTGATAGATGCTTTGCTTCATTATCTTTTTTCTGCCAATCTTAACTTGGCACTCCTTGCTCTATTATTTTCTTTAATTTCAGCCTTTGAGGGCACAATCAATCCATTCACCTTTTTTAAAGGCACCTCAAAATTCCCAAAAATATCACGTTCAGGCTCCCCTTCAAACATCCCATTTCTAATAAACCTTTTCACAAGACGATCCTCAAGTGAGTGATAAGAAATAAAGCTCAACCTACCTTGTTCATTCAATAATTCTGGTGTTTGCATCAAAAATTCCTTTAACACTTCAATCTCCTGATTCACCTCAATACGTATGGCCTGATATATTTGAGCCAACACCTTATTAGCATGTCGAGGTGGCAAAAACTTTTTAAGAACTTTTTTTAATTGTTCGCTGGTTACAATTGGCTCAACGGTTTCGCGATACTCAACAATTAACCGAGTCATTGCTGGCGCAGCGCGCAACTCACCATATTGGTAAAACACATTTTTAAGCTGCTCTTCATCATATTCGTTAACTACATTAAAAGCCGAAAGCGCACTACTTTGATTCATTCGCATATCTAAATCAGCCTCAAAACGTGTTGAAAATCCGCGTTTAGCCACATCAAATTGATGCGAAGACACTCCAAAATCAGCAAGAATACCATCCACTTTTTTCACACCATGAAACCTTAAAAAGCGTTTTATATATCTAAAGTTTTCATGAATTAAAGTAAACCGCGCATCATCGAGCGCATTTTCTAGTGCATCGGCATCTTGATCGAAAGCAAATAGCTTACCTTGATCATTTAACCTAGATAAAATCTCTTTACTGTGACCACCACCACCAAAAGTCACATCAACATACACGCCGTCAGGCTTAATATTTAAACCATCAACCGACTCTTTTAATAGTACTGGATTATGATATTCCATAGTCTTCCTCGTCTTGTCC
Organism: Tamlana carrageenivorans; assembly: GCF_002893765.1. NCBI lineage: Bacteria > Pseudomonadati > Bacteroidota > Flavobacteriia > Flavobacteriales > Flavobacteriaceae > Pseudotamlana > Pseudotamlana carrageenivorans. The sequence goes on along the minus strand of NZ_CP025938.1, from coordinate 2,462,269 downwards.
CATTACTTCTTCGGCTAAATCTGCAAAATCAATCGCTGCATCATCAATAGCCTTTTCATATAAATCCTTATCCCATATTTCAATAATATTGATGGCAGATGCCACAACGATATTTTTTGAAATATTTGCAAACACAATTAAATCTTTTGGCACCAACAAACGACCGTTCACATCAACCTCAACCATTTTAGCACCCGCAGTAAACCTTCTTATAAAATCGTTGTTCTTTTTCTTAAACTTATTTAGCTTGTTCATTTTTCGCATGAGCGCTTGCCATTCAGCCATAGGATACAGCTCTAAACACTGCTGAAACACCGATCGACGTAATACAAATCCTTCTTCCAAAACACCAGACAGCTGTTTTTTGATGGAAGCAGGCATCATCAATCGCCCTTTTGCATCAACTTTACAATCGTATGTCCCTGTAATTAAGTCCAAAGCAGTTCAATAAAAATCTAAACGTTTAAGTGTCAAATATATTGAAAAATATACCACAATTTACCACATTATACCACATTGTTAATAAATTATCGACTAACTCACCATTAAAACCCACAAAAAACGAAACAAAAACCTCACGCCCCCTATTATTATCGCATTACAATAATTAATATGTTTATTTTCACATATTGTTAACATCTTGAAACGGACTTAACCCTTTTTAATTCAATTTCTTAGACATTTGATATTCTTGACACTAATTATTTTGGTGGAAATATGAATGAAATACCTATATTTGTTTTTAATGATAGACTATAAGATTAATGACGAATCATTTAAAAAAAGAAGGTAAATTCAGTTACATTGAAGCCGGAGAAGGCACTCCTATAATCCTACTACACGGACTTATGGGCGGGTTAAGTAATTTCGAGGCAGTAATTGATTTTTTTAGCAATAAAGGCTATAAAGTTCTTATACCAGAACTGCCACTATACTCCTTATCCTTACTAAAAACAAACGTAAAAAACTTTGCAAATTACTTGCATGAGTTTATTCTTTTTAAAGGATATGATAGCGCTATTCTTTTAGGCAACTCACTTGGTGGCCACATTGGCTTATACCATACAAAAATGTATCCAGAAAGCGTTAAAGCCCTAATTATAACAGGGAGTTCTGGATTATATGAAAGCGCCATGGGCAGTGGCTACACGAAAAGAAGTGATTACGAAGTCATCAAAAAGAAAGCTCAAGATGTATTTTACGACCCTGCCATAGCGACTAAAGAAATTGTTGATGAAGTATACGAAACGGTTAACGATCGTAACAAACTTATAAAAACACTCGCTATTGCTAAGAGTGCCATTAGGCATAATATGTCTAAAGATTTACCCAAAATGAATACCCCAACATGTATTATTTGGGGTAAAAATGATCAGGTGACTCCGCCAGAGGTTGGGGAAGAATTTAACGATTTACTACCCGACTCTGATTTGTTTTGGATTGATAAATGCGGACATGCTGCTATGATGGAACATCCAGAAGAATTTAACCAAATTATGAGTACTTGGTTAGAAAAAAGAGGGTTTTAAGACACCCCTTATATCATTAGCTAACAAAATAAATATTCCGTTTTGAAAATTAAGTCTGCCGAATTTGTAATGAGTAATTCTGATGTTGCAAAATGTCCTAAAAGTAGACTTCCAGAATATGCTTTTATAGGACGAAGTAATGTGGGTAAATCATCACTCATTAATATGCTAACGAGCCGAAAAAGTCTTGCAAAAACTTCGGGTCGACCAGGAAAAACTCAACTTATCAATCATTTTTTAATTAATAAAAACTGGCACCTTGTTGACTTACCAGGCTATGGATATGCTCGGGTTTCTAAAAGCTCCAAAAAGGTATTTCAAAAATTTATAACCCAATATTTCGGCTTACGAGAACAACTTGTTACTGCTTTTATTTTGGTTGACATCCGCCATACCCCACAACCTATCGATTTAGAATTCATGCAATGGATGGGAGAAAACGGCGTCCCTTTTTCCATCATTTTCACTAAGGCCGACAAATTAAAACCAAAAGCCATTGAAAACCATGTTGAAGCCTATAAAAAAATCTTACTAGAGTCTTGGGAAGACATGCCCAACTATTTTATAACGTCATCGAGTAACGAAACAGGGAAAGAAGATGTGTTAGCATATATAGATAGTCTAAACAATAATATGGAGCTTGATAATTAAAAACACGCGTTTTTTTCAGTTGCCTTCTTTCTGACTTATCTTCTACCCCTTTACATCTAAAGCATCACGCAAAGCATTTCCAATTAACATAAAAGCCATCACCAAACTCATAATACACAACCCAGGAATGATCGCCAAATAAGGTTTTCCTAAAATAATATAATTATAATGATCTTTTATCATTGCTCCCCAACTCGCCATAGGCGATTGTGCTCCAATACCTAAAAAGCTCAAACCACTTTCAATTAATATTGCTGAAGCGAAATTAGCTGCTGATATTACAATAACAGGAGCCATAATATTTGGTAATATATGCTTGGTAATAATTCTAAAATCGTTATATCCTAAAGCTCTTGCGGCAGTAACGTATTGCATTTCCTTCACACTAATAATTTGCCCCCTAACCACTCTTGCTACTTCAACCCACATGGTTAAACCTACGGCAATAAAAACCTGCCAAAAACCTTTACCTAATGCCAAGGTAATAGCAATTACCAATAATAAAGTAGGAATGGACCAAGTTACATTTATCACCCACATAATAAGCGCATCCACTTTTCCACCAAAATATCCTGCCAGACTCCCCATAAAAAGACCAATTACTAAAGCAATAAAAACCGCTACAAAACCAATAAAAAAAGAAATTCGCGCTCCAACTAAAACCCTACTTAATAAGTCGCGACCATATTTATCTGTGCCAAAAAAGAAAGTTTTTTGGTTGATAAACGCTCCTCCAGAGTTATCTGTAAAATGATTTAGTTCTATTGATTTTTCTGCACCTTCAAGTCCGTCGGGAGCATATTCGGCATACACCAAACGGTCGTCTTCGACCCTATATTTTGAAATTGGAATTTCGGCATCTGTATTTTTTCGTCCAAAGAAAATCTTATCTAAACCACTTTGCTCCACATGTAATTGAGAGGATATAGTAAGCATAGTGACTTTAAAACCTGGCCTTTTAGAGTGAATAGCCAAATGCATTTGATTGGCATGCTGCGTGTTATCGGGTGCTAATACGTAAGCAAAAACAGAAATTAACCCAACCAAACCAATAAAACATAAACTAAACACGCCCCAAAAGTTCTTTTTAAACTTTTGGAGCGCTAATTGTTTTAGTGATTTTGATTTATGATTCATTTAGCCCAACTACTTTTTTTCTGATGCTCTATTAGTAGCTGCTACTTTTTTTGTTGTAGAGGTTAATTGTAAATCTTCTAAGACATGAAGTGCTTCCTCAACATATACATCCTGACTTAAATACTCATGCCAACGCTCTCTTTTCTCTTTTAAATCGGTGGTATCTTGAGTAAACAGCGACCTCTCATAAGAAGTCGAATTAAAGGTTAAATTCGTTTGGTAATCTGATATGGCATCAAACCTTGCAGCTTCAGCCTCATTACGTTCATTATCGGCGTTATAGGTTTCATAATTTAAGGAGTATACACTTTCATCGATTTTGGTTTTCACCCATTTTGCGTTTTCAGCGATAAGTTTTAGTTGTTGATTTCTACTCATGCGCTTTTTACTTCTTTTTATGGTTTCATCAAAATCATAATAACTTTTCCATGGTGTAAAAGGAGCTGCATCAATTTCATCCCAAGGCAAAGGGTTTTCTTTATCCTTTTCACCTACATCAATATAACTAAAACGTCCTGGCACTTCCACATCGCTTTTAACCCCTTCCAATTGCACGGAGCCTCCTGTAACTCTATAATATTTTTGTGTCGTTACTGCCAAAGCACCTAAGTCGCCACTGGTGTTGTTTCTAAGCATGTTATTTAAATTAATAACATTTTGAACCGTACCTTTTCCATAGGTTTGTTTTCCTCCTATAACAATAGCACGCTTATAATCTTGCATGGCAGCCGACATAATTTCTGATGCTGATGCCGAGATTTCATTAACTAAGATTACTAAAGGACCGTCCCAAGAGATGGACTTATCTTTATCTTTTAAAATTTCCTTAGATTCTCCCGAAGAGCGCACCTGAACCACTGGACCTTCTTTTATAAACAAACCAGCCATTTCAACCACTGTTGGTAAAGACCCTCCACCGTTATTACGAAGATCTAAAACAAGGCCTTCCATGCCATCTGCTTTTAAGTGTTCTATTTCTTCTTTAACATCTTTAGCGGCGTTCACGTTTTTATAGTCTTTAAAATCTACATAAAAAGCAGGTAAATTAATGATTCCAAACTTTTTACCATCTTTCTCTACTATAGATGATTTCGCATAAGTTTCAACCAACTCGACTACGTCTCTAACAATTTCAACATCTTTTATGGTGCCATCAACTTTTTTAATGGTTAGAATAACTTTAGTCCCCTTTGGACCTTTAATATATTTTATAGCATCACCAATGCGCATCCCTACAATACTTACAGGATGTTCTTCATACTCTTGACGTACTTTTAAAATCACATCTTCAACATCCAGTTTTTTACTTCGCCAAGCCGGACCTCCTGATATGAGTTCAACAATTTTAATATAATCCATGCGTTTTTGCAGTCTAGCACCAATACCTTCCAATTTTCCTGACATACGCTGATCGAAATCCTCTTTACTTTTAGGAGCAAGGTAATACGTGTGCGGATCGTACTCTTCAACAATAGAATTCACGTATACTGCGAAATAATCTTCACGTTTTAAATCGTCAATATTATCATGATAATGAATATCAATGGATCTTAGAGTAGATTCTCTAGCTTCTTTTTCAATTTCTTCTTCCGATTTCATGACGTAATTCGGATCTTTCTCCTTAGCCAATCTTTCCTGCTTAAGCAAATCATCATAATTAGAAATGGTAGAAAACTTCAATAATTTCCTCCAACGCTCACGCATTTGCTGCTTGTATCTTACAAAGGATGTTTTCTCATAATCTGTTTCATAAGATTCATCTATTCGGTAATCAAAAGGTTTAGAAAGCACATCCTTATACATTTCTTCACCTTCTGCAATACGCTCTAATAAACGTTCATGAACCACATCGAAAAAGGTAATTTCTTTATTTTTTATTTGTTCGTCTAATAAAAACTTGTACTTCTCAAAATACTCAATATCAGAAGCATAAAAATAACGCTTAACGGGATCTACAGCTTGAATATAATGGTTGAATAACTTTTCAGAAAATGTATCATCTAGTTCTATCGGGTCTACATGCCCTTGTTCTAATACAAAGGTTATTATTTGAATAAGTAATTTATCTTTATCAGGGTTGCTAAATTTTTTAGTGGTAAAACTACAAGACGCAAACGCCAGTAAAAGCAATAGCGAAAACACTTTATAATTCCTTTTCATAATTTTCTTCATCATTAAAATATTTGGTTGCAATTTAAAGCAAAGCTTATTTTGTCACTAAAATAAAGAAAAAACTATGCCGTCCTTTAGAATTGTAACTAATTTTTTGTTAAACCAAAGAAATTAGGGCCAAACACTCGAAATTACGTATTTTAGCCCTGCTATTTAAAAGATAAAAATGACAAAAAGACCGCTTATTTTAGTGACCAACGATGATGGTATTAGTGCGCCAGGCATAAGGCGTTTAATTGGGATAATGAATAAGATTGGAGAGGTTGTTGTGGTAGCTCCCGATAGGGCGCAAAGTGGCATGGGGCATGCCATCACACTTAACTCCACCCTTTACGCCGAAGAAGTTTTTATAGATGATGGTCCTCAAAAGGAATTTAGCTGTTCTGGAACTCCTGCCGATTGTGTGAAAATTGCTATTAGAGAAATTTTAGATCGTCAACCAGATCTTTGCGTTTCGGGTATAAATCACGGTTCGAACTCCTCAATAAACGTCATTTATTCAGGAACGATGAGTGCGGCTATTGAAGCAGGTTTAGAAGGCATTCCCGCCATAGGTTTTTCGCTTTTAGACTACAGTTGGAATGCAAATTTCGAAGGCTGTGACAACTTTGTAAAAACCATAACTGAAAACGTTTTAAAAAACGGCATCCCTCAAGGCATCGTTCTTAATGTTAACTTACCTAATTTACCAAAAGCCGATATAAAAGGCATAAAGGTTTGCAGACAAGCTAAGGCCAATTGGGTGGAAGAATTCGACAAACGCAAAACACCTCAAGGAAAAGATTATTACTGGCTAACTGGTAAATTTGTTAATTTAGATGGCGGAGAAGACACCGATGAATGGGCCCTAGAAAACGGATACGTCTCGGTAGTTCCCACACAATTTGACCTTACCGCCCATCACTTTATTAAAGACTTAAATACTTGGAATTTAAATGATTAAAAAAGATGTTTTTATTGGAATGCTTGTTGGCTTAATTGCCAATGGTATCGGACTTTATTTAACAGCGACTTTGTTAGGACAGGGAGACGATTTTTTAACGGTAATTAAAGCAGCAGCTAACGAAGGGTTTCTTGGGAAATTGATCAGTTTAGGAGCGATTTTAAACCTCATTGCATTTTTTGTTTTTATAAGAAAAAAACAAGATTATAGAGCAAGAGGCGTTTTATTAATAACTGTTTTTATCGCTGTATTCACCTTTGTTTTCAAGTTGTTTTAACGGGTAAACGCTCCTTTTTAATAACTTATTCAATAATATGACCTTATGAAATATTATATCATAGCTGGAGAAGCATCGGGCGACTTACATGGGGCCAATTTAATAAAAGCTTTGCTTAGCATTGACAAGCAAGCCGCTATTAGATGTTGGGGTGGCGATTTAATGCAAGAAGCTGGAGGAACCCTTGTAAAACATTATAAGGAACGTGCTTTTATGGGTTTTTCTGAAGTCGTTCTGAACCTCAATAAAATTTTCAAGTTGATTTCATTTTGTAAAACCGACATTGAAAAGTTTAATCCAGATGTGGTCGTTTTTATTGATAATTCGGGTTTTAACTTACGAATTGCCAAATGGGCTAAAGCAAACGGATTTAGAACCAATTATTACATTTCACCGCAAGTATGGGCCTCTAGAGCCAGTAGAGTTCAGGCTATAAAACGTGACATTGACGACATGTTTGTCATTCTGCCTTTCGTAAAAGATTTTTACAAAACATATGATTTCAAGGTCAACTTTGTTGGTCATCCTTTAATTGATGCCATTACGAACAGAAACCCTGTTAATGAATTCGATTTTAGAACAACTAACAACCTGAGCGACAAACCCATTATTGCGCTTCTTCCAGGAAGCCGTAAACAAGAAATTACAAAAATGCTTTCTGTGATGCTAAGTGTCGTAACAAGCTATCCGGACTATCAATTTGTAATTGCTGGAGCTCCTAGTCAGGAATATGAGTTTTATAAAGGCTTTATCCAATCCGACAATGTTAAATTCATTGCCAATAAAACTTACGACTTGCTCAGTATTTCGTATGCAGCCCTCGTCACTTCTGGAACAGCGACTTTAGAAACCGCACTATTTAAAGTACCTCAAGTGGTTTGCTACAAGGGTAGCGCTATCTCATATCACATCGCCAAACGCATTATCACCTTAAAATTTATTTCACTGGTAAATTTAATAATGGATCGTGAAGTTGTTACAGAATTGATTCAAAATGATTTTAATAAAGAAAAACTTCGCATAGAGCTCGATAAAATCTTAGATCACACCGTTCGAGAAAAACTCTTTTTAGATTACTATGAATTAGAGCGCGCTTTAGGCGGAAAAGGTGCTAGTTTAAAAACAGCTCAATTAATATACAACGGTATAAAAGTTTAGATATTTATGAAAAAAAGCCTCTTTATCCTTATTATAATTATCAGTTTTAGCAGCTGTAAACCATCTAAATCGGCTAAACGAAAAAAAAATACGCCAGATCGTGTTGAAATAAAAACAGATGCTGAAGTTGCTACAGACTACCATATCGAACCCAAGGAAACTATTAAAAAACGATCTAAAAGAAGACCTTCACCGGAACCTAAAGCCGACCAAATTATAGATTATGCTTTAAAATTTGAAGGCACACGTTACAAGTGGGGAGGCACGACCAAATCTGGAATGGATTGCTCGGGTTTAGTTTTTGAATCTTTTAGAACCCATGATATTTTGTTGCCTAGAATATCGAGAGATATGGCAAAAAAAGGCACGAAAATTCCTTTAAAAAAAGTCACTCAAGGTGATTTATTATTTTTTAAAACAGGAGGACGAAGAAATGCAATAAACCATGTTGGTTTAATTGTAGCGATTCGCAACAATGATATTGAATTTATTCACGCCACAAGCAGTAAAGGTGTAATCATTTCACATTTAAACGAATCGTACTGGCAAAATGCCTTTGAAGAAGCTCGACGTATTTTGTAGGATTTTTTGTATATTTCGCAGCTATGAAGCTGCTTAACTTTACAATAATAAAACTTTTAATATGCCTTGTAACCGGTATTCTTATCGGTTATTTTTTTGATATCAAGTTTTCAAACTTGATAATGATTAACACTATTGGTTTCATTAGTGTTTCCATAGCTTATTTTAGGGCGAAACAACAGTTTATAAAAACCATTTGGTTTGACGTTTTTTCATTTCTAACCATGATGAATATTGGGGTTTTAACCACCCATTTTCATGATGAAAAAAACTTATCGAACCATTATTCGCATAGCCTAACTTCTAATACCGAGGCCTTACAAACCATTACTTTTAGAATCAAAGAAATACTAAAACCATCGATGTATGAGAACAAATACATCGTAGACATTTTAAAACTCGACAAAAAGGAAGTCGTAGGCAAAACTTTATTAAGTATTAGAAAAGACACTACCAATTTAGAGGTTCACATCGATGATATTTTAGTTAGCTGCACATCTTTTAACCCCATCCCATATCCATTAAATCCGAACCAATTTAATTACAAGAGGTATTTATCAAGACAATACATTTATCATCAAATCAGATTAAACCCTTCTGAGTTATTAAAAGTAAAACCTGGCAAACCAACGCTATTTGGCCTTTCTGAAAACATTAGAAAACATATTATTACCAGTTTAAGCCATTATAATTTCAAACCTGATGAACTTGCTATCATTAACGCCTTGTTTTTGGGGCAACGACAAAGTATCAGTGAAGAAGTGTTTAATCAATATAGCAATGCAGGAGCTGTACATATATTAGCCGTTTCTGGGTTACATGTGGGTATTATTTTAATGGTATTTAACTTTGTATTACAACCTTTAGAACGAATTAGAAATGGAAAACTTATTAAAACCTTTTTGGTTTTGGCCTTACTTTGGTCTTTTGCTGGGATAGCAGGATTATCGGCATCTGTGATTCGGGCGGTAACCATGTTTAGTATCATGAGTATCGCCATGAACTTAAAACGCCTCACCAATATTTACAACACCTTAGCCATTAGCATGTTTATATTACTGCTTTTTAGGCCACTTTATATATTCGATATTGGGTTTCAACTAAGTTATATAGCTGTTATAGCCATTGTAAGTATCGACCCTTATTTGTATAAATTATGGCAACCAAAAAACAAAATTATTGATATCTATTGGCATACTTTAACCGTTACCGTAGCTGCTCAAATAGGCATTCTTCCGTTAAGTTTATACTATTTTCATCAATTTCCAGGCTTATTTTTTATTACGAACATGGTGATTATTCCTGTTTTGGGAGGTGTTTTAGGCCTTGGTATTATTGTCATACTACTAGCTTGCTTAAATATGCTACCCCATTTTATCGCTGCTTTATTTGGGAAAATTATAAGTTTAATGAATGCCTTTATGGCTTGGATAGCCCATCAAGATCTATTTATTTTTCATGATATCCCTTTCGGATGGATACATTTAATAGCCTTCTATCTCATCATTTGTACTGGTTTTAACTTTTTATTGAAGAAGCATTACAAATCGATTATGGTTTTATTAGTCTCAATTATAGGCATTCAAATCATATGGATTCATACGAAATTAGACACTGTTTCAAATGAATTTGTCATTTTTCACAAAAGCAGGCACAGTCTAATAAGTCATACCAAAAAGCACCGTATTTTTATTGCTCATGATTTTGATAGTTTATCCGCTAAAAAAGACAAAGTCATTACAAACTACGTGTTAGAAAATCAAATAAACAAGCTCCATAAGGAGCCATTAAAACCAGTTTATCAACTTAATAATAAACTTTTATTTGTTATAGACAGCTTTGGAGTTTACGATATAAAACAGAGTAATCCAGAATACATTTTACTCCGCCAGTCGCCGAAAATTAATTTAAATAGACTAATAGAAACCTTATCACCCAAGCACATTATAGCCGACGGCAGTAATTATAAAAGCTATATTAATCAATGGGAAACGATATGTAAAAAACACAAACTTCCATTTCATCATACCGGAAAAAAAGGGGCTTTTATTTTAGCCTATTAAGTTTTTTAATAAGAAGAAAAAAATACAGTTTTATAAATTCTTTATCCTTTAAACTCTGGCTTAAAGGCTTGATAATATTCATTAAATTGTTCTTGAGTAGTGATGTTTTTATGTTCGTCCTTATAAAACATTTTTAGATATAATTCCAATTGATTAGGTTGTTGGTACCCACGAATAGGAGCTATAACTTCAGAGTTTTCATCAAAAAACACAACAGTTGGGTAGGCACTAACTTGTAAGTAGCGTGTTAAATCATGAACTGCATTCCTTCTGTTAGCTAATTTAGGATCGTACTTTGGGTTTTCAAATACTTTTCCTTTATACGATACTTGAGTGTTACCTTCAGCATTAAATTTTACAGCATAAAAATTTTTGTTAACGTAATTCGCCACATCAGCATTCTGAAAGGTGTTTTTATCTAACATTTTACAAGGACCACACCAATTGGTGTAAACGTCCATCATGATTTTTTTAGGTGTTTTTTTTTGAAGTTCTAATGCTTCATTAAGCGATATCCAATGAATCTCTTGCCCTATACTTTTAAAGCTTATAAAACCAAAAACCAGAATAAAAAGTATCTTATTTTTCATATTGTATTTGTTGCAAAACGAGTTTCGAACTTACAAAAAATGCTCCTAAAAAGGAGCATTTTATATAAATTTCTATCAGGTAGTGCTTATTTCACACCATGCATCAGTTTTTTCATAACTGGAGTTAACCCCATTACTATTAATCCTGCTACAACAGGCACAATGGTAAAGATTAAGAAGAAGGTTGCTAAATCATATTGTGCTGTAATTTTATCAATCATACCCCCCATAGTTCCCGCTGCTTTATTTCCTAATCCCACAGCAATATACCAAAGTCCGAACATCATACCAATTTTAGCTGCCGGAACTAATTTACTCACATAAGATAACCCTACTGGTGACAAAGAAAGCTCACCTAGCGTATGTAATAAATAAGCCAAAATTAACCAAACAATACTAACTGAAGCTGTTTGAGCGCCTTGAGGTATTCCTGAAGAACCATAAGCTAATACGCCAAAACCTAGTCCCAGTAAAACTAGACCAATACCAAATTTTACGGTGGCAGGCGGATTGTATTTACTTTCCCAAATTTTTGAAATTAGCGGTGCAAAGGCGATAATATAAAAGGAGTTTAAAATGGAGAACCAAGAAGCAGGTACTTCGGTTTCAACTTCTGAAAATTGATTCTTAAGCATCCATATCACAATACCCCATATAATCACAAAACTAGTTCCGAGAAAAAAGTTTGACAAGGCATATTTACTAAATGTTATTCTAAATAATTGCCACAAAACATAGGTAATAATTAAAAGTGGTACTACGGTTAGTAGTGTATTGGCCACTCTAAAAATATTAGCTGCATTGCCTTCTAAGACACGATCTGTATAATCTGCTGCAAAAATAGTCATAGAACCCCCTGCTTGTTCAAAAGCTGCCCAGAAGAAAATAGTAAAGAAGGCTAAAATTCCAACGACAATGTAACGATCGCGTTGCACGTTGGCAGGTACAACGGCTTCCTCAACAACAGGATCTTCACTTTGAGTTTCTATAGCATCATCATATTCTATGGAATCTGAAGGTGACAATCCGATACGCCCAAAAATCTTTTGAGAAAACCAAAATTGTAGCATTCCAAAAAACATAAAAATACCTGCTAATCCAAATCCATAATGCCATCCTACCATTTCACCTATATAACCACAAAGTAAAATACCCAAAAAAGCACCTGCATTGACACCCATATAAAAAATGGTAAAAGCACCATCCTTTTTATCTTGAGCATTTTTATAAACACCGTTGATGATCGAGGTAATATTTGGTTTAAACAATCCGTTACCGGCCACCAATAAGCCAATTCCTAAATATAAACTCCATGGTGTATCTAGCGCCATAGCCGCATGCCCAGAAGTCATAATAAAAGCACCGATAGCAACAGCTTTTCTATACCCCAGAAATTTATCTGCAATAAAACCACCTAAAATTGGAGAGAAATATACTAACATAGTATAAGTACCGTAAAGTCCTAGAGCTTCCTCTCGAGACCATGCCCAACCACCATCAATTAAAGAGGAGGTTAAAAACAATACTAATATGGCACGCATCCCATAATAGGAAAAGCGCTCCCACATTTCGGTGAAAAATAAAACAAATAAACCTGAAGGGTGTCCCATTAATAGTTTACGATTCATATCGGAACCCTCGAATCTCACTTTAGTCATTTCCATTTAATATATTATCTTTTAATGTTCTGCAATTTCCATTTCTTTAGCTTCAATAATATGCTCATTATCTTCAGCCCCATGTGTAAGGCGTTTTAATGGTTTCAATATTAATATAAACAAGCCACCAACAACAACAGTAAATACTAATATCCCGGCAAAAATGGTGTATTCCCCGAAATCTGATGCGGACTCGCCTATAATCCCAGCGACTTTATTGCCTAAGCCCGAAGAGGCAAAATAAACCCCCATCATTAATGATGCATATTTTGCAGGTGCTAGTTTAGTGATAAACGATAATGCTACTGGAGATAAACATAATTCTCCAAGGGTATGAAAAAGGTAAGCCAAAACCAACCAGATCATACTAGAGGTACCAGATTTTTCAAATTCCATTACCGCAAACACCATAAACAAAAAGCCAAAGCCCATAATAATGATACCTAAAGCCATTTTAAATAATGAAGAAGCCTCTTTTCCTTTTAGTTTTCTTTTAGCCCAAAACCCAGCTACGGCAGTCGCAAAAAGAATGATAAATCCAGCATTTAAGCTTTGAAACATAATAGTTGGCACCTGCCAGCCACCAATCATTCTGTTGGTTTTTGTGTCGGTATAAATATTCATTAAGCCTCCTGCTTGCTCGAAAGCCCCCCAGAAGATAATCACCATAATAAACGAGAGTAATAGCACAATAAAACGATCTTTATAAATCTGTGAATCTAATTCTCTATAAATCATCATTAAAAGTGCTGCAATGGCTGTTAAAAACAAGAACAACAAACCATAACCCCAATTCATGAAATACCATCCTATAAATGAAGCTACTACTAAAACTGCTGTGATAATAAGATGCTTTGGAGAATTGAACAATTGGCCATATAACTTCCCATAGGACACTTCATCTTTAGGATTTTCAACTACCGTATGATTACCAACTTGAACTAGGTATTTTTGTCCGCCTAAATAGTTAATCAAACCTAATACCATCACGATACCGGCCAATCCAAAACCAGCGTGCCAGCCATAATTGGCAACAACAACACCAACTATTAAAGTCGCTAAAAGTGAGCCTAAGTTAATACCTATATAAAAGATACTAAAACCTTTATCTCGACGAATATCGCCTTGTTGATACAAGCCTCCTACCATAGTAGAAATATTAGGTTTTAATAATCCAACCCCTAAAATAACCAAGCCTAGACCTGTGTAAAAGGCCCAAATATCGGTAAGCACTAAAACGCCGTGCCCTAAACAAAGAATTATAGCGCCATATAAAACGGCTTTTTTCTGTCCGATGAGTTTATCGGCAATCATACCTCCAGGAATGGCTATAATATAAACCAGCATGGTATACCAACCATATAGCGCAAGTGCTTCTTTGCTCGTCCAACCCAGTCCAACTCCTCGAGCATCAGCTCCTAATTCTGTCGAGGCTACCATATATAACACCAATATGGCACGCATCCCATAATATGAGAAACGCTCCCACATTTCAGTTAAAAATAAAATATACAACCCTATTGGTTGTCCGAATAGTTCCTTTTGATGTGGTTTTATTACCGTATCTGACATAGGTTTCTTTATTGGTTAATAATTATTGGTTATTCGTTGTTTGTCAATAATTTATCTTCTATAAATGTAGACATTTTTTTAAACAAGTGTAATCTGGTATTGCCGCCATAAATCCCATGATTTTTATCTGGATAAATCGCCCAATCGAATGGTTTATCGGCTTGAATTAAAGCTTCTGCTAAGCGCATGGTGTTTTGCACATGCACATTATCATCAGCCGATCCATGAATTAAAAGAAAATCCCCCTTTAGATCCTTGACATGATTTATTGGGGAGTTATCATCATAGCCACTTGGATTTTCTTGAGGCGTTGTCATGTAGCGTTCTGTATAAATAGAGTCGTAAAATCGCCAGCTAGTAACAGGTGCTACGGCAACGGCCATTGAAAACACATCATGACCTTTAAACAAGCAGTTACTACTGATAAAACCACCAAAACTCCAGCCCCAAATACCAATCTTATTCTTATTAATATATGGGAGATTACCTAACTCCTTTGCTGCAGCAATTTGATCTTCTACTTCGTACTTCCCTAATTCATTTTGGGTGACTTTTTTAAACTTAGCACCTTTAAAACCTGTTCCGCGGCCATCAATACAAACCACAACAATTCCCTTTTGAGCTAGATATTGATACCAGTAATCATTAGAAGAATTCCAATGGTTTGCAACTTTTTGAGATCCAGGCCCAGAATACTGTGTCATGAATAACGGATACTGCTTGTTTTCATCAAAATTAGCAGGCTTTATCATCCACATATTTAAATCGTTTCCGTTTATTGAAATGGTACTGAATTCTTTAACTGAAGTTTGATAATCCTTTAATTTATCGGTTAAAGCCTTATTGTTTTTAATGTTTTTAATTACAGCTCCTGTTTTAGAATTGTTTAAGGTGAATTCTGGTGCTGTAGATGCGTTAGAAAACGTATTAATAAAAAATGAAAAATCGGCACTAAATGCCGCTTCATTCGTACCTTCTTTTTCAGACAAACTCTTTTTATTGCGTCCGTTTAATTTAATGGCGTAAACATCCCTATTAATCGATCCGTTTTCTACAGATTGATAGTAAATTATATCTTTTTCTTCATTATACCCGTAGTAATCGGTCACTTCCCAGTTGCCTTTTGTCACTTGATTAATCAGTTTTCCTTTTTTATCATAGTGGTAAATATGATTAAACCCATCTTGCTCGCTGGTCCAAATAAAACTATTATCTTCTAAAAAAGTTAAGTTATCGGTAACATCAACATAAGCCTCATCTGTTTCAGCTAGAACTAAATTGGATGTCATTTTTTTTGTATCAATCATCCATAAATCCAAGGCATTTTGGTGTCTATTTAAAAACTGTGCACTAAACACATCAGCATCATTGGACCAAGCAATTCTGGCGATATAAAAATCTTCATACTTTTTATTTACAGCAATATCTGTAAGTGCTTCCGATTTTAAATCATATAAATGAAGTGATACTTTAGAATTAGCTTCTCCGGCCTTAGGATATTTAAAAACTTGTTGTGTTGGGTAAAGCTGTTTTCCATAAACATCCATTGAAAATTCAGGAACTTCCGTTTCATCAAATTTAATAAAGGCAATTTTATTACTATCGGCGTTCCAGTCGAAAGCCCTTACAAAGCCAAATTCTTCTTCGTAAACCCAGTCGCTAATACCGTTAATAATTTTATTCTTTTCGCCATCAAAAGTGATTTGCTTTACCGTATTCGATATCAAATCCTTTACAAACAGATTGTTTGCTTTGGCAAATGCTACTTTAGTACCATCGGGTGAAAATGTTGGCTCTTGAATACCAACTTCAGAAATTCGTGTTAATTTTTGTTTCTTAACATCGTAAACGTAGTATTCACCAATGGACGAGCGACGATAAATAGCCTGTTCATTACTGGCTAAAATGACTTTTTGTTCATCGGCACTAAACGTATAATTAGTAAAATATGCCAAATCGTTTAAGTCTCTTGAAGACACTAAAGTTTTTACTTTTTCTAGTGTTTCATAATCGTAAATATCTACTGAAGTACTTCGTGAGGCAAGATCGAAATTTAGTACAGAATACTGTTTACCATTGGCCATGGAATGTAAAGCATCCATATATTCTGTTCTAAACCTGCCGTACTTCCAAATGTCTTCAAGGGTAATATTTTTGGTTTGCGCCGATATTAAAGAAGTTATAAATAAGCAAACACAAAAAGATAATTTTAAATGATTCATGTAGTATTTTGGTTGATTACGAAACACATAAAACGTTCAAAAAACCATCATTTATTAAGGTTACCTTTTGACGATTATAGGTGTTTCTAGAAAAAAATATTTTTTATTCAAAAATGATGTCAAGGTTACTAAAAATTATACAAAAAACAGGCATTATTAACAGTTAAATAACATGATTGAAACAATTATTCCTTTTTTAGTTATAATATGTTACTAGACTTTTTAAGGTAAAATCTTTTTCAGACTTCTGTTTGCGCCCTATAATCAAACCTTCAAAAAGCCATTTACGAAGTAAAATACCAAATAAAAATGCAAACAAGCACTTATATTAAAAAGCGACATGCAGAAATTACTAGCAGGAACACTATATTTGTCGAGCAAATTACAGGTTATGAGTAAAACAATTTCTGGCTTTTCAAAACTATCCAAATCAAAAAAAATAGATTGGATTGTTGACACTTATTTTTCAAATGCCGAGGACGCCAAATCCATATTAAAACAATATTGGAACACCAACGATAAGCTGCAACAGCTTCATGATGAATTTATAGAAAACACCATAACCAATTACTATTTACCCCTTGGTGTTGCACCTAATTTTTTGATAAACGACAAGTTTTATACCATCCCTATGGCTATTGAAGAAAGCTCTGTTGTTGCTGCTGCGAGTAAAGCGGCTAAATTTTGGTTGGATCGTGGCGGGTTTAAAACCACGGTTATTTCAACTACAAAAATTGGTCAGGTACATTTTATGTACAACGGAGATACCGAAAAACTGAAACGCTTTTTTCAAGATGTAAAGCCTAAGCTTTTTAAAGAATCGGAGGCGATTACCAAGAACATGACTAAGCGTGGAGGCGGCATTTTAGATATTGAATTAAGAGATAGAACGGCCGAAATTGATAATTACTTTCAACTACATGTGTCGTTTGAGACCTTAGATGCCATGGGCGCTAATTTTATCAATTCCTGTTTAGAACAGTTTGCAAAAACCTTTAAAAAGGAAGCTTTAAATTTTGATTTGTTTACAGAAACCGAGCAGCAAATTGAAATTGTGATGAGTATTCTTTCCAATTATGTTCCCGATTGCTTAGTACGTGCCGAAGTGAGTTGCCCTGTTGAACAACTAAGCGATCATTCTGAAATTTCTGGTGAAGCTTTTGCTCGTAAATTCATTCAAGCCGTAAATATTGCTGAAATCGAACCTTACCGTGCCGTTACACATAACAAAGGCGTAATGAATGGTATTGACGCTGTAGTACTTGCTACAGGAAACGACTTTAGAGCTATTGAAGCTGGCGTACATGCTTATGCCGCTAGAAACGGACGTTATAGTAGTTTATCTCATGCTAAAATTGAAGACGGCATTTTTAAATTTTGGATGGAAATTCCATTGGCTCTAGGTACGGTTGGCGGACTTACAGGTTTACATCCTTTAGTGAAATTGTCCTTAGAAATGCTTCACAAACCTTCAGCCCAAGAATTAATGCAAATTGTGGCTGTTGCTGGGCTAGCACAAAATTTTGCAGCCTTGCGCTCGTTAACCACTACAGGCATTCAGCAAGGGCATATGAAAATGCATTTAATGAATATTTTAAATCAGTTTGAAGCTAACGACAAAGAAAAACTAAAACTCACAGCCTATTTTAAAACGAAAACCGTCACACACAATGCGGTTATTGAGAGGTTGAAGGAGTTGAGGAGTTGAAGAAGTTAGGGTGTTAAGTCTTATTTATGTTTGATAGTAAAACCATTTATAGCAACGGGAAATTATTGATTTCTGGAGAGTACGTCGTTCTTGATGGTGCTGTTTCTTTGGCGGTTCCTACGAAATTCGGGCAATTTTTAAACATTATTCCAATAGGTGAAAAAAGACTTGTTTGGACCAGCTTAGATGAAAAAAGCGAGGTTTGGTTTGAAGGAGTTTTCGATATAGATTTATTTTCTTCGGAAGTCGATTGTGAAATATCGCAGCGTATTACACAAATTTTAAAAGCTGCGAAGGATTTAAATCCGAGTTTTCTAGCTTCGACTGAAGGGTTTCATGTATCTACAAAATTAGATTTTCCTAGAAATTGGGGACTGGGCACGTCTTCAACATTGATTAACAACATTGCTGAATGGGCTGGAGTTGATGCCTTTCAGCTGTTAGAAAAAACTTTTGGAGGCAGTGGTTACGATATTGCTTGTGCACAAAATAATAGTGCTATAACGTATCAGTTAGAAAATAACACACCGTTTGTTCTTCCTGTTGAATTTAATCCGTCGTTTAAAAACAACCTCTATTTTGTTCATCTGAATAAAAAACAAAACAGTCGCGAGGGCATTAAACAATACAATGAGACTAAAGTACAGTCGAATTTTTCGGTTGAAGAGATGAACGCTATCACTTCTGAAATGATTTCAAGCGATTCGTTAGAAGATTTTAAAGCATTAATTGTTCATCATGAAAACTACATATCGAAAATCACAAAACAAACGCCTGTAAAAGATTTATATTTTGAAGATTTTGAAGGCGCTATAAAAAGTTTAGGCGCTTGGGGCGGTGATTTCATTTTAGTGGCTTCGGATGAAAATCCGACTTCATATTTTAAAGCTAAAGGGTTTCATACCATTATTCCATATCGTAACATGGTACTTTAAACTGAGTTCCTTATTCCTCTTCTAGATCGGCTGGTTTTTTATGCCAATAAGAGGCCAATATGGATCCTGTTATATTCATAAGCGGCCCAAAAACAGCGGGTGCAAGTCCCATAGTTGCTATTTTCCCTAAGGAATTAGCAATACCAGATGCCAAACCTCCATTTTGCATACCAACTTCCAAGGCGATGGTTCTCGAATCCTGATGATTTAGTCGTAATAATCTCGCATACCAATAGCCCAAAAAGTAACCAAACAAATTATGAATTAACACTAGTACCATTAAAAGAACACCTATTTCCAATAAATTATCACGGCCAGCTGCAGTGATAATCACGATAATAGCACCAATTCCAAACATGGAAATTAATGGTAAAATACGTCTAAACCCATCTATCTTCTCTTTAAGCAATTGATTAACTAACAAACCAGCGCCAATAGGAAGAATAATCATTTTAACAATACTCCACATCATAGCATACACATCAATTTCAACAAACTCTCCAGCAAAAACTTTCATTAAAAGCGGGGTTACAAAAGGCGCGATTAATGTCGCTATGGAAGTAATTGTGATCGAGAAAGCCAGATTTGCTTTTGCCAAATAAGCCATAACATTAGAAGCGACACCACTAGGCGAAGAACCAATTAACACAATACCTGCCGCAATTTCGGGAGGGAACCCACTAAACTTGGCTAATAAAAACCCCATGATAGGCATGATACCTAACTGCGCCGATACGCCAACAAAGACACCTTTAGGCGATTTAATAACCGCTCCAAAATCGCGAATACTCATAGACGTTCCCATGCCAAACATAATAAGTTGAATAAGTGGGATAATTAGTATGGTTAATTGCACGTCTCCAAGGCTTACAAAGTATTTTGGATAAAATAAGGCCAAAGTTACCCCTGCAAAAATTACAGCAGTAAAAACAAAACCATTTAATAAATCGTAACCTTTAAATCCTATGGCTAAAAAAATAAAGAAAGCCACTAAAAAGATTCCAGATTGTTGAATATTATCCGATAATATACATCCGAAGAAAATTAGTAAAAGTATGACTGAAATTCCTAAGGCAAGTTTATGAATATTTTTATTTCTCATAATAGGCTTTATGCGTCTAAAATATGAACCGAAATGCATTAATAGTACACCTCTAAAATAATAAGAAAAAATTCAGCAAAAAAAAAGTGCTTTATTAAAATTAAAATTATTGTTGTCCGATAAAAAACAGAATTAGCTAAAAAAGCTTTGGTGTTGGCCTTTTTTATTGATCGCACTCTTTATTTTGAAAACAGAACCTCCTTATGGGTCAAAAAGGCTTAATTGCCCAATGTTTTTGGTTGTAATCTCTTCCCAATTAGCTTCTGGGTTTTTCAGGAATTTGAACAAATCGATATATGTCATCAAATGGTATCGTATGACGGACATCATATTGGAATAAGCCCAGTTTCTTTGGGCTTTTCTTTGGATCACAAGCATAATGAGCTGGATTATCAAACTGACCCAGATTTGTATTTCGATGGCATTTTGATTGTCTCCCAAAAAATACTTTAGCGGAAAGTTCTGTTTAAGCCGCTTGAACATCGTCTCAATCTGCCACCTATTTTTATAGATGTCGGCTATTTTGTCTGCATCAAGATCATAATTATTAGTGATGAACTCATAAACTTTTTGGTGCTTTTCGTGCCAAAAAGCGATTCTCCTCAGGGAAAAAGCATTGCCGTTTTTGTCCGTAAGCCCTATTTTTTCGTCCTTTAAGACAGCATCGTCCACTTTATTGGAGATATCAAACTCTTCAAGGCTTGTATAGCGAGCATTGTCCTTTTGCCGAGTCACAAAGTAAACATCTTCCAGTGTCCATTTTTGGTATTGCTCATAATCCACATACCCTTTGTCAAAAACCACATAAGAGCCCTTCTTGAGTTCCAGGTCTTTTAAAAAGGTGTGGTCGTGCGTGGCCGCGCTTGAAAACTTAATCAGACAAGGAACGTCTTCCATGGCGTTTATCATAGTATGCATCTTGATACCTCCTTTCTTTTTGCCGTTGAGCGGGTTCCTTCCTACACCTTTAAGAATGTCACTAAATAGGGGGATGGTCGAGGAATCAACGATTTTAAGGTTCTTCACTGCAGGTTCTAAGGGTCTGCTGTCCGATAAAAAGCGATGGTAACGTTTGTAGAGTAAATGATAAATATCGGCAAATACTTCAGAGCTTCTTCTCCTGTTAGCATCTGACAAGGTACTGCGTTTTGGAAAGTCCGTGAGTCCTAGATGGTTGATCTTTCCCTCGCAGGCAAGCATAATACTGGAAACCTCACGAAGTGAGCTACAGCCACTGATCACGGTAAATACCATAGTGGCCAAATGCTCATAGGTGGTAAACTTTTTGGTATAGCGATCGCTGTTGTGCTTTTTGGCTGTCCGATGAACATCTTTGGGCAAAATGAAATTTAATACCTGTTTGATTATGGGTTGTCCGCTAAAGTTTTTACTTTTATTCATATCTTGGATGTGTGATAACTTCAAGATACAAAATAAGCGGGAAATCCTATCTTGGAAATCCCGCTTTTTAAATCTTTTATCGGACACTAATGAATTAAAATAAACTTCGTTCTGTACTAGACATCTTAATTTTCAGTTAATAGCGGATCAGTCCTAAAAGTTGGGGACTAGGCATAAATTTGTGCTAATCTAAAGAGGAAGAATTCCTTATTTCTCACACCTCTAAGTTGTTGTCTAAAGGCTTTGATCTTTGCATTAAAAGATTCAGCAGCCGCATTGGTACTTCTGTTGTCAAAATAGTTTAATATTCCCCTGTAATTTAGGGAGATTGTGTTCATAACAACTCTAAAGCTTTTAAAGCCACTATTTTCAATTTGATTGTACCAAAGTGCCAATTTAGTCATTGCTATATTTTTGTCTGTACAAGTATTGTAAATTACTCTTAGCTGGTTTGACAAGTCATAAGCTTCCTTTATCATAGGGTATTGCTTGAATAAAATTCCTGCCCTTTCCTTTTGGGAACTAGTCCATTTGTCAGGACTTTTGAATAGAAGATACCTACTTCGTGCTAGCAGTTGTTTGCGCGTATCCCCGTTACTAAATACTTCTGCTAGATACTGGTAGTTATTATTTTTAGCTGTCTTGATAGCCTCATTTTCTAGTTCTAGAGCTTGCCAGCGGTATTTTACTCTAATATCTTGTACAGCATCAGAAGCTAGTTGTTGTACATGAAAGCGATCAATGACTTGCACGGCTCTTGGGAAGCTCTTCTTTGCAATTAGTTTCATGCCACCGGCCATAACTAAGGTTATTTCTTCTACCAACCTCCGCTTGCCTTCAGGTATCTTTTTAAGATATTTAATAACCTCTTCAGACTTAGTTCCTGAAATAATAGCTACAATAGAACCTGCTCTACCTTTGGCTTTTTTATTGGTTACTACGGTGTATAACTCTCCTTGTGAAAGTGCTATTTCATCTATAGATAATCGTTTGCCAATATTTTGAGGGTAGACTAACCATTTGGTGGATTGCTCAAGGTATTCCCAATCTTTAAATTCACTTAAATAATCTCGATATTGGCGCTGTAGCTTTTTACCATCTAAACCATACAAATTAGCTATAGTTTGCGTGCTAGTATTGTTATTATCGATTAATTTCTTTTAAAAAAGCGGCAAACTCGGTGGTCATACGAGTGCCTTTTGCTACATTATTCCAGTCTCTTTGCAGGGTTTCTTTTGTGTCTACATCACGCCATCTGCGGCGCTTTAAATGCAGATAAACTAGTTTCCCCCTAAGTGGAAAATCCTCGATAATTATTTCTTTATGAAAACCTTTAGATTCTACTTTACGTGTTTTAAAACTATTTGGGATAATGTTCTTCTCTTCGAAATACAACCGAAGTTTATCTTCTTTTGAAGAACTATTTTTAAAACTAAAATGAGCTACCAGAAAATCAGGTAGTAATAAGGATAATAAATCTTTAGAAATTTCTACGGAATTTAATTTTTTCCAAAGATAAAATTATTTTTACTCCCCAACTTTTGTGCTTGATCCCTTAGAGAGGCTACCAAAAAATGGTCGATGCCTATTAGGAACTGGGGCATTATTTTAAACCAGTTTTTAACTATATTTGAAAAAAGGGTTCAACTTTAAAAAAGCTAAACCCTAGATTTATAACTTACACACTTTTCGGGATAGTGTCCCTCTATAGATTAACTACTATTTTTGCTTAATTCTAAAATCCCCCAACTTTTGCTCTTGATCCAACTTTTGTTCTTGATCCGTGATAATTTCTAATCAAGGTTCCAGAAAGTATCAAACAAAAAAAAGCCTCCCTGCAAATTGCAAAGAGGCTTTAAAGTTTACTGTGACCGGGCTGGGGCTCGAACCCAGGACCCTCTCCTTAAAAGGGAGATGCTCTACCAACTGAGCTACCAGGTCAGTTTTGGTTGTTGGTTTCTGGTTTTTAGTTATTGGTGTTACTAATAACCATCAACCAATAACTAGTAACCATTAAAAATAAAAATCCTCAACAAATAAATGTTGAGGATTTGAAAAAGGCAACGACCTACTCTCCCACTAATGTAGTACCATCGGCGCTAATGGGCTTAACTTCTCTGTTCGGAATGGTAAGAGGTGAGCCCCATCGCTATAACCACCTTAAGTTGTTCAATTCCTGCGTAGGCAGGAATCTCTTTAAAGAACCTTTACCCTAGCTTGGAAAAGATTCCCGTTTACACGGGAATAAATATTTTAACATATTGAAATAAGATCATGATTTGATAATAATAATGTATTGAACTCTACTTCCTAGCACTGAGCTTGTCGAAGTGTTTAAAAAAACAGGCGTACAATAAGCCTATGGGTTATTAGTACTACTCGGCTATGACATTACTGCCTTTACACCTATAGCCTATCAACGTGATAATCTCTCACGACCCTTTAAAGAAATCTCATCTTGTGGTGGGTTTCGCGCTTATATGCTTTCAGCGCTTATCCCTTCCAAACGTAGCTACTCTGCAATGCTCCTGGCGGAACAACAGATACACCAGAGGTTTGTCCAACTCGGTCCTCTCGTACTAGAGTCAGATCCACTCAAATTTCTAACGCCCACTGTAGATAGAGACCGAACTGTCTCACGACGTTCTGAACCCAGCTCGCGTGCCACTTTAATGGGCGAACAGCCCAACCCTTGGGACCTTCTCCAGCCCCAGGATGTGACGAGCCGACATCGAGGTGCCAAACCCCCCCGTCGATATGAGCTCTTGGGGGAGATCAGCCTGTTATCCCCGGCGTACCTTTTATCCTTTGAGCGATGGCCCTTCCATGCGGAACCACCGGATCACTATGCTCTACTTTCGTACCTGATCGACTTGTAGGTCTCTCAGTCAAGCTCCCTTATGCCATTGCACTCTACGCACGGTTACCAAGCGTGCTGAGGGAACCTTTAGAAGCCTCCGTTACTCTTTTGGAGGCGACCACCCCAGTCAAACTACCCACCAAGCACTGTCCCTTCAAAAGAAGGTTAGACTCTAGATAAGCAAAGGGTGGTATTTCAACAATGACTCC